>NZ_VVIP01000008.1 GCF_009650435.1 Foetidibacter luteolus
TAAATCGTACTTGGGGGTGCCCCCAAGCTATCGCAAGGGGTCGGGCTTTCCGCTCATACTCCGCCACAAGGCCCTGCTGCAAAGGCTTCAGCGGGGTATCCGCTTCAATCCCTCACCCAAAGGTGCAACAGGCTGCACTTTGCGCAGGGTTGTCTAGTAACAAACTTCTTTAAAGCGATTGAACATCATTACCATATCACCGTACCGGGTGCATCAGGGGATTAAAGTCAAGGGTTTCTGTAACTGAAAAAATCTGCACAGAATCTTTCACCTGTATAACTTTCAGGGAGGGTTCCTTTAAAGTAGCGTGGTAATATACAGTCTTAATGCGTTGGCTTGTCTTAATATCCGTAACCGTAAAATCAAGAACCAACCTTCTCCTGGTATTTTCTTTCAAAAAAATACTATTCGAAACGTTCTGGTTGCCTTGCTCATGGCATGCGCATAGCATCCACATAATTAGTATCAGCAGTGGGTTCTTCAAAAAGGATATTTGCAGTAAAATTAGCCGCCTTTAAATAACAGCAAAATAAACCAGCTTGTTTTTAAGAAGCATATAAGCTCCTTCAGTTTTTTTCAATGTTTTCTGCTCATTTTTAAGAAATAATAAATCCATTCCTTCCGCATTCTATAACACAATTTGCTTACTGTGCAACACTATAAGGCGCATCGGCAGTATACTTATTGGTAAAGGGGAAATTGTCAATGCTTTAAACCCGCAAGTGGTTATTGCTGGCTTAAAGACTGATATCATAAAATTTTTTGTACAATATTGATTTTACAGGTTCATCTTTACATTTGTCCACTTTCCTGTAACGAGATTGTTTATGGCAGACTTTAAGAAAATATTCAGCGAATT
Organism: Foetidibacter luteolus; assembly: GCF_009650435.1. GTDB lineage: Bacteria > Bacteroidota > Bacteroidia > Chitinophagales > Chitinophagaceae > Foetidibacter > Foetidibacter luteolus. The sequence continues at coordinate 860 of NZ_VVIP01000008.1, forward strand.
TTCCACGGTTAAAGTGGCGGTTATCGGAGATATAATGCTGGACACCTATTGGTGGGGCAAGGTGGAGCGTATTTCGCCGGAAGCACCTGTGCCGGTAGTGGCGCTAAAAAGTAAGGAACTGAGGGTAGGCGGAGCCGCTAATGTGGCTTTTAACCTGGCTGCCCTGGAAGCCGAAACAACTGTTTTCTCTGTAATTGGCGATGATGCCGACGGGGAAACCCTGATTGGGCTTTTGCAGGATGCCCATATTGACACCAAATACATTGTGAAAAGCAGCGGCAGGATAACCACCAATAAAACACGCATTATGAGCCGTAACCAGCAAATGATGCGGCTGGATGCGGAAGTGACTGACGATATTGGCAAAGAAGATGAAGCTGCATTGTTGAACAGCTTCCAGAGTTTTGTAAAAAGGTACCAGCCGGCTGTAGTTATTTTCGAGGATTACAACAAGGGTGTTATCACCGAAAGCCTGATACAATCCGTAACCGCCATTTGCAAGGCTGCCGGCATTGTAGTGGCTGTTGACCCCAAGCGAAAGAACTTTTTCTCCTACAAATCCGTTGACATATTTAAGCCAAATCTTAAAGAGGTGAAAGAAGGGCTTAACCTGCTGAGTGACGAAGTAAGCCTTGACGCACTGAAGAACATTCATAACGAACTGCATAAAATACTGGAACATAAAATTTCCCTGATTACCCTATCTGAAAAAGGCGTGTTTTACCAGAAAGGTTCCGGGGCAAGAATTGTTCCTTCGCATATACGCAACATTGCTGATGTAAGTGGTGCAGGCGATACCGTGATAGCCGTAGCATCGCTGCTGTATGCGCTAACCAAAAATGTACGCCTGGCCGCTGAGGCAGCCAATATTGCCGGTGGCCTTGTTTGCGAAGAAGTAGGTACTGCAGCTATAAATAAACAGCGATTGCTGGAAGAGTGCGAAGAGTTGTTGAAAGAAGATAATTAGATACAACTTTTTGAGTGAAGGGGGCCTTGCATGTGCTCATATTACTTACATGGTTAAAATAAAATAGTTGCTGGCTCTAAGTAAAATACTACCTGGATTTGTGACTAGAATAGTTGCTATTGAGAGGATCTTACATGTGCTCACATGACTTACATGGTTAAAATAGAATAGTTACTGGCTCTAAGTAAAATATTACCTTGATTTGTCACTAAAAAAGTTGCTATTGAGAGGAGCTTACATGTGCTCACATGGCTTACATGGTTAAAATAAAATAGTTGCTATCCCTAAGTAAAATATACCTTGATTTGTCACTAAAAAAGTTGCTGTATGACGCCCTTTGAACCTATTATATCTTTTGCACAACAGATGGACAGCCTTGATGAACTGGCAGGTTTTAAAGAAGCCTTTCATTTCCCCCAACACGATGGCCGGGATGTAATTTATTTCTGTGGCAATTCGCTTGGCCTGCAGCCCAGGAATGTAGAAGCCGCCATTCAGCAGGAACTGGAATCATGGAAAACTTTAGGCGTGGAGGGCTATTTTCACGGCCCCAATCCCTGGTTATACTACCATGATTATGTTACGGAACCGTTAGCCAAACTGGTGGGCGCTCAAAAGCAGGAAGTAACGGTAATGAATACCCTTACGGTAAACCTGCACCTGCTGATGCTGAGCTTTTACAAACCTAGTGGTAAACGTTACAAGATTATGATGGAAGCCGGGGCTTTTCCATCTGACCAGTACGCCGTGGAAACCTTGCTGCTTCATTATGGCTATAACCCCGGTGAAGCTATTATTGAGGTAACGCCCCGGGAAAATGAAAAGCTATTGAGGGATGAAGACATTCTGCAAGCCATTGCAGAGCATGGGGAACATCTTGCCCTGGTATTGTTTGGCGGAATTAACTACTATACCGGGCAGTTGTTCAATATGGCGGCAATAACCGCCGCAGCCCACCAGGTCGGCGCTATTGCCGGGTTTGACCTGGCACATGTAACAGGCAATGTACCCGTACAACTGCATGACTGGAACGTAGATTTTGCCGTTTGGTGCAGTTACAAATACCTGAATGCCGGCCCTGGCGCCATCGGCGGCCTGTTTGTACATGAACGTCATGCCGTCAATACTGCCACACCAAGACTGGGTGGCTGGTGGGGCAATGATGAAAAAACACGCTTTAAAATGGAGAAAGGCTTTAGGCCAAAGGCTTCTGCCGGCGGCTGGAACATAAGTACGGCACAGGTTTTTAATACGGTGGCTTTAAAAGCCTCCCTGGAGCTTTTTGAGAAAGCTGGTATTGATAAACTAAGGAACAAAAGCATCAATCTTACGAAATATCTTTCTTTTCTTTTACAGCATTTGGCTAACCTGGATTTTGAAATTATTACACCGCCCGAACCTGGCAGGAGAGGGGCGCAGCTTTGCCTGTACTTTAAACAACAAGGAAGGGTTGTGCATGATAAATTAACGGCAAACGGCATAGTGGCAGATTACCGGGAACCGGGCGTAATCCGTGTAGCGCCGGCACCTTTGTACTGTTCCTTTGAAGATTGTTACAGGTTTTATGAAATAGTAAAAACCATATAACCGGATTTTTGCCGGAAGATGCGTTCATTTACAATTCGATGCTGTTTAGTTAAGCATGTCAGCCTGAGTTTAGAAACTTCGGAATCGAAGGCGGGTTCACGAAAGCAAGGTATATAAAAGTGGTTCGACAAGCTCAACCTGGCATTGGTTTCTTAACTAAATGGCATTGATTCACCATTCACCATTCACTACATGACCAAGCATTGCTTTTCTTACCTGGCCTTAGGAGATTCCTATACCGTGGGTGAAGGCGTAAGCCTGTTTGAAAATTTTCCATACCAGGCGGTACAAATGCTGCGGGGCAAGGGCCTGCATTTTCACGCACCGGAAATAGTGGCAAAAACAGGATGGACTACCAGCGAACTGGCTGAACACATATTGCATTCAAAACTAAACGAACAATACGATTTTGTGTCATTACTGGCGGGTGTAAATAACCAATACCGTGGGCTTAACATAGATGATTATGCAGCCGACTTTGAGTTTTTGTTGCGCAAGGCAATACACCTGGCAGGCGAAAATCCGCAACACGTAATAGTGTTGTCCATACCAGACTGGGGCATAACCCCTTTCGCCAAAAGCAAGAACCCACAAAAAATATCCCAGGAAATTGCCGGGTTTAACGCTGTTAACAGTAAACTGTCTGAGCAATATGAAACACAGTACGTAGATATTACCGGCAGTAGCCGCTCAGCAGGTAAAGATGATGAGAGGCTCGTCGCGGATAAACTTCATTATTCCGCGCTTGAGTATGCCCAGTGGGCACGGTTGATTGCTGGTATTATGCAAGAATGTGCCGGAAGAAAGTGAGATTGATCCATAAAGCACAATACAGGGAAAATTTTGCCATTGTTAAACTAACAGCCTGAATATGATAAATAAACAGGTTACACTACGGGTGAGGGATTGAAGCGGATACCCCGCTGAAGATATTGTGTGTTGGCTTTTGTGGCGGAGTAATAGCGAAAAGCCCGACCCCTTGCGATAGCTTGGGGGCACCCCCTATGCTTTAAAAATGGTATCGCTCAAAAACACACCACATCCTAAACAACAAAAGAGGTAAGCCTTCGCCACCTCTTTCCATTTTCGTATAACCGGTAATTTTATTTTTTCTTGTTGCCTTTGGGTGCAAACATAACAAGCATACGTTTACCCTCCATTTTGGGCAAGCCTTCAAGTACGCCTACTTCGCCCAAACGTTCTGCGAATTTCAGTAACAGCAACTGCCCCCTGTCCTGGAACATGATGGCACGGCCTTTAAACTGCACATAGGCTTTCACCTTGTTGCCGTCTTTCAAAAATTTTTCAGCATGTTTGGCTTTAAAATCGAAGTCGTGGTCATCGGTGCCGGGCGTGAAACGAATTTCCTTTACCTCGCTTTGCTTGGCATTGGCCTTCATTTCTTTTTCCTTACGCTTTTTCTCGTAAAGAAACTTTTTATAGTCAATCACCTTGCATACAGGAGGATCGGCATTTGGCGAAATTTCCACCAAATCCATTTCCTGTTGTTGTGCAATGCGCAAAGCTTCTTGCGTGGGGTAAATTCCAACTGTTACATTATCGCCTACCAATCTTACCTGCGGTACCCGTATTCTTTCGTTAATGCGGTGTTCCGGTTCCGGTTGCCTGTTAAATCTGGGGTTGAAGCGACCTCCACCCCCTCCCATTCTTTGTGGTAATGCCATTAAGTGTTGTTTTGTGAATAATTGTTTTTAAAGTTAAAAAGAACAGATTCAAGATTCTGTTATTCTGGCATATTAGTCCATTACGTAAAAATAATATTATTCGCCAGATTTTCGCTCCCTTATTTCATCTACAATTGTACCAATGAACTCGTCAACTGACAAACTGCCGGTATCGCCTTTGCCCTGCCTGCGCACAGAAAGCCTGCCTTCGGCTACCTCCTTTTCACCCAAAACCAGCATATATGGTACCTTACTTAGTTCGGCTTCACGAATTTTCTTGCCTATTTTCTCACTTCGGTCATCCATTTCTACCCTAACGCCAGCCTTGCGAAGTTTAGCTTTTACGTCGTGGGCATAGTCCAGGAATTTATCGCTGATAGGTAAAATCTTTACCTGCACCGGTGACAACCATACCGGTAGTTTGCCGGCATAGTGCTCCAGCAAAAAGCCGATAAAGCGTTCGTGGGTACCCAGCGGCGCACGGTGAATGATCAGCGGAGTGTCAGCCGAATTATCCGCCGTAGTGTACTGCAGTTTAAAGCTGCGGCCCTGCGAAAAATCCACCTGGTTGGTGGCCAGTGTAAATTCCCGGCCTATAACACTGTAAATCTGCACGTCTATTTTAGGCCCGTAAAAGGCCGCTTCGTCCTGCACTTCCACATAAGGAATGTTGGATTCTATCAGCACGTTGCGTACCATTTCTTCGGTTTCTTTCCATAGCTGCGGCTCATTTACGTATTTAACGCCCAGCTTCTCAGGAGAGTGCAGCGAAAGGCGCATCACATATTTGTCAACACCAAAAATCTTAAAGTACTTCAGGTACATTTCATTTACCGCCCTAAACTCGTCGTTAAACTGTTCTTTGGTACAGTAAATATGCGCATCGTTCATGTGCAGGCAACGTACACGCATCAGCCCGAATAATTCACCACTTTGCTCGTAACGGTATACAGTACCATACTCCGCAATCCTGTACGGTAAATCACGGTAACTTTTTGGCTCTGCCGCAAAAATTTTATGGTGGTGCGGGCAGTTCATGCTTTTCAGGTAGTATTTCTCGCCATCCAGTTCCATGGGCGGGTACATACTATCTGCATAGTAAGGCAGGTGGCCACTGGTAAGGTACATGCTTTCTTTGGCTATGTGCGGAGTTACCACACGCTTGTAGCCGCCATCTTCTTCAGTTTCCTTGGCCAGCTTTTCCAGTTCTTCAATAATAACCGTACCGTTGGGCAACCACATAATCAAACCCTGGCCCACATCATCATCCATGGTGTAAATGCCCAGTTCTTTGCCCAGTTTGCGGTGGTCTCTTTTCTTGGCTTCTTCCAGCAATGCCAGGTATTCATCCAGCTCTTTCTGGCTGGGGAAGGTAATACCGTACAGGCGGGTAAGCTGTTTGTTCTTTTCGTCGCCCTTCCAGTAAGCGCCGGCAATATTGGTAAGCTTTATAGCCTTTATAAAACCGGTATTGGGTATATGCGGCCCGCGGCATAAGTCAGTAAAGTTACCCTGGCTGTAAAAAGTAATCTTGCCATCTTCCAGGTTTTGCAGTAAGTCCAGTTTGTATTCATCGCCCTTGCCTGCAAAATATTCTACCGCCTCATTCTTCGGCATTTCCTTGCGCACATAAGCGTTGCTTTGTTTGGCAAGCTCATTCATTTTTTTCTCCAGCTTCGCCAGGTCTTCTTCGGTAAGTTTTTTATCGCCAAAGTCTATGTCGTAGTAAAAGCCGGGCGGGTTTACGGTAGCCGGGCCAACCCAGAATTTTACGCCGGGAAAAAGGCTCTCCACCGCTTCAGCCATCAGGTGCGCTGAAGAATGCCAGAATGTAGATTTACCCTCCGTATCGTTCCAGGTAAGCAGTTTAAGCGTTGCGTCTTCGTTCAGGGGGCGTGTTGCGTCCCAAACCTGTCCGTTAACGTTTGCCGCCAATACTTTTCTTGCCAATCCCTCGCTGATGGATTTGGCTACGTCAAGCGCAGTAACTCCTTTTTCAAACTGCTTAACCGCGCCATCGGGAAGTGTAATGTTAATCATACAATCAAATCCTTATCTTAGATTTTAGTAATGCTGCCCGCCAAACATTGGGGCGTTTTGCGGAACAGGGCTGCAAAAGTAGTAAATGCACCGCAGAGAACAGCAAAACATTCAATGCTGAAAATTTCATTTTTATATTTGAAATCAGGCGGACAAATGTGGTGGTCGGCGACATAGCCCTGTGGCGACTTCGTTGCGTCGCACTACTTTCATCGTTCTGTTTTTCATGGCATCTTTTCAGCCCGGGCGTAGAGATGCGACGCATCGCATCTCTACTGTAACCGCCTTGCAAAAAAAGCGTGCCGCACTTTCGGGTGAGGGATTGCAGCGGCTACCCCGGTGAGGCCATAGCAGCAGGGCTTTTGTGCCGGAGTAATAGCACAACCGAGGGAAAGCAACTAAATGTTGCTTTAACGAAGGTTGCGAACGCAGTTCTGCCCGGCCCGAGGTACGAGGGACACCCCAAAAAATTCTATTAAAGCAATGAAAGGTGATTGAGAACGACGGTATGTACGAAAAACATTAAACGACAATCTTCGTAAAACCTTAACTGTTTACGATTATTTTAAACTTTTACCATCAGCTACATTTGTACTATGAAGAGACTGGTATCCCTTATTATACTCTTTACTTTATCATTTAACCTTAATGCCCAGGAAATTACAGGCATCTGGCGGGGATATTTTATGTCGGGCCAGGGGTTATACCGGCAGAAATACAAATACGAAATACAGATTGAGCAATTGGAGAATAATGCACTTAATGGTGTAACCTATTCTTACCGTACTACCATTTTTTATGGCAAAGCCACCATGCGGGGCATTTACATGAAAACCGCAAAAAACATTTTAATACAGGAACTTAAACTGGTAGAACTTAAGATAGCTGACAAAAGCGAACCCTGTGTTATGACCTGTTACCTTGACTATGCCAGGGAGGGCGATTTGGAGATACTGGAAGGTACTTTTACCAGTGTAAATGCGAACACTAAAGCAGATTGTGGGGCAGGTACGGTATATCTTGAGAAGGTACCGGAATCTGATTTTCAGAAAGAAGACTTTTTGGTAAAGTATGAAAACAAGAAAAAGGAGGATGAGTTAGCTGCTAAAAAGAAGGCCGTTACGCCCAAAAGCAAAAAGCCTGCAGCAAGCGCCACCCTTGCCGGAAAAAGCAAGCCAAAAACCACGCAAAAACCTGTGGCAAAAGCCGGCAGTAATACCTCTACCCCTAAAAAACCGCCTGTAGCCAAAAGCAAAACAACACCAAAGAAACAGAGTACAACACCACCTGCAGGCCTGGCCAAAAAAGATACGGCGGCCCCGCTGGTAATAGTGCCGGAACAAAAGCAGCCTGAGCCGGAAGAGTTACCTAAACCTAAAATTAAAGTACCCGTACCGGCCATTATTAAAGAAAGGGAAAATACCCTGGTTAAAACTATAGCAACAACATCGGGCAACATTAAAATACAGTTGTATGATAACGGGGAAATAGATGGCGATACCATTACGGTGTATCATAATAACGAGGTAGTGGCATACAAAAAAGGCCTTAGTTACCAACCGGTAACGCTTAATATAAAAGCCACTGTTGACGACCCGGTACATGAATTTATCATGGTGGCCGATAACCTGGGAAAAATTCCCCCTAATACAGCGCTCATGGTAATAACCACCGGTGGCAAACGTTACGAACTCTTTATAACATCCACCGAACAAAAGAATGCCAAAGTAGTGATACAGTTTAAAGTACCGGGCAGCGATACATAACAGTCCACAAACAAGTTGTAAATACTCTACAATAAAAAAAGCCCTGTACGGGCTTTTTTTATTGTGTGTGGTTAACCGGTTTGCTTAAGATTTACAGATGCTTAAGTATTCCTTCATGGTTATCCTGCCACTAAGAAGATGCGTATATAAGATTGCCTGGTTAATTTCAGTTTCTTTCAGGGTGTTCACAACTTCTTTGTCATAAAATAGATCTTTAATCATTGCTTTCATAATTCATCATTTAAAATGTTACATGCATGTGTAAAGCCGTTACAGTGCGGCAATTACGTTTTGCTTAAATTTTTTGTAACAATCAATCGCGGAGATTCATATTGTGCAGGCCATCGGGTGGAATGTGTTCAGTTTGTCGGGCTGGCTGAATGTGTGCCTTTTACACTTTAATACCGGTTGTGAAGAAAGGTAACCTGCGTTAACAATTAATTATCAAACGAACGGGTATTAGTATAATAGTGAAGCTTGAATGTATTTTGCTTGAGGGTAGAATTGATTGCCAGGATTTGTGCATACAAAACCTGCATACAAAAATAGCGACGTGCAGCGCTTTTGGGTGAGGGATTGAAGCGGTTACCCCGGTGAAGCCATCGCAGCCCGGCTTTTGGGCCGCAGTAATAGCGCAAGTGAGGAAAAGCAACTGAATGTTGCTTTGCCGAGGGTTGCGAACAAAGTTCTGCCCGGCCCCAGGCACACCCCCTGAAAATGTAAGATGTTTCATGTGGGATATACGATGAAAAATCTACACACATGCCCCCAACGATACAAAACCTGTTTAGCTTTGAGCCAAACTTTTAAATGCTATATTTATATAGTATCTCTTTAACCAAAAAACAAATCTTTATCCTTTTATGAAAAAACTTGTTTCGCCGCATGGATTTTTTGAAAAAGAAGGCATAGCTGTTGTAAGAATTGTTACCGGCGTTTTTATGGCTTATCATGGTTTTGAAGTGTTTGACAGCACTAAAATGAATGATTACCGCCAATGGCTTACCGACCTTAAATTTCCGGCGCCCGTGTTTATGGCTTACCTGGGCAAGGGTACAGAGTTTGTGTGTGGCGTGTTGTTGGCTGTTGGACTGTTTACGAGGCTGGCAACCATACCGCTGATGATAACCATGTGCATCATAGCATTCGGTATGGGGCACGGTAAAATTTTTATGGAAGACCAGCATCCGTTTTTGTTTGTGCTGCTTTTAGCGGTTTTCTTTTTTGCGGGCCCGGGCAAATGGAGCATGGACCACTTATTCTTTAAATACAAAAGATAACACTACTGTGGTTAAACAGCCCAATAGATTTTCTGTGGAAAGCCATTAACTTCTGATTAAACCAGCTAACCATGTTACAACAATTTTGCCGGTTAATGGCAATTGCATCATTTTTGTTGGTGTATTCATGTTCATCAACCAAAAACCCAAATGATACAACTATGCAAATGAATGAAGAGCTGCATGTAATTGATTCGTTACTTAGAGACACGTCCTATGCCCTGGAAATAGCGAAAGCGCAGGAAGCATCTTATTATGAAGGCACAGGACAAACGGCGCCACCCTTTCTTGGTCCCGGCGAAGACACCGCGACAGTTACCAAAAGCGTAAAGGAGGAAAAAATAGCCATCAATCTTGCGGGCTTTTACGCATTGGAATGTGGTATTGGTATTTTAAGCGAACAGCAGAATACTACGCCTTATGCCATTCTTGACAAAATGGTTACAGGAAAAGCCGATAGCGGCGATGTATTCTTGCTTAACCGTTTTGCCAATGCTTCCTGGAAAGCCGGGCAGCCATTCCGCAGCCTGGAGCGGATACAGCGGCCCATTTTTATGGTTTTCAACTTTTTAAGCAAGCCTGAAGTTGACAAAGATTATAACCAGATAGTTACCGCGGGTAAAAAATTGCATGCAGCCATGCAGCCGGTAAGCAATGCCGGGTTAGAGGAGCAACTGCAATTACTTAAAAAACTTCTGCAGGATACAAGCTTCGCATTGTCTATGGCGGGTTATCTTGATTCATCCTACTACGTATCTCAAAACCAGCAGGCGCCGCCTTTTTTAACCCCGGAAGATGCAACAGCAACTGTTGCCAAGCCGGTTAAAGACCAAAAGATAGCTACTAATGTAGCCGGCTTTTATGCCTTGGAATGCGGGCTTAGTTTTTATGCGGCCAAAGAAAAGATATTGCCTTCGGTATTGCTGCAATCTATTCTCAAAGACAGCATCAGCAGTGATAAGAAACTTGTTTTCCTGCGCTTTGCCAACCTTACCTGGAAAGCGGGGCAGCCTTTCCGCGGCCTGGAAAGGATAACGAGGGACATTTTTATGCCCGCCCGGCTGCTGCCGGAAGATGAGGTGGAGAAGGATTGGGTACAGGTTAAAACGGCTGCCAAAATGTTATTGAATACCCTTAAAGCGGAAATGCAGGAGAAAGCGGTGGTTGAAGTTGCCACTAACTGATGTGGTATCAGCTTTTAGTATTGGCATACAACAAGTAAAGTAAATAAAAAAGTCACGGCCTAGGCCGTGACTTTTTTATTGTAAGAATGACGCTGTTAGTTAAAAAGATAACGTAGGCCTATCTGCATTTGCCAGCGGGAAAGGATGCCTGTATCATCCCTGAAACTGTTTACATAAGGAATTTGGTTGGTAGCATCCGCGTAAGGGAAAGAGTAGCGGGGTTTGCCTGCATTATCCTGTCCGGCAGGTACGATGCCTTCATACTTAAGAAAGCTGGCCGACTGAGAGCTGATATTGTATGGCGTATTCCAGGTTTTGTACACGCCCCAGTTTTTGTTGAGCAGGTTGCCCACATTAACAATATCCACAGACAGGCGCAAGGTGTGCTTTGTTTTTTCCTTTCCTGAAGTAAAGTAGAAATCCTGTGTAACATTCAGGTCAAGCCTTTTGTACCAGGGCATTACTACGCCGTTACGCTCTACGATTTTGCCTTTGTTGGCGCTCAGGTACGGATCCTGGTTAATAAAGTTGTTCAGTTGCGCCCATATCTGTGCGGCTGTCCTGGTATCGGTAATAGTGCCGCCACCCGTGTTAACCGGTACAAGTACAATGTCATCCTGGGCTTTGGGAATGTAGATAAGGTCGTTATTGCCACCGGTGCCGTCATTGTTAATATCGCCATTGTAGGTGTAAGAACCAACCCCTGCAGGCGCTGCTTCATAAATAAGGCCAATAGAAGTAGCGAAATGCTTGGCATATTCAAACCTGTAAGAAGCTGAAGCTATTACACGGTGTGGCAGGTAAAAGTTGGCATAACCAAGGTCTTCAGCATTGGGGTCGCCGGAAACTGGCCTGTCACGCCACATGCTGGCAGCGATAGAACCACCGTCATTCAGTGATTTTGATTTACTGTAAGTGTAAGCAGCGCTCAGGTACAGGTTGCGCATGCTTTTTTGCAACTGCAATGTTACATTATAAGCGTAACCCTTGTTGGAGTTGGTCATTAAGATGGCATTGCTGATGTTGGGGTTAGTAACAGTCGCTACCGGTTTGCCGCCCCATATTCTCGTGCTGTCATAACGGACCCTGGTATCAGAACCGGCGAATGCAACGCCAGTAGAGGGCAGGTTAACGTTTTGGAAGTAAACAGCATTGATATCTTTTGAATAGGTAAATTCCAAAGTGCCCACAATATCTCCCGGCAGCTTTTTATCTATCGCCAGGCTGGCTTTTAACACCTGGGGAAATTTAAAGTCTTTATCTGTAAATACCAGGTTGTAAGAAGTATTGGGTGCGGTTGCGGCAGGGCGGTAAGCGTCCATATCCGGGTTAAACGCCACGCCGGATGTGGTTGTAAAAGAACCAAACTGCACGCCGTTATTGCTGGCCTGGTTGCTTATCCATACAAAAGGAGGGGGGCCTGCAAATAGGCCAAGGCCACCACGTACCTGGGTTGATTTATCCCCGGTAACATCCCAGTTAAAACCAACACGGGGAGAGAACAGCAGGTTAGTGCCGGGTTTGGCGCCAACATCATACTTCTGCCCAAACCTGAAAGCAAGGTCCTTGGAATATTCGTTGCTCTCGAATTTGTTGTCAAAAATCGGAACATCTATACGTATGCCGTAAGTAAGGGTGAAGTTGTTCCTGATCCTCCATTTGTCCTGTGCAAAAACACCCAGCTCTTTAGAGCCCACATTGGCAAAAGGAAAAGAACCATCCTTGGTTACCGCGTATTGCAGGGTATAGCTAACAGCATTGGCAGCACCATTGATTGCACTGTTGTAAAAGTCTGCCAGCGTGTTAAAGCGGTACATGCCTACATAGTTAGGTGCAAAACCGTTCTTAAAGGTCTTAATGTAGTTCTGTGTACCGAAAGTTAACTCGTGAGCGCCTTTGAACAGCGTTACAATATCTGATACCTGGAAGATATTGGTGTTAAGCAGGTTGTTATAAGTAAAAGGCTCATAACCAAACGAAGTGTAAGTCTGGCCGATGCCGTTCATGATGTCTACCAGCGGAAAATTGCCGCCGGCCAGGCTTGAGCGGTAATCTCTCAAAGCTGTATAACCTACCTGGAACTTGTTGGATACCCTATTGCTGAACCTTGTGTTAAGTTCCGCTATAAAAATGTTGAAGTTGTTGTTGATGGTATAGCCATTACCGCTAAAACCCAGGCCGGTAGCGCTGCCACCACGCCCGTTGGTAGGTGCGCCGCTGGAACTGGCCGACTGATCCCTGAATGATTTAAGGTAGTTGTACTTAATGGTAAAAGTGTTGCTGTTATTAATATTCCAGTCAAGCTTAACGGTAACCTTATCGCTTTGTGTGCGGTAAGTGTAATCCTGGTATTGGCCGGGGTCGTAGCCGTATTTATCCACCAGGAACTGTCTTAGCGAATCCAGTGAACTGGCAGTAGCCTGCGATACGGTTATGCCATTGGCCTGCATATTGGGTGTTGCGGCCAGCCATGGTGTTGCCGGCTGCTTAAGCCTTTCCTGCTCGGCGCTTACAAAGAAGAATAGTTTGTTTTTAATGATGGGGCCGCCCAGGGAAAAGCCGCGGAGGTTATAGCTGAAATCCTGTTTGGGTACTTCAACGGTTCTTATTTTGTAACCCTGGGTACCAGGTCCTTTAAGATAGGTGTAAACAGATCCTTTAAACTGGTTGGTACCGCTGCGGGTAACAGAGTTGATACCGGTGCCTGAGAAACCGCCCTGGCGAACATCATAAGGAGAAATGTTTACCTGTATCTGCTCAATGGCGTCAAGGCTTATTGGTTGAGAGTTGGTTTGTCCACCCAATGTTGAAGAAAGCCCAAACGCATTGTTGAAGTTGGCGCCATCAACCGTAACATTGTTGTATAGGTTGTTACGGCCGCCAAAGCTTAAACCGTTGGCCGAAGGTGTAAGTTTGGTAAAGTCTTGTAAAGAGCGGTTGATGGTAGGCAGACGCTCAATTTGAGAACGGTTGATGATTTCCTGGCTGCCGGTGCGGTTGTTGTTAAAAACTTTGTCCTGCCGGTTAGCCCTAACTACCAGTTCAGTAAGGGTTGCTGTTTCCGCGTTAAGAGAAAAATCGGCCTTGAATTCCTGTCCCAGTATCAGGAAAACGCCTTCCTGTTTTTCCTCTTTAAATCCCACAAAAGATGCGGTAATAATGTAGGGGCCGCCTACACGCAGGTTGGGAAGGTTGTAACGGCCATCTTTACGGCTGCTGGTTACATACTTGGTACCTGTGGGCGTATGCACCGCGGTAATGCTGGCGCCGGCTACAGGCTCGTTGTTGTTAGAGATGACGCCGGTAATTTCGGAGGTGGTTTCCTGGGCCTTAATGCCGGCAATAGAAAATAAGCTCAGCATAAAGCCAAGAAGCAGTTTGATCGGTTTGCTCATGTGTTGCTTGTCTTTGGTTTTGCTGCAAAAGTGATAAATAATCGCCGATATGTTATTTGTACATATTATGAAATTATTAATAGACGTAAATATGATACTTATTACTATGTGATGATTTTTTATGTAACGAGGGTTTTATTTAACGATATCTAAAACGAGTTTTGAAAAAATGAATGTTTTCTCTCAATTACTGGCAGTTGATTAAGTAATAATTATTTTTTCCTGTCGCTAAAAAAAATTCATTGTGCAGTCATTATCTTGTAGTGCCCATGGTGTAGCCCGGTTTACACATAACAATCACTTAATCCCGTTTCAAGTTTTCTTACAAGGGCATGCAGTTATTTTGGGCCATGAATTTGGTAAGCGTTACAACTGCTTTTTCACGCAAGCGTTTGCATGATATGGATTCTATGGAATTGCTAACTTTAATAACCGCATATACCAGCCGCCATGAAAGAGTTGATTGCTGATAACGAAAACCACCTTGGTGAACACCAGTTGCTGAAACAGCTTCATTCAGGCAATGAAAATGCCCTTTTTAGCCTGATGATGCTTTACTATGCCGACCTTTTTAAGTATGCCGTAAAATTCTTGCGTAACCCCGATACGGCGAAAGATATTATCAACCAGTTTTTTGTTCATGTTTGGGATAGAAGAGAAAAGCTGGCTGAAGTAGTAAGCGTTAAGAATTACCTCGTTGTTTCGTTCAGGCATTTTTTACTGAAGCATTTGGAAATGATGAAGCGGGAAAAAGAATCCGGCTATAATTACCTGCAAACAGAAGCGTTGGCAGAACAGTCTTTTGAAGAATATGCGGGCCTTCATCAAAAAGATGCCGCATTATCCCATGCCTTGCAGCAAGCCATTAGTGCCTTGCCGGAGCGGCAAAAACAATTGGTGCAGCTAAGATTTTACGAGCAGCTTAGCTGCGATGAAATAGCGGAAAAAACATCCCTTAACATACGCACGGTTTATAATAAACTGCACGAAGCCATTAGCAGGCTGCGCAGCCCTGAGTTGGTAAGCAAGCTGAAAAAAATCATGTTCTCCGCTCTTTGGTAATTTTTTAAAGACCGTTTTCATTGTCCAGGCTGCATAGCTGCTATGAGGCTTTGGTTGTGTCACTCACTTGTACTGTACCGCTTTACTGAACAGCAAAGGCAGCATCCCGCAGCATTGCAAACAGTCATTAATCTGCTTCTCAAATGCCTGTCGTCTTAATACTTGCCACTGTGATGGATCGCCCCAGCCTGTAAATTTATCTACCTGCCATACAACAGGGTAATACGATTGTTCAAAAGTCGCCATAAAAATAAATCTTACCAGGTAATGCTGCGGGATGCGGAATATGCAGCCGCCAATAGCGGTGCAGTACAAGTGAGTGACACAACGAAGCTTGCCATGAAAAACTAAAGTTGGTGCCCAAAAAAAAATTTTGTTTTAAGCGGGTAAAAAATAAAGGCATCCGTATCATTTATAAAAACAAGGGTTCATGCAAGGCAAAATTTACACGGTGGAAGAGTTAATGTGCGATGAAAGCTTTGTAAACTTTTGTCTTAACGCGGCTGGCGAAGAAACGCTGCAGTGGAAAATGGTTATGGATGCATTGCCCGAGCAAAAAGAAGTGTTTGAGCAGGCGGCTAAAATGGTATGGCTGCTGCATGGCAAGCTGTCAAAAGAAGATGTGGAACAACAGGTACGCCAGGTGCAGGGCATGTTGCTTTTAAGAAAAACTTTTGAGCAAAAGGAAATTACAGGACAGGAAGAGGATAGCAAAACAGCGCCGGTTAAAAGTTTGTATAGAAGATTTTTGCCGCTTACGGCAGTAGCAGCCGCTGTAATAATTGTTTTTACCCTGTTTTTTTTTAATGGCGGAAAAGGTGAGGCTTCAGTAACAAAGCCATTGGCAGTAACAAAAGAGCAGAGTTCTTTTGGCCAGCGCCGAAAGCTGCAACTTCCGGATGGTACAACAGTAACCTTAAACTCCCTGGCCAGCATTACCTGGGATGAAAATTATAATAAGCAGGACAGGCGGGTAAGCCTTAGTGGCTCCGCCTTTTTTGAAGTGGCCAAAAACCCGGCGAAACCTTTTACAGTAACCAGCGGACAGCTTGCCACTACCGCCTTGGGTACATCGTTCTATGTGCACACAGCACCGGCCGCCACGAATACAACTGTGTCTTTGCTGGAAGGTAAAATACAGGTAGCGCCATCGGATAGTAAAAGCTTTGTAAAACCTGTTATTGTAATCCCGGGTGAAGAGGCTGCATGGAGCAAAGCTGGAATACGCAAACAATCATTTGATGCATCAGGAGTGCAGGAGTGGCTATCCAATAAAATAGTGTTTAATAAAACCCCGTTGCAGCAAGCGGTTAAAAAGCTTTCTGAATGGTATAATGTTGAAATAATCCTGCAGGATAAAAGCCTGGCTAAGCAAACAGTAACGGCAACATACGAAAACCAATCATTGCAGGATGTATTGAGTGTAATATGCTTTAGCTTAAACAGCAACTATAAAATTCAGGAACAACATACAATAGTTATATACTAACCTTTTTGTTAACCGAAACAATCTAAAACTGCGTATATGAAAAGTATCCCCATTGCAGGGTATTGCAGGCAAATGGCCGCATGGTTTTTTTGCGCTGTACTCCTTCTAAACACCATTTATGTGCATGCTTCTCCGGCTTCAAGTCAAAGAAAGATGCTTGGCTTTGAAAGTACCACGGCTGAAAAAGTAATACTTCATTTAGAAGCGGCCTTTTCTGTAAAGTTTACTTACAATCCTTCGCTAAGCAACCTTCAAAAAAAGATTACACTGGTTAAAAAAGAAAGAACGCTGGATGAAACGCTGGATGAAGTAGCTGAAAAAGCGATGCTGAAATTTGTAAAAGTAGGTAACCTTATTGGCGTGCAGGCCGCGCAGGTGTACAAGGCCAGTTACATGGCGGCGTATATGCCGGCCTTTACTGTAAAAGGTATTGTGGTAGATGATAAGCAAAGCCCCGTTGTTGGCGCATCTGTAGTAAACAAAAGAACCAACAGCGGAACCGCTACGGATGAAAAAGGCGCCTTTAGCATTAGTGCGGAAAAAGGAGATGTACTCGCTGTGTCCTACGTTGGGTTTTCCACACAGGAAATAACCATTAACGAAGACAAGTTGTACTCGGTTATATTACAGGCAGATGTAAGTGCCGTTAACGAAGTAGTGGTTACAGCGCTGGGCATTAAAAAGGAAAAAGCCAGGCTGGGCTATGCTGTACAGGAAGTAAAAGGTGAAAACCTGGTTAAAGCGCCTGAGCCTAATATGATCAATTCTCTTACCGGCAGGGTAGCGGGTTTGCAGGTATATAACTCTACTGACCTGTTTCAAAACCCCTCTATTTACCTAAGGGGCAGGCAGCCGTTGATTGTTATTGACGGGGTGCCCGACCAATCTGCAGATTTTTGGAAAATCAACTCCAACGATGTAGAAAACATCAGTGTGCTTAAAGGCGCCACCGCTTCTGCATTGTACGGTTCTATCGGCCAGAATGGTGCCATTATGATTACTACAAAAAGAGGTAAAGGAAAAGACCTGGTGGTAGATTTTAATTCATCTACCATGTTCCAGCCCAGCTTTATACGCATACCAGATGTGCAAACGCAATATGGCAACGGCTATAAAGGCCAGTACGCATTTGTAGATGGTTCCGGTGGCGGCACAGAAGGCGCCGGCTGGATATGGGGCCCAAAACTTGACCAGCGGGATGCTAATACCCCCAGCGGTTATTGGGAAACCACACAATACGACAGCCCTATTGACCCGAACACCGGTGAAAGGGTGCCTACAGCTTTCTTATCAAGGGGTAAAGACAATGTAAAAAACTTTTTCAGAACGGGTATTGTAAGCAGCAACAGCATCAGTATTTCCAAGGGTAACGAAAAAGGAAGTTTCCGTACTTCCGCGTCGCACATATACCAATTGGGTATCGTGCCTAATACGCAGTTGAACAACAGTTCTTTCAGTGTGGCAGGTAACTACAACCTGACAGAAAAACTGAATGTAGATGCACGCCTTACCTATAACCGCCAGTACACACCCAATTTTCCTGAAACTGGTTACGGCCCTACCAATTACCTGTACAACCTGGTATTGTGGACAGGCCCTGATGTTGACGTAAAAACCCTGCGCAATTACTGGGCGCCGGGGCAGGAGGGTATCCAGCAATACCACTATAATAATTCCTGGTACAACAACCCTTACTTCCAGGCGTATGAATACCTGCGTTCTTATTATAAAGACAATACGTTTGGCTCGCTTACCTTGTCGTATAAGATCAATAATGATTTCAGCGCCAAGTTCAGGACAGGCGCCAACATTTACGGCCTTAACCGGGATATAAAGGAACCTAAGAGTTATGTAGGTTACAGCAATAAATCATTGGGTAATTATTATGTTACAGATGAAAGCTATTTTGACATAGTTAACGACCTGATGCTGGAATACGAACACCAGTTTACCGGCAATTTTAAGTTGCATGCATTGGCCGGTGGCTCTAACTACTACCGCAACTTTAAAGGCCGTTACAGCAATACGGATGGCCTAACTATTCCAGGCTTTTATAACCTGGCCAATTCCATTAATCCAACAAAATCCACCAACAATTTTGAGGAAAGAAGAACCGCCAGTTTGTACGGCTATGTTGACCTGGAGTTCCTGAATTCAATTTATGTTTCAGCCACAGCCAGGCAGGATAAAATATCAACGCTGCCAATAGCCAACAATACCTATTTCTATCCTTCGTATTCGGCTTCGGTAGTTATATCACAACTTGCCAGGTTACCAAAAGTAATTTCGTATCTTAAAGCAAGAGCATCTTGGTCAACAGTCTCAAGCGGCACATTGCTGGATGACGATTACACATATAGCTATATACCAGCTTATAACAATGGCACTATATGGAATGGGACTCCATCATTGGTGTATGGACCTGAACAGATAAGCAGCGATCTTAAACCACAAACATCACATTCCTGGGAAGGTGGCCTGGAAATAAGGCTGTTCAACAGCAGGCTGTCGTTTGATGTTACGTATTTCCAAACAAGAGACGCAAATAATATAAGTAAAATACCGGTATCCAATACCAGTGGTTATAGTTCTTTCCTGGTTAATGGGCATATTTTTCAACGTAGGGGGCTTGAAATTATAGCTTCTGGAACACCTGTTAAATCGGCAAACTTCCGTTGGGATGTTACTGCCAACTTCAGCACCTACCGCCGCTACCTGAAAGAAATTTATAACAACGAGGAAAGGTTGGATAATTTGCGTGTAGGCGATAATACCGACAAAATTTTCGACTGGACTTACGCCACAGATCCATCAGGCAATATCATCTATGAAAACAATGGTTTCCCGTTGTGGAACAGTTTTGTAAGCTATCGCGGTAACTCTGATCCTAAATGGACTTACGGCCTTGAAAACTCGTTCAATTACAAAAACTATTCACTCAAAATTTTGGTGGATGGAAGAATTGGCGGGTTAATGTACTCTACCACCAACCAAAAAATGTGGTGGGGCGGTACGCACCCTGGCACTGTTAACCAGTTTAGGGATGATGCCAATGCAGGCAATGCAACTTATGTTGGTCAGGGTGTGGTAGTGGTATCAGGCGAAGTGCAGTACGATGCCAATGGCAATATAACCAGCGATACAAGAAAGTTTGCCCCTAACACAACAGCCGTTAACTATATAGATTATATGGTTAATACCAGTAACGCGGCTTATGTAAACTATAACTATTATTCTCAAACTTTCTTAAAGCTAAGGGAGGTTACTTTCTCCTGGCAACTGCCGGCAGCATGGTTAAGCAACAGCTTCTTTAAAAGTGCAAGCTTTGGTCTTGTAGGCCGTAACCTGTTGCTGTTTTCTAAATTGCCTAATGTAGATCCGGACCCACGTAGCGATAACCTGCAAACACCGGCTACACGTAACATTGGCTTCAACGTAAACCTTAAGTTTTAATCAACCAAGCAAGAATAATATGAAACATATACATATAGCGGCTTTTATACTGTTAACCGGTATATGCTGCAGTTGCAAAAAGTTCAGCGATTTCCAGGTTGACCCTAACCGCACAACACAGGCTACCCCCAACCTGTTACTTACTTCTATTGAAATAACAGCTTTTAACGAAGTGTCACTGGCATCATCGCTGGCCAGCAGGTACATTGTATATACAGATGGTGTTAACAATAACCAGTATTATGGCTGGCAGCGTGGCGGCTTTGGCGATTATGATAACCTGCGCCAGGTAATGAAAATGGAAAATGAAGCAATGCGTGTAAACAAGCCTGCTTACATGGCCATAGCCAAGTTTTTTAAATCCTATTACATCATCCGGCTAACACAAACTTTTGGTGATGTACCTTATACCAACGCATTACAGGGGGATTCTTCCAATTTCAAACCTGTTTATGATAAGCAACAGGACATCTATGTTAAAGTGCTGGATGAGTTGAAAGCAGCCAATGCCATGCTCACTGATGAGTCTGAAGCTTTGCAGGGGGATGTAGTATATGCCGGCGATATCAGGAAATGGAAAAGGCTCATCAATTCTTTCTCACTGCGTGTCTTAATGAGCCTGTCTCGAAAAGAAAGCGATGCGGCAGTGCAGGTAAAGCAACGGTTTACTGAAATTGTTTCCAATACGTCGCAGTACCCGCTTATAGAAAGCAATGCGGATAATGCCAAGCTTACTTTCCATGACCTCGCAGGCAACAGGTACCCAACGTTCAATAACAACGATATGCAAACAGCTTACTACATGGAAGCTTCTTTTGTTAATCTGTTGAAAGGCCTGAAAGACCCACGCCTCTTCTCCTTTGCTGAGAAAGCGGCCAAATTTAGCAACCTGCCCGATGGCGATTTTACGGCCTATGCCGGTGTGCCTGCCAGCGCCCCTGTAAACGATAATACAGCGCAAACAACGCAGGGCATCATTTCAAAAATCAACCAGCGTTATTACAAGAGTGCGGTTAACGAGGCATGCCTGGTGTTAAGCTACGCCGAATTGCAGTTTATACTTGCTGAAGCCGCTGCAAGGGGATGGATAAGTGGTAACGCTGCCACCTGGTATAAAAACGGCATAGAGGCATCTTTCGATTTCTATGGTATAGATGCGGATGATTATGTTGCCCAGCCTGCTGTGCAATTGCAGCCCGGTAAAGAAATACAGGGCATCATTACCCAAAAGTATATTTCTACTTTTATGAATTCCGGTTGGTTGCCTTTTTACGAGCAACGCAGAACTGGTTTCCCGGCATTTGATGTTTCCGGCGATGGTATGTTGAACAACAAAAGAATTCCTGCCAGGTGGATGTATCCTGAAAATGAGCTTAAGTATAACCAGGAAAATGTTACGTCTGCCATATCCGGCCAATACAGTGGCGATGATGATATCAATGGCCAAATGTGGTTGCTGAAGTAGCAGTGTGCCGTACGCAGCTAAAAGTGAAGAAATTTTTTAGGGGGTGTCCCTCGTGCCTCGGGCCGGGCTTTCCGCTCATACTCCGGCACAAGGCCCATGCACAGGGGCCTTCACCGGGGTATCCGCTGCAATCCCTCACCCAAAGTGTAACCTGTTGGTTTTTTGTATAAAGGTTGCTGTTTTAAAACAAAAGGCCGGTTTGCTTTAGCATAGCAACAGCATAAGTGGTGGTGGTTGTAAAGTTGTATTGTTTAAAAAATTTTAAAAATAGATAGTGTTAACAGCCGTTTGGCCTAACAGCGTATATTGCTTCCGGTAATTCTATAGCGCATGGATGTTGAATACCATCCATGCGCCGCCGGAATCCTGTAGCAGGCCGCAAGTAAATAACACAAATCGCTAACCATACTTAAAGCACCGTAAATACAAATGTTTAAAAAAAATAGCGCTGTTTTTTTTGCAGTAGGCTTTATCGCTTGTATGCTGTTTGTCCCTGCCACGCAGGCGCAAAAAGTTCGTAAAACTGTTTTTATTATAGTTGATGGTATTCCCGCCGATGTTATGGAAAAGCTTAACCCGCCCAACCTGGCTGCCCTTGGCCAAAATGGCGGTTACAGCCGTGCTTACGTGGGTGGCGTAAGGGGCACGTATTCAGAAACACCCACCATTTCAGCCGTAGGTTATAACAGTGTCCTAACCGGCACCTGGGTAAACAAACACAACGTATGGGATAATGATATCGCAGAACCTAACTACAACTACCATACAATCTTCCGTTATCTTAAAGAACAATATCCGCAAAAGAAAACCGCAGTTTTTTCTTCATGGCTGGATAATCGTACCAAACTGGTGGGCGATAATTTTGAGGCCACAGGCAACATACCGGTGGATTATCATTTTGACAGCCTGGAGCACGACAAAGTAAAATACCCGCATGACAAAGCCCGTGAATTTATGAGCCGCATTGATGAGGATGTGGCTGCGCATGCCAGCCAGGCCATCCTGCAACAGGCCCCTGATTTAACCTGGGTATATCTTGAATATACAGATGACATGGGCCACATGTACGGGGACAGCCCTCAGTTTCACAAAGGCATCAGCCTGGCAGATAAGCGTGTGGGTTACATAATGAACGCTGTTAAAGAGCGTGAGCAAAAGTTTAATGAAGAATGGCTGGTTATCGTTACCACCGATCATGGCCGCGGTGCTAAAACAGGCAAAGACCATGGCGGCCAGAGCGACAGGGAGCGCAGCGGCTGGATTTATACCAATGCCAAAGGACTGAATGAGCAGTTTAAGCAACCACAACTTTCCATAGTGGATATTATGCCCACCATTGCCAGGTTTATGGATATTACCGTTCCACGCAATAATGCGCTTGAAGTGGACGGGATACCATTTACAGGTGCTATTTCTTTTGTACAGCCAACAGTGCAACTGGCCGCTAATAAGTTAACTATTTCCTGGAAGGCCTTAGCCCCGAACGGCGATGTTAAACTATGGGTATCATCATCCAACAACTTTAAAAGCGGTGGTAATGATGATTATGCCCCTGCTGGTTCCGTTGCATTGGCTGCGCAGCAGGCTGAAATAGATTTTTCCGCTAAGGCGCCCGGCCTGTATAAAATAGTGCTGGAAGCCCCTGCCAATACTGCCAATACCTGGGTGCAGAAAAAAGAAGATGGCAGCCTCGTGACAAAATTTTAATCCCCGTCCGTGACCAGGATATAATTTAGCAGCTCACCTAAAAGGTGGCTGCTAAATCATTTTCAACAAAAGTTGCAATCTGTTAGCCGCCATTTAATATCTCTTCAATAAAATTGGAAAATCTCCGTTACGTTATTACCTAATTTCGGCGGCGTTAATAGAAAAACGCTGATGCAAACAATAACCCTCGCAGTACATGGCGGCGCCGGCACCATTCTTAAAGAGGACATGACGCCCGAGCTTGAACAGGCGTATTATGATGGCCTCAACGAAGCGCTTAATGCCGGTTATGCCGTTCTGGAAGAAGGGGGGTCTGCTGTTAATGCCATCAAAGCGGCCATAGTAATACTGGAAGACAATGTGCTCTTCAATGCCGGCCGCGGTTCCGTATTCACCAAAAAAGGATTGCAGGAAATGGATGCTGCCGTTATGGACGGCAGTACGCTTAATGCCGGAGCTGTAACAGGTGTTCGCAATGTGCGCAACCCTATTGAGCTGGCTATGGAAGTGATGCGTAACAGCAACCATGTTTTTCTAAGTGGCAAAGGCGCTACTGACTTTGCCATTAAACAGGGCATTAAGCTGGAACCGGATGAATATTTTTTTTCCCAGTTTCGCTACGACCAGTGGAAGGCTATACGGGATAGCGACACTTATTCACTGGACCACACCCACCAGCAACTGGAAGAGCTGATGAAAGACAAAAAGTTTGGTACGGTTGGGGCTGTGGCCTGTGATGGGGATGGCAACATTGCCGCTGCCACCAGCACCGGCGGCATGACGAACAAAAAGTACGGCCGCATTGGCGATAGCCCGGTTATTGGCTGCGGCACCTATGCCAACAACAATACCTGCGCTATAAGCTGCACAGGGCATGGCGAGATGTTCATACGCAGTGTAGCCGCTTACGATGTAAGTTGTTTGATGCAATACAAAGGCCTTAGCCTGCAGGAAGCGATGAATACGGTTGTAAACGAAAAATTAATGAGCATTGGCGGTGAAGGGGGAATGATTGGTGTGGATGCAAACGGTAACGCTGCAATGGTGTTTAACAGTGCCGGCATGTACCGCGCCGGCCGCAGCAGCAACGGATGGAATGAACTCTCTATTTATAAGTAGAAGCCGAAAGGTCAGTCACATGAGAAAAGGCCCCGCTGGTTTACAAGGCGGGGTTTTTTATTTTGCTGCAATAAATTTATGCCATCTTTGAAGGTGAAAAGCCGGTGCGTAACAGGATAATAGCAGGGTACAACGTAACAGGCACATAACAGGGTTCAAAAAAATAAACCTATGTCCATCAAATTAATTGCCGACAGTGGCTCTACCAAATGTGAATGGAGTCTGTTAAACGGTACAAAAAAGAAATATGTAACCACACAGGGCATAAGCCCATACTTTTTAAGCGCCGTACAAATTGAAGAAGTGCTGAAGGCTGAATTGTGGCCCGTTGTAAAAAAGGCGGAGATAAGCGAAGTGCACTATTACGGTACAGGCCTCAGCAACCCCGAAAATGTGAAAATAATAAAGAAGGTTTGCAAAAAAATGTTTCCGGCCGCACAGGTGAATGCCGAAACGGATTTGCTGGCCGCGGCCAGGGCGCTTTGCGGCGATAGCAAAGGCATTGCCTGCATACTGGGTACCGGCAGCAACTCTTGTTACTACAATGGCAAAAAGATTATCAAGAACAGCCCCGGCCTGGGTTATGTACTGGGCGATGAAGGCAGCGGCGCCTACCTTGGAAAAAAGGTAGTGCAGCATTTTCTCTACCATACTTTTGATGATGACCTGAATGCAAGGTTCGTAGCAAAATTTCAAACAAACCCATCCGAAATATTACACAACGTGTATAAAGAGCCAAGGCCCAACCGTTACCTGGCATCGTTCGCTATTTTTTTAGCGGAAAACCGCGGCCATTACATGATTGAAAATATCATAGAAGACGGGCTGAATGATTTTTTCTTTACGCACCTGTATAAATACCGTGAAACTTGGACACAGCCCATCCATTTTGCAGGCAGCATAGCATACGGCTTTAAAGACATACTGAAAGAATTATGCGCCAGCTACGAGCTGGAGCTGGGCAAGGTATTAAAAACACCTATGCAAGGGTTAATTGAATACCACAACAGGTAATTAGCTACAACCCAAACTTTTTCAGTTTTAATTCTATCACATCCGGTTAGGTCGCTTGCAGCGGCTGACATGATTATAACTAAACACCTATATGGCATTTACTAAAGTAACCGAGCAACCTTCCAAATACCGGCACCTGGAAAAAATGACGGTAAAGGAATTGGTAACCAACCTTAACAATGAAGATAAAACCGTACCCCTGGCGGTTGAAAAAGCTTTGCCGCAAATTGAAAAGCTCATTATAGCCATTAGCGACAAGATGCTGGCCGGTGGCAGGTTGTTTTACGTTGGCGCAGGTACCAGTGGCCGCCTGGGCATACTGGATGCCAGCGAATGCCCGCCTACCTATGGCGTACCGTACGAACTGGTGCAGGGTGTAATAGCAGGTGGAAAAGATGCCATTATAAAATCCGTAGAGGATGCCGAAGACGATATGCAACAGGGCTGGAAAGACCTGCAGCAACGCGGTATTACAAGTAGTGATTTTGTAGTAGGCATTGCCGCCAGCGGTACAACGCCGTACGTTATCGGTTGCCTGGAAGATGCCAGGCGTAACGGCGTGCTTACGGGCTGTATAGCCTGTAACCTGGGCAGTCCGCTTGCTGCCGCGGCAGATTATCCCGTAGAGGTGGAAGTAGGCCCTGAATTTGTTACCGGCAGCACACGCATGAAAAGCGGAACAGCGCAAAAGCTAATACTGAACATGATATCTACCTCGGTAATGATACAACTGGGCAGGGTAGAAGACAACCGTATGGTGAACATGCAGCTAACCAACGAAAAACTGGTTGACCGCGGTACTAAAATGGTAATGGAAAAACTGGGTATAGAGTATGAAGCGGCCAAAGCCCTTTTGCTAAAGCACCATAGCGTAAAAAAAGCTGTGGATGCCCATGGCGCTTACTGATAAACTATTCCTTGCACTATGTCACTAAGTTAAGTAAACGAATGTCAGGTTGAGCTTGTCGAAACCGGGTTATGCCGGCCGCTTTTTCACCAATCCGCCTTCGATTCCGAAGTATCGGAACTCAGGCTGACAGCTTAAATTAATGACATTGGCCTGCCGCACCACGGCGAATAGAATTACAGAACGTACAAGAGTGCGACGCAACGGAAGCTTCATGGTAGTTCCTGCTGCCGGGCCCATAATAACTTTCCTTCAGCATGAAGGGGTTCCTCTATTACATTCGGCCTAAATTTAATTGAGCGGCACAAAAAGTATGGGTAAATTAGGGTATTAAAAAGCCCTGCCATGAAAATTAAACTTTTACTCAGCCTGCTGCTTTTATCTTCTTTTGCAACTGCTCAAAACAAACGTGCATTTGCTGTAACCGGCGAAACAAAGGGAAGCTTTAACTGGACTGTAATACGCGAAATAGACCTGGCTTCCGGGGCGGTATTGCGCAATATTTATGTGCCCTCTGTAACAAAGGCAAACGCTTATGATGCTGCCAGCGGAAAAGCTATTAGCGATGATTATACACCCACCACTTCCATCGTTAACAACGGCCAGCAAACAGTATCCCGGCACATGGTAGCTGCCGCCGCCTATGACGCAAAGAATAACCGGCTTTTCTTTACGCCCATGCAAAGCGCCGAGCTGCGTTATATAGATTTAAATAGTGCAGAGCCCAAAGTGTTCTGCATAAAAACACAGGCGCTTAAACAGTTTGTATCCAAAGCCGGTGAAGAAGATGTTATTACCCGCATGGCTTTTGCCTCAGATGGTTTTGGCTATGCGCTTACCAATAATGGCAGGCACCTCATTCGTTTTTCCAGCGGCAAAAAAGTAGTTATACAAGATCTTGGCGCCTTGAAAGATGGCGCAGCCAACGGAAAAATTTCTGTGCATACGCCCACATCAAGCTGGGGTGGAGACATGATTGCCGACGCCTTTGGCAACCTGTATTTAATATCTGTAAAGGGACATGTGTTTAAGATAAACACCGGTAAAAAAGTGGCCGATTATGTTGGCCTTATTAAAAGCCTGCCCAATGATTTTTCTGTTAATGGCGCCGCTGTTGATGATGACAATAATTTTATTGTAAGCAGTGCGGTAAATACCAGCGCTTACTACCGCGTTAACCTGGGCACGCTGCAAGCTACGGCTGTTATAACCGGCAACCAGGTGGTGTTTAATGCGTCAGACCTTGCCAACGAAAAATTTGCTTTTGAAAGCCTGGCAGGCACTAAAACAAACCTGCTGCCTGTATCGCTGCGCAGCAACAGGGCCATTACCGTGCTGCCAAACCCTGTAGTAAACCGCGCCGTAACAGTGTATTTTAACGGAGAGCTTAAAGGCCGCCACGATATAACGCTGGTAGATATGCAGGGCCGTAACCTTATGGTAAAAAATGTTAACCTGCAGGGTAAACAAACTGAGCGCCTTAACCTTTCTTCCTCATTTTTGCCGGGCATGTACATGATTAAGGTTTCTGGTGGGGAAGGCAAAAAAGTATTTGCAGAGAGGCTGGTAGTAGCGGATTAGCGCCGCCCTGCGGGCCGTATTTTTTATGGGCCCGGCAGATGGAACAAGTATGAGGCTTCCGTTGCGTCGCACTCTTGTGCGGTTGGATTCGTTATTCAGCTTTTCAGCCCAAATAGGCCAGGAATATTCATCATTTTCCTGGCTTTTTTTATGCAGTATCCACCGTTTATCATTCATTTACAGGAATAGGCCTGCAGTTAAAAATCCCCTTTTGCGCACCATGGCCATTCATTATCTTCGCCGCTTATGAAAAAGGAGATTGTTGTAAGCGGTATTAGGCCCACCGGCCTTTTGCACCTGGGAAATTATTTTGGCGCCATACGCAACTATGTGCGTATGCAGGATGAGTATGATTGCTATTTTTTTGTAGCCAACTGGCATAGCCTTACCACCCACCCGGATACCAAAGAACTGAAGGAAAATGTACACCGTGTGCTTGCCGAAAATATCGCCTGCGGCCTTGACCCTGAAAAGGTGGCACTGTATGTGCAGAGTGATGTACCGGAAATAGCGGAGTTGTACCTGTATCTGAATATGCTATCTTACACCGGCGAGCTTGAGCGGACAACCACTTTTAAAGATAAGGTACGCCTGCAACCGCAAAACGTAAATGCCGGTCTGCTTACTTACCCGGTATTGCAGGCCGCGGATATTTTAATTCAGCGTGCCTTGTATGTGCCTGTAGGTAAAGACCAGGAGCAACACCTGGAAATGACACGCAATTTTGCCGACAGGTTTAATTACCGCTATGGCGAAGTTTTTCCACTGCCGAAAGCCTTTAATTTTAATAGCGAGCTGATTAAGATTATGAGCCTGGATGGTGCTGGTAAGATGAGCAAGAGTGAAAACCAGATGGTAACACTGTACCTGGCCGATGAAGATGATTTGATAAGGAAAAAAATAATGAAAGCCAAAACAGATGCGGGCCCAACAGAAAGCAACAGCGTAAAACCGGATTATATAGAAAACCTGTTTACCATGATGCGGTTGGTAAGCACAGCCGATACGGTAGAAAAATTTGAAACCGATTACAACAACTGCAACGTACGCTATGGCGATTTGAAAAAGCAGTTGGCTGAAGATATGGCGAGGTTTATTGCGCCTGTGAGGGAGAAAGCGGCGGCCATACAAAATGATAAGGCCTATCTTTCAAAGATTATAAAGCAGGGTGCGGATAAGGCAAGGGCCGGTGCAGTGGAAACACTTTCACTGGTGCGCAAAGCAGTGGGGATGAATTATTCCTGATAATGAGTGGCGAATACTAAGTGGTGAGTGGGGAACATCAAAAAGTTGTTTTGGGATTTTTATTTACCGTGAATGCCGTTGAGTTAATAATGTCAGCCTGAGCCTGTCGGAGGCGTATTTGTGAAAAAGATTGGATTACATAATCGGTTTCGACAACCTCAACCTGACATTGATTCCTTTGCCAAGCACATTGATTAACCAATCACCCATAAAATCCATTATCTTACAATATTCTATATAAACGTACTTCGGATGGCCAAAACGAAAAAGCCCAAGCATGTGGCAATTGCCGGCAACATCGGCGCAGGTAAAACAACTTTAACCGAGTTGCTGAGCAAACATTACAAGTGGATTCCGCAGTTTGAGGATGTTGACCATAATCCCTACCTGATGGATTTTTATGAAGACATGCCCCGCTGGAGCTTTAACCTGCAAATTTACTTTTTAAACAGCCGCCTTAACCAGTTGCTGGATATACAGCGTGGTACCGAAACCATTATACAGGACCGGACCATTTACGAAGACGCCCATATTTTCGCCCCCAACCTGCACGACATGGGCCTGATGAGCAAACGCGACTTTGACAACTACTTCCAGTTTTTTGAAACGCTGAAAAGTATGGTGCAGCCACCGGACCTGCTTATTTATCTGAAAGCATCCGTGCCAACGCTGGTAGGCCAAATTCAAAAACGTGGCCGGGAATACGAAGAAAACATACGCCTTGATTACCTGAAGAAGCTGAACGAACTATACAACAAATGGATAAGCGGTTATAAAGAAGGCCAGCTTCTGGTAATTGATGTTGACAAAAACAACTTTGCCGATAAAGAAGAAGATTTTGGTGAGATTATCAACAAGGTGGATGGTATGTTGTTTGGGCTGTTTTAGTGAGAAGGGGAGTGGTGGGTGGTGAATGGTGAATAGGATTTAAACTAAACATTAGCCAGAATGAATAAAAGTACTTTGTAACTCGTACTTGTTTATATCGTACATCCCACAACATACATCTAACATAGAAAAGTATCTCGTAACTCGTGCTTGTTTACATCGTACATCCCACAACATACATCTAACATAGAAAAGTACTTCGTAACTCGTACATGTTTACATCGTACATCCCACATCATACATCTAACATAGAAAAGGTACTTCGTACTTCAAACTTCGTACTTGCTAATAACTCATTTCATCCAGCTTTACTTTTCCTTTAAATGTCCAGAACACGAAAGTGGTGTAGATAGCCACCAATGGTACGCCGATGGCTGCTACGGTTAGCATAATGCCCAGGCTTTTGTTGGACGAAGACGCATTTTGTACAGTAAGGTTGTAAGCTTCATCGTTGCTGGATAGTACCAGGTTAGGGTACAATTCCACCGCCACGATTATCAGCAGTAAACTTATTACCAGGCAGGAGTGCAAGAAGGCCCTTTTATACCGCCTTTGAGAGATGCGGCGTGCTATATTGGCAATGGAAAACACCATGGTTACCGGAACAAAAAACAACCAGGGATTCTCTTTAATACGGTGCGACAGGTGTGGTACGTACAGCAATGTATAAAAGCTTAACAGCAATGCTGAAATAACAAAAAAGATAGTGGCGTTTTTTACGATAACGGTAAGCTTGGCATATAACCGGTCTTCCGTTTTCATTACCAGGTAAATGGCGCCATGCATCATAAACAGGGCCAGCGTGGTAATACTTACCATAATGGAGTACACGTTTAAAAAGCTCCAGGCACTGCCGGTAAAGTTGCCGGCTTTATCAATGGGTATGCCGATAAGGATGTTGCCCAACACCAAGCCCAGGGATAGCGCCACCAGGCTGCTGGAAACACAGTAGCTTATATCCCACCACTTGCGCCACCAAAGCATAGGTTCCTTACTACGGAACTCAATGGAAATGGCCCTGAAAATCAGCGCGGTTAAAAACAGCATGAAGGGTATATAAAAAGCCGAGAACACCGCGGCGTATACTTTAGGAAAACCAGCAAACAAAGCCCCGCCCCCGATAACCAGCCATACTTCATTACCATCCCACACAGGGCCAATGGCATTAAGCACAATGCGCCGGCTCTGCTCTTTGTTAAAGAATAGGTGAATGGCGCCGGCGCCAAGGTCGAACCCATCCAGTATGGCGTAACCGGTAAAGGTGGCGCCCACTACCAGGAACCACCAGGTTGCATAGTCAAGTCCAAGAAAAGTATCCATAAGTTATTGTTCAATGTTTTGTTGTTCAATGTTCTTTTGTTCAACGTTTAATGTCAGCGGCTGCGGGGCCGGTAACCGGCAACGAGTTTTCGGGTGAGGGATTGAAGCGGTTACCCCGGCGAGGCCATCGCAGCGCAGCTTTTGTGCCGGAGTAATAGCACAACCGAGGAAAAGCAACTTAATGTTGCTTTATCGAAGATTGCGAACGCAGTTCTGCCCGGCCCCTTGCGACAGCTTGGGGACACCCCCTGAATGAGCTTTTGTTTTACTTTATAACGGCTCTGCTCTTTCCCTGCCAAAATTTTCTGCCATCTCTTCCAGCCTTGGGCTGTGTATTTCATCTTCTTCCTGCCCGGCATAAGCGGGCCCATGCTGTATTTTTCTGTTTAGCAGAAAAACAAACAAAGCAAACAACACCGTATAAACAAAAGTGAACAGTATAAGCGAAAACCAAACCTGCTCTGCCGTTACCGCCTGGGACAGTGCTTCGCTGGTTCTTAGCAGGCCGTACACCACCCAGGGCTGGCGGCCGGTTTCAGCCGTAAACCAGCCCACCTGGTTGGCTATTTGCGGCAGCAGCACACTCCAGGTGAAAATGAGCAGCAACCAGCGTTTATCAAAGAGTTTTTTCTTCCACCACATGTAAGCGCCGAAAGTGGTTAACGCTATCAGGAACATGCCTATGGCAATCATGATATGGTAAGACTGGAACACGATGTTTAATGACTGCGGCCTGTCCTCCGGTTTAAACGCCTTAAGCCCGGTAACAGGTGCCTTAAAATCACCGTGGGTTAAAAAGCTTAGTCCGCCCGGTATCGCGATGCCGTTGGTCTTTTCTTTTTCTTTGTCAACCCAGCCAAAAAGATACATGTCTGCCGCGGCGCTGCTGTCAAAATGCCCCTCCATAGCGGCAAGCTTCGCAGGCTGGTATTCCGCCACTACATCCGCGGCTTTATGACCGCTGAACAACTGCGCATAAGCTGACACCAGCGCTACAACCAGACCTACCCCAAAAGCTTTTTGCGCAAACTCGATATGCTTCTTTTTAAGCAAATAGTAAGATGCGATGCTGATAACAAGAAAGGAGCCCGCCAGGAAGGCCCCGAGCCATACATGCATAATACGTTCAACAGAAGATGGGTTAAATACCATGGCCCAGAAATCTGTTATTTCGGCCCTGGCTTCCAGGCCTTCTCCAACAACATGGTAACCGGCGGGTGTTTGCTGCCAGCTATTGGCTACCACTATCCAGATGGCGGAGAACATGGAGCCCAGGGTAACCATAACAGTGGATATAAAATGCACCACAGGGCTAACACGTTTCCACCCGAAAAGCAAAACACCCAAAAAGCCACTTTCCAGCGCAAAAGCGAAGATGCCTTCCGCCGCCAGTGCACTGCCAAACACATCGCCCACGTACTTGGAATAGGTGGCCCAGTTGGTGCCGAATTCAAACTCCATAACAATGCCGGTAGCTACGCCGATGCCGAAGATTAGAGCAAAGATTTTGGTGAAGAATTTCGTCATGTCTTCATAAAGCTTCAGTTTTGTTTTAAGGTATGCCCCCTCCATGATAACCATGCAAAGCCCCAGGCCAATGCTAAGCGGCGGGTAGATATAATGAAAGGCAATGGTAAATGCAAACTGTATGCGGGCCAGTATTTCTACATCCATAGCAAAAAAGTTTAAGCATAAAAAAAGCGGGATGAAGGCCCCGCTTTTTTAATAAAGTATATTGGTGGTATGGTGTTCAAGATTCATGCTGCAAAGGTAGGGGCGGATGAAATAACTGGTGCATGAAAATTAAAATAAGCTGCGGCCAGGGGTTACCGATTGCAGGATACAGGTTGCTGGTTTGTTGTTGGGGCAATGCTTGATAACGTTATGAGTTGTTGAAGTACAAGGTAAATAATTTGCTGCAAGCTGTACTGGGGGATTCTTCAACACAATCATCAACATTAAATTTAGAACAAGAGAACATTGAGCATACTAACATTCAACACCACAAACCTATCCTGCGGGCAAAGCTGCATAGCGGATCCAACCGTACAAGAGTGCGACGCAACGATGCCTCATAGTAGTTCCTGCTGCCGGGCCCATAAATATTCTCGCTTGTATATATAAAAAAGCCGCCAGGCTTTTAAACCCGGCGGCCAGTGTATTCACTTGTTATCTTTATAGCTTACTTTTTCTTCTGTTTCATTTCCTGCAGTTTTTTCTGCGCTTCCATGGTTTGTTCAAAGCGTTCCTGCCATTTGCTCTTGGGTTTGTCTTTCTTGGGTTGCTTACGCTTTTCTTCAATCTTAGCCAGTATTTTATCGTGGTTAATAATGTAGTTCTGGATAACAAACTGCAGGCCCAGCGTTATAAGGTTTGACACGGTATAGTACCAGGTTAACGCTGATGGCAACCTGTTGAACACAAAGAACAGGATGAAGGGGAAAATATAAGGCATGTACTTTAATGCAGGGTTATCCTGCGTGGGCGTCATGGCCATATTGTAAATAGAAATAAGGAAGCTGGTAAGCACCGCGGTTATGGTAAACAGGCTTAAATGGTTGCCCAGGCCCCATACTTCAAACGGAAAAGTTACAATAGAATCGTAGGCGGATAAATCTTTGCTCCACAAAAAGCTTTCACCACGCAGCTCTATGTTAGAGTTAAAAAAGCTATACAGCGCAAAGAAAATGGGTATTTGCAGCAGTGCAGGTATGCAACCGCCTAAAGGGTTTACACCCGCTTCGCGAAAAAGCTTCATTTGCTCCATGGCATAACCCTGCTGGTCATCGCCAAATTTCTTTTTCAGCGCATCCATTTCGGGGCGCAGCACTTTCATTTTAGCGCCGCTTAAATAGCTGGTGTACGTAAGGGGAGAAGTTACCAGGCGTATAAACAAAGTAAGTAATAAAATAACCCAGCCGTAATTACTAACTATGCTGGCAAACAGGTTAAACACCGGCATAATGATGTACTTGTTAATAGGGCGTACAAAAGAGTACATGTCACGCCCCAGGTTCACCATTTTATCCATGTCCTCGGCCTGTGTTTTAAGCACCTTATAATCGTTGGGGCCAAAGTACAGTTGAAGAGGTACGGTTACCGTGCTGCCCTGCAGCTTTTTTTGCAGGGTTACATCCACATCGCTCAAAATATT
Source organism: Foetidibacter luteolus (assembly GCF_009650435.1). GTDB lineage: Bacteria > Bacteroidota > Bacteroidia > Chitinophagales > Chitinophagaceae > Foetidibacter > Foetidibacter luteolus. The sequence continues at coordinate 35,168 of NZ_VVIP01000008.1, forward strand.
GCTGCTGTCTGTTTTGCGGCCCCAGCGTACTTCACCGGCGCTGTTAAAACCATCTTTTGCAATAAGGGTGCTGTTGAAAAACTGTTGTACCACGCCTACCCACTGTACGGGCTTTTCAAATTTCTTTTCAGTTTTGGCGGATATATAATCAAAATCGTTGCCTTCGCTAAAGCAAATGTTCGTCTGCTCACGTTCGTACTTTACATTCTTTTCGTGCTGCTCGGGGTGTACCTGCCATTTAAAGTTAAGCAGGCCGTTGCTCAGCATCTGGTCGGCGCCGTTTAATACAATATTCCAGTCAACCGCGTAGTTGTTGGGTTTTACAATGTACTGGTGGGTTATGCTTTGGCCATTGGCGGCTGTAATGTTAAAACTTAATGTTTGAGAGCCGTCAGCATTTTTGGTAACTGTAGAGGGGGTAAAATAAAGGTTCTCTGTTTCGGCAGAAGTAGTGTTGGATGTATTAATACGATAGCCGATAACATCATCTTTGCCACCGCCGAGTATTACATGTTGGTTATTGGCGGATGAGGCATAGTTTTTAAGTTCAACCTGTTTCAGTTTGCCGCCCTTACTGCTAAAGGTGGCTTTCATCAGTTCATTTTCTATAGTAACCAGTTGTTCGGTGCCAAAAGCCGCACCAGCAAAGGTACCGGCGGCATTCTTTTTAATAAGGGTATCATTTTTTTCAGCTTCCAGTCTTGCGGCTGTAGTATCCAGTGGATTTTTTTTTGCAGCCTCTACTTTTGCTATAGAATCCTTAATTCTTTCGTTCTCGGCATTTAGAGCTTGTTGAGCTGCATGCTCTTTATTGGTGTACCAGAAAAACACAAAAAACAAAACAGCCAGCAGCACCATGCCAATGACCGTATTCTTATCCATTTTCATAATCTTCCGTAAAATTGAGCGGCAAAGGTAGGGAACGGCGCCGAAAAAGGTATTTTAAGTTGCAGCGGCGGCGCAAACACGTTATAACCCAATGCTGTAGTTGCCCTGTTGGTTTTAAGGTATGTCAGGACAAGACATCCGCGTCGTACATCCCACATCAAACATCTTACATAAAAAAGTACTTCGTACTTCGTAAATCGTACTTGGGGGTGCCCCCAAGCTATCGCAAGGGGTCGGGCTTTCCGCTCATACTCCGGCACAGAAGCCCGGCTGCGATGGCTTCACCGGGGTAACCGCTTCAATCCCTCACCCGCCGGTGTAACATGCCGCTACATTTGCAGGCAGCTTCAATTATAAATGAGAATGCAACAGTCCAGCAATTGAAAGAGGCCATGTAACAGACCGGTAGGAATTTACAAAGCGGTTTTGTATTTTTCGGCCAGCCGCCAGCCGCCCTATTTTATGTAGCGTGCCTGGTTGCTTTAACTCAAGCGATGAAAAAGCCATTTACCTTATTTATCAGTTACCGCCGTAACGATACCGGCGCTGTTGCTTTACTGTTGAAACAGGAAATAGAGAGCCGGCTTAAATTTGTACGGGTGATAATAGATGTGGAAGAAATGAGGTTAGGCCAACCTTTTCCGGCACAGTTGAAAGAGGCTATTGAAAATGCTTATGCCACTATTGTGTTAATTGGCAAAAACTGGATGCCGGCTAACAGCAGCCCCGTGCAGGATTGGGTAGTGGAAGAACTTAAGTACTCCAGGCTGCCGTTTACAGATGCTGTTGTAAGCAGCTTGCAGAATGATGGCATCAGCCTTGCGGAAAGGCATATTATTCCTGTTTGCGTTGATTGCGATATGACGGCTGTAAGCAATCTTGCTTTGCCGGAAGATGCCAGGTTTATAACTGAGCGGGAAACGGCCGTAATCAGGTACAGCAACTGGCCGCGGGAAATCGGGCCGCTGGTGGAGCGTATTGCCGGCATTCTGAAACTGGAAAAGCGGCAGGAAACCAGGTACCCTGCCCCGGACAGAACTAAGGCCCGTACCCAGCCTGTTGCCGATGAAGAACTGGCCAAAACGCTTGGCTACCAGGACTATGACGGCTGGTACATTGACAATTACGGCAGTGCGGATAAACAATACCTGGTGCGGGAATTTGAATTTGCCGGCTTTGACAAGGCTGCTGAATTCATCAACATCGTATCTGCTTATTGCAGTGTACTTAACCATCACCCTGACTGGCGCAATGTATATGGAACCGTATTTGTATCCCTTACCACCTGGGATGCAAGGAACAGGATTACCATTTACGACCTTAACCTTGCCCTGTACATGAACAAAGTAGCAGATATGCTGAAGAACAGGTAAAGGAAAAGCGCAGGGTTCTTGCACAAAAATTACCGTTAGTATACAGCAATTATAGAGGGGACTGGTCGGTAAACAAAGAAAGACTTGAAATAAGGCAAGCCGGTAATTTGATTAAAAAATATACATTCACCCCTTACTTTTGCAAAGTTCCGTGTTTAACATTATCAACCCTTCTTACAAAATGACCCAACAACTGTTTTCTATCAATGGCCATAAGATAAATTGCTTTTTAACTGCGGATGACGCCCTTCTGTTTTCAAGCCGCAACTGTAGTTCAGTGGAAGAGTTTACTGAAGCCTGGTCAAAAAAGCTATCCATAGCCACAAAACTTAAAATAACATACCAGTCAATCAGGTCTGTTAAAAAAGAGGAGGGGAGCAGCAAAGTTATCATCCGGTATAAAAGCTTCGCAGGATTTCCGGCCACTTGCGAGTTTAACTTTGCACAGCCTTATGAGCAGGATGCATTTTTCGATTTTTTAGAAAAAGAAAGGTATTTTTCACGTACGCATGAGCAGCCCACTGCTTTAAAAGCTATTACATATCCTATTGTGGAGCTGCTGTTTGTTGACGCCCTCCTGGCATTCTCCTATTATCAGGCAATACAGGTTTCCAACGGAACTGCTGAAGCCACCAATGCCAAGGGGAGGGCTTTCAATTATCTTGTAGGACTGGCAGGCCCCCAAGGCGTACTTGCAATAGCGTTTTTGGCGAATGGATACCTGCTGTACAAAATATGGCGGCGGTTTAAAAACCCTCCGGCATTGGTAAAGTTTTATCCACCAGGATAGTTATTCCGGTTGGCATTTAATTCAATAATCTTACATCAATATGAAAAATTTTCTGCTTGGTTTCATTTTTTTCTGCAGTGCCCAAAGCCTTATAGCGCAAACCGACACTGCTAAGCAAACTACCGCTGCAGATAGTGTGTCAACGGTGTTTTACAATGTGGATATACAGGCAAAATTTCCCGGCGGGCCAGAGGCGTGGAGTGAATTCCTGTCAAAGAACCTTAAGACGAATACTCCTATCAAAAAGAAAGCGCCGCCCGGCAACTACACTGTGCAGGTAAGTTTTATGGTAGATACTACAGGCAAAGTATCAGATGTGCGCATTGATAAAGATCCCGGTTATGGCTGCGGAGACGATGTGTACCGGATATTTACCAAAAAAACACCGCACTGGTTACCTGCTGTAAAAGACGGCCGTAAAGTGATATACCGGCAGAGGCAAGTAATTACGTATGTAGTGGATTAAGACCGGCAAAAACCGCCAAGCTACATATGGCCATCAATTGCAGAAAGAACACGTTGCAACAGCTAACAGCTTTCAATCAGCCCCTGACTTTAGTTTTAATAAAGAAAAGCTTAACTTCTTAAACAGGGCTTTAAAAACGTACAAATAACAATTAATAACCACCTGGTCATTTGTTGTTTTAAAATAAGCAGTGCATTTTTGTGGTATCAAAACAGGCGGACATCCAATATCCAAAGCCATAACATACAAAGCCGCCGGTTAACCCCTTTTTTGACTCTACCAGTTCTATGAAAAGCCGGATTTCTGTTCGGCTTTTTTGTTTTTTTCAGGTATAAGCAGCCGTTGCAAGACTGCGATCCCGGATTGTTCCTCTGGGGGCATACGTAAGTAAAGCTTAAGAGTATTTTTCAGCCGGTCTACCAAAGAACGGCTGTCGGACATCAGCAATCCGAGTCATTTTTGCGGATGAAAGCTTTTCTCTATAGACCATTCACTACAAAACCCGCCTTATTTTTCACTTTTTTGTATTTGCAGTAACGGCTTATTGAATTCTTAAATAGCCAGGCACTACCAGCCTCGCATCTTTAGCAATGGTAAGTTTACCCCCTTTAATGTTCAACGGCTGGGTTAGTATGCACCGGCCATTAACAGGTTGCAGCCGCACTTCCATGCCATTCAAAATATCTACCGGTGGTACTTGCCCTTCCAGCCAGTTGGCAGGGTTATCAAAAGCGCCATTGCCGGTAAATGTATAAAGAGGGAGAGGTGTAGTGGACATTTCGCCGGTGAATAGCTCATTGCCGTAACGATAGCTGGAGCCGATAAGCCAAAGGCTGTTACCTTTTGCCGCAATATGCGTTAAGCGAGACATGTCATTCAATAAAGGGTCATCTACCTTATGTGTGCCCGTGTCTGTACCATCAGAAACCCAGAGTTGATTTTTGAGTATAAGGTAAATTTTGCCAGCGGCAACAACAACTTGCGAGCTGTTAGCCGAATTTGCCGGCGGGTAAGAAGTACTAAGTGGCAACTCGGCTTTCACCATTACAGTGCCTTCATACGTACCATCGGTTTTCCATAGTTCAAAGACGCCTCTATATAAATCGTTGGCGCAGAAAAAAAGCGTATTGCCCAGGGCAATCAGCGGTTGTGGGTTAGAGGTGATGATTCCCGGCCTGATATCCTTTACACGTTTTATGTTGGTGCTTGTGCCGTCGGTCACCCATAATTCAATATCTCCGTTTATGTTTGATGCCGTAAAAAAAATGTAATCTCCCGCAACGGTTAATTTTCGCGGGTGACCATAGCTTCCTGCAAGCCTCTTTGTTCCGGATATGGTACCGTTAGAATAAAAAATGTTTTTCCCCTTGCTGTCTGAACCTGCAAAAAAGGCTTTGTTTTTAAAAGGTACGAGATTATAATAGTAGGCATCAGGATAAGTTGAATCACTTATTATACTGAATGTTCCTGAAGCAGTACCGTCTGTTCTCCAAATAGAAGAAGCAAAATTTTTATCCCTGTTTTGAAAAAAAAGATAGTCTCCTGCAAATGCAATATCGTCACCTCGTCCAACTTCATTGTCGCCCTGTCTTATTCTTGATAAGCCTTCTGTAGTACCATCGGTACGCCATAAAGACTCTGGCCCCGGATAACGTTGAGCCGTAGTAAAATATACCAGATCCCCACCATCAATCGGTCGCCCGGGATATTCACCTATCGAATCACTGTTAAGAATAAAGCGAAAATTGTTTGTTATGGTATTCAGGGTAAATATGCCGCGGGTTGCGGTTGAGTCTTGCTGCCCCGTAAAGTAGATATCGTTTTCTTTTGTCACGGCAGAGCTATACCATTGAAATAGTTCAGGAGAATACCCGGGTACAACAACAGTTCCTTCGCTGCTGCCATCGCTGCTATACCATTGAGGACTGTCTTGTGCTGCATTCCTTGCCGCGAAATACATTTTACTTCCCGCTGGAGTGAGGTGGAAAATATTTGCGTCTCCCGAAGCGGATTTGTTAATGTCTTTCAATAACACCGTACCTGCTTCGGTACCATCGGTACACCACAATTCGTTACCCGATGTATTGGTTGCAGCAAATACAATTTTGTTGCCCACCGGGGTAAAAGAAGTGCGCTGCCCGGCCATAGAAGATAAAGGGCCGGGATTAATATCTTTCACGAGTGTAGTACCACTACTTGTTCCATCTGTTTTCCACAGCTCCTCTCCATGTGCATCATCACTTGCCGTAAAATAAAGCATACCGTTTATGTATGACATATACGATATATGGGAACTGCTTTTGATTAACCGGGTAGCGCCAGCCGCCATTTGCACAACCCAAAATTTGTAATAGTTGTTATCAGTGGCAGTATCCCTGTGTGATGTTACTATGTATAAACTATCGCCGGCCTGAAATATTTTGCTAATATCAGAAGAACCGCCTTGTAAAGAGAAACTGTCCACGATGCTTACCATATCCGAATTCCGCCAATATCTGTACAAAGCCATGCGGCTCCCCTGGTTGGCACGGGCGATAAAGTAGATCAGGTTTTCCGGGGCATAAAAAGTAATGGGTGCATAGCCGATATCCAGATCTGCGGTGCCGGTTACCCGAGTTGTGCCCTCAGGGGTGCCATCGCTCACAAACAAAGATCTTGTCGTTTTATCGTTTGTGCTGGCAGTAAAATATACCTGGCCATCCGGCGCTATATTAAACTGTTCCGGCCGGTAGGCATCATAACTTAACACTTTAGTGCCGGCTTCGGTGCCATCTGTTGTCCATACACGCGATAAATACTGTCCAGTCACCGGATCTGTGTGCGACGCCACAAAATAGAATTTGCCTTTTGCTGAAAAAAAATTTGTAGCAAAGCTACCATGCGCTGCCCGGTAATCATAAAATAGAACGGTGCCTTGCTTTGTGCCGTCTGTTCTGTAAATTTTACTGCCGGAAACCACAAAATATACCTCATTGCCAACAACTGTAATGGGAAAAAGATCTTCGTACCGCCCTATTGCTTTTGTACCTGCGGATGTGCCATCCGAAACCCACAATGCTTTACCAAGGGAATCATCACCACTAAAAAAAATTTTGTTGTTGCAGTAAGTTATCAACGATGGGTTGCCGGACGCTTTTCCTTTCCAGCAATCCCTTACAATGCGTGTGCCCTGTGCGGTACCATCTGTACGCCATAGTTCCGAGCCATGTATGCCATCATCGGCACTAAAATAAGCTACGCCATCCATGCGGGTTAATTGATCTGCGTTCTGATAGTTGAGAATGATGTTGAGTCCTGCGGGATTTGAATTTGTCTGGGTATTAATATCCTTCACCAGGTGAAAAGATTGTGCATTTGCAGTAGATAAAAACATGGCGAACATCATCAACAAGGTTGCGGAAAGGGACAAAGGTTGTTTCATTTTTTGGGTATTATATCGCTAAAATATCAAAAGATATTGACATGCCAGGTGTGTATAAGGATATCCCCGGCCACACGCTACCCGGGACTGAAAAGCCGCATAGCGAATAAACCGTACAAGAGTGCGACGCAACGATGCTCAATACCCGTTCCTGCTGCCGGGCTCAAAAAAAATCCCGTTACTAATGAACGGATTTACCCCAGGCGCTACAGTTCCTCATTCCTTGTTTAATGTTCCTTGTTCGTTATTCATCCCATCTGCCCCGTATATTGCAACCAGAAAAACACGTATGAAACTGATTGTAGTAACCTGTTTACTGTTGTTAAGTACCGGCTGTGCGGCGCATAAGCCCGGCGGCGACAGTTTAACCGCCGCTGCGCATAACGATACCGCCATTATTACCGGCGCCAACCAAACCGAAAAATACATAGGCCTGCTGCAACACAAGAGGGTAGGTGTGCTGGCCAACCCTACCACCATTATCGGCGGGCGGCACCTGGTGGATAGCCTGCTGCAACGCGGCGTGAACATTGTAAAAGCCTTTGGGCCAGAACATGGCTTTAGGGGCAACGCTTCCAACGGCGCCAAAGTAGGCGATGAAACAGACGCCGCCACCGGCATAAAAATCATTTCGCTATACGGTAAAAAACGCAAGCCCAGCGCCGCAGACCTTGCCGATATAGACATCATGGTGTTCGACATACAGGATGTGGGCTGCCGTTTTTATACCTACATAAACGTGCTGCGGGATGTAATGGAAGCCTGCGCCGAAAACAATAAACCCCTGCTGGTGCTTGACAGGCCTAACCCCAACGGTTACCTGGTTGACGGGCCTATACTGGACATGAACCTTAAATCGGGCATCGGCCAGTTTCCTGTACCTATTGCGCATGGCATGACGATAGGCGAGTTTGCCCGCATGATAAACGGAGAGGGCTGGCTGCCCAACGGCCTGCAGTGCAACATAACGGTAATACCGGTAAAGCATTACCGGCACGATATGCCCTACGAGCTGCCTGTAAAACCATCGCCCAACCTTAACACCCCGCAAAGCATATTGCTCTACCCATCCACCTGTTTGTTTGAAGGCACTATTTTAAACCATGGCCGCGGCACCCAATACCCCTTTACGGTGCTGGGCAGCCCGCTGTTAAAGGGTAAATACAGTTTTCATTACACACCGGTAAGCATACCGGGCATGAGCGAATCGCCACTGCACATGAACGAAGTTTGTTATGGCCTTGACCTGCGCAGTTACGATACAAACCTGTTGCGCCGCCAAAAGCGCATTAACCTGCAATGGCTGCTGGAGCTATACCAGGCTTACCCGCAGAAAGACAAATTCTTCGACAGGTCTCAAAGCAAGCAAATGGGCAATATTGATTTTCTTGCAGGCGTGGCAGCCTTTCGCCAGCAGGTGATAGAAGGCAAGTCAGCTAAAGAGATACAGGATTCCTGGGAGCCCGGTCTTTCGGCCTATAAGCAAATGCGGAAGAAGTATTTGCTGTACGAATAGGGAGGTGCTGTAAGAACGGAGAAAGTAACCCCCTCGGTACTGAATTACTTTGCAATACTTTGTAATGTGATCAACTATGGGTTTAAAGCAAAGTACGAAGTGCTTTAGCTAGAAACTTTTTAAAGTAAGCTGTTGCTAACAGTAAAGCGCCTAAGCCTCAGTACTTCGTACTTTATCGCCTTTATTTAGAGTAACAAATTACCATCCGGTATTCTGTACCATTTCAGGGTTGTTGTTTACATCTTCCTCGGGAATTGGGAAGAAGTAATGGCGTTTGTTGAATACCCTTGTTTCAAAAGCTTTTTCGTTGTAGAAGCCTGGCAGTGGGGAGTCAATGTCCATACCAATGGCCGGGCCGTTGTCGGTTGTTTCGGCAATCTTCCAGCGCCGGGTATCGAAGTACCGCACGTTCTCGTAGCTCAGCTCCACCTGGCGTTCGTGGCGTATGGCCTGGCGCATGGCTTCCTTACCTGAGGGGACATCGAGGCCACCCTGCCCATAGCCCGGTATGCCCGCCCTTTCGCGTATCATGTTCAGGTATAACAGGATGTCGCTGTTATTGGGGTCGTATTCGTTGAGCGCTTCTATATAATCCAGGAAAAGATTGGCCAGCCGGTACTCCACGATAACACCGATACCGTTATGCCAGTCATTCAGGCGGGCGCCCTTGCGTACTACGTAACCGGTGGGGCTATAATCATTGCTGATGCCCTTGCCGGAATTGCCCCTGTAATAGAAACGTGTTACCACTTCGCCGGTATTGGTATTGAGCCATTTGCGGTTGTCGTAGGTAATGTTTACGTAAAAGCGTGGTTCGCGGTTAGTCCATTGGTTCAGTACTTCACGTTGTTGGTCATCATCCGGCGCCTGGAATTGGCTGGTGCCTGTGCGTACAAAACCGGAAGTGGGGTCTGATATCGGCTTGCCGTTGGCCATGAAATAAGCATCCACCTGCCTTTGTGTGGCGCCAAGGCCACCGCTGCCACGCACTTCTGAAGCATAACCATCGTGAAAGGGCGTTGTTTCGTAGTTGCGGGCATTTTCGTCGTCTGTACGTCCAAAAATTACTTCGGGGTTCCAGTTATCGAGCATTACGTCGCGGCATGATAAGAAGGCGCTGTAATTACCATTGCCATCATTTTTACGGTAGAGCGAGTAGGTGGAAGGAACAAATTCTGTAATAAAAGCTTTGTATGCGTCGGCAGCGAGTTTCCATTTGTTCTCGTCATAGGTTTGTGAAATCAACTGTTTGCCATCACTGTTTTTTAGATTGGCATAGTCGGCATTGCCGTTATATAAAGGACTGGCAGCCTGCAGGTAAGTTCTGCCCACATAAGCAAGTGCGATGCCTTTGGTAAGGCGTGCTATATTGGCATCGTTAATAGGGCGTGCAGGCAGATCAGCGGAAGCCGACTGCAGTTCAGATACGATAAACGCAACACACTCATCCATCGAACTTCTGGGAATGTTAATTTGCTCAATGGGGGCATCCACCGGTATTACATCTTCGCCAAGCAACACCACTGGCCCGTAAATGCGTGTAAGATAAAAATAGAAAATAGCACGCAGGGCCCTTGCTTCTGCTTTATAGCGCCTTTTTTGTTCGTCTGTCATATCAATGCTTACCTTATCTACATTGGCAATAAAAATGGTGGCCGAACGTATAGCACGGTAGTAGTTACGCCAGTAATCCTTACTGAAGCCGGAGCCGGCATCCCAGCTACCAATGTTCATAGGATTAGAGTTAACAAAGCCCCAGAGGTATTCACCTTCATCAGCGGCGCCTGTCCACACACCGGCATTGCCGCCACCGGCAAACCGTTGAGACCACTCCCTTGGTATAGCATAATAAATATTGGCCAGGAATTTTTCCGCTGAGGCCCTGGTAGTAAATACTTCTTCCTCGGTAAGGATATCGTTAGGCACCTGTTCAAGATACTTGGAGCAGCCTGCCAACATCACTAAGCTGAAAAGTATGCCTGTATATAAATTGTTTTTGTTCATTGCTGTTGAGATTTAGAAATTAAACATTACGCCGAGATTATAGCTTTTAACGTTGGGGTACTTGGCGCCATTACCGCTGTTGATGGTGCTTTCCACATCCCACAGGTCAAACTTGCTGAACGTGATGGGATTGAACGCCTGGGCATACACACTTACGCCTTTGAATGCATTGCGGAAAACAGTCTTGGGCAGCCGGTAACTAATTTCCAGCGTTTTCATGCGCAGGAAGTTGGCTTTGCGCAACCACCAGCTACTGTACTGCGTGTTATTGCGGTTTTTATCTTCTCCGTTGGCAAGGCGGGGATAAAAAACATTTTGGTTCGTTTTACCTTCCTGCCAACGGTCGGTAATATTACTGTACACATTAGAGAGGCCCGCGCCATTGGCAAACGGCAGGATGCCATCACCGGAAAGCATCACATCAGCACCGCTTTGGCCGGAGAAGAAAGCGCCAATGCTGAAGCCTTTCCAGGAAATATTAAAACCGAAGCCGTAGACCAGCGAAGGCACGTCGCCATAGCCAATCCAGGTTTGGTCGTAGCTGTTAATCAAGCCGTCCTGGTTAAGGTCTTTATATTTAATGTCACCGGGTAATACGGCTGATTTATCGCCCGGTACAGGGCTGTTATTAATTTCCTCCAGCGACTGGAACAAACCGTCGGCCACATAGCCAAAACGTGAGAGAATGTTATGGCCTGTCCTGTTCATCCACTCGTATTTCTGGGGAGGCAGGTCGTTATTAAGCAGTTTGTCTCTGTTGTAAGTAAGGTTGCCGCGTACGCTTACATCAACATTGCCGATCTTGCCATTGTATTCAATTGTTCCGTCAATACCTTTATTCTCCACTACACCCAGGTTACCGTAAGGGCTGTTGGTAAGGCCCATGTAAATGGGTATTGACTGGCGCTGCAGAAATATGCCGGTTCTTTTTTCCCTGAAAACATCAACTATCACGGAAAGATGATCGTTGAGGGTTTTGATTTCCATACCAAGATCCTGCTTGCGGGACTCTGCCCAAACCACAGCAGAACCATAGTCCGTTACATTGGTTCCCGGGAGATAGTTGAAATCCCGGCCAAAGCGGTAACCGTCTACATTGTCGTTGAGGAGGGTAAGGAAGGCAAACCTTCTGCCACCGTCAATACGGCCTATGCCGGTAACACCATCTGAATAACGGAATTTGAGATAGGTAATAGCACGGTTGAGTGGTTTAAAGAACTGCTCGTTAGATACCACCCAGCCCACACCGATGGCGGGAAATATACCGTACCTGTTATCAGGCGTAAAAAGTTCGGAGCCGTTGTAGCCCATATTGCCCTCAATAAAATAGCGGTCATCATAAGAGTAGGTAACCCTGCCCGCAAGACCCAGGTAGCGCTCTGGTATGGATGCGGAAAAGCTGCTCGCAAACTGGTCCTGGTAGTCATCAGTATACAGCAGTGCCAGTCCACCTACGCGGTGCTTGCCAAAGCTGTTATCGTAGTTTAAAGAAGTTTGCGTGTAAAATCTCCTGTTGCCTGAGTTAGCCCTTCCAAAGCTTAGGTAATTCCCTTCGCCCTGGTAGGTCATGTTCAGGTTAAGAGAGCCATCATCATTCCTGGGATTATTTGCATCAGGAAAATAAGTTGGTTCCCTTTTGCCACGGGCGGTAGTAAGCGAATTGTTGGCATCAAAAGCAAAGCTGGTGCTGGCGCTGAGGCCTTTGGTAAGAAAAGACAGATCCTGTGTTAGCTGCAGGTTGGAATTAAGAGAGTTGTTAAACTCCGTAGTGTAACCCCTTCTTGTAAGATCGGCCCAGGGATTGCGGAAACCGCCATTAGGGTTTTTGCCCGGTATGTATCCACCGGTATATTCAAGCGGGTATTCGGTAGGCGGTGTGGTCATGGCCGAACCGAAGATGTCCTGGGTTTCTATGAATGGCCGGTTGTTGTTGCTGAAGAAACCACGGATACCAATATCCAGCTTTGTTGTTTTGGTAATATTCATGGATACATTGGTGGTAACGGCCACCCGTTTAAAACGCAGGTCAACATTGTAGTTTTCCAGACCGCTGGTTTTTAGTAAACCACCTTCGTCGTAATAACTTACAGAGCCGTAATAACGCAGAAAATCTGAACCGCCGCTTACGTTCATATTAGCCCGGCGTACATGGCCAAATTTCTTATACAGGGCATCAAACCAGTCAACATTAGGGTATAACTCGGGGTCTGTGCCGTTCAGTGTATTTTGTATGTACTGGTCAGAGTATTTGGCTGGCAAGCCCCTGGTGGTAAAGGATTCGTTAGCAGCCTCCATGTAAGTACGGGCATCAGCCATTTGGGGTATCTTAACAAAGGTGCTCAGCCCTTCACTATAATCAAGCGATACAGCCGGTTTACCTACACGGCCGGTTTTGGTTGTTACCAATACCACGCCGTTAGCGCCCCGTACACCATACACGGCGGTACCGGCAGCATCTTTCAATATGGTAAAGGATGCTATATCCTGCGGGTCAATATTATTGAGGGAGCGTTCAACGCCATCCACCAATACCAGGGGCGATGAAGAGCCCCCGCCGAAAGTGGAAATACCACGTATCCATATATCGGCGCTGTTTCTGCCGGGCTGGCCGGAACGCTGTACGCCTACCACGCCGGATACACGGCCGGCAAGCAACGTATTTACATTGGCAACCGGCATTTTAAGTTCTTCTGGTTTTATGGTTGACTGGGCGCCTACCACACTTATGCGGCGCTGGCGGCCAAAGCCTACCACCACTACATCATTAAGCGTGCCTTCCCTTGCATCTAAAGTAATGTAAACCATTCGGTTATCTGCTACTGCAATAACCTGGGAAACATAGCCCACGGCTGTAAAAGCCAGGCTGTCTGTTTTGGAGGCACGAATGTTAAACTCGCCTTTGGCGTTGGTTACAGTGCCGCGGCTGGTACCGTTTACCGTAACAGAAATGTTAACGAGGAAGGATCCAGCCCTGTCCCGTACAACACCGGAAATACTTTGTTCTTCATTGGCAGCCTGTGAAAAGCCGGGCAGGCGCATCACAAGGCAGGCAACCAGCAGAAGGCAACGCAAAAACCTTTTAGCGTTGCGTCCGCGGACGTACTCATAAACGTTAATCATAGTTATGCTTTGATTTGGTGAGAAAATAAAAGGCCCTTATCCTCCGTGGAGAATTGAATAAAGCAGTTGATATACAGTTTTATACTTGCAGGAAAAGCAGCAATCCTGTTTTGGTGTTGTTTTTCATATTACAGCAGTTCTTAGTTTAGCAATCAATAAATAAGCAATCTTGGTGGCAGTTCTGCTGAACTCCACTACTTAAACGTTTAACTAAAATATTACATTAATCTTAATGGCCAAATTTTTTTACATTAAATTGCAAAATATTCTAACCACAGCAGGGTAAACCTGCCTTGTTTCCCGAATGCAGAACAATCATTACCCCCCATGATTTGCCATGAAAAAAAAAGCATCTATTAAAGACATTGCCCATTTGGTAGGCGTGTCAATAGCCTCGGTATCGTATGTTTTGAATGGAAAAGAAAAAGAAGCAAAAATTGGTGCTGAAGTGGCCGACAGAATTCGTGCAGCAGCCATACAATTGAATTATCAGCCTAACTTTTTAGCACGCAGCCTGCAATCGGGCACCACACGCACCATAGGGCTGGTGATGGAAGACATTTCCAATCCCTTTTTTTCCAGCCTGGCAAGTATCATTGAAAAAAAAGCACAGGAAAACGGTTATACAGTTATTATCGGCTGCCACTATGAAAACATTGAGAAATGCGGCAAGCTCTTAGATACTTTGTTGCTACGGCAGGTGGATGGCATTATTATCAGCCCTGCAGACGGCACAGAGAGCCAGGTAAAAAAGCTGCAACAGGCGGGTATGCCTTATGTGCTTGTTGACAGGTATTTTTCGGCAATTCCCTCTAATTCTGTCACCATTAATAATTTCGAAATATCCCGCCAGGCTGTAAATCATCTTGCTGAAGAGGGTTATCACAACATAGCCATGATTGCTTTTGATTCAGGCTTTGAGCACATGAACGACCGTGTGGCTGGCTTTCTGCAGGCTATGAAAGATAAAGGGTTGCCGGTAGGGCCCGCATCTATCGTAAAGGTTACCTTCAGTGACATGCAGTCTGGCGAAGACAATGCCATTTTTAAGCTGCTCAACAAAAAGAACCGGCCCGATGGCTTGTTCTTTGCCAACAACGTTATTGGCAGCAAGGCGCTGAATATTATTAACCAGTTGAAAATAAGTATACCTTCTGAAATAGGATTGGTTTGCTTTGACGAACGTGAAGCTTTTGATTACTTCTATGCGCCATTAAGCTATATACAGCAAGACCTGAAAGAGATGGGCGAAAAATCGCTGGACTTGCTATTTACACAGCTTAAAGGTAATGTTAGCCAGCCCGCCAGCATTGTGGTTGGTGCAAAATTGGTTATAAGGCAAAGCAGTGTGTTGCAGGGCGCCCTGGCTGATTAACGCTGCATTCGGCTGCGGGGCCGTTATGCTCTGTTGCGATAAGATTTTTTGGGGGTGTCCCTCGTGCCTCGGGCCGGGCTTTCCGCTATTACTCCGGCACATAAGCCCTGCTGCCATGGCCTCACCGGGGTAACCGCTTCAATCCCTCACCCACAGGTGCAACACGCTGCTGCTTTTGAAGGCATTTTTATATACATCAAATAAAAGCAAACAGCCCTGCATACGGCTATAATTTTTTTATTCCTTTGATAAAAAGACCACTCTTAAACACCCAGTTGATTGCACTTTTTTTTCATACCCATATGTGGATAGTGTCTAACGTGTACTGTTTGGCAATGTACCGCTCCAACAGATATTTTAACCTGTGATTTTAAGCGACCAGTAACCAGCAACTTGTAACCGGTATCGGGCTTTCGGGTGAGGGATTGAAGCGGTTACCCCGCTGAAGCTTTGCGGCCCGGCCCTGTGGCGGAGTAATAGCGGAAAGCCCGGCCCCTTGCGATAGCTTGGGGACACCCCCAATTTTTCCTCTTTGAAAATTTAAATCATCAGTTACATTTGTTTATATCAATTGCTTTTGGCCATATCCTGTTGCAAAAGAGCTAGCCGGTAACAGAAACGTAATACAAGGTTAATTTGAAGATTGCTTTCCAGATATCCTGAACTGATACTTTTGCCGGGCAAATTTTTACAGCATCAGTTAGCTGCCTGTTGCACCTATGATGGGCCGTTCTTACAGTTGATGTATAAGAGCATTGCGTTTTAATTTGTCTTAATACACCAAATCAATTACCGCTTATGAAGAAAATCATGGCTGCAACGCTATTGCTCCTGTGCAGTTGCTTTGCCTTTTCGCAACGTGCAGTAAGCTCAATATCCGGTTCCGTTACCAATGAAAGGGGAGAACCGGTGGAAGCTGTTACCGTAAGGGCGGAGAATGTAACTTCCCGCGCCAATGTTACCAGTGTTACAGATAGTAAAGGACAGTTTAGTTTTTCGGGGCTGTCCGCGGCAACCTACAAGCTCTATTTCTCCCACATTAGTTACAAAGAGAAGACTTATGAAGATGTTGTGTACGACGGCATTAATGGCCGGCAACTGTCTATAGTACTGGAAGGCACACAAGCCATGAGTGCCGATGAAGTAGTAGTTGTGGGTTATGGCCGGGCTGCAAAACGGGATGTAACCGGTGCAGTAAAATCAGTAAAGAGCGCAGACTTTAACCGGGGCATTATTAATACACCGGAAGAACTGCTGCAGGGGAAAATTGCCGGTGTTAATGTAACATCTGCCAGTGGTGAGCCGGGCGGTGTGCAAAGTATAACAGTAAGAGGCCCCGGCGGCGTACGTACGGGCAGTACCCCGCTTTTTGTGGTGGATGGACTGGCGCTTGACA
Source organism: Foetidibacter luteolus (assembly GCF_009650435.1). Classification (GTDB taxonomy): domain Bacteria; phylum Bacteroidota; class Bacteroidia; order Chitinophagales; family Chitinophagaceae; genus Foetidibacter; species Foetidibacter luteolus. Next base: position 51,517 of record NZ_VVIP01000008.1, read on the forward strand.
ATGCTACGCCAGGCGGCGCTACCAACCCGCTTAGCTTTCTTAACCCGCAGGATATAGAAAGCATTGACGTTTTAAAGGATGCCTCTGCAACGGCCATATATGGGGCACGTGGCGCTAACGGCGTAATATTAATTACCACTAAAAAAGGCAAGGCTGGCGTAAGCAGGCTGGATTATACTTTTAGCGGTGGCATAAGTAAAATAGCCCGCGCTTTGCCTGTTTTTAGCGCGGAAGAATACAAGAAGCAGGTAGTAGCCTTAGGTGGAACGCTGGAAGACTTTAACGGCGCTACAGACTGGCAGAAGGAAATAACAAGAACAGCTTTTACGCAGAACCATAACCTGTCCCTTTCAGGCGGGGCGGATAAGCTTACTTACTATGCTTCGCTGGGGATGCAGTTGCAGGAAGGCATTTTGAAGGGCAACCAGATGAAGCGTTATAACGGCAGGATTAATGTAAACCAGAAACTGCTGGACGACAGGCTGGTGATTGACCTTAACCTTAGTGCCAACAATACGGTTAACCAGCGGCCCGATATAGGCGGCCTTATTGGCGGCTCGCTTTCTACAAACCCCACCATTCCTGCTTATGGCGCCGATGGTAAGCCTTTCCAGTTTGAAAATGGCATAAACCCGCTTACCGTACTGGCCCTGGAAAAAGACCTTACCACCATTAACAGGGTGATAGGCAACATAAGCGGCTCTCTTACCCTGGTAAAAGGGCTGGTGTACAAACTTAATTTTGGCATAGACAATTCTACTGCCGCAAGGGATATACAATCCCTGCCCAACGCAGTGCCACAAAGGCTTGGCAGGCTGGTTACGTTAAATAACTATAACCGCAACTACCTTGTAGAGAATTACCTTACATATAGCGCTACCCGCGGCAATCATAACTATACATTACTTGCCGGGCACTCTTACCAGAAAATATACCTGCAGGGAAGAACCACCAGTATTGATAATTTCCCCATTTCTGGTGTAGAGCCCATTTACAACCCGGGTATAGGGCAGGAGCTTACCCTTGCCAATAACCGGCCTACCGGCTATGCCCTTACCAATGAGTTGCAGTCATTCTTTTCCCGCTTAAACTACCAGTTTGCCAATAAATATTTGTTTACCGCTACCGTAAGGGGCGATGGTTCATCTAAGTTTGGTGAGAACAACAAATATGGCATCTTCCCTTCCTTCTCCGCGGCATGGGTGCTGTCAAAAGAACCGTTCCTGGAGAATGCCGGTTTCAGCAACCTGAAACTCAGGGCCGGATGGGGCAAGACCGGTAACCAGGAAATTCCTTCCAAGATTACCCAGCCATTGTTTACTTCTTCTGTATCGGCGGGTACAAGCTATCCGCTGGATGGTTCCGGCGTATTTCCACCTGGCACATCTTATTCCCGCCTGGCCAACCCAAACATACAATGGGAGGTTTCTACCCAAACGGATATAGGTTTGGACTTCGACATACTGAAGGGCAGGTTAAGTGGAACAATTGATTATTTTAGAAAACAAACCAACAACATACTGCTGGAAGTAATACCTGCCGATCCTGTACAACCTGCATCAACCGTATGGACAAACGTAAAGAACATGACCATTACCAACCAGGGCCTGGAATTCGATTTGGCTTACCGCGATAAAATTGGCAAGGACTTTATCTACAGCATCGGTGGTAACATTACCTTCATCAAGAACGTGGTTAAAAACTCGCCCTATTCTGTAATACAGTCGGGCTCCGCTTCAGGCTCAGGATTAACTTCCGCCACCATTAACGGCTATATCAATAATGAGCCTATCGGTACATTCTTCCTGCAAAAATTTATTGGGTTTGATGAAAACGGCCTTAGCATTTACGAGGATGTAAATAAAGACGGTATTGTGAATGATAAAGACCGTGTGCCGCTTGGCTCCGCCTTGCCCACCCGCACCTTTAACCTGTACTTTACGCTGGCATATAAGGGCTTTGACCTTTCTGCCAACTTCAACGGCATATCCGGCAACAAAGTGTACGATAACACGGCCAATTCCAGTTTCTATAAGCTGCTGTTGTCAAAAGGGGTAAATACCACGCCGGAAGCCATTGAATACCCGCAGGAAGCAGTTAACAACGCGGCGCCGGTATCGTCCCGGTTTTTAAAAGAGGGCAAATACTTCCGGTTTAATAACCTAACCATCGGTTACAGTTTCAATACCCGTGCATTGGGTCTTTCAAAATGGGTTAACAGCATGCGCCTATCTTTTACAGGCCAAAACCTGTTTGTAATTACACCGTATAACGGGTACGATCCGGAGGTTAATACAGACCGCACTATCAACGGCGTATTGTCGTACGGTATTGATTACCTGAGTTACCCCAAGGCAAGAAGTTTTCTGCTTGGCTTTAATCTTTCTTTTTAAAAACAGTGGAATATGAAAAAGAACCTATTAATAAAATTAACCGCTATAACTGTGCTGTTTATTTCAGGGTGTACCAAATTAAATGAGGTGGTGCTGGATGAATCTTCCGGCGGAGAGCTAACCGCAGAGGGCATCATTGCGCCGGTGTATGCCCTGCTGCCCAACATTTTCCTGCATACCAACTACTTTGCTCTGCAGGAAATTTCTACTGATGAAGCCATACTGCCTTACCGTGGCGGAACAGACTGGGGCGATAACGGCATTTACATAGCCATGCACACCCACAACTTTACTACTACAGATCCTAACCTGCGCAATACTTGGAACCTGCTGGTGCAGGCCATATCAAGGTCTGTAACAGCGCTTAACACATTGCCCGGGTTAAACAGCCCTTCCTCCGGCCTTTTTATGGCAGAAGCCAGGGCCATGAGGGCTTATTACTCCATGGTGATGCTTGATTTATACGGGTTAATATTTGTAAAAGAAAACCCCAACGACCTTTCCACTATCCTGCGTGGCGCCGATGCGGTGGAGTACATCAAAAGTGAGTTTCTGGCTGCCGAGCCCAACCTTGCAACAGATGTTACGCATGGCCGCATGTCTAAGCAGGCGGTATGGGGCCTGCTGGCCAGGCTGCACCTGAACAGTGCCGTGTATAAAGACAGGTATGCAACACAGTTTAATTTTGCTGCGGAAGATATGGACAAGGTTACCGAGTACTGCGATAAAATCATCAACTCCGGCCGCTACCAGTTTTCTGAAGAATATTTCGCCATATTCGACGATGAAAACAGCAGTAATAAAGAAATAGTTTTTGCAGTAGACCAACGGGCAGAACTAAACGGGCATAACCGCATGGCTTATTTTTCTCTTTCCGGAGACCAGTTTCCTTTGCCGGAATATGTAAATGCCAATGGTACAGATGGCCCCGCCATAACCCCTGATTTTTACGAAACATGGGCTAACGCTTATGCGCCTGCAGACCCCGCCGCAGACCCGCGTTTTTACAAAGAAAACCTCTCCATCTACTCCAATGCAGATGATACCTGCGTACCTGCCGCAGATTTTCATATTAATCGTGGCATATTGCGGGGGCAGCAATACGGCCTTATACGCCGCAACGGTGTTTTTCTTAAATGCGCCAACGGAGATATGCTGGTGCAAAAACTCTATCACGATACACGTAACAGGCCAACACTTCCCGTTGATTTTACAGAGCAGGTAGATTATACTACGGCAGGCAGCAATTATCCTTCCGGCTACCGCGTTTCGAAATATGAATTCAGCCGCAAATCTGTTAGCGGCAGAAATTTTGGAGAAGCCAATATTGTCATAATCCGGCTGGCCGATGTGTACCTGATGCGGGCCGAAGCAAAGCTGAGGCGCAATAACGATGCCGCCGGCGCTTTAACCGATGTAAACGCCATAAGGGCTTCCCGTACTGCAAGGCTGCCGGCGCCTGCTGCGCTTACAGGTATGAACCTGGATATGCTTTTTAGGGAAAGAGGCTTTGAATTGTATTGGGAAATGCTGCGCAGGACAGATATGATACGTTTTGGCAAATACGAAGGTACATGGACAGAAAAGACAGATGCTAACCCTCAAAAAAGGATATTCCCCATTCCGCAATCTGCTATAGATGGGGCCAGCAACCTGCCGGGTTACCTGCAACAGAACGATGGGTATTAGCACCGAGTTTACGGCATTGTACCTGGGCGGGTATTTTAGGGGGTGCCCCCAAGCTATCGCAAGGGGTCGGGCTTTCCGCTATTACTCCGGCACAAGAGCAGCGCTGCCATGGCCTCACCGGGGTAACCGCTTCAATCCCTCACCCGCAGGTGCAACACGCTGCTGCTTTTGTGGGCTGGCTGCATAGTAAAAGGAAACGGTAGCAACCCTTTTAGCAGGCTGTAAAATTTACGCCGCTATGGTTAATTATAATAGGCCGGGGCCTTGTAGCTATTTAACGTGAGTTGGGGTCTTCTACACTGATATTCAGATATAAACAAACAAAAATCAGATAGGATCATTCATTTTAACTGCATCATTAAGATTAATATGCCTTGTACAAGAACATTCTACTGCTGAAATCAGAGTAGTACAAAGCTTAATCAGGGCGCAAGGAAGAAACGTGCTGTATATCGTTTCTTCCTTGACTTTTTTTTACTTTTTTGTGTCAAGACAAAAAAGTAAAGTAAGGTTATTCAATACAGGTGTCTGCGACACCCAAAACTTGCGTTATTTATTCTTGATAGCTACAAGGCCCCGGTTTTTTGTTGTATCTCCGCTATAAGAAAACAGAAGCAGAAACTGCAAAGAATTACTAAAAGCCCCAGGCCTTAACTTAAATGTAAGCAGCAGTAGTACCAGGTGGCTATTTTTTTGAAGAAGTGTCTTTTACCAGTTTATAAAGTGTGGAGAAAATAACCAGCAGCGGTAAAATCCAAACCAGCAGGGGAGTGGTAAGGCTGAGTTTTTTATCAAGCCATAAACCGCCATATACTGTTACCGCAAGGCTTACCATTAGCTGTGTGCCAAGGGCAGCGTACCTAAGTAATGTATGCCTGTTATTTTGACTGGAGTTACCGGGCTGCATGTACTACCGGTATTACAAATTTGTTTTGCCCATTGACTGCATTTTTTCCAGGGTGGGAGATTTGTTGCCGCCCTTCTGTTCAATGGTTATGGCAAAGGCATCTGCCTTTTGGGTATTGTTCATTTTAAGGATAACCTTATCATCGCTGGCGTCAAATACACCCAGGTCCTTGGGTTTGCCATCAATCAGCGCCCAAAGCTGGTACTGTTGTTCATTGGGCAGTTTAGGCATGTTTTTTACCACCAGGAAAACGTTGGTGGAAGTAGAATCCCAATAAATATTGGCAGAGGAACGGGGTGCAGCCTGGGTGCCAACCATGTTAACAACCGTAATGTTGGAATCGCGGATAACTTTCTGTTCGTCAATTATTTTATTCAGTATGCTGTCTGTTGATTTATAACGGGCCTGCAGGTCCTGGTTTTCATTCAGCAACTGGCTGTTGGTACTGCGTAGCTGGTAAATCAGGTAACCACAAACCAGCAGAACAATTACAGAAGCTGCTGCCAGGTAAGGCTGCCAGTTGGTTTTACGTGCCTGCATATTTCCGTTTTGCATGGTAATCACTTTAGGTGATGCTATAGGGGTAGGTTGTTGTAAAGATGCAAGGATGCTTGCTTTCAAATGTTCCGGGGGGTGTACAGCATGTTGCAATGCACTGGCTTCCAGCGATTGCTCAAACTTATTTCGGGCAAGTACCAACTCAGGATATTGAGTGCACAGTTGTTCAAATTCGCCCCGGTCATTTTCATCTGCAATGCCAAGCACGTAGCTTTCAACTATTCCGCTTAATATGTACTCCTGTATGTTCACTTTAAAATGTCTCTCAGTTGTATTAATGCTTTACTCAATTGCTGTTTTACTGCCTGGGCAGTTTGCTTATGCCTGTCTGCCACTTCCTGGTAACTGTAGCCTTTATAATAAACCAACTCAAATATATGCCTGCTTTCCGGTGTTAATTGCTGCAATGCCTTATATAGCCCATAGCCATTTGAATCGCCATCTAATACATGTTGCTCAAGTCCATCCACTTCGGCTTTTATTACGCGTAAAGAGAGTTTGCGGGCTATACTGAACATCCAGGTAAAAAGGCTGCCTTTCTCTATACTGTAGTGCTGTATGTTAAGCATAATATACACAAATGTTTCCAGTAAAACCTGGTTAGCTTTTTCCCGTTCCGGAATAATATGTAAGATAGTGCTGTACAAAGCGCCACTGTAATTTTCGTACAGAAAACTGAAAGCGCTCCAATCACGGGCTTTTAACAGCGCCGGTAATTCAGCTTCCGTATAGGTGGTGGCGATTTCCAAAAAGTTGGCAGTTTAAACGAAAATAGCGAAAAAATGAAACCATAAGTTAGGCAGAATCATTTATCATTGCATTTACAGTTAACCGGCCAATACAGGTTTCAAAATTGTTTTGACATTGGTTTGTGGCGCTGGTAGCTGACAGTAATAATTTATGTTCATCAAAAAAACTATGGTATGACAATTGAAACCTTTAAAACATTGAGCCATGAAAAAAAGCTGATTGAGATTAAGTACAACGGCAATTTGCTGGGTTCTTACGAGCGGCCCAGCGAGCAGGGCGGCACCAAAGTACCCGGCGATATTTTTGAGCTCTACGAATTTTGGGTGTACCTGAGCGATGATGAGCAAACCGTAATCCCATCCCGCAGAAACCCACTGGACAAAGGAGAGCAATAAACGATAGCCGGGAGCATATCCCGGCATTTTTTTATAGGGAGTTGGCGTCTTTTCTTGTTAGCCTTGCCAGGTACTGGCCGTTTTCGTCTTCTCTTATTATCCTGCAGTTCCAGCCATGCTGCCGCGCAATTTGTTTAAGCGTTTGCCTGTCAACATACAGCCATTTAAACCAGCCGCTTTTTTGCTTTTTATATTCGTAACGGTAATCAATTTCTCCATAGTAATTGTTGGGTACAGCGTTCTTCTTGTCGTAGATATAAGCTACATCCGAAGAATCAAACAGCAGCCTGCCGCCGGGTTGCAGCATAGTAGCAGCATGTTGCAGAAACTGGTGCAAACCGCTTAATGTCTGCACCAAACCAATGCCATTCATCAGCAGCAGCAATGTATCAAAGCGTTTTCCTTTGCAGGCAAAAAAATCACGTTGGATAATTTTTTTAACTCCTCTTTGCTTCATTACCGCAACGGCGCCGGGTGATATTTCCAGGGCAGTAACATCCAGGCCTTTCCTTTGCAGTAACAAAGTATGGGTACCTGCTCCAGCTCCAACATCAATCACTGTGCCGCGGCATTGCCTCAACGCGGTTAGCTCAATATCATTCATATCAGCCTCTGTTCTAAAATAGGCGCCCAGGGGCATTTCTTCCTTTGGGCCGTAACGGTTGTGTATCCACAATTTGCCAGGGCGTTTTTGCTGGTAGTAATCGTACAGGGCAGTACCAAAAATGTCTGTCATCAGGGCAATGTACGATGTTTGGGTAATGTTTGATGTACGATGTAGGATGTACGATGTGTTTGTTCACGATTCAGGGGTTAGTCCTCACCATCCTTACGATGCGCCGAGGGATTGCAGGTAGGCTAAAGTTTCCCTGGCGTCATCGCCGCCTTTGGCGGCATGATGGAGCAACTGCAACCCGTGCGGCCCCCGCGAAGTTTTTAGCTGGGGATAGGCGGTCAGCAGGGCTTTTACAACTTCAAGTTGCCCAAGCATAGCGGCGCAGAATATGTTCATGCGGGCACCCTGTTGCAGCAGGTAGTTGGCGCAATCTCTGCTGCCTATGTGGCCGGCGCCTTCTATGGCGGTTTCAAAATCGCCGCCGCCCCAGTCCCAGCAGGCGTTTAGCAAGCCGGGTTCTTTGTCAAGCATTTGCTTAACTTTTTCAAGGTTGCCGTGTCCGGCAATCACAAATTCTTTTACAAGTTCCGGTGGCAGGGCAGGTGGTTTTTGCTGTGCGGATTGTGCAAAGGCCGCAGGTTGTGCTGTAACCATAACGCCGCTGCCAAATGCAAACAGGCGTATAAATTTTTTGCGTGTAAGAATAGACATACGGAAAGCTTTATGCTTTGAAGTTAACTTAAGTTACAGGCATTACGGTTACCGCTTGTATAAACTTAGCAGGCAGGTGTAGGTAATGTAAAAAAAGCCGCCTGTGGGGCGGCCTTTTCAATAAAGGGTTGCTATGCTTATTTTTTTACAGGTATATGGAATTTAGAAACCCATGAAGGGTCTATGGTTGCAGGGTTGTTAACATCAGCGCCGGGGTGTGCTTCCATGTCAACCATTAACAGGTAAATATTGTTAGGGTCGTTGGCCAAAGTTGTTTTTTCCCAGAGGTAAGTGCAGGAATGCTGGCCCTTTAATTCACTCTCGTTAATGGGCCTTGTAGTGGTACGCCCGTTCTTGATAATGCGGTAAGTGCCTTTCTCCGCACGGGTAATAAAAATGTTTTGGTTCCGGGCATCTTTGGTAAACTCAACGCTGCCTTCACAGTGCGTCCAGGTTTCGGTATCTGTGCCGTAGCTGTTGGCCTGCACATACAACATAAATTCGTAGCGGTTGCCGGGTTTGAATTTAAACTTAACAATCATGCCGCCGCCACTTTTATAAGTATTGTAATAAGCGCCGGGAGTGGTGTTTACATAGCCCACGGTTGACAGGGTGGTGATAGACCAGTAAGTAGAGTCGTCTGTAAGCACTGCTTCAGGAACGGTATTGGTTGCTGTATTTTTCACAGCAACAGGTTGTTTGGCAAAGCTGCCGGTTGCAACAAATAAGGCAACAGCCACAAGGATCTTTTTCATATTAAAGGTTTAGTAGGGCAAAGTTGGGTTGGGTGTAGTTGCTTGCAAAGCTGTGGAGGAATGAGTTGCTGTGCAGGCCGTATGAATTGAAGCAGGGTAATTGATGTATTGGAGAATGAATGGCACTACTATGTTAATACCCGCTTAAATGCCGCCCAATGATAAGAACGACGAACGGATTGCGACGCAACAGGCGATGCCACAGAGCTATGTTGCTGGTATTTAAAAAATACAAGGGCTGCCAACCCTTACCTATTAGGTTGACAGCCCTCGCACAAACGCCTGGCTATTTTATTTGGCTGGCGTAATTACAATGTTGCGGTATTCAATGGGGCCATGGTCGCCCTGTATTTGCAGGGGGCCGGGCTCGCCTTCGTTACTGTCTAAGGCGCCGCCGGTTACGCCGGGAATTTCCTGGTTGCAGATAATGGTTTTGCCATTAGCCACCACGGTTACCACCCTGCCCACCAGGGTGATGTCGTAAGACTGCCATTCGCCGGGGTCTTTAGCCACCATTTCCAGCGGGGCAATAAAGCCATAAATGCCGCCGAGGTACCCGCTTAGCGGTTCCATGCCTTTGCTATCCATAACCTGCACTTCGTAGCGGCCGCGCAGGTACACGCCGCTGTTGCTTTCTTTTGGGTAGCGGAATTCTATGTGAAGTTTAAAATCGTTGTATTTGTTGTCAGTAACCAGGTTAGCGCCTGATTTGGGGCTGCGCAAAACACCATTTTCCACTATCCACTGGTTTTCGCCAAGCGCATGCCAGCCAGTTAAGTCTTTGCCATTAAAAATGCTTACCGGATCTCCCCAAACAGGTTCAGCCGTACGGCGCAATGCCGGGGCACGTACACCCGTAAAACTATGTGTTTTGCCGGCGGGAGTGATAATGGTACCGGTTAGTTTATCGTTGGCAAGAGCTGCCTGGAATTGCATATCGTTGCTCTCCTGCTCCCACTGCGGGGGAATGGCGAAGCTTACCTTGTTGTCAGTGAAATTTACCTTAGAAATGGGCCTTGCACTACCGCCTGTGCCCACAAACTGCCCCACGAGTGTGCGTATGCCGGAATGCCTTACTTCAAGCCAGGAGGGGAAAGGCTTGCCGTTTATATCAACAGTTAAATCCCACCGGCCTTCTATAGCAGCGGGGCCAGCATCGTGCTGCGCCAAAGACATGCTTACTGAAACACAGGCAACAATGGCAGGCATAAAAAAGCGTTGCAAAACACGCTTGTAACGTAATACGGTTTTTTTCATATAAAGTGTTTTGTGCTGTCGTTAAGTTTCAATATTACAGATAAATATTAAATGTAGCCGCATACGCAGGTAACTTGTGTAACGATATTAAAAGCATGTGCAGTGTCTTTATTCCTTAATGGTGAGCAGCAAAAAGCTGTCTTCCAGCGCCCTTATGAAGTATTTTCCATCCCTATGGGTAATAATCAGTTGGCCGCTGGTAGCTTCCCTTTCTTCCCCATCGCTGGTGAATACAATTTTACCTTCCAGCACCTGTATGGTGCTTATACCGCCGCGGTTATAATCATCTATAACAGCGCCGGCGTGCATGCCGGATAATACGATGGTAATGCCGCTTGTTTTAAAAACGGTAATGGCGTTCCTGTCGCTTTTTTGCCAGGCATCTTCCTGCTTTATGGTGTTAATGTAGTTGTCAATATCGGCCAGCATATTGGTGGCATCAATTGGCCTGCTGCCGGCGGGCCTGTTTTGCGTGGCGTGGTTTGATTTGAGTGTCATACAGGTATTGCTTGTGGTGTTACAATAATGCTTCCAATGCCAAATCAATAAGCATGCCATGCCAACCCGCGGTTAATGAGATGGTTCAACCAGGTCCCAAAGGTTGCCATAGAGGTCCTGGAAAACCGCCACAGTGCCATAAGCCTCAACAGAAGGCCCACGAACAATGGTAATGTTGTGATACAGCAGGTTTTGGTAATCCCGCTGAAAATCATCTGTATGCAGGAACAGGAATACCCTTCCGCCGGTCTGGTTACCTATACGGCTTTCCTGCTGTGGAGAAGCGGCTTTGGCAAGCAGCAGCATGCAGCCGTCCGGGCCGGGTGGCGCAACCAGCACCCATCTTTTGGTATCGCTTAAAATACTGTCTTCCACCAGCCTGAAGCCAAGTTTTACTGTATAAAAATTTATCGCCTCATCGTAATCCCTTACAACAATGGCTATATGCGCAAGTTTTTGTTTCATGGCGTGAATATGCGTTTTTTACGGCAACATGTAATCAATTTGCCCGGCACGTTTTTATCAGTAGTTTTATCCTTCATCCTGTTATTATGCGCAAACTCATTCTTCCCGTTATTACTTTGCTGTTATTAATGTTGCAGCCCGCTGTTGCAAAGTGTCAAAACACCACCATTATCCTGCTGCGCCATGCGGAAAAAGATACGGCCGCAACCGACCCCACGCTTTCCGCCGCAGGTTTTGCAAGGGCAAACAAATTGCAAAGCGCACTGGCTGCATATAAACCCGATATGTTTTACTCCACCAATTACCGGCGCACCAGGCAAACCATTACGCCCTGGGCGGCCGCCACCGGTAAAGAGATAATGCCCTACGATCCTGATGCGCTTACCGCTTTTGCCGAAAGCCTTAAAAAAATTAAGGGTAAAACCATTGTTGTGGCCGGCCACAGCAATACCACGCCACAACTTGCCAATAAATTACTTGGCAACGATAAATACCAAACACTTGATGATGCGGTTTATAACCAAATCTGGATTATTAAACTGCAGGAGGGAAAAGCTGCGGATGAAGTAATAACCTATTAAGGCTTGCTGATGCCGCATTGCCCGGCGAATATTTTGGGGCTTTCAGCAGGAAGGCATTGCTCAACTCCAGTCCCGGCTTTTCACTGCAACTCCGCCACAAGACCAGACGCACAGCACCTTCAGCGGGGTTTTCGTTTCAATCCGGCAGCCATTGGGCGACAGAATTACTATGAGGCTTTGATTATGGAGTAGGCTTAGTGCTTGTGTAAACTGATTGATTTTAATAGCTGCAAACCGAAAAACGAAGGAGCGCCGGCATTGCCGGCGCTCCTTCGTTACAAACATATTCGCTGCAGAAAACTAATCCTTGGCAAACTTGATGATAAAGGTTTCATCATTACTGATGGCCCTGATAACATACATGCCTTTGGCCAGTCCTGCCACATTCAATGGTTTCATATTCTGCCCGGCTTGTGCGCTAAGGGTGGCTTTTTTAACCAGCGTACCCCTGCTGTCGTACACCAGCAATTCCACATTTTCATTTTTGCGGGTAATGTACTTAAGGTTTAATACAGATTTTGCTGGATTGGGGAACAGGGCAAGCAACCTGCTGGCATCAAAATCAAGCGTGGCAATATTGCTGAGGCTGAACACGCCATCCTTATCTACCTGTTTTAACCTGTAATAGTTAACGCCTGGCAACGGGTTGTTATCTGTAAAGTTGTAGTTGCGCTTTACTGTGGAATTACCTGCCGCGTCCACTTTGCCGATAGCTGTGTAATTGTTGCCATCCGCTGAGCGCTGCACTTCAAAATAGCTGCTGTTTTGTTCTGTAACAGTACCCCATTTCAGCAAAGATGCCTTGCCGGATTTTTCGGCTGTAAGCGGCAGCATTTGTACAGGCAATGTACCGGTAACGGTAACCTCTACAAAGTTCTTGCTCAGGTTGCCGCAACGGGTGCCTGGTTTATTCAACAGGTCGTTGTACAGTGTGCTGAACTGGCCGCCTACATAGCCGTTAAGCGTAGCGTTGGTAATTGTGCTGGCGTAAGATAAACCGTACACCAGGTAGGTGCCCGGCGTATAAGTGGTGGCATTGCTTAAATCCGCATCTGCAACAATGCCCTTAATAACGCCGGTTGTTTTGTTGTAGATAACATACCTGTAGTTAAATCCTGCGCCGGGGTTAGGCAGGCCGTTGAATAGGCTGCCTGCCGAAGCGGCGGTTATGCCTATCTGGTAATTAAATGGCCTTGCCGGTTGTTCGGAGCTGAAGCTTCCTACTGCTAGTACGTATTTCGTTTTGGGATTGAGTGTTTGTTCGATAAAATTAGAAATGTAAATTCTGTTGCTATCAAAATTATATTCAGCATTTGAGGCAATAAAATTTTGGCAAGGGTTATTGATATCAAAAGTGTCTGCATACAAATTGAAAACTGCAGCCCATATTGCATCATCTGGCTGAACAAGTTGGTAAACTCCCATTGTATCAACATAAAAATTATGAGTATCATGGTAAAAAGCATTACCAAAGAACTCGCAACCACCTTCGCTGCTGGCTACCTGCAGGTAAGTAACAGGGTCAGAAGCTGTTACAGAACCTGATGGTGTAAAGATGCTGCCATACACAGGGCTAAGCGCCAGGTTGAGGGCCGGGCTGCCTGCATCTGCGGAAACGCTTGTGGCGGGCGTAATAAATGCGCCTTCGGATGCGCAGGCTGACTCAATCGTAATCGCTCCGCTGTTAAGGTTAAAGAAGATATTGTTGCGTGCCTTTACCATTATCCTTCCATTATATGTAGGTATATTAGGAATGGTAATGGACTGTGTTCCGTCGTTGGGTGTGTTGGAAAGTAACGTATAAGGAAAAGTAAGCCCGCCATCAATGGAAAATAGTATATCCACCGCGGAGCAGTTTACCGGCGCCGCATTGGTATTGGCAACATTCCAGTTAATAGTGGCAGTGTTGGTTTCATTCGCCGTCCACGTTGTGGCTGCGGACTGGGAAGTGACCCTGAAGGGCCCATTGCCGGTTAAGGTTACTGCTACATCTTCTTCGCCGGTACAGCCGCCTACAGAGGCGATATCCCTGGCCGTAAGCCTGAAATGCAACGTGCGGGCAACAGTTGGCAGTACTTCGAAATCGGGTGAATTACCTGCTGCTATATCCGCCATTGAAGGAAACACCCTTGTTGGACTGCCTGATGGAAAATATGACCTGAAGTTGGGTCCGTTGGTACTGGTAGCCTGCGGCGGAAGGCTGGTTGCTGCTGATGCCGGGTCTAACTGTTCCCAGGTGTAATACAGTTGATCGCCATCAGCATCCGTGCCTGTGCCGGTAAGCATAAAGGGGGTACCATTTGGTATGGTATAAGTGGCGGCAGGAACAGTTATAACAGGCGCCTCATTGGATGTGACAATACCCGTTGCACAGGTGCCACCTGTTGTAAGATAGTTTTTTATCTGCGCCAGGTTACCGCTGTGAAAATAATCATCGCTGTAAAACTGGTAGTAGTTATTTACATCATCATCCTGGCAGCTTCCCGCATAGGCCATGATGGTAGAGCCCCCCCCCGGCTCCCATGATGTGGATACGTTTGCGTTGCCGTTACAGCTACCATTATTGGCTGCAAAACTATGGGTGGCACTGAATTGGTGGCCAATTTCGTGTGCTACCGTACTTACAAATATGGGGCCTGATGGGCCGTCATCAAAAATGGAGTCAACCAATCCCGCTGCGGCACCACCCTTGTAATCGGCATTGCAGGCAGAAGGCCGGTAAGCAAGGCCGCCATTCCAGCCATTACTGAATACCATGCCCAGGTTAAAGCCGTTTATACCTAAGGCATTAATAAGGGTTTCATGATTTGCATCCAGTATTGCTGCAGAAGGAAAATTGGAAGTAGGGTAGGGGTCAGTTGCTGCATTGGTAAACGTAAAATTATTCCTGGTTATAAGGGTAAATCTTATGGCTACTTCCCTTTCATATATTGCTTCAACACTATTGATGGTTTCGGTTATGCTGGTTATTGCAGCAGCCTGGCCGCCCGCCCAGTCGGTAAATTCTCCCGTAGCGGCAATTGCTATCCTGTAGGTGCGCCTCAGGCAGTCACCTGCCTGTTCTTTGTTGCCACGTAACACATCCGGAATTTCCACATCGGCATCATTAACACCACAACTTACCTTGCCCCTTGTTTTAAGCTCTTTGGTATAGTAGGACATATGAAGCCCCCCGCCATTTTTGCTGAAAGGGTATACATTAAATGTTCCTTTATCAGAAAAGATCATGGCACTTACACCATGCGGGCTAAACGTAGCCCTTCCCCTCATAGCACCGGTAACGGCATCATGCAGTATGTAGGTTCTTATTTCCGGGTGCTGGCGCTGCATTTCATCATCCAGCAGTTGAGATTCGGCAATTTTAAAAGACTGGTTGTTACCTTCCGGCGCCGGCAGCTCTATCAACGTTTTTGAAGAAGCCAGCCTGCTGCTTAGGTTTTCTTTTGGTATAGTTCGCTGTAAACTGCTAAGCCCGGATGTATTGAGTTGTACCACCCTGTAGTGGGCGGGCATTGTTTTTCCTTTTTGCGTTATTAATGATTTTGCTGCCGCAGTTTCAGATGCATCTGTCCATAATTTTTGGGAATAAGACACAGAATAGATACTCACAAAAGCAAGCAGAACAAGGGTTCGTAAAAATGGTTTCATGGAAGTGTTGTTTTATCGTTAGTTGAGATTGCTATAGAAAATTAACACTTTTTTGAGATTGTTGAAAGTAAAATATAGCGCAAATAAAAGCATCACCTGGCAGGGCAAGTTTTCTGCAAAGTTGTCCCGGCAACCTGTTTGCAAATGAAACAACAGGCGTCACCAACGGGTGAGGGATTGAAGCGGTTACCCCGCTGAGGCCTTCGCAACCCGGCCTTGTGGCGGAGTAATAGCGGAAAGCCCGACCCGAGGTACGAGGGACACCCCCAAACAAATGTTAGATGTTAGGTGTGGGATGTATGATGTGTGTGTCTTGAGTCTTGTCCTGAAATGGCTTCCCTTACATTTCTTAAGACAAACAGCAGCTTTAACAACTATTTGATAACATCTGCACCGCATGGTACGTTTGGGGGAGTAACATTATAAATTAATTGCATCATGAAGAACATACTGGTAACCGTTATTTGCTGTGGGTCTTTTCTTGCAGCCGCTGCTCAAACCTCTTACGACCGTGCATTGGGTCTAAAATTTCCGGGCGGTTTTTCTGTTTCGTACAAACAATTTCTTACTGAAACCAATAATGTAGAAGTGCTGGGCACATTCAAGGGCGGTGGCTTTCGCCTTACGGGGTTATACGAATTTAATTTTTATACGCTGGATGTGGAAGGCCTCTCCTGGTTTGTAGGCCCCGGCGCCCACATTGGCTTTGGAAAAGAAGACCAGCTTTCTGCTGAAAACAAAACCACCACTAAGAACACAGCGGATTTGGGCATTGATGGTATTATAGGGCTTGATTACAAATTTCGTGACCTGCCACTTAACGTTAGCCTGGATTGGCAACCCTCTATTGTTATAGCAGGTAACACTAATTTTTCCGGCGCTTATGGCGGCCTGGGTATAAGGTACACTTTTTAGAAACCTTTGTAGCTAAAATATGACACCGGAAAAATGAGCGGTGAAGACAAATTATTCTTTCTTTGTGCCATTGTGCATTTTTGCCATGCATTTGAAACTGGCATGATTTTATGAATTTTCAAACCAAACTTTAGATTTATGAAAAAAACGCTCCTCGTTGCCCTTTTAACATTCGGTCTTTATGCCGTATCCCACGCACAAAATATGAGTAGCAGCTACACCACTGCAATTGGCGCCAAAGGTTATTTTGGCGATGGATCAATAGGTGGCCTTAACGTAAAGCATTTCCTGGAAGGCAATACCGCCCTTGAAGGCTCCCTGCTTTTTAAAAGTAAAACATTTATAGCCGAAGGCCTTTATGAGTGGCACGGCAACATTACCGGAGCACAGGGTTTAAAATGGTATGTAGGCCCCGGCGCCCAATTAGGCAGTTTGTATGAAGAATTTTACCTGGCTTTAAAAGGTACCGTTGGGCTTGACTATAAATTCAGCGGCGCCCCCATTACTATAGCATTTGATGTAAACCCCACTTTTTCCTTAACACCTGGTACAGATTTCAGCTTCTTTGCCGGTGTGGGCTTTAGGTTTGCATTGTAATTTTAGTGTAGAGAAACCCAAATATAAAAGCCGGTTGTCGTAAGAGAACCGGCTTTATTTTTTACAACTATTCAAACCTATGAAAGCTTAAACAGGCTATCTACAAATTCGTGTTTATCAAATATCAGCAGGTCATCAATCTTTTCTCCCACGCCTATATACTTTACGGGAATTTTTTGCTGATTGGCAATGGCCAGCACCACTCCACCCTTGGCGGTACCATCCAGCTTGGTAATGGCCAACGCGGTTACATCGGTAGCGGCGGTAAACTGTTTGGCCTGTTCCAAAGCATTTTGTCCTGTAGAACCATCCAGCACCAGCAAAACCTCGTGCGGGGCATCGGGTATTACTTTTTGCACCACCCTTCTTATTTTACTTAGCTCATCCATCAGGTGTATTTTATTGTGCAGGCGGCCGGCGGTATCAATAATCAGCACATCGGCACCCTTAGCCAGGGCACTTTGTACAGAATCAAACGCAACAGAGGCTGGGTCGCTGCCCATGGATTGTTTTACGATAGGCACGCCCACACGCTCACTCCAAATGGTTAGCTGGTCAACCGCAGCGGCCCTGAAGGTATCCGCTGCGCCCAGGATTACAGATTTGCCGGTTTTCTTAAAATTATGCGCCAGTTTGCCGATGGTTGTTGTTTTACCAACACCGTTTACGCCAACCACCATTATCACGTAAGGTTTTTTTCCGGGCGGTATGCCGAAATCCCGGTAACTCTGTTCGGCGGCATCCACCATCATGTCTTCCATTTCTTCCTGCAGCAGCTTATTCAGCTCGCCGGTACCTACATACTTATCACGGGCTACTCTTTTCTGTATACGCTCAATAACTGCAAGCGTTGTATCTATACCAACATCCGCAGTCACCAATGCCTCTTCCAGGTTGTCCAGCACCTCATCGTCAACACTGCTTTTACCTGCAATGGCTTTGGTTATTTTAGAAAGAAAACCTTCTTTCGTTTTCTGCAAACCCTGGTCTAAACTTTCTTTTTCTTTTTTGCCGAACAGTTTTCCAAAAAAACTCATGAAAGATAAAATTTGCCGCCCCGGTTTATTCTTAAGGAATAGCTACACTTACGGAGCCTTGTTGATGTATTTGATTCAGATGAAGTGCTTGCAACGCAACTGGTGCTCAACCGGAGTTACCGCCGCTCGTATTAAAAATACTTCACCACGCCGGATGAAAATACAAAAAGCTTCCGGTTATAAACAGGAAGCTTTTATAATAACATTTATCAGCCAAAATTATTTAGCTAAAAAATCCTTCACCTTGTCTTTGTGGATGATGCCTTCTTTAAAAGTATAGGCGCCTGTTTTGGGGCTGCGTACAGCCTTAATTACTTTAGTCCAGTTCTTCGCGTCTGCAGAAGCCTTCAGGTCTTTTACTTTAGCGTTTTTTGAAGCTGCTTTTGCCATGATTATTTAATTTCTTTATGAACAGTTACTTTTTTCAGAATAGGGTTATACTTTTTTAACTCCAGGCGTTCGGGAGTATTCTTTTTGTTCTTAACGGTAATATAACGGCTTGTACCCGGTTGACCACTTGTTTTGTGCTCGGTACATTCCAATATTACCTGAACCCTGTTACCTTTCTTTGCCATTGTATAAGCAATTTAAACTTTGTAATTGTTAGATTTTAGCACCTTTTGCTCTCATTTCCTTAATTACCGGAGCCAGGCCATTCTTATTGATAGTCCTGATTGCTTCGGTAGAAACTTTTAAGGTTACCCAGCGGTCTTCTTCTGCAAAGAAGAAACGTTTGGTTTGTAAGTTGGGTAAAAAACGGCGCTTGGTTTTAATGTTTGAGTGAGAAACACTATTACCCGTGATGGGTTTTTTACCAGTAACCTGACATACTCTAGCCATGACAGTAATTTTTTCGGACGGCAAAGGTAGGCATCTGCAATGAAATTCAAGCAGAAATGTTGATTTTTTTGAGAATTTGTTGCAAACATGTGGAAAACCATGTTTTGCCGGTTTTTGAATAATAACAGGGCGCCTGCTAAAGCACCGGGCTTTCCGCTCATACTCCGGCACAAAGGCCCCGCACTAAGCCTTCACCGGGGTAACCGCTTCAATCCCTGGCGCGGGCATCTGTTGGCGTATGAGCCCCGGTTTTATAAACCAGCACCTTATTACAGGGTCAGAACAGATTTTAACGGACCGCTATAACATACCATAGCATGTACCAAATGCTCTTTACCCTGCTGCGCCGGGCATTACAGTTTTTCCCACCAATCCGATATATAATCAGCCACCGCTTCCCAGCCCGGCTCTCCGCAGATGAAATGGCTTTTGCCTTCAAATATTTTTACCTCTACCCGGCTATCAGCGTCTTTATACCTGCCTGCTATGGTTTTCGTAAGGCTGGTGGGAAATATATGGTCGCTGCCGCCGCCAATAAACAAAAGCGGTGCATGGGGTTTCTTAAAGTCTATATTGGAAAACGAATTCAATACCAACTCCCTGCTTACCTTATAACTTTCGGGCACGGCGAATTTTTCGAATGCTTTTTCCTTTTCCGCGTCGGGCAGGGTATTGAAAAAGGCATAATCATACCATTTACGGCTGCCCATAAAATATTTAGAACCAGAGAAAAAACCGAAAGCCGGTATTACTGTTTTAAGTGTTTGAAATGGCGGAAAAACATTCTTTGGGGGCGCTCCATCTATACTTACACCGGCGGCGGCTTTTCCCATTTCCACCAGTTTCATGGTAGCCATGCCAGCCATGGAGTGACCTATTACCAGGGGTTTTTCAGGCAGACTGTCTATTAAAGCGGCAATATTGTTCACTACATCAATAAAGCCTGTTTTAACAAGGTCTGGATGAACGTTGGCCCGTAATGCCGCAGGATTGCCTTCGTGCCCAGGGTTAGCCGGGGTATGAACGATGTATCCTTTTTGTTCATAATGCTGTTTCCAGTTAGACCAGCTAAGGTTGTTTACAAAATTGCCATGAATAAGCACGATGTTTTTTGACTTCGCCATAGGTGTTTATAGTTTTAAGGTGAATGACAGTTTTGGTTTGCAGGCGGGTTTGTCGCACTAAACATTCATGGCTATACGCATTGGGGGCCGTGCACAACTGAAGCTAATTTATTATTTAATGTTGATGTTTAAAATTATTTCATTGTGTATGTAATGGGCTTTTGAATAAACATTACTGCCGGTACATACCATGCCGCTACAATGCTTCAAAGGATAGCCCTGTGTGCTGTTGCGGTGAATAATTTTTTGAGCGCCAGCCCCGCTGGTTTACCGTTCTGCCGCCGATGTCGGCAGAACGGTAAACTATATTGCGGGAAAAGCTGCATAGCGAATCCAACCGTACAAGTGAGTGACACAACGAAAGCCTGGCCAGGATTACCGTCGCCGGTGCCCAAAAGAAATTTTGTTTTATTTTTTAGCTGCCCGCTTTTTGGCGGCAGCTTTTTTGGGCGCTGCTGCGGCAGGGGCAGCGGTGGTTTTTTTAGCCGACATATTCTCCAGTGCTTTGCGTACTTCTTCAATGTATATGCCCAGGCGTTCGCTGGTAATTACATCGTCTGGCTGGGCAGTTTTACGCCGTTTGCTGCCTGCTTCCCCGGCGGCCGGCGCAGTTGATAAAGCATCTGCCAAAAACTGCAACTGCTCAAGTTCTGCCAGCTTTTTACCGGGCGAGCCTGCCCGTTTCCATATCTTCATAAAATCGGCGCCAACCTGGTTCCAGGCAGCGGCATTTTTGGCCTCTTTGCGGTTTAACAACAGCAGCGTAAGCTTAATGTTGGCGGCAGCCACCATATCCCAATATTCATCAGGTGTGTCGTCAAGGTCAGACTGTTTCTTTTCCAGCTTCGCCTTCATAGCTTCGGCTTGTTTAAATGTGTCAGCATCCAGCGTGTCTTTTAGCTCCTTGCCGGCACGCCAGGCAATAATGCTCAATAACTCCAGCCAGTTGGTTGCGGTATAGACTATGTTGCTATTGTTTTTAACCTTGTTGGCTTCATTATAAGCATTGGCGGCAAGCTGGTAAGCGGCATCTTTTTCGGCATCGTTTACCGTTAACATGGCTTTGCGTTTATAGGCGCTGCCCAACAGGCTGTAGCGCTCCGCTGTAGCGCCGGAGTTTATCAGCAAATCAAGGTGTGCTATCACCGCATCTATCTTGCGGTAGTATTGTTTGTCTTTACCGCCGCTTTTCAAAAAGTCCTGCACATATTTCTTAGCCCTTACATTGCAGTATTTCTCCATGCTAAGGAAGGAGAAATTGGCTTTCTCCATGTTCAGCAGCGCTTCAAATTTGGCAATAGCTTGGTCGTACATGGCCAGTTCGGTATAAATAAGTGCCTCTTTTTCGGTAATGCCGGCATCCCGCACCTGGGCTTTGTCAACCGCGGCGGCTATTTCCTTTAGCTTTTCCAGGTTTTGCTGGGCAGAGTCGCCCATTTCCAGCTCGTTTTGCAGGTTAAACAGGTCGCACTCTGCCTCCCGTGCAATTACATAACTGGTGGTGCCGCCTTTTTTGTCAGGGGAGCGCAGGTTAAGCTTATAAAAGGGGTCACCGTAGCATTGGTAAGCGCCCCATGTATTGGTGGCGGGGTAGGTATCATACACAGCCTTACGGGCGGCATGCACCGCATCGCCAAAGTTGTAACCGCCCAGCATGTGCTTATAAAAAACTTCGGTAAACAGCAGCGCTGCCGTATCGTTTACAGCCCAGCCTGCGGCTATAACGGCCTTGACGCCATTGTCAATTAACTGGGTGCCTATATTGGCAGCCAGTTTGTAACGCCGGCTGTACAGGTCTTCTGCCGCACCACTTGTTTTGCCCAGGAAACAGCAGTTGACAAAAACCAGTTCCGGCACAGCGCTCATCTGGATGATTTCCCTTGTGGTAAGGTAAACGCCTTTGCCTATCAGCATGCCTGATTGTTCGGGATTTTCAGCATCAAACACGCCATGCCCCGCCAGGTGTATCACTTTGTAATCTTCCTGGAACAGGGCTTTGATAATTTCCGCAGGCGACCCTTTGGGTACATGCGTTACCGCGAAAGCATTTTGTTGCAGTGCTTCCTGCGCTATGCGGCCTTCTTCCAGCGCACCGGGCAATGGTGGGGCAAAGCCTTTTAAATCGGGCTCGCTAATTACCAGCGCGGTTGATTTTGCCACGGCGTTTATCTTAAGCCTGAAATCTTTGGTGGCCAGTTGCCGTATCATGCCGGCATTAATGCAGAGCGGTTTGGCATTGCTGCTGCTGTCCTGCAACAACTCCCACGGGTAGCTGGCGGTATCTTTATCCAGTATCCAGTTAATGTTGCATTGTTTCTTTAGTTCTTCTTTAAAATCATTGGGTATAATAAGTTCAAAAATGGTTTTCGCCAAACCGGGCGACCAATTATCCTGCGTGGATATTTCATCCACCAGCTCCTCCATAATACCACGGCTGCTGTATAAATCCCGCACCTCTTCCCTGGCACCGCCGGTGGAAGAGCTAAACAGCAGGTGTTTTACAGGTGCATCCGGCTTTTCATTCTGCTTAAACAGGCGGGATACGGTAATGCGGTTCCACCATTCTTCGCTGTCTTCCCGTGGCATGCGTTTTACAGAGCCCAGCACCGTGGTAATTGTTTTCTTGCCCAATGCAATATTCAGTGTGCGGCTGTTGTCTGCAGCTATCCTGCTTAGTGAGTAGAAGCAGTTTAATGCCCTGTCTTCCAGCTTCTCAATAAACTCAATTTCTTCGGCAATAATGCCGTTATCGCCATACACCTGTTTTATTTTCTCGTTGGCATTCTGCACGCCTTCAACAACCGCCCTTATAGAGTTTTCTACCGAAAGGCCGCCATAACCACAACCAATGATGAGCGATGATATACCCGCCGTTTTTGCGGTGCCTGCTGCTTTTTTAACAGCCGAAGGATTGTTTAAATGAAGCAGGTAACTGGCTACACCTTGCTCTACTGTTAAGGACAGTTGGTAAGCCGTTAATTTGCCCGGTTTACCCAGGCCGGTAATAATGGCGCCTTTTAATGTATCGTTGGATGAAAACAGCACTTCGCTGGTGCCTATTTTGCCTGGGTACAACCCCAGCCTGTGCCGCTTTTTAAGAATGCCATCCAGGTAGCAGTCTATGGCATTTTCCGCAAACAAAATTCCGTCGTCTTCAAAATGGCCGGCCAGTACAGGGTATTCGGAATACTTTAAATCTCCATTGGTAACTTTTACCTTAATGGGCACTTCGCTGGCTTTTGAAATTACAGGGCCGCCCATCAGGCCGAGCAGGGTATTTTCAAGGCCTTCCGCTGATAGGTCAAAGTCATATTCTTCTGAAGTTCTGAACACTTTCTCTTCGCCGCGTATAACGGGCCTTCTTTTGCTTAGCAGGCTGGTGCTGCCGCTTTCAAGTATTTCTGCGATGCCTTTAAACAGGGACGGCTCGTTGGCCAATGCGCCGTGGGTAACCTGCGCATAGTACACGGTATCCGCGGCTATCATGGCCTTGGGTATACCGCTTTCCCAGGTAACGCTCTGGTCGCCCTCGGCTGTACTTAAAAAAACCAGTTCCTTGCCGTTGGTATCTTCTTCAACCATACAACCCATAGGGGTTGATTTATCTTTACCGGCTATGTACACGGCATTTTTATAGTACTCGTCTTTTACTTCTTTTGCCTTTTCCCGCTGCTGCCTGAATGGTTCCAGCGTATTCTTATCCGGTACGGGCCAGCCGGAGTCGCCAAACGCGGTACGCATTTGCTTCCAGGTGTCTTCGTTACCCATGTCGCCGCTGGCGCCAACTTCAAAAGGCAGCAGGCTTAGCAGGCCCTGCATTTTAGAGAACATTTGCAGCAGGTCGTACTTACTGTGCTTGATGTCCAGCATGCTTAGCTTCTTAATAATAGGATCTTTGCCAAACAGCACATACGGAATCCTGAAAGAGCCGCCAAGCGGAGAACCCAGGAAAACCAGGCGGAAACCTGCAGAGTTATTCAGCTTTTGCCAGGTCTCACTGTGGTTAACCATAAAGTCACGCACCAGCACGCCACCCATTGAGTGCCCTATTACTTTAATAGGTTGGTTAAACTCCATCAATTCCCTAACCTGTGCATCAAATGCTTTAGCGCTTTCTGAAAGTGGTATTCGCCAGTCGAACGGAAAAGTGACTACGTCGTAACTCTGGGAAAGAAAATCCTTCAGCTTTTTATACGAAGTTTTTATCAACGAACTGGCGGAGTAGGCATCCGTATCCTTCAGGTCCATTAAATGGCCACCTATAAATTTCAGGTAGTTTATCCAAACAAGGTCTCCTTTGGGGCCAATGTTAGAGCCCATAATTCCCGGTAGCAATATGGCAATGGGCCTGTTGCCGGTAACAGTATCACCAAACAGCTCTCCACCTTCCAGCAGGGCACGTTGGGCCTGGGTTACCGCAGGTTGTACAAATGTGGTAAAGCCGGGTATGTCTTGCCCGGGTACGCCTTTTAAAGCCTGCAATATGGCCTGTGATGTTTTGTCGTTGATGAAATAGTGAAAGTGGTCCACATTACCCGCGTCGTCAAAAAAGTACTGCACTTTTTCTGTTCTCCTGGTGCCCAGGTACATGGAGCTGCTGTTGACAATAAGGTCGTTTTGTTCTAAAAAGAAAAGCTTGGAGGCTATAATGCGGATGGCCTTAAGGTTAAAGCCGATACTGCAGTTGCCCGCCACAATAGCCAATGGCCGGTCTATTGTGGCCGTGGTTGAAGGATTGTTAAGCACCTTGATAAAAGGCGATTCCGGGTTCATGGCTTCCAGGCCGGGCAATACGCTTACATCATCCTTGGTATCAATAACCGCGGCCACCAGGTTCTTTAGGGCGCTGTAAGCTGGTCCGGCAGCAGCGCCAATAAACACCTGGCCAATATTGGCGATAATGTTAAAAAAAACATCCATGCGTTTGCTGGCCAGTACAGTGCCGGCGGCCGGGCAGGCAACTCTTATAAACCTTTCAACAAATATGTTTTTTGACTTGTATGTTTCCTGCAGCTCTTTTATGTTGGCAATATCTTTATCCCGGTTGCTTTTGTCGTTTTTGCCCTTGCCCTCCCCGCCATCCTTTATTTTTTCCAGGTAGTCTATCTCCTCTTTTGTAAATCCTGTTTCTCCCTGGCTTTTGCTGGCAAAGCGGGAAAGAATATCTCCCAGCAGGCCGCCACGGCTATGGCTGATGATGTGCAGCGTTATATTGCCCGGCAACAGGGCGGCCAGTTCAGCAATATTATCCAGCGGGCTTTGCGTAAGGCTGCGGTGCTGAAAAGCCAGTATATTGCCGCCATAAGTTTGGGTTATATGTGCCCAAAGTGCAGACCCCTTCATGCCGCCGAAAGAACCGTCTGTTGATGAAGCCGTGCCATGAAGAAAAAGCAGGCAGGGCCTGGTGGTATCAGGGGTAATGTAATTTTGCAGTTCAAAATTTTCATCCAGCCGGTACAACCCTACGCGGTTGTTAAGTTTACTTTCTTCAAATTTCTCAGCGGCTTTTTTTACGGCTATGGTTACCGCTTTTTTGGTAAAGATGTTAATGATTTTTACCGCCACATCACTTACAATACCCCGCTCTGTTTCGGCAGGGTTACGCAGCACCAACGGAATTTCAAAAGAGCCATCCAGGGAGCGGCTGGGCCCTGCCGCCTCAGGAAAAAGTTCGGTAATTGACTGGTTGCTGCAAAGCCAGGTGGTATTGTCTTCAAAAACAAACTCCGCTATTTTGTCATCAGGTAAGTCCACGGGGTGGTTTTCAGCCAGCGCCCTTGTGGCGCCGGCAACCAGGTAAGACGAATCAAGTTGCAGCAAGTCGTCATCGCTTCCGGTGGCTGTTAGCTGTTTCTGCCCCCTGATGGTTAGTTTAGTTACTTTCATGATGGCTGGTTGATGTGTTTAGTGACTTTGTAGACTTATAATAAAGCCGCATGTGTTTCAGGCTGACTAATATACTCTTACAAAATTTCTTTTGCAATAGCCAGCAGTTGTTTTTGGCTTATTTGTTTTAAAAAAGCTAACTGCAACCCCACTTAATTTGCAGGTATGGATATTTTGGGGCTTTCGGCTTTTGATTCATTATCAGGGCTGTGGTTCCGGCTGTCCGTTGCAACTCCGCCCCAAAGGCCGACACACAGAGCCTTCAGCGGGGTTTCCACTACCATCCGGCAGCCATTCAACTGTTGATTCCAGGCACGGCTACATCCCACTTTATACCCGGCACACCTTCTTTTCTAATTGATTTTCAAATAATTATCTATCTGCAAAAAATAATTCAATTTTTCTTTTTCATGGTCAAACCGCATCCATTGGTTTTTCGTATGTACTACAACAATGGAAAATCGTAATAGATTTTCCGGGATTAATTCAGCAATTTCTTAAGATAGTTTAATAGCGGGGGTTTTTTCCAGATGGACAAAGAGGCTGTTATTCAACAGCCTCTTATTTTTGCGCTACACAAAAAACTCCCAGTTTGAAAAAAGCCGTTCATTTTCTTCCACCTTTTCTCTGGTTCGCAATGATCTTTATACTGTTAACGGTTCCAGGTTCCAGCCTGCCGGAGGATGATATTTTTGGCAAAATTTACTTTGACAAATGGGTACATACCGGTCTTTTCGCCATGCAGCTACACCTCTTGTACGTACCGTTGAAAAAAATGTACCCTCCGCAGTCGCCTATTTTTTTCAAAGTTGCTTTGTATGTATTCTTATACGGCATTGCGATGGAGTTTGTGCAGAAATACCTGGTAATTAACCGGTCATTTGATGTGGGGGATATAATTGTCGATGGGCTGGGTGCCTTTATCGGGTATTACATTTTTACCCGCTGGCGCAAGCGGCACATGAAAGTTATCTAAAAAAGTAAGCCCCTGTGGAAACAGGGGCCGCAACCAAAACTAACTGCTTATGAGAAAATTGACTACTTGCTTATTTATTAATCTATAATTTATTTTACAAACCGGGTGCCAAAAACTTGTCCTTCTAAGTTAAGAAAAATTTAAACCATTCTACACAATTTCTAAAGAACTTTTTATTTGCTTGGTTTGAGATACAAAATTGGACCAAAAGGTTAATAATGAAATGTTAAGTGTGCCTCGTATGTGTTAAGTTTTCTTGAATAGTTAAAAGAAATCGTTTTAGCAAAGGCTTTTGGGTTAGGGTGCCATAATAATCCGGAAGCCTTTTTTATTTTTTACAGCTTCCTGTTCCACAATTTTTTTCCAGGTTTATAAATTATACAGGTAGGCCAGTGTGATGGTTGGGGCCCCTGTGGAATTTTCTCCGTTGCTTTTATCCTTTTGTATGGAAGTTATTCCAATGTTAGCCCCACCTGTTACCCTTAGGCTGCCTTTTGGAAGTTTGTAAGCCATCCCAAGCCCAAATTGAACACCCGTATTAACACGGTTCAGTTCATCTTTTATGTCCACCGTCATATCCAGGTTTACAGGTGCAGGGGTAAGCGGCTGCGTGTGGGCCTCATCCAGGTAAATGATACTGCTGCCCTTGCTGATGGTTTTGGCGTTAAGCAAATAACCTATGTATGGACCGGCATTGGCAAACAATTGCCATTTATCATCCAGGTTAAAATGAATAGCTGCCAGAATGGGCAGCTCAATATAATTAAGAATGGCTTCAGCGTCAATATTTGCATACAGGTAATCCGGCACAGGTACACCGGGCGGTATAGGATAAGGAATAGTGGCAGTGGCAATGGTTTGTTTTCCTTTTTTCTTACCACCCTGGGAGGAATAGTTAAGCTCCGTTTGCAGGGAAAACCTGTTGGATAAATGGAAAACAGCAACCACACCGGCATAAGGCCCCAGCCTTGAAGACCAATTGTTGGCAATAGGATTGGTTAAGCTTGATTTTCCTTTAAGATTAGGAAGGCAGATACCGGCTTTTATGCCCAGGGAAGTTTGAGCAAAACCGCTGCTGTAAAGCAGCAAGGCTGCTATTAATGCGGAAAGTGATTTCATGCGGCAAGATTTGGATGCTGAATATAGCCAAAGATTTTATACCGCAATCAGAATAAAACCGAAATCAACAGACTGGTAACCGGCAACTGTCTTTCGGGTGAGGGATTGCAGCGGCTACCCCGGTGAAGCCACGGCAGCAGGGCCTTGTGCCGGAGTAATAGCGGAAAGCCCGGCCCGAGGTACGAGGGACACCCCCTAAAAATCTTACTACTTACACTAACGGCTGCTTAACTTGCGGGATATGAAAATACAGGATGCCATACAATTGCTGGAGCAGTGGGCGCCGCCTGCTTACCAGGAAAATTATGATAACGCCGGCCTGCTTACCGGTAATGCCGCCTGGGATTGTACGGGCATCATTTGCTGCCTTGACGCAACCGCCGATGTAGTTAATGAAGCCGTACAAAAAAAATGCAATTTGGTGGTGGCGCATCACCCCATCATTTTTGGCGGGCTTAAAAAAATTACCGGGCGCAACTATGTAGAGCAAACTGTTATTGCCGCTATTAAAAACGATATTGCCATTTATGCCATACACACCAACCTGGATAACGTAATGGCCGGGGTAAACAACCGCATTGCAGAAAAACTTGGCTTAGTTAATTGCAGGATATTGGCGCCTAAAACCGGCCAGTTAATGAAGCTGTACACTTTTGTACCGGTGGAGCATGCGGAAAATGTGCGGTCTGCCGTTTTTAAGGCCGGGGCCGGTTATATTGGCAATTACAGCGAATGCAGTTTTAATATGGAGGGGGCAGGGACCTTTAAAGCGGGAGAGGGCGCAAACCCTTTTGTGGGCCCACACAATATACGGCATGAGGAAAAGGAAATAAAGATTGAAACTGTTTTTCCTGCCTACCTGCAAAAAGCGGTGGTGGCAGCGCTGATACAATCTCACCCCTATGAAGAAGTGGCATACGACATTGTGGCTCTCCAAAACGAATTTGCACAGGTTGGCAGTGGTCTTACCGGTGAACTGGCTGTGCCGGTACCGGAGGAACAGTTTTTGAAGGACATAAAACAAGCTTTTGGCCTGCAAATGCTAAGGCACACAAAATTAATGGGCCGCCCCGTAAGCAAAGTAGCGATTTGTGGCGGGGCCGGAAGCTTTTTAACAGGCAGGGCAATAAACGCCGGCGCCGATATGTATATAACTTCCGATATAAAATACCATGAGTTTTTTGATGCAGATAGCCGGTTGGTATTAGCCGATATTGGCCACTGGGAAAGTGAACAGTTTACCATTGACCTTCTTTTTGATATTTTGCAGTCCAAATTCCCTACCTTTGCCGTCCTTAAAACCGGGGTCAGGACGAACCCGGTCTATTATTTTTAAGGCGTACAATTGAAAACGGCTTAGTGAAAGATGGTCTAAGGTATTGAAAATGAGCCATTGCCATGTGTAACTACAAATAATAAACTACAAACTATAAACTGAAATATGGCCGCAGTTAAAGACTATTCAGTAGAAGAAAAACTTTCCGCCCTGGTTAGGTTACAAAAAATTGACAGCAAACTAGATGAAATACAGGTGCTGAAAGGCGAACTTCCTATGGAAGTTAGTGACCTGGAAGATGAAATTCAGGGCTTAACCAACCGTAAAAACCGCATTGAAGAAGAAATCAATGGCATCAGCGACTTTATTGAGCAAAAAAAAGAAGCAATTAAAGAAGCAGACGCGCTGGTAAAAAAATACGAGAAACAAAGCCAGAACGTTAAGAACAGCCGTGAGTTTGAAGCCATCAATAAAGAAATTGAGATGCAGCAACTGGAAGGCAAACTGGCGGAGAAACACATTCGTGATGCCAATGAAGAATTGGCAGAAAAAGCCAAGGTTCTCGAACAGGCTAAAAAACAGATTGCCAGCAAAGAAGGTGTATTAAACCACAAGAAAGGCGAACTGGAAAAAATTATAGCCGATACAGAGAAAGAAGAAACATATTTTAACAAGCAGATTGAAGAAGCCCGTAAAGCTACAGACGAGCGTTTGTTGTTTTCTTACGACCGCATCCGCAAAAGCTACCGTAACGGCCTGGCCGTAGTGCCTGTAGTAAGAGACGCCTGCGGTGGTTGCTTTAATTCTATACCCCCGCAAAAACAAAGCGAAATTCGCCAGCGCAAGAAAGTAATGGTGTGTGAAAACTGTGGACGCATACTGGTGGATGATGAACTGAACAATGCTACAGAAATAAAATAAGCCTGGTTGGCCGGCATAAAATCTAAACGAAAAGGGCGCTGTAACACGGGCCCTTTTTCTATTTTTGAAAGTAATGACGCATTCTATTACTATTAAGCGAGTGGAAATGGGTAAGTGGCAAGCGGAAAAGGTGGCTAAATCAACTCCCGGTTTTCTTTACCGGTTATTATTTTTTTTCACCTTAACCCTGTTTAGTATTGTACCCGCACTGGCCGAAAACGTTTTTGATTTCAATGCCACCTGCCAGCAGGCCTACCGGGAAATTACCAACCTGCGCCTGGATAATGGCCAGCAACTGGTAAACCAGGCCCGGGCACAAAACCCCAATAACCTGATACCCGACATTCTGGATGGCTACATTGACTTTTTTGTACTGTTCTTTAATGAAGACCCGGCCGAATACAAAATAAGAAAACCCAAATATGAAACCCGGTTAGACCGCATTGATGACGGCTCCAAAAATTCGCCTTTTTTCCGGTTTGGCAAATCGGTACTGTACCTGCAACGTGCCGCTGTAGAAATAAAGTTCGGCCAGCGCTGGGCCGCCGGTTGGGACTTTCGCCGGGCCTTTTTACTTATTAAGGAAAACCGGAAAAAGTATCCTGATTTTATTTTAAACGATTTTATTTACGGCTCCCTGCAGGTAGGCGTGGGCACCATTCCCAACGGTTATAAATGGCTGGCCAGTTTGTTTGGCATGAAGGGCTCCATTAAACAGGGCAAGCAGGTTATCAATAATTTCCTGGCCAGTAATGATGCCTGGGCAAAGCTTATGTTTAATGAAGCCAGTTTTTATTATTGCTACATCACCAATTACATTCTTAACAAGCCGGAAGATGCTTTTGCCTACATTAAGGAAAAAAAGCTGGATGTAGTAAATAACCACCTGTTTACTTTCATGGCTGCCAACCTGGCCATTAATAACAAACAAACGGAGTACGCTAAAAATGTTATCCTTAACCGCAATAAATCACCGGAATATCTTAAAACTTGGGTATGGGATATGGAGATGGGGTTTGCCCTCATCAACCACCTGGATACACACGAAGCCATTCCCTACCTGCAGAATTATGTAAGCCATTTTAAAGGCAATTTTTATGTGAAAGATGTTTACCAAAAGTTAAGCTGGTGTTACTACCTGCAGGGCAATATGACTGCCGCGGAAAATACCCGCAAGCAATTACTGGTACGTGGCAATACAGATACGGATGCTGATAAAAAATCGCAGAAAGACGCCAAAAGCGGCGCCTGGCCCAATGTAACGCTACTGAAAGCGAGGCTACTGAACGATGGCGGGTACCATAAAGAGGCGCTGGCTATTCTTTACGGGAAAGGCATTAACGATTTTGACAGCGAAGCCGATAAGCTGGAGTTTTCGTACCGTGCGGCCCGTATCTATGATGACCTGGAATATGATGACAAGGCAATTAGTATGTACCAGTTGGCCATGCGCCTTGGCAAAAACCGCACTGAATATTTTGCCGCCCGTGCCGCCCTTCAGATAGGCTTTATTTACGAACGCCAGGGCAAAAAAGATATGGCCATCAGTTATTACCAGCAATGCCTTGATATGGATGACCACGACTACAAAGACTCCCTTGACCAAAAGGCCAAAGCAGGTATACAGCGCTGCAAAGGAGAGTAACTTGCTAAGTGCGAAAGTGGTAAATGGCGAGTGGGTGCAGGCTTGCGTGCAACAAAATACATCCACAGGCATACATCCCACATACTGATTACCTGTCTTTCCCTGCTTTCTGCATCGGGTTAAAGCCTTCTGACTTACCCCTTATACCCTGTTTTGTTTTGTAGAGATAAAACTTGCTTGGCGCTTCTACTTTTGGCCAGCTATTGTTGGTTTCGTCTATATCCGCGGTTTCCTTGTATGGGTCAAGCTTAATGGCCGTAACTTCTTTATTTTTCATGAACACCTTGGTAAATTTATTCTCGTCTTTACGCCATATCTGTGCGGAAATGCGGTCTATTTCCTTGGTGCCATCGGCAAATGTCCATTCCAATATTACCGGCATTACCAGGCCGCCCTTATTACTAAGGCGTAACTGGTAAAAGTATTTACCCGCCCATTTTTGTTTGGTAGCATCATCAATACTTTCTGTTACGGGCGCCGGTTTTTTGTACGTAACGTTAGAATCGTATGGCTCCAGCCCACGATCGTAGCGCCAGTAGAAATCTCTTAAGGTGGTATCCACATCCGTAAGGAACTTAATGCTTTTGTCTTCCCGGTTTCTTATTTTGGAAATGTCTTCAAAGGCGTTTACCGCCGGCGCATCTATTTTTTTGGTTTCTTCTTTGGCTGATGAAGGCTTACCTTCTGTGGAGGCATCCAGCTTAAGTGCATTAACACTATCCAGCGAGATATCGCAGGGGTCTATGCTGTAAAACCAGCCTCTCCAGAACCAATCCAGGTCTTCGCCGCTGGCGTCTTCCATCGTTCTGAACAAGTCTGCCGGTGTAGGATGTTTAAAAGCCCAGCGCTGCGCATAGGTTTTATAAGCAAAGTCAAACAGTTCCCGGCCTATGATGGTTTCACGCAAAATATTAAGGCCGGTGGCAGGTTTTGCATACGCGTTGGGACCAAACTGAATAATGTTTTCGCTGTTGGTCATAATGGGTTCCAACTGGTCTTTGGGCAGCTTCATATAATCTACAATCGCCCAGGCCGGCCCACGTTTGCTGGGAAATTTGTTATCGAACAGTTCTTCACTCAAATATTGTGTAAAAGTGTTCAAACCCTCGTCCATCCAGCTCCACTGGCGCTCATCGCTGTTTACAATCATAGGGAAGAAGTTATGCCCAACCTCATGAATGATAACCCCCAGCATGCCGTTTTTGGTTGACTCTGAGTAAGTGCCGTCATCATCCGTACGGCCATAATTAAAGCATATCATGGGGTATTCCATACCATTCATGGCTTCCACACTTTGCGCTACGGGATAAGGGTAGGGAATGGTAAAATGGGAGTAAGATTTAATGGTATGCGCTACTGCCTTGGTAGAATATTTACGGTACAGGTTGTAAGCCTCTTTTCCATAAAAGCTCATGCACATTATCTTTTTACCTTCCACGTAAGCGGGCAATGCATCCCAAACAAATTTGCGGGAAGATGTCCAGGCAAAGTCCCGCACCATGTCCGCCTTGTATATCCATGTTTTTTTAGCGGTGCTTTTTTGTTGTTCAGCTTTCTTTGCTTCATCCAGCGTCACGATTTCCAATGGTTCTTTGGCTGTTTGCGCCTGCTGCCAGCGGGCATACCCGGCAGGGCTTAATACCTGCTGGTAGTTCTGGCATTCGCCGGTTGAGCCTACTACGTGGTCTGCCGGAACGGTTATTTCCACTTTATAGTTGCCAAAGGTTAAAGCGAATTCGCCGCGGCCGGTAAACTGGTGATGCTGCCAACCCTGAAAATCGCTGTAAACGCACAGGCGTGGGTACCATTGCGCCATGGTGAAAAGGTAATTGTCTTCGGTGGCAAAATATTCGTAGCCGCCACGGCCGCCCTGGAACATGCGGTCTGTTATTTTATAGGTCCAGTTTATGTTGAGGATGAACTGCTGGCCGGGTTTAAGCGGTGTGGGCAGGTCAACACGCATCATGGTTTTGTTGATGGTGTATTTAAGCGGGTTGCCGGTGGCGTCTGTAAGCTTGCTGATTTTATCGCCAAAGCCATTGTCTTTACCTGGGTCGTTATAATCCAGTTTCTCCAGTGTTTTAATATCCACATTATCCCCAAGTTTGTCGCCTTCCACATAACCGGAGTTGTTAACGGAGCTGTGCTCGTTTTCGTCTAACTGCAGCCACAGGTAAGTTAATACGTCTGGCGAATTGTTGTAGTAGGTAATGGTTTCGCTGCCGGTAAGCTTAAGTAACTTTTCATCAAGTTCGCACTTAATGTTGTAATCGGCACGCTGCTGCCAGTATTTAGGGCCTGGCGCCCCACTTGCCGTGCGGTACTCGTTGGGTGTTGGCAGAATAGTGCCCAGTTGCTCAAACTTATTACCGTGGTTGGAGCCCGGATTGTTTTGGATGTTCTGTGCGCCGGCACAAAAAAACATCATCATTGCGCCTGTTAATAAGTGCAGTTTTCTCGTCATTATTTTCTTTGTTTAACGGGGACCTTTCAATAGCCATCTGAAGGGCGAGAACAGCAATAACTACGCTTACAAACAAAATGTAATACTTACGGTTTATGCTGAAAAGGTGCACGAAAATAAAAGAAATGAATAAAATAACCAGCACAATTAACAACTGCCCTGCTTCCAGCCCCAGGTTAAAAGCCAGCAACTGCAGCCAAATGCTTTGGTCTTTACCTAACATACTCTTTAAAAGGGTACTGAAGCCCATGCCATGTATAAACCCAAAGAACAGCGCATAGAAATAAATGGCCGGAAACTTTCTGCGAAAACTAAAGTCGTTCACAAAAAAGTTGCTTACCGCGGTAACAATAATGGTAACGGGTATCAGGAACTCCGTCCACCGGCTGGGCAGGCTGAAAATTTCCAGTGTACTTAGTGCAAGCGTTACGGAATGCCCGATGGTAAAAGCAGTAACCAGCACCAGTATTTTACGCCAGTCCTTATACGTGTAGCGCAGGCAAAGCACCGCCACAAAGAGAATATGGTCTATCCCGTTAAGGTCTGTAATATGTTCTATACCCGTGGGAAAGAAAATCCAAAAATCATTCATCCCGTAATTTTTTTGGGGCCCGGCTGCAGAACAGGCATGAGGCTTCCGTTGCGTCGCACTCTTGTACGCTTTGTTCGCTATTCAGCAGGCATTGGCGGCAAATGTAGCTGCGTGTGGGGAGATGGGCAAAAGAGGGATGCAACCATTTAAGTTCTCATTTGAAGTTAGATGGAGTAATATTTTTCTACCTGTGAGACCAAACTTCCAGTACCTCATTATCAGAGAGTTGATTTGTCGCCGCAGTGCGGCGACAATTGCCGAAGAAGCATACACTTCATAAAACTGTACCATTCTGTATAATCCTGCACGGTTAAAGCCTTTCAGTTCAGGATGTTTTTTGAATGGATACGACCGGAGGACGAACAACAGTTGCTGCGTAAAGCGTTAGTGTACAAGTGTGCGACGCAAGGGACGCCCAATAGTACTATCCACTGCCGGGCCCATAAAAAATCGCACTAAAATTGCGGAGCAATTTTGCCACCCCTTGTTTGTTAATTTTAAAACCCGCCTGTAAAAAACTGCCAATTAAACCTGATTTTTGCAGCCACTAATAGCAGCGATGGCAAACATTTTCTTTCAATGTCTGATGATGGCGTTTGGTGCGATGCACCCGTTTTATGTTTCGATGACGGATATTAACCACAATGCGAAAGATCAATCGCTGGAAATTAGCGTACGTATTTTTACCGACGATTTTGAAACTACCCTGCACAATAATTACAAAGAAAAAATTAACCTTACCAATCCCGCTAACCATGCGGAAATGAACCGCGTGGTGAATGATTACATTGTTAAACACCTGCAACTACAAGCAAATGGTAAAACCGTAGCGCTTTCTTTTGTAGGTTTTGAGCAACAAAGCGAAAGCACCTGGACGTATTTTGAAGTGAAGGGCCTTACTACCTTGAAAAATGTTACAATAACCAACTCGCTGCTGCATGATTACCGCAAGGAGCAAATAAACATGATACACGTAAAGGCCCGCGGTAAGGAGCAAAGCACCAAACTGGATTACCCCGAAACACAGGCCAGCTTTACCTTTTGAGTAACAGATCCAACGCGGTTTACGCAACGGCGGGAGAAAGATTTGGCTGCCCATTATATTTTGCCAACCTTTACACCACGTTTCTAATTTAAAGGGCACTACAGCAGTTTACATTACTTCAACAGATAACAGGCAAAACAGTCCTGCCTTTTTAAATTCCTTTTCTTTCGGCATCATAACAAAATAAGTATGCACATTTATTCCAGGTACGCCTGGCAATCAATGTTTCACTTATCCATAAATAAAAAACAGAGCCATGCATATTTTCGTTTCCAATTTAAGTTTTATGACAACCGATGAGGAATTGAACGGATTGTTTGCCGTTTACGGTACAGTTAACTCAGCCCAGGTGATATTGAACAAGGTAACAAAACGATCCCGCGGTTTTGGATATATAGAAATGCCTGATGATAAGGAAGCAAACCGGGCACTTTCATCGTTGAATAATAAAAAAATCAGCGGCCGGGCCCTGTTTGTGGTAGCGGCAGCTAAGCCATACGATCCCTCACCTATGGAAAGGGAATAACATAATTTAATAACCATAATTCCGTTTGTTAACCTGTACCCCGCCTGCCTGACAGGTAATCCGCACTGTATGCTGAACATACAGTGCGGATATTTTTGTTTTACTCTACATTTATCCACTTACCGTTGGTGCCGCCGCTGATGGTATGGTCGTACATGGCTTCGCAATAAACGCCTGGCCAGTAATACTTGCCGGGGTAGGCCGCATTTAGCTGTACATAATAGGTAAGCGTTTCGCCCTGCTTGATATCGAAATAATGGTACACCCTGTCGTCGCGTATATCCATATACTCACTTGGCGATGACTGAAAAGTACCCTCACTGTTGTACAGGCGTGTATTTAGTATCTCCCATCCGCCCGGGAATATTTGTGAAAGCGCCATTTCGTTATACATACCTCTAAAACCCGGGTTACGTACAGTAATTTTTGCTACAAAGTCAGTACCCTGCTTTAACTGTACCGGGTTAACGGCATTGCCATTCATGTCAATATAACTGGCATTAACCACCAATAC
Source organism: Foetidibacter luteolus (assembly GCF_009650435.1). Taxonomy (GTDB): domain Bacteria; phylum Bacteroidota; class Bacteroidia; order Chitinophagales; family Chitinophagaceae; genus Foetidibacter; species Foetidibacter luteolus. The sequence goes on from NZ_VVIP01000008.1 coordinate 88,217, forward strand.
CTGGGGGTTGTTGCTAACCGTAATGCTGTCGCCCGTAAAAGGCTTACCCTGGTTAATAATCCGCACATATAATACATTGCCCCCCTTATTGGTTAATTGCACGCTGGCTTTATTGCCCTGCCATTTGATATTGGTTTGAGATACCACACTATTACTGTTGACATTGGCAGACTGCCCGCCGGCGTTTACAGCAGCCACAATTTTCCTGTTATCCTTATTGTTGCCGCTGAATTTGGCAATAGCTATTAAAGCGTAGGCTGTTGTTTGCGTGCTGTACCAATCTTCTTTTGCCAGTTGCATGGCAACATTTTTCACCAACACCTCAGCTTCCGCCTTTCTTTTCATAATGGTGAGCGTTTCCAGCACCATTGCCTGGTCGCGTAAATCGCTACCGAAAGTTACACCAGGAAATGGCCGCACCGGGAACGAAGTTGGCAAACCGCTAATAAGCTTTAATGCTACCTGCGACTGCCCCATTAAATGGTACGCTGCAGCCAGCCGCCATTTGGCTTCGGGGGTAATGAACTTAAATTCTTTCAGCCTGTTCATGGCACCCAGTTCCGGCGCTTTCGCCAGCGCCAGCAGGTACAACCGGTAAGCTTGTGATAAATCTGTGCCATACCATGGCGCCGAAGTAACATTCCATGCAAGCGCCTGGTTACGCTGGTACTGCTTCCACAACTGCATCATAGATGCAGGAACGTTGTAGCCGGCAGCAGAAGCCTCCATCAAAAAATGGCCGGCGTAGTTACTGCCCCATTCATCGCTGCCGCCATAACCCGGCCAGTAACTAAAGCCGCCATCACTCTGCTGAAAATTCAACAGCTTTTGAATGCCGGCACGCACGTTACGGTCAACCATAGCTTTGTTGTAATCATCAAGATCCATCAACTGGTTTAGCACCAGTTGCGGGAACACAGCGGATGTAGTTTGCTCAATACAGCCATGGGGATAACTGATAAGATAGCTTAAGCGTTTTTCCAGGTTTATGGCAGGTATACTGGATACTTCCAGCACTGCTTTGGCAGAACCGGCATCGCCAACCATGGCTACACTGCTGCTCCATGACTGGCCAGGTTGCAAGGTTGTTTCTGTAACCTGGGTTATTACCGGGTTGGGGTTGCGCACATCAATTTCTGTTGCATACACAGCTTTTGATTTGCCGCTGGTGGCAACCACCTGTATGCTGCCAATACCTGTTGCCGCTTTAACTTTTGCACCCAGGTAAATGGTCTGCTCCCCTGTTTGCGTAAACTGCACATTGGAAGCTGTACCTGCTGTGGTTTCAATAAGGTTGTTACCCTGCAAGCTTACCGTTACGTTTTTTATATTATTCTCCGTAGCAAATATGGTTACCGGTATTTTTAGTTCTTCACCCGGGCCAAGCACCCTCGGCAATGTGGCAAGCATCATCAACGGCTTTTTAACTTTTACTGCTTTTTCCGCCATGCCGTAAGCATTGTTGCCAGCCGCAATTACCATGGCCCTTACGCTACCCATATAAGAGGGCAAGGTAAAACTGTGCGTTTTGCTGCCACCGCCTGTTTTAAAGGGCCCCATAAACTGCACCACCGGCTTAAACCGGTTGGCCCTTCTTGTTTTGGATGCCAGTTCTGCTTCGGCATCGCCGCCAATGGTAAGAATCCGCTCCAGTTCGCTGCCCCATGCGCCGATTACTTCATCATAAATATCCCAGCTTTTAACGCCAAGCGCTTCTTTGGCATAAAAAGCGTCATGCGGATTGGGTGTTTTAAACGGGGTTAAATCCAGCAGGCCTTCATCCACTATGGCCACCACATAGGTCATGGATTTTCCCGATGCTTCAGATACGGTAATGCTGCTTTTTTCCTCAGGCCTTATTACATCAGCCATCTTTATTACCGGTTTCAGTAGGGTATTCTTATCTTCTACCAGTATGGGTATTACGCCATACATGCGTATGGGCAAATCGTTAAGGGTTTGGGCATGGGGTTGTATCAGGCTCACATTCACATAAATGTTGGGGCTCATTTCTTTCTCTGTTTTAAAAGAGAATTTTGTTTGCCCCTGCTCTGTTGGCACCCAGTAAGTTTTTAACACCTTACTGCCCGTTTCAATGCTTATCAGCGCCCTGCCGCCCTTGCTGCCGGGTATGGTAAGCTTTACTTCATCACCTACGTTGTATTTGTCTTTGTCTGCAGTAAAAGAAAGCATGGCAACGGCGCTGCGGTCGTTATCTTCTCCGCTCCTGCTGCGCCAGCTATCGTCATCCGCAAAGAAAGTTTTACCGGTTACATGGCCGCTGCGGCTATCGCGGATGAGAATAAGATAGCGGCCCCAGTTATCGTCGTCAATATGTACGTTATAGTTGCCGCGTCCATTGCTAAGGCTAACGGTTTCCTTCCGCAGCAATTTATTATACTCGTTTTGTGTAAAGTTGCTTAAATCATCCCCGCTGTTATCCCACCACCATCGCCACTGTATTTTATACATTTCCACTTCTACATTGCTGGTACCACTAAGCGGCTCTCCATCTGTATTTACATCGGCAATATCAAATTTGTGTGTTTTGCCTGTAGCCAGGTATCCCCAGGTACGGTCACCTTCCGGGACCCGTACGCCAACATAAGAACTATATGGATTAAAGGGCATACTGATGTTATCAATGCTGAAGTTGCCGCCAGGCTCAAATACTTTTACTACCATATTGGCCAGCAACTGGCCAGGCGCAGCTTCGCTGATGGTAAAAGACGGGTTTACCAACGCCGTTCCTTCCGCATTTAAAGTGCCATCAAATATTGTCTTGGATTGCGCGGAAAAAGAGCTGGTTGGGTTATCAAACACATAATCTTTAAACTTAGAGAAACTGGTTGTTTTTTTATACAACTGCGCATCTACCCGGGCTTTAAGGTTTTGGGCCGTTGCGCCGAACAGCCATTTGGCGGTAAGCGTACCATTTGCATCAGCATCTTTGCCCAACGCCTGCAGGTTGCCAAAATCCAGGTTAATCTTCAACCGGTTAGGCATAACAGTTTCTATCTTCAGCTTTTTCTCAAAACTGTTGCCGCCCAGTTTTATTTTGCAGGTCCAGTTACCTGTTGGCGCTTCAGGGTCTGTAACCGTTTTAAAAATATTGAAGCCATCGTCAGCATTGGTCTGCACAATACGTTTGTACAACTGGCCACGGGGAGAAACAAGTTCCATTTCAATCGGGTGGTCTTTCGGCAGCTTTTTATCCTTGTCTTCAATAATGCAGCTTAAATAAAGGCTATCGCCGGGCCTCCAAACGCCACGCTCTCCAAATATGAACCCTTTGATGCCATTTTTTACTTCTGCGCCATCTATATCAAAACGGCTTAGTGCCAGCGAGCTTCCATCGTCAAGTTTAAGATAGCCTCTTTCGCTGCCACGTTTGGCCACCAGCAGGTAAGGCTTGCGCTTTACATCGACCAGTGCTATGCCATCAGAGCCACTGGATGCTTTGCCAATAACCTGGCGCTGGTAATCCAGCACTTCCAGTTGCACGTCGCCAAGAGGCTCTGTGTTAATAATGTTACTAACTGCTACCAGCAGGCTGCCATTTCCACGTTTCGCGGTCAGGCCAATATTGCTGGCCAGTATATTGCGATACGCAAAACGCTCTTTGTTATAATAAGCCCGGCTGCAGGGGTTATCCCGCTGGCTCCAGTTGTAGCCATAGGGGTACCAGCTATCGTAGTTGTTCCAAAAAGCCTCATCTTCATCTAACTCATTCCTGTCACTGTAATCATAATCGTTATAGTAATCCTCATCCCCGTCGTCTCCTGATTTTTTTACCTCCGTACAGGTGTATAAGGAATACTCGGGTTTAAAGCCGATGAACACCCGGTAAATAGCGCCGGGTTCGGTACGTATGTACTTGTCAAGATCCAGCGAAAATCGGTTTTTCTTATGCAGGTTAAGGCTCTTGTCATTATCCAGTCTAATGGAGGCCTTTACCAGCGGTTTGGCTACACGCCGCAGTTCCTGGCCGCCATTCAGGTCATTGGTTTGCAAAAACTGCGCAACATTCTCTTCATAAATTTTTACAATGGAAACATCCACGGCGTTAAGGTTTACCGATTCAAACGGCAACACCAGCCTGCCACCGCTGTTGGGGAGTATTTCGCCCCGGCCATGTATTTTTACAGAGGGCAGCCTGTTTTCAAAATACACATTGGAAGTAAACGCTTTGGCCAGTTTATCGCCCCACATGTTCTCAATACCTTCATGCACATTCAGGCTGTACGCACCATCAAGCCTGTCTGAAGTGTACACTTTTACTTCGCTGCCCATAATGGCATAGCTAACGCTTTCCTGGTTGCTTATACTAATGAGCCCTTCCAGCGCCTGCCCTACAGTAAGCGGGTCGCTAAATTGTACCAACGCATATTGTTCCTGGTCTTGCACCGCCCTTACGCCCAGCACTGTAAAATCCCCAATGGCCGGCACCGGAATATCTTTTTTACCGGAAATATCAACACCCAGCGCTTCGCCATTCCACGCCAGGAGTATATTTCCGGCGCTGTTAACCCGCTTAATACTGTTGATGATAAAATCATGCGTACGGCTGGTTTCATTGTGCTGCCAGGTAATCTTTAAATTACTGTTATTCAAAGTTGCGTTAAGCAACTTTTCTACTTTGGCAGATTCTTCCACGTCTGCCGTAACCAGTTGTCCGCTTAGGCTCATGTCTTCTTTGCCGTTGCCCCGTAACCCAAACTCGGTTACCTGGAAGGATGGCTTAACTACCTGCACATTAAACTTAAAATTCTTAAACCTATCCGGTACATTTAAAACCCTGCCCAGCCTGAAATCCACTTCATACATGGCATCGGGTTGCAGGTCTTTTTCCGGTTTAAATTCAATGGTACGGGCATCAATCCAGTAAGCCTTGCCGGGCACTGAGGGAGAGAATTCAAACAATGTTTCCTTTACTGTTTCATTAATGCTGTGCGTAGTGCCCGCATCAGTGGCAAGCTGTATGCGTATGGCATTTTTCTTGGATACAACCCCGGATGTGTAAGCTTCAATGTACTTACTGAATTCAGGGTTAATTTCAATCAGTTTGCTTTTTTGTTTACATGCAGCAAGCAACCATAGGGATAAAAGGATAACTGCAAGCCGGCGTTGGTGTACCGGCAATCGTAAGTGGATGTCCATATAGAAAGGGAATTTTTGAAGATGTGGTTTGGCTGAATTTGTCATGAAAGTTAAGGTACAAAACAGATTGGCTCAAAGCCAATTTTTTGTTAAGCAGCCTGCACTAAATAGTTGGTAATACAGATGCTGCTATTGCTGAATAATAATTTCCAGGGGGTGCCCCCAAGCTATCGCAAGGGGTCGGGCTTTCCGCTCATACTCCGGCACAAAACCCATGCTGCTACGGCTTAACCGGGGTATCCGCTTCAATCCCTCACCCGAAAGCAAGTTACCGGTTACAAGTTGCAGGTTATCGGTTTATTGGTGGGTAAATGATGATGCTAATTTTAATAGGAAGTTGGGAAGAAGAATATTCAACAAAATCGATGGAGGCAATAGTATGCAGCTTAATGTCATTAAGTTAATGAAACGAATGTCAGGTTGAGTCCTGAAACTTCCTGTGCACAATATTTTTTATCCTGCTCATGCTTAAATCATCCGAAAATTTTACTTTCAGTGCTTAAATTTTACAGCTATGCCCATACGTATGGTTGATGATCCGGATGACCAATATGATAACAGTAACGAAGACAAGGGCGGAGGTGGTGGGGGTGGCCGCGGTGGTGGTGGGTTGATACAGTTTTTACCTCTTATCCTTGGGTTACTTATCCGTAAGCCTGCACTATTGATAGTGGTGTTAATTGCCGGTGCTTTCTTCTACTTTAAAGGTGGCTGCAATATGGCTGGCTTTCAGCAGCAGGGCTCCGGCGAATTCAGCACAGGTGGCAACCTTGACCCACGGGAGTTTGCCAAAGCCAGCATTTACGAAGGGCTGGACCCTGCCAAAACCAACCTGCCAGAGGCGGTTTCGCTGCTTAAGTTTGCGCCTAACAGGCTTAACCAGGGCGAGCAGGGCAGTTGCGTAGCATGGAGCGGTGCCTATGGCGCACGTACCATATTGGAGGCTTCCAGCACGGGCATTAACCCTAATCAAATTGCCTTTAGCCCATCTTTCATGTACAACCAAATTGGGCTGGATGGTTGCCAGGGCAGTTATATCATCCGGGCGATGGAAAACATGACAGGTGTTGGCGCTGTACCATTGTCGCAGTTTCCTTACGATGACAGGGATTGTTCACGCCAGCCATCCAGCCAGTTGATGCAGCAGGCTTCCCAATATAAAATGCTGGGCTTTACAAGGCTTACCGATGGAGACCGCGTTAGTGCGCTTGACCTGCATGCCATTAAAGAGCACCTGGCTAAAGATGTACCGGTGGTTATTGGCATGATGGTGGGCGGCAGCTTTATGCAGGGTATGATGGGACAGGAAGTGTGGCACCCAACGGATGATGATTACAACCAGATAGGCTTTGGCGGCCATGCCATGTGTGTAATTGGGTACGATGACCGCAAAGAAGGCGGCGCCTTCCAGATTATGAATAGCTGGGGCCCAGAATGGGGCCAGAATGGAATAGGCTGGGTACGTTACAGCGATTTTAAAAGTTTTGTACGGGAAGCTTACGGCGTTAACCGCATGCCCAAACGTGGTGCGGCGGCGGCCAAAGACCTTGACATAAGCATTGGCCTGGTGGAAAAAAGTGGCAACCGCTATATACCCCTGCAATTAAAAAGCGGCAATACGTTTGTTACAAAATCTGCCATAGCAAAGGGCACGCAGTTTAAAATGGAAGTTAAGAACTCCGTGGAGTGCTATGTATATGTGCTGGGCATGGAAACAGACGGCAGCAGCTATGTGCTTTTTCCTTACCCCAGTAAACAAAATCCTGCCAAAACAAACTTCTCGCCTTATTGCGGCCTTACCGGTTACCGGCTGTTTCCGCGGGGGGCCAGCATGCAGGCAGATGATATTGGCAACAAAGACTTTATCTCTGTTATAGTGAGTAAAGAGCCTTTGGATGTGTTCCAGTTAAACGGCGCGGTAAACCAAAACCGTTCTGCCGGGTTTCCACTGGCGGTGGCCGCGGCTGTACGAAGCCAGAGCATTAGCGGGGTAAAATTTAGCACTACCGCCGACGGTACAATGACTTTTAAAACCAGCGCCGGCGATAAAAACGCAGTTGCCTGCATAGTGGAGATTGACAAACAATAAAAAGCCTGGTGTTTGTTTGCAAAGCCATTGCCGCCCCCGGCGGCAATTAAAGCTACCCTGCGGGAAAAGGCGAATAGAATTACAGAACGCACAAGAGTGCGACGCAAGTAAAGCCTCATAATTGTTACTATTGCCGGGCTCATAAAATGTATTCTGTACTTTCATTATGCCCACACTTGCATAATCTTTTTACCATATATTTTAACCACCTCAATAGTTAAATTATAATCAATCTTTTTAACAATTCTGTTTTTATGAATACCTCTAACTTTCCGGCCCACAAAAATTGGTTTTAATGAACAAAGTTTTACTGGCGTTAAATGTTGTATTATTGGCCGCGGTTGGTTTTTTATACTTTCAGCATTATGAATACAAGAAGAAAGATCATCATGTAATACAGGAAACGAAAAATGCTGCTGCAACGCCATTTAAAATAGCCTATTTTGAATTAGACTCCCTTGAAAGCAAATATGAATACCTGAAAGAAGTGCAGGGTTATTTACGGGATATAGATGCAAAGAATACCAAATACCTGCGCGACCAACAGGAGGCGTACATGCAAAAGGTAAAAGAATACCAGCAAAAAGGCCCAACTATGAGCCAGGCCGAGCAAGGCCAATACGAACAGGACCTGATGGCACGTCAGAATAAACTGCGTACCGAACAGGAAGACCGCAGCCAGCAGATTGGCGCCGAACAAATGCGCAAAATGCAGGAAGTAAAACAAAAGATTCGTGATGGCCTGCGTGATTATTGTAAAGAGCGTGGGTACTCTTATGTATTCGCATCCAGCGACCAGGATAACCTTATCTATTACAAAGATTCTCTAAGGGATGTAACCGGAGATATCATCAAATTGCTCAACGACAAATACGCTGCTGATAAAAAGAAGAAATAGTGCGCAGCAGCATTATTTAAACACCGTTTTACCTTATCTTCAAAATCCCGTTTACCGCGGGATTTTTTTATGTACAAAGCATGAGTAAAACTATGTCAGAAACCAATACCTCCTTTAAGCCGTCCCTGGGACTTTTAGATGCTACCATGATAGTAGCAGGCAGCATGATAGGTTCCGGAATTTTTATTGTAAGCGCCGATATGCTGAAGGATGTAGGCTCTGCCGGCTGGCTGGTATTCGCCTGGGCCCTTACCGGTTTTATGACGCTTACCGCCGCCCTTAGCTATGGAGAGCTTAGCGCCATGTACCCCAAAGCCGGCGGACAATATGTGTATCTTAAAGAAGCCTACAACCCGCTTGTGGGCTTTTTATATGGGTGGAGTTTTTTTGCTGTAATACAAACCGGCACCATTGCCGCCGTAGGTGTGGCCTTCAGCAAGTTCGCGGCCTATCTTATACCCGGCCTTAGCGATAAAAACATTATTGCAGACCTGGGCTTCATTAAAATATCGGCGGCGCAGCTTGTTTCCATACTGCTAATCATATTGCTTACCTATACCAATACCAGGGGCGTAAAAGAAGGCAAGATTATACAGAACCTTTTTACCACAACCAAGTTGCTGGCATTGTTCGGGCTGATTATCGCCGGGTTTGTTATGGCAAAACCCGAAGTGTGGAGCGGCAACTGGACGAATGCCTGGACGATGCTTACCCATGCATCCCGCCAGGGTGTAGAAAATGCTGCCGCCACAGACTGGAAAACCGTGGCCGGCTTTGCCATGTTTGGCGCGGTGGCTTCGGCACTGGTAGGCTCTATCTTCAGCAGCGATGCATGGAACAACGTAACCTTTATAGCAGGCGAAATAAAGAACCCTCAGCGTAACATAGGTCTTAGCCTCTTCTTTGGAACGCTGATTGTTACTGTTATCTACATATCCTGCAACCTGGTGTACCTGGCAGTGCTGCCCCTTAACGATATTGCTTTTGCGCCGGAAAACCGGGTGGCTGTAGCCGCATCGCAGGTAATATTTGGAGATGCCGGTACATACATTATAGCGGTAATGATTATGATATCCACCTTTGGGTGCAATAACGGCCTTATACTGGCCGGGGCAAGGGTGTATTATACCATGGCAAAAGATGGCCTTTTCTTCAAAAAAACGGCAGAACTTAATAAAGCCTCAGTGCCAGCTTATGCCTTGTGGGTGCAATGCCTGGTAGCCTCCCTGTTATGTTTAAGCGGCAAGTACGGGGACCTGCTGGATTATGTATCCTTTGTAGTAATGCTTTTTTATATACTCACCATTGCAGGCATATTTATCCTGCGCAAAAAACGGCCGGATATAGCACGCCCCTATAAAGCCTTTGGCTACCCGGTACTGCCATTTGTATATATATTGCTGGCCGCCGCGTTTTGTGTATCCCTCATTGTTTACAAAACAAATTATGCCTTGTTCGGGTTAATCATTGTGCTGGCAGGCATACCGCTGTACTACATTGCATTGGGCAATAAAAAACAGGCTTAGGGGTAAAGTTTCTTTTTTATGGGCCCGGCAGCAGGAACAAGTATGAAGCTTTACTTGCGTCGCACTCTTGTGCGTTCTGTAATGCTGTTGGGCTTTTCCCGCATGGTAGTCTTTCGTTAACCAACAATTAATGCCCTGAAACAAAAATTTTTACTTTTCTTGCTGAAATTTAATAAATTGTGTAAACCTTAATTTTCAATCCTGTACAGTGGAAGCGAAGTGAAAGAACCGGCATTCGTCCTTTCTGGGTAACATTCGTACCTGTTATGTTGAATCTTTTTTTAAATTGCATGTATGAACAAGTTGAGACAATTCATCGAATGGAAGGCATTTGGTGTATGCTCAGCCATCGGTGAGAGACTGGGCATAGCTACATCACGCATCAGGATGTGGTTTATTTACATATCCTTTCTTACCATGGGCTCGCCCCTTATTATTTATATGATCATGGCTTTTTGGCTGAATATGAAAAAATACATTCTCAACGCCCGGCGTAACCCTGTTAAGTATTTATAAAACAGCCCAGTGATAGAGATTGCTTACAACCACACCAATTTTGAAGATCTGCTGAAACAAATAGGGCGCTTATTAAAAGTAAAAATAACCGATAATATCCTGCGCCTGCCTGCAGAAACGGGCAAGGGCCTTTTACGCGTTATAACCCTGCACGATGGCCTGCAGGTACTGGTAAGCAACTGCAGCTTTAATGAAAATGTGCTGCTGAAAAGAGAAAAAACCGAGGCTGAATCTTATATTTTCCGGTTTGATGAAATGATACAGCCGGAGTCTGGCATATCTTCCTCCAAATCCGCCGCATTGCTATCCAACACCAGGAATGACTGGCTTTTTCTTACTCCCGGCGGGGTACACCTGCACAGCATATCGGTTATTTTTAGCAAAGACAGGCTCAACAAATTTCTTGGCACTGATGATAGCGCCGAAGACATCAAAAAATACCTGTTGCTTAAAACCGGGGGCTTTCCTTACGAGCCGCTGGATGTGGAGTATAAGCGCATGCTGAATGAACTGATTACCGGCATGGAAGATAGCCGCTTTGAGCTGTTTATTGTGTATAACCGGGTGATGCTGCTGATAGAGCGCTTTTTTACAAGGGTGATCGCTAAAATGAATGATGCCCATTTTAATGTAAAAGTGTCGGCTGAAGATATAGCCCGCCTTAAAACGGTGGAAGCAGAACTGGTAAAAGACTTTACCGCAGAGCCTGCCGGCATTAACAAGCTGGCCCGGCTGGCTATGATGAGCCCCACCAAGCTTAAACAGGCTTTTAAAGAAATTTATGGCATGCCCGTGTACCAGTATTACCAAAAGCAGCGTATGAACAGGGCCAGGGCCATGCTTACCACAAAAAAATACAGCGTTAAACAGGTAGGGCTTGAGCTGGGGTACGCCAATATGAGCAATTTTGCCAAAGCATACAGTAAAGTTTTTCACCACCTGCCGGGAGAGGCCGGCGGCAAAAAAAATTAAACGGTGGAGATACAATACAGCAGCAGTGATTATCCTGATTTTTTACAAACCATTGCCGGCGCCATAGGCGGCAGGGTTAACAATAATTTTTTACTGGTGCCCCATAAATACGGCAGGGGTTATGGCTGGGCAGAAAGCCTGCCTAACGGCATATCGGTATTGGTGTCTGATATGTTGCTGAATGTTGACCTCTACATGAACAGAGAGCCATCTGCCCGGCAATTTTACGTGCTGCAGTTTAACGAATCATCGTCTGAAAGCGACGAAGTAAATAACCGCTACCCGCAGTTGCCGCCCAACCAGTTTGACATGAACCAGCAAATTGTACTGCTTACCAACAGCTTCATGTCATCCAGGTTTTTTGTGCCTGCCCACGTGCAGGTTAAGAGCATCAAGATAATCTTCGAGCGCAGGCACCTGCTGGATTTTATCAGCAATGATGTGTTTGATGAACTGATGAGCAACTACTTTTCTGAACTGGTGAAAAACCGTACGGTAGAACCGATAGACGCGGAATACCGCGCCATGATTGATGAACTGCTGCTGGAAAAGATTGAACACCCCTTACGCTCTGTATACATAGCCAACCGGGTAATGCTGCTGCTGGAAAGGTTTGTAATTAAGTTTATGAACAAGATGCAGTTAAAACCCGAAATTCAAAAGCTTAGCGATGGTGAAGTTACCCGCCTGATGAAGGTAGAAGCTTTGCTTGTAAAAGATTACAGTACACCGCCGCCTACCATTGAAAAATTGTCTAAGCTATCTGCCATGAGCCCCACCAAGCTTAAGCGTGACTTTAAAAGCATGTACGGGTTACCCATTTACGAATACTTTCAAAAAAACCGTATGATGCATGCCAAAAAACTGCTTACCGGCAGCAACATTTCCATTAAGGAGGCCGGTATGATGGTGGGCTATACCAACCTGGGCCATTTTGCTGCCGCTTTTAGAAAAGAATTTGGCATGCTGCCCAGCGAAATGATAGAATCTCCCGATATGCTGATAGATTTTGAGGCCAAAGCAGTATAACCGGCTCTATTATTTTTTACGCTATCCATTTTTTACATTAGCTGCATGAAGATTCAGTTTTGGTCAGTAGGTAAGCCGCACGAAGCCTATGTAAAGCAAGGCGTGGAGGAGTTCACCAAACGTGTAACAAGGTATTTCCCGGCGGATTGGCTGCTGATAGCACCACCCAAAAACGCAGCGTCGCTTGATGGGCAAAGCCTGAAAAAACAGGAAGGCTTATCTGTTTTACAGCAACTGCAGCCCGATGATTATTTAATACTGCTGGATGAACGTGGCAAACAGATGTCTTCACCCGAACTGGCCATGTTTATACAGCAACGTGCCAACGAAAGCGCAAAGCGGCTGGTGTTCCTTATCGGCGGCGCCTTTGGTGTTGATGAGGCGGTTAGCAAAAGGGCCAGCTTTACCTGGAGCTTTTCCAAACTGGTCTTTCCCCACATGCTGGTAAGGTTAATGCTGGCGGAGCAGGTGTACAGGGCCTGCACTATTTTGCGCAACGAGAAGTACCATCATGAATAAGTAAACAAAAAATTGTAGAAATTTTTGGGGGTGTCCCTCGTACCTCGGGCCGGGCTTTCCGCTCATACTCCGGCACAAAAGCCATGCTGCGATGGCCTCACCGGGGAGAACTGTGTTTGCAACCTTCGCCAAAGCAACATTCAGTTGCTTTAACTTGGTTGTGCTGCAATCCCTCACCCGAACGTGCAACACGTTGCTGCTTTTGCTGGCCAACAAGAAACGACAGATCAAAACTTTTATGTTATGCAAACCTTTTGCTCACCACTAAATCTTTGCTGCCCGGTGTGTATATATAAAAACCTTCGCCACTTTTAACTCCCAGTTTGCCTGCCGTAACCATATTTACCAGCAGCGGGCAGGGGGCATACTTAGGGTTGCCAAAACCCTGCTGCAATACCTGAAGAATGCTAAGACAAACATCCAAACCAATAAAATCAGCAAGTTGCAATGGGCCCTTGGGGTGAGCCATTCCAAGCTTCATAATGCTGTCAATGGCTGCTACGCCAGCTACACCTTCGTATAAACTGTAAATAGCTTCGTTAATCATGGGCATTAAAATGCGGTTGGCAATAAAACCGGGATAGTCGTTGGCCACACAGCCAATTTTACCAAGCTGTTCTGTTAGCGATACAATGATATTAGTGGTCTCTGTTGAGGTGGCGTAGCCGTTAATAATTTCCACCAGCTTCATTACAGGTACCGGGTTCATAAAGTGCATGCCGATAACCTTGCCTGGCCTGCTGGTGGCGGCGGCTATTTTGGTGATAGATATAGAAGAAGTGTTGGTAGCCAGCAGTGCGTGCGGCGGGGCGGCTTTATCAAGTTGCCGGAATATGTTCAGCTTCAGTTCTGTATTTTCTGTGGCGGCTTCTACCACAAGGTCTGCATCCGAAACACCGCTGGTAATATCGCTGTCACTGGTAATGTTGTTAAGCGCGGTTGTCTTCTGCTCTTCTGTAACAATGCCTTTGCTCACCTGCCTGTCCAAATTTTTGCTAATGGTTTGCAACGCTTTATCCAGTTGGGCGGCGTTTACATCAACCAGCTTAACCGTAAAACCTGCCTGTGCAAATACATGCGCTATGCCATTGCCCATAGTGCCTGCGCCTATGACTGCCACTTTTTGTACCATAAGAAAGTTTTGGGAAAGTTAAGTAAAGTGCGGTTTACGAAGTACTCTTGAGCAAAATGTAAGATGTGTAATCTACTGAATAGGCGGCATAGGTTTACTACTGCCTTTTGCCGAAAGGGGTTAACCTGTAAGGCGCCTGTAACCTTCATTCCTTGTTTTAAGTTCTTTATTAGCCGCCCGATACTTATCTTTCCGCAAATAAAACCTGATGAAAAAAATATTATTGGCGGCAATGGCCGGGTGTATCGTTAGCGCCGCGGTTGCCCAGCAAAAACAAAAACTGTTTAATGGCAAGGACCTTACCGGCTGGACTATTCACGGCACAGAAAAATGGTACGTAAAAAAGGGTGAGCTGGTATGTGAAAGCGGCCCGGATAAACAGTATGGCTACCTTTCCACCAACAAAAACTATAAGAACTTTGTGCTTACCCTGGAGTTTAAGCAGGAGGCCGATGGCAACAGTGGCGTATTTTTCAGGAGCAGCATACCGGAAGGCGTAAAGATAAGCGGCTGGCAGGCTGAAGTAGCGCCACTTAACCATCATACAGGCGGCATATACGAATCTTACGGCCGCGGCTGGCTTATACAGCCCAAACCTGAAGATGAGCAATACCTTAAACCCGGCGAGTGGAATACTTACCAGTTAAAAGTGGTAGGAGATGAAGTAACAACCTGGCTGAACGGCCACCAGATGATTACGTTAAAAGACGCGAAGATTGGTGAAGGCACGGGCTTTATAGCATTGCAGATTCATGATGGCGGCGGCATAAAAGTAAGGTGGAGAAATATTGAAATAGAAGAATACGGCGCTCAGGAATAAATTGCCGTAACCGGCATGTATTGCTGGCTGCATGGCTGATGGAGGGCATCAGTTATGCAGCCAGTTTTTTTTGAGTAGATGTCAACCGGAGCGCCATTGCTGCATAGCGTACAGAAAGTACAAGAGTGCGACGCAAGTAAAGCCTCATGCTTATCCGGTCGCCGGGCTCCAAAAGACATTGTTTGCAGGACACTTCTTCGTTATTCAAAATTCCTTGTTCAACATGCTTACTTCTTCTTCCCCTTGTTCATGCCCAAAAATGGTTGCATATAAGAGGGCACAATTTGCCTTGGCTTTACCTTTTTGGTAACCATCAGCGGCTTTTGGTATTCCAGGTAATAAATGCGCAGCAATATGATGAAATAGGAGATGATAAGCGGCCCGAAAATAAGACCTGTAATGCCAAATAGTTTAAGCCCGATGATAACGCCCAGCACAGTAACAATCGGGTGAACATCGGCCATGCGTTTGGCAAGTATAAAACGGATAACATTATCTGCCGTGCCGGATATGATGGCGCTCCACAATGCCACAAATACACCCTGCCAGGTTTGACCGTTTATCAGTAAAAAAACAGTTACCGGCACCCAAACCAAACCAATGCCCACTACAGGTATAATGGATGCAAACCCGGTAATAACACCCCAGAAACCTGCTTCTTTTACGCCGGCAACAGTATAGCTTAAGTAACCGGAAAAGCCCTGTGCTATGGCTATAAGCGGTATGCCTATAGCGTTACTGAATGTTTGCGCCACAAGCTCATTACCAAACATCATTACCTTACTTCTTTTAAAGGGCAGGTAAAAAACAATGGCCGCCTCCATGCGGTTAACATTAACCAGCATAAAGTACAGGAAAAAGTACATCATAGTGATGGTGGTAAAAATACTCAGGCCCTGGTTTACAATTGACCCAAGCAGCGAAGTTACCACCGCCTGTATTTTGGTAAAGGTTTGCTCCGTAAACAGGTCAATACCGTATTTGTCGTGTATTACTTTTTCAAAATCTTTTACGGCATTAACAATAATGTTGGGGTTTTGTGCTACGGGCAATATTTTATTGTACAGCAGCGTAACCATTAACGATATAGGCAGCAGTATAATAAAGAAAGAAATGATGATAACAGCCACCGCCGCCCATGACTTTTTCCAGAGCTTTCGTTTAACCAGGTATTCCACAAAAGGGCGGCTGAGTACGTATACAATAACTGCGGCTAAAAAGGCTGTAAAGAATTCTATAAGGCTAAAAAACAGGAATGCCGCAAACAAAATTATGATGCTCAAAAAGAAGTAACGGTTAACTTTATAATCCTGACGGTTCTCCATTTGGTTCAAATATTGTTAGGTAATTGCGGGAATGGTTTCAAATTTATCTTTTAAAAACATAAATAACATGACTACAGGACAAAAGTTTTTAACCGGTATTCTTTTAGGCGCTGCTGCTGGGGCTGGTATTGCGTTGTTTTTGCAAAGCGAAAAAGGAAAAGAATTTGTGGAAGCCATGAAAACAAAACTGGGAGAGATGACTGATGAAGCCGAAGAAAGCATTGCATCAAAGTGGCACGATTTTAACGACGAAATGAGTGAGCTGATGAAGCGGGGCAGGAAGTTTGTGGAAGACCTGGAACATAAGGCCAAAGAAAGCATATCTTAAAATCTGCACTCATGGATAAACAGGATACACAAGAAAATTTTTTCGCTCAATCCAAAGAAAAACTGGAGCAATATGTAAAAGACAGGCTGCTGCTTTTTAAACTGCAGATGGTAGAAAAAACATCTAAGCTGATAGCTTCCATGTTTATAGGGCTTATGATTACTATTATCAGCCTTTTCATTCTCATTTTTCTAAGCATTATGGGTGGCTATTATTTTGCAAACCTGTTAGGTAACCTGTACTGGGGTTTTGGTGTTATAGCCGGCATTTACCTGTTGCTGCTTATATTGCTGATAGTTTTGGGCAAACGTGTGGTGCAGTTGTATATTACCAATATGATAATCGAAATTTTCTTTGATCAAACAGCAGAAAACGACGACGAACATGAAGACAAGATCAGCGAACAGTAAAGACCTTTCGCATATTGATAACCTTACCGATTTAAGGGATGAAATAAGGCTTGTGCGTGCAAGGGTTAAAGCTGGCGAAGTTGACCTTGCTGAAAGATGGAAAAAGCTGCCCGAAGAAAGCTTTAAATCTGCCATTGGCATTATATTGCCTTTTTACCTTACCAACAAAGTGGCCGGAAAATCCTGGCAGTTGCTCGGTAATGTTGGCAAGCTATTTTCATTCAGTAAAAACAACCGCACCAACTTTAAAAAA
Organism: Foetidibacter luteolus; assembly: GCF_009650435.1. Classification (GTDB taxonomy): domain Bacteria; phylum Bacteroidota; class Bacteroidia; order Chitinophagales; family Chitinophagaceae; genus Foetidibacter; species Foetidibacter luteolus. Next base: position 105,194 of record NZ_VVIP01000008.1, read on the forward strand.
GATGTAGTAGGCAGCGCCAAGCAGTTGGGGCTGTTTGCCGCTTTAAGGGCGGGGTTTAACTTGTGGAAAAAGTATAAAGGATAGCACAACCGGCGAATTTTTGTCGGCTATTGGGGATAATCTTCCTCATGCCCAATGTAACTTATTGTTGCGTAAAGTAAGTGGCTGGCTTTGCCGCCATATTTTTTGGGGCTTTCAGCTTTACTCCGTGGCTGGGCATTGGTTCCGGCTTTTCGCTGCAAGTCCTCACCACCTCCGCTACGCTTTGGTGGTTGCGGGCTTTCCGCTTCAATCCGGCAGCCATTAAGCTGCGGTAGTACTATCAGGCAGTTGAGCATAGTACCGTACTTGAGCTATAGTGCGCAAATGAAATAAACAGGTATTGCAGTCATCAACAAAGAATATAAAAGTGTAGAATTCTTTTGAAAAAATTTGCGAGAAGGTTTTTTAAGGTAATTGGCTGGCTATTGATAAGCATCGTGTTGCTGCTGGTACTGGTTATAATTTTAATACAGGTGCCGGCGGTACAGAATTTTGCACGCAAAAAAATCGTGTCCTACCTGCAGGGTAAACTGCATACAAAGGTTGAGATTGCTAAACTCACCATCAACTTTCCCCGACAGCTAATAGTGCAGGGCATTTACCTGGAAGACCAGCATAAGGATACTTTGCTGGCTGCTAAAAAGGTGCAGGTGGATATTGAAATGCTGAAGCTGATTAACAGCAAAGTGTACATTGGCTATATTGGCCTGGATGGCGTTACGGCCAATGTAAAAAGGCTGCAGCCAGATTCTGCTTTTAATTTTGACTACGTCATTAATGCCTTCACTTCCGGCAACGTTGATACTACCACATCGACAGACACAAGTACCCTGCAGTTTAAGATGGGCGATATACGGCTCACTCACATCAGGGCCACTTATAAGGATGATGTAACCGGTAGCGATATGTCGTTTGGGTTAGACAGCCTGGCCACACGCATAGAAACATTAAATATCAACAGCTCTTTATACAGCATTCCTGACATATACCTGGCTGGTATTAAAACTTATGTACGCCAGTATAAGCCGTTGATGGAGCCAGAGCCGGTAGCGGTAGTGGAAGCTGAAAGCAACGAACCCATCGGTGTAAACCTTAACTTAAAGAACATTAACCTGCACAATATACAGGCAGATTATGTAAATGATGTGTCTGCTTTAAAAGCCGCCATTCGTTTAAAAACATTCAATACGCAAATAAAAAAGCTTGACTTACCCAGGCTGCTGGTGCAGGTAAATAACATACAGTTAGACAGCAATTTTATAGAAGTATCCATGGGTAAATCCCGGCAGGCGGTTGTGGTAAAAGAAGAGGTGAAAAAAGAAGTGGTGGCACAGGTAAATAACCCCTGGCGGTTTGAACTGGCCAACCTTGACATAAACCACAACAACATCAGTTACAATGATGATAATATTCCCGCTGCCTCAAAGGGGATGGATTTTGCCCACATGGCTATAAATAACCTGGTTTTTAAGGCAGGCAACCTTGTGTTTACGCCAGTTAGTTACCAGGGCAACCTTCAGGAGTTTTCATTTAGAGAAAAAAGTGGCTTTGAGTTGCAGGAGCTAAGCACACAATTTGCCTACGCAGAAAAAGAGGCTTACCTCAAAGACTTTTACCTGCGTACCAATCAATCACTCATCAGGGCCAATGTTACGGCTAAATATCCTTCGGTAGAATCATTTACAAAAGCCCCCGGCGATGTGTACCTGGAGATGGGCCTTGATACTTTTCTGCTGGCTGCCCAGGATATACTGCTGCTGGCCCCCTTTACAGAGCCGCAGTTAAAAGGACATACTACCGCGGTTATTAACGCCAAATTACAGGGCAAAGGCCAGGTGAAAGATATCACCATCAACAATTTTGCCCTCAGCGGCTATGGCGCTACCCGTTTGCAGATGAACGGTAACATTAAAGGCTTACCCGATGGCAGAAATGCTTATTACAATCTCAGGCTAACCGAATTTAATACCAACCGTAACGATATTACTTCCCTTGCGCCAAAGAACAGCATACCTAATAACATACGCATACCGGAAAAAATGTCGGCTACCGGTTTCTTTAAAGGAAAAATGCAGGCTTTCAGCTCAGAGTTAAAAGCCCGTACCAGCAGTGGCGATGCGGATGTTACCGCCGCTGTGGGCAATAATTATAAAACATACGATGTAAAAACCTCCCTGCGCAGGGTGAATGTGGGCTATCTTATTAAGCAGGATACGCTGGTAGGCGTCATTTCTCTCAATGCATCAGCCAAAGGCACCGGTCATGACTATAAGAAGATGAATACGTTGATTGATGCCACCCTGGTAGAAGGCAGGCTGAAAGGGTATACTTACAGAAACCTGAAATTGAAAGCTGCGCTAAAGAATGGCCATGCGGATATCCAGTCTTCCATAAAAGATCCTAACATTACTTACGATCTGCAGGCTTCGGCCAATATAGCAGGCACCTATCCATCAAATGTAGCGCTGGCGCTTAACCTGGATACATTGGATATGAAAGCACTGCACCTGTACGCGGATACATTGCAGTTGCGTTCATCCCTTACTGCTGAATTTGCCAGCGCCAACCCGGATTCCCTCAACGGAACTGCCCGGCTTTTCAATACAAAAATCACCATGGACACGGTTACTTACCGGATGGATACCGTACTGCTGAGTGCAGAACGCAACGCCGATACGCAAACCATTGCGCTGCAATCTGAAGTGGCTGATATGAACTGGAAAGGCAGCTATAAACTTACGGAAGTAGCTACTGCGCTGCAACACACCATTAACCGTTACTATGCCATACCCGGCTTTAAAGACACCGCTTTTGCGCCACAAGACTGGAAAATGAACCTGCTGTTAAAACCCGCATCTGAGCTGGCGCTGCAGTTTGCGCCGGATTTAAAGGGCTCCGACACCATTAGGGGAATAATAGGCTACAATAGTGCCGCTAACGACCTGCGGTTAAACATATCTGCCCCGCATATCCAGTTGGGTGAGCAGGCTATTGAGCAGGCTGCGATAACCGCCACTACAGCAGATAGTTCGCTGGATTACAATGTGAAGATGGCAAGCGCCGGCAGTAAAAGTTTCCGGTTATACCAAACCTCGCTGGGCGGTAATGTAGCCAACAGCATTGTAACATCATCATTGCTGATAAAAGACAGCAAAGAAAAAAACAGGTACCACCTGGCTGGCCGTTTGGAACAGGCGCCACAGCATGGGATAAAGTTTACCATGCACCCAGACAGCCTGTTGCTGAATTATGACCAGTGGGAAGTGGCCCGGGATAACTTTATCCGCTACGATTCAACAGGGCTGCTGGTAAATAATTTCAGGATCAGCCACCAGGGGCAGTCACTAAGGCTTAACAGCATGGCCGATTCCGCTACATCTCCCATCGAAGCCAAATTTGATAATTTTCATATACGTACACTTACTGATTTTGCTGAACAGGATTCTCTGCTGGCGGATGGCGTAATTAACGGTAATGCCGTTGTAAGCAATGTAATGACGTCGCCTGTTTTTACCACCGACCTTACCATAGCAGACCTTAGCTACCGCAAAGACACCATTGGTACCGTGGTTGCCAAAGTAAATAATGAAACAGCCAATGCATTTGCCGCCAACGTAAGCATAAAAGGTAAGGGTAACGCTGTAGTGCTGGATGGTAAGTATTATACCGGCGAAGGAAGAATGGATATGAACCTGGACATTAACAACCTCGACCTTTCTACGCTTAAAGGCTTCTCTGCCGGCCAGTTAAAAGATGCGGGTGGCAGCCTTAAAGGAAAAATAGCCATTGCGGGTACCACAAAAGAACCTGCCATTAACGGCTCTTTGCGCTTTGCCAATGCGTTTCTGGTTCCTACCATGTTGGGGGAAAAATTCACTTTGTCAAACGAGGAAATCCTGGTAAACAACGAAGGGATAGATTTTAACCAGTTTACGATGGTTGATGCTAACGGCAATAAAGCAATACTGGATGGTACGATAGGAACGACTGATTATACATTCTTCAAGTTTAACCTGGGCCTTAAAGCAAAAAATTTCAGGTTGATAAACGCCACACAAACAGACAACCCTTTGTTTTATGGCAAGTTGAATATGGATGCCGACGTTAAACTGGGCGGCAACAGCTATATACCTAAAGTTACAGCGTCGTTCAGGGCCAACAAAGAAACGGATTTCACTTTTGTATTACCCACCAGCGACCCCGAAGTGGTTAGCCGGGAGGGTGTGGTGAATTTTGTGGATATGGATGCGCCGGTTGACAGCGCGGCACTGGCCGCACAAGATACATTGCCTGCCTACCCCATGTTTGCCAATATGGATGTGGATGCTACCATAGAAACAGATACGGCCGCGGCTTTTACCATAGTAGTGGATGAACGCAATGGCGATGCCCTGAAAGTAAAAGGCAAGGCAGATTTAGCCGGTGGTTTTGATGAAAGCGGCAAGATGACACTTACCGGCAACTACCAGGTTACCAACGGAAGTTACAAGGTTACACTAAGCCTGTTGAAAAGGGAGTTTACCATTCAACGCGGCAGCACCATGACATGGACCGGCGACCCTATGACAGCCAATGTGGATATAACAGCTTTATACCAGGTAAACGCCTCACCCATAGACCTGATGCAAACCCAGATAAGCAGTGGTAAACGGGATGACCTTAACCGCTACAAGCAAAAAATTCCTGTGCAGGTATTCCTGAAAATGAAGGGTGAACTGCTTAAGCCCATTATTTCTTTTGATGTTGATTTAAGTGAAGAAACTGCCGCCCAATGGAGGCTGGTAGATGAAAAGCTAGACCAGTTGCGTACCAACGAATCTGAGTTGAACAAGCAGGTTTTTGCCCTGTTGCTGTTTAGCAGGTTTATGCAGGAAAACCCAATGGAAACAGCTACTGACAAAACAAGTACGGCTACCATGCTTAAGCAAAGTGTTAGCCGCATACTGGCAGACCAGTTAAACCAGCTTGCCGGCAGCCTTATACAGGGTGTTGATTTAAACTTTGGCATAAACTCAGAAGACGACTATAGCACAGGCCAGCAGCAAAGCAGGACAGACCTTACTGTTGGTGTTTCCAAATCGCTGCTTAGCGACAGGCTGCGGGTAAGTGTTGGCAGCAATTTTGAACTGGAAGGCCCACGTAACAGCAACCAGCAGGCATCTAACATTGCCGGTGACGTGGCTGTAGACTACCAGCTTAGCCGGGATGGCCGTTACATGATACGGGGTTACCGTAAAAACAAATATGAAGGAGTGGTGGAAGGGCAGGTAATTGAAACCGGGCTAAGCTTCATTTTTACGCTGGATTACGACCAGTTCCGTGAACTGTTTAATAAAACCAAAAAGAAGAAAGAAAAAAAGAAAAAGTGAGCCCGGCATTGTGAATACGCACTACCGCAAGTACCTGAATTATTTTGCTACGGCACTACAAACTGGAGATGCCACCGGCACTGCAGATGAAGTGATTGCGACGCAAGGGACGATGCCACGAAGCACATGGCTGGTATCCTGCAAAATATCATGGCTGGCAAGCCATAAAAAAGAACAAATGTTGATGACCCGGTTATACCATATCGTAATTTTTTTTGTAAGCCTGTTGTTGTTTTCCTGCAGCGCAACCAAGTCTGTGCCGGATGGTGATGCGCTGTATATGGGCGCTGACGTGGACCTGAAAAAGGCAAACGATTCCGTACGGTTTAATAAGAAAAACACCACCGTAGAACTGGAAGAACTGGTAAGGCCCGCGCCTAACAAAAGATTTTTGGGCATACCTTTTAAGCTGCTTATACATAACATGATTGATACGCCGTCTAAACCCAAAGGGTTAAAGCACTGGCTTAAATATAAGGTTGGCGAACCGCCGGTACTGGCCAGCAGCGTAAACATTGAAAAGAACCGGCAGGTGCTGCAAAACAGGCTGGAGAACAATGGCTTTTTTCATACAGAAGTAACATTTGATACCGTTATCAAAAACAAGAAAATGAATGTTACGTATAAGGCCGATGTGCAGCAGCAGTATAAAATCCGTAACCTCTTTCTGCCTAAAGATTCAGGCTATATTTATACCATTCTTCGCCAGATGGGGCGCCGCTCTACCCTGCGTAAGGGCCGTGCTTATAACCTTGACCGCATTAAAGCCGAAAGGGAGCGTATTGATAAACGCCTGAAGGAACTGGGCTTTTACTATTTTGGCCCTGATGATATTATTTTCGATGTTGATTCTACCGTTGGTAACCATGAAGTGGATGTGTACGAAAAAATAAAAAAGCAAACGCCTTTCCGTTCGCTGGTGCATTATAAAATAAACGATGTAATTATTTACCCGGATTATACCATTGAATCAGATACAATTCCCTTTCAGCCCGATAGCAGCAACAAATACAAAGGCTACTATATTATTGACCCTGAAGAAAAGTTTAAGCCGCAGATGCTTACCCGTACTGTGGTATTCAAGCCCGGCGATATTTACAACCGTACCGATCATAACACCTCTTTAAACAGGCTGGTAAGCCTGGGCGTGTACAAATTTGTAAAGGCAAGGTTTGAGGATACCGATACATCCATGCACCCGGTGCTTAACACCTTTTATTATCTAACGCCACTGCCCAGGAAGTCTATAAGGCTGGAGGTTTCGGGCCTTACCAAATCCAATAACAGCAATGGTACCGAAGTGTCTTTAAGCTGGCGCAACCGCAATTTCTTTCGTGGCGCGGAGTTGTTTACAGCAACCGCTTATGGTGGTTTTGAAAGGCAGATATCAGGCCAGCAAAGTGTAAATACGATTAGGTATGGTGCAGAGGTTAACCTTACGGTGCCACGCATACTGGGCCCATGGGAGTTTAAAACGCATGGCGATTATGTGCCACAAACTAATTTTAATATAGGATATGAATTGTTTGCCCGGGATACGCAATACACTTTAAGCTCTGTACGTGCCAGTTACGGCTATACCTGGAAGGAGGCCGCCACCAAAGAACACCAGCTAAAAGTGTTGTCTGTAAACTTTGTGCAGCCAACTAATATTTATCCCAATTATCAAAAGCATGTGCTGGACTCTAACATAACCCTGGCCCGCAGTATTGAAAAGCAATTTATTGTCGGCTCTATTTATAACTTCAACTACAATTCGCAAAATGTACCCAACCGTAAAAAGAACAATTATTTTTTTAATGGAAATGTTGATTTGTCGGGCAATATACTCGGCCTTATAACCGGCGCCAACCTGCAGGATAATAAGCAGAAGCAGTTGTTTGGCAGGCCCTTCTCGCAGTATGCCAGGCTGGAGGCAGATTTCAGGCATTACCTGCGCATAGGCGGCAACCGGCGGCAGGGTGGCACGGTGCTGGCCAGCAGGTTTCTTGCAGGGCTGGGCTATGCCTGGGGCAACAGTTTAACCATGCCTTTTTCCAAGCAGTTTTTTGCAGGTGGTGTAAATAGTTTAAGAGCCTTCAGGGCCAGGAGTGTAGGGCCCGGCAGTTATTATCCCGGCGATAGGGATTCTGTATTTATTCCCGACCAGCCGGGCGATATAAGGCTGGAACTGAACACAGAACTGCGGTTTAAACTGGTGTCTGTTTTGTACGGTGCGGCCTTTGTAGATGCAGGTAATATCTGGTTGTTTAGAAACGATACGCAAAGGCCAGGCGGCACCTTCACCAGTAAATTTTTCCAGCAGTTTGCGGTAGGTACAGGTCTCGGCCTGCGTGTGGATATACAGTTTTTTGTTATACGGCTGGATGCTGGTTTCCCCATCCGCATGCTCGATCCCGATAAACCCCTCAACGGCTTCAGATGGGTGTTTAAGGATATAGCCTTAGGTGATTCAGACTGGCGCCGCAAAAACCTGGTATTCAACCTTGCCATAGGTTATCCGTTTTAAAATACATCCGCAGCTTATCATTATCAGGGCAAGTGGAAGAGTAGTAAATAGCGAGTGGGGGAGGCCGATTTTGAAAGCTTTTAAGGTGAGGCTCCCTTACATTATATATCCCACATCTTACACCCTTTACATCGTACACCCCACATCTAACGTCTTACATAAAAAAGTACTTCGTACTTCAAACTTCGTACTTGGGGGTGCCCCCAAGCTATCGCAAGGGGTCGGGCTTTTCGCTATTACTCCGGCACAAAAGCCCTGCTGCGATGGCTTCACCGCGGTAGCCGCTTCAATCCCTCACCCGGTGGTGACACCTGCCGTTAATTTTACCGGCAACCTGTGTTATTAACCCGCTAGTACCGCCAACTGTATTTTTTCAAGGAGATTCAGCAAATTGCATGTATGAGCATTATTGTACGCCCGGCTACAGAAAAAGATTTTCCAGCCATACTCAGCCTTACCAAAGAGCTGGCAGTATTTCAGCAAACGCCCGAACGGGTTACGAATACGGTGGAACTGATGCTACAGGAAAAGCAATACTTTAATGGCTTTGTGGCCGAAAATGAAACAGGTGAAACCGTAGGCATGGCTACTTATTTTTTTGCCTATTATACCTGGGTAGGCAAGTCTTTGTACCTGGACGACCTATATGTAAAGCAGGAATACCGCGGCAGTAAAATAGGTTCGCTGCTTTTGAAAAAGATATTTGAAACAGCACGGCTTGAAAACTGCAAACGGGTGCGCTGGCAGGTATCAGACTGGAACAAGCCGGCCATAGAATTCTACAAAAAATGCGGGGCAGAGCTGGATGAAGAATGCATTAATTGTGATTTTGATGAGCATGCCATTAAAGCATTTAATTTATAGCGCCGTGGCAGTAGGCAACTATCCCGCAAACGCTATCTTTACCGAATGAATTTTAATCTCTCAAATATTCCCGAAAGAACCATACAGCCACGCAGTTACGGCCTTACCATGATAACGGATAAGGGCCTAAGCCTGCAGCAAACAAAAGACCTGTTATCCATAGCATCTCCTTATATAGACCTTGCCAAGCTGGCATTCGGAACTTCGTTCGTTACCCCGCAGTTAAAAGAAAAGATTGAAGCTTATCAGCAGGCTGGTGTGCCCGTGTATATCGGCGGATTGTTGTTTGAAGCATTCGTGGCAAGAAAGCAGTTTGACGATTATGTTAAAGTAATGGACGACTACGGCATTACCTATGTTGAAATTTCCGATGGTTCGATAGATATACCTCATGCTGCCAAGTGCGGGTATATAGCAAAGCTGTCTGAAAGGTTTACTGTTCTTAGCGAAGTTGGTTCAAAAGATAAAGACAGGGTGCAGGTAACGCCGCCCTACAAATGGATTGAGCTGATGAGCGCCGAACTTACCGCCGGTGCAAGTTACATTGTTGCCGAAGCAAGGGAAGCCGGGACCGTTGGCCTCTACAGGGATTCCGGCGAAGTACGCGAAGGGCTGGTGTACGAGATACTTACCAAAATACCGGCCGAAAAAATAATATGGGAAGCGCCTCAGAAAGACCAGCAATTGTTCTTCTTAAAGCTGGTTGGCTGCAACGCCAATCTCGGTAATATAGCCCCCGAGGAAATGATAGCCCTTGAGGCCATGCGGATAGGCCTGCGTGGCGATAGCTTTAGTTTTTTTCTGAATGGAGAAAGGTAACCGGATGTTTTCAATTGAAAGTATGTGCTAAGTTTTGTTAAGGCTGTTTCTTCTTGTGCTGTAATCCAGTGCGTAAGCTCTTTTTGAAAATCAATATTATAATGTGATTTTTGGAGCGGTTTAGCTCTTTTTAGTTTTAAAAAGAGTTAAATCATTATTATGATGTGATTTTCTGTTTTCGTAAATCTTTCTCCGTAAGTCAAACCAACAAACTAAAGGCACTATTCTTGATTTCAAAAGATTATGGAACAAGTACATCGGCACAAACTAAGTTTTCCCCAGCGCAATTGGTTATTGTTATGTATCCTCGTAGCAATTATTACTGCCGTAACGGTTTACTACCTGCGGGGAAGAAGCAACAGCAATACGGTAGACATAGAAAATGCGTCCAGCTCCACTATTAACGGTATGGATTCGGCAGGTATACCGCCAGATTCCCTTTCTCATTAATAAATGTTGTTGCAAAGTTGCTGTTAACCTGCATAGGCTACCAGCGGTACGCCTTTTACCGGCAATTCCACGGAAAAAATGCCCCCGCTGTGGGGATATTCCTGCAATTGTTGTTCGCTGAGGCTCTCTCTTGCGGTTGTAATATATAGTGTTTGCAGGTTGTCTCCGCCAAATGTACAGCAGGTAACCTGCCGTGCAGGTACTTCAACAGTTTGTATCAGGTCGCCGGTTTTACCATTCCAGCAGGCAACAGCGCCACCACCCCATAATGCCGTCCAAAGATTGTCGTTTTCATCAATGGTCATACCATCGGGCGAGCCCATTTCTTCAGGTACTTTTACCAGTATCCGTTTGTTGCTGATGTTGCCGGTAGCGTCATCATAGTCAAATGCTGACACGGTACCTTTTGGCGTATCGGTATGGTACATGGTCTTTTTATCGGCACTCCATGCTATGCCGTTTGAAATGGTAAGGTTATCAAGCACCAGGGTAAGTTTTTTGTCACCGTCAAACCGGTAAAGCGCAGCCGCTCCGTCTTTTACATCCAGGTGCATACTACCTATCCAGAACCTGCCGGAGGGGTCGCATTTGCCATCGTTAAAGCGAATGCCGTCTGTAAGCGGGTTGGTCAAAAAGGTAAATTCACCGGTGCTCGTGTCCATCCTGTGCAACCCATTTTGCAGGGCCACAATTACATCGCCTTGTAAAGTTGGCACAAGGGCGCCAATTCTTTCGCCGGTGGAAAAGCTGGTTGTTTCTTTTGAAGCGGGATTAAAAATATGCAGTTGCCGGCCTTCTATATCTACCCAGTATAACTTTTGTTCCTGGCTATGCCATACTATACCTTCACCCAGTTTGGCTTTGGCGTTTAAAACAAGTGATGCTTTCAATTGGTTGGTTATTTTAGTTAAAGATAATGTTATGCATATACAACTTCTGCACCAATAGGCTTATGCTGTAACGCGGAAATTAAACTTGCTGATAGCTGTACGGAAAAAATGAGCCGGAGCATTAGCGTGAGGGATTGCAACGGATACCCCGCTGAAGCTTTGTGCAGAGGCTTTGTGGCGGAGTAGCAGTGGAAAGCCCGGCCCCTTGCGCAGCTTGGGGACACGCCCAAACCTTCATTCAAGGCGCTATAACCACTCTTCACAAAAAAATAACCGGTTGGCACAACTTTATTTACTTTCATTTTTTTTACCAATAAACAAAATGAGGTATGAAACTTAGGTTTACCATCTTAACCCTTTGTATAATCTGTGCCCTGCAGTCCTGTAAAGAGGATGCTGCAATTTCTCATAAGTTTTTTGATACGGCCAATATGGATTCTGCCGTAAAACCAGGAGACAATTTTTTTGAGTTTGTAAACGGCAAATGGATAAAGAATACAGTTATACCGCCCACGGAATCGGAGGCCGGCGCCTTTCTCGATATCTATAACCGTTCTAAAAATAACATGAAGCTTATTGTAGAAGAGGCTGCCAGGGCATCTCATGAACCTGGCAGTATTGAACAAAAAGTGGGTGATTTTTATGCGGCTGGTATGGACTCCGCCGCTATTGAAAAATTTGGCTACGACCCTGTAAAGCCATACCTGAAGCAGGTTGTGGGTATTAAAGATGCTGCCGGGCTGATGAAGTTTATAGCACAACAGCAAACAGAATTTAACGTATTGCTCTTTGGCCAGATGATTGGCGCCGATGAAAAAAACAGTACTACCAACATAGCCATTTATTACCAGGGCGGCCTGGGCCTGCCAGACAGGGATTATTATTTTAAAACCGATAGCGAAACGCAAAAAGTTGTAACCGCCTATACCACCTACCTGCAGAAACTGTTTACACTTACCGGCGATGACTCTGTGACAGCGGTTAAAAAAACAGCTTTGGTGTATGATTTGGAAAAACAACTTGCCGGCAGCCACAAAACCAATGTAGAGCTGCGGGACCCGCAAGCCAATTACAATAAATTGTCCGTTGAAGAACTGGATAAGCAAATGCCCGCCTTTGGCTGGAAAAGTACCTTAAAAGAAATGGGTATATCAGCCGATTCTGTAAATGTGGGCCAGCCAGCTTTTTATGCAAAAGTGAATGAATTGCTTACCACTGTGCCGCTTGATACCTGGAAGGCCTACCTTAAAGCGCACCTGTTGCAGGGCTTTGCCGGCGCATTAAGCAGCGATTTTGTTAATGCAAGGTTTGACTATACAGGAAAAGCGCTTAGCGGGCAGGAAAAAATGAAAGACCGCTGGGAGCGGATTATTAATAATGTAGACGCTAACCTGGGTGATGCACTGGGGCAATTGTATGTAAAAAAGTATTTTACCGAAGATGCCAAAGAGCGTATGCTGCAACTGGTAAATAACCTGCAGAAGGCTTTTGAAGCACGCATTGGTAAACTTGACTGGATGAGCGACAGCACCAAACAGAAAGCCAAAGAAAAACTGGCCGGCTTTATTAAGAAGATAGGCTACCCCGATAAATGGAAAGACTATAGCAAGGTTACCATTGGCCGGGACAGCTATTTTAATAACCTGGTTGCCTGTTCAAAAAACGAGTACGCCTACCAGGTTGCCAAAGTGGGCAAGCCGGTTGATAAAACCGAATGGCTGATGAGCGCCCCCACAGTTAATGCCTACTATAACCCTACCATTAACGAAATTGTTTTTCCTGCGGGCATACTGCAGTTTACATTCTTTGATGTAAATGCCGATGATGCCATTAACTACGGCGGTATTGGTATGGTAATAGGCCACGAGATGACGCATGGTTTTGACGACCAGGGTGCTCAATACGATAAAGACGGCAACCTGAAAAGCTGGTGGAGCCCGGAGGATTATGAAAAGTTTAAAGCAAAATCCCAGTTGGTAATTAACGAGTACAATGGTTTTGTTGCGATAGATTCTATGCACGTAAACGGCGCTCTTACTACCGGCGAAAACATTGCCGACCTTGGTGGGCTCGCCATAGCCTACGATGCTTTTAAAATGACCAAACAGGGTCAGGACACTGCTAAGATTGATGGGTTTACCCCAGACCAGCGTTTCTTTTTATCGCTTGGGCAAATATGGCGCACTAAAATGAAAAGTGAGCTGGCCAGGCAACTGGTAAATACAGACCCGCATTCGCCACCTTTGTACCGTGTTAACGGCCCACTGATGAATTTTACACCTTTTTACAAGGCATTTAATATACAGCCCGGCGACAAAATGTATAAGGCAGAAGCAGACAGGATTAAGATATGGTAGTTTTTTGTGGGACGGACTGCATTACTACTATTGAGCTTGGGTTGTGTCACTCACTTGTACGTTCGGTAATTCTATTCGCCATTGTGCAACAACCTTGATGGTTCAGTAAATTATTTTTGGAACAAATATTTTTGCGTATTACATTCGCAGCCGCAATGAAACAAATAATGAAACATACAAAGAACATTAAGAAACACATCTCTTTTGGAGAAGTCGCTTAAAGTTTGCGTATGACAAAACATAACTCAAAGGGCCTTCTCCAAAACGGGAAGGCCTTTTTGTTTTACTGCAGTTGATCATCATTTAACAACATAAACAATCAAAAACACTCCCGCTGGGGGTAAGGAGGTTAACAATGAAAGTAGCAGTAGTAGGCGCTACAGGCCTGGTAGGCACAAAAATGTTGCAGGTTCTGGAAGAAAGAAATTTTCCCGTTACAGAGCTGGTGCCTGTTGCCAGTGAAAGAAGTGTTGGTAAGGAAGTTGAGTTTAAAGGCGCTAAATATAAAGTAGTAAGTATGGCAGATGGTATTGCCGCTGCCCCCGCTGTAGCTATCTTTTCTGCCGGTGGCGGCACTTCGCTGGAATGGGCGCCAAAGTTTGCCGAAGCCGGTATTACTGTTATTGATAACTCCAGCGCCTGGCGTATGGACCCCACCAAAAAACTGGTTGTGCCCGAATTGAACGCGGATGCTTTAACCGCTGAAGATAAAATCATCGCTAACCCCAATTGCTCAACCATTCAAATGGTGGTAGCATTAAACCCCCTGCACAAAAAATATAAAATAAAAAGGATTGTAGTAAGCACTTACCAAAGCGTTACAGGTACCGGTAAAAAAGCGGTTGACCAGTTGTTTACCGAACGCAAGGGAGAAGAACCTGCGGAGAAAGCGTACAAATACCAAATTGATTTAAACGTAATACCGCAGATTGATGTATTCCTGGATAATGGCTACACCAAAGAAGAAATGAAAATGGTAAACGAAACCAGGAAAATTATGCGGGATGACAGTATTAAAGTTACTGCTACCACTGTTCGTATTCCTGTTGTTGGTGGCCATAGCGAAAGCGTAAACGTTGAGTTTGAACACGATTTTGACCTGAACGAAGTAAAACGCTTATTGAGCGAAGCCCCGGGTGTAGTGCTGCAGGATGACCCATCTCAGCAACTGTACCCCATGCCATTGTGGGCGCATGAAAGGGATGAGGTTTTTGTGGGCAGGTTACGCCGGGATGAGTCTAACCCCAACACATTAAACATGTGGGTAGTAAGCGATAACCTGCGCAAAGGTGCCGCTACTAATGCTGTGCAGATAGCTGAGTACCTTTTAGGGAAAGATTTGTTGTAGAAATTGCCTGAAGAATATAAAAGCAACGGTTTTATATGGGTAGTGCCACAGTTGAGGATGATGTTTTATTTACAATAGCAGCAACCGCTGAAGATTTTGAAGACGGCAGGTTGTTGTTCCGGGAGTATGCGGCTTCGCTTGGGTTTGACCTGTGCTTCCAGAATTTTGCAGAAGAGTTGCTTACGCTTGATAAGCAGTACAACAAACCTGATGGGGCTTTAATACTGGCCCGTTATAAAAATACCGCTGTTGGATGCGTAGCTGTACGCAAACTGGAAGAAGGTATTGCTGAACTGAAAAGGTTATACGTGCAGCCTGGCTACAGAAACCTTAAGCTGGGCAAAAAACTGCTGGAGCAATCTTTACGTGTGGCGCAGCAGCTTGGCTACAAATTGATAAGGCTCGATTCAGCCCCCGGGCAGGAACAGGCTCAGCATCTTTACCGCCGCTATGGCTTTTATGAGATTCCATCTTACCGGCACAACCCGGTTCCGGGTGTGGTTTATATGGAATACAGGTTAAAATGAATAGCAGATAATCATACAACTGCCGGCTTTTGCCGGCAGTTTTTGGAATGCTTTTTTAAAAAGTTCTGAAAAAAGTAATACCGGCATAAGAAAGAGAACCGCCTGTAACTTTTGTAGAACCATAATGCCCAAACACCTGGTATTTCTCCCACTCGTAACCTATCTGTGGGCTAAAGTGAAAACCGTTGGCAGTTCCGCCACCGCCGCCCCAAATGCCGTAGCCAACACCTGCACCGGCAAAAAAGCCATTGCTGTTAAACCGGGCGCCTGCCATGATTGGCACATGTACAAGGTTTGTGGAGGCATCATCAATGTACTTGTTTTTGAACACATCAACACCGGTCTGAGCAAATACGCTGATGTTTTCGCTAACTGCATACTTTGCCAGTAAATGAAAGCCTGCTCCTACAGAGGATGCTTCTTTTAAATCACCAACGGGAAATGAAAGGGTACCGCCAATGCCAAATTTGAATGCTTTCTCATCATCCTGCGCTGAAGCTGCGAACAGGGAGAATACGGTTAATACCAGGAATACGGATTTCTTTACCATTGTTTTCAAGAGTTTAATGAGCGGCAAAAATAATTTTTGCTGAATTTCTTTCAATTAAAACTCCTTTAAATTCCTTTGAAGCTGCCTGGAAATAAGCCGGCATTTTTTCTGCAAGGCTCCTTTAAAACGTTACAAAAAAAGCAATACCCGCATAGGACAGAGAGCCATCACTAACTTTTGTACTACCATAGTGCCCAAATACCTGGCATTTTTTCCATTCATAACCTATTTGAGGGCTGAAATGCAAACCGTTGCTTGCCATGCCCCCGCCATCCCAAATGCCGAAACCAACACCTGAGCCTGCAAAAAAGCCGTTGCTCGTTAAGCGCATACCAGCCACGAGAGGTATGTGCATGAGGCTTGTGGCAGCATGGTTAGCATACTTGTTTTTGAACAAATCAACCCCGGTTTGTGCAAATACACTAATGTTTTTTGACACAGTATATTTGGCAAGAAACTGAACCCCCACCCCGTACGAAAAATTGTTTTTTAGATTGCCAACTGTAAGTGATGGAGCGGTACCAATACCAAGTTTAACCTTTTTAGCATCATCTTGTGCATAGGAAATGAATAGGGAAAGCAGGCTTAAAGCCAGGAGTATGGATTTTTTTACCATTGTTTCAAGAGTTATGTTGAAGCACAAAAATAGTTTTTACCCTTACGTAAATAGCTTAAAGCCTCTTTAAATTCCCTTGAACATCTCTTTAAACGCAGCAGGTAAAAACACGGCAGAAGAAACACTTGACATTAGTTTTATTTCTTCAGTAATGGAGGTTTCGTTGTCCAGAAATTTGAGTACCAATTGCGGGTGGTTGCTTTTAAACATATCAGCAAAAATCCTGTCGCCGGTCATTTTTTTCTGCGTGAGTATTTGCAGCAAAGTACTGTCGTATAAGTCAAATCTTTTTTGGCTAAGGGATTTACTGATGTGTGGATCTTCATTCTTCAGCAAAGCCGCAACTATGGCCGCTGAATGCTTCTGAATAAAACGGAACGTATAACCACTGCTGCTCTTTGTTTGCCCGCCGGCTGTGCCTATGCTAACGATGTTCCCCTCGCCTTTACTAAAGGGGTAATTAGTCATGGGTATAACTCCAAATTCTTTTTCGCAAATTGTATAGTCAGCTACATTTAAGTATTCAGCAATGTAATCACGAAGGCCCTTGTCATACTCATCTTGTTTCAACATAGCTGGTGAAAACAACGTGTACTCTACAAGCGCCTTATTAGCATTTAACGGTAGTGTGTACACAAAAGTCAGCCCATTATCCTGCGGTACACGAAAATCCATAAACCGTGCAACCTGCAGTTCAAAAACAGGATCTTTGGTTTCAATTATCCAGCCCTTAAAATGCTGTAGCAGGTAATAAAAACCTCCTTCCTTCAAGGGGTATTGGCTAATGTCTTCAAACAGGATGCTGTTGAAAACGTAGCGGGCATGCAGCTTTCTGCCTTCTGCAACAACAAAGGCTTTATCTCCTTCATTGCCCAGCATTTCTACCTTGGTTTTATAAAAGCTAACATTGCTGTAGCCTTCTGATGATTGGAGCACATGGTTGTAAAAATCCAGGCCGCGTATCATTTTATAACTATATGGAACAATGTCGAACCTTGCTGAAAAATGTGCAGAGTAAAAGTCTATCTGCTGCCAGCTTTTATGTACGATAGGTTCAAACAAACCGGGTGTTGTTTCCCAAAAACACCAGGTACGGTCATTCTTATCTTTCTCGTTTTCATCCAGTACCAATATTTTTTTGGTACGCAGCAAGGGTTGCTGCAGCAGGTGCATCAACAGGCTTAAGCCTGCACAACCTGCGCCTGTAATGATGTAATCAAACTCATTTTCTCCCTGTGGTAAATCGTTGAAGAGCTTAAATGCTGGCACTTGTTGGTTTTACATTGTTTACAAAGCAAGATATAACATTTGATAAAAGATTTTGTTGTTAGCAGGGGAGGGGGGAGTAGTGAGTGGTGAATGGTGAATGGTGAGTGGGGGCATTACGGTCGGTATTGTTCATTCCTTGTTCGATATTCTCTTTCGTGAACAGCAAGTTATTCTTCCCTTCTTAATTCTTCACTCCTTGTTCCTTGTTCGTTATTCTCTTCCTGGGTCTGAAAAGCCGCCATGAAAAACTAAAAGTACAAGTGTTCCAATCTTGCTGCTTTGTCACGCAAGATTGCTCAACGAAGCTCCCATGAAATACCGCTGTTCGTCACCAAATAAAAAACCCGTTACCAAAGTAACGGGCCTTTATCTCGTAGCTCAAAGCTTGTAACTCAAAGCTATTAATAGCGGTACATTTCAGGCTTAAACGGACCTTCTTTACCAATGCCCAGGTAAGCGGCTTGTTCATCAGTAAGTTCGTCTAACTGAACATTTATTTTAGCCAGGTGTAACCGGGCAACTTTTTCATCCAGGTGCTTAGGCAACACATACACTTTGTTGTCGTATTGGCTGTGGTTTTTCCAAAGCTCAATCTGCGCCAAAGTCTGATTGCTGAAGGAGTTACTCATTACAAAGCTGGGGTGGCCGGTAGCGCAACCCAGGTTAACCAGGCGGCCTTCTGCCAGGATGATAATATCTTTGCCTTCAATGTTGTAGATGTCAACCTGAGGCTTAATGGTATCCTTTGTATGGCCGTAGTTGGTATTTAACCAGGCAATATCAATTTCAATGTCAAAGTGGCCTATGTTACAAACGATGGCCTTGTCTTTCATGTTGCGGAAATGTTTTTCCGTAATCAGGTCGCGGCAACCGGAAGCGGTAACAATGATGTCAGCTTCTTTAACAGCGTCAACCATTTTCTTTACTTCAAAACCGTCCATGGCAGCCTGCAGGGCGCAAATGGGGTCAATCTCGGTAACGATAACGCGGCAGCCGGCGCCGGCCAGTGAAGCGGCAGAACCTTTACCTACATCGCCATAGCCACCAACAACGGCAACTTTACCGGCCAGCATTACGTCTGTAGCGCGGCGGATAGAGTCAACCAGTGATTCTTTACAACCGTATTTGTTATCGAATTTGCTCTTGGTTACAGAGTCGTTTACGTTAATGGCAGGCATAGGTAATGTGCCTTTGGCCACTCTTTCGTACAGGCGGTGAACACCGGTAGTGGTTTCTTCGCTGATGCCTTTTACATGTTGCACCAGTTCAGGGTATTTATCCAGAACAATGTTGGTCAGGTCGCCACCATCGTCAAGTATCATATTCAGCGGGCGGTCTGTGCTGCCAAAGAACAAAGTTTGTTCAATACACCATTCAGCTTCTTCGTTGGTCTGGCCTTTCCAGGCAAATACGCCAATACCAGCAGCGGCAATAGCAGCGGCGGCATGGTCTTGCGTTGAGAAGATATTACAAGAGCTCCATTTTACTTCGGCGCCCAGGGCAACCAATGTTTCAATTAAAACAGCGGTTTGTATGGTCATGTGCAAACAGCCGGCAATGCGGGCACCCTTTAAAGGCTGGCTTGGGCCATATTCTGCACGTATAGACATAAGGCCGGGCATTTCTGCTTCTGCCAGGCGAATTTCTTTGCGGCCCCATTCTGCGAGGCTGATATCTTTTACCTTGTAGGCAAGGTTAACATCAACTTGAAGTGTTGTGGTTGACATGGTTAATACTTTTTGTTTTGGCAAAAGTACAGTGGTAGAATAAAATACCATACAGTTAATTAAATTTGGGATAAATCTGTATTTTTCACCTGAGATACGGAATAAAACACCAAATGACAATGGCTAAAGCTGTTAAAAAAGATGAATTTACTATGCAGGATGTGCAATTGGATGCCAAAGACATGGCCATATTGCGGCTGCTGCAGGAGAATGCCCGTATAACGGTAAAGGAAATTTCTGACAAGGTGCACCTTAGCACAACGCCGGTGCATGAACGCATTAAGCGCATGGAAGAAACCGGTGTAATAAAACAGTATGCCACACTGGTTGACCATACCAAGGTTAAACGCGGGTTGATGGTAATTTGCTATGTATCGCTGCACCAGCACAGTAAAGATGCCGGCCTGCGCTTTATAAAAACCATACAGGAGTTACATGAGGTTACGGAATGTTATAACATTTCCGGCGAATTTGATTTTATGCTGAAAGTGGCAGTGGAAAACATGGATGCTTATTATGATTTTCATGTTAACAAGCTAAGCCAGGTAGAGAACGTGGGCCGGGTGCAAAGTGCGTTTATCATGGGTGTTATCAAGCAAACGCATCAATTGGTCTATTGAGTGATCGATGGTCATTTGTTGGTGGCCGGCAGAAGGAACACAGATGAAGCATCGTTGCGTCGCACTACGTTCATCGTCCGGTACATTGGGCGGCTTTTCAGACCCGGGTGGAGAATAAAGAACAAGGAACAAGGAATGAAGAATTAAGAAGGGCAACTTATGGTTTGCGATTAATTAATGTGCACATGCGAACGGGTAAATCTTACGTTTGTGATGAAATAAAATCTGGATGTTGAAATTAATGTGCCTGGCGATGTTTATTCTATAGCTGAAGTTACAGTAGCACGAACGCCAAATCAGGACGGGAGAAAGAAACGTGCTGTATATCGTTTCTTTCTTGACTTTTTTTGTTACTTTTTTGTGTCAAGCCCGTCCCGGACTTGTTACGGGAACAAAAAAAGTAAATAACAGGACGACCTAAATGGAACAGCTTGAATTAAATGAATTACACGGCAGATAGTAGGTTATGTACTTAGCTTATAATTACTGATAGTATGATATCGCTGAAAAAAATTAATAAAAGTGAGTACGAATTCGAGATAAAATTTTTTGGTACGATTGCATTAGGTATAGTTGGGGTGGCGTTATTTTGTCTAATTGATGCAGGCTTAAATGTAAGACCCGATTTAAAACTTCTTTTTCTCAGTAATTTCGATTCAATCAAAGTATTTTTTTACTTTTTGATGGGAGTTGCATTTGTTACAGAACTTATCTACGCAAAAAGCCTTAAAGTATACAATGAAGAAACAAAGAAATCTCTTTATCCAATTTTGTTAAGAATTACGGTGTTTATCATTTATTGGTGTGCCTGGAGTTCTTTTTGTGCCTGGTTAACCTTAACGTACAAGCCGTTAACAGCATTGGTGCTAATCGCAATATTGCTAATGATGATATTACCAGGCCTGCTTTGTTGCATATTTTCCCATCAGTTAAGAAAAGATGATCTGAAAAGTGAAGAGGAAGAAAAGGCTAGTGCGTTGCCGGAAATCTCCACACCGTCAGTGTTATACCTATCTAAAAGGTATTACAGTGGTTATTACGGCCTTATTTGTCTCCCTGTTTATTTAATTATCCTGGCTATTCGCCATATTTTTTAATGAATGCAATATCAACGCCTACTGGAATAGTTTAACCGGCTTTCCTCATCACATAAATCACTGAACTGCACTTTTTTACATCTTTCATGGCTCTCCTGTTAGAAGCCAGGCCCGTGTTGAAGGCGGCAAACAGGTTGCCCTTCCCGTTTTTATATTGTTCACTCAGCATGCTAACATAAAAGCTGTCAAACCACATCGGTTTGTAGCTCAGTATGTTAAAGCCATGCTGTGCTGCCAATTGGCGCATGCATTCCGGCGAAAAATGATAAAGGTGGCGGGGAACGTCGTATGCTGCCCAATATTGTTGGTAAACTTCCGCATCGTAGCTGCTGTAGTTGGGTACGGCAACAAGCAATATGCCGCCCGGTTTTAACAGTTTTTGAAAAGCAGTAAAGTAACCATGCAGGTCATGCACATGTTCCAGCACATGCCAAAGGGTAATTACATCATAAGAACTCCCGGGTAACCGGTAGATGGTTTCCGGCGCTAACAGGTTAAGCTGGTAATTGTTAAAAGCATTTTGCCGGGCAGTTTCATCAGGTTCAAGGGCAGTAACCTGCCAGCCCGCAACTTTCATTTCGTTAGCAAATGCGCCGGTACCGGCGCCGATATCCAGTAAGCTGCCCTTTGCAACACCGCTTGCCTGAATAACTAATTTCCGTTTGGATTGAAGTGTATATTTTCGCACTAGGTGATAAAGCCGGTTAATAAATCCCTTTTTGGTATCCGAATGAGAAACGTAATCCACACTCTGGTAATAAGCGCCAATACTTTGCTGGTCAGGCACATGCTGTGTAAATCTGCCCGTACAGTTATTACAGTGCCATATTTCAAATTCCGTTTTACTAACGGTATAATCTTTGGCCGTGAAAACCTTTGTTATGTTTTCACTGTTGCAAAAACAGCAGGCGCCGTATGTTATTGTTTCGCTCATCAGGGGCAAAGAAAGCAAAGTTTCAGTTAAAAAAAACTGCTGAAACGTATTGAATTTTATCGCTAAATCATCTTTGTTTAATTTAACTTTCGCAAATAATGAGCAGGCAGAAAGCATATATCGGAAGGCTGGTTAAAAGATGGTCTTTTTTTGTTCCCTTTACCTGGTATGGGTTACTTTTCGTGGTGGCTGCGTATTTGGGTTACAGGTGGCTGTTAACCCTGCAGCAGCAGCCCGGGAGTTCTTACAGCGATATTTTTTCATTGCTCATCGAAGTGGGTGCCTGGTTCATCGGCGCGGTAATGGCGCTGGCGTTGCTTTCCGTGGTTATCAGCTATATCTATTTCTTACTTAAAAAGAATAAACAGGAAGTTGGTTTCCAGGTAGAAACGGTGGCTGATAGTAAACCCCGTAAAAAACAGTTACAGGTAATAAAGGTAAAGGTTCATCCTGTGCTCCGCCCCTTACTGGGTTTTGTAAAGCTTCGTTTACAGTATGATGAAAAGCATTTCTCCGACAAATTTTCCATAGTACAGAAACCTTTTGGCAAGTTCATCAATACTACGCTGGAAGGCACTTATAACTGGCCATTGCCGGAAATAAAGGAATACAAGCTGCAGCAGGCCTTTGTGTATTTTGAAGACTATTTCCAGTTTTTTTCCCTGGCTGTGCAATTGCCCGTAAACAGCCGCTTCTTTACCCAGCCTTTTGAAAAGCATAAAAATCAACTTGATTCGTCTCCCCGAAAAACGGAAGACACCAATACCCGTATAGAAGAAATAAAGAGGATTGAAGGCGAATTTTTAAACTATAAGAATTTTGAAGACAGTGATGATGTTCGCCGGATTGTCTGGAAAATCTACGCCAAAAGCGGGGAATTAGTGGTGCGTATTCCTGAAGTACTAGACCCCTACGCATCTCACCTGTACATGTACGCATCCTTTTACAGCGATTATGAAACTACCGGCAACAATGTAGTAAACATCCCATTTCTCAACTATTACAAAACGGCTATGTGGAGTGTTTACCAGCAGTTGGTAAAAAAAGGTTTTGAGATAAGATACGTAGCCGACCAGGAGTTACCCGTTCACCACACTACGGATGAACAGCAGAATGTGCGCTACCGTATCAGCACCAGCAAATGGCAGCGGGAAAGAGACCTGAAGTCATTCGTAAAGACCAATGAAGCATCCGTGCTGGTAATATCCTCACTCACCAGCGCTGACCAGGTAGCCGAACTGGCAGAACAATACGGAGACGAAATTCTTATCATATTCATAAAGCTTAGCAACGGCCTGCGCAAACAATACATAACTGATTGGCTGCAATGGGTATTTGTACAGGAAGAAAAGAGTGATTTGGCCAAATACAGGACCAATTGGGCTGTATCCGCGCTAAAATCAAAGCTGATGAAGAATGAAAAGAAGATACAGGCCATATTGTCTAAACACAATAAACCTGTGGTTATTTAGGATAGTTTAACCGCTCAAAAGATTTTGCGAAATACACGCCGTCTTTGAGCATTAAACTTTGAACAAAAGTAAAACAGCCCGGTAACCAGTAAATGGCAACCGGTAACTAAAAAAATGAAAGCACAAAAATTATATAGCTGGAAAAAAGTATTGGCGCAGTTGTTATTACTGGGTGTGCCCACTGTTGCGCTGGCTTTCTTCCTGTTGTGGGGGTGGAACAAGCAATTCAACATTCTTCAGAACGATTACATTAAGCAAACAATGCAGTTTGCTGTGGGCATGGGGGTGGCTATTGTTTTTTATGGTTACCGGTTCCGGTTTCTTACCACCGCGGCAATCCTGGGGCTGTTATTGTTCTTCTTTTATCAAACAGTCAACAATACGGTTGTAGGCGAGTTTGAAATGTTTTTTGTAACCGTGCAGATGCTGGTTCTGGTTATCCTGTTTTCACTGGGATGGCTGGTGGGTTATGGTTTATCCAGGTCCAGGATTTTAACCATTGCGTGGAGCGTGTTTTTGCTGGTGGCCCAGGTGGTGATGGTGAGTAAAACTACTGATATTAAGGCCGCTACCCTTATCAGCGCCTTTATACCGGCGATGGCTTACTCAGTTTATATCATCTACACTTCTGAGCTTATCAGGAACATGAACGATGACGATAAGCTGTTTGGCTGGTTCCTGTTTAAAAGGTTGCTGGGATTTGCTATTATACTGGCTGCTATACTGTTACCTATCCTGTATCATTTCAAGAAAGATTTCGAAGGAGTTGAAAAAGAATGGGCTAACGCGCCGGCGAATTATGATAAGAATGGCAGCAACAGCGAAAACATGACCAAAGAGAACCGGGATGGTTCCCTAAGTAACAAAGATCAAACCCGGCTAACCAGTTCGCTTAACAAAGGCAAACGTTTGGTATTTGTAGCAAGGCTCGACAATTTTTTCAAGGATGGAAAAACGCCCAATCCCCTTTACTACACCGCCTACTATTACAGCAAATTCGATACGTTAACCCAAACATTCGAAACAGATAGCCTGATGCCTAAAAATGATCTTTTCAGGCCCAACCCCTCCCGTATCCCGTTATACTTTGCCAAAACAGACTCCAATGTAATTAAGAATACCGCTGCCACACTTAACCGCAAGGTTGTTACTACAGATGTTTATAAGGTGTTGTTGTCACCAGACGAATATATTGCCCCTTCTACTTCCTTTTTTGTGCAACCATTGCCGGTACCCAACGAATACAAAGATCAGTTTAAAAGCGCTTACCGCGCCAAAATGTGGGTGAGCGATTTAAACAGCGCTTATTTCATTTACAATCCTGCCGGCAACCAGCAACTGGAAGCTTTTCAGCAGCAGCGCTTTGATATGCTGCGCCGGATAAAGCAAACTGATTATACAGAGCTTGAAAAAAAGTTCATGCAGTATTACACATTCATGCCCAGGGATGAGGAATACGCCAAAATAAAATCGCTGGCGCTGGATATTACCAAGGATGCCAAAACGCCGGTTGACAAAATGATTGCCATCCGCGATTATTTTTTAAGTAAAGACGAGTTTGGCCAGCCGCTGTTTAAATATTCAGACAACCCAGGCATCCCCGGTTTGCCAAGTGCCAATAAGCTTACTTATTTTTTGCTCGACAACAGGAAGGGGTATTGCGCCTATTTCGCCGGCGCCACACTTTTCATGTTAAGAGCGTTAGGCATTCCTTCACGTGTTGCCGCAGGTTTTCTTACAGTTGACCGCAGCAGTAAAAACCCTGGCTGGTATTGGTTTTATGAAGACCAGGCGCATGCATGGGTACAGGTATACTTCCCGGGTTATGGCTGGATTGATTTTGACACCACAGTTCCAGATGTAAATACGCAGCAGGCTTCGCAACCGGATGGAACACCGCCGCTTAACATGCAGCAGGCTTATTTTGTAGCGGATGGCAACGTGGTAAGTGTAGACACAGTAACGAAACGGGTTGTAATGGATGCGAATAAACTTTTATTCCACGATGAAAATTACGAAACACAGGAATGGCAGCGTATAGAGTTAGATGTATCTGTTGCGGCTGTATCGAGAGATACTGGTTCGGTCAGGTTATCTGCTTTAACCAAAGGCATGCATATTACTGCCGCATCCTTTGCGGAAGCGTTAAAGAACCTTAAACCTTCTGAACGCGACAGTATGCAATCTGTGCTGAAGAAAGTGCCCAAGCCTGTGCCAATTGATGAAATAAAAATCATAGACCCGGAAGCTGAAGCGCAACAGAAAAAGAAGCAACAACTGGCACAGCCCCAGCCCATAGACTGGATTAAAGTATTATGGCTTGGCCTTATTACTATAGGTGGGCTGGCATTGATCATTATTTCTATTCCCTGGTTGATATGGAAATACCTCTACGCCAGGGCCAAGGGTTCAAAGGATGGCGCTGCCAAAGCGTTTAACAGTTACAGGGCAGCTATCTATTATTTAAACCAGTTGGGTTACCCAAGAACCAACCAGTCACCTGAACAATTTGCAACGGTAACAGATGCGCAGTTTAACACACAGTTCAGGCCTTTCAGCCGTGTTTATCAAAAGCTCAAGTACAGTAATTTAACATTAACCGCTTCAGAAGCTGTAACGGTGGATGGGTTTATTGTGCCCTTTGTAAAGCAGGTGCGCAGCAAAGTGCCGTTTAAAACAAGATTTGCCAAATTCTTAAACATATACAATACCATTCAATACTTTCAGCAACCTAAAATAAGCTAAAGCATGGAGCAGAACATACAGATAGAAACAGCATTGGCCAACATTCAAAAGTTGGTTGACAATATTGAAAAAGTGATACGAGGCAAGCAAAAGCAAATTCAGTATGTGCTTACTGCATTGCTGGCCAAGGGGCATGTGTTGATGGAAGATAATCCCGGAACCGGTAAAACTGTAATGGCCAAAACGCTGGCACAAAGTATTGCCAGCCGCGATAGCCAGCATGGTGTTGATTTTAAGCGCATACAGTTTACACCAGATTTGCTGCCGATGGACCTTATCGGATCGCACATTTATGACGATGATAAAAAAGAATTCATCTTTAAAAAGGGGCCGTTGTTTTGCAACGTATTGCTGGCGGATGAAATAAACCGTGCATCGCCCAAAGTGCAGTCTGCCTTGCTGGAGTGTATGGCGGAGAACCAGATAACGATGGGCGAAACCACCTACCCATTAGAGAAGTTATTCTTTACCATCGCTACACAAAACCCGGTAGAAATGGAAGGTACTTATCCGTTACCCGCCGCCCAGCTTGACCGTTTCTATATCAAATTAACTTTCGGGTATGTGGATGAAGAGACAGAGCTTGACATTTACCGCAACTACCTGGGCATACAGGATAACCTGGAACACATACAGCAGGTGCTAAGCATGGAAGAAATCCTGTTTTTGCAGCAGGAAACATCCAAGGTTTTCATTCATGATGAAATCATTGCAGGCGTTAGAAATATTGTTTGGGACACACGCAAACACCCGGACATTTCACTCGGCGCATCAACAAGAAGCGGTATAACTTTTCTTAAATGTTTAAAGGCCTTTGCATTGGTAAACGGCAGAACTTTTGTAACAGAAGATGACGTGCAGTATGTAGCCAAGCCCGTGTTGGATCACAGGTTGATTTACCGTAATAAAGACGCCAGGCAAAAAGCTTTGGCTTCAATATTAGATAAAGAATTAAGCCGGTTAAGCAAATTAAAAATTAGCGGATAGTATAAGACGAGCGGAAGGTTAGCTATGTACTTAGCGATATTGCTGCTATTAAACTTCGTTGAGCAATCTTGCGTGGCAAAGCAGTCCCGTAATTACGGGAGAACACTTGTACGCTTTGTCTGCTATGCAGCAATGTGAAACAGGCTGATGTTGGTAAAGTTCTTTTTTGAATATTAGGTGTTGCGCTTTAGTTTGAAGTTATATTCTAAAGCATCTACCCGGGGCTGAAAAGTCGCCATAAAAAACCGGAAGATGAAGTGATTGCGACGCAACGATGTACCCATAAAAAACAAAAGCTGGTATCTAAAAAAATTAAATGGTAAGCAAGGCAAAATACAGAAGTAAAAAGATGTGGCAGGCAATGTTGCTGCTGTTGCTTTTTCAGTGTGCGGGGATCGTATCTTTTGCACAGGGCAACCAGGCTGCCCGCTACGAGATTGAAGCAAAACGCATGGGCGTTAAACCAACAGACAAAGATGCATTGCCCAGAAGCCGTGAGTTTATAAGGCTTGACAGTACTTACTATGTAGGCTGGATGTATGAAGGCATTTACAAATACGACCGCAGCGCCGATTACCTGGGTTATAAGAATGCTATTCCTGCCCTGGAAAAAGCGTTGAGGCTGATGGATAAAGATTATGGCAACACCTTAAAGAACATGTATTCATCCATTATGTTCTTTGCGCAAAATGTGCCCAGGTACCAGGATTTGTTTTCTATATGCGGGGCCCTGCAGGCCTGTTACGATAATATTGAGATGCCAGACTCTGTAATGGCACTACTGGATAAAATTGATAAATACCGTTTTAGAAAAGATTTCTTTGGCGTGTATTACCACCGTGCATGGACGTATCACCGCAACCGTTTTTATACTTCGGAAGAACATCCGTTTTTGGGTAATTCCATTGAAGCAAATGAAAAAAAGGCATTTGATTGGTGTTACAAAGGGCTTGGCTTTGTTGACCGCAACAGGGAGCTGAATGAACAATGGTTCGGGCCTGGCCAGGCACAACGTGATAAACAGATCATTTATCACTACCTGGCATTGCTGCACTGCTACAACAAAAACTACGATAGCAGCGAATACTATTATGAGCGCCTGCGGGAAGGTGGCGGCATATCTTATAACAACTATGCCAACATGCAGCATGAGGTGGGAAAGTTTGAAAACGCTATTGAATACTTTACCATTGACCTGAACAAGAGTTACCTGCGCATGTTAAGGGAACCTTACTATTATCTTCCCGAATTGCATGTTTATGGCGGCAGGACAAAAGAGGCCATTAAAATGAACCAGCAGATCATTGCCAGTGTAGGTTCTACGCCGGGCTTTGGCTGGTACAATATATCACTGGCGAGAGGTTATATGTACGACGGCCAGTTAGACAGTTGTGAAGAAGCATTAAACAAAGCTGCCAACTTTAAGGAATTACACATTGGTACTACACTCACACAAAGTCAGTACGACTTTACCATCAACCTGCTGAAAGTGCAGCTAATTGATCGTAAGATTGCCAGGGTTAAATTTTTAAATAAGAACTGGTGGTATTCACCTTCTGCTTTGTATGATATCGCAAGCCTGAAAGTAGCTAAGTTAATGGCCGAATATGTAGTTGTGAACGAATTGGCTTTTAACCCTGAACGCAACCGGCTGGTATACGATTTGTTTTGCTCAGAAGCTACCACCAGCTTTGATGAAGCCTGGTACCTGCTGAAGGACTTTAGCCCTAAATACTTTAAAGAAAAATACGAAACTTACCAGCAAAAAGATACCCGCGAAAACCTGCAGCGTTACTTTCAGCTATTTACAGCAAAGTTTAAGTGGGAGGCTGGTAACAAAAGCGCAGCGAGGGAAGATTTAGACCGTATATTAAACACCGCTGTTACCGATACCGCCAACGAAAAATTGTTTACAGGCCGCCTGTTTGAAGGGTTGAGCAAGGCATACGAAAAAGACGGCCGGCAAAGCACTTATGGTTTGTACCGCAGCCGTTTATTTGAATCGTACCCGCAATTGATACCTTTTAGCGGCATAAAGATGCAGGTAATGCTTAATACTGCCGGTGTGGATGACGAAATAACAAAACAGGTAATAGAAGAATTGAAAGATGCCAATATAGAATGGGTTAACGCAAACGACGGATACGTGCCTGTTGCCACTGTAACATTTAACAAGCGGGGTAACAAATACGAAGCATTGATAAATGTACGCAGCGGTACCAATAAGCCGGTTGTTGCAGGTGAGAGGATTATCTTTAGCAAACCTGCAAAAGTGGGGGGCGAAATTGCCCTTAGACTGTTTGGTAAAGGAGGTGCGCTGGTATTTGAGCCCCCGGCAGAAAAGGGTAGCTAACAAAATATACACGTTAAAAAATATGGCCACAACCGGGTATTCCTCCACGCCACTTGCCAAAAAGTTAGGTATAAAAGAAGGCCATGTTATAAGGCTGGTAAATGAACCTGCGTACTATTTCAACCTGTTTACAGATTTTCCCGCCAACGTTAAGATGGAAAAAGACAAAAGCGTTAAAAAAGACTTTGTTCACTATTTCACCAAAGTGGCTGAGGAATTGGAAAAAGACATTCTGAACCTGCAAACAGAAATTGAGCCCAATGGCATGGTTTGGATTTCCTGGCCCAAAAAATCATCTAAAATAGCAACAGATATTACCGAAGATGTTATAAGGGCTTTAGCGCTGGCCAACGGGCTGGTAGATATTAAAGTTTGCGCTGTTGATGAAATATGGAGCGGGTTAAAGCTGGTAATACCGGTATCCCGCAGAAAACGCTGATAGTCTTACCGGATGGATTTTTTTGCCACCACCACCATCCGCGGTGATTTCCTGATGTCATAACGCCCCAGTTGGTAATCACCAAAAATATCTTCCACCTGCATGCCTTGGTAAGCCAGCATGTCTGTAAAGTCTCCCGGCGAAAATTTAGCCACTTTTTCTGTAAATAAATGTTTCAGCAGGTTGCCGTTGTCTTCTATCTGTATCTGCTTAAAAAAGTGGGTATCATTATGCCAGCGGCTTATGTGAAATTTTACAGGACCGATTTTTTTTATTTCCGCTTTAACCAGGTTGTCTTCGGCATAATGCGTGTTTAGGTAATCAATTACCAGTATGCCTTTGCTGTTTAAGCTTTGGGTAATGGTGCGCATGGCACTGTCGTGTTCACGCTCTGTTCTAAAGTAGCCAAAATTGGTAAACAGGTTAAAGGCAAAATCAAAGTAGTTAATGCGAAATGGCAGCCGCATATCATGCTGGTAAAAATGCAGGTGGTCGTTTTCCATCTGCCGGGCTTCTTCTATCAGCCTTGTAGCCAGGTCAATACCGGTAACGTCGAAGCCTTCATCGGCCAAAGCCTTACTATGGCGGCCTTTTCCGCAGGCCACATCCAGTATTTTGTCACCCTTTTTTGCGTGCAGTTGCTCTGTAAGCCTTTTAATGAACTGCCAGGCTTCATCGGTATCCCTGTTTTGGTACAGCAGATCGTAATAGGGAGAGCTAAACCAGTCTTTATACCATTCTTTATCGGGCATAATTGCTTTAATTGCCATCAAATTTATTTCCTAAAAACCAGTTAGCAGAAACTTTTTCACAACCCGTTGGCGGCATTATTGCCTTCGCCGTTTAGAAATTTTCTTTTATGTTTGCCTGTAGCAAACTAATGACGTGTATGGCGCTTATAAAAAGCATTTCCGGTATCCGTGGTACAATTGGGGGCAAACCGGGAGAAACCCTTAGCCCTTTGGATGTAGTGAAGTTTACGGCCGCTTATGGTACATGGCTGCTGGAAAATGACAAAACCAATTGTAAGGTTGTTATAGGCCGCGATGGCAGGATAAGTGGAGAATTAGTGCAGCGTTTGGTAGTAAGCACGTTAAACGCGTTAGGGCTTAATGTAATTGACCTTGGTTTAAGCACTACCCCTACTGTAGAAATGGCTGTTGTATTTGAAGGCGCCGCAGGAGGTATTATTTTAACTGCCAGCCATAACCCCAAAGAATGGAATGCTTTAAAACTGCTGAACAGCAAAGGTGAGTTTATCAGCGGCGAAATAGGCGCTAAAATACTGGAGATAGCCGCAACTGATAATTATAGTTTTGTTGGTGTTGATAAACTGGGTACCTATACTCAAAATACTACAGCGCTGGATAAACATATAGAAGCTGTAGTTAACTATCCACTGGTTGATGCCGCTGCTATTAAAAAAGCTAAGTTTAAGATTGTAATAGATGCCATTAACAGCACAGGCGCCATCGCGGTTCCTGCTTTGTTAAGGGCGTTGGGTTTAAAAGATATCATTGTTTTAAACGAAGAGGTAAACGGCAAATTTGCCCACAATCCTGAGCCGTTGCCACAGCACCTGCGTGAGCTGTGTACCGAGGTTAACAGGCAGCAGGCCAGCCTTGGTATTGCCGTTGACCCGGATGTTGACCGCCTTTGTTTTGTTTGTGAAGACGGCTCTCTCTTTGGTGAAGAATACACATTGGTGGCCGTAGCCGATTATGTGCTGCAGCAACGTAAAGGCAACACAGTTAGCAACATGTCATCTACCCGTGCTTTAAAAGATGTTACCTTAAAGCATGGCGGCCAGTACTTCCCCAGCGCTGTTGGCGAAGTAAACGTGGTAAACAAAATGAAAGAAGTAGAAGCCGTTATTGGCGGCGAAGGCAATGGAGGTATAATTGTGCCAGACCTGCACTATGGCCGCGACGCACTTATTGGCATAGCACTTTTCTTAACCCATCTTGCGCATAGTAAAAAAAGCGCAAAACAATTGCGTGGCATGTACCCCGATTATTTTATGAGCAAGAATAAAATAGAACTGGGTAAGGGTGTTGACATGCAAAAGATCTTTAGCCAAATACAGAACAAATACAAAAATAATCCCGTAAACATAGACGACGGGTTGAAAATAGAATTCGAGAACGACTGGGTACACCTTCGCACCAGCAATACAGAACCCATTATACGCATTTACGCGGAAAGTAATTTTGAAACCACGGCAGATAACATTGCCAAACGCATCATGCAGGACATACGGGAAAGTATGTAGCCTATACCATTCTCGCTCATCATTTTTTGGTGGCCGGCTAACTAAATATAGATGCCGGCCTCATAAATTCCTCGTTTAATTTTTTGGGGGTGCCCCCAAGCTATCGCAAGGGGTCGGGCTTTTCGCTCATACTCCGGCACAGAAGCCCTGCTGCGATGGCCTCACCGGGGTATCCGCTTCAATCCCTCACCCGAAAGCCGGTTACGGGGTAAAGTGTTGCCAATTGCGGGTCTTGCTGATGGTATGTTCACCAACATTAAGCAATGAAAGCTTTGTAGGGGCGGCATGTTAGCAGAGCGCCGTATGTGCAATGTGTTCGTCTGGGGTTTTGGATAATAACGAAGAAAGGGTTACAAGAGAGTGATAATCTTTCTGGATAATATTGGTTTAAGCATCAGGATATCCTGTTATTTACCTCAACCGAATTATCCCTGGTCTATTTACTATTTGCTTCTTCAGGATGGGCGTTAAGAAAGAGTGCATTTATAACCTATTTTACACTTTATTTAAGCAAGTTTTTAAAGCATCCAGCGTTGATACAGTTGTAAATTTACCTGCAGAAAAAGAAGCATGAAAGCTAAGCAATACATACCCATCACCCTGCTCTGGATTTTACTCAGTTCCTTTTCCTATAAACTTGGCGGCTCCTACAAACAGGTACGCGGTTTAAAAACGGTAGTGATAGATGCTGGCCACGGTGGCAGCGATACCGGTGCACCGGGCGAATACTCTTACGAAAAAAATATAGCATTGGCTGTGGCCCTTAAACTGGGTGCCTTAATGAAGGTGGAGATGCCTGATGTAAACATTGTGTACACCCGTACTACTGATGTGTTTGACCCGCCACAGCTAAAGGCATGGAAAGCCAATAACGCCAAAGGCGATCTGTTCATTTCCATACACTGCAACAGTGCCGACCCTATAAGGCACAGCGAATTTGTTGGCTATAAATACGAAACCCGCTATGTAAAGAAGAAAAAGAAGAAAATAAAGCAGCGGGTTAAAGTGCCGCAGTACCGGTACTGGACAACACCCAACCCCGCCAAGGGTACCGAAACCTATATTTGGGGCGCCCACAAAAACGAGGAAAAGGAACTGGCGATGAAGGAAAATGAAGCCTTGTATCTTGATAGTACGCTTGCAACACAGGTATCTGACTTTAACCCCGATGCCCCGGAAAAAATGATATTATACGCCCTTAAAACCAAACAATATTTTACCCGCAGTGCCAACCTTGCGCTAACGGTAGAAGATGAGTTTAAGAAGGTGGGGCGCATAAGCCGCGAAGCCCGCCAGCGCCAGGTAGGTATATGGGTATTACAGGCTACCGCCATGCCCAGCATATTGGTAGAAACCGGCTACATCTCTAACCGGGAAGAAGAAGATTACCTTAACAGCCAGGAGGGCCAAAACGAAATCGCGGAAGTAATAGTAAAATCCTTAAAACGGTACCAGTACAGCCTGCAGCATCAAACACTTGAATTTGTAACACCTGCCAACGTAACACCAGGGCCGGATAGTACGAAACGTTAGCAAGTACAAATAAGAAAAACGCTCTGCTCGTGTTCCGTACAATTTTACACAGCCTGCATGCGTATTAACAGCGTGTTGCACCTTGCGCCAGGGATAGGAGCGGCTACCCCGCTGAGGCCTTTGTGCGGCGGCTTTGTGGCGGAGTAGTAGCGGATAGCCCGGTGCTTTAGCAGGCGCCCTGTTTAATTTCAATCCATTATTTCTGGTTATTCAACGGCACAAATGCAGGGCTCACTTCGTTGGGTTTAGGCAGCCTTTGCGCTGCTGAAAGCCCGAAATATTTTTTAAGGTTCATGAAAGGCTTTTCCACAAGCAGGTAGGAAAGCCATGAAAGGAGAAATAACATGGCCAGGTTTTCTATAAAGAACAATACGAAATAGTGTTTTGTGAAAAAGGCCGGCAGATGCTGGTTAAGCGGATAGAAAATGAGGTCCGAATAGCTTGGCAATATGAAATGATAGAGGTAAATGCCATAACTTATTTTGCCGGTAAAAATGAGTGCTTTGTTATCCCACAACACGGATTTTTTATAATGTGGGTTTTGTGTTAGCTGTATGATGTATGTAAGGAACCACACATTAAAAACAGACAAAAGGCTTGTTACGGGAATGAAAGTCCACTGGCTGTTTACAGACTGAAACCCAAAAGCAAGCAGGTGTGCTATGGTGAGCAAACCAAAGGTTTTACATGTGCTGCCAAGCAGGTGTGTACGGTAAAGGCTTAACCACGCAACCATGGCCCCGAGCCCCAAAGAATCGAAACAGGTAAAGGTGAGGCATTGGCCAAACTCGTAACCAAAAACAAGGTATTCGCTTACCAGGCCTATAGCGATAAAAGAACCGATAATCCAGGGCATGGTTTTTTTGCCTGCAAATAAAATAAGCCAGGGCCAGAAGAGATAGAACTGTTCTTCCACGGCCAAGGTCCAAAAATGAGAGAACAAAGGGTGCCACTCCCCCGTTTTATAAAAATAAAAATTAGACGTGTAAGTGAGGAAATAAGAGAAGCCTTGTTTATCAAGATTAGTATCAAAATAGTAGATTAAAAAAAGCGTGAGATAATAAACAGGAAAAATGCGGAGCGCCCTGCGTACAAAAAATGATTTGAATACCTGCAACCTGGTAAACCCATGTTTTTCAGCTTCGGTTTTGCTGGCCATCAGGATGCGGGAAATAAGAAAGCCGCTTAAAACAAAGAACACATCCACCGCGGTAAAGCCAACAGGAATTTTATTGATGTAAGCACTGGTTTTATCCCAGCCGGAAAGCCAATGATAGAATACAATAAAGATAACAGCAATACCCCGGATGCTGTCGAACTGCTTAATATACCTCATGCGAAACACTTTACGTTAAACAAAATAGTTACCCACACGCCTTTTGGAGGTGCACAGTAATCAAATGGATATAGGCTTAATCGTGCGTTAGAAGCATGTTCAAGCAGGATATAGGATAACTAATGCTTGGGGTATAAAAATGTTGCGGGGAAAATGGTTTGCCTGGTAATGGATTACGGCCGGATCGGGTTATTTTTGAAAGGGTCGGATGAATCAAAAATATGTAAATGCATGAAACCCAGGAAAAAATTATTTTTTGGAGACTGCGGAAGAAAGTTTTGTTTGTAAAAATCATTTCCCCTTATATTTGCACTCCCAAAAACAAGGCAATAGCTTTGAAGAAGGAACGGATCGGTAGTTCAGTCGGTTAGAATGCCGCCCTGTCACGGCGGAGGTCGCGGGTTCGAGTCCCGTCCGGTCCGCATCTTAAGATTCTCAATTTTATCAAAAGCTCGCAAACTCAATGTTGGCGGGCTTTTTTGTTTTTATCACCTTCTCAAAAAGTATCAAAAACGTGCATAATCTGGTGGTAAATTCGGTTGCATTGTTGCTGCCGATGGTGTTTTATTTGCTCCGGGTAAGATAGAGTGCTGTATTTGCGTTTATATTTTTTCGACATTACCGCGGTCATCATCCCTTGCTTCGTAATACTTGCGTTGCGCACGTGCCCAACAGCCCCACCTTCTTTCCAATTCAGTTTCTCTTAACCCAACCGGTACCTCGATACCCACCAGCCTTAATGTAAAGCGCTTACATCCAGACAGAAAACGATCAACATCTATCGAGACTGCTTCAAAAGTATTTGAAGTGGCCTCTTCGTTTTACCGGTGTCGGAGCTATAATACCTGTGTGAAGGCGCCCATTCACTTTCGGCTACAACAGCAGTCGTTTAGGCTACGTGTGTCTTGTTGGTTCATTGCAATTTTGATCCCATAAAACACCAAGAAAATGGTATTACAACACAGCATGAAAAACCTAGTATTTACAATGCTATTGAGCGTGGCCGGTATGCTTTGCTCCGCCCAAACAACGGGAAGCTTCAAAGGCAAACTCATAGAGCAAACCACCAAGCAGCCCATAGCAGGGGCGAGTGTTCAAATTGAAAAAGCCCAGCTTGGCACTATCAGCGATTCCCTTGGTTTCTTTGCCGTCAATAATATACCCGCCGGAACTTATGCGGTCA
This sequence comes from Foetidibacter luteolus, assembly GCF_009650435.1. GTDB lineage: Bacteria > Bacteroidota > Bacteroidia > Chitinophagales > Chitinophagaceae > Foetidibacter > Foetidibacter luteolus. The sequence continues at coordinate 141,502 of NZ_VVIP01000008.1, forward strand.
CCATTTCCTCTGTCGGCTATCAAACCAAATACATCAGCGAGATAGTGATTACTGCAGGCAAGACCTATTACTCAGAGATTGAGGTTATACAGCAAATCACCAGCTTGAATGATGTGGTGGTGCGGACATCCAGGGGAGAAAACAATCCACTGACACCTGTTTCTACTTTTTCTTATTCACGGGAAGAAATCTTTCGCAATCCCGGTGCTCAGGGCGATATCATGCGGGCATTGAGCAGCCTGCCCGGTGTGGTAAGCAGTGGTGCACAGTTCTCCGCCATTGCAGCAAGAGGGCAGGGCACACAGGACAATGTGTATATGGTGGATGATATACCCATGTTCAATTTGTCACACCTGGAAGCGGAGGGCTTTAACTCCGGCTTTAACGACCCTAACGGCGGACGGTTCAGCATCTTTGCCCCCCGCGTCATAGACAATGTACAATTTCAGAATGGAGGATTTGATGCGGTATATGGACGCAGATCATCTTCCTATCTCGGTCTGGGCATCAAAGAGGGAAACCGTGAAACCTGGTCTTTTGCGGGGCAGTTCGACCTGATAGGGGCTACGCTGATTGCCGATGGTCCTGTTTCAAAAAAGACAAGCGTATTTTCATCGGCAAGATATCAGAATTTCTCCTTGTTGCAGCGGGTATTGAACCTGCCGAACCCCATAAATATAAGTTTTGGCGACTACCTCATCAAGACTACCACGCAACTCAATGCAAAGAATAAGCTCTCGTTCATTGCCATGTATAATCCCGAAGCCCCCCGCAGAGGTATCGACGATATTGAGCCAGGCTATGATATAAACGATGACAACAGCGGTGGTACCGCACTCTTTGATCACACAGGCCGAAAAGCGCTGATAGGTGCGAACCTGCGGACTTTACTTAATAACAGCAGTGTATTAAAAAACGTACTCTATTTCCGTTCATCAACCGTAGATAACAACTTCGGCAATTTTACCCCTTTATTAAGCAGCGGAGACAGCGTACTTGATCCGAAATACGGCAGGTATGAAAATGATTTGAGACATATTAAGAACAACCAGCGGGAAATCGGCTACCGCTCTATCTACACAAAGCGGTTCAGTAAACTTACCCTTACCGCCGGCATTGATGCGGCCATGGTGGACCTTGATTATGAACGGCTGTTAAAACGTACCGACACCGTTTATACGTTCCGCAGTACGGACCAAAGGCCGGGCCCGGCACAATATTACCAGGTACTGGATCCGTCACTGTACAATTCAAGGTTTAACGACCGTGCATTCAATGGATCAGGATATGTCACCGCATCTTGGAAGGTCAGCAGCCGTGTTACATTAAACCCGGGTATCCGTTACGATTACACAGGCTTTGCAGAACAGCATACTGTATCGCCCCGTTTGAGTGGCAGCATTTTGCTGGGTGACAAACACAGCGTCAATTTTGCTTCAGGTATATATTACCAGGATGCCGGCTTATCGGATGTTGCAGGACAGACTGCCGCCAACAAGCTGAAAAACGAGCGGTCTTTTCAAAATATACTGGGCTACAAATACCAGTTTTCAAGCGATCTGAAACTGGTAGTGGAAGGCTGGCACAAACAGTTTGACGATGTAGTGGTGCAGCCCAACCGTGTGCAAAGCCTCCTCAACAACAATGGTACGGGCCATGCTTATGGTGCCGATATCAGCCTTACTAAAAGACTTTCTCAACAATGGTACGGAGCTGTCAGCTATTCCTACATGGAGAGCAAGCGAGATGATCACAATGGCCTTGGCGAGTACGATTACACCTTCAGTATTCCGCACAATTTCTCTTTGCTGGGTAGCTACAAGCCCAATAACAAGTGGATTTTGTCGGGTAAATTCAGGTACAGCACCGGCCGGCCGGCAGATGAATATATCGTACATGCCGATGTACTGAACAACCCCGAAATGCTCCGTTATTCACAGGAAATTACCGCCATCAACGGGAGAAGGTTGAACAACTACATCAGCCTTGATGTCCGGGTGGATTACAATGTTCCCATGAAAAGAGGTGTATTCTCCGCCTTTGTGGACCTGGCAAATATCAACAACCAGTTCAATGTAAATACGGAGGTGTTCATTCCGAATACAGGTAAAGTATATAATGTTGGCCTGGGTGTCTTTCCTTCGTTTGGAGTACGGGTTGAATTATAAAAGCATAAACAATAAAAAATTGGTCAATGGAATTGTCGAATAATACAATCCTTATCACGGGAGGTACAAGCGGTTTTGGTTTGGAATTCGCCAAAAGGTTTTTAGCCCTCGGCAATACGGTGATCATTACGGGAAGGAACCAGGAAAAATTAGATGAAGTAAAAAGTATGTTTCCGGCAATACATACTTTTCGGAGCAATGTAAGCTTCACTGAGGATATTGAAGAACTCTTTGAAAAAGTTACCGATCAGTTTCCTGGCTTAAACATCCTGATAAATAATGCCGGCGAAATGCGGAAGATCAGTCTGCATCACCATCATAATCTCGTGGATATTACCCGGGAAATAGACATCAACCTGATGGGGCCGGTAAGAATGGTGCAACAGTTCTTGCCACACTTAAAAACCCGTAAGAATGCAGCCATTGTAAATGTTACTTCCGGCATTGCCTTAATGCCGTTTCCCATAGCACCCATTTATAGTGCCAGCAAATCGGGATTAAGGGCATATACGCAAGCACTTAGAGTGCAGTTGAAACACACCGGGATAAAAGTGCTGGAACTGGTGGCCCCCGGCTCTAAAACTCCATTGAACGATAAGTTTACGGAGGACAGCGCTGTGGATGAAAGAGCATTGATGAAGCCCGAAAAAATTGTAGAAGCCGCCATCAGGGGAATGAAAGGAGATCAGGAGGAAGTTTATCCTGGGTTGTCAAAACTGATCAGGGTGCTGAGCCGGATAGCCCCTAAATTTTTAATAGCGCAGGCAGGAAAAGCGGGCAGAGATTTTTATACATCGGATTAAATAAGATACCTGGTATGCTGATGCATGGCATTAAAGGGTTGAATCCGGCATTCTTTGGTTCGCTCCGCAAGAATCAATAAGGGCAGCTATACTGCTTGCCTGGTAAAATTGTGCAACAATTTTTTGGTGACCAACAATAGTGCTACTATGAGGCGCCTGTTGTGTCACTCACTTGTACGCCTGGTAATTCTATTCGGCAACGTGCGGCCAGGCTGTTTTTCTTTGCACAGTTTGATGCGGTGTGCAGTATAATTAGCCCGCATAATTGAAAATACGGTTACGACTATGAACATTAACATGAACGAATATGTTTTCGGTTGGAAAAGGATCGCTTTTTTAACCACTCTTTTGCTGGTAAGCATTGTTGGCCAGATAGACAGGGTGCTGCCTTTCATCGTGGGCGAATCCATCAAAAAAGAACTGGGGTTAAGCGATACGCAATTGGGGCTGATCACAGGTTTGGGATTTGCCGTTTGCCATTCGCTGGCAGCATTGCCGCTGGCACGCATGTCGGACAGGGGCGGGGCAAAAAAGGTATTGGTCGCCTGTATAGTGATCTGGAGTCTCATGACAGGTTTGGGAGGAATGGCTACAGGCTTTTTAACATTGATGCTGTTGCGTTTTGGAGTAGCGCTCGGCGAAGCGGGTGGTACGCCGGCCAGTCATTTTTTGATCACGCAAAAACTCCCCGGGTCAATCCGGGGAAGGGCGATCGGACTGTTTTCAATGGGTCTTCCGCTTGGCACCATGTTGGGTTTTGCCCTGGGAGGCTGGGCAAGTGATAATATTGGCTGGCGAAACGCTTTCTTTGCAGCAGGTGCTTTGGGATTGGTGTTGGCGGTATTGGTATTGCTGTTTGTGCAGGGGAACAAAGTGCCTGCCGCAGAGAAAGTTGCTGACGGCGGCGGATTGCTGACGGCCGGCCGTAATTTGCTGAGGAAGCCAGCATTTTTGTGGTTGTTTGTGGCTGCCAATTTGCTGGGTTTTGCATCTGCGCCGTTCTATGTTTTCACTACACCCTTTTTAATAAGAACTTATAGGCTTACCGCAAGTGAAATAGGGTTAAAGTTTGGCTTAATGCAGGGGCTGCTCGGCATTGCCGCTACATTGCTTGGCGGAAGATTTTTTGACAGGGCAATAGCAAGAAATTCACAAGCGTTGTTAAGACCGCCGGCCATCATGCTATTCATGACTGCCTTATGCACTACTGCGGCTTTGTTCATGCCTACCGGCAATGGGGCTATAGCGCTGTTGGTGCCGGGCATGTTTTCGTTCGCGTTTTTGTTACCCTATGCCTTTGGCAGCGGGCATTTGGTGGCGGGCAGTGGTAACAAGGCTTTGTCAACTGCTTTATTGTTGCTGGCAGCAGGGCTTTTGGGGCCTTCACTGGCGCCGGTGTTGGTGGGTTTTATAAGTGATCATACCACAGCCTCAAGCAGCAATAACGGCTTGCGATGGGGATTGTTGATTGGCCCATTGGCAAGTTTGCTTTGTGCTGTTGCGCTGCTCATTGCCAATAAGAAGATAAACGCCGGATAGTTCATCAACAGTTTTTTTAACAGAACAAACTAAAATATATGAAAGCGATAAGTATCATACTTCTGTTGGTATCGGCCTGTCTCAGCATCAAACATGGTTGGGACGCATTTCAACCGCTTGGCCCGGAACAGGAAAAAATGATGGCAAACCTGGGCATTAACCAGGCCACGATGCCCTATTTTGGCGTATTTTCCATCATCGTGGGATTGCTATTGTTCTTTCCACAAACTTTTTTTATCAGCAATTTGTTGAACGCCGTAACCATCATATTGATAATGGCCTTGTCTTTGAGGGCAGGTGATGCAAAAACAGCGCTGATGGAAATTCCTTTTCTGGCTTTACCGCTGGTATTGATCTGGCTGAAATATCCGTTCAAATCGTAAAATCAAACAATGAATACACCAATCAGGATAAGTTCCATATCGCAGGCCCATAAAATGCAGGGCTTTGCGCCGCCACCGCATCCCTTGATCAGCATAATCGAGTGTGGGCAACTGAAGGCAAGCCCTGGCATAAGTGTCATACTCGATTTTTATATGATCTCCATTAAAAGAAATTGTAACAACCTGGTGTACGGACAGCAGAAGTATGATTTTGACGAAGGCTTTATGGCATTTGTCGGCCCTAACCAGGTGCTCAGCGGGCAGGAGCATGAACCTGGCTATGAGCCTAAGGGCTGGATGTTATTTGTTCATCCCGATTTTTTCTGGGGCACACCTCTCGCCAGGAAAATCAAGCAGTATGAGTTCTTTAATTATTCAGTAAACGAAGCCTTGTTTTTGTCGGAAAAAGAAGAGAAGATCATGAATGAGCTGGTGGCAAATATCATACAGGAATGCAATGGAAATATCGATAAGTTTACACAGGGCATCATCGTGTCGCATCTTGACGCCCTGCTCAATTATTCCGACCGCTTTTATCAACGGCAGTTCATTACCCGCCAGATTACCAACCACGCTATCCTTGAGCGCCTGGATGATTTGTTAAATGATTATTTTGACAAAGGAGATTTGATCAATAAAGGATTGCCCACAGTAGAGCTCATTGCGGCATCGCTGAATGTATCGCCCAGTTACCTGCGTAGTTTGCTTAAAACCCTTACGGGGTATAGTACCCAACAGTACATACACGAAAAACTGATTGATAAAGCCAAGGAGAGATTATCCACTACCAGCCTGACGGTAAGTGAGATCGCTTACGAATTGGGCTTCGAACATCCACAGTCGTTCAGCAAATTATTTAAAACCAAAACCAATGTTTCTCCGTTGGAGTTCAGGGCTTCGTTCAATTAGTACCTTGTCTCACTGATGGGTAACTTCGGTCAATAATGATCCTTAGAAATTATGGCCATTAACACATTTCCTGAAAATCTGAGTCAAAACAAAGGGGTCGCGATACGCATCGTTTCTCCGGAATTCGGCCATATATCACCGGAGTCGGTGGCTCAATACGGTTCTGCTCAACGGCTGCCTTATTATTTCTTTCTTTTCGTGGTGCACGGGAAGAGTCAGGAGATTATCGACGGGCAAACTATCGAAGTAGGCAAAAATGAGCTATTTTTTGCGTTACCCCACCAGCTTAGGCAACTGCCTGCAACTGCCCACACGGCAGACTATTATAAATTGGGATTTGACGATGAATGTCTTTCGCGGTTGCCAAAAAAATTCCCCTTTCTCTTCAACCCCTTGAACCAGCAAAAGATTAGTTTTCCACCCGGTGCCGCACTTAGGCTTTGTAATACATTCAGGATTTTAAATGAATTGTTACGTACAGACGATAATGATCCGGAAATAATCCTGGCTTACCTCAACAGCCTGCTTACAGAAGTAAACGCAGCTTATTTTGTATTGGATAAGAAGCACACTGCCGCGGGGCTTGATAAGTTTTTAGGGTTCAAACTATTTGTAGAAGATCATCTTACTGACCAGCCTGCCATAACGGAAATCGCAGCAAAGTTAGGCTTAAGCACAGATTCTTTGTATAGGATCGTAAAACAGCATTCCGGCGTTTCACCTAAAGAGTTCATTACAGACCGTTTGATCATGGAGGCAAAACGTAGAATACATAGTAACCAAAATACGTCTGTAAAGGAATTGGCATTTGAGCTCGGATTTAATGACCCTGGTTATTTTTCGCGTTTATTTAAAAAAGTAACCGGTAAAACGATAGCCGGCTCTTATCAGGATTTGTCCTCGTAAAAGCGTTTTTTGTCCTCAACTTACTATCACATTAGTTAAACCTTTGTCTGAAACAATTTAATTATGGACAGACAATATGGTAAAATATTGGTAACCGGTGCAACCGGCTTAGTAGGTTCAAGGCTTTTGCCCCGCCTTGTTAAAGCAGGATATAATTGTTTCGCGTTGGTACGTGGCAAAGAAGTGCCGGCCGGAGTTACAGCTATAAATGGCGACTTGTTTGAACCGGCAACACTGGAAGAAGCCGTAAAAGATGCAATAGCCATCATTCACCTGGCAGCCGTGTTCCGGTCACCGGATACGGATTTGATCTGGAAAAGTAACCTGGAGGGTACACGCAACCTCATTGATGCCGTGAAGAGCAATGCACCTGATGCCCGCTTCATTTTTGCAAGTACCAGCCATGTTTATGATATGAACAATCCGCACCCCGGCCGGGAGGATGATAAGCTTCACCCGCAACATGCCTATCCGGCCAGCAAAGTTGCTGCGGAAAATGCGTTACGTGAAAGCGGGTTGAACTGGTCTGTTCTTCGCTTCCCATTTGTTTATGGAGATGGAGACGGCCACCTGGAAGACTTGCCTAAACATGTAGTTGCTGCTAAATTTCATCCGGCTATGCGGATGAGTACTATCCACCATCGCGATATATACACGGCTATCATGATGGCTTTGCAAGGGGGTATGGACGGACGGGTGGTCAATATCGCAGATGAGGCCCCAACAACGTTGTACGAGCTATTACAGCTTGTTGGCGAATCGATGGCTTCTTCAGCAGAGCCGCTGATGAACCCCTGGTATCTGCATGCCGATGCATCGCTGGCCCGCAGTTTAGGCTTTCAGGCATCGGTAAGGACTGTCTACCAGGCGGCGCAGCAAAACCTGCTTTGACAACTTACCCGATCTTATTTAAACCAGTCGCACCGGAATTATATCAATGTGGTACCGGCGCATAATTTAAACGATTTGCAATGGATGACCTTCAACGGAGGCCTGGCGGCTCACGACGCGGTTGCGGTTATTGATCATGAAAACAATCAGGTCATACTCATTTTTGGTAAGCAGCAATGTCTCCTGCCGAATGGCAGCGTTACGTAATAGCAGGTCAATGGTTCATCCGGTGAATCGCGGGCCGAAATTATGATCACGCCATCTTCTTTATGCTGGTCACGCAGGTATTGCAACAGTTGAAGCCCGGTACCGCCCGGCAGGTTAATATCCGGTATGATGCAGTCATGTTCAAAATCTTCAATCAGGGCAAGGCCCTCTCTATACAAACTCACGCCCTCGCAGGTAAAGTCTTCTTTTTTTAAAATATGTGATAATGCTTTGTAGCAGGCCTGCCTCATCTTCTATCACTAATACCTTCATCCCAAAATTTTTGTTGCTAATCTAACAGTAAATTTTGGAGAAATTTGACCTGTCGGCGAGCTTTGAAAATGACCAGGCGGTATCAAAGGCTATAAATTGAGTATACAATTGGCTTTGATAACCAGTTCGCATATAAATGCCAAAATCTAAGTGTTATGAAATGGATCACGAGGGAACATCCTAAAATTGACCGTATCGCCTGCCCGTGGCTGATAAAAAAGTTTATCGATCCCGGCGCAGAAATCATATATGCCCCATTTAATGAAGTATTATTAAAAGCAGAGCAATTATCAGCTACTCCATTTGACATTCCGGGGGTAGAACATACGCATTATGGCGATGATTGCACTTTTGACTATTTTATCAAAAAATACAACATCACCGATGCCGGCGTGTTGGCTATGGCGCCAATTGTGCGTGGTGCTGACACAGATCATCATGAGCTTTCGGTACATGCACCGGGCCTTTGGGCAATATCTGCCGGCTTGGCCCATAATTTCAATGACGATAATGAATTACTTGAAAAAGGTATGCTGATATATGATGCGTTGTATAGCTGGGCTACACATTTGCAAAATGTCAAACATACGCAGCAGCCTTTTGAAAGCCTCTTGTTAAATGCCCTGGTAAGGATAATCAAATCGCAAGGCGGACAGGAGGGTCAGATACCGGGTTGGGCCGTTGAATTAAAAGAAATGATACAGGATCATATTGACACAAACATTACGCTGACAGAACTTTCCCGTGACCTGGATATCAACCGTTCCTACCTGTCAAGGGAGTTTTCCCGGCATTTTGACAATATGAGCTTCGGTGAATATATCCGTAAACAGCGCATAGAAAAAGCGATCAGCCTCATGGCTGATGTCAAATTATCCCTTACTGACATCGCTTACCTGACCGGATTTTCCGATCAAAGCCATTTTACCAGGATTTTTAAAAAACATACCAGGCAAAGCCCTTCTGCCTACCGGAAAAAAATATCAAAAAAGTAACAATTGTACAAGGCCGGTAACATCTGTTCTATTTACCGGCTTTTCCTGCTTGTAATATTGTGGTTCATTAAATCCATGACACCGGATGCATATATGGACATTTCATTTCAGGCCATTACTTGCCTGCATGCTGCTTATTTCGTTTTCAAAGAAATTACAGGCTCAGCAGCCACAAACATATCCACGGATAGTGGGTTATGTAGGTGTCTTACATCCCATTGTATCTTTTAGCAGCGAGAAGCCGCATTACAATTTTGATGGCAGCTACACCGGTGGTTTGCCCACTGGCATCAATATCTGGAAAAGTGCGAAGATTGGATTTTCTGCTGAGTTTGTACCGTTCATCCGTTCAGAAAAGGGCGCCAGCAAAATGAATAATTTCCTGTTTCATCCGGGAGCGCTTTTCGGCCTTGGAAAAGGTTACACACTTGCTGCAAGGGCTGCGTTTGAAACTTCCGGAAGGTATGGTTTCACACCTGTACTGAACAAGATTGTCGCAAAAGCTAACGGCTACAACTGGTTTATTGCCGTTCCGGTTCCGGCACGCTTTGGTAACAATCAGCCCTCATCCATTGGCATTGGCTTCCAGTTCGGTATTGTCTTTTAACCACAAAGCTTGCTGTTATGAAATGGATAACAAGGGAAAGACCCAAAATTGACCGTGTCGCCTGCCCCTGGCTGGTTAAACGTTTTATAGATCCTGCCGCTGAATTTGTGTATGTTCCCAAAGAACAGGTCTTCCGGCAGGCATCATTGCTGGAAGCGATACCGTATGACATACCGGGCGCTGAGTATAGCCACTATGGAGAGGAATGTTCCTTTGATTACTTTATCAAAAAGCATGGTATCAACGATCCGGCGCTCCTGCAAATTGCCATGATAGTCAGGGCCGCAGACACGGACCGCTTTGATCTTGCACCTCAGGCGGCAGGGCTGTGGGCTATTTCCGCCGGTCTTTCCCAAAACTTCACTAACGATCACCAGATGCTTGAAATCGGGATGAAAATTTATGATGCGCTCTATAGCTGGGCCTGTTTTGCCCAGGATGAAAAACATAACTGGAACCCGCTTTTACTTAAAAGCATAACCAACAACACATGAAAAACACAATCGGCCTGCTATTCATTGCTACGCTATTGGGCTATGGATGTAGCCAAACACCGGCTCAACGTAATGCTGTTCAGGCAGTCAAAAATGATTCAACAACTATCGCCTGTCCTCCGGGAAGCAGCAAACTCGACATTGCCAAAATTGAACAGATCACCGGGATAAAAGGGGTGGAAAAAAATGGCGAGTATAAGATTACCGTACCCCAGCATGACTTAAAAATAGAAGTGGATGGTTTTAAGATTATTCCTGCCATGGGGCTGGGGAGCTGGACCTGTTTTACACCGTGTGGAGACAGCGCGATGGCGATGGGTGACATTGTGTTAACAGAAACAGACCTGGCCCCTGTTCAAAAAGAAGTAATCAGGCAGGGTTTTGCTATTACCGCTATCCACAATCATTTCGTACGTAACCACCCCAATGTTATGTACATGCATATTGAAGGCAAAGGGCCTCTGGACAAAGTCGCCACCAGCGTAAAAGCCATTTTCGATAAGGTAAAGGAGGTTCGCGGACATGATCCCAAAGCAACTGGCGCCGACAGCGTCATAAATACCATCAATATACCGGAGCTGGATGGAATCATCGGTGCTAAGGGTGAGGCTTCGAAGGGCGTGTACAAATACACTATCGCACGGCCGGATGTGCCCTTGCAGGAGCATGGCATACCTGTCAGCAGCTTTGCGGGATTCAATACCTGGGCTGCCTGGCAGGGAACACCGGAAAAAGCGGCCGTAGCGGGAGATTTCGCCATGTTGGAAAATGAAGTTGAGCCGGTTATCAGGGCGCTGGTAGAAAACGGGATAGAGGTAGTGGCCGTCCATAATCACATGGTGCATGAACATCCCCGCATCTTTTTCCTGCATTACTGGGGAGTAGGACAGGCCAGGCAACTGGCAAAAGGATTAAGGACAGCGCTTGATCAAACAGGTAAAGGCTTCGCTACCCACTAACGAATAAAGGGCTCATAGAAAAAATGCCTGCCTGGCATCGCATAAAATTATTCAAAAAGATATGGGGCTTTCGGTTACAGTATTTCAATTGGACTATAGTTCCGGCTTTTCACTGCAACTCCGCTACCGGCAGCGCTGCATTCCCCATTCAGGGGGCCAGGAGGTAGCGGGGTTTCCGTTTCAATCCGGCAGCCAGTCAGGCTTTACCGCGTTACCCGGCTTAGGGCTTTACGCACATCCCTGGTGTACTACCCTACCTAACTAATTATACTGCACGCCCCATAAAACTGTGCAAAGAAAAACAGCCAGGCTGCACATTGCCGAATAGAATTACCGGGCGTACAAGTGAGTGACACAACAGGCGTCTTATAGTAGCACTATAGCTGGCCACCAAAAAATGCTGCACAGTTTTATCCGGCAAACAGTATAACCGGCTAGGTACGGATTTTTACGATGAACCTAAAAAATATTGTTGTATGGCTACTACTCAAAACAAGGCTAACTACTCATTGAGGGATCTTTCGATATATTTTTTAAAACTTGGTACCATTGGTTTTGGAGGCCCTGTAGCCCTGGTAGGGTATATGCACAGAGACCTGGTTGAACAAAAAAAATGGATTACGGAAGAAGATTACAAAGAGGGGTTGGCACTGGCGCAACTGGCGCCGGGCCCCCTGGCAGCGCAACTGGCCATCTACCTGGGCTTCGTACATTACCGCATCATAGGAGCTACAATTGCGGGCTTTGCCTTTGTTATACCTTCTTTCATTATGGTTGTATTGCTTGGCATTGCTTATGTAAGGTTCGGAGGGCTGCCGTGGATGCAGGCGATATTTTATGGTATCGGCGCCGCTGTAATCGGCATTATTGCTATGAGCTGTTACAAGCTCACAATTAAATCCATCGGCAAATTCAACAAGTCTTCTCTGCGGTCTAAATGGCTGCTATGGGTGCTTTATGGGGCAGGTATTATCATTACAGTCATCACTCAATCAGAAGAAGTTTTATTTTTCATTGGCGCAGGGCTGGTTTATATGTTTATTAAAGCTCCGCCCAAATGGGCAAAGAAAAACGTTGCCGCTAATATAGTACTCCTACAGGTTAGTACTTACACCGCCGACTGGGGGCTTCTGGGTAAAATTGGATGGTTCTTTACCAAAGCAGGCGCTTTTGTTTTTGGCAGCGGCCTCGCCATCGTTCCGTTTTTACACGCAGGTGTAGTACAAGAATATGCATGGCTTTCCGAACAGGAATTCCTGGATGCAGTTGCCGTTGCTATGGTTACACCTGGACCAGTTGTTATAACCGTCGGATTTATTGGTTACCTGGTAGCGGGTTTTCCGGGAGCAACAGTGGCAGCGCTAGCCACATTTTTGCCTTGTTATCTTTTTACTGTATTACCGGCGCCATATTTTAAGCGTATTGCCAAAAATCAATCTGTTAAAGCTTTTGTGGATGGTATCACAGCCGCTGTGATAGGCGCTTTGGTCGGCGCTGTAATTGTGATTGCCACCCGCAGTATCTATGATGTACCTACAGCACTTATTGCGGTTACAAGTTTATTAGCGTTAATCTACATCAAAAAGCTGCAGGAGCCTCAGCTCATCCTGGTTGCCGCATTGATAGGCTTAATGCTTAAGATAGGGTTTGCTTGATCTGCCTGTTTTTACGGCGACAATGAGCCTGCAGGATTTACTAATAGATGCCAGTGATAACTATCGTTATGATGACAGTGGAACTTACTCACAGATAAGTATAAGAATGTGAGTGGTGTGAGCAATAATGGCCTTCAGATATCTGCAACAGGTGCCGCCACCTGAAAAAAAATAAGGTTCCTGATAATCAAATCAGTAAGTGGTTGTAACACTTTCAGCCCGGTCCGTAAAAGAAGAGGCTGTCTCAAAAGAAAAATTAAAGCTTTGAGAATCGCCTAAACGAAAATAAACTCCATCGGGGATACGAATAAAAAAAGGCTGCTCAATACTTTTGAGACAACCCTTTTTTGCTTTATCCAAAACGTATAGATGGGGGTTAGTAAGTCTTTTCGGTGGCTAATACGGGTTGAGGGTTTCCCTGGGGGCGATGGCTATGCCCTTTTTTTGCTTTCAGCAGCACTTTGCCAATTTTGTGATAAAGCGGCGTGGGACTGTCGGCTTTTTTAGGTGCATAAGCGCCTGTAACAAACGGAATATACATAACCCGTCTTCTGCTTTGTTCACCATAATACGGCGACTGCTGTACCCTATGCCATAAACGGCCATCATGCACAGTGAGGTCTCCCGCTTCAATATCAAAACCTATTTCCTTGGGATCGGGCCTGTTGTCTATAAAGTATTTCTTTTTAAACAATAGTGAGAAGATGCCCTGGTTGTGTGTGCCCGGCAAAATTCTCAGCCCTCCTTTTTCTTTCGGATAATCATCCAGGTGCAGCCCTACATTCAGCATTGGCATAATGCGGCTGCCCAGAAAAAGATCACGTGGGCTGTCTGTATGCCAGCCCAATTGCTTGTACGCACTGTCTGGTGTGTTTATATAATGATTAACCACAAGCCCGTCTTTTTCATTTTCGCCAATACGGCCTTCATAAGGCTGCAATGGTTGTAACAAAGGTTGAAGCCGCGGATCTTTCAGAAAGTCTCTGAAGAGCTTGCTGTAATGGGATGCAAAGGCAAAGCGCTGAATAAAAGTATCGCCGTTGCCATCCCTGCCAAATTTAAGTGGTATGCCATTTACAGTATCAATTCCTTTTTCAAGCAGCAACTGTTGGATGTTGTTTAATTCCTGTAGAAAATGTTGAACTGTTTCCCTGGGTAAAAATTGTTTAAAATGCAGGTACCCGTTTTGTTGAAAGAATTCAGTTTGATCCTGGGTTATTTGTAAGCCTGCTTGAAAATTGTGCTGTGTGGTTTCTGGCATAAAACTGGTTTTATGTTTATAGTAAGAGTAATAAAATAATTGCGTAGAAAAACTATTTGCAGAGCGGGGATTAGGCGGTAATACAACAACAGCCAGGGCAGGAGCCACTACTGAGGCTGGCAGAGTGTTGACAATATGATAACCGCATTTGCATGCTGCAAAGCAAGGAAAAAATTCTTATAAAAACAATAGTCTACAAAAATTGTAGGAAATTATTTTTCCCTTTGTTTTCAAGGGTTACATTTGCATGATGCAGCATTTTAATTTTTGCAAAACTTAAAAATGCATGTTATAGTTAAATGACAGATTTGGTTGTTTGGTATAAGCCGTAAACGAAAGAAATGCTGCGGGGTGCAGGTTATGATGTTGCGTAAAGCGGTGCAGTACAAGAGTGCGACGCAACGATGCTCAATGGTAGTTAATGCTGCCGGGCCCATAAAAATTTTGTACCTGTTGAAAGTAATTGCGAAGAGCTGTTTAAAAACCAGAAATCATTGTTGCATGATAAGAAGAATTTGCCTGGCTCTTGTTTTTATACTGGCAAGGTTTATTGCTGTTGAGGCGGCTGGTACTAAACCCGTATTAAAAACGGGAATATGGAAAGCTGTATTGCAAAGGCCGGATGGGCAAGAGATTGTTTTTAATTTTGAAACTGCCGTTGAAAATGGCCGGCAGGTAATGTATGTACTGAATGCAGGCGAACGTTTGCTGGTTGACAGTATTAAACGCCGCGGCGATTCAGTTTGGATACAAATGCCCTTCTTTGCGTCGGGGTTTTCATTGGCTGTAAAAGCAGGTGGGATACTTGAGGGCTTATACATTAAAAATTACGGAAGCCGCAAACAGGAAATTCCTTTTTATGCCAGCTATAATAACAAGGAAAGGTATGCATTGCGCCGTGCACCGGCTTATGATATATCTGGCCGGTGGTCAGTAAATTTCGGTACACAGAATGACGCGGAATCCAAAGCTGTAGGTGAATTTCAGCAGGATTCGCTGGGGAAAGTAACAGGTACCTTTTTAACAGCCACAGGCGATTACCGTTACCTGGAAGGCGCTGTTGCAGGTGACAGCCTGAAGCTTTCTGGTTTTGATGGCGGACATGCTGTTTTATTTACTGCCCGGCTGCAGGGCAAGGATAGCATTGCTGATGCTCATCTGTATTCCGGCCTTTCATCTCACGAAGTATGGACGGCAAAGAGGAACCCTGCTGCGCAGCTAAACGATGAATATAGTTTTACGCAACTGCGTGAAGGGGAAAGCCGTCTTGATTTTAGCTTTCCATCCACTACCGGCAAAAAAATTTCGAATAATGATGAATATTATAAGAACAAAGTTTTGATTATACAGATACTTGGTTCCTGGTGCCCCAACTGCATGGATGAAACGGCCTTTCTTAGTGATTATTATAATCGCAACCGGGCAAGGGGAGTAGAAGTACTGGGCCTTGCTTATGAACGGTCAACGGATTTTATGGAATCCAAAACCGCATTGGCGCCATTTCAGAAAAGATTTAATGTAAAGTATCCATTTTTAGTAACAGGTGTTGAAGTTTCTGATAAAAGAAGAACGGAAAAAACATTGCCGCAGTTAGAGAGTATCAGGTCTTTTCCCACAACAATATTTATTGATAAAAAAGGTGTGGTAAGAAAAATTCATTCCGGCTTTAGTGGCCCTGGTACTGGCAAACATTATGAAGACTATAAAAAAGAATTTGAAGCATTGGTTGATAGCCTGCTAAATGAGGGTTAGTTGCGTGTTGAACATTTGGTGTCTGTTAAATAAAATTCTCTAAGTAATGCACAGGCGGGTCGATTATTTCACCGCCTGTTTTTCCAGTTGTACCAGTAATGGTTTGGTTGTGTCTGCAACAGTAACCTCAGAAGTTTCATACAGGTTGTGCTGTATGCTTATTTTAACAGGCAATGGTTGGCAGGTTCTTAACTTAAATTGGCCATTTACATCACTCAGCGATTCTTCTTCACCCGCTATAGCAATAATGTACGCTTTATTTACCGGCCTGTTGTCATTCCTGCTTATAATAGCGCCTTTGATAGTGTAGGCCCTTGCAGGGGTGACAGGTTTACTAAAACCAAACAATAAAAAGTTTGCGGATAATAGGATAACCAGCTTTTTCATACTAAGTATATTTATGTATAGCAAGGTTTACCAGTTAGTAAGTTTGCCTTGCATAAGGCACCTGCTTTAACTGGCTGAAAAAAGTTCTGCATTTCTCCAGGCCTTCGTTTCCGTTTTGTTTAAAGTACCAGAATTCTTCGTAGTCCCCATCGTTCATTGTCATCTGAGTTGCCCCCTGCGATTTATGTTCTGCTATTTCCCAGTTGGCAATTACCTTGTAGTTAACGCGGTTGCCATAACTGAAAGAGGCTGTTCTGTCTGTTCTGAATAGGGCTGTATCTGTAAGTGTAGCTGTTTCACTATAGTTTCCGTAACCGGAAAATTTAAAAGTGCTGTCTGCTTTATTACGTACAAGCGCCCCTAAAACAAGTGGTTTTTTATCTGCGGGAAGGGAGCTAATGGTGCTTAACGCCAACAGGCTGGCAGCTTTATGCTGCCCATGCTGCGAAGGCTCCGGCAAAACGCAAATGGCGTAATCGTACTTGTTATCCGTTAAAACCTTTGCCAGCTTTTCTTTTATTGATGATGTATTCCAGCTTGTATCCAGCGGTTCTTTTTCGTCAAGGCAAAAGCGGCTGTCTACCTGTTCTGCAAAATAATAGTTAGATACGCCAAGTATCTTGCCCGCATTCATCAGCTCTTTTTTTCTTATGCCCGGCAGCCTGCTCCTGCCGCTTTTTTCATCCGTAAGTTTAACGCCATATACCTGTTCTGCCAGTGTGGAATACTTGTAGCCGGCCTCACCATTCGTGATTACAAACAAGTCAACCGTTCCCTGCAATTCCCTGGCTATTTTGTATAAGGTTACACAAAAAATGCTCTCATCATCCGGGTGTGCAACAATTGCCAATACACGTGGGGACGTGCTTTTATCCTGTCCATGCAGTACCTGCGCACACAAAAAAAGTATTGCTGTTAAAAAAATGGTTACTTGTTTGTTCATACAGTTTATTCATACCGGCAAGCTGTATAACAATAGCTGCTGTTGAGGTCATGGGCGGGTTCGAACCGCCGTATAAGGTTTTGCAGACCATTGCCTCGCCTCTCGGCCACATGACCATTTACTAATGCAAATAATTCTCAGCTAATTAATTAATTCGTCTTCTAACAACAAGAGGAGCGGCCGCTGTATGCAACGGGCAAAATGTAACACAACACCTGGGATAAACGGTTAGTGTAATTCATAACCTCATTTATATTCTACTAAAATGGTAGACAAATATAATGCAGTTTAAATAAGCAAAAAATTAATTCTGCCCGTGGTTGGTAAAATTATTTTAAGTTGTTACTATCTGGCGTAGCGTGGCAAAAGTTTAAACTTTTGGCATTATAAAATGTTTAACAGCAACAAAAATTATACAAATTTTGTAACTGCATTTAAAGTCTACTAATTTTGTAGATTAAATTACCAGAACTATATGAATCAATTATTCCGAAAACTGCTTGTTATTACCCTGTTGTTATTTAGTGTTGGCCTTTACGCACAAACAAAAACCATTAGCGGAACCATAACCGATGCTAATGGCAGCGCTGTTGATGGCGCTACCATAAAATCACTGCCTTCGGGCACCTCTACCATTAGCGGTAGCGGTGGAAAATTCTCATTAACGGTGCCCCAAGCGGATGCAAAATTGCAAATCACTGCCCTAAATTTCCAGGTTTACGAAAGCAACCTGTCAGAACGGTCTGCATTCAGCGTTGTGCTTGTTTCTTCCAGCGCCAGTTTGCAGGAGGTGGTGCTTGTAGGTACGCGTTCCTCCGGCAGAACACGGCTAAATACACCAGTGCCGGTGGATGTTTTTAATATTGGTGCGCTACAGTTAAATACCGCGCAAAACGATGTTAACCAGCTACTGCAATATGCTTCGCCATCCTTTAACAGTAACAGGCAATCATCCTCTGACGGTACAGAACATATTGACCCGGCGAGTATCCGGGGCCTAGGTCCAGACCAGGTGCTGGTGCTTATCAATGGCAAACGCAGGCATACCACTTCGCTGGTCAATAATCAGGGTACCATCGGTAACGGATCAGTCGGTACAGATCTTAATGCCATTCCGGCTTCGGCCATAGAACGTATCGAAGTACTGCGGGACGGCGCTGCCGCACAATATGGCTCTGATGCCATTGCCGGCGTAATAAATGTTGTGCTTAAAAAAAATACAAATAAGTTATTCGCCTCTGTAACAGGGGGTGCAACTTCTGAGGGAGATGGCGGCTTGGGCCAGCTTAACCTCAACTACGGCACATCTCTTGGCCGCCACGGCGGCTACCTTAACGTTACCGCCGAAGCATTTAACCGTGGCAAAACCAGCCGTTCGCAGAACCATAACCTCATTATTTTCGACCAGTCTTCGCTGGATAATTATTTTGCTTACGATTTTACCAGTGATCCCGCTGCATCCCGTAAGTATGATGATGACCAGTTGGCCCAAAAAGATTTGAAGAGGGATGATTTTAATTTCCAGGTGGGCAACGCCCACATAAAAAACATTGCTGCATTTATCAATTTGTCATTGCCTTTCAAGAGCGGGAAAGGAGAATTTTATGCTTTTGGCGGCTACAATTACCGTCGGGGAGAAGGGTTTGGTTTCCGCAGGCTGCCCAGCGACTATTCCGTTAATGTGTATAGTATTTTCCCTAACGGATTTCAACCCAATACAGGTTCTGATATTCATGACCGTTCTCTCGTTGCCGGTATTAAATTCAGGGCAGGCGAATGGAATGGCGATTTCAGCAATACCATCGGAAATAACCGGTTTGATTTTTCGGTAAACAATACTGTTAATGCGTCGCTGGAAAGTGCTTCTCCTACAAGCTTTAAGGCAGGTGGGCATGAATTTTTGCAAAACACCACCAACCTGGATTTCAGTAGGTTATTTAAAGGCATCGGCTCGGGACTCAGCCTTGCGTTTGGCGCCGAGTTCAGGGTAGATGATTACCGCATCCGTTCCGGCGAAGAAGCCTCATGGAAAAACTATGCGTTGGTTACCAATCCTGATGGAACTGTTTCAAATCCATCAGGCCTGGCAGGTGGTTCACAATCTTTTCCTGGTTTTTCGCCTGATAACGCGGTACACAAAAGCCGTAACAATTTTAGTCTTTATGCCGATGCGGAACTGGATGTAACAGCCAAATGGCTTATCGGCGGCGCCACCCGTTTTGAACGCTATAGCGATTTTGGCTCAACCCTAAATGGTAAACTTACAACGCGTTATAAGGTAACCAATGGTTTTGCCGTTCGCGGCGCCATCAGCACCGGCTTTAGGGCGCCCTCCCTGCACCAGCAATCTTTCAGTTATATCAGTACCAACATTTTACCCGATAACAGGCTGGGGCAGGCCGGTTTTTTCCCCAGTAACAGTGCGCTTGCTAAAGCATTGGGTATCCCTCAGCTAAAGCAGGAAACGTCGCTGAATTATAGCTTGGGTATTACTGCAACACCCGTTAAAAATCTAACCATTTCCGTGGATGGCTATCTCATTAATATCAAAGACAGGATTGTTCTTACCGGTAGTTTTGGGTACGATCCATTCGGCGATCCCGTACAGGAAATACAGGATATACTTAACCCGCTTGGGGCAAGCTCTGCCAGGTTTTTCAGTAACGCGGTGGATACACGTACCATCGGGTTAGACCTTGTTGCCGATTACAGCATCAGATCGGGCAACCACAGTTTCAATGTGTCACTCGGCATTAACATCAATAAGAATTCCATTACTGCATCCCATGTGCCGGGCCAGCTTAAAGGGCAGGAACAAATTTTCTTTTCGCCGGCCGATAGTTCCCTGATTGTAGAAGGTACCCCCCGCAGTAAGGCCAACCTTTCTCTAACGTATGGGTTTAAAAAATTCAGCGTTACCCTGCGTAACGTATATTTTGGCCAGGTTACCCGCAACGGATTTCCTTTTGGCGATATACAAAAACACAAGGGAAAGATTGTTACCGACCTTTCTTTGGGTTACAAAATTTTAAACAACGTAACACTTACCGTTGGCGCCAACAACTTGTTCAATGTATTTCCCGATGAGCAGATTTACGCCAACAGCTATTTCGGCGTCTTTAAATATGCGCCTGTGCAAATGGGTATGGATGGGGCTTTTTATTTTGGCCGGCTAACCTTTAACCTGCCAACTGCAAAGTAGCTGCAGGGTTATCACAAAATTTCAAAAATGCCCGGTGTAAAAGCCGGGCATTTTTACGCCCGGTATAAACCGGTTAACGTATTAAACGTGAGTTTGGGATCTTTTATATTAATATTCAGCTATATACAAATAAAAATCAGGCAGAATCATTCATTTTAACTGCATCATAAAGTTTAGTGTGCCTTGTAGAAGAATATTCTACTGCTGAAATCACAGTAGTACAAAAGTTTAATCAGGGCGAAGGGAAGAAACGTGCTGTACATCGTTTCTTCCTTGACTTTTTTTGTTACTTTTTTGTGTCAAGACAAAAAAGTAAATAAGGGTTTTGAATACAGGCATGTGCGACACCCAAAACTCACGTTATTAAAGCATTTGGGGCTTTCAGCTTCACATCCATCGCCATACTGCAGTTCCGGCTATCCGCTGCAAACCCTGCGCCCGAACCTTCAGCGGGGTTTCCGCTTCTATCCGGCAGCCCAATGCCATTAAGTTAAGCTCTGAATGTCAGGTTGAGCTTGTCGAAACCGGGTTATGCAAGTTTCTTTTTCACGAATCCGCCTTCGACAAGCTCAGGCTGACAACCTTAACTTAATGACATTGTCCGGCAGCCAGTCAGCAGCATTAATTCTTTTCAGCTTGCCCGCAGTATAAACCAGGCACCGGTGCTTGCCGGTGGTGTTTTGCAACTGCAGCCTATCACAAATGCGGCCTGCTGTTACACCGGTAGCGCATGCTTAACGTTTTTTAAGCATCGTTTGTAGTACGCTCAACTTCAATTCTTAATTGGTGTGTATTAAAAACCCGTGAGTAAGGTTCTACGCTTTTGGTAAGAAAAACACTGCCGCCAATAATACTGTTGCGGCCAATAACCGTTTTGCCGCCCAGTATAGTAGTGCGTGCATAAATAATCACATTGTCTTCAACTGTTGGGTGCCGCTTTACCTCGGCCAGTTCTTTGGAAACCTGTAATGCCCCCAATGTAACTCCCTGGTATATGGATACATTGTTTCCAATTATGGCGGTGGCGCCTATAACAATGCCGGTGCTGTGGTCTATCATAAAGGGTACGCCTATTTTGGCCCCGGGATGGATATCTGTGCCGGTATTGCGGTGTGCGAATTCGCTTAAAATCCTCGGCAAAACAGGAACATGCAGTTTTACAAGTTCATGTGCTATCCGGTACACGGTTATTGCATAAAAACCGGGATAGGAAACAATCACTTCGTAAATGCTGGAAGCTGCCGGGTCAAACTCATATATTTTTACCGCATCAAGCCGCAGGTTGTTGTAGATAGATTCAAGTTTGTTGTAAAACGCATTCACCACAGCGTCAATATCCAGTTCATTGGTATTAACATAGCTCAATAGCAAATTCTCCAGGTCAATTTGGTTCTTTTTAAGAATGCCGTGATAAGAGGATTGCTTGGGCAGGTGGTTGCTGGGAAAAAGAAATTGTACAAGGTCCGTGAGCCATGCAATCGCGTCATGTGTGGATGGGGTAGCTTCCCACTCCGCGTTGTGTGTCTTGCGCAGCAAATCAATCAGGCTGTTATTATTTTTTTGCATCTTGTTACAGGTTACATTTTACTATTCATCAGCAATAAACTAACGATCCAAAATCATTGCGGGCAGTATTGTTTTGTTTAGGCGATAATATTTTTCAGGGGGTGTCCCCAAGCTATCGCAAGGGGCCGGGCTTTCCGCTATTACTCCGGCACAGGGCTCCGCTGCCAGGGCCCTCACCGGGGTAACCGCTGCAATCCCTCACCCAAGGTGTAACCTGTTGCTGCTGTTGCAGGCAGGTTCATCAATAATCACTCTTGCGTAATACCCCGGGTTGCGTTTATTGTGCCGCTGCATTTGCTAACTGTGCTTAAACTGGCTGAACAAATTATCAAAAGCAACCACCACCCACAGCACATGCGCATTATCGAAATCTTTGCCGTTTATTCTTTGCTGCCGTATATTAAGATAGCTTACCGTAGTTTTTATATTCTTTATCACCTCGTAGGATACCCCGGCGTAAATCCTGTTCTGGTCAAATATGTTTGCATTAGCCTTTACCGCTTTGCCAAACTGTATAAACACTTCGTCCCCCAGTATAAACGATACTGGTTTTGTTTTGGATAAAAGGTTTAGTACAGGCTTTTCCAATTTCGCCTGGTACCGTATGCGCCAGTTGGGCTGGTAAATGCCTTTGTTGCTAAGGTCCCGGGTACGGTATTCCACGGAGTACCTGTTCGAGTAATTTAGCCATTTGAATTTTTGCTCCTGTTCAAGCCTTACCGTCCAGCGGAATTCTTTAACGCCGGGTAAATCAGCATCCTGCGGCGAGGTAAAGAAAATGTTGGAATCAAAATAACCCAAAGGCGATACCGACAGCTTAAGGCTTTTGGAAAAGCTATAGTTTAGCCATGTCCAGGCGCTAAAAAAATGCGGCCCGCCAAATGGACTTTTTTCGCCCGGTATGTTTTGTGTACGTTTTTGCAGGTATACTTCCCATTTTAGCTTGTCTGTAATCCTGTCTGCCAATACGGCCCGTCCCCAAAAAACACGGTGGTTATAAGTTGTCTGGGCATTACCATGCAGGGTTACACAAAACAGCATAACTGCAATTAAACATTTAAGACATCGTGGTTGCTTAAGCTTTAGCTTGCTAAAAAGAAACATCATCCAATCTGCTTATGAAGGCGATAGCCCCGGGTTAATTAAACCAAGGGCCATCAGCTTATTTATAGTAAAAAAGTATCAGTTATTTCACTGAGTAACGTAAAGTAATGCCATAGGTTCGCGGGTCGCCCAATACACCGGCGTAATGACCTGCATTGCCTGCGGCCGGTAAAAGTTGTTCAAAGTAATCTTTATCCAAAACGTTCCGGGCCCATACAAACAAAGACAATCCTGCCGCAGCCTTAAATCCAAGCCTGGGGTTAAGCAAAAAGTATCCATCAATATTCAGGAATTTAGAAGGCGATGCGCTGGATGAGAACGAAGAACGGAAGTAACTATCCAGGGCAAAAAAGAAGTTGGCGTTCTCATCAAACACTTTTGCACGTGCAAATACTACTTCACCGCCAAAAGAGCCTGCCCATTTGGAAATGCCCGGCAGTTTGCCTTTGGCAACATCTTTAAATGAGGTAGGTGCGCCTGTTTCTTCCAGTGGTACCGGCGCATTAGGGAAAGAAATGTATTTACCATCTGTATAGGCCAGCGCGCCATAAAGTGAAAGGTTTTTGCTGGTTCTTATGCTGGCATCCAGTTCCACGCCTATTACGCGAACTTTATCCGCATTGGCCAGGTAACCGCGGTTAACACCCACCTCAGCGGTTTGTACCTGGGTTTGATAATCCTTTATGTCAGTATGGTGAAATACTAGGTTTAAGGTGGCATTTTTAACAGGGGTGGTTTTGATGCCCGCTTCAAAATGCGTAACATATTCCGGTTTAATACGGGCAAGGTCAAGCAACACTTGTCCATTGGCCGTAGGCAGGCCGCCCAGGTTTACACCTACAGGTTTGTAACTGGTTGAAAAAGTGGCGAAAGTATTAATGCCTTTGGCGGCTTTAAAGGCCACCGTTAACTGGCCTGAGAAATTGCTTTCATTAACATCTATGTTAAAAGCCTGGTTGGTATAAACCGCGTTTTTTAGCGCAATCAATGCAGGGTCTGTTGTTTGCAGCCCGCCGTAAGTTTTGCGGTCGTAATCCACTTCTTTTTTATCGTAATTGTACCTTACGCCAGGTAATACATGCAGCCTGTCGGTAATGGCCCAGTCAAGCTGCCCAAATACAGCTCCGCCAAAAGTTTTTAAGCGGGATTTGGTTTTAATGCCAAATCCTTCAAACAATCCCGGCGTCTTCCATAATTCGCTGGTGGAGCTTTGCGAAAAACGCCATTGTGCATCACCTGATTCTTCAATATGTTCAGGGTCGGTTTTTAAGTCCTGGCTAATGGCAAAAACGCCAATTACACCGCTAAGGCGTGACGACAAATCGCCTGCATACCGCACTTCCTGTGTTAGCTGCTTGTGTTTGGAAGTAGCTTGAGAAAGGCTTAATACAGAAAGGCCGGTAAAATCGCGGTCGTTGCTGGGGTCCCAGTTCCAGTAGCGCCAGGCGGTAGTAGAGGTAAGTGTGCCCCCGCCAATTTTGGCATCAACATTTAGCGATATACCGCCCAGGTCGTTGCCAGAACGCCAGGGGGTGTTGTGATCAACCAGCCTGTCGAATGGGTTTTGGCTGGGCAGCTTGTAATTAAGGTCTGCAATAATCTGGTTAAACTGCCTGTAAGCGGCACGCTGGGTGGTAACCACGCCAGCCACAACCTGCGCATAGCCTTCGGGCCGCTGGCGGGATGCATCCCCAGTAAGCGTAATCTTAACCTTATCGCTGGGGGTGTAAAGCAGTTGGCCGCGGAAGCCCAGGTTATTCAGGTCGTTAATGCGTTTTTGCTGTACCACGTGGTACAGTACGCCATCTCTTTGCGTACCTGAAAAAGAAAGCCTGCCTGCCAGTTTTTTGCCCAGCGGGCCGGTAACTGCGGCTTTAGCCTGTATATATCCCAGGTTGCCGTAGCTTAACTCAAAAGTAGCGCCGGGTTTAAAGCTGGGTGCGCTGGTGGTTATGTTGAAGGCGCCGGCGGTAGTGTTTTTGCCAAACAGTGTCCCCTGTGGGCCACGCAGCACTTCAATGCGTTCAACGTCAATAAAGTCAAGTGTGGTTGCGGCAGGGCGGGCATAATACACACCGTCCACATAAAAGCCTACGCCGGGGTCTATACCATCGTTAGTAAGGCCGAAAGTTGACCCCAGGCCCCTGATGTTCAGCGTTGTATTGCGGGGATTGGAGGAATAGAGCTGTACAGTTGGTACCAGCTCTTTAAGGCGGTTTACATTAAAAGCGCCTGCATCCGCAACTTGTGAGCCGCCAACAACCGAAATAGGGATAGGTACATCCTGCGCTGTTTCCTGGCGTCGGCGGGATGTAATTACCAGCTCCAGCAACTGGTCTTCCGCCGTAAGCTTTACAACAAGCGGGGCATTGGCTGCCTGCGTTATTGCCAGTTCGTACGGTATAAAGCCTACGGAGCTTATCCTTAATGTAAAGGGAGGTTTTTTGCGGGCGGTGATGCTGAAGTTACCGTTAGCATCCGCTATGGCGAATGCGCCCGTACCCTTAATGTTTACTGATGCGCCGGGCAGGGGCTTACCAAGGCTATCCTGTACAGAACCGGAAATCACATCCTGTGAAAACGAGGAAGAGGCCCACAAAAGAAAAGAAGCAATGAAGAGTAACGATTTTGTCATGTCTGTCAGTTTTGATGTCTGATACGGCTGTTAAATTAGCCCGGATAATCACTAAATCCTATAAATCCGATAGGCAAATATAGGTAGGTCAGCTATTAATCTATTAAATTAGTAGGGAATAAATTTTAGAATTTCTATTGTGTTATAGTAAGGCGTTGAAAATGAAATGATTGCCAGCATTAATAAATTATGCGATGAATAAAATATCGTTGGGGAAGTAGTATTTTTTGACGGGTTACCTGTTATTTCAACGCAGCCTGTTGCATAACGGCACCTTTATAAGTAAACGCCTGAAGAAACAGCAGGTGGCACTATCGGGTGAGGGATTGAAGCGGCTACCCCGCTGAAGCAACCCCCTCCAACTCCCCCTAAAGGTGGTTAGCGCTTCTTTGCGGCGGAGTAATAGCACAAGCGGGGAAAAGCAACTGAATGTTGCTTTGACGAAGGTTGCGAACGCAGTTCTGCCCGACCCCTTGCGATAGCTTTGGGGCACCCTAACTACCTCCTAATGTAAAATACTTAGGCTGGCGAATGTGTGGCCGGGCTAAGCTTTATGCCGGTTAGCCGAAAATGTTAATTAAATTAAACCTTTTAATCCTACAGATTTGGCAGGGCCAATGTACATTGGCGGCGATATTAATGGCGGCATCATTGATATAGGCCAGTTGTTTACAAGGCCGGCATTGCGGTTGTCTCCTTACAAAACCTCTCAAAAGGGAATGTACATTTGCTCTTCTTCAACACCACCGGGTGGTGGTGTACATGGCATGTGCGGTTACCA
This sequence comes from Foetidibacter luteolus, assembly GCF_009650435.1. GTDB lineage: Bacteria > Bacteroidota > Bacteroidia > Chitinophagales > Chitinophagaceae > Foetidibacter > Foetidibacter luteolus. The sequence goes on from NZ_VVIP01000008.1 coordinate 167,922, forward strand.
TGCTGCAAAAAAAGCATTGAAAGAAATTTTTAAGATAAACATCAGCAATACATAAACTTTACCATAAAACCATTGTTCATGGCACAGCAAAACCTAATGGAATTAGAAGAAAACCGTATAGAAGAAAACAATAATTCAGTTGCAGGCAAAAGTTTTTTTGGTACACTTACAGAAGACTGGTGGGCGGTGCTTATTGCCTCCGCTATTATCGCAGGCGTGCTGGCCATAGCAGGTTGGGCAGAAGGCTTTAAGTTTACCGCGCCTGTTTATCGCTGGGATAATGCGGCTGAATTAACAGGTAAAGTGTTATCAGGCGGTAACCTGCTGCTTATAGCAGCTATAGGGGTGCTTTTTGCAGTGCTTTCGTCTGTGGCCATTGCACTTTCCGGCGGCAATGTAAAAAAGTACCTGGCGGGGTTCTCTGTTGTATTTATTTTGGGCGTTGTGTCGTTGATTATAGCGGGTAACAAAGTGATTAACTATTACGGTATAGAATATGTGGTGTTCGCTTTGATAGCCGGGCTGCTGATTGGTAATTTAACCACCGTTCCGGAATGGTTAAAAACAGCCGCCAGGTCTGAATTCTTTATAAAAACCGGGCTTGTTATACTGGGCACCAGCATATTGTTCACTGATATTGTGAAGGCAGGCCTGCCCGGCATATTGCAATCTGTATTGGTGGTGGCGGCTGTATGGTTTTTTGCGTTATGGCTTAGCCGCAAGCTGAAGGTGGATGATGAGTTTGGGGTAATACTCGCATCAGCGGTGGCAATATGCGGTGTGTCCGCGGCCATTGTAGCCAGCGGCGCTATTAAAGGTGATAAAAGAAAGCTTTCTTACATTACTACGCTGGTACTGCTGGTAGCCTTACCCATGATGATTTTACAACCCTGGCTGATAAAGGAACTGAACATACCTGAAATTGTGGGCGGCGCATGGCTGGGTGGAACGCTGGATACTACAGCGTCTGTAACCGCTGCCGCTGCATTGGTAGGCCCGGAGGCGTTAAAGGCCGGCGTTATCATCAAGTTTTCGCAGAATGTACTGATTGGCATAGCCGCATTTTTTATAGCCATCTGGTGGACGTACCGCAAGGGCGCCAATGCGGTAAATGCCAATGGAGAAAAACCCGGCCTTGGTGTTGTGTGGGAGCGTTTTCCAAAATTTGTGCTGGGTTTTATAGCCGCGTCTTTATTGTTTTCTTTTCTTGTTTCCCCGGCTACCACTAAAGAGGTTAGCGGCATACTTAACAGCCTGCGTACGGTATGGTTTGCTTTGGCTTTTGTAGCCATTGGCCTGGAGGCCCGGTTTAAAGACCTTGTGCAAATTGAAGGCGGCCGCCCGGCTCTGGCTTTTATAGGTGCACAGGTATTTAATATTCTCTGGACGTTGCTTTGGGCTTACTTACTTTTTGGAGGTGTTTTGTTTAAGTTCGGCGGGTTGTAGGCCTACTAACATGCCGCCCCCTACGGGGCTTTGGTTGTTCAATGTTCTTTTGTTCAACGTTCAATGTTAGCGGCAATTACACATCATCACCCTAAAAAATCTCAACCACTTACACATCAACAGACCGGCAACCAGCAGCCTTGTAACCGGCAACGGGCTTTCGGGTGAGGGATTGAAGCGGTTACCCCGGTGAAGGTCTTGTGCGTCGGGTCTTGTGCCGGAGTAATAGCGAAAAGCCCGACCCCTTGCGATAGCTTGGGGGCACCCCCTGTAAATTCTTTTATCCTGCGTTATTTTACTACCAGGTTTTCACCCAGTTTTAGTTTGGTATTGGCGGTTATGGTAAGTTTAGAACCATTTGCAAAAGTTACCGCTTTATCTACCAGGCATTCTTTGCCGGCGCCGCTAATTATTCTTACTTCTATACCTGCCGTAACAGGGTTGGGGGGCATGGCATTGTTTTGCCAGTTAGAGGCGGTAAAATAACTGCCATTGCCTGTAAAATAATATACGCTTACAGCTTTGTGCACAAAGTGCCGGATGTTGCTCCACTCCCCAAAACCTTGCTCTGTATTGTTTAGGCCTTTTACCCGCCAGTAATATTTTTTGCCCGCCACCGGCACATTGTAGGTAAAGCTGGTATTGGTAACAATGGTTTCAGTAATGGGTTGGCAAAAATCCTTACAGGTATCTATCTGCAGTTTATACATGGCGCTTCTTAACCCGCCCCACGAAAGTTGTGTTGTAAAAGCGTTGATAATACTGCTGTCAGCAGGTGCGTTCAATGCAGTTTTAGAAGGCAATAGTTTGCGTTGCGGATCTCTTAAGGCATAAGGCACCGCAGGCGGAAAAACAACTTCGTTGTTGTTGAAAAATTCAATGCCCCTTATTGTAACCATTTTAGAAGTGCCCGGCTTAAAATGAAACCTGAACACACTGTCTGTAACCGGGGCAAAAGCAATGTATTCGTCTACGCCGGGCAGGGGCCGCTCCAGCACACGGGTAAAGTTGTTGTTATTGTAACGGTCTATTCTTACACTGTCGGCCTTTTGGTAAATGCCGCTGTGTTGTGTATGCAGGCCTACCTTGTCAAGTGTTACAGTTACGGGAAACTTAATGGTAACCGTTGCCCAGCCCGGCACTTCGCCGGAATGCCACATGTTCTGCTGGTCGTAGGCAAAAGGCATACCCGGGTAACTGAGCTTTATTTCGTTTTGTACCAGGTTGCCCGCGGCTGAGCCATACGTTTCTCCTGATGTAGTGGTAACGGTAATACGGTACGGCGGTTGCCCGGGAATATCCATAATGCCAACCAGCGGTACATGCGGGTATATGTTATAGCCGGCAGGTATGTCTTTGGTTGAGTCAAACTCAAGGTCTGGCAGCGCCAGGTTATTTAGTGAAAGGTTGCGTATGTCTTCCGCTATTAAAATGCCGGGTGTGGGGCTGGGTTCAAAAAAGTTGGTTTGGTGCGTTAGGTTGTACGACATGATGGATGCATTGCTGTTCATATCGTATCCGTAGGAGTCTATATGCGGCAGGCTAAAACCGTGGCCAAGCTCGTGCTGCAGGGTGGATTGAAAGATGGCGGAAAACTTAAGGTCTGCGCCAGACATAATGATAACGCCACCGCCGGAATTGATGCCGCCGTTTAACGTCCGGCCGCCTGCCAGCGGAAAGTTATAGTTGTAGTCTATATAAATTACCAGTATAACATAAGGGCAGTTAAAGCGGGTATAGCCAATATAAGGCAGCAATTCTTCCAGGTAGGCGGCAGCGCCCCTGTCTGGCTGCGCTTTGTAGTAACTGTCTTGTCTTTTGCCAAAGTAGGTAATGGAGCCGGTATCTGCAATGCTGAAGGTAGACCTGTTGCCCAACATTTCCTTAAACCTTTTTTGTGCCCACAGCAGGTGTTGCTGTATCCTGCTTTTTTGGTCGGCAGCATCGGGGAAAGCCACATTTTGCGGAACAAAGAAAACGGGCAGCACCTCAACCCTGCTGGCATTTAAACAGGTGTTTTGGGCAGCCAGCGCATTTACAAAAAACAGGCAGGCAAACAGGTAGCAAAGCTTGTGGTGCATCAGGGTTATTTTAGGTTTATGGGCATAAAAGATAATGCCTGGCGGCCATATAAAAAAGCAGTAACGATTTTTTGGGGACCAGCGACGGAACATTGTTGGGCTTTGGTTGTGTCACTCACTTGTACGTTCGGTTGTTTGTGGGGCTTTATTCTGGCAGTACAGGTGGATGTAAGCGGCTTTGCGGTAATTCTTTAAATCTTGCAATTTCGGGGGAAAATTTTAGTCGTATCCCGCTCCGGTAAACCAATCATATCCTTCGATTTTTTTGTACTCCGGAGGCACGGAATTTAAACGTTTTAATATCCGGTAATGGCCGCCATAATTTACATCAGTTGAAATTATGAATTTGCCAGTTTTAACACCCTTGTCATCTTTTTCATAAGACACATATTCCAGTGTATCAATTGTTTCCTTATTCCATTTGTATTTGTACATTTCTGTTTGGCCAGGGTGTCCATAGCAAACACCTCTGATTATTTTTTCAATTGGCGAGAAAGTAGGGTTTATAAATTCGAAACTGCTTGAGAAACTTGTTTTGTTTGTCCGCAATAAGTAAACATCACTAAATGCTTTTAAGCAACATCCGTTACTTCCATACCAATTGACAACGAAATCTTTTAATCCGTCTCCGTTGATATCTCTTGTGGTATCGTTTACATATGTCATCGCCCATTGTTGATGGGATACTACTTTTGTAAACTGCTTATTACTCTTTGAAAAAATGTCAATATAGGTATTGGCTGATTCGTTTCTGCGAATTATCAGATGAGGGTTGGTTTCTGTAAAGTGATAAGCCAGATTTATCTCAACCTTTACAGCGCCTAATTTGTCAGGAAAAATCTCATAAGAATTATAAAATTTGTTTTTGTCAATGTTTTGCACAGCTATTTTTAAGGCATCTGATAAAATTTTTTCAAGCCTTAAACTATCTAACTTTTCTTGTTCTTGAACTATCATTCTTTGTTTTGTATATTCTTGTTCTTTTTGGTAATCATTGGCTTTTGATGTGTCGCTTAGGACTTTTAGAGAACTCTTTTTATGGCCTGACTGTCTGCACCCAAAAAGTAAAAAAATTAGCATGGCCATCAATATGTGTGTTATTGTTTTCATGCGGTACCCTCGTTAGTTAAAATCTTTGTTTATTCTATAGTTTGCTGTTATTTTTTGGCTGAATCTTAAGTTACGCTACAAAAAGTTGGAAGCAATTATTAGCCGTCCGCTCTACAATATCATGTGATATCAAGAGTCCTTCCTTTGGGAGTGCCGGGTTAAATTTTCTCCTTTTCGCTCTTTTAAAGTATCTAAACTGTCGTAATAATGAAGCCCGGCAAGGCCTGTTCCTTTAGGTGCCATATATTGCTCTGAAATCAGGTACCCGTTGTCAAGTTCAAAGAACCCTTTTTCAGTTCTGTCGCTTTCCCATAGGTAGTTTACTATAGTTCGGTTAATGATATATTTTAGTTTGTTTTCGTGATACTCTACTTTGTAGGGCTTGTATTCTTTTATTGGCGGATCGTAATCAAACAATATTTTTTTCAAGCGGTTAAAAACATTTTTCTTTCGCTTTTTATATGCCTTTGCTACTTCAGCAATTGTTTTGCCCTCTTTATTTACAAAATAATGTGGAATATCTGCAAGGTTTTCAAATATAGTTTTTGCTTCAGGGGTTGGCTCTACTACTAAAGCATCAATGGCATCGCCATAAGGAATGTCAATATAAAGTTTATGGTCTAGTTCAATAAAACATTCTGCAGTGTCAAGCCATCCATCCTCCTCCCCATATTTGCAGCGTATGTCGGTTATTGTTTTGCCAATAATATCTTCAATCATTATCGCTTTGTCTGGCATAGAGTAAAGGTCTTTTAAGGTGGGTATCATATTTGGGTATTTTCGAAAGTGAAGTTTTAATGGTTTTATCTGTTACGGGGATAAATTATCAGCGTTAAAAATTGAAATTAAGCACTAAATCCGAAGTTTGAGTTATAAGCAATAATCCAATCTCTGAACCTGCAACATCTTATTTCAAAAATGGATATTCCGGGTTTCGATATTTAATGCGTTATCACTTGATGTAGAGTATAAAAGCAAAAAACTTCGTGTATGTGCAGGAGAGAAGCAAAAAACATATCCTATCCTGCGGGCAAAGCCGCATAGCGAATACAACCGCACAAGAGTGCGACGCAACGGCAGCTAAATTCATGTCCTTCTGCCGGGCTCATAATCATTTTTCTTGGGGTTGTGAATTTATGATAGCCCCCCCTATACTAAAAAAACTGGTATTGGGGCACCTTAAAAAAACCTTAGTACAAAGTTTAAACAGAAAAAGCTACCAATAATTTACCTAAATTATGGCATTGTAATTACGTACCCAGCCTGTAATGGGCAACAATAATGTAAACGTTCAGTATGAAAACGGTTTCAGATAGCCACAGCGCTAACCGTATACATGCGCTTATTGAACACCAGGAGGCGTTTGCCGTTTTTACCACCAATGAAAACGGCGTAATACAAAGCTGGAATAAAGGGGCGCAAAACCTATACCGTTATACCAGTGAAGAGGTATGTGGTAAAGCTTTGCCCGAAACAATAAGGCCCCTGCTGTCCCCACTTCAGCAATCTGCAAAACATGCCCTTCTTTACAAACAGGGATACTGGGTGGGAGAAGCCGTGCACCACGATAAAAACGGCCATGCATTAACTGTAACAGAATCGGTATCGCTGGCTACTGGCAGAGGCGCTGACGAGTTGCTGTATATATGCAGCCTTGTGCAACCGGAAAAAAACCACAATGAAAATTCTTCTTTTGACGGGCTGGCGGAAAGTGTAACAGACGCGGTTTTTTTAACCGATGAAGATTACTGTGTGCAAACCTGGAACAAGGGCGCCGAAAACCTTTACGGCTACAGCCTGCATGAAGTGAAGGGCCGAAAATTCAGGGAAGTGGTAAGGCCACTAACCAGCGAGGAAAATTTCAGGCAGATGGATGAGAGTATTGCAAGGCAGCAATACTGGAGCGGCGAGGTGGTGCACCGCAAAAAAGATGGCGCCATTGTACAGGTGGCCGTATCGTTTAGCCTGAAAAAGAAACGGGATGGCCAGCCCGGCGGTTACTATTTTATCTGCAGGGATGTAAGCCTGTTCAGGCATAACGAACAGTCTGTAATACAACTGGGCAAAATGATAGAAACCACCAACGATGCCGTGTACTCCCTGGATGGCGCTTTAAAAGTGTTAACCTGGAACAGGGCCGCGGAAAAAATGTTTGGTTATACTGCTGCTGAAGTTATTAATCATGCTGCCGAAAAAACACTGCGCCCGGTACTGACTGAAGAAGAACGGGCGGTAATTACAGAAGAACTGGCCACCCGGGATTACTGGTACGGCGAAATTATTCACCTGCGCAAGAACGGATCTTTACTCTATGGAATGCTTTCCGTATCCGTAACACGTAATGCTGCCGGCAATGTGGAAAAGTACATCTGTATTTGCCAGGATATTACTGAACGTAAAGAACATGAGGAAAGTATGAAAAAAATGCAGGCCGCAATAGCAAGGTTAACCCAGGAACGGCTGGAGGAAAGCCTGAAGCAAATATCGGATTATAAGTTTGCCCTTGATGAGTCATCGCTTATTATTATCGCAGATGATAATGGCAACATCATTCATGTAAACGAAAACTTTTGCCTTGTATCAAAATTTACATCCGCAGACCTTACGGGCAAAAGCTTTACGGCGCTTAAAGTGCATCAGAAATACCAACACGTACTGGATGACATTATAACCACACTGCTGTCTGGTAAAGTATGGCGGGGCGAGCTTGAACTGATGGCTAAAGATGCAAGCTGGTTTTGGATAGCGGCTACCATTGTGCCTTTTTTAAATGCGCAGGGCCAGCCGGAGCAATACACGGCTATATGTATAGATATAAAGGAAAAGAAGGAGGTGGAGGAGCAGATAATGGCATCCCGCAGAAAGTACCAGATGCTTTTTGAAAACAACCCCCTGCCTATGTTTATGCTAACCATGCCGGAGCGTAATATAGCCGAAGTAAACAAGGCCGCTATTAACTTGTATGGGTTTTCTAAAGAAGAATTTTCGGGCAAGCGGTTAAGGGATATGTGGCCGGTAAACGCGGTGAAGGAATATGCGGCGGAAGCCGATAAATCCTGGGCCGACATGCTTTTTGCCGGGTTGCACCGCCACATTAAAAAAGATGGGGGCGTGCTGAACGTGGAAATTTACGGGCAGGATTTTGTGTATGAAGATAAGCCCATAAGGCTGGTACTGGTAAATGAGGTAACGGAACGTATTAAAGCCGAAGAAGAGTTAAAGGAGTCTCATGAAGAGTTGCGCCGCCTGGCTTTCTATCTTCAAAACATAAGGGAGGAAGAACGCTCTGCCATGGCCAGGGAAATACACGATGAACTGGGCCAGCAGATAACCGGCCTTAAGATGGATGTATCTTGGGTATCCAAAAAAATGCAGCACGAAGATGAAGGCATCAGGCTAAAGCTGAAAGACATCCTGCGCATGCTGGATGATACGGTTAAAATTGTGCGGAAAATATCGGCCGACCTGCGCCCGGGCATATTAGACGACCTTGGCCTGTGCGAAGCACTGGAATGGTACAGCAGCGAATTTGAAAAACGTTATGGTATAAAAACGCAGTTTGCCGGCCAGGTTGACGCGGTTATACCCAAACCTGTTACCACTGCATTGTTCAGAATTTACCAGGAGTCGCTAACCAATGTAGCCATGCATGCCAACGCGGCTGAAGTGGAGGCTTCTTTACATGTTGAAAATAATAAGCTGGTACTGGTTATAAAAGACAATGGCCGTGGCTTTGATAACGGCGCCGCTCACGACAGTAACAGCCTGGGCCTGCTGGGCATGAAAGAACGCACCCACAGCCTCGGGGGCTTTTACGATATTAAAAGTAAACCCGGCGAGGGCACCAGCGTTTACGTAACGGTACCGCTTCAAAAAAAGTAGTTCTATACCTGGGAGCATTTCGCCGGCACCAGAAAAGTACGCCTGATGTTAGATAGTATCCGCTCATTGGCATATTCCGGCTGGCTGCTTACTTTCTTCCATTCGGGATCGTTAATAAAAGTCTTCCAGTTAAGATCATGCGCTTCCATATTGTCAAACGTAAGCATGTAGGTAAGGTTGGGCCTTGCTTCACCAATAACCGTTTCGCCAAAAAAAACAGGGGTAAGCCCCGTGCGTTTAAAAATGCGTATTTCGCCGGCATCATTAAACATTTCAATCTTCTTTTTGCTGTTTACTTCAGACGAGCTTTCGTAACGGCGCAGTTCAAATATGCGGTCTTTTTTTTCCGGCACCTGTATTTGCGGCATTTGTGCAAAAGCTTTTAATAAAGAGCTTTGTATGCGTTCGTAAGCCGGCGCTGTTGCAGGCGCATCAAGGTAGGGCGCTGCCGCGGCAAGGTAGGCGCTATCGGTGGCCAGTTTTTCATCAAGGTGCATATAGTCTTCAACAGTAGTAAAAGGTATTACCGCAAAAAGTTTGGTAAACTCCTGTGCAAGCTGTTCAGTAAACACGCCAATATTGTTTATGCCAAGCCGGTTAAGTGCGGGTATCAATGCCTGTTCAAAATAGTTTTCTGTAAGCTTAAGCTGGGCGTTGTTTTTTAAAGTGTATATGCGCAGCTCATAATATTCCTGCGGGTTATTTTTCTTTTTCATAGATGCAATGCTTTGTGCTGAAGTTATGCCGGCCATGGCGCCGGTAAGTAAGGCAGATTTTACAAATTGGCGTCTCTTCATGTATGGTATCGCTTTAAGGCCTCAAGATAGTGGTTTACATCGTACATCCCATATCATACATCCCATATCGTACATCCCACATCGTACATCCCACATCGTACATCCCACATCGTACATCCCACATCGTACATCCCACATCGTACATCCCACATCGTACATCCCATATCATACATCCCACATCATACATCCCACATCGTACATCCAATATCATACATCCCATATCATACATCCCACATCATACATCTTACATAAAAAAAGTACTTCGTACTTCTTTCTTCGTACTTGGGGGTGCCCCCAAGCTATCGCAAGGGGTCGGGCTTTCCGCTACAAGTCCTCGCCACTCGTTCCTCGTGGCTGTGGGCTTTCCGCTTCAATCCCTCACCCGATGGTGAAACCTCCTGCCTCTTTTGCAGGCAGCTTCATGCCCGGCCACCCTGTGTCAGAAAATAGCTTGAACCCGTTGTGCATAAGCAACTGCAGAATATGTCTTAAATAGTTGGAAACTGCCCTGCACTTATCGTAACTTGTATAGTTAAATCTGCTGTAACTTTCATAAGCATCGGTAACATACCCGCATGGCCATTAACTAAAGCGCCTACGCAATTATCAACAGCATATATTTCTTCATTCTTAATTATTTTCCCATGAACCTCTAACGCCTTGTAAAAGGCTTCCTGCGATTTATTAATACTGCTGGTGCCGCTTTCTTACAAACACCTTATCGCTGTTGCAGTTATGCAAAAATGGCCAACAAAGCCATACATCAGCGGGGCACTGCCATGTACATTCATCACTATTAAACATTTACCGTATGAAAAACAGGATACTGCGCATGCCTGTATGGCGCTTGGTGCAACGCCGCCTGTTTTTACCGGCACTGTTGGCTGTTATGCTGTGTTCTGTTAACAGCATAGCCCAAACCGGTAAAACATTTACTGTTAACATAACCGGCGACCAGGAAGATTTTGATGCCGGCAATTTTCCCAACGACAATATCTGCGATGTAGATGCCGCAACCCCTGGTGAGCAATGCAGCTTCAGGGCGGCCATTCAAAACCACAACAATAACCGCAACCTGGATTTAAACAAGATTTTTTTCAACATACCCGGTGCGCCCGGTACAGGAAGCATAGTTATAATGGTGGGCAGCACCGGCCTTGGCCCTTTACCGCCTGTGCTTGGCGCGGTTAGCATACAGGCACTAAACCAGGGTGGCCGGCGCATAGAGCTTAACGGCAGTCAGGCAGGCAGCAATGCCATCGGCCTGCAATTGCTGGGCGGTAATTGCAGCATAACGTTCTTTGTTATCAACAGTTTTTCATCGCATGGCATTTACATTGCAGGCACGCCGCCGCCTGGGGAAGGAAAACATGTTATTATGTCCAACTTTATTGGTACTGATGGGGAAGGCTTGCTGGATAAAGGTAACGGCGGCGATGGCATCCTGATTGATAACACACCTGGCAATCAATTAGGCGGTTCCGCATCGCTTGACAGAAACATTATTTCCGCTAATAAAGGCTATGGCGTACATATACTTGGCCGTGACCAGGCAGAAACTGGCCAGCCCAATGGAGCGCATGATAACCTGGTGCTCGGTAACCTGGTAGGTACAGATTTTTTTGGGGATAAAGACCTGCCCAATGCAAAAGGCGGCATATTAAATGAAACGGCCCCCAACAATACCATCGGTGGCGATAATGCCGGCGCTGGTAATACGGTACGCGGCGTTAAAAATGGTATATGGGTTGAGGGCAGCCTCTCAAAGGGCGTAAAAGTGCTGGGCAACTTTATTGGTAAAGACGGTACTACCGCCAAATTTACCGCCGGTATTTTTGCCCGCAGTGGAGAACAGCTTTCCGTACAGGGCAACATATTAACCAATATAGATTCTGTGGGTATTGATATATACCTGGATGCTAATGGCAATTATAACATCCTCAAAAACTCCATTACAGGTAAGGTTAAAGCCGGTACAAAATTTACGTTTGGCACAGGCCGTACCATTGATGTTAATTACTCCAACAATATACACTACCAGAATACCACAGGCCTGCAGATAGAAGAATCGCTCAACAGTACCATTAACTGGTTGATAGCCGGTGATTCTATTACCGCCGGGCACACAGGCGCTAACATCACATTCAGGGCGGCAGGTAAAAAAGACCTTAACGGCAACCGCTGGAATGCCAATGCCGGTGTGGGATTTAAATACGTGGCAGATTTATCTCCGGCGGTACAGGCATCATTACTTTTTAACGGAGACGTATTTGCCGGCAATGGCGAAGATGGTTTTTCCGGTAAAGTGCAGTTACAGGCGCAGGCAGATTTCTTTTTCAGCATGCTTAACACCAGCAGTACGGGTAATGGCAAAGATGGCATTAGCATGGGCCTTTTTGCAACGGCCGGCGCCGAGGCTGATATTATTTTTGGCGGCGGTAACGATTATGGATTTAATGCCGGCCTGGGCGGCAGGATAGTCGGAGAAAAAACCAGTATTGATGTGTTTAAATTCACGCTTGAAAAAAATGGCATTCACGACAATATAGAGGGGGGCTGGTACTTTTTTGACATTAAAGCTAAGTTCAGCGTTACAGAAAACCAGGTAGCCAATAACAAAGGCCCCGGCTTCATCTTGGCAGGCAGCAGCGAACTGCGTATTGACAGCAACACCATCACCGGCAATACCATAGGCGTTCTTTCCCAGGATGCCGCGATAGCTTCCTTCGGGCACAACAGTATCACCGGTAATGGTAAGGGCATTGTATTAACAGGGGCAGGCATTGGCTCATTCATAAACAATAACAGTATTTATAACAATACCGGCCTGGGCATAGACCTTGGTAATGATGGAATTACCTCTAACGATGCCGGCGATGCGGATACCGGCCCCAACAACCTGCAGAATTTTCCGGTGCTTACAGCAGCTAATCTAAGCGGCGGCAACCTTTCTGTACAGGGTACCTTAAACAGCCTCGCCAATGCATTATACCAAATTGATTTTTATGCTAATGCTATTTGTAATGCTTCTGGTGCGGGCGAGGGGCAGTTGTTTGTAGGTACACATCAGGTAACTACAGGTGCTAATGGCAATGCCGCGTTTAATGTGCAGTTCAACAATGTAACGCTGCCGGCCAATGCTGCTATTACCGCTACAGCAACCAGTGCAGATAACAATACCAGCGAATTCAGCGCATGTATTGCTACAGGTGGAACAGTACTGAATGCAGACCTGGAACTGGTAAAATCAGCCGACAAAACTACATTGGCCACCGGTGCCGATGTAGTGTTTACATTAAAGCTGGTTAACAAAGGGCCGGCCGCAGCCAGCAATATAACCGTGCAGGATGTATTGCCTGCCGGGCTTTCCTTTAAACAGGCCGTTGCAACCTCAGGCACATACAATAACGCTACCGGTAACTGGCACATAAGCAATCTTGGCAATGGGGCCACTGCCTCATTAAGTATTACCGCTACGGCCACGCTGGCAGGTTCTTATACCAATACCGCGCAGGTTACCGCAACCACCCCCGCGGATAACAATACCGCCAACAATAAAAGCAGCATTACCATACAGGTTACTGATGTAATAAGTATTGCAGACCAGTTAAGGCAGCTACGGCAGCAGGTGGTAAACCTGTTTAACAATGGGGAGCTTACCGTGCTGCAAAGCCGTTTGCTTACCGGCCTGCTCGATCTTGCCCTGGGCTTTAACAGCCGCAACTACCGGCCAGGCACTATCGCCAGCCTGCGTGCCTTTATATTCTTTGTGCAGCGGTTTACCTTAAGGCCAAGGCTTACAAGGGCGCATGCAAAAGAGTTAACAGATGCGGCAAGAAAAATAATTGCGCAATTGCTGCAACCTGCGGCGCCGGGTGCCAGGCAACAGCATGAAGACAGTACCGCAATAACCTCATATTTAGAAAAATACAGTAAACAACCAGCCGCGGTTGCTGAAATACAAGGGTGCTATCCTAACCCGTTTACCAGTTTCATCAATATTGCTGTAAATATTCAAAAGCCATGTTGGTTAACCCTGCGCATGTACGATGCAGGTGGCAAAACAGTAGCCGCATTGGCCGGCCGTTTTATGCAGCCTGGCAGGCATAATATTTACTGGAATAATCTAAGCGTTGCACCCGGCATGTATTATATAGCTGTGTACAATGGGCAGGCCATTCAAACCTACCCGGTAATTTGTATTAAATAATAAATGGTTCATTCTATGGGTTGTTCATGTAACCCGCCGCTTATGCGGCGGGTTTTTTGCCTTTGGCAAAAATAAAATTATGGGCCCGGCAGAAGGAACATCTATTAAGCATCGTTGCGTCGCACTCTTGTACGGTTAGATTCGCTATGCAGCTTTTTCCGCATGGTAGGGTAGGATACCCATTCCGCCACTTTGCCGCCGGAGATTTTCAGATGGGTTACATTTATTTGCCCTTGCGCCACGGTTGTTGTATTTTATTGCTGCTGCTTGAAAAATCTGTCCGCAAACCGCAGGTATTGCTGCCAGTCGTAAGGGGTTAATGCATGCCCGCCCTTACGCAGGTGATAGCCAATGGAGCCATCGCCAACAGGCATGTTTTCATTAGGAGGTTGGGAACCTGGCAACCCCTTTAAACCATACAAAGCATACACTGCGCCGGCATGATACGCGGAAAGATATTCCCCTGTGGGGTCTGCCCATTGGTCTTCGCTTGCGCTGGCCACATACACAGGGCGTGGCGCAATCAGCGCTATCAGTTCATGAAAATCTACCGGCAAGTCATTTTCCTTATGATTGTATAATTTAAAATTATCGCTGAACCAGTGGGGAAATACGTTGTTCATAACATCAATCGTCTCGCCATACTTTCTTCTTGTAATAGCCGCCCCGCCTTCTCCCGAGTTATTTGAAATAACTATGGCAAAACGGGTATCCTGCGCACCCGCCCATAACGCGGTTTTGCCCAGGCGTGAGTGCCCAATGACTGCTGTTTTTTTCGCATCAAGGTCTTTATCTGTTTCTATATAATCCATGGCACGGCTTAGTCCCCAGGCCCACACACCTATGGCGCCCCATTCATCTGCCGCGGGTTTTGTTTGCTCCTTGTTATAAAACAATGGGGCAATGCCCGCATTGATACTGTTGGCGCTATCGGGTTGCAGGTCGCCATAATAAATGGTGCCCAGTGCGTAACCCGCTGCGATGATCTGCTCTACCGGCCATGCATTCGCATCTGTGCCGCGGGAAGCTTCTGTTGCGTGATGATTTTTGTATGCCGGTTCTTTGCCATAGGCAAACCATCTTTTAGAGAGGGAGATGCCTGTATCCGCATGTATTGCCTGGTTGCCCGAAAAATTTAACCCTAAAAACAGAGGCACAGGTTTATCTCTTCTGTTGGGGATATAAAAGAGTACGTCCATGTGATGTTTTTCATCTTTGGAAAAGTACACCCTTATCTCTTTGCGGGTAGCTGTTCCGTTTAATGCATTGGCATTGACGGATGTTGTTTTAAAATGCAGGAATGATTTTTTTGCTGGTGTTTTGCCCTGCACATTTTTTTCAAACAGTTGAAGTATTTCCGGCCGGCGAAATTTTTCCCAATCTGTTTTGTTGCTGATCTTTTTTCCGGATTGGGTAACTAATGCATCCGGTAGTTGATAGGTTGTGTCGGCTTGTTGTTGCTGTGCTGCGCAACAGCAGCAGAGATGGGTAAAAATAATAATGTGCAAGAGTGTTTTTCTTTTCATACCTGCGGTATATGTGGGATAATAGAATTGTGTAATTACCGACAATACTACCGATTTTGTTTTACAATTGGAGGCCGGAAACATGGTGGGCAATACGGGTGAAAAGCCCTGTAGGCATGCAACCCGTTCTGAAAAAGTGAAGGATTTTAACTTGGCTCGGTTGAGAATCCATCAAGCTTAACATACTAAACAGAAAACATTCATGCTTTGTAGTGTTTGCCCATACTCAAGCTGATGCATGTTATGTTATAAAAAAGGTACGGCACCAACAATACAATAGCAATACAGCTTATGTTTAAGTGTAGTTAAAATGGAAATCCGGTAAAGGGATGCTGTTTTAAAAGACGGGTTTAGTTACCGTCTTTATACTTTAAAAAGTCTGCATGCAGCACACGTTTTGTTTGATTAACAGCCGTGGTTACGGTAGCGCTGTTGGTTTGCCACCACTGCCTGTGTGTTTCTGTTGTTGAAGTTGAGTTGGTGTTTTGTGAAGTTGCAATTACCCGTTCTTCCATATCGTAGATGAGTACCGCATCTGCGCCGCGTTTTTTGGCTTCATCTGTTATCTTGTCCTGTATTTTTTGGAAGTCATCAAAGAACATGGATTGCCCGTCAATTTTGCCCATTACTTCATAACTCTTTTTAATGTCTGTTGTGCTGAAATAAATATCAACATTAGCGGTGGGGGTGTAATTGCGGCCAATGTATTGTACGGTAGGGCCGCAGCCAGCAATCAACAAGGTAAGAACTAAGATTAGAAAGGTTGCATTTCTCATAATAATCAGCTTTTTAGGTGCCTTAAAACTATACCTAAAAAATTGCATGGGCAATATGCTTAAGGTTATTTTAAAGCTGATGATATGTAATATGCGTGGGTGGTTTTATTACCCGGGTCAAATAAAGTTTCCTGCGCTAAAGGCGGCAGGCCAATGTCATTAAGTTAAGCCCCATCGGGGCTTGCTGTTTGTAGAAACAAAATCATTTATATGAACGGATGCCACGTAGTGGCTACCCAATCGTCGCTTAAGGGTAGCCGCTATGCGGCATAATTCCCTTGTTTTTATGCTATTTCTACAAACATGTAGCACCTACGGCGCAAAGAACAAAGTCTTTCTTCTTAACTTAATGACATTGGGCGGCAGGCACTGCGCTTTTCCTCCGTGGCATACACATGCTCAAAATTTTCTGACGCCGAAGGCGGCAGAAACACATACTGCACGGTGGGAAAAGCTGCGTAGCGAATCCAACAGTACAAGAGTGCGACGCAACGGCAGCTTAATTCATGTCCTGCTGCCGGGCCCATAAAAACACCCCTTTAGGGGACGGGGGCTTACTGCAGCGTATGCTGCTTCCATTTACTCTGTTGCCGGTTGCCCGGCCAGCCATAGCAGACTGTTTAACACAAACCTGTTTTGCATAGTGTTGGCGAACGTATGAGAGAGTGTTTTGTTGGTTTTGTTTTCATAATCAATATCGTTGTGGCCCATGTTCATGTAAACCATTTTGTAGTTTTTGTTGGTCCAGGCAACCGGGTAATAGCCGCTGTGCCATATTTCATGCTGCTTGGGGCCTGTACCCAGCGGAAAGCTTGCAGCATCTATGGACAGCAGTATGGAAATGTTGGGATTGTTTCTTATGTCGTGCTGCCAGCGGTACCACTCATTGGGGGATGATTTAAATGTAACAGGAAGCCTGGCTGTGGCGGGGTGCGTGCTGTCTTCAACACGCAGTATGGCGGAAGTAGGCCGCCAGGTATTGCTTACATACTGGCCGCAGCCCAAAAACTCATCGTGGTACCAGTTCCAGTTTTGGGGAAAATCAGAAGGCGTTAAAGCGAATGCCGCAAAGTGAAAGCCCAGCCATGCACCGCCCTGCCGCATGTATTGCTCAAAAGCCTGGCGTTGGCTGGCTGTTTCGGGCCTGGTATCAAGAAACACCACTACTTTGTAACGGGCAAGAAATGTGCTGTTAAGGTTGTTCCAGTTGGTGGTGGTATCGTAAGTAAAATTGTGTTGGTTGGCCATATTGGCAAACCACTGGTGGGCTTCTGCTGCAAAGCTAATGTGGGCCTGGTCGTTTTTGCCGGTATAAAAGGCAATTACTTTAAAACGGCTGCTGTGTTTTTGGGTATATGCCGCAATTGTGCAAAGAGTTAGCAAAAGCAACAGTAAAGATTGGTTGGCCATCTTGTTTGTCATGCAGGAAAGATACACTGTATAATTGTGCTGGTGTTAACTGTGGAAAATTGGCTGGATGGGTTGATTGCGATACCTTCGCCGCCTTTGCGGCTTTTTAAGAAGCATATAACCTATTGTACACTTTTTTAATTGTTCTGAGTTGATTATTATTTTAATTGTCTTCGTATTGCATTGGTACCTGTCTTTGTTTTCTCAAACGTTCTTTTTGCACCGTTATGCTGCCCACCAGTCATTTTACATGAGCAAGGGCTGGGAGCGTTTCTTTTTTGTGTTTTGCTACCTAACACAGGGCTCATCTTACTTAAGCCCTAAAGCGTATGGCATTTTGCACCGCATACACCATGCACATACAGATACGGAAGAAGACCCCCATTCACCATCATACGACAAAAACTTTTTTGCCATGATGTTGCGTACCCGTAAGGTGTATAACGGCATCCTTTCCGGGGCTTTGCCGGTAGAAAAAAAGTTTACGAAAAACATACCCACCTGGGGCTGGTTTGACTGGTGGGCCAATAGCTGGTTGTCGAGGCTGTTATGGATAGGGCTGTACGTTTGGTTTTACGTTGCTTTTGCACCATCGGCCTGGTGGTTTTTATTGTTGCCCATACATGTGGTAATGGGGCCGTTGCATGGCGTTATCATTAACTGGTTTGCCCACAAGTATGGCGAAACCAATTTTGAAACGGACAATACTTCGAAAAATCTTTTTAAAGTTGACTGGCTGATGATGGGAGAGGGGTACCATAACAATCACCACGTGTACCCTTCAAGAACAAATTTCGCGGCTGTTAAAGGCGAATTTGATTTTTGTTACCCGATAATAGTATTGCTGGACAAATTGAATGTGATACAAATTGCCACCGCCGGCAAACAACCGGCAGTAAGTGAGAAAGAAAAACAAGTGCCCGAAAAAGCCAGGGCTTAAAGATAGCGCCTTGGCCTGGGGGGGCGGCTGTTGTATCCACCACCACTGTTGCTGTTACCAAAGCCGCCGCGGCCACCGCCTCCGCCACCCTGTTGTTCATCTGCTTCTTTTACAGATAACTGCTTTCCACGCATGTTAGCGCCGTCAAGGGTATTGATGGTTTGGCGGGCTTCTTCATTGTCGGGCATATCAACAAATCCAAAACCACGGCTTCTGCCGGTTTGCCTGTCTGTAACAACACGGGCAGAGGTTATCTCGCCATAAAGTTCAAACATTTCTTTAAGATCGGTGTCATCAAAGTCAGCAGGAAGGCTTGCAACAAATAGTTTCATAATAAGAGTTAAGCTGCAAAAATAGTGATACTAAGCCACCGGAAGCTATAATTGCCAATAAATTAACTGTACCTGTCGTTTCTCCACGGGTATGCCGTATTAGAGTAACCCCGTTCTTCCCAAAAGCCCCGGCGGTTGGCGGTTAAAAATTCAATGCGGTTAATCCACTTGCTGCCCTTCCAGGCATACAGTTGAGGGGTTATCATTCTTACAGGCCCGCCATGCTCCCTGGGCAGCGGCTTGTCTTCATAAGTGTGTACCAGCAATACATCCGGCTTCAGCGCTTCTTCCAATGCCAGGTTGGTACTGTAGTCATCGTAGCCATAACACATAATGTGGGTGGCTGTTTCTTTGGGCTGCACTAATGCCGCAATATCAAGCAGCCTCACGCCACGCCAGTTCATGTTCAGCTTAGACCACGTGGTTACACAGTGAAAATCCGAAGTATCGTCTGTTTGGGGCAGGTTCATAAAATCCTGCCAGTAAAGTGTTACCGGGTGTTCTACAGCCCCATCTATGGTAAGCTTCCATTCACCGGTTGAAATATCGGGCTCCAGGCCAAGGTCAAGCACAGGCCATTTGTTGGTTATTACCTGCCCCACTGGTACCTGCGGCATACCATGGCGGTTGGGTGTGCCTTTGCCCATTGGCCTGTTATCGGCAACAGAAGGGGTAAGCTTTATTTTTTCTTCAAAGCGGGCTTTTAGTTTCATCCGCGCTTCTACTATGCGGTTAAGTTTTTCTGATTCTTCCATACCCTTAAGTTACAAAATATCGTTTGTCAGTTATTGTTGTTGTTGCGCCGCTTTATTTCCTTTGCTATTTGCAGGTACATCTTTTCCAACTCCGGGTTGCGAAAGCTGTCTTTCCTTTCCAATATGGTTTGAAGCTGAAATTCATAAAATTCCTGTAACGAATTCCAGCCCTTGCCCACAATATCATCGTTGTACTGCTCATGCATGCTGTTGGATGAATGCGAAAACTCTATCGCCTTTTTAAGGTCGGCTATGGCATTGTCATACTCCGTTAGTATCATGCGGCTGTGCCCACGCCCATAATAAAGGTTGGCATCTTTAGGAAAAACGGCTATGGCGTTATTAAAATCTTCAATAGCGTCATAGTGCAGCTCCAGTTCCTGCAGGCAAAAAGCTCTGTCTGCAAGGGCATAATCAATACCGCGTTCTATGGCTTCATCCAGCAACAACAACGCTTCAGTATTCTTGCCCTGCTTTACAAAAAGTTCACGGGCGGCAAGGTAATCATCCCAGCCGGGCACTGTGTGTTTTGTTTTTAACGGGTTATAATTTTTAAGCTTCTGCAAAAAAGCCGGCAGTAAATTTTTCATTGGTTAATGTTTTCTCAGCACAAGGTTAGCGTATGCGGGATTGCCTGATAAAGTTATTGGCTAAATGCTAAGCGAACAAGTTTATGAAACAGGCATATTTGTAAAAATCTATTACAGCAACATGCAGGAGTCGGCTAACGCCACCTGGTAATTTTTTTGATACCAACTGTGGCCTTTCATGGCATCGCCTATTGCGTCGCAATCCGTTCATCGTTCTGTTCAATGGGCGGCTTTTCAGACCCGGATAGCAGTAAAACTTTATGTTTTTAGTTTATCTGCTTATCTTAAAAGTATTAACCAAATACCAGCAGCTTATGAAAAACATCTTTTTTGTTTTAATTGCCGGGCTGTTTACAGGCGCCTGCGGTCAGCAATCAGCCGTTGCAGAGCATACTGTTTCTGACAGTTCCACAACCACGGCGCCCGCTGCCCTTCTGCAGTATGCATACCCGGTTTCTATGGCCAACTGGAAGCTAGGCGACCCATTAAATACAAAAGCTGTACTGGACATGTACAGCGCATGGGACAAAGGCGACGGCAAAGCAGTGGCTTCCTTTTTTGCAGATTCAGCGGAGCTTGATTTACCCGGCGCCGTAAGGATTACTTTAAGTAAAGGGCAAATTGAAAGCAGGTTTGTTAAGCTTAGAAAAATGTTTGGCGCAAGTACAAACCATATCGTATCTGCCTATGCATTGTATAACGAAGAATTTGAGGAAGATTGGGTAATGGTAGTTAGTTACAACAAATGGACTTACAAAGACGGCGTTCGTGATTCGATGCTGTATGCCGATAACTGGCGCTTAAAGGATGGCAAAGTAAACTACCTGACCAGCCTGGAAGAAAAGCCGGCAAGCGCCCTGCTGAAGACCCTTGAAAGGGGAAGGTAATGTTGTAGAGACGCGATGCATCGCGTCTCTACCAGGGTCTGAAAAGATGCCATGAAATACCGGACGATGAAAGGATTGCGACGCAACAGGCGATGCCATGGAAACACCGTAGCTGGTATCAAAATCCACTGCATAAAAAAAAGGAAATGCCCAGGCATTTCCTTTTTTTTATGCAGATAACTGTTTATTAGGTTAAGACTCCCATGCAAGGGCGCTGGCGCCGAGGATAGCAGCGTCTGATTCTTTAAGATGGCTTACCAGTATTTTTACCTTATTCTGAAAAACCTGTATAAGATTGGCTTCCATGTGCTCACGTGTGGGTTTTAAAATAAGGTCTCCGGCCTTGGTTAAACCACCAAAGAGAATGATGGCTTCGGGGCTGGAGAACATAACCGCGTTGGCCAGTGCCATACCGAGTATTTTGCCGGTAAATTCAAAGATTTCTTTAGCCACTTCGTCGCCCTGCATGGCAGCATCATATACTTTTTTGGAATCAATCTGGTCTTTGGGAACGTCCCGCAAAAGGCTGGGCTTGTCGGTATGTTCCATTACTTCAATCGCTGTTAATTTAACACCCGTGGCAGATGCATAACTTTCCAAAGAACCTTTTTTACCTGTGCCTTCGTGCAGGCGGCCATCCGGTATAATGATGGTGTGACCCAGCTCGCCGGCAAAGCCATCATGGCCGTAAATGAGGTGGCCGTTGGCCACTATGCCGCTGCCTACACCGGTACCCAGCGTAATCATGATAAAATCCTTCATGCCCTGTGCGGCGCCGTACATCATTTCACCTATGGCGGCGGCGTTGGCATCGTTGGTTAATACAACCGGCAGCTTAAACTTATCCTGTACCAGTTTGGCCAATGGTATAATACCCCTCCAGGGCAGGTTAGGCGCATATTCAATAGTGCCGGAATAAAAGTTGCCGTTGGGCGCCCCTACACCAATGCCTTTAATACGGCCAATGCCGCCAGCCTTTTTAATTAATATGCTCAGGTTCTCATACAATTCGTCTATAAAAGTTGCTACTTCCGCATGTTTTTTAGTAGAGATTTCGCTGGAAAATAACACATTGCCCACCCTGTCAACAATGCCGAATTTAGTGCCTGTGCCACCGATGTCTATACCAATTGCCAGTGGTTCTAATGATGAAGCTGAAGTTGCCATAATATGAAGATTTATAAAACGAAGTTTAAATAAGGTATGTGATTAGTGACCACCACCTATCTGGTTATCAAAGTCTAGACCTTGTGATTTTAGAACGGCACGCAATTTTAAAGCAAGAAATGCAAGAAACGCAAAACAGGCTGCAGCAATCAGGTAAGAATGATGCATACCGATAGATGGGATATCGCCAAGTGAACCCTGGAATGGGGGAATGATTGCACCACCCAATATCATCATAATGAGAAATGCTGAACCCTGGCTTGTGTATTTGCCTAAACCCGCTACACTAAGGGAGAAGATGCAAGGCCACATGATAGAGCAGCAAAGGCCACCTGCAATAAGTGCATATACGGATACAATTCCTTTGGTAAATACGCCTATAAGCATGGCCGCGGTAGCGAGTAATGAAAGGGTAAGTAAGGTTTTAACCGGTTTCTCCTGTCCAAACAAAAATGCGGCCACTGCTATAAGAATGCAGGCGGCGTAAGGTAGCAGGTCTCCTATATCGTTTCCGTATAACCTGTTTACCAACAGTACTATCGCAAACGCCACAAATGGAACTATAACAGTTGCTATTTTTCTACCCGCCTGTGAAAGATTGAATACGCCTATTGCTCCTGTCCATCTGCCAATCATAAGGCTGCCCCAATACAAGGATACGTACTTGGATATCTTACTTTCATCCAGGCCTGCCTCTGTAAGATATCCTGGTATTTTAAGCAGTGCTCCAAAGTTGTTATCAATAGTAACTTCAACGCCCACATATACAAAAATGCCGATCATTCCGTAAATGAGCTGAGGGTACTTCATTGCTCCCCATCCGTCGTTGTTTTTAACAGCACTGTTATTGGAATAAAATAAGATGCCAATAACAACCAGTAGGGTAATGATTAGTAGCGGTAATTTTTCAATTGCAGTAAGCTGTCCCACAACGATAATGGCAATGATTAACCCTGTCATTGTTACCAGAGATGCAGATGCTTTTTTTGAACCCTCAAACTTGGCATCATCTTTACCGTCAGGCAGTTTGGAAAAAGTAAACACCAGTGCTACCGCTGCAAACACCGCGGCAACAATTAGATAAAGGTTGTTAACATTGGTAACTGTTACATTTTTTTGCTCTCCGCCTACAGAGCCAAACAGGAAGAAACTAACGATAATTGGTCCAAGTGTGGTACCCAATGAGTTAACACCTCCTGCAAGATTTAAACGGTGAGAACCGGTTGCCGGGTCTCCCAGCGAAATGGCAAAAGGTTGCGCTGCCGTTTGTTGTAGCGAAAACCCTAAAGCCACTATAAAAAAAGAAACCAGTATCAGCGGAAAAGAATTGGCATTAGCAGAAGGTATAATGGCAAGGGCCCCTATAACGGATATCCACAACCCGTAAATGATACCTTTTTTGTATCCTATTTTATTAAGTATATCGTAACCAACCGTGCTAGATAAAAGATATAAAACAAGCGAGCCTATAAAATAAGCCCCATAAAAAGCAGAACCAATTAACTGAGATTCAAACTGGCTTAAACTAAAGTGAGTTTTACAGAAGGGTATAAAAATACTGTTGCTGGCTGCAATAAAACCCCAGAAAAAAAATACAATTACCAACGTCGCTAAAGCACCACTGTTTGTTTTAGTGGTGGAAGGAGTGGCAGTTAATGTTTCACTCATTTCAATCGTTATGTATTAGAGGTGATGAATTGGAGTGCCGAAAGTAATCTACATTTTACTTTTTTAAAAATTTTAAATCTTTTTTGTTGTTGTATCAATTAGTGTATTAAATTGTCTCTTCAAATATGGTGTCAGTCACTTAAGAATATCTGCCCGCTGAAAGCATGGTGAATGTATATCTCTAAGTTGCTGGCAATGGCTCTCAAATCTAAAAATCCCGGTTGCTTAATGGAAATCATTCACGTATCGGCAGAATGTTATCCGGTTGCCAAAGCTGGTGGCTTAGGTGATGTGGTGGGCGCCCTGCCCAAATACCAAACCAAAATGGGGCATAACGCAAAAGTGATTATGCCCATGTACAAAACAAAGTTTCTCTACAAACATGAATGGCTGGTAGATTTTAAAGGACGTGCTAACCTGGGCAGCTGGTGGTTCGATTTTACCATTATTAAAGAGAAGCATAACCTGCTCGGTTTCGACTTATACCTGGTTGACATAAACGGCTTGCTGGACAGGGAAAAAATATATGGTTACGACGACGACCCCCAACGCTTTACCGCCTTCCAGATATGTGTGCTTACCTGGCTTAGCCACTGGCAGCACAAACCCGATGTAGTGCATTGCCACGACCATCATACCGGCCTCATCCCGTTTATGATGAAGTATTGCTATCCATTTAGCATGCTTGCTTCTGTGCCTTCAGTTATAACCATACACAATGCTCAATACCAGGGCTGGATGGGGTGGGATAAAAGCTACTTTATACCTGCCTGGGATTCGTGGAAAGCTGGCATGCTGGAGTGGAAGGGTACCATTAACCCCCTGGCGTCAGGCATAAAATGTGCATGGAAAGTAACAACTGTAAGCTGGAGTTACCTGCAGGAGCTGCGTGTTAACTCCAACGGGCTGGAAGCTTTGTTTGAATATGAAAAAGGAAAATGTGTAGGCATATTGAACGGTATTGATGATGATGTATGGGACCCCGCCACAGATACATACCTTAACCATAACTACAGTGTGGAAACGGTTACTGAAGGTAAGGAAGCCAATAAAAAAATATTGTGCGACCGCTTCAACCTTGATGCTGATAAACCGTTAATCATATTTATCGGAAGGCTGGTAGGGGAGAAAGCCGCTGATGTTTTGCCGGATGCTATTATGTCTTCCATGTATGCCTTTCCAAAGCAGGTTAACTTCCTTATTTTGGGTAGCGGCGAAACACATGTGGAGTGGCAGTTAAGCCAGTTAACCCATTCTTTTGCCGGTAACTATAATGTAATGATTGGCTACGATGAAAAACTTAGCCATACCATGTACGCCGGGGCAGACTTTTTATTAATGCCCAGCAGGGTAGAACCGTGTGGGTTAAACCAGATGTACTCCATGAAATACGGCACTGTACCTATGGTACGCAGTACCGGCGGTTTAATTGACACAGTAAAAGATATGGGCGAATGGCAGGGCTGGGGCATACGCTTTAACCATGCCAGCGTAGGGGATATTACCCATAGCGTATGGAGGGCCATAGAAGTGTATAAAGATGGTACCCATTTTAACTGGATGCGGCAGCACATGATGCAGATTGACAACAGTTGGGAAAACTCAGTTCAGCAGTACCTTAATATTTATCAAAGCCTGCAGTAAACAAGATTCTTTCAAAATAAATTCCATCAAATATGTTTACCCTAAGTAAGTCAGTAGTAGCAGTAATACTCGGCGGGGGGGCCGGCACACGTTTATATCCGCTTACCGCAAGCCGTTCCAAACCTGCGGTGCCTATTGCCGGCAAGTACCGCCTTGTGGATATTCCCATCAGCAACTGTATCAACTCCAATATCAACCGCATGTTTGTGCTAACGCAGTTTAACTCTGCTTCGCTCAATAAGCACATTAAAAATACTTACCAGTTCAGCGCTTTCAGCAGTGGTTTTGTAGATATCCTGGCGGCTGAGCAAACGCCCGATAACCCCGGATGGTACCAGGGTACTGCCGATGCCGTACGCCAGTCGCTGCGCCACATTGCCAATAACGACTATGAGTATGTGCTTATCCTCAGCGGCGACCAGCTTTACCAGATGGACTTTGCCGAAATGATTGCCGACCACAAAGAAAAAGGCGCCGACATTACCATCGCCACCATTCCCGTGGGAGACAGGGATGCCCCTGAATTTGGTATCCTTAAAACAGACAACGAAAACTTCATCACCTCTTTTATAGAAAAGCCCAAACGCGATTTGCTGGGTGATTGGACCAGCGATACCGGCGACGCTATGCGGAGCCAGGGCCGCAACTACCTTGCTTCCATGGGTATTTATATCTTCAACAAAAATGTACTTTACAACCTGTTGAAAGACGTTTACCCGGATGCCACCGACTTCGGTAAAGAAATTATTCCCAACTCCATAGAGCAGTATAAGGTTATCAGTTACCAGTACGAAGGCTACTGGACAGATATCGGTAACATCTACTCTTTCTTCGAGGCCAACCTGGCGCTTACGCAGGATATACCTCCTTTCAACCTTTTTGACAACAGTAAAACCGTGTACAGCCGTGCACGTATGTTGCCGCCGGCCAAAATAAGCGGCAGCACATTGGAAAAAACGGTTATCGCCGACGGCTCTATCATACTGGCCAGCCGGCTGGAAAACTGTGTTATAGGCATCCGGGCCCGCATAGGCCATGGCACCACGGTGGTAAATACCTACATCATGGGTAACGACTATTACGAAACCCTTGCGCAAATGGAAGAATTTACCCAAAAAGGTGTTCCCCAAAACGGTATTGGCGACAGGTGCTATATCAAAAACGCCATCATAGATAAAAACTGCCGCATTGGTAACGATGTGCGCATTAACGGCGGCCCGCACCTGGAAAATACAGACCATGCACTATACACCGTTAAAGACGGTATTGTAGTGGTTAAAAAAGGCGCGGTAATACCCAACGGCTTTGTTATTTAACCTGCGGTTAAAAACCAGGACGATTATGGGCCCGGCAGAAGGAACAAATAGGAGGCGTCCCTTGCGTCGCACTCTTGTGCTGTATCGCTTTACGCGGCTGGCATAGCCCGCATCCCGGCACCGGAAATTGTAAAATCAACAGATAAAAATGTCGCTCCTGTGGGCGGCATTTTTTGCTATCATCATTGGTTGGAAAACTGTAGAGCATTGCTAGGCATATAGCTCTGCAGAATCTTCATGTTTCGCTGAGCCATACATCAAGTCTCAGGCTCAATTAATTGCAGCTACCCTGGCTAAAAAGTCGCCATGAAAAACCGGACGATGAAGTGCTTGCGACGCAACGAAGCAGCTACAAGGCTATATCGCTGGTATCTAAAATTCTGCTTTCCTTCATTTTTCAAAACCGGGCATTTGTATCGAAAGCGAACAGTTTCTGTTCGAAAACGAACTATTTCGTACATTGAATAATTCGCTATATAGTTGGGAATCAATAATGTATTAAAAAGGCATACCATTGGTTGATTGAGACGAAACACAATTGATTATTTAAAATTCAGCAGGTATGAAAACTTTTTTTGTAACAGCCGCGTTACTCGTAGCCTCTTATGGTTTTGCACAAAAACACAGCTCCTTAAGCCAGAGCATCCACGAAAACGAGAATAAACTTACTATTAAAATTAAAGGAGATATTGACGGTAAGAAAGTTGATTATTACCGCACTTTTAATATAACAGGTTTCAGCAAACAGCAGCGGGAAGAATTAAAGGAAAGAGTGTTTGATTCTTTGGGCATAGCACCACCTGCAGCACCTGTTGCCCCAGCACCACCCGCCGTTGCTGCACCTACCATAGAAAGCACACCGCCGGAACCACCGGTTGCCGCTACTGCGCCTGAAATTGCCGCTGCGCCATCTGTAAAGCTTACGGCGCCGCCAAAAGCGCCTAAAGCACCGGGTGCACCCTCGGTACATGCAACTCCTGCACCGGAACCTGCTGTAGTGCCGGCGCCTACCATATCAATAAGTAACGAGTATGAAGAAACTGCTGCTGTAAGCGGGAATAACCCTTACATAAAAGAAATAAAATATAACCGCCAAACAGGTATTTTGTATATGAAGTACCGTTTTAAAAAGAATGGAGAGGAAAATGTATTCGAAAAATCAGTTGAGTTAAAAGATGCTTCTAAAAGCAAGCGGGATGAGATAATAAGAAATTATGAAGCAGAGATTGGTTTGCCGGCAAACAAGTTGTAAAAAACTGCTGTCTTTTGCCCAGCCCGGCAGTTGCCTTTTTTAACACGAATACGCTTCCACTTGTATGAATTGCTGAATAAAAAACCCTCCATTGCCCTGTTTAAGAACCAATAAAAACAGTAAACAAACCCGGTAACATGCTAAAGAATTATTTCAGAATTGCCTTTCGCAACCTGTGGCGCCACAGGGTTTTTTCTTTTATTAATATCCTTGGGCTAACAGTAGGCATGACGGCCTGCTTTCTGATTTTCCTGTACGTAAAATTTGAGTTGAGCTACGATGCTTTCAACAGCAAGGCAGACCGCATTTACCGGGTGGTATGCGATATTAAAACGCCTACGGAAACGCTTAATGCCGGTGGCCCGGCATGGGCAGTACCGCCCAATGCAAAAGATGCTTTTCCCGAAGTGGAAGCATTTACAAGGATTCTGGGCGATGAAGTATTAATGCGCAAGGGCGATATTAAGTTTCAGCAGAAAGATGCTGTTTGGGCAGACTCTGCATTGTTCAACATTTTTGATTTTAAGCTGCTAAAAGGCAACCCCAAAACAGCATTGCGGGATGAGTTGAGCATTGTGTTTTCTGAATCTGCTGCAAAAAAGTATTTCGGCAATACAGACCCCATGGGCCAAACGCTGTTGGTTACCGGCGACGCGTTGCCAGCAAAAGTTACCGGGGTAATGAAAGACATTCCCGAAAACTCGCAGATAAAAGCCGATGTGTTTTTGAGCATGAGCACTATTACCGGCAAGTTTAACCGCAGCCTGGATAGCCAATGGGGCAACTACGGCCCAAGGGCTTACCTGCTGCTTAAGCCGCATACCACCGCTAAAAACCTGGAGGCAAAATTCCCCGCTTTCCTGGAAGCCCGCAATGGCAAGGAAATGAAAGAGCTGCAAATGTACCCCACGCTCTTCCTGGAGAAGCTGCGGGATGTGTACCTGCATTCAACAAGAGATGGCAGCAATAGCGGCAATATCAATAATGTTTACATATTCTCCATCATCGCTGTGTTTATATTGCTTATAGCCTGCATCAATTTTGTAAACCTTACTACCGCCCGTTCGGCAGAAAGGGCTAAGGAAGTGGGCATAAGAAAAGTAGTGGGGGCGGCAAAGTCGCAGTTAACAAGGCAGTTTATAGGCGAGTCGGTCATACTATGCCTTATCGCATTTGTGTTATCCGTTATACTGGCCGCAATTCTGTTACCATTGTTCAACAACCTGGCAGGCAAGCAGGTAAGCGATGGCATTTTCTCGCACCCTTTCTATGTGCTTATACTATTTCTTGCCGCAGTTGGTATAGGCTTACTGGCTGGTTTTTACCCCGCATTGGTATTGTCTTCCTTTAAGCCCGTAGTAGTATTAAAGGGGCGCTTTGCTACTGGTACAAAAGGAATTTTGTTGCGCAAGGGGCTGGTGGTGGCGCAGTTCACCATCTCCATTGCTTTAATTATCGCCACCCTGGTAGTGTATAATCAAATGAAGTACATGCGCAACCAGGATCTTGGTTTCAGCAAAGACCAGGTACTTATTTTGGATACCAATGGAGACCCCGCGAAAAATGCGTTTGTACAGTCTTTAAAGAGTATCCCCAATGTTAAGTCAGTGGCGCTATCCGGCAGTGTGCCCGGCGGTGGTAACCCGGGCGCTTACTCCGAGGTAGAGAACAAAAAAGGGGAGTTGCAGATTGCTAACCTTGATTTATATTTTGTAAGCTTTGATTACATACCGCAGTACAAAATAAAGATGCTGGCGGGCCGGCCTTTCCAGGGCGATTTTAAGACCGACACTACGCAGGCCATGATTTTAAACGAAGCTGCTATTAAAATGTTTGGCTATAGCTCCCCCGAGCAGGCAATTGGTAAACGCTTTAAACAGTGGGGGCGGGAGGGCAAGATAATTGGCGTAATGAAAAACTTTCACTTCCGCTCACTGCAGCAGGAAATTAAGCCATTAAGTATGCGCATTGAGCTGGATGCCTGCAACCTTGTTTCTGTTAATGTCAGCTCCGCCAACTTACCGGCTACCCTAAAGGCGATAGAAAACAAATGGAAAACAACCATCCCCAACCGGCCGTTCGATTATTTTTTCCTGGATGAATTTTTTGATAAACAATACCGCAGCGAAGTGCGCTTTGGCAACCTGTTCCTAAACTTTGCCGTGTTGGCCATCTTTATATCATGCCTTGGTTTACTTGGCCTGGCCAGTTACAGTACCATACAGCGTACCAAAGAAATAGGTGTGCGTAAAGTAATGGGTGCATCAGTGGCTAATATAGTAGGCCTGTTGTCCAAAGATTTTCTGAAGCTGGTATTGGTGTCCTTCTTTATCGCGGGGCCTGTTGCCGGTTACTTTATGTACAAATGGCTGCAGGACTTTGCTTACCGCAGCAATTTAAGCTGGTGGGTGTTCCTGGCCGCAGGCGTGCTGGCTGTGGTTATAGCCCTGGCAACTATTAGCTTCCAGGCAATTAAAGCGGCAGTTACAAGCCCGGTAAAAAGTTTAAGGAGTGAGTAGCAATACGTTGCCCCATCCGAACCGTGTAGAGATTGGGCCACGTTACTTTTTCTGGCTACTTGTCTTTGTGGCTTAATGACTTTTTTGTCTTTTAACTCAATGACTACTTGTCTTTTTGACTCAATGACTTTTTTGTACCCGGCGGCAGGAACAAATATGAGGCTTTACTTGCGTCGCACTCTTGTACGCCTTGTTCGCTACGCGGCAATGTGCAGCAGGTTTCGGTTGTTCAAAGTTCTTTTGTTCAAAGTTCCAAGTTGGTTCCGCTCTGCAAAGTCTCCAGACTTCGCAGCCTTATGCATCAAGTCTCAGACTTGATAAAGTAAGGTTGCTTTTTCTACCCGGGTCTGAAAAGCCGCCCATAGAACCGGGCGATGAAAGGATTGCGACGCAACAGGCGATACCATGAAAGGCAATAGCTGGTATCATAAATATTGCGGCCTTAATTGAGGTAAAAGATAAATTAGCTAACACCGGAAAAACGGTACATGCCGATAATAATAACGGTAGGCAATAAAACCAAAAACAGCCACCTTGAACATTAAACATTGAACAACTAAACAACACGAGCATGTTTAAAAATTATTTCAAAACAGCATGGCGTAACCTTTGGAAGAACCGGTTTTCATCGGCCATTAATATTGCCGGCCTGGCCATAGGTATGGCTGCCTGTATCATCATCATGCTGTTTGTTTTTTACGAAAAAAGTTTTGACAGCCTGCATAGTAAGAATATTTACCGGCTTGATGAAGTGCAAAAGTTTGAGGGTATGGTGGCGCCGCAGAATGTGGCATTGTCCATGTACCCGATGGGGCCTACGCTGAAAGCTGAATTTCCTGAAGTACGCAACTTTACGAGGGTGCGCAGCAACAGCAAGGTTGACCTTACTTACAAGGATAAAAAGATTTTCTTTCCGTCTATAAACCTGGTTGATTCTACCTTTTTGGAAATATTCGATTTTAAATTACTGAAAGGTAACCGGGCAACGGCTTTGCAAAAGCCCAACAGCATGCTGCTAACCGTAGAAAGCGCAGAAAAACTGTTTGGCAAAGAAGACCCGATGGGTAAAACTGTGGTGCGTTACGTGGGGGATACAACACCCTTTACCATTACCGGCATTCTTGAAAATGTGCCGGAGAATTCTCACCTGCAGTTTGACGGATTAGCATCATTCAGCACAATTGCAAGGCCGGAGTTTATGAACAACTGGGGTGGCAACTGGCTGGTAAC
This sequence comes from Foetidibacter luteolus, assembly GCF_009650435.1. Lineage (GTDB taxonomy): Bacteria > Bacteroidota > Bacteroidia > Chitinophagales > Chitinophagaceae > Foetidibacter > Foetidibacter luteolus. The sequence goes on from NZ_VVIP01000008.1 coordinate 199,460, forward strand.
CTACCTTGAACTGGCGCCAAATACCAACATAGCCGCGATGGAAAAGAAATTTCCGGATTACCTGAAAAGGCACATGGCAGAAGGCGAAAACTGGAAGCATTATGAACTTTTTCTGCAGTCGTTGAAAGATGTACATGCCAAATCCGGTACCATTACCCATGATTATAACAACTATCAAAAGTTTGACAGCCAGTACACGTATGTGTTTTCCATCATTGCCTTTATTATACTGCTGATAGCCTGCATTAACTTCATGAACCTGTCAACCGCCCGTTCCGCCGAAAGGGCCAAAGAAGTAGGTATAAGAAAAACCATTGGCGCTGAACGGCTGCAACTGGCTGTACAGTTTATCGGCGAATCTGTTTTGCTGGCGCTGATTGCCCTGGTACTGGCTGTTACAATGGTTAAATTGTTTTTACCCTCGGTTAACAACCTTAGCCAACGGCAGCTTGACCTGCCATTGTTCAGCAATTTTGCAACATTAGCGGTTATTATAGCAGCGGCTTTGTTGGTAGGGCTGGTTGCAGGGCTTTATCCAGCCGCGTATTTGTCCTCCTTCAAACCCATTAAAGTGCTTAAAGGCTCGGTACAAACAGGAAAGAACAAAAGCCTGTTGAGAAACGTGTTGGTAGTGGGGCAGTTTACCGGTGCTGTTTTCCTCATCATCTCAACTGTATTTGCGGTAAGGCAATTAAGGTATATGCAGAATAAAGACGCAGGTTTTAACCGGGAGCAGGTAATGATAATACCGCTGGACAGGGCAACATCGCAGAAATATGAATCCTTTAAACAGGAGTTTCAAAAAAGCAGCCTGGTTACCGCTGTGTCTGCCTCTCAGCAAACACTGGGCAACAACCTGCACCAAACGGGGGTAGTATTTCACGGAGATGGGCCGGCACGTGAGCTGACCACATCCCAGGTGGTGGTTGACTATGACTACCTGACGCTATATAAAATTCCACTGGTGGCCGGCAGGAATTTTTCAAAAGATTATGCTACGGATAATGCCAAGGCATACATTGTTAATGAAACAATGGCCAAAGAACTTTTAAAGGGCAATCCAAAAGCAAAGTATGAAAGTTTGTTGGGCAGGCATTATGGCTTTGGTGGTATGGATTCAGCGGGCACCATTGTGGGGGTAGCAAAAGATTTCAACTTCAACTCCCTGCACCATAAAATAGAAACGCTGAGCATACTTTGCCAAAAAGACTGGGGCTTTAGCGAAATATCCGTACGTATCAACGCCGCAAAAGCCGGAGAAGCCATCACCTATGTAGAAAGCGTATGGAAGCGTTTGGCCGCCGACCATCCTTTTGAATATTCTTTTCTTGACGAGCATTTTGAAGAGCTTTACCGGGCAGACAAAGCAGTGAGCGAAATTGTAGGGGTACTGGCCACACTGGCCGTAATTATTTCCTGCCTGGGTTTGTTTGGGCTGGCTTCTTATTCGGCAGAAAGAAGGGTGAAGGAAATAGGGATACGCAAAGTATTGGGTGCTTCTGTGCAGAATATCGTAGGCATGCTGTCCCGGGATTTTGTGCGGCTTGTGGTTATAGCCAATCTTATCGCCTGGCCTTTGGCATGGTTTGCCGTATACAAATGGCTGCAGGATTTTGCCTACCGCATTAACATAAGCTGGTGGATATTCCTGGTGGCTGGAATTATAGCCGTGCTTATTGCGTTGGCAACGGTAGGCTTCCAGGCAATAAAAGCTGCCATTAGCAACCCGGTAAAAAGTTTAAGAACGGAATAAGGTGGTTTGATAAGATAACAACAGTTGTCACCCATGGGTGAGGGATTGCAGCGGTTACCCCGGTGAGGCCATCGCCGCAGGGCTTTTGCGCCGGAGTAATAGCGGAAAGCCCGACCCCTTGCGATAGCTTGGGGGCACCCCCTAAATGAATTTCCCTTGCCGGGCACATTTAATATTTTAAACTAACATTCGTTTATTGATGTTCAAAAAAATTTGGAACATAATGCTGAGTAATTATCTTTGGCACGCAATGAAATTATTCAGTAACACATACTCTGCGTTTTATTTCTTTTTCTTTTACTTTAGAAGCAAAAGCCGGGTAGTGTTTGCAAAGATGTAAGTAAACTAACAATCAGCAATACGGTCCCGGCTAACAAGCCGGGACTTTTTTTTACCCATCCCCTTAGAAGGATGTAAACGAAAAGATCGGATGAGCATTAAAGTTTCTATCCAGGGTTATGAAGGCAGTTTTCACCAGGTTGCGGCGCGGCAATACTTTGGAAAAAATACAGAAGTGATACCCTGCGCTACTTTTAGGGAAGTGATAAAAATTGCTTCCAGTAAAAAAGAAAGCGATGGCGGCGTGATGGCCATTGAAAATTCTATAGCCGGCAGCATTCTTCCCAACTATAACCTGCTGCAAAAAAGCAAACTGAAAATTGTTGGAGAAGTGTACCTGCAGATTAGCCAAAACCTGTTGGTTAACCCCGGCGTTAAACTGGAAGATATACGGGAGGTACATTCTCACTACATGGCTATTCAGCAATGCCTGCAATACCTGGATAAGTTTAACTGGAAACTTGTTGAAACAGAAGACACCGCTTTAAGCGCCAAACACATACACCAGCATAAAAGCAAACATATAGCCGCCATTGCCAGCAAGCTTGCCGCTGAGTTGTTTAGCCTCGAAGTGATTGGGCCTAATATTCACACGATGAAAAACAACTATACCCGGTTTTTAATACTGCAAAGGGAAGAAGCCGCGGTTAAAGTAGAAGGCGCTAATAAGGCATCTGTTAATTTTCACACAGACCATTCAAGGGGCAGCCTGGCTAAAGTGCTTACCGCTATAGCTGATGGCGGCATAAACCTGAGCAAACTGCAAAGCTTTCCCATACCCGGCAGTGACTGGCGGTATAGTTTTCACGCAGACATGGAGTTTGAGACACTGGCGCAATTTGACAAAGTGATTGATGATATTAAGCCGTTAACGGAAGAAGTGAAAGTGTATGGGGTGTATAAAAACGGCAAAACCCCCAACCCCTAAAGGGAAGTTTAGTGAATCCAAGAATAAGTTTTAAGTATATAAAAAGGAATTATGAACATAAACAGCCAGGCCCCCTTTAGGGCGGGGGGTATCACAGCAAAACGGCTTGACGGAATCGGTGAGTACTATTTCTCTCAAAAATTAAGGGAGATTGATGAACTGAACAAGCAGGGGAAAAACATCATAAATCTTGGCATTGGCAGCCCTGATTTGCCGCCGCACCCTGATGTAATCAAAGTGCTGCAGGATGAAAGTGCGAAACCCAATGTTCATGCTTACCAGAACTACAAAGGTTCCCCGGTATTACGTAAGGCTTTTGCTGACTGGTATCAAACCTGGTACGGTGTAACGCTGAACCCGGATACGGAGATACTTCCCCTGATTGGCAGCAAGGAAGGCATCATGCACATCTGCATGACCTATTTGAACGAAGGCGATGAAGTACTGGTGCCCAATCCCGGCTACCCCACTTATCGCAGTGCTGTTAAGCTTGCTGGCGGTGTTTGCGTGGATTATGAATTAAAGGAAGAGAATAATTATTATCCTGATTTTGAGGCATTGGAAAAATCAGACCTGGGTAAAGTAAAACTGATGTGGGTAAACTACCCGCACATGCCTACGGGGCAGTTGCCTTCAGGTGCAATGTACGAGCAGTTGATAGCCTTTGCCAAAAAGCATTCAATACTGGTTTGTCACGATAACCCATACAGCTTTATACTGAATGATAACCCTGTAAGCTTATTGGCTTTTGATGGCGCTAAAGATGTGGTGATTGAGTTGAATTCTTTAAGTAAATCTCAAAACATGGCCGGCTGGCGGGTAGGTGTATTGTGCGGTGCGCAGGAAAGGGTAAACGAGGTACTGAGGTTTAAAAGCAATATGGATAGCGGAATGTTTTTACCTGTACAACTGGCGGCAGCAAAAGCATTAGGCCTCGGCAAAGACTGGTATAACAGCGTTAATGCCACCTACCGTGCAAGAAGGGAAAAAGTGTATGAACTGCTGGATACATTACACTGTACCTATTCCAAAAACCAGGCAGGTATGTTTATGTGGGCAAAGATACCGGAAGGATACAAGGATGGTTATTCAGTAAGTGATGATGTATTGTACAACAGCAATGTATTTATAACGCCGGGGGGCATATTTGGCAGCGGTGGCAATGGGTACATAAGAGTTAGCTTGTGTGGAAGTGTGGAAAGGTTTGAAGAAGCCATTGCCAGGATAAAAAAGGCAAGGGAAATTACACCGGCATAAGATAGCAACTATGAAGAATCACCAATAAAAAAATCCAATGGAAAATACCAATACGAATTCAACAGAGCAGGAATCAATGGGCGATACAAAAAAATATACCGTTACCGTGGTGGGTGTGGGCCTTATTGGCGGTTCAATGGCGTTGGCCCTGAAAGAAAAAGGCTTTGCCGGTAAAGTGATAGGTGTGGAAAAAAGTGAAACACACCGCCAGAAAGCGTTGCAGTTAGGGTTAGTGGATGAAGTATGGAACATGGAAGAAGCTATAACCCAAAGCGACATTATTATCCTGTCTGTACCGGTAGGCGTTTGTATGGAAGTATTGCCTGGTATATTAAATAAAATAGACAGGCAGGTGGTGATTGATGTAGGTTCTACCAAGCAAGGATTAATAGAAATTGTAAGCGGACATCCTAAACGGGGGCGTTTTGTAGCCACGCACCCTATGTGGGGTACGGAGTATAGCGGGCCTGAAGCAGCCGTAAAAGGCGCCTTTGCAGGCAAGGCCAATGTTATCTGCAACAAACATGAAAGTGACGCCGATGCTGTGGAGCTTATTGAAAAATTATACCGCACGCTGGGCATGTACCTGGTGTATATGAACGCCGCCGACCACGATGTACACGTGGCGTATGTAAGCCATATATCGCACATCACATCATTCGCGTTGGCCAATACGGTACTGGAAAAAGAAAAGGAGGAGGATGCTATTTTCGAACTGGCCAGTGCGGGTTTTGAAAGTACCGTACGTTTGGCAAAAAGTAACCCGGCCATGTGGGTGCCGGTCTTTATGCAGAACAGGGAGAATGTATTGGATGTGCTGAACGAGCATATATCGCAGCTAAGAAAATTCAAAGCTTGTTTGGAAAAGGAGAATACCGAATACCTGCAGGAATTAATTGAGAATGCGAATAAAATCCGGAAGATCATCAAATAACTGTAGTTACCCATGGTTAGTAGCCAGGAATCTTGAGTTTATAGATTCAGGAGAATCAGCTAAATCAGTCTAAAATCGAGGTCAGCGTTCGGAACGTTGAAGTGAGTGACACAACCGGCGATGCCATGAAAAAACCAAAGCTGGTAACATAAAAAGAACAGTAACATAGCAAAATGCTGTGTAAAACAGGTGGAATTAACCTAAATAATCAGTAGAATCGGCAAAATCGGGGTGTAATCGTGGGCAATCATGGTTACCTTTGCGGCAAATTTTTAAAAGTAATGATAACATTTGAAGAATTAGGATTAGAGGAGCGATTGGTAAAGGCTACCAGCGAATTGGGCTTTGTTAATCCTACGGCAATACAGGAAAAGGCTATTCCGGTATTGTTAAGCGGCACTAAGGATTTAATTGGCCTGGCACAAACAGGCACGGGCAAAACGGCGGCTTTTGGTTTACCGCTGTTGCAGTTGATTGATGCGGAGAAAAAATATCCGCAGGCATTGGTGGTTTGCCCTACAAGGGAGCTTTGCCTGCAGATTGTAAACGAAATTGAACTTTTTAAGAAACATATACGTGGCGTGCATGTGGTGGCCGTATATGGCGGCGCATCCATCGGGCTACAGATCAGGGATTTGAAAAGAGGCGTTCAGATTGTAGTGGCAACACCGGGCAGGTTAATTGACCTTATTGAACGTAAGGCCATTAACCTGGAACAAATTCAATACGTTGTATTGGATGAAGCGGATGAAATGCTGAACATGGGTTTCCAGGATGATATAGAATTCATCCTGAAGAATACGCCCAGCCGCGAAAGCACATGGCTCTTTAGTGCAACTATGCCGCCGGAGATTCGTAAGGTAAGCAAACGCTACATGAACGAACCGGTTGAGGTGACAGTTGGTAAGGTGAATACAGCCAACAAAAACATAGACCACCAGTACTATGTTACTTCCGCCCAGCACCGTTACGATGCTTTAAAAAGATTAATTGATTTTAATCCGGGCATTTACGGTATCATTTTTACGCGTACCAAGGTTGATGCACAGGATATAGCAGAAAAACTTACCCGTGAAGGTTACGACATTGATGCGCTGCATGGCGATTTAACCCAACAGCAGCGTGACAAAGTGATGGGCCAGTTCCGCGAAAAAAGTTTGCAGTTATTGATAGCTACTGATGTGGCTGCAAGAGGCATAGACGTTAAAGACATTACACACGTTATAAATTACGAACTGCCTGATGATGTGGAAGTGTACACCCACCGTAGCGGCCGTACCGGTCGGGCCGGCGCCACAGGTATATGTATGAGCATCGTGCATACACGTGAATTGTACCGCCTTAAGCAAATACAGCAAATTGTACAAACTCCCTTTCATAAGCTGGAAATACCCAGCGGAAAAGATGTTTGCCGTAAACAATTTTTCTTCTTTATGGAAAAGCTGTTGCAGGCTGATATTACGCATGGCGATTATGAAACCTATGTTCCTTTATTGGAAGAAAGGTTTGCAGATGTGAGCAAGGAAGAGGTGCTGAAACGAGTGGCTGCCATGGAATTTGACCGCTTTTTAAAGTATTATGAAAATGCCGGTGACCTGAATGCCCGTGATGAACGCCGCGACAGGAGAGATCAGCAGGGCGCCAGGGGACAGGACAGAAGGGGTGACAGCCGTGGCGATTACCGCAACAGGCGTGAAAGCAATGGCGACTTTGCAAGGCTGTTTGTAAACCTGGGTACAAAAGACGGTTTTTACAAGGCCAGCTTCCTCCAGTTTATTTTGGATATGAGCGATTTAAGTAAAGACGTTCTCGGCCGCATAGACATGAAGGAAATGAATAGCTGGATAGAAATTGACAAACGTGCTGCCAATCAAATGATAAAAGCGATTGATGGCAAAAATTTCAAGGGCAGAAGGATAAGGATGAATGATGCCAACAGCAGGTAATACCCACAACCCCTAAAGGTGCGTTTGGGTAAGTTCTTTGAGAATGTTGAATGTGAGAATGTGAAAACTTAGCAGTTGTTACTGCTCGCTACTCACCATTGACCATTCACCATTCACGAATTCTTTATGGGCCCGGCAGTAGAACAATAATTAAGCATCGTTGCGTCGCACTCTTGTACGGTTGGATATTCTATTCAGCAAGGTGCAGCAGCGTAACAAAACTTTTATCAACAAACAGTTAATCATAGATAATCATTATAATCACTGATATATGCAAGCCACAGAAACAGCCGCCAACAAACAGTTGGTGCAGGAAAAATGGAGCAAACGCCCATTGATCATATCCGGACCATGCAGTGCGGAAACAGAGGAGCAGGTATTGGAAACTGCTACACGATTGCACAAGACCGGTAAAGTAGATATTATGCGTGCCGGCATCTGGAAACCGCGTACACGTCCCGGTAGTTTTGAAGGTATCGGTACAAAAGGCTTACCATGGCTGCAGGCCGCTAAAAAGATTACCGGTATTCCCAATGCCGTAGAAGTGGCAACGGCAAAGCAGGTAGAAGATGCGCTGCATTTTGACGTGGATGTATTGTGGATTGGTGCACGTACCACCGTTAACCCGTTTAGCGTACAGGAAGTTGCCGATGCATTGCGTGGTGTTGATGTGCCGGTTTTAATTAAAAACCCCATCAATCCAGATTTGGAATTGTGGATAGGCGCTGTTGAGCGTGTAGCCAAAGCAGGTATAAACCAGATTGGTTTAATACACCGCGGCTTTAGTTCTTACGGCAATACAGAATACCGCAATGCGCCCATGTGGCATCTTGCGATTGAAATGAAGCGCCGTAACCCGGGTTTGATGATGATTAACGACCCCTCTCATATCTGCGGTCGTCGTGACATTTTGCAGGATGTTGCCCAAAAAGCAATTGACCTTGATTTTGATGGTTTAATAATAGAAAGCCATATTGACCCGGATAAAGCATGGAGTGACGCCAAGCAACAAATCACACCTGAGCGCCTGGCTGAAATGTTAACTGCCATCCGCTGGAGAAAAGAAGATGTTGCATCTGCCGAATACCACGCCGCATTGGAAAAACTGCGCCAGCAAATCAACCACCTTGATGATGAGCTGATGCAGATACTCGGGCAGCGCATGCGCATTTCTGAAAAGATTGGCCAGTACAAAAAAGACAACAATATTACCATCCTGCAAACCAACCGCTGGAACGAAATACTGGAACGTGCATTTGCCCAGGGTGATAAACAAGGCCTGAGCAAAGAATTCATCACAAAATATTTTGATGCGGTACACATGGAAAGTATCAATCATCAGAATAAGATTATGAATTCGTAGTGGTGAATGGTGAATGGTGAGTAGGTATCGGAATAAAGCTCTTTAGAAGATTTGAATAGCATAGGCACAAGGCAGAAAGAGTAATAGTTATATTCTTCTTGTGCCTATGATTGTAGTTGGATAAAAACTTTGCGCCTTCGCGGCTTTGCGTGAAATGACAAAAAAAATCATCCAGTTTTCAAAAGCATCTACCTCCTTTTACTTTGATGCTTCTTTTGAGCATCTTGAAAAGCTTACCTCAAAAGATAATACCGTTGTTGTTACAGATGAAAATGTTTTCAGTAAAAACCAGAAAAAATTCAAAGGCTGGAACACCATTGTATTAAAACCGGGGGAGCAGTACAAGGTACAGGCAACCGTGGATTCCATTATTGATCAATTAATCGGTTTTGGCGCAGACCGTAAATCTGTATTGGTTGGTGTTGGCGGCGGTGTGGTAACAGACATGACGGGATATGTAGCCAGCATTTACATGCGTGGCATTAAGTTTGGTTTTATACCAACTTCTATTCTTGCTATGGTAGATGCATCTATTGGTGGAAAGAACGGTATTGATGTGGGGGTTTACAAGAACATGGTAGGCATTATACGCCAGCCGGATTTTTTGTTATATGACTACAGCCTGCTGAAATCGTTGCCCAGGGAAGAATGGATAAATGGCTTTGCAGAAGTAATAAAACATGCGTGTATTAAAGATGCGGCCATGTTTAAGTTGTTGGAGGAGCATAAACTAACTGATTTTCAAAAGGATAAAAGCCTGTTGAATAAAATCATCCAGCGCAACGCACTGCTAAAAAGTAAAGTAGTGCAGCAGGATGAATTTGAACAGGGAGATAGAAAACTGTTGAACTATGGTCATACATTGGGCCATGCCATTGAGAATACTTACCAGTTGTCGCATGGGCATGCGGTTTCAATTGGAATGGTAGTTGCAGCATACTTAAGCGTAAACTTTACCAGGCTTAAAGGGGCGGAAAAAATTGCAGCCCTGATTGTAAAGTATGGCCTGCCCGCTTTTGCCAAGTTTGATGTTGCCAAAGCATTGGAAGTAATGCAGTCTGATAAGAAAAGAATAAGGGATGTGATACATTATGTACTGTTGGAGAAGATAGGGAAGGGGGTTGTGAAACCATTAACATCAAGGGATATACAGCCGGTATTGGAGCAATTGTCGAAGTAAACATGAATAATTACGGTTGCGGAAAATGAATTAAATTTACAGGTATGGAAACTGCAGCAAAAAAGAAAAAATATGTTAAGAAGGCTGAAAAGGCCAAAGTTTCATCCTCTATAACAATAGAAAAAAACGGCAAAAAATATACAGCCGATACTGTTTCTGCTGAAGAGATAATGAAGCGCAGAAATACTGCCTACAAATTCCTTGTTTAGAAGATTTCATGTTTAATTCGTACTACCCTTTCTCTCTTATTCAAAGAACTCCTAAAGATTCGGATTATTTACATTCCGAATATGTCTTTCAGTTTAGAACTGATAACAGACGATACATTATAGTAGCAGAAGAGTATAAGTTTAATGTATTCGCGGTAAAATTTTTTCCGGCAGACAGAAAAAATGATAAACACAGGTTCAACCTTGTTTTAAATGATTTCAATTTTGCGCCAATTATAAGAACATGTGTAAATGTCATGCTTTGGTTACTTGAGAGAAACCCGACAGCTTCTTTTGCATATATCGGGGCGAACACAATTGCTTCCAATTTTGTTGAAGATAAAGCATTAACGCAACGGTATCGTATCTATGAATATGTGATGGATATCTATCTTAGCCCTTATGAGTTTAAAAGGTATTTCAGTGAGAAAAATAGTGCGGTGTTATTGGTAAACCTGGAAAATGAAGATATTGAAGAACGGGCTACCTGTATAATTGATATGTTTGTTGAATTATACGATGATCTTAGTGCTGATTGATTTTAAGTAAAACAGTCGCCATATATTCCACAGATGAACGGATTGCGACGCAACAGGCGATGCCATGAAAACATTTGCCGGTATCAAAAAAAATATTCTCAAAAATTTCTAAAAGAAATTTTCAAATGATTGCAACAATACAACCGTCCTCACTTAGTGGTACAATTACTGCCCCGGCTTCAAAAAGCTCTATGCAACGTGCATGTGCCGCGGCTTTGGTAAGAAAGGGGGAAACCTTAATACATAACCCCGGTATTTCTAATGATGATAAAGCAGCGTTAGGGGTTATTAAAGCATTGGGTGCTGATTGGGAAATGGAGAATGGCGACTTGAAAGTAACCAGCAATGGTGTTAACGCCGCTACCAATGAAGTTAACTGTGGTGAAAGTGGTTTGGGTATAAGAATGTTTGCACCACTGGTAGCTTTGAATGATAGTGAAATTACCATTAACGGCGAAGGAAGTTTACTAACCAGGCCGATGGATTTTTTTGATGAAGTGTTGCCACAACTGGATGTGGAAGTAAGCTCTAACAGTGGTAAGCTGCCCCTGAAATTAAAAGGCCCTTTACAGCCAAAGAATATTACGATTGATGGCTCTTTAAGCTCACAATTTTTAACAGGGCTTTTGATGGCATACGCCGCAAGCGATGCGAAAGATGTGACTATTACCGTTACCAACCTGAAGAGTAAGCCTTATGTTGACCTTACCTTAAAAGTAATGGAGGCTTATGGCTTGAAAGCTCCTGAAAATATTAATTACGAACAGTTTTATTTTGGATTAGAGACGTCTAACACGCAGGCTACTTTTGTTGACTATACTGTTGAAGGAGATTGGAGTGGCGGTGCTTTTTTATTGGTGGCCGGTGCCATTGCGGGTAATATTGTTGTCAGGGGTTTGGATGTAACTTCTACCCAGGCGGATAAAGCAGTATTGACGGCATTGATGGATTGTGGAAGCAAAATTTCCATTCAGTCCGACGAAATAGAGATAGCGCCGGGCGATTTAAAAGCTTTCCAGTTTGATGCTACAGATTGCCCTGATTTGTTCCCACCGTTGGTGGCATTGGCCGCGTATTGTAAGGGCACTACAGTTATTGAAGGCGTAAACCGCCTTACACATAAGGAAAGCAACCGAGCTTTAACCTTACAGGAAGAATTTGCAAAGCTGGGAATTGAGATAACCCTGCAGGATAACCTGATGCTGATTAAAGGTGGTACAGGTGTTAAAGGAGCAACGGTACATTCCCGCCACGATCACCGCATTGCCATGGCTTGTGCGGTAGCAGCCTTAAAAGCAGAAGGAGAAACGGTAATTGAAGAAGCCGGGGCTGTAAGCAAATCGTATCCTAACTTTTACGAACATATACAAAGTTTGGGGGCAACGGTAAGCGTTGAGAACACATCAGTGAAAGCGGTCTAAAAATTAGTTAACTAAACTCCCCTTTCAGGGGCTAGGGGTCTTATGAATTCATTCGGACGTTTTTTAAGGGTAAACATATTCGGCGAATCGCATGGTGAAAGTGCCGGCATTAATATAGACGGCGTGCCTGCAGGTCTGCCTTTAAGTGTGGAAGATTTTTTAGAAGACATAGAAAGAAGAAAAGGCGGCACGCAAAAAGGTACCACACCCAGACAGGAATCTGACCTGCCCATTTTTAAAAGTGGCATTTTTAACAACACCACTACCGGCGCACCCATTACCATATTATTCGAAAACAACAATACCCGCTCCGGCGATTACCAAAAGCAACGTGCGGTGCCAAGGCCGGGACATGCAGATTTTGTTGCCAGCAAAAAGTTTGGAGGCTTTGAAGATTACCGTGGCGGCGGGCATTTTAGCGGAAGGTTGACAGTTTGTTTGGTGGCGGTGGGGGTTATTGCAAAGAAGTTGTTAGACCTCACCCCCAACCCCTCTCCACAGGAGAGGGGGGTAGGGGGTGAGGTCAATAAAATCTCCATAAAAGCCTCCATCCTCGAAATTGGTGGCGAAGCCGACCTGGAAAAAGGCCTTCAAAAAGCCATTGACGCCAAAGATTCTATCGGCGGCATCGTTGAATGCCGTGTAAGCGGCTTACCTATTGGTTTGGGTGAGCCTTTTTTTGACAGCGCCGAATCCCTGCTTGCCCATGCGGCGTTCGCCATACCTGCCGTGCGTGGTGTAGAGTTCGGAACAGGTTTTGCAGCGGCAAGAATGTTTGGCGTAGAACATAATGATGCCATTGAAGACGCCAGTGGTAAAACAAAAACCAATCATGCCGGCGGCATTGTTGGTGGCATTACCAATGGCAATGAACTGGTATATCGTGTTGCTATTAAGCCAACATCTTCTACGCCAAAAGAGCAACAAACCTGGAACTGGGAAACCAATGAAGTTGAAAGTTTCTCCGTCAAGGGGCGTCATGATTTGTGCATAGCGCTGCGTGTTCCCGTGGTGCTGGAAGCGGTAACGGCCATGGTGCTTGCAGATTTAATGCTGCAGGAACAAAGAATACCCCGGATAATAACTTCAAACAAGTAAACCTGTTAGAAAACACTGTTATGATTATTTATCATATCACTACACAAACAGATTGGGAAGCAGCCCAAAAGAATGGCTTTTATGAAGCGGCTTCGCTGGCTGATGAAGGTTTTATCCATTGCAGCCACGATCACCAGGTAAGCGGTGTGCTGGAAAGATATTATGCCGGCAAAACTAACCTGGTTAAACTGGTGATAGACGCCGATAAATTAAATCAACGCCTTCAGCACGATTTTTCCCCAACTATGAATGAATCTTTTCCACATGTATACGGCAGGATAAACCTGGAAGCGGTAACAGAGGTGGTAGGGTTATAATTTTCTGCGCTAACCTGTTAAAAGAATGCTATGCACAACTACATCATTAACGCGTCGTTACAGATAGTTCCTGTGGATACCGACAAACATCCTTACGAATGGGTTGATGAAGCTATTGCTGTCATTCAGCAGTCTGGCATTAAGTACGAAGTAGGCCCTTTTGCCACGGTTTTGGAAGGTCATTACGATGAAATCATGAAGCTTATCCTCAATATCAACGAATACCTGTACAGCCGCGGCTGCGCAGAATGGCTAACCAACCTGCAGGTACACATCCGTAACGAGGGCAATATTACTTCCGAAGAAAAAACAGCAAAGTTTAGATAAGTTTTTCCAGTTATAATGCAGCAAAACGTCAACAGGGCTTTTTTGCTATTTATTGTGGTATGGTATTTTCAGGGCATAGGTACACACCAATTGTTAACCTGTAAATAAATCTTATGATAACCTACGCTGAAAGAATATTTACCCGTGAATACGAACACGACGATAAAAAATTGTATGCCACTTTTCACCCTGAAGTAATTGTTGAACGGGACGAGTACGCCGCTACAGGCCGTTACCTGGTGGTATTGCTGCATCCTGATAAAGGTTTGCAGCCTTTCTTTCTTAACAAAGATGATAACAGTGGCCAGTGGCAGATAAATGAAAACGACCCTGCCATAGTTGAAGACAGCCTGCTTAGCTGGTGTAATAAGCAAATCTCCCTTAGCGGGTATTGAGCTATCAACAGTTACTCCTTACTTACATAAGGTTTTAATGATGGCAGGCGTTGCACGTTGGCGAATAGCGGGCAAGGCGTACAAGAGTGCGACGCAACGATGCTTAATACCTGTTCCAATAGCCGGGCTCATAAAATTCCTTGTCAGTTATAAATGCAATTGCTGCCACTGCTAATTAAACAGTGGGTATAAATTCTGTGTTCAGGCTTTGCCATTTCGTTTATTTTAGCTTTGGGTAAATGAATAATTATGGACGTTAAGATAGAGCCGGGTTGGAAGGAAGCCTTGCAGCAGGAATTTTCCAAACCTTATTTTGAGCAGGTAGTAGCTTTCCTGAAGATTGAAAAGTCTCAGGGAAAAATTATATACCCGCCCGGACCACTTATTTTCAATGCCTTTGAGCAAACCCCGTTTAACAAAGTAAAAGTAGTGCTGCTCGGGCAGGACCCTTATCATGGTAAGGGGCAGGCAATGGGCTTGTCGTTTTCTGTGCCGCCGGGCGTAAAACCCCCACCATCGCTGGTAAATATTTTTAAAGAATTGCATGATGATGTGGGTATGCCTTTCCCCAAAACAGGCGATCTTACTCCCTGGGCAAAACAGGGGGTGTTGCTGTTGAATGCTGCGCTAACTGTTCGCGAAGCAGATCCTAACAGCCATTCAAAAACCGGCTGGCACAACTTTACAGATGCTGTTATAAAAAAAGTTTCTGATGAAAAGCAGGCTGTTGTTTTCCTGCTGTGGGGGAGTTTTGCGCACCAGAAACAGGTACTTATAGATGAAACCAAACACCGTGTTTTAAAGGCCGCCCACCCATCGCCCTTTAGTGCGGATAAAGGATTTTTCGGGTGCAAACATTTCAGCAAAACCAACGATTATCTTGTAAAGCAAGGGAAAGATCCTGTTGACTGGCGGTTGGATGCATAGAAACCGGTGTGTCATCGTACATCACACATCATACATATCACAAGTACTTCGTACTTCACACTTCGTACTTGCTTTTGGGGGTGCCCCCAAGCTGCGCAAGGGGTCGGGCTTTCCGCTATTAC
>NZ_VVIP01000080.1 GCF_009650435.1 Foetidibacter luteolus
AGCTTAACCATACAGCAACTGAGCATTATGTTCGAGGGGAGGATGGCCGCAATTTTCTAAAAATTTTTCACGTTCCTTTTTCCGGCCATGGCCGGAAAAAGGAACGTGAAAAATAACCTTGACACAGTTTAAATTACACTCCCTTCCGTGCCCGTTTGGCAGTCTTCCGTATGCTTCCCTTTATCTTCCCTGTTAGCATTTTTATCTTCCGCAGGTGTAAAGGCAGCTTTTCCCGGTTTCCGGCGGGCTGGCGTGAGCTGGAAAGCCAGTTTTGCCGATGGCGGGTGGGCCACCGGGGGGGCTTCCCTTCATCCGCAAACCAGGGAATAGTATCTTTCGTTAGAGAAGAAGAATTATGGGCCGGACTGAAGAATAACTATGAGGCATCGTTGTGTCACTCACTTGTACGCCTTGTTCGCTATGGAGCTTTTATTAAAGCGTAGGGGGCCCGGCTAGTTCTTATGAGCATTTGGCTGCTGGAAACCAGACAAAGTCTGGCAATTATAAGCCCCCCAAAGAGCCGCAAGCTAACTCTTTAGATAGCGGGAGGACTACTGAAAATCGTTACGGCAACCCGTAACAACTATTGCAATATTTAATTTTTTTTCGCATATTGAAACGTGGCTGTTTTATCATACAACCCTGGAGCCCGCAATAATCTCTGTGAAATTGCTTCGAGAGGGGAAACAGGAAAATGAAAACCCAGTTTCATTGACGCAATACTGCTATACAAAAAACGCAATAGAATAGTACTGAGAATGAAGGGTTTATTTATATTTGAATGTGCGGCTAATGCGTCAATGCAAACGTTATGCGTCACCCTGCGACAGACCGCAGACAAGATGAAACCTTTTTTACAACTATAAAAATTAACTGATTAATGTTTGCCAACGCATGTTCACTTGCAAGACAATTTACATTTCCTATTATTATCTCACACCGTTCCTATAACGGGCAGTGTGGTTCAGGAATTGGAACTTTTGTAATCATAAATGAGGAAGGATGGTTCGTAACTGCCTTTCATATTATTGAGCAACTAAATAAACTTGGGCTTGCAAATACTGAATATACAAATCTTGTATCTAAACGAAAAGATATAGAGGATAAAGAAGACTTAAAGAAGCATGTCAAAATGCAAATGCTCAACAACTGTAAAATTCAACCTTCATCTATAACAAACTTCTCAGTATGGTTAGGATGGGACGGTCTTTCAATTGATGGACAAATTCATGCAATACCGCAAGCAGATATAGCAGTCGGGAAGTTGAAGAATTTCAAAAAGGAAATGGTAAAAACTTATCCTAAGTTTAAAAATCCGAATGACCCAATGGAGCAAGGGACAAGCCTATGTAAACTTGGATTCCCATTTCATTCTATTGAACCTACTTTCGATGACCATAAAGGTTTTGTTCTTCCACCTGGTTCTCTACCAATCCCTATTTTCCCAATAGACGGTATTTACACAAGAACTGTAAATATTCAAAGCAATGGAGCAAAGCCTTATCCATTGATGTTTATTGAAACCTCAACACCCGGACTTAGAGGACAAAGTGGAGGCCCTACATTCGATGTAAATGGTGCTATTTGGGCTATTCAGAGCCAAACTCATCATCTAAAACTTGGGTTTGGTGACAATCAGAAGAATTCAAAAGAAGTAGAACACCTTAAAAATCAATACTTAAATGTAGGCTGGGGAACTCACTCTTTGACCGTTACTTCATTTTTGACAGAGAATAACATTCCTTTCCAAATTTTTTAATCATAAATTTGCATCTATGACACAGGACGTACATTTCCAAATCAACAACGGCAACTCAAATACTGTTGTTATTGAAGACGCATCAGCTTCAAGGACTTTTTGGAGCAACTACTTTACACAATCCTATGTTTCACAAAAAGACCACTTCCAATTTCAAGGAAGTTTTGATTTAATGGGTAGACCTATTACATCAAAAAAGCCAACTCCCAAATTGACTACTCGTAAGTCATTTGGTAGAAAACAGAGACGTTCCAAAATCAGTTAATTTCAAAGAGCTTTATTTTCAGAAGGGCGAACGCATAACAGGGGGTTTGCCAAAATACGGGCTGACAGAAGTTATCTTCATCTGCGGCAATTCTATTGTGCTTCATATCCAGCTTGACGTTTACTATTTGGCTTTTAGTTATTATTTTCATCAACACATTTCCAATCAGCAGCGGTCATGGGCGGACGGAATACTAATTCCCGTACTTCGGCAAGCCCTGTTCGTTAGCCACAATGCCATAACAGACCCCAATGAGCATAACATTAAGACGAATTCAGAAATACAAGAAAGCAAAAAGTATTCTTGAAGAATTGCATGACAATCCTCAACATGTTTTAATCATTCACTATTCATGTGAAAGTTTCTATGACATCAAAGAAGGTCGGACACCAAGAATCACCTCAATAGCCATTCGCTACTTAAGAAGTGCTCAGACAAAAAGTTTTTCAATACATAAGGTTGCTGAAATACAAAATTTAACATTAGCAGAAATAGAAGCACATTATAATACGCTTGAAAAACAGATGTTGACCGAATATTTTGACTTTTTAAAAGAACACAAAGATTATAAGTGGGTGCATTGGAACATGAGAGATATCAATTACGGTTTCGAGGCTTTGGAGAATAGATTTATTGTTTTGGGTGGGCAACCATTTCAATTAAATGACGACAATAAAATAGATATGGCGAGAGTGTTGATAGACAAATATGGGAATCAATACATAGGACATCCTCGACTAACTCAGCTCATTGAAAAAAACGACATCTCTGCAAAAAACCTTCTTTCAGGTGACGCAGAGGCAAAAGCTTTTGACAATAAAGAGTATGTAAAATTACACCAGTCGACACTTCGTAAAGTTGATGTTATGGACAGCATTTTAAAACGGACTGCAGAAGGTGATTTAAAAACAAACGCTACAATGCGGCAAATTTATGGGTTGACACCACAAGGAATTTATGAACTAATTAAAGACCATTGGCTTTGGAGTTTGATTATTTCAATAATAATGTTGTTTTTGGGTTGGTTACTTTCGTGAAGGCACTGTGGCTAACATTGGGTTTTATGCAAGTTGGGCAAGACATTGTAACATCAGCTAATTGCATATCCATGCTGTGGTTCGGTCAGACGAATAACAATTAACTTTTGTACATAAATTCAACAACATTTTTTCAATCAGCAGCGGCTACGGGCAGACGGAATTCTAATTCCCAACCTGCATAAAGCCCTGTTCGTTAGCGGCTATTTTAGACAACACCCTAATAATTTGCATACCTTGTAATAACATGGACGAGATAAAGCCTTTCAATAAATTGCCAATCATTAAGTATTTCCAGCACGACTTGGAAAAAATTAAGATGGCTTATAGGCTCTCTGACAGCATCAGAGGTGACTTAAAAAATATCCGTGCTGCTGGAGACCAAGTTGAGCTTGCGGTTAAGCAATTCTTTATTGACAAATTATTTCCTAAATATCATGTTTGTGATGGACACATAGTTGACCGCAATCTAAAAGCTAGCCCACAATACGATATTATTATTTGCGAAAACTCTAAAAATCCAGTTTTATTCAATCTGGCTGATAAATCGGAAATTATTTTTTATGAAACAGTCTTTTGCTTCGGTGAGGTTAAAAAGTCATTCTATGACAAAGACCTTCTTACTGATTTTGCCGAAAATATTAAACGAACCAAACATGAACTAGTAAGAGATGAAATTCCAAGTAATTTTATTGAGTGTGCAAATTCAGGCTTCCACGTTGAAGAAGCATTGACAACACTTCCATATCGAAATCCATTATTAAGCTTTATGCTCTTTATAAATAGTTCTGGTGTGTCCTTTCCCAAACTATCAGAAATGTTGAACGATATTGAAAATAAAAACTGCCCGAATTTTATAACCTTCTTAGATGCTGGAATTATCATCAATGTTAATAAAGCAGATTTTGAAAAAGGAAAGATTACGATAAACCTCTATCCAGAGTTTGAAAAAGAAGAAAGTGTTTGGGTACTAATGGATTTGCAAGGTGAAAATAATGTACTGACTTACCATTACCTATTAATCGTAGAACATTTAAACAATTCAATAGTATCAATTCCAAATCTTCGGGATTATACGAGGAATATATTTGATTTTTCATTTTCAAACTTTCATAAAATATGAATTTCGCAACTCTTAAAATAGCAAGTATTGACAGAATAATTGCTCATGAAATACATGCTAAAACTGAAAAAAGTGATGCTTATGCAAAAATAAATAAGGCATTACTTAAATTTAAGCAAGCGGAAAAAGATATTTTAATTGTGCGCATTCTTGAAGCTCTTAGTAACAGCACAAAGACCTTTCAATTAGACTACGAAGATAAATCTGCGGACAGTGTATATAGCCTAATGACTAAAATTAAGAAGCTTGACGATAAAGAATTTATTACCTCATCCGCAACATTAGCAAGTA
Source organism: Foetidibacter luteolus (assembly GCF_009650435.1). Taxonomy (GTDB): domain Bacteria; phylum Bacteroidota; class Bacteroidia; order Chitinophagales; family Chitinophagaceae; genus Foetidibacter; species Foetidibacter luteolus. The sequence continues at coordinate 4,476 of NZ_VVIP01000080.1, forward strand.
ATTTAGCAGACGCACATTTTAGAACAAAAATACCTGGCGGATATTGCTTGATAGGAAACGGGTTAACTACTAATAAAAAGTTTTTCTTTTTTGTAATTAAAGCGGAGTTACAGGAAGTTTTCAATGTTCATAATAATGAACTAACATTAATAAAGGATGTATTCCTTTCACCAGCAAAAGACTTTTACAAAATTGGTTTTTTTATTGAAAGTGGGAGTTCATTCATCCCCTATATGTATGACGACCAATTTTCCATGCAAAAGAAAGATTTAACTGAATACTTTTATAGTGCATTTCTAGGTTTGACAACTGATAAAAACGACAGGCTCAAAGCAAAAAATTTCTACGATGACACAAAAAACTTTATTGAAAGCAATGTAGATGAAATTCATGACAGACTTGGCTTGCTAAAAGCTTTGAATGTTTTATATCGGGAAGACGCTAGTGGTTTGATTTCAGCTAAGGAATTTTCTGACAATTATTTTGAGGGAGATTTAAAATCAAAATATGAAAAGAAGATTGTTGCAGAGAAATATCCTCTTTCATTTACTAAAGACATTTCACTTATTGAGCACAAGTTAGAAATGCAGAGAGTTTCAATTCCTCTTTCATATACAATGACAATTGTGGGCAGTACAGCCGAACTTGAGGACTTAGATATTATTGACGACCCAAGTAGACAAACTTTAAGAGATTTAGAACCACAAATAAACAATGGACAAATTAGAAAGCTTGTGGTTTTAAAACAAGCAACTTAAACTTCGGAGAGGACAAAACAGCCTCTAACGAAAGTATTGCCAAAAGCGGGGCGGACGGAATATCAATCATCAGCAAATCGCTATTGTGCATCAACCGGGCTTGACGGAATTCTCTTGCCCTCGTTGGTGTTCATGTGCCCGGAATGCCCATGCAGGTGTTGTCACCTGCATGTACAATGCTCATTCGAAGCTCTCATGCACAATAGCGAACTAAATCTTTTCTTCCCCGCAAAGTATCCACCCGAAGCCCTTCTCCGCAACAGTCTCCGGTACGGCACTTTGTGGCAGGGATGGGCAGAATGATACAATCACCCCCTACCCGGGCTGCAAAGCCGCCCAAAAAACCAACCGATGAAGTGCTTGCGACGCAACGAAGATGCTACAGGGCTATGTCGCTGGTATCATGCAAAGGCAAGTGGGGAGTGGGAAATGGCGAGTGGGAAATAAGGAGCGGGAAGCGGAGCATCCATACAATCCGCCTTCAACCGCTTTTACCCCACCTTCGACAAACTCAGGCTGACAGCCTACTCACCATTCACCACTCACCATTCACCACTCACTACCCCTAATTCCCATAGCCCGGGTTCTGCGGAAAGTCGGCCGGGTTGCTCATTCTTGTTAACTGGTCGCGGGGTATGGGGCGCAGCTTCATGTAGTCTTTAAACTTGGGCGCCACTACGGGGTTAATGTTGGGGTTGGTCATCTGTTCCATCAGTTTGCCGGTGCGCAGCAGGTCGTACCAGCGGAACATTTCGCCGCCCAGCTCACGGGCCCTTTCATCCAGTATAAAGTTGATGCTTACCTGTTCCGGCGTTATATCCATGGCACCCTGGCTGCCTTCTTTGGCTGCCCTTTCCCGCACTTTGTTAATATAACCGGCAGCGGCGGAAGGATCGCCCAGCAAAAAAGCCGCTTCACCCGCCAGCAGGTAAGTATCTGCCAGGCGGAAAATAAAATAGTCGCGGGAGCCCTGCGTGGTATTTACATCAGGCCGCTCCTGGTCCTGAAACTTGATGAGGTTGGCAAACAGCTTTGGGTTCTGGAACCTGGTATTGGAAGGCCAGGGCCCGTTGGGCTGTATGTCCGTTTCCGGGTTAATCTCGTTGCGCATACTATCCGGCAAAAAAACGTACACCGGCCACAGGGCTTTTACCGAGTCTATGTCAATAAGCGTTTTGGGTATAAACATGGCCCGCTGCCCCTTTTTCCAGGCAACGGTTTCGGCTGCATTGGTGTTGGGGTTGTACATATCGGTGGTGGTTTCATCTACCGTAATATTCCAGCTGGTGCGAAAATCGTCATCCCAGCGCTGGTCAATATCGCCATTAAACAGGTTTTGATAATACCAGCTCGGGCGCAGCCTGCTATACGGGCGGCCATACTCCGTAACGCGTTGCACGCCGGGGTGCTCTTCGGAATAAGCGCAGGTAAAGAACAGGTGGCTTTCGTTGCCGTTGCCATTCAGCTCCGGCGTTTTACTGTACAGCACGCTAAAAAGCACTTCGCTGTTGCGCTCGTTAGACAGCCTGAACAGATCCGCATGAGAAGGCATGAGCGAATACCTGCCGGAGTTGATTACCTGGTCCGCAGCAGCCCTGGCTTTCTGCAGGTCGTTGTTATCCCGCTTTACAGTCAGGTACACCCGTGCCAGGTGATGCAGCGCCGCATATTTTGTGGCGTGGCCATATTCTGCAGCATCGTACTGTTCGGGCAGGTTGGCAGCGGCAAACTCCAGTTCATCAATAACAAACTGCCATACCTGGGCGGCAGGTGTACGGGTAGCGGTAGTTTGCACACCTTCTGCCGGGGTGGTGGTAAAGTAAGGGTCGCCATACTGCTGCACCACATGATAATAAAAATGTGCCCTTATAAATCTTGCCTCGGCCAGGTAGCGGTTCTTCAGGCTGTCATCCAGGTTGGTTATCTCCACATTTTCCAGCGCATCAATTACGCTGTTGGCCTGGTTGATGCTTTCGTAAGAACTGTTCCATAGCTGGCGTATATCATTGGTATTGGCATCTATGTTCCATTGCAGAAAAGCCGGCGCGGCGCCCACGCCTGCCAGCCACAGGTCAGACGGGCCTTCGCACAGGTAAAACATATTCTCCGGCGCATAAATGGCCCTTAGCTTGGCATACAAACCGTTAATGCCATTGGTAATACCTTCTTTGGTATTGTACAGGTTACCCGGCGTTATACTGTTGTACGGTGTTTCTTCCAGGTATTTTTTGCAGGATGTAACCAGCATTGCCAGTGCCATACAGGCTAACGCCATGCGAAGATGTTTTTTCATACTCAATCTTTTTACCGCAATGCTTTGCATTGCATTAATTTTTTTATGAGCCAGACTTCAGGAACAACCATGAGGCCGCCGTTGCGTCGCACTCTTGTACGTTTTGTCCGCTATGCAGCTTTTCAGCCCGGTTATGTTGGTGCGTGGAGACACGCACCAGGGCGTAGGAATATCGAACAAGGAACAAGGAATAATGAATGAAGAATGAAAGCCCCCCATTCACCATTCACCATTCACGATAAGAATATCGAACAAGGAACAAGGAATAATGAAGGAAGAATGAAAGCCCCCCACTCACCATTCACCATTCACGATAAGAATATCGAACAAGGAACAAGGAATAATGAAGGAAGAATGAAAAGCCCCCCACTCACCACTCACCATTCACCATTCACGATAAGAATATCGAACAAGGAACAAGGAATGCTGAAGGAAGAATGAAAGCCCCCCACTCACGATTCACCATTCACCATTCACCATTCACCACCTCTCTCCCATCATCATCTTAAAGAACTTACAACCGCTTACCCATCATCAAACCGGCAACCTGCAACTGGTAACCGGCAACCTTCTTCCTAAAACTGCACATTCACGCCAAAGATGAACGTCGTCATCGGCGGATGTTCCGGGTAGCTGCGGCTGTTCTCCGGGTCCAGCACTTCCAGTTTATTCATTGTCCAGAGGAAAGGGTTGTCCACCGTTACATAGGCACGCAGGCTTTTCAGGCCCACCCTTTCACTTAGTTTATTGGAAAAACGATAACCCAGGTTCAACGTTTTCAGCCTTATAAAAGACAGGTCGCGAAAAGCATAGGTACTGCTGACGAGCAAATCCTGCGGGTTGGTTACCTGTGGTTTGGGGAAACTGTTGGACTGGTTTTCCGGCGTCCAGAAGTTTACGTTCAGGTGGCCGTACCGCGTAGAGCCGGCTTCATCCGTTAACAGGCCCAGCACTTCGCCATAACCCTGCCGGGTGTACATATAAAAATTGAAATCGAAATTTTTGTACCGTATCGTGCTGCTGAGGCCGCCCGTCCATTTAGGCACACGGTTAAGTATCATCAGGTCGCCCTGGTCGTAAGTGCCGTTGCCGTTAATGTCTTTTACCTTGGGGTTGCCCGGCTCACGGCCATATTTTTCAGCTTCGGCCCGGTCTTTTTCCTGCCATACACCATCATACTGGTACAGCCAATCCACATTTATCGGCTGGCCGATGAACCATTTGTTACCGGGATCATCCTGCTTGTTGCCGTAGATATCAATAATCTCATTCTTGTTTTTGGCGAAGGTTAGGTTCAGGTTCCACTCAAAATCTTTGCTGCGTACGGGTGTCGTGTTCAACGATACCTCTATACCCTTGTTGCGTGTTTTACCGATATTCTGTAAAGTACCTTCATAGCCTGACGTATAGGGTAGCAGGCGGAAAAAGATAAGGTCGTGGGTATTGCGTTCGTAAAAGTTTACCTCACCATTGATGCGGCCATTGAGGAAGCCGAAATCAAAACCTACATTGTATTCTTCCAGGCGCTCCCATTTCAGGTCAGGATTGGGTATACTGGTAGGCAGGTAGCCGATAGCGGATGCATCATCGCCAAAAATATACTGGTAGCGGCCCAGTTCCCCTAACGTTTGGTAAGGACTGGTAGCGGTGTTACCCGTATTACCCCAACTGATGCGCAGCTTTAAATCAGAGAACAACTTTTGATTCTTCATGAATGGTTCCTGTATAATGCGCCAGGCAAACGCCGCGGAAGGAAAGAAACCCCACTGGTTGCTGCGCGACAACCTTGAAGAACCATCGTACCGCCCCGTAAGCGTTAGCAGGTACCTGTCTTTAAATGCGTAATTAACACGCCCCATATAAGAAAGTAAACGCCAGCGGTAATAATCCGATGCTCTTGAAAAGTCTGTAGGCGCTTCATTTACATTGTACCATTTGCCGTAATAAGGCATATCCACACCGGTTAACTGCAAATAAGTGCGGCTAAAGGTTTGTGCATCCTGCACGGCAGAAACGTCCAGGCGGTGGTCGCCGAATTCGTTTTTATAATTCAACTGGTTGGTAAACGTAATAGATTTCTGGTCTTCCTTACTGTATGCTGCACGGCGCGGCGCTCCCTGCCTGTCCTGGCTTTGCGGCCCCCAGTATTCGCCCTGTTCTATAAACTGCAGGTCTGGCGTAACGGAAGATTTAAAGGAAAGCCCCTGCAGTATCTCCCAGTTAAGGTTGACGTTGATAAAGATGCGGTCACGGAAGTTTTTACGCTCCAGGTTAATATCCTCCAGGTCAAACAACGGGTTGGAGTGCAGTACGGTAGCATACCAACCGTTGGGATAAAAGAGCGGGTTACCGTTATCGTCATACGCTTTGGTTAGCGGGTCAAGCACATTGCCGTATTTGAATGTGTTGTTATCGCCCAGGTCACGTATTGAGTGATTGTACATGGCTGTGTAGGCGATGGAGAACTTATCAGACAGCCGTACATCGCCGTTAAAACGGGCCGTATATCTTTCAAATGACATGTTCTTTAAAATGCTGCCGATATTGGTATAGCCCAGGCTTATTTTGTGACTGGATTTTTCGCCGCTGATATCTACACTAACGTTATTATCCGTTTGAATGCCGCTGCCGCTGAACATTACATCCTGCCAGTCCGTGTACTGGTTATTGCGGATGGCATTCAGGGCAATGGGGTCAAATATCTCCTGATCTGTGCGGCCAGGGTACGCGGCCCTTTTGTACTTGGCGTAGGTTGGGCCATCCATCATGTCCAGCCTTTTCAATACTTTGGAAATGCCAACATATCCGTCAAAAGAAACCGAAAACCTGTCTCCCTTAACACCACGCTTTGTTGTGATAATGATAACGCCATTAGAACCCCGTGAACCATAGATAGCGGAGGCGGATGCATCTTTCAGCACATCGAAGCTGGCTATGTCATGCACGTTGATATCACTTAAAGCGCCGGAGTAAGGGGCGCCATCTAATACGATTAGCGGGGTATTAGGCCCCGTAATTGAATTTAACCCGCGGATATTTACGGTGCCTGCATCCCCCGGTTTATTACCGATAATGATGTCTGCGCCGGCTACCTTACCCTGCAGGCCCTGCAATGGGTCAACCAGGCCTGTCTGGTTTTTAACAGCGTCTGCCCCCACCCTCGTTACCGCACCGGTAAGGTCAGATTTCTTCACTGATCCGTAACCTATTGCTACCACTTCCGGCAGCACATTGGCCACATCTTGCTTCATAGACACGTTCACCGTTGCTTTACCTGCAACGGGTTGCTCAGTGGTAGGATAGCCGGTTAAAGAAAACACCAATATGGCCCCGGCAGGATTGGGTACTGTTATCTTGTAACTCCCATCCGCTGCTGAGGTGGCAATGCGGCCGGCGTTCTTTACCATGATGGTTACATTTTCCAACGCCTTGCCGGAAAAGTCAGTTATTTTACCTGTAATAACAGCCGTGTCTTTAATACCTGCTGGTGTGGCGCTGTCCTTCACGGATACGGCAGAATCTCCTTTTATTGAAGTTGTATCGGCTTTTTTGCGTAACGTATCCGCCTGCGCATTTACGGCGCCGGCAAAAAGGCAAAACGTACATAAACAGAGGCAGCAATGTTGAATACTTTTCAGGCAGCCGTTCCATAATGCGCATACAGTGTTAGTCATTTCTTTCTTTGTTTAAAAGAATGATGATGGTTGAAACTGAACAGGTGATTTGTTTGAAGCGCTACACTATGAAGGATGATTACAGCAGGCAATAAGGAGCCCGCCTAAGTGGCGTTACCGGCTTTCAATGAAATATTGGTTTTTATATAATTAAGGTTTAGTTCACACTTATTGTGCCAAGATTGGCAATTGAGGAAAAAGGTTGGCGGATGGTGACTGGTGAATAGTGAGAAATAGAATTAAATAGAATTTACGTAGGCAGTGTTTCTTCGGCACAAAGTGTGCACCCGAAGCCCTCTCTGCAATAGTCTCTGGTACGGGACTTTGCGGCAGGGATGGGCAGCATGATGTAATCATTCCCTACCCGGGCTGCAAAGCCGCCCAAAGAACCAACCGATGAAGTGATTGCGACGCAACGAAGATGCCACAGGGCTATGTCGCTGGTACCATGATCGTGAATGGTGAATCGTGAATGGTCAATGGTCAATTGTGAATGGTGAATAGTGATTGCGTTTTATGTCCGTGCTTTTTATGCAGCGCCTTCAATTCCGAAGTTTCGGAACCCAGGCTGACAGCATGATAACACACGGCGGCTGCGCCGGGGTGATATCGTGTAAGTTTCTGGCGCCAAAGGCGGCAGAAACGGGTCGCTTTGTTTCGGCGGAAACGGGTTGCTTTATTCCGGCAGAAACGGGCCTGCCTTAACGCAGCAGGGCGAGCCCTCCGGCCCGCCCTGCTTATGATAAAACCCAACTTCTCCTACTGTTTTACCAGTTTTACATTAAACACTTCGCCGTTGATATGTACTTTAAGTACATACACGCCCTGGGGTAATACGGGCACATTGTTTAACGGCATGCGTACATTGCTGCGCCAGCCGGCTATTGTGTTGCGGTACAACAACTTGCCATCCAGCGAGAATATTTCTGCCTTGTCTGTGGCCGCACTTGTGCCTGTGCCGTTGATGAGCAGCGACAGGGTGCTGGTGAACGGATTGGGCGAAGCGGACACATGCAACTGGCCACCGCCGCCATTCAAATCAATTGGCACTATGTTACTCAGCAACGGTTTGCCATCCCAGTCTTCCTGGCGCAGGCGGTAGAATATCCTGCCGGTGTTAAGCACAGCCGCGTCGCGGTCCGTAAACTGGTAGTAGCGGGTACTGCTGCTGTTGCCTGCGGCTTTAACCGTACCGATATCTGTGAAGTCGCGGCCATCTATGGAACGCTGTACCACAAACTGCTTGGTATTTATTTCTGTTGCAGTACCCCAGTTGAGCAACACATCTTTGTTTTTCTGCTGGCCGGTAAAGAACAACCAGCTTACCGGTAACGGAGAGCCATCCAGCTCAACACTTACATCGCAGGCATCTTTCAGGGCTTCGCGGTTGCCTACGTTATCCGTGGCAATGGTAAAGAAGCAATACTTGCTGCCCGGTTTGCCGGCAAAGTTGAAAGTGTTGGTGCTGAACACGCTGTCGTAGCGCTGGAACTCACCATCATTTTCGGAGTAGTACAGTTCGTAAGCGGATTTGAGGCCGCTGCCGCCTGCATCATCGGCAGCCTGTACAGACAAGGTGATAACCGAGTTCTGCTCAACTTCCAGCGAAGAAGCTATTACGGAAGATACCGGCGCCACGGCATCTACAATGTTTACATGCGTATTGGTTTCGATAGGCGCATTAATATCGAATACGATACCTGCTTTAGCCACGATGCTGTCGCCCGTAACTGTGCTGGCCGATGGCCTTACAGAGTAGCTTACGAAGCCTTCGCCGCTGCCGATAGAATCGTTGATGGCCAGGTAGCCGGCATACGGGTCGGTAGGCGGCAGGCCGGTTGCAGGGTCAATTGACTGGAACACCCAGAATATTTCCCGGTTTACGATATCAAGACCGGCAGTAACCTGCACGTTGAAGCCCAGTGAATCGGCCAGGTTAAGCGTTGTGGTATAGCTTGACAACCCTGCAGGCACGTTAAACACATAGTTGCGGAAGCCGAAGCTGCCCAGCGTGATGCTGCCGGCGTTTACATGCTCATCCAACGGCTGGCGTATCCTAACCCTTTGTGCCGCTGTGGTAGCAAAATCCGGGTCATTTTCATACAGTATGGTATAAGTAAGTGTTTCATTTTTAGCCACCATCTTGGTTGGGCCATAACCTGCGGGGCCCTGTATCTCATTCGGGTCGCAGGAGGCCACCACCGGTTTACAGATAAGCCATTTGACCGCCTTGCCCGGCAGGGTAAGGTTACCGGACAAACAGGTGACCGCACCGGAACCGCAAACAAAGCCTGCTACGAAGGCGCCTGCTGCCGCACCGGCGCCGGCGCCAAAGAAGGCACCCACGCCAAAGGCTGCCGCGCCACCCACAGCACCGACGGCCGTACCGCCTGAAACAAACAGGCTATAGCAACCGTAACCGGTTATGCCGCAACCCACCAGCCATGGAATACCCTGGCAGGTAAGGAAGTCTGGCTGAGGAGGCGTACAAGGCATGCCGGAGCCACCACCACCGGGACCGCCGCCCGGGCCACCACCAGGACCACCGGGGCCACCGGGACCGCCCGGAGAGCCAGGACCGCCTGGACTACCCGGAGAACCAGGACCACCGGGGCCACCGCCGCCGGGGCCACCGGGACCGCCTGGGCCACCCGGACCGCCGCCCGGGCCACCAGGACCACCGGGACCGCCCGGACCACCAGGGCCACCCGGGCCGCTACCCGGACCACCAGGACCGCCGGGGCCACCCGGACCACCGGGGCCGCCTGGGCCACCAGGACCGCCAGTACCACCGGGGCCGCCATCACCACCATCACCACCGGGCTGGCCGGGGCCGCCTGGGCCGCCAGGACCACCAGGGCCGCCGGGACCGGGATCGTTCACACCATCGCCGGGGCCGCCTGGGCCACCAGGGCCACCGGGACCGGGAGGCGTTGTGCCATCGCCTGGGCCACCAGGGCCGCCAGGGCTACCCGGCTGGCCGGGATGGCCTGTACCACCGGGAACACCCGGCTGCCCAACACCCGGAACAAAGGCGGTGAAACATAACATAAGTGTATCCGTTCCCCTTAACGATATGGAGAATGAACCACCATAGAGGCTGTTGTGCGCTACAAAATCCGTAGCATCTATACTGAACTTGTTTACATTAAAATTGGTAAAGCCGCCATCTGCTATGGCTATTGGCCAGCAGGTATCCACACCAGGGTACCAGCCGCCCAGGTAACCCGGGGTATTGGACAGTGAAAGCGATGCCAGTTGAACTACAAAACGGTTAGCCGGTGTAGCGGAAACATCTATTGTGCCTGCGGCATGTATAAGGTCCCAACCGGGATCCTGCCCGGCAGCGCCGCTGTAGCTGTTGATTTCCCAGCGGTAAGACAGGCCCGGGCCAAAGGTAGCCGATGCCACATTCAGCAGGCCGGGGCTGTTGCCGGGGTTAAAGGTCGCCGTATTCGTTCCGTCGCTGTCCGGCGCACCGCAGGCGGCACACTCGCCATCCACACCGATGGTATCGGCAGGGGTAAGCAGGCCCATCTTGAAGTACTCAGCCAGCAGCACATTCCTGAACGGCACTTTGTTTTTAGCCAATGCTGTAAATTCAGGGCTGTTGGCAAACTTGCCTGGGTTATTCAGCTCTACCGTACGCATCTGTTCGATGGTACCGTATTGCTTCTGCACAAATTCTTTCACAGAATAACCTTCGGCCCCCGCACCCACCGAGTAAGTACCGGAAGTAAACTTATCCAGCAGCAGGGTTACACTGTATTGTTCACCACTCAGCAGGTTACGGGTAAAGAACGGTATCAGCTTGAATTTGCCCAGCACCGCGTAATCTTCAAACTTCAGGGTGTCGCCATACGGGTTCATCTGCTGGCGTGTCTTCACATTGCCCTCTGTGGATATTTTTGCAACATTAGACGCTGCCGGGATAACCACCTGCGACTGCACGAACGGAATATCCACATTGCCCGTGTTGCGGAAGTTGATGGTATAGAACGCGTTCCTGCCGATGCGCAGCACTTCAGGCGCTGCTACATAATAATCAATGCGGTAACCTGTTGATTTCTGTACATTAACCGCGGCGGCCAGCTTGGCCTCTTTGGCATCAGGGTTAACCGCTACAAGGTCGTAAGTGCCTATGGCAACGGAAGTTAAATCCCATACAACCTTGGCCTGCATGCTGTTGATAAGTGTAAGGCCAACCACCTGGGCCCCTGCCACAACAGTTGCGCCTTTCATCAGTTTAAACTGTACACCCGGCCTCAGGCCCGCGCCTTCCACGTTGGTAGTGACCACACCCTGCCCTACATTTTTAGGAGTGGATGAGGTAAGCGAGAAGCTTAATGCCCTTGCCAGCAAGGTGGCTTCCTGCGAGCCTGCATCGTAAGTGGATGTTACCAGCAGGTAATAGCTGCCGTTTTGCGTTTCGGGCACTATCAGCCTTTGCGCAGCCTGCTGCGGCAGGTTGCCTTTGGCGTCGTAATCATTAGGCGTAGGTATGCGGTTGTACGCTATGTAGAACTCGTTGTGCGCCGCTGTTTTGTTGCTGGTAAGGTCAACCACCATATCCAGCCCGGCCCCTACCTGTATTTTGTAGTACCTGTTGGCGCCGGTACGCAGGATGGTTTTGGATGGGGTATTGAGTACCAGTTCACGAATGCCTACCCCTATCTGTGCATCAGTGGCCTTAGTATTGTTGGTAAGATCCACTTCCGGCACTGTACCGAGGATATTGGTACGTCCGATACCATAATAATCACCAGGGAAGACTGATTCTACGCTGTTGACGATAGAGAAGGAACTGTCTTTGCCAGGCTCCAGCAGGATGTTCTTCTGAGCAGTACCAAACAACGTTGATTGCAACGCGTTAAACGAAGTGTTCTTTGAGAAGTACACCGCATCACTTAGCGAACCTACGGCCGGTCTTGAGCCAATATTCCTGATGGTATAAGAAGCGGTAATAGTATCGCCCAATTGTGTTGTACCCGGCATGTTGATGTTGCTTACAATAAGGTCTGCCGGTTCTGCAAGCACAATTTCTGTAACAGCATTCTTAGCGTTGTTGTTCTCCTTGTCGTTCTCAAATATGCCGTTACTGGCATCGGCCACCACCACTATGTAATAATTACCGGAAAGGTTTGGCGGAATGGTTGCCAGTATGCTGTCTTTATAGCCTGCACCCGCGGCCAAAGGCCCTTTCTTAGCGGTGCTGCCCAACAATACACTGCCGCTGCCGCCTGATGGAGATGAGCTTACATACACCGCATCGTTCCAGCTCTGCACATCCCTGATGTTACCGGGGCCCAGGTTGGTTACCGCATACGGTATTTTAACCTGCTGGCCTGCATACAATTTAGCCGGTGCGCTTACACTGTTAACGATCAAATCAGGCGGAGGCGTAAGCTTAATAGTGATACTTCTGTAGAAGAAGTTATTGCCACGTATGGTATCCAGCGCGGCATTGTTACCATCTGCAGCCAGCACCAGGAAGTATTTACCTGATACGCCGTTCGGGATAGGCAGGGTGATGCTCTGCGTATAGGTTTGACCTGCACTGGCGCCGGATTTGGATACGGATGCAAGGAACTTATCGTTTACATCCAGCAGGCTGTCCTGGCTTAGGAATACCTGGTCGTACCAGTTGGCGGTGGTTGCCTTACTAGTATTGTTCTTCACCCTTATCTGCACGGTTTTTTGATCGCCGGAGTTGAAATCGCCGGTGAAGCTGATATCCTGCGCCTGTAGATCAATGTAGTTCTTCTCAACAATTGGTATGGTAGTCACAGGCGGCTCGCCAATTACCGGCGGCTTACCGCTTGCCGATGAAGCACGGACGTTATTGGCTTCGGATTTTTCAAAAACATTATCCCCATAATCTGTTACCACAAAGAAGGTAACAGAATCCGGCGCGGTTGCAGGCAGTGTTACCACCGCTGTTCCGGCGCTGGATGCGCCTTTGTCTATATTAACAACATGGCTGTATGAACCCAGTTGTTTAGCCGTGCCGGGGTCGAAGGTTTTGCTGGCTGACCAGAACACCCAATCATTAAACGAAACCGGCCCGGTGGCTTTATCGCCTGTATTGGTTACAGACCATGTGATAACGAATGGTTTGGTACGTGTGATGGAATCCGGCAACTTAATGCTGGCCACCACCAGGTCCGGCCTGTCGCCCACTACGATATTAACCGGGTTAGCACTGCGCTTAACATTGTTGCTGTCTTTATTGAATTCAAACACATTGCCCAACGCGTCTGTATAAACATACACATAGTAATTGCCGCTGAATGTTCTTGGTATGGCAAAGGAGCCTGTTTCGGTGTATTCCTCTCCATTAAGCAGCGGGTTAGACAGGTTATGGTTATAAGCCCTGCTGCCTAACAAAATAGCCTGCGCATCAAAAGTGCTGCTCTTTGAAAGGTAAACCCTGTCTGTCCATTGTGATTCACGTGGCGGGTTAGCACCCTCGTTGGCAACCGTCCAGGTAACCTGCATGTTCTCGTTGGCATTGGCAGTTGCCGGCGCGGTAACGATGGATGGAACAAGGTCGGCTGGCGGTGTAAGAAGCACTACCAGGGAATCGCTGCGGTAATAGTTGTTTTGGGTAAAGGCTTCAAAGAACCCTTTCATGTTGGCTACCACATAAATGTAGTAAGTACCCTGGTACTCGTAAGGTATCTTCACCTTAACCGCGTGGCGGTAAGTACTGTCAACCTTTAACGTATCGCCGGTAACGGTGCAACCGCCACCCAGCGTGCCCAGGCGGATATCTGTTTCTGTTAGCAGCCTTGCAGTAGCATAGCTGAACTCAGGTTCTTTAGAGATGTAAATGTTGTCTTTCCAGTAATGCTCTTTGGCAGTACCTGACGGTGTGCAGCTACGGTTGTAGGTTAACTCACCCACGGCAGGTGCTACGCCAATATTGCGTGCCTGGTATTGAACAGTGATACTGTCGCCTGAGAATACATCGGTAGGTACACCCAGCGACTCAACAGAAAGATCAGGCAATGGCGGCAGTGTGAGCGTAACCGGTTTGTAAATAAAGTTGTTCTGGTCATCAGACTCACGGAAAGATATGGAGTGGTGCCCCCTGCTGGTGGCGCACACATCCCCTATCAACTGCCAGCAATAAGCATCGTTGGCATTGGTGATGATGAATATGTAGTAAGTACCCGTAATGCCCTGCGGCAGTTGTATCTGTTTTGTCTGCAGGTAGCTCTGCCCGGGGTTCAGGTAAGACTGGTTATCAAATTCACCCAGCAATATATCGTCGGCCACCCTTAAATCCAGGTCTTGCGACAACCAGATATAGTCCTTCCACTTTTTATCTTTGGTTCCACCTTCGCCGATGTTTTTGGTTTCCCAGCTAACGGTTATTTTACCATTGGCCACCGCGTTATCCGGCATTTCGTAGCTGTTCACAATCAAATCCGGCAATGAACCTGTAGAGAAAGTCTGCACAGGCCCATCGGTTGAGAAACAGGTATTTTGGGCTATTACCTGCCAGTTGTAGCTGTTACCCAATTGAGCGGATGGATATTGATAACTGATATCCTCAATGTTGTTGGCTGACGGGGACGAAGGCCTTGCTTCTCCTGCAACCCAAACATACACATCGTAGAAAGCCGCATTGGCAGACGGCGCCCATGACAGGCGTACCGGCGGGTCAAGGTTAAGGGTACTGTCAATCGGCAGCATGTTGGTTACAATGGCTGGCGCTACCGCGGCGTTAACGCTTACAGCAATGCTGTCGCTATAGCTGCAGCCGTTGCCATAAGTACCGGTAACATAGTACACCGTATTAACGGTTGGGTGCGCCCTGGCCGTATCTTTATTGCTGCCATTGCTCCAGTTAAATGTTTTGGCGCCTGTTACAGACAATGTTATGGTATCGCCAAGGCAAAGCGAAGCGGCAGGTGCGGCCTTAACAACAGGAAGGCCCGATATTTTCACTTCAAACAGGGCCGACTGGGCTATACAGCCATTGCTGTTGGCATAGCGCACAAAATAACTGCCTGCTACAGATGCCGTATAAGTAACCGCTGAATCAAGCTTGATGGCGTCGTTGCCTTCCAGCCTGAACCATTGCACTTTGCCGGTGAGATTGGTTTTAAGCGAAACGGTTTCAGCACTACACACATCATTCTTCACTGCGCTGATAACCGGGGTGGTTAGGGCCGGCAGCACATTAACTTTAACGGAAGCCGTTGATGAACAACCGTTGGCATCTGTTATCTCCACGGTATAAGTAGTGGTATCTGTAGGCGATACCTGTATTACAGCCGTGGTGGCACCCGTGTTCCATTGATAATTTACACCACCGTAAGCGCTGAGGTTAACCTGCGTGCCGCTGCATATAGTAACACCGGCTGATGCGCCTTTTGCTGTTGGTGTATAATGTGTAACTGCTGTTCTGATGGTATCGTTGATACGGCGCTCATCACCAGCAAGAGAAGCATACACTTCAAATTGGTAAGCCCTGTATGCGGAAAGGTCAACAGTGGTATTGAAGGTGTAATCCGCAGTAGCGCCGGGCTGTATGGTAGCTGTGTATTTGCGGGTAACTTTTGTACCGCCATCCACAGCGTACACCACATCAAAATTAGCGGCAGCATCAGTACCGGCATTGAACAGCCTTACTTTTACAACACTGGCAGCAGAAAGGCCGCAGCCATTTTCGGGGTTTACCAGTTGTGTTACCTGTATGTCTTTGGCTACAGGCGATTTTACTTCAAAGCTTTGCGAAGTGCTGGCCGGGCTATAGTTCTGGTTACCTGCCTGCCTGGCCGTAACGGTTACCTGCCCTACACCGGTAAGTGTAATAATATTACCGCTGATGGTGGCTACACCAGTTGCCGGCACTGTACCAATGCTGTAAGTAACGGGCAGCCCTGAAGAAGCGGAAGCAGTTACCCCAAAGGATGGGTCGCCGGCGGTTTTATCCGGTATGGCTTCCATGGTAACCGTTTGGCTTATACGCGTAATAGTAAACGTATCCTTGGCCGTGCCGCCATAGTTGCTGTTACTGATGGTGGCAATTACTTCGTACTTGCCGGCATTAACAGGCGGCTGGCTGCTGCCATTGTAGGTAAGCGTATAAGAAAGCCCACCCGGGTTGGTGGTTACTGTTGGCGCTTTCTGTGTACCCGTGTAAGCCTGCTGCAGGTTGCTGAACGTAACGGTAGCAGCGGCTTTACCCACTTCAATATAAGATACCGCAGATGCTTCATAAAATTCTTCATTACCTGCCTGGAACGCACGTACTGCTATTATACCCGCACCATTGATAAACACAGTATCATCCTTTACTGTGCCGGGGCCATACCACAGACTGTAAGTAACAGGCAGCGATGATGAAGCTGTTGCCTTAAGCAAATAGTACGCATCCCCATAAGTAAGCGCTGGCTGTGCGGGGAAGGTAATGGTCTGGTTCTTTCTGAAGCTGTAATTGTACGCGGCTGATTTAGGCCCGGTACCACAGGGCGTGGTATAGCTTACCGTGTAATTGCCGTAGTTGGTACCCGGGTAATAGTAGCTGTTGGTAGCGCCTGAAATGGCGCTGCCATCCTTATACCACTGGTAGGCAGCCACAGCTTCTGAGCCGGAAGGCGCAGACGCGTAGAGATAAGAGCCGCTTTCTGTAATAACCGGAATTTGCGTAGGCGTATTGTTGTACACCCTAACCTGGATGGAGTTCTCGTAGCCGGTGCCACAACCGTTAGACGCGGTGGCCTTCAGGTTAAAGACGCCGGTGGTTGTCCAGGTAACTTTCGCGGTGGTTGAACCACCTGCGGTATCCTGCAGGTTGCCGCCGCCGCTGAGCAGCCAGGTGTATTTAGCACCCGGGCCGGCTGAACCGGTAACCGTGTATTCTTCTGTAGAAGTACACACGGCACTCTTGCCGGATATATAGAAATATTGTTCTGGTTTTCTGGTAATGGTAATGTTGGCACTGTTGGCCGCGCTGGTATCGAACGGAGAGCTGGCTACAATGCGTATGCGGTAACCTGTACCCGCCGCTGTATTAGCTGGTATGGTGGCGCTGATGGTGCTGTCTTCATTGGCATTAAGGGTGCCGATGTTAACAGGGTTATTAAAGCTGCCGCTGCTGTTAGATAGCTGGGCGGTAAACACATTATTGGTGCCGAACGGCGCCGTTACAGTAAACGGAACTGATACCGGTGCACCGGCGCAGAAGCTGGCGCCAACGGTACCGATAACCACACGTACATCAGTAGGCGCATCTATCTTAAAGCTGCCCACATTGGTAATGCTCCAGTTGCCCCTTTCATCTTTTGCACGCACAAACACCTGGTGGTTGCCAATGGATATCTTGCTCATATCCAGTTGAAACACCAGGTTAGTGATATCTGTAGAAGGCGTGATGTTTACTTTAGTGCCTTTGCCAAAGCCGGGGTCTGTATCTACAAAATATTCCAATGCAGATACTTTTGCCAACGGCGATTCCGCAGATATGGAATCCCTGTAAAAAGCACGGGTGCTGGTAAGGCCCCAGTTGCCATTCGCATCACGGTAACGGCTGAACAATTGGTGGAAGCCGGTTGAAAGAGACGTTACATTAACGGAGAATGCAATATTGGTTAAATCCGCGCCGGCAGTAAGCGGTATGTTGGTGGCTTTACCAAAACCGGGGTCTTTGTCCACAAAATACTCGCCCTTTACAATATTGGGCGGGTTCCCTAAATCCACAGGTACGCCCTCTTTATAAAATGTTCGTTTTTGAGAAAGGCTCCACTTGCCATCCGCATCCCTGAAGCGCACAAAAATGTTGTGGAAGCCGTTAGCGAGGGAATTGATGTTAACAGAGAATGCAACGTTGGTTACATCTTTTGCCTGCGTAAACGAAATGTTGGTTGCCTTTCCAAAGCCGGGGTCTTCATCAACAAAGTATTCGCCTTTAACTATGTTTGGAAGGTTGGGCACATCGGTTGGAAAGGTTTCTTTAAAGAAAGTCCTCCGCTGCACCAGCGACCAACCGCCCCTTGCTTCCGCGCCGGTACCGGTAGGCGGCACAAAGGCCCTTACATACAACTGGTGAAAACCGGTTGTATAAGCGTTTAGGTTAAACTGGAAGGTGGCAGTTACATCTGTACCCGGTGTAATGCTGATAGCGGTGGCATTGCCAATACCGGGGTCAGCGTCAATAAAATACTCGGCCCGTGTTACATTCTGCGCATGGGCCAGCGGCGGGGCCAGCAATGATGCCATAACGCACAGGGCGTATACATAAACCAGGGAAGTACGCGATGCTGCCCAATAGCGGACAAGGCGTACAAGAGTGCGACGCAACGGAAGCTTCATCAAGGCTTCGCCAGCCGGGCCCATAAACATACTACCCGGTGAGAAAAGGCCCGATCCTGCTTTACCCGTTGCAGTACCCGGAGGTTTTTGAAAGCGTAAAAATTGCAGCATAAAAGGGATATGAGCGGAAACCGGCGCAGCACAACACACCACGTGGCTGTGCAAGACTGGCGGTTACCGGGGTAAATTAATTGTTTGACTTAACCTTGATGGTTACCGAAATGGGGTCGGTATTGCTGCCTATTGGTTTGTTTTCAAAAAAGTAAATGGCAGGTACAGGAGGCATGCCCGAAAGCACATAAGGTGTTTGGCCGCTGTAAATACCTGTATCAACGGGCTTTTGCGGCGTACTGCCATAACCCGCGCCTATGGCCGGGGAACCCGCTGCCAGTTTCCACTGACCATCTGATGAAACGCCGGTGCCGGTACCCAGGAAAACGGTGCCCATATCTATGTTGGCCTTGTTACCGTCTGTTGTACCAAACTGTGTTGCGTTGGCAAGGTTATGAGATACCAGGTTACCCGTGCCTTCAAAAGTACCATTCACCATAATATTGTTGGTAATGTTGCTGTTGTACACAGAAACTTTTCCGCGGCGGATGATGTTGTTCTGAATAATAACTATGGCATCTGTATGTACCCTTAACACATCGCCAGTAGTGGCATCGCCGGCATAGCTGTAATAAGAAATGTAGTTGTTGCTGATGAGTACACCTGTTGAAGGATAATTTACCGATACCCTGCAACCATAGTTTTGCGAAATGATTACGTTGCGGGCAGGTGTATTATCGCCCTGGTAGTTGTAATAAAGGTTAACTGCACCTGTATAGTAGTCTGAGGAATTATTTGTTGCAGTAGCGAATTTATTGCGGCGTATTACCACATCGTTGGCATATACGTTGCAATCATTACTGGTAAAATCAAGGCCCATGATAACAGAACCTGAAGCACCCGAATACAGCGTAATAGAATTAACGAGCGATGACTGCTTAATGGCCTGCGTATTGGGGTTTTCGTTAAGATAATAACCCGTGCCTATAATTACCAGCCTTTTCGTTAACGTAATGCTGCCATAATTGGTGGCAGATGGCTCTATATGCAGGGTATCTCCCGCAGATGCGCCCTCCTGTGCAGCGGCAAGGGTTGTAAAATCCGCAGCAATGCCTGCATTGTTGTTAACACGCCATATTTTGGCATAAGTACAGTTGATTACTAAAACTGCCAGCAAAGTAGAAACAAGGGCTTTCATTTGTTTATGGTTTATATAGTTAAGGTATTTTGATCCTGCTTTTTTATTTAACAGCACTAACCGCACTTGCGCATAGTATGCACAGGTGCAGCATTACCGCAATGCTGCCACGGTTATCATTCATGCCATTTTCAATGTTTCCCCGAAGGGTTAGCCACAGGCCGGCTGCATTAACTTGCTGTACAAAGGGACAGCATAATACAAATGCATTACCTGGTTACATTTTTACAAACTGGAGTTATACGTTGCTGCGATTAAAGAGTAAAGCGATACAAGCAGGTTTTAGCTGCGGATACAGGATAAGTTTTCTATTGGTATGATGTGAGTTATATATCTGACGCCGTGAATGCTTAGTTCTTTTCTCTCTACACGTCTTATGATAAGCAATTACTAAGGGCGGGCTAAAAGTAGAGCGATTTTTTTGGATATGCAAATAATATGTGAAAAGATTTTTTGAATAATTGTACGTTGCGGTTTAATAATTCATTTTATACCAATGAATTCTGACAACAAATAATTGGGGCTTTCAACGGCAGGACGGACAGCCCGGCCCGGGTTCCGGCTGTGCGCTGCAACTCCGCCGCATGAGCCGCCCCGCAAGGCTTCAGCGGGGTTTACGCTTCCATCCGGCAGCCCTTCAGCGGCAGGATATATCCCGGCTTTTCCCGCAGGATAGAAAATAGTTTATACCATTATGTTGATATAACATCACTATTTATCAGCATTACAACACCATAGCTAAAAGTTTATTATCCGAAAGCCCTGGCACAGGAAGTTTTTGATACCATCAATTACCGCAGAAGGAAAAATACCTGCGCCAAGCAGTAATATCAGCAGAACCAGCAAAGCGCCATAAGTACCTGCCACAAATAAGGGGTGCAAGGACTTTTCTTTTGGAAATATTACCTGTGTTTCTGCGAAAAGCGTACTAATGATGCGCAGGTAATAGTACAATCCTATAACGCTTGTAATTACCAATACAATAACAGGCAACCATAACTGCTGCTGTACACCAGCGTTCAGCACAGCGAACTTGCCTATGAAACCTGCAGTAAGCGGTATGCCTGCCAATGACAGCAAAGCAACAGTAAGTATCGCCCCCATCAATGGGTTACGCCAGTAAAGGCCACGATACGCCTCAAGCTGGTCTGCATCGGCCTGCCGGCCGGAAAGCATGGTAACAATACCAAAGGCAGCAAGCAAGGTGATGGAATAAGCAAACAAGTAAAACATACCGGCTTCTATGCCTGCCGCATTACCCGGTAAAAATGCCACTAGCAAATAGCCGAGATGCGCTATAGACGAATAGGCCAGCAGGCGCTTGATATTTTGCTGCTTAATGGCCAGCAGGTTACCGCCAACCATAGAAACAATGGCCACAAACGAAATGATGATAACGGCGAAATGGTATGATTGCAACTGAACTGCCTGTGCAAAACGCACCAGCACTGCAAACACGCCAATCTTGGAGACGGTAGCAATGAAATTGGTTACGGGTACAGGCGCCCCCTGGTATACATCCGCCGCCCACAAATGAAAGGGGACTAATGCCAGCTTGAAACAAACAGCCACCATCATTAGGCCGATACCTGTTACAAAAAGCGCCGGCGAATGGCCTTGCGTTTGTAATTGCTTTGCAATGCCGTCAAAATCCATGCTGCCGGTATCCATATAAATAAGCGCCATACCGAATAAAAGGAAAGCAGACGACATAGCAGCAAGCACCAGGTACTTCATACCGGCTTCAACGGCGTTATTACGGTTACGCAGATAAGCAATCAATGCATAGAGGCTTATACTTAACAACTCCAGCCCGATGAACACTGAAATAAAATGCCTGCTGATGGTTAAAACCGCTGCACCAAGCGTGCCAAGAAAGATGAGAATATAATATTCTTTGGGGTTTTCTTCCCGCTCTTCGAAGTAGATGAAAGAGAATAACCCAATGATCAATACACAGAAAACAATAAGCCCCGTAAATACTGCTGCCATGCCATCTACTACCAGCAAAGGCATAATGGCCCTGGGCAGTACATCACGTACATACCACATTGCTAATACTACCAGGCACATCATGAGGAAACCGGTTATTTGAATTACAGTATGGCTTTGCCTTGCGGCAATAAGCAATATGATGACCACTGACGCGGATGCCAGCACGATGAATGGAAGCAGCGCTTGTAATTGCAGACTATCCATGATGAATTTGAATTTTAGTCGGAATATTCAACATTTATACTCACGTGCTGTACCCACTCACCACTCACTATGCACCATTCACTATTTCGTTACTACCGCCTGAACTGCATGTTGCACCATATCCAATACAGGTTGCGGGTATACGCCAAGCCATACAATTGCGATACTTAATGCAGCCATCATTACAAATTCCCTGGCACTGAAATCGGGCAAAGGTTTTTGGAAAGTGGATGGCCCCAGGAAAACCTTTTGCACAAACCGCAATGAATAGATGGCTGAGAACACTAACCCAAAAGTGGCAATAACGGTTAGAGGAACATTTGCTGTAAATGCGCCCATTAAGACCAGGAACTCTGCTATAAAATTACCCAGCATCGGTAAGCCCAATGAAGCCATGGTAAATAACATACCAACCGCACCCATAGCAGGCAAGGAAGACCAAAGGCCACCCATGCTTTCAATGTCCCTGGTGTGCAATCTTTCTTTCAACATGCCTGCCAGCACAAACAAAGCACCTGTGCTGATGCCGTGTGTGATCATTTGCATAACCACGCCCTGCATTGCCACTGCGTTGAAAGAAAATATACCCAGCAATACAAAACCCATGTGGCTAACGGAAGTATAGGCTATCAGCCGCTTAATATCTGTTTGTGCAAAGGCAAGCATGGCACCATATACAATACCAATTACTGCCAACAACATGGCCCACCAGGCAATCGCTTCAGCAGCCTGTGGAAACAAAGGCAATACAAAACGCATGATACCATAAGCACCTGTTTTGAGTAACAACCCTGCCAGTATTAAACTGCCCGCAGTGGGCGCTTCGCTATGCGCATCGGGCAGCCAGTTATGTAACGGCACCATTGGTAACTTAATAACAAATGCAACGAGAAAGCCCATCATGATCCACCTTGCCGCAGATGGCTGAAGTGTGGTATTTAAGAGGTCAAAATAATCATAGCTGTAAACACCACTTTGAGCAGCATGAATAAAATACAGTGAAAGAATGGCAATAAGCATTAACAAGCCACCGGCCTGTGTAAAGATGAAAAATTTATACGCGGCATAACGCCTGTTGGTATCGCCCCATATAGCAATAAGAAAATACATGGGCACCAGCATTACCTCCCAAAAGAAATAAAACAGGAAGAGGTCCATTGCAACAAACACACCAGCTATACCTGCAAGCGTACAAAGCAGGTTGAAATAATAAAAACCTGTCCGCTGTTTAATCTCATTCCATGAACACAATACAGCCAGTGTGCCGAGAAAAAAAGTAAGCAACAGCATCACCATACTTAAGCCATCCATGGCCAGGTGAAAGCCAATGCCGTAAGCGGGTATCCACTGTGTTTTAATATCAACAATCCAGGTATTTATTGATGAAACCCGCTGTGTAAAACATACGCCGCATATCAATGCAGCATCTATCAACATAGTTACCAACGCAACCCATTTTGCGGCATGCTCATTTGCACGTGCTGTCAGCCAGCAAAGCAGGCCGCCGATGAGTAAGATTACTATCATCCATACCAGTATCATAAAAAAAATTGAAGTGCCAATATGAAAATAATGCCCACCAGCATGCTGCCTATATACCAGCGCAACGAACCATTCTGCGATAATGATAACCAGCCATTCAAACGACTGCATGCAGTAACAAGCCACTGGTGAATTTTATCGAACACATCTGCCTTGTTAGAGCGGGTGATAAACAGAAACGGTTTTACAAATAGTGTTTGATACAACTCATCAAAGCGCCACCCTTTTACAAAGAATTCGCGTAGATTAAGGTTGGGTTCCGCAGTCTTCCATTGCTCAATAATGTGCGGCGACTTATAATACAGCAGGTAACCGGTATAAGCACCACCAAGTGTTACCACTGCAGCTATTAACTGCAACAACAGTTCCGGAGGAATGCCTTGTTTCAAAACGGTTGCAGGCAATACTTTTTCAACCAGGTCTGCAAACAAAGTAACATGCAACAAATTATGCGGCCATTGCACAAAACCTGCAATAATGCTGAGGATTGCCAGTGTAACCAAGGGCATCGTCATCAGCTTACCGGGCTGTTGTGCAATAGGTGTTTTCATATCACCCCAAAACACAACAATAACCAGCCTTGCAGAATACAAAGCGGTAATAAAGGCGCCTGTTAGTGCTACCGCCCAAAGCATAACATTACCATTTCCTGCACTCCACGAATACCATAGTATCGCATCTTTGCTGTAGAAGCCGGCGCTGATGAAAGGCAATGCAGCCAATGCCGAGGCGCCTGCAAGAAAAGTATAATACAGCAGGGGCATTTTATTTTTCAGTCCGCCCATTTTAAAAATATTGTGCTCATGGTGCAACGATTCAATCACCACACCAGCGGCAAGAAAGAGCAACGCTTTAAAAAAGGCATGCGTAAAAAAATGGAAGATTGCAGCAGACCATGCGCCACAGCCCAGCGCTAAAAACATATACCCTACCTGGCTAATGGTTGAGTATGCGAGTATGCGTTTGATATCTGTTTGCACCAATGCACTGCAGCCTGCAACAAATAAAGTAATTGCACCCACAACCGCTACCACGTTCATGGCAGCAGGCGATAACAAAAACAGCACATTCATTCTTGCAACCAGGTACACACCGGCTGTAACCATGGTAGCTGCATGTATTAAGGCGCTTACCGGCGAAGGGCCCGCCATAGCATCGGGCAACCATGTTTGCAGCGGCACCTGTGCAGATTTACCCATGCCCCCCATTAATAACAGCAAGGCAATCGTGGTAACATTGGGTATAGTGGCGGCTTGTTGTTGTATATCAGCAATGTTTAATGTACCCAAAGTTTTAAACAGCATAAACAAACCAATGGCCATAGCGGTATCGCCGATCCTGGTAATAAAAAAAGCTTTGTTGGCAGCGGCACAATTGGCCGGCACTTTATACCAAAAACCAATCAGTAAATAACTGCAAAGCCCTACACCTTCCCAACCGAGGTATAGCAGCACAAGGTTGTCTGCAAGCACCAGTACCAACATAGAAAACACAAAGAGGTTCATGCTTGCAAAGAAGCGGGCATAGTCTTCATCCTGCCGCATGAATGCAATGGAGTAAATATGTATCAGTGCCCCGACGAAACTAATGATGAAAACAAACACAAGTGATAAGGCATCCAATCTCAGGCTGATATCGCATGAAAAATTTCCAACCCTCATCCATTGCCACAATGTTTGCGTATTGGCGCTGCTGCCCGATTGCAGGAAAGTAATTCCAATTACAATAGTCAGCAATGCAGCTATACATACAGAACCTGCGCCAACAAAAGCAATCATGCTCTTTGACATTCTTCTGCCGGTAAAAAACAGTAGCAGAAATCCGGCTAAAGGCAATGCAGGAATATAGGCAATGAGGTTGGTCATGATTCAGTTTTTAATCTATCCAAATCCTGGTTCAGTACCGTCTTTTAATGCATTCAATTCTTCTACATCCAGCGTTTTGTGCTGATGGTAAGCCTGCATTACCAGCGCCAGCGCCACCGATATTTCAGAAGCGGCCATCGCCAGTATAAACAGGAACATCACCTGGCCATCCGGCTGCCCCCATCTTGCACCGGCAGCTACAAATGCGAGGCCGGCTGCATTAAGCATTATCTCTACAGAGATTAGCATAAAGATGATATTTCTTCTAACCAGCACGCCGGTTAAACCCAAAGCGAATAAAATGGCTGCAACTATTAAAACAGGCTGTGTTTGAAAGGATGGCATATCAATCATTTTAATTGTGGATCATTTCTTCTTTCAGCAATTCGCCAGGCTTAACTTCTTTATTGTTCTCATTGTTATCAGCATGTCCGTTTTCTTTTCCATTCTGCAAAAAGCGGTGTGGATGTTTTTTCTTGTGCTTACCAATATGCGCAGCGCCAACAATGCCAGCCATCAGCAGAAAGCCGACCAGCTCAACCGCAATCACATATTCTTTAAACAACACAAGCGATATCCGCTTCATATCAACAGCAGGCTGTATGGCAGCGGATTCGCCACGCAGTAACAATATTGACATTTCAAGCAGCAACACTGCCACCAGTATGGAAGGCCCAACCCACACTTTAGGTTGCAGCCATTGCTTCTCCTGCAGCGCTGCTTCCTGCCCAAGGTTCAGCATCATTACCACGAAAATGAGCAACACAATGATGGCTCCTGCGTATAATATCACTTCTAACACCGCAACGAACGGCGCACCCAGTGAAAGGAAAATCATAGACACGGCCAGGAAAGAAACCACCAGGTATAACAAAGCATGTATCGGCCTGTGGCAGGTTATCACCAGCAGGGTGGCCACTATAGCCACAACAGATGATATGTAGAACAGCAAACTCATTTTGGTATTAGCTTTGAGTTATGAGTTACGAGCTGTGAGTTATGAGCTGTGAGCTACGAGGAAATCCCACTCACTACTCACTTGATCCACCGCCTTACAGTGACTTCCTGACTTACTGTCTTAATGACTTTTTTCTACGGCAATAAACTAAACACATCCACCGGTTCTTCTTCCTCTTCACCTTTGCCCTTTTCTTTTACACCTGCATTCATGCCGGCTACCTTGTAAAAATTGTATCCGGGGTATTTGCCTTCACTATTAATGAGTAAATCTTCCTTTTCAAAAACGAGGTTCTGTCGTTTGTATTCAGCCATTTCAAAATCAGGTATCAGTTGTATGGCATAGGTAGGACATGCTTCTTCACAAAAGCCGCAGAAGATGCATCTTGAGAAATTGATGCGGAAGAATTCCGGGTATCTTCTTCCATTCTCATCTTCAGTTGCCTGTAAGGCAATACAGTCCACCGGGCACGCTGCAGCGCAGAGATAGCACCCTACACATCTTTCTCCACCATCCGGATCTTTGGTCAATACGATGCGGCCGCGCCAACGAGGATGCAACTTTACTTTTTCGTCCGGGTATTCTATCGTCACCTTTTTGTGAAAGAGGTGCAGAAAGGTTAACCAGATTGTGCGGATATGACTAAACATAATTTATTGTTTTATTGTTTGGCTGTTCCATATTACATGTTCACGAGCAGACTTAAACTTTTGAACCTTGAACTGAGAACTTTAAACTATCCCTTTAAATACAACAATACCGCTCCTGTTACCAGTATGTTTACCAGCACCAACGGTAGCAACACCTTCCAGCCTGATTCCATCAACTGGTCGTAGCGCGGCCTTGGCAGCGATGCACGGAGCAGTATAAAGAACAGGATGAAAGCGAATGTTTTAATAAAGAACCAGGCCCAGCCCGGCAAAAATTCAGGCCCCATCCAACCGCCAAAGAACATGGTTACTGTCATGGCTGAAATAAGCGTAACTCCTAAGTATTCACCGATAAAGAACATCCCGAACTTCATTCCCGAATATTCAGAGTGGAAGCCCGCTATCAGTTCACTTTCAGATTCGGGTATATCAAATGGCAGGCGGTGTGTTTCCGCAATGCCCGCTATAAAGAACAGTATCAAACCAAGAGGTTGTGTAAAACAAAACCATACACTTCGCTGGGCTTCTACAATATCTGTTAACCTGAAAGAGCCGGTCATCATTACCACACCCATCAGGCTTAGGCCCATAAATACTTCATAAGCTATCATTTGCGAAGCGCCGCGCATAGCCCCTAATAATGAATATTTGTTATTGGAAGCCCAGCCACCCAGTACGATGCTGTAGACACCTAATGAAGACATGGCGAGGAAGAACAGTACGCCTATATTTAAATCAGCTACTACAATGCCCGGCGCAAAGGGTATCACTACAAAACTCATCAACACGCTTGCCACTACAATAGCAGGTGCAATTACAAATATTTTCTTATCGGCAAAAGAAGGAATCCAGTCTTCTTTA
Organism: Foetidibacter luteolus; assembly: GCF_009650435.1. Lineage (GTDB taxonomy): Bacteria > Bacteroidota > Bacteroidia > Chitinophagales > Chitinophagaceae > Foetidibacter > Foetidibacter luteolus. The sequence continues at coordinate 31,850 of NZ_VVIP01000080.1, forward strand.
AAAAACAGCTTGAGTGTATCGGCCAATACAATCAGCAAGCCCAATGGCCCGGCACGATTGGGCCCCAGCCTGTCCTGCCACATAGCAAGCATACGGCGCTCTACCCATATAAGGCCTGCCGCTACATTAAGCAGTACAAACAAAACACCGAGTACAATCCAAACATGTTGCATACCGCTGATTTGAATGATTAAAATGAAGCATGATCCAACCAAACCTGTTGCTCATTCTAAAGCTGCTACACCATGCTGCATAAAGAACAAAGCGTACAAGTGAGTGACACAACAGGCGATGATAGTAGCAACTCAGTTCGTCCCACCATCTTCTATTCTTTTTCTATTTTCACCCAGTCACCCCAGTTATACACTTCTGTTCCCGGCAGCCCGGCGCTGATTAATACAACCCCATTGGCCAGTGACAGATGCACTTTAACAGGCAACGCAGTTGTGCCCGGATGCACCCTGATTTTGTCGCCGTCCCGCACACCAAGCAACGCCGCATCCGTTTCAGACAAAACCACACAAGCTTCAGGCAGCAAAGAGGCAAGCGCTTTTGTATAGCTGCTCAACTCACCAGATGCCAGCACATGGTACTGCGGCAGCACCAGCCATTTTTGCTTCCTTGCTACAAATGCCTCCGGTATATCTTTAAAAAACACCGGAGCCTTATCCACTTTATCATGAAACAGTTGAACAGCAGGTATATGACCTTTGAATGCACCACCAGGCTCCTGCTGGTATTTAGTTACTGATTGACCTGAGTTCCACCCCGGCGACCAAAAGAAAGGCGCTGCGTCTGCAGGTGGTTGCCCTTTGAAGCCTTCCATGGTAAAACCAAAAGCAGACTCACCTTCTTCCTGCAAAGGTTTTTGCTCACTTACATTAAGGTTGGCATACATAGCAGTGCGGCCACTGTAACGGTGCGGCTCCCTGGGTATATGCTCGCCATGTATAGAGTAATGTGGCGACAACATTGCATCATGCACACCTTCAAATACAGGCATTTCGATTTCTGCTTCATGCAATAATTCATCCAGCGACAAGCCGTGCCCGTTACTCCGGTTATTCTTTGCAATACGCATGCTGTTAAGCCAATGAAAACTTTCTTTGATATGGCCTTCTTTTGGGATGAACACTTTGTAATAATGCTGTGTACGCCCTTCATAGTTCACCATGCTTCCATCAGCTTCAGCAAAGGTTGCAGCAGGTATTAACACCTGCGCTTTTTCCGTTGTATTGTTGTGTATTGAATCAAGCGCAATAACGTTGCTGCAACGGCTGAAGAAGGCGTCTGCAGTGGCTTGCGGCAGGTAACGGTATAAATCATTCTCCAGTATCAAAGCCGTCATATCGTTAGCGTTGCTGCTATCAAAAATCCTTTCTGCCGAAGGCGCCTGCATTAAAGCAAGCCCCATGCTGTTGCATTCAGGCAATACATAAGCAACAGATGCTTTCCAGTGTGTATTATTAAGTGCTGCAGCTATATCAAACGCGGCCCTTATTACTGCACTGTTTACACAGCTTAAGCCGCTTACTATTACAGGATGTTTTGACTGTTGCAATGCAGCAGCTATCTGCCTGGCAGTTTGCAGCAACTTTTCATCAGCATTAGCTAATGCGGGCAAAGTGTTACTTAACTCATGGGCAACAGCAAAGCCAAGTCTTGCTATATCATCAGGAACGGCATGTACAGTAACCTGTGCAATGTTATCTATTGGAGAGCCTGCCACCGTTATGTTTGCAAGAAAACCTTTATCAGTTTGCACCAACTCTTTAATAGCGGCATCATGCCAGGCAGGCAAAGAGAGTTGTGCTGCTGCATTGTTTGCCGCCGTTTTCATTGCAGCCTGTCTTACTGCCAACGCCATCATGGGTGCGGTATTCCAAACATCCTCACCCAACACAATCACCGCATCTGCCTGCTCTATATCTTTTAGCGAAGCGCTATGCAAGGTACCCTCCTGCATTACCTGTACTATCAATCTTGTTAAGTATGCCTCTGTTTCACTGATACCTGCATAAAAATTGCCGGCGCCAACCAGTTGCCGCAATGCAAAGTTGCTTTCAAGCGATGCCCTTGCCGACCCAATGCCCACCAGCTTTTGCTGAGACAACAATACCGATAGTTCATGCATAAGCTCTTCCTCGCTTACTGCTTCACTCATGCGGCCGCGTATCAACGGTTGCGTAACCCTGTTCTCGCTGTTTACAAACTCGTAACCAAAGCGCCCTCTGTCACACAGGAAATAACCATTCACTTCCTCATTATAACGGTTCACCACGCATCGCAGTTTGCCGTAACGCTCACCGGCCGTAATGTTGCACCCAACACTACAATGCGTACACACAGAGGGCGCCATTGTTAAATCCCACTTACGTGTATAATGTTCTTTCAACGTTTTATCAGTAAATACACCTGTTGGACAAACTTCTGCCAGGTTACCACTGAACGGACTTTGCAACACACCATCCTTATCCCGGCCAAAATAAACGTGATTATGTGCCGCGAAAACATTCAGGTCGTCGCCACCGGCATAGTCATGATAATAGCGCACACAACGGTAACACTGTATGCAGCGGTTCATCTCATGATTAATCAGCGGCCCGAGATATTGATTTTTATACGTCCGCTTTTTATAATGGTAACGCCGGTAATCATGGCCCGTCATCACGGTCATATCCTGTAAGTGACAACTGCCTCCTTCATCACATACCGGGCAATCATGCGGGTGATTGGTCATCATCCATTCAATCACCTGTTCACGAAAAGCCTTTGCCGTTGCCTCTTCCACACCAATCCGCACACCATCACGAACTCCTTCCATACAGCTCATCACCAGCCTGCCCTGTGTATCTTTTTCATCTTTAAACACCTTTACTGCGCATTGCCTGCATGCGCCTACACTGCCCAGCGAAGGATGCCAGCAGAAGTACGGCAGGTTAATGCCCGCCGCAAGGCAAGCCTCCAGCAGGTTCTTGCCGGCCTTCGCTTCGTATGGTTTGTTATCAATGTAGATGGTCATGATGTATTGTTTGGTTGTTCAAGGTTTAATGTTCAAGATTAGCTACATACTAACATTGAACTTTCAACAATTCAACTTTGAACTTTTTTAATACCAGCGACATATTTTCATAGCATCATCGTTGCGTCGCAATCCTTTCATCGTTCGGTTCAATGGGCGACAGACAGGTTCAAAGTTCCGTGTTCAAAGTTCAAGGTTGTTTAAGGCACCTATTGTCTATTGTCCATATCTATGGTCTCCCACTCACTATTCACCATTCACTATTCACCACTCCCTACTCCCTACTCACCACTCACCACTCACCATTCACTACTCGCCACCGCTTCATGCACATACGGACAACCCTTCTCATGCGCATGCCTCTCAAAATCTTCCATGAAATATTTCAACGCACTTTGCAATGGTTCCATCGCACCGGGTGCCAATGCACAGAAAGTATTACCTGGCCCAAGCAGTTGTGTGTGCATCTGCAGCATATCAATATCCGCTTGTGTGCCTTCGCCATGTTCTAGCGACAACAATATTTTTTCTACCCATGGCAACCCTTCCCGGCAAGGGGTACACCAGCCGCAGCTCTCCTGTGCAAAAAAGTGTTGCAGGTTGTGTACAAAACCAACCGGGCAGGTAGCATCATCCATCACGATCATAGTGCCTGTGCCTAAACGGCTTCCTGCTATGGCTACGGACTGGTAATCGAGCCTGGTATCCAGATGGGCCGGCGTTAAGAAATCGGTAGATGCGCCACCGGGCAACACACCCCGCATCATCAAACCATTACGCATACCGCCTGCATGCTCTTCCAGCAGTTCACGCATAGTTGTGCCCATCGGAAGCTCCCACACGCCTGGCCGTTTTACCTTGCCGCTAACACCATACAGTTTAGTACCCGCATCTTCAGTAAAACTTAGCTTCTTAAACCAGTCTGCACCATTGTTGATGATATGCGGTATACAGCAAAGTGTTTCTACGTTATTTACGATACTTGGCTTGCCAAACAAGCCGCTTACCTGCGGAAAAGGCGGCTTAGCCCTGGGTGTTGCACGCTTGCCTTCCAAGGCATTCAGCAAGGCTGTTTCCTCGCCACACATATAACGGCCGACGCCGGTATGCAAATGCATATCCAAACTCCAGCCGCTGTTTAAAATATTCTGTCCCAGGTAGCCGGCGGCATATGCTTCGGCGATACTCTGCTTTATTAATGCTGCTGCTTTTTTATATGCCCACCGAAGGAATACGTAAGAAATATCGGCCTGTATGGCATAAGCTGCCAGTATCATTCCTTCCAGCAATTGGTGCGGGTTACCTTCCAGCAGCAACCTGTCTTTAAAAGTGCCCGGCTCCATTTCATCCGCATTGCAAATAAGGTATTTGGGATGCGGTGCATCACTGCCCATTGGCACGAAACTCCATTTAATGCCTGTATTAAAACCGGCGCCACCCCGGCCTTTCAGGTTGCTATCCTGCACCGCTTTCTGCACTTCCTGTGGCGTCATTTCTTTCACTGCTTTGCGAACAGCCGCATAACCACCCTTTGCCTCATACTCCTTTAAATTGAGTGGCTGGCGGTTGATGTGGATGTGCTGTGTTAATGGGCGTTCGTAAATCATGTAAAATCTTGTTATGTGTACCGTTTGTTTTCGTGAAACGTGAGAGGTGAACCGTGAGATGAGCGAAACACTTTTCACGTTTACCGTTTCACTTTTCACGTATAAGTTTCCAAAATATTCCTAACGTCTTCTGCTTCTATATCCCTGTATAAATCTTCATCAATCATTAATGCCGGCGCATGATCGCAGCAGCCGAGGCATGCATTAGGCAACAGCGTAAACTTTTTATCTTTTGTTGTCTCGCCGAATTTTATTTTCAGTTCGTGTTGTATGGCTTCATATAATTTTTGATAGCCCATCACATAGCAGGAGATACTGTCACACAAGAGAATAATATGCCTGCCCACAGGCTTACGGAAGATGAGGTTATAAAACGTTGCTACGCTATCTACTTCCGCGGTACTCATATCGAGGTATGCAGCAATAGCAGCAACGGCGTCATCACTTACCCAACGGCGGTGCTGCTGCACAATCTTCAATGCTTCTATCACTGCTGCTTTCTTGTAGGGCAGTAAGCTTACTTCATGATTGATGGCATCCTTCTCTTGTTGTGTAAGGAAGCTTTTTGCTGTTGTTTGTATGTGTGGTTCTGCTACCATTTGCTGATTTTAGTTACCAGTTTCCGGATACCGGTTACCAGTTTGTTGGGTGCGTAAATACTTTTATTGTACTTGGCCCGTCTCCGCTTAACTGCTGCGCATAGTTCCTACCGTACAAGTGTTTCCAATTTTGCTGCTTTGCCACGCAAAATTGCGCAAGGAACGATCAATAGCAGTACTGTCGCCGGGACCATAAAAAATTTACCGGTTACCCGTTGCTGGTTGCCAGTTTATCCGAAGCGAAAATTTGTTTCGCACCTATAAGCCATGCATAGCTGACTATCAATTTTCGTATCAAGCCGACCCCCCTTCGACAAGCTCAGGCTGACAACCTCATTATCAGTAACAGCTCAAACCCTAATCACTATTCACCACTCACCATTCACCACTCACCATTCACCACTCACCATTCACCACTCACTATTCACTATTCACCATTCACCATTCACTATTCACCATTCACCATTCACCTATCAATGTCCGCCAACACAAAATCAACACTACCCAATATTGAAAGCAAATCTGCAACTGTATAACCTTTGCTGATATATGGTACCATTTGCATGTGCGGAAATGATGGGGTGCGGATACGGACACGGTAGGGTGATGTGTTGCCGTCGCTGGTGAGGTAATAACTGTTGGCGCCCTTGGTTGCTTCAATACAACTCATGGCTTCACCTGCAGGTATTACCGGGCCCCAGCTTACATTTAAGAAATGCGTGATCAGCGTTTCTATATCTTTCATTGTATGCTTCTTAATGGGGGGCGTGGTGAGCGGATGGTCTGCCTTGTAGCTGCCTTCGGGCATGTTGTTGAGGCATTGCTCTACAATGCGTAGGCTTTGGCGCATCTCTTCCACACGCACAATGGCGCGATCGTAGCAATCACCATTCTGCGCAATGGGAATATCGAAGTCGAACATTTCGTAACCAGAGTAAGGCCGCTTCTTACGGAAATCCCATTCAAAGCCACAGGCCCTTAACCCTGCGCCAGTAACACCCCACTCAATAGCCTCTTCAAGCGTGTAGATACCGATACCTTTGGTGCGGCCTTTAAACAGGCTGTTGCGCAACACCATGTTGGTATATTCACGAATGCGTTTGGGAAAATAGTTTACAAAATGACGAACTAAGCCATCCCAGCCGTTGGGTAAATCCTGCGCTACACCACCAATACGGAACCAGTTGGGATGCATGCGCCCACCGCAGACTGCTTCAATGATGTCGAATACTTTTTCGCGGTCGGTGAACATGTAGAAGACAGGAGATAACTGGCCAACATCCTGCGCAAAAGTGCCGAACCAAACAAGATGACTGGAGATGCGGAACAATTCACAAAGCATTACACGTATAACCTTTACCCTGTCGGGAACCTCAATGCCAGCAAGCTTTTCAACAGCCAGCAGGTAAGCAAGGTTGTTCATTACACCGCCGAGATAATCTACCCTGTCTGTATAAGGAATATATGTATGCCAGCTCTGGCGTTCACCCATTTTTTCCGCACCGCGGTGATGGAACCCAATCTCAGGAACTGCATCTACAATGTCTTCACCATCCAGTTGCAGCACGATGCGCAGTACGCCATGTGTGCCCGGGTGTTGCGGGCCGATGTTGAGGAACATAAAGTCCGCATCATCTGTTTGACGTTGCATACCCCATTCCTCCGGCTTAAATTCCAGTGCATTTTGTTCACGGTCTTCATACTCTGTAAACAAACGGAATGGGCCGCTTTCTGTAGCCCTTGCCGGGTGCTCTTTACGTAGCGGATGGCCCGGCCAGGTGAGCGGCATTAAGATGCGTTGCAAATGCGGGTGACCCTCAAAGCGAATGCCGAACATGTCATACACTTCACGCTCGTACCAGTTGGCATTTTTATATAAAGAGGTAATAGATGGTAATGAAGGATATTCCCCTTCCAGTGCTACCTTAAGGCATATAAAATCATTACGTTCAAAAGAAAAAAGATGATAGACAACAGTGAAGTCTTTTAAAGGCAGGTAGCCGTTGCCCATACGGTCGCGTTCATCAATGCCACAAACATCATAAAGCAACTTATAAGGTTTATCCACTGCTGCTTTAAGCCATTGTGTAACGGGTATAAGTTGCTCCTTCGGCAGCCAGACGGTGAGTATATCATCTTTTCTTTGCTGCTGTTGCAAACCAGTATCGCCGAAGCGTTGCTGCAACTGTTTTAATATGTCATCAGCATCCTGCATTGATATGAGTTGAATTGTTGCTCACTCATTTCCAAGGCTGTTGCTTCCTGGTTTTGCGCCTCACCCCAACCCCTCTCCGCACGGAGAGGGGCTTAAGAAAAACGCACTATATTTCATCGATGGTTTTAAAGTCAACCATCGCCATTCTTTCTTTTCTTTTTTGCTCTTTCATGGGTGTCATCTGCGGTTTAATAACGCCCTGCTCGCCAATCATCCAGCTTAAAGGCCTTCGTTCTTTACCTACAGCATCCGCTAACAGTACAAGCCCCTGCATAAACGCATCTGGCCTGGGCGGACAGCCGGGTACATATACATCTACCGGTAAAAATTTATCAACGCCCTGCACTACACTATAGATGTCATACATACCGCCGCTGTTGGCGCAGCTACCCATAGATATTACCCAGCGTGGCTCCATCATCTGCTCATGCAGCCGCTTGATGATGGGTACCATTTTGATGAACACTGTCCCTGCAATCACCATCACATCTGCTTCACGTGGTGTGCCCCGTATTACTTCCGCACCAAAACGGGCCACGTCATATTTACTTGTTATGCTGGTAGCCATTTCTACAAAGCAACAGCTTAAACCGAAATGAAAAGGCCACATGGAATTCTTTCTGCCCCATGCCAGCAAATCCTGCACGGTGGTAAGCATAATGCTTTTACTTACGGCCTCTTCCATGCTGCCGTTACCGGCGGCGTTGCCGTTTACACCATTCGCTTTATGTAGCCACCATTTCATAATTCGTGAATCTTAGTTGTGAATGCAAGTGGTTAGTAGTAAATGGCGAGTGGGGTGCCTTAAATCAAAGACTCTTTTCCTGAAAAAACTCAAAAAACTGCCTTTGTTGTTTTACCCAATGATGCCAAATACTTCAAGTACTGTCTGCACCGAAACCTTAGGCCGCCCAATGTTCCGAACGATGAAGTGATTGCGACGCAACAGCCGATGCCATGAAATACCATTGCTGGTATCTAAAAAATAATCTGCAGCGCTGCATTGTTCATTTCATGAAACGCAAGAGAGAATTGTTTCGTGCTTCCTATCCGCATTATAACATGTACCACATTTACTACATTTCCATCTTCATCTTCTTTTTGTAGGCCTTCAGTATCTTCAATCCATCAGGCCCAAAATCCAGTGCACCAATACCCCATTCATATACCAATACAACAATCAGTTGAAATATAAAAATGCATATGGCAATATAACCAGCCCAGCCAAGCTCATAAAACCCCAAAGCCCAAAGCATAATAAACACAGCTTCCACGTCGAAAATCACAAACAACATAGCAACAAGATAAAACTGAGAGGAGAAGCGTATCCTGGCGGACCCTGTTTGCTGAATACCACCTTCGTAAGGCAAGTGTGTTGCCCGTTCTTTATGGTGCTGTCCCAATATATAGGAGAGCGTAAGTATAGCAGCAAGCAATACCAGTACCAGTGCGCCGTAGAGGATAAATGGCCATAACAAAGTATCGTTGTTATTACCAGGCATATCTTTTCAATTTGGCAAACAATATCATAGTACCCGCAGGTTTATGAACCCGCGGCGTGACAAAGCAATCGTGAAATAAAGGCAACAGCCGTTCTGCCTCAGCCCATAATGTAATGCTCAAGGTTCTCGATAATGAAATCTTTTTCATGGATGATATAGCCAACTATATCACCAATGGAAATAACACCAATCAATTCATCATTTTCCAATACAGGCAGATGACGGATATGTTTTACTGTCATCAGTTGCATACAATCTTCAATGGTGTTGTCTGGACGAACGAAAATGGGAGCATTTGACATAATCTCCCTAACGAGGGTTTCTTTTGAGGACCTACCCTTGAGAATTACTTTGCGGGCATAATCGCGTTCTGTGAAGACGCCGACTAATTTTCCTTTTTCTGTTACAACCAAAGAGCCAAGATTCTTATCTTCCAATTCTTCCAAAGCATCATACACAGAACTGTCTGGACTTATGCTGAAAACCGCACTGCCTTTAGTTTGCAGTATGTTTTTAACAGTGCCCATAAAACGGAATTTTACAGTTACTGAATGCGACTATTAAGTTATAACTAATTTTTTGAAATAAACAACGAAATGATTTTTTTTAATAGCGTTACCTTCTTTCAAACTATTCTTTGTTGTTGTCTTGGAATAGCGGCCAACACTTAATTTTATTTTCCTGCAACGTTTACCTGCCTATGGTGATTGTGGAAAAAATGCAACAAAAAACTTTTATTACAAAGAAAAATTTAGCGCCGCACATTTCTTAAATGCCTTTGTGTAATGGGGAAAGCTTGATTTATTTACATAAAAAGCGATTACATACTCCAAAACCCCTCGTGGTTAAAACTTTGGATAAGTTTTTGATTTTAACATTTCATCACCTTAAAATTATAATCATGAGAAACAAATTCCTGTCAGCAGCTATTCTATTCCTTCTTCTTACTTCAGTTGCACAAGCGTCCTCATTAGATAAAGAAGCCTTACAAGCCAAAGTGGCCGGCATGAGCGAAGAACAAAAAAATGCCAGGGCAGAAGAAATAAAAACAAGGGTTGCTGAAATTAAAGCAATGGATAAATCTGCCCTTACCCGTGAGGAAAGAAAAGAACTGCGTAAAGAAATGAAGGAAATGAAAAAAGAGGCCAAAGCTATTGGCAGCGGGGGTATTTACATATCGCTGGCAGGTATTTTAATTATTATACTGTTGCTGATTATTTTACTGTAACAAGTTTACGGCACGGCGCATCAGCATTTCGTCAAAGTACAGGCAGCATAGTTAAAACCCCGGCTATCTTTATACTACCTGCTAAAAACAAACGTTTTTATGTTTATGAAGTATAAGTATATGGCTATGGCTTTGTTTGCTGCATGGTTTATGATGTCTTGCTCAGCCTGCAAAAAAAGCACAACTGATACCGGAAATAACCTGCCTGTTGATTCCACAAGAATCGTTAAAAGCGGGCTTAGCCACCCATGGGAGATTACCTGGGGGCCTGACAACTTTATATGGATAACAGAACGCAGCGGCAGGGTGCAGCGCATTGACCCGGCTACCGGCAACAGCAGTTTCTCCTTTACAATAAGTGAAGTGGAAGCTAATGGGGAAGGTGGCTTGCTGGGCATGGCGCTGCACCCTGATTTTATGAATAATGGCTACCTGTATGTTGTGTACAATTACGATAATAGTGGCAGCTACCGCGAAAAACTTGTGCGCTATACCTATTCCGGCAATACCCTTACCAGCGCCGTTACCATTCTCGATGGTATTACCGCGGCAGGTATTCACAATGGCGCCAGGATATGGATAACCAACGATGCCGAACCCAAACTTTTTCTTACCACCGGCGATGCAGCCAACCAGCCTTCGGCACAACAAACCGCTTCGCTTAACGGCAAAGTGCTAAGGCTAAACCCTGATGGCACCATACCTCCAGACAATCCTATAGCCGGCAACCCATTATGGAGCTATGGCCACCGCAATGCGCAAGGGCTTGTTATGGCCAACAATATCATGTATGCCTCTGAGCACGGGCCATCTGAAGAAGATGAAGTGAACATTATTGAAAAAGGGCGCAACTATGGCTGGCCAGATGTTAAAGGCCCATGCAATGGTGGCGAATTAAGCTTTTGCACCACTAATAATGTTAAAGAACCTATCTGGAGCAGTGGCGGCAGCACCATAGCGGTTTGCGGGCTTGATTATTATGACCACGACAGAATTCCACAATGGAAAAACAGCCTGTTGATGACAACGCTTAAGAACAGCAGCCTGCGCCAGTTAAAACTTAGCGCCGACGGCCAAAGCGTTACAGAAACTGCCATTTTTTTAAAGGATGAATATGGCCGCCTGCGGGATGTATGTATTTCGCCGGAGGGCCGTGTATATGTATGCACCAGCAATGGCAGCGATGATAAGATTATCGAAATAAGCAGCCTGCCATAACATTTTTCCACTCACGCTTTATCATTTACCATTGTTCTTTTTATGGTACCGGCGACATATCCCTGTGGCGGCATCGTTGCGTCGCAATCCGTTCATCGCCTGATTTTTCATGGCATCTTTTCAGACCTGGGCAGGTTGTCTGAACCAGGATTTTAAGCTGATATTACTGATTGCCCCGTCTCTGCCACGATAGTGCCAGAGACTTTATCCGCAGACGCCCTACCCAAAAATGCTTCTGGCAGCAAAGCTGGCAGAAGCGGGTGCAACAGGCTGATGGCCCTGTTTCTGCCACAATAGTGTCAGAAACTTTATCAGCATTCACCTTCTGCAAAAATGCTTCTGGCAGCAAAGCTGGCAGAAGCGGGTCAGCTATACGGGTCTGAAAAGCCGCCCAATGAACCGAACGATGAAAGTAGTGCGACGCAACGATGCTCAATTGAAAAACCAGACCCCTGCCACCAAAGAATAGAAACTATTTCAATAATTAAAAATCAGTTTAGCGTAGCTATTTTGCCATACATGGCCCTGAAGCATGCCCAGGGCGTATTGTCGCCGCCTTTGTTGTCTTTTTTATTGCCATAGAACCCGCTTAAAAAAGAGCCGGCATCAGACCATACCGTTTGCATCATCCCTTGAAAATTCCCTTTCATTTCTTTGGTTGACTGCTGCCTGAAGTTAACCATGTCTTCAGTTTGCGTTACAGCCAGGTTGGGCACCCGCCAGGGGCAGGTTATCACATTAAGGCCCTTCATGGCAAAGTAAACAGGCGTTTTATCGGCACGCTCATAATGCCAGTCGCAAATCATCACCTCTTTGGGTATAAGGTCTACGGCCCGGTGGGTATTGTTAAAGCTGGCTTCCCACATGCCCAGCCCGGTGGTTTTACCATCCAGCAGGCGGTCGCCCCATATCCACAACCGGCGGCCGTTTTGGGCCAGGTGGTATTGCAGGGTACGCACTTCGCCGGCAAACAGCTCTGCCTTATCCCTGCCGCCGCAACGGGGGCATTTGTCATCTCCTATGTAAAAAACCTCATCCATACCGGCATGAAAGGCTTTGGCTTCAAAAGCGTCGCAAATCTCATCCATCAGTTCAAATACCAGCTTATGCACTTCCGGGTGTAAAGGGCAATAACTTTTGCAATACAGGCCATCGGCGTTAGGCCATTCATATTTTTCCGGCATTTTTACATGTGGCGTTTCATCAAACTGGGGATACACCTTTAACAGGTTATTGGTTTTACTTGCCCAGGACTGGTGGCCCAGCAGGTTTATTTGCGGGATAATGGCAACCTGGTGGCTTTGGCAGGCAGTTACCAGCTTTTTTACATCCGCGCTGCTAAGGGCAATGCTGTCCCTAAGCTCAGGATGGCGCTGAAACTGGTAGTTAAAATCAACACGCAGTACCAATGTATTTACCTTGCGGGGGGCCAGTTCTTCATTAATAAATTTTACAAAAGCATCCACATCTTTTGGCAAAGGGGCGGCTATACAAAAGCCCCTTACCGGCAGCAGGCTATCTAATGTGGATTGGGTTTTGCCTTGTAAACAACTGAGTAACAACACTGCCAATGCCGGCAGAAATACACGGAGGCCGTTTTTCATATGCAGAAATGTTTAGATTTGACGTTAGCGCTAATATACGGCAGTAAAGACTTTGCCTAAAAAAATACTGCGGCGCAGGCCTGCTGTTTAAAATTTTTACCCTACTTTTGCCGTCCTTTCACCGGGGGGCAGTGATGGTGACTGTAACCTGTAAGTTGAAAAATAAATTTAGGTTAGTAAAAAAGCAATACAATGAAACGTACATTTCAGCCACATAATCGCCGCCGCAAAAGCGTTCACGGTTTCCGCAAACGCATGGAGACTGCCAATGGCCGCAAAGTTTTAGCCAGCCGCAGGGCGAAAGGCCGTCACAAGCTTACCGTTTCTGACGAAAGAAAATTAAAATAATACTCCGGCTAATGCCGCAGGAGAAATAATAGCAAAGCCCCAAATATTGGGGCTTTTTAGTTTTGGAAATACAATGAAAGCAAATGCTTACCCAAAGGAAGAAAAATTAAAGGGCCGCAAGCTGGTACAACAGGTATTTGGCAGCGGAAAAAGTTTTGTAGTTTTTCCTTTGAAAGTTTTTTATACCGTTGCCCAACAGCCGCTGGGTTATGCTGTTAAAGCGGGGGTAGGCGCTTCATCCCGCAGCTTTAAAAAAGCCGTAGAGCGCAACCGCATCAAGCGGTTGCTGCGGGAGGTATACCGCCTTAACAAGCAGCCTTTGCACCAGGTGCAGGCTGGTAATAACCTGCAATTGGCTTTTTTTATTTTGTATATTGATAAGGTTATGCCACAACAGGCGCTGCTGCAAAGCAAAATGCAACTGGTTATTCAACGCTTAATAAAAGAACTGCATGAAGTGGCTGCTGAAAATACTTAGTTATCCTTTTTTACTGCTGATACGCATTTACCAGTTGATTGTATCCCCGGTATTGGGCCCTAAGTGCCGGTTTACGCCCACCTGCTCACATTATGCCGCCGAGGCTTTAAAAAAGCATGGCCTTTTAAAAGGCGGCTGGCTGGCTGTTAAACGCATCAGCCGTTGCCGGCCGGGCGGCGGCAGCGGGTACGACCCGGTGCCCCCTCCCAACCTCCCCACAGGGGAGGGATAGAAAAACTTACTTCTTCTTTTCTTCTTCCGCTTTTTTAGCCCCTGTCAGCGCCTCAGCTTTTTCAATTTTTTCACGCACCTCTTTAATACTGTAAAAGCGGTACACTTCAGGCGTTTTTCCCTCTTCTTTAGCCAGGGAAGTCATTTGGTGATAGGGCCCTACCACAAATGCATCTAAATTATCTGTAATCTTTACACCGGTATTGGGCAGCAGGTAAAAATTGCGTTTAGCCGTGCTTACATTTTGGTTGGCTACAAACTGCTTCAGCGAGTCAAGTTGCTGCTTAACATCTTCCTGGGTAAACGATGTTTTGCGGCCTTCCACAGAGCCGTAGTTCTGGTAGCTGCCCAGGGTGGTATCAGCCTTCAGGTTAATTACATAAAAACCATTCTCAGGTATTTCTATAGTGGCTTCTCCTGCCTGGGATTTTACCTTGAGGCTAACTTTTTCGGCCGTATTAAACTCTATGGTTTGTTCTTCATGGCCGGTACTGGCATCTACATTAATGGTCTTCTCTTCCAGGTCAACGGTAGCTTTACCCCTTGAGAGTATCAAAACTTTCTTGATATTAGTGCTGCACGAGGCAAGCATAATAACACAGGTAACAGAGAAAATAATTCTTTTCATATTGCTGGTTTAAAAAATGAAATCCCGCCCTCTTTATAAAGGGGCGGGATTGAAGGTAAAATATCATTACTGAAAAACCGCACTGAAATTTTTGCCTCAGCCGGTTATGGCAACTATTTAGCAGCAGCGTACAATTCAGCAACTTTTGCCCAGTTAATTACATTCCAGATGGCGGCCAGGTAATCAGGCCTTTTGTTCTGGTACTTCAGGTAGTAAGCATGTTCCCAAACATCCACCCCCAGTATGGGTGTGCCTTTTACTTCAGCAACATCCATCAGCGGGTTATCCTGGTTGGGGGTTGAAGTAACTTCCAGCTTACCGTCTTTTACAATCAGCCATGCCCAGCCACTGCCGAAACGCGTAGTGCCTGCCGCATTGAATTTTGTTTTAAACTCATCAAAAGAGCCAAAAGCGCTGTTGATGGCTTCAGCCAGTTCGCCTGTTGGGGCGCCGCCTGCGCCAGGGCCAATTATTTCCCAAAAAAAGGAATGGTTCCAGTGGCCACCGCCATTGTTACGCACGGCCGGGGAAATTTTGCCCGCACTGGCAACCAATTCTTCCAGGCTTTTGCCTTCGTTATCGGTACCTGCAATAGCTTTATTCAAATTGTCAACATACGCCTGGTGGTGTTTTCCGTGGTGAATTTGCATGGTCTGCGCGTCTATGTAAGGCTCAAGCGCCTCGTGGGCATAAGGCAGCGCCGGTAGTGTAAATGCCATAGTTGTAAGTTTAAATTGTTTGTATTAGTTCCGAAAGGTCACAAATTTATTGCCATAACGCTAATAGTGCCAACAAGTCTGTATGATTTGTTTCCTAAATCGAAAGAATTTGTGTTTGCGGGGGTACAGCTTATTGATTAGAAGAAAATAAGAAAACAATTCAGGGTGCCTGCCAAAGGCAAAGGGCAGAACTACGTTCGCAACCTTCGTCAAAGCAACATTTAGTTGCTTTTTCTCGGTTTTGCTATTACTCCGCCACAAAGCCCCGGCTGCAAAGGCCTCAGCGGGGTATCCGCTTCAATCCCTGGCGCGGGGGTGACGCAACGTAGTTATTTATACGCAGGCTGAGGTGCATCGCAACCATACCCCAACCGTCCTGAAAGATTGGAAACAAGTTCTCCAAAAGAGGGGCACAAAAATGTTCTCCAAAAAAACTTCCGTGTTGCTGTGGCAACACTACCTGCGCAGCCTGAAAAACTCCTTCATTAACGCGGCGCATTCATCTGCCATTACGCCGCCTGACAATTCTGTTTTGGGATGAAATGGCCAGTTTTCTTTGGTGATGTGGCGGTAGCCGTTCTTTTCATCCGGTGCGCCATACACAATGCGGCCAATCTTGCTCCAGTACAATGCCCCGCAGCACATAAGGCATGGCTCCACGGTAACATACAAGGTAGCATCGGGCAGGTACTTGGCGCCCAGGTGGTTAAATGCGGAAGTAAGTGCGATGATTTCGGCATGCGCGGTACTATCGTTAAGCCTTTCTACCTGGTTATGGCCACGGGCAATTAGTTTGTTGTTGATGACTACCACGGCGCCAATGGGCACTTCTTCTTCTTCGAAAGCATAACGGGCCTCCTTTAAAGCCTGCTGCATAAAATATTCATCGCTGTATGGTAACATGGGGCTAAGATAGTTGGTGTGGGGGAAGGGGCAAATAGGTGCTATAATAAAGAATCAGCCTGTGGGTGCATACCAACCGGCCTAATTGAGTATATGTTTTTTAGTTCTGCTTCGTAGTAATTCAAATGGCCTTTTCCAGTTGTGTCAAAGAATCCTTTAACTTCAACCAACCTGTTTCGCAAACTGTCTAACCCGGCAGAAGAAAGGGAAATACGATAATTGAACCTAACCCAGAGTTCAGGCCGGGCCTTCACTTCAATTATCGTGTCACCCAATTTCACCTGATGGTTGTAGTAAAGTGCAGACCGTTCAAAGCAGGATTCAAAATAACCTTCCGTTTGTATGTATTGCCCATGATAAAGGGCTTTGTTTTCCAGCAACTCACCCAGTGGAAGCTTAATTACCTTTAATTCATTTAATTCATCCAATGTAAGTTCTTTACTCCCTTTAGGCGCCAGGCAGGCGAAAGGAATGAAGCTTAATAAAAACAGCAGTTTAAAAATCTGATACCTCTTCATCATTACATTTTTTTGACAGTCTTACATCTTGTAGTTATTCCATTATTTCTTTACTGCATCAACGGTTTTAGCATCTGCCATAAACTCTTTAAAAGATAAGGCGGCTGTGTAGCTTATACTGCAAGCAGGATAAAAAGAGGCAAAAGCATTGTTCAACCCCTTCAGGGTTGGAGCTATCATCAAATGCTAACCCCGGATTTTATCCGGGGCTATTCACATTTAGCCCTTTGGGCTATTGCACAATTTTACACTGTAAATGTTATACTATTTTCTATAAACTCGTTGAACGATAAGCCGTCTGTATAGCTCAATATTTTATTGCCACTTTCGACTATATCTTCAACAAGAAGGCGAGGTTGTCTTTTAGACATAAATGATTTCCGGTTCTATTTGAGCCAGGTATTTTGCTTTTATCCCTTTTCGTGATACAAGATCAACTTTTTTGTTAAGCGCTTTTTCAATATAATCGGCCAGGTCTATAAATTCTATTCCAATAGGTTTTGAAAAATCAACTACAATATCTACATCGCTTGAAGCAGGTGAATAGTCGTCGCGTACCACAGATCCAAACAAGCCAATTGAGTTGATATGGTACTTGCTTACCAGGAAAGGCTTAATCTTTTTTAAAGCGTCTTTGATATGTGTGGCCTGAGACATAATACAAATATAAAAGATAGCTGCAATATGCAGCTACCTGGGCGTTTACATAGCCAATAGGATAAATGTGTAACATATTGTTATGCTGATGCCATTAAAGCATTGCCGGAGCCGGTTTTGCATCCTGTTACTGCCATACAGGAAAATTGAAGGAAAACTACGCTGCTGCACCATCGCGCCAGGGATAGAAGCGGTTACCCCGCTGAGGCCTTGGCAGCCGGGGCTTTGTGGCGGAGTAATAGCGGATAGCCCGGTGCCTTCGGCAGGCGCCCTGCTTATATACCACTAATCAATTAATAACCGCGGCTGGTACATTTATTAATTTTATAAGATTTTTATTAAGTAATATGCGCGGCTATAGCCAATTATAAGAAATCAAAAAAAGTTTATGCTTAAGAAAACATGTATGGCCCTCTTGGCGGTTTTTGCTTTACTGTGCCAGGTACAAGCCCGTACAGCAAACAAACAGAAACCTTACAGGTTTACTATTAACTTAACCAACGTAAAGGATGACAAAGTTTTTGTGGAACTGCTTACGCCATCAATTACCACAGCCAACATTACTTACCACCTGCCTAAAATAATACCCGGCACTTACTCTGAAGACGACTATGGCCGTTACATTGAACAGTTTAAGGCTTTTGATAAAAAAGGCAAGGAACTGGCCGTGAACAAAAGCGATGTTAATAGCTGGACGATAAGCAACGCTAACCAACTGTATAAACTTAGCTATTTTGTAAACGACTCTTTTGATGACAGCGTTACCAAACAGGTGATTTTTGAACCGGCGGGCAGCAACATTCAGAAAGACACCAACTATGTAATAAACAACCATTGCTTTTTGGGTTATTTTGACGATATGAAACAGGTGCCTTATGAAGTAACTGTTTTGCACCCCGCCAACATATATGGCAGCACGGCGCTTACCGATGTTGACAACAGCCCTGTGAGCGACAGGTTTGTTACCGAAACTTATAACAGGATTGTTGACAACCCGGTGATGTACAGCATACCGGACACCACTGTTATTAAAGTGGCTAATACGGATGTACTGATATCGGTGTACTCGCCGAATAAAAAACTGAATTCTAAATTTCTTGCACAAAAGCTGGACACGCTGCTACAGGCACAGGGTAAATATTTTGGAGGCAAACTTCCGGTTGACAAATATGCCTTTATTATGTACTTTGACGATAAACCGGGTTACTCCGGCGGCCAGGGTGCACTGGAACACTCCTACTCTTCTCTTTACTATTTTGTTGAAGCCGAGCCAGAAAAAGTACTGCCATTTTTTAAAGACGCTTCGGCCCATGAATTTTTTCATATCATAACACCTTTGACCATACACTCTGACGAGATTCAATACTTTGATTTTAATGCACCCAAAATGAGTGAGCACCTGTGGTTTTATGAGGGCTCTACAGAATACCATGCCCAAATGGTGCAGGGTAAGTATGGCATTTTTTCGCATGAAGACCTGCTGAACTCATTCAGCAAAAAAATAACCAATTCCCGCAAGGCTTATAACGATACACTGCCTTTTACAGTTATGAGCAGCGAGGTACTGGGCAAACACAAGCGGCAGTTTGGCAACGTATACCAAAAAGGGGCACTGATTAACCTTTGCCTGGATATTAAACTGCTGCAATTGTCGCAAGGCAAGTACGGCATTATGAACCTTGTGCGAGACCTGTCCGGCAAATACGGCATTAACAAGGGCTTTAAAGACAGTGCTTTTTTCGATGATATTGAAAAGTTTACTTATCCTGAAATAAGGCAGTTCCTGGATACCTATGTGGCCGGCAATAGGCCTTTGCCGCTACAGGAGGTGCTGCAACTGGTTGGTGTAGATTACAAAGCTGAAATGGAAACCAAAGACAGCGCCTTTAGCATGGGCAATGTGGGTATGGGCTTTAACCCTGCTACGGCCAGGCTGAAGATACAGGACACTACCGGGATGAATATTGTGGGCAGAACGCTTGGCTACCACCCAAATGATGAAATTGTTGCACTGAATGGTAAAGAGGCTGGATTTTCGACCTTTGGCAACACAGTGCAGCAACTATACGCCACAGCCAAAGCCGGTGATGAACTGGCTATTACCGTTGTCCGCAAGAATGGCGATAAAGAAGAACAGGTTATACTTAAAGCGCCAATGACCAAAGTGCCTGTAATTAAGCAAAATGTATTAACGTTTACGCCGAACCCTACCGCCGAACAGTTACTGGTTAGGAACGCCTGGCTAAAAATGTAGGTTTTTGTTTAAGGATTAAAAAGCTGTGTTTGGCTGCGGCCTCCACGGCTTTTTTGTTTTGGTTACGTCTGTTGCACGATTTCCACACAAATACAACCGAAAGTCTGTTGTTATTACCGGTACGGGGTTTGGCATTTTTTTGGGATGATTTTGATATACCTAACAGTATATTTTATGAAGACAATTGTGAAAAAACTGGGCGACACTTACGATACCCACCAGGAGAACTTTAGTAAGAAAAGGGCTATAACAGTTGGCATTTTATTACTGGGTTTTGTATTTACCACCTTTTACCTGATGGTGAGGTGCCTTGACCAATAAGGGTTACCTTAAAATCTCTTAAGATTTGCAGCCACTCATTTTTTTATGCCTTAATATCTGCAAATTTGCCTGCTTATAATTAATGGCTATATGAAGAAATGGATTGCAGGAATATTGGGGGTGGGGGTGATTGCGGTAGTGGTGTGTGTGTACGTTTTTATTCCGTCAGAAATTTTAGTTGTTGAAGCACGCAACATTAAATGCAGTGCCCCGGCAGTATTCAGGCATATTAGCGAAACCAAAGTATGGCAAGAATGGTTGCCAGGTTCTTCACTAGTGTATAACAATTGTATAACCCATGGGAATTATACCTACAATGTTTCGGGAAAACTCTACAATGCTGCCCCGGTAATTATTAGTACAGGATCCGTGAAATATTCATCGTCTATTAACATTCTTCCATTACCTGACCATACTATTAAACTTCAATGGAAGTGCTCGGTAAAAGGTAGCAATAACCCTTTTAAAAGATGGTCTCAATTTAACGAAGCAAAAAAGTTGAAGAAAGAGTTTAGTAAAGTGTTTCTGAGTTTGCAAGTATTTACGGAGAATACAAAAAACGTTTATGGTTATACGATCGAATACACTACCCTGAAAGATTCAACCCTTGCAGCAACAAAAAAGATAACAACTAATTATCCTGATACAAAAACTATCTATGGAATGATAAGCCTTTTAGAAACCTATGCTAAAGCGAATGATGCACAGATTACCAATCATCCTATGATGAATGTAAGAAGCAGCAAACAAGGATATGAAACAATTGTTGCTATCCCATTAAACAAAGAATTGCCAGGTAATGCTACAATATTTCCAAGTAGATTGGCAAACATAAAGGACAAGACACTTATTCTTGAGGTAAAAGGTGGTCAGAACGAAATTCAGAAAGCTTATAAACAATTGAGCATTTTTATGCAGGACTACCAATTAACCCAGCCTGTTATACCGTTTGAATCACTTGAAACAAACAGGAGCCTGCAACCTGATTCTTCAAAATGGATCACCCGCATTTATGCGCCGATTGTATAATGGAGATACTATGCCAATGGCTATTTTTTACCTTTATCGTGCAACTGAATTACCATTGCACTATCATTATTCCTTGCAATAATAAAAGATTGTTTACCAGCGATATCAATTGTCCGAATATGCCTTGACTGGCCTTTTATTACAAGACCATTAAGTGATTCCGCATCAAATCTTCCACCACCTTTGTTCACAAGTATAGTTCCAAAGTCAGCATCGTACCTGCCCATTTGTATGTTATTTTCATAAAAGTTCCCAACAAGAAATACATCCGGAAGTGAGTCACCATTCGCGTTTACGATAGCAGCATCCCTGAATGGTGAAAGCTGGGCCTGCCAAGGCATAGGAACGGCCGAAAATTTGAGATTTCCGTGGTTAATAAATACGGTGTTGGAAAAGTAATCTGCGGAAAAAACAGATGCGGCCTTTAATTTTTCTTCAGGAAAAATGTCGTAAAGAGTTGCTTTTGCAAAATCCTCAGCATATAAAAACTTTTTCTTTAGCCCAGGCATTCTTTTTTGCAACTCGTCCTTATTGGCAAATGGAATTTCCCGGTCATTAAGATAATAAGTAAGTACCTGTTCCTTTATACCATTGTTGTCAAAATCATTGTAATACATCCTCAAAGGCTTTTCAGGAGAAACCTTGAAACGGTTATTCAGGCCAAGGTTACCAGCAATAAGGTCAACATCTCCGTCATTATCAATATCATAAGGTAGAACAAAATTCCACCACCCTTTTTTATCTGTAAGATACTGTTTAACAAACTGTCCCCCATGATTCACAAAAGCACAAATACCATCCCATTCAAGTGCCAGTAAGAGGTCTTTATCACCATCCCTATCAATATCGTACCAAAGGCTGTTGCTTACAAATCCTGGTTTTTGCAAATCTTTAGAATACTGTGCAGTAACATCTTTAAACTTCCCTGTGCCATCGTTTTGCAATAAGTACGAACGTGGCATGGCCCCATAGTTGAAAGGTACGGCCCTAGAACCTATAAATAAGTCTATGTATCCATCGCCATTGAAGTCGTACGGAGATACACTTGCCGCCGTAAGAAAAATATTATCAAACGCATTAGGAAGACGTGTAAGCAGGCCGTTGGCATTATTCAGGTAAACACGAGGCTGCATGTTGATATCCCGACCGTAATACTCATTACCGCCACTTGCTACAATCAAGTCCGTAAAACCGTCATTATTTACATCTGCCCAGGCAGCATCTACATCTTCATACAAACTGTCTTTATCCAAATCAGGTTGTGAAGATTTTTGAAACTGCCCGCTAACAGTTTGCATGAATACAGCCGGTTTTAATCTTTTGGCTGCACCAAAAAACACGTCTTCCCTACCATCCCCATTCATGTCTCCGGTAGCAACTGCAGGCCCCTCCCTGGACACCATATGAGGAATAAGAGGTTCCCTATCAAACTCTACAAAAGGATTTTCTTCATGCCTATACAGCAAGTTTACCTGGTTGGTAACATCTACGACTGGTTTTAACCCTGTTTTAATTTTTTTTGTAACAACGGAATAATCAAATGCAGGAAAGCCAGCCTTGTATGCCATTTTCGTTATCGAACCAGTATCTTTTTGCCAGTTAATATGTTCATAAGTATTATCAGGCCAAACCAAAAGCATCGAATCAACTTTGGTATTACCTAATCCGATATGCAGAGGGGTTTCCATACTGGACAAGAAACCATGAACCGGAAATTTTTCATATGTGCGTATTGTACTATCGGCAGCAAACACAATTACTTTCGCCCCAATAGCATTAATATTGGAAGTATCCCCTTGCAGCTTTACCTCTATAAAAGAATAATCTTTTTTTACAGCGGACTTATTTTCGTAGAGTACGGCCGGATCATCTATATTATTTGTAACTATATCAAGGTCTCCATCATTATCAAAATCCGCATATACAGCTCCATTAGAATAGGTAGGTTGTATGCCGCTAATCTTTTTATCTGCATCATTAAAAATCATGTTCCCGCTATTTTTAAAAAACTGGTCGGGAATTTTTATTTGTGGAAACTTATCAATCAAAGCCATGTCCTTCTTATCCAGGTTATTAGCTTTGATTTTATCCTGCATTTCATTGCTGGAAATATAGTTAATATAATCAATGTCATTTAATCGCTTGGGAATACCATTAGAAATGAACAGGTCTTTTAGTCCATCGTTATCAAAATCAAACCAAAGGGCGGCCCAACTCCAGTCTGTTGCTGATATACCCGAATACAAACCTGTTTCACTAAACATTCCATTCCTCCGGTTTAGCTGCAGATTATTCTTTGTGTATTGAAAACCGTATCCATTCTGAATTTTATAATAGTAAATATCATACTGGTCATCACCCTCAGATCTTTTCAAAATGTAAGGGTCACGGGGTAGCATATCCATGGTAATCACTTCAGGAAATGCGTCATTATTTACATCGGCAATATCCACGCCCATAGAGTACATGCTTGTATGCATGGTAAGGGTATTGAGCTCTTCCTTAAAAGTTCCGTTGCGTTGGTTAATGTAGAGGTAATCGTTCTCATGGAAATCGTTGCCAATATATATGTCCGGATAACCATCAAGATTTATGTCAGAAACAGCAATACCCAATCCATAGCCAATCACAGAGCTGTTAATACCTGTTTGAACGGTTGCATCAGTAAACTTGCCATTATCATTTCTATATATACGATCTCCGGATAACGGGTTGGTTTTTTTAATTAATGTCTGCCGCGGACCGAAAGTTCCGTTTTGATGTATGGAATGATTCAGTAAGTACATATCCAGGTCCCCATCCATATCGTAATCAAAAAAAGCTGCCTGGGTACTAAACCCTGAAAAATCAAGGCCATACGCTTTTGCAGAATCCTGATAGTAAGGAATGCCATCTTTACCGATCCCTTTACAGATTAAAAACTGGTTATTACTTTTTAAAACTTCATAGTTACCAACCCGGCAAATGTATATGTCCAGAAGACCATCATTATTAATATCCACGACTGAAACGCCCGTGCTCCATCCCCCATCATTAGGAATTTTAGCCTGCTTTGTTACATCCTTAAAATGCAACTCCCCGGTATTCAAAAACAATTTGTTCTCTTGTTGGCTTGAAGCAAAAAACAAATCAATCAAGCCGTCATTGTTAAAGTCTCCTGCAGCTACCCCAGCCCCGTTGTAGAAGTACATGTAGTGAAAAACGTTAAAACTATCAGTAGGAGATAACTTATTGGTGAAGTTTAAGCCACTTTGTTCACTATTTACTACCTGAAACAATGGAGGCCCCTGCACATCAGATTTGCATCCAACCAGGAGCCATCCAAGGAGCAAATAAGTTATACATATCCTTTGGCTTTTAACATGCCTCATGTTGCATCCGGAAACAGCAGCTACGATTGAAACAATACCGCTCATAACTGCAAATTATTTATTTGTTTTTTGTACAAAAGAACTCAACTGGAAAAAAACCGGATAATCATTGTTGCGGAGAAACAGCAGGTAATTTTTGTTCTTCGTTTTTATTTCGGCTATATCCCTTACTTCCCCGCTAATTTGAAGACCGGACTTTGCAAAATCCTGGTAATAAAAATTACCTTTTCCATCATTCAAAAAAACCTGGCCATATCCCGCATCAACCCTGCAAAACTGTGGTAAGAACCCAAAATCGTTACCTGCAAGGATTATATCAACGAAGCCATCCTCATTTAAATCTTTACAAACAACAGCGTTAATTGAAGAAAGCTGGGCCATATCGGGCAGTCTCTTTACAGTAAATTCTCCCTTTCCATTATTAATAGCAATACATGAGCTTGAATAATTCCATTTTTTCACTATGCTTTTATCCACATGCTCTTTTGGAAACAAGTCCCCAATTGCTTTTTTGGCGAATTCCGCATTTCTCAGGTTTTCTTTTTTCAAAGACGGTAACTGTTCGGTAAGTTCCCGTTTTAAAAACACCGATACATCTTTTCCCTTTAGTGTTTGAGTCAACACAAGATCTTTGGTGCCATTATTATCAAAATCATTAATCCATAGTTTAACAGGTGTGGTCTCACCTGCATGCAAGTAAAAATTTTCACCAATATTTCCAAGCACCAAATCCAGGTCTCCGTCGCCATCAAAATCTGCAGTTTTTAACACACTCCACCAGCCAAACATATTACTAAGTGTAGACGCCACCTGCTTAAACTGCCCGTTTTTATAAGTATAAATCTTAGGGGGCATCCAGTCTCCAACCACCAATAAATCCAACTGCCCATCGCCGGTTATATCAGCCCATTCTGCATCTCTAACCATACCTACATAATCTATACCATCCAAAAGTTTAGACGGCATATCACTAAAGTGGCCAAAGCCGTCGTTTATATATATATGGCTTTTAGGATTAATACCATACTGCTGGGGAACATTTCTTGCACCCACAAATAAATCAAGGTCGCCATCGTTATCAAAGTCCCAAGCCTTTATTACGGCGACATTGTCATTATTTTGCGGAAAAGCTTTCGTATCCAGGTCAAAATTTCCCTTACCATCATTTTTATATAACCTGTGTTGCAATTGCATGCTGCCGATAGCTACATTGTTACCGCCAGATCCAATTAAAAGATCCTTATCCCCGTCTTTATCCGCATCAAAAAACAAAAGAGCTACATCTTCAAAAGAAGCAAACCTGTCAAAAACCGACTGGCTATTTTTCAAAAATTCCCCTTGTGCAGTTTGTAGGTACAGCACCCCTCCAAACCCTGCAGCCCCGCCAATGTAAATGTCATCAAGGCTATCTCCGTTTACATCACCCACCGCAGCATGAGGGCCTTCACGAGAAAGCAATTTTGGCAAATTACGCTCATAGTAAAAATCAACATATTCATCCTCCTCATGCTTGCCAAAAGGAGAAGCAATTTCTTCCAGCATAGCATTACCTGAAACATAATTGTTCTTTGGAAGAATGGCGGCGCCATTCGCCCCCTGGCTTATAACGTGTAGTGTATCGGTCTGCGGTTTAAGATATACGGTTCTATTTCTATCTGGCCAAATAATTACCATTGAATCTATTCCAGTCAAGCTGCCCAAGCCTATTACAGACTGATAATCCATAGACGATTCAAAACCCCGCGCCGGCACAATCTCCCTGTTGATTATGTTATCCTTTGCATACAACATAATCTTACTGCCGATTGCATAGGTATTTTTATCCTTGCCTTTTAAATGTAAACTAATGTAATGGTTGCTATTTATCTCCCTGCTGTTATTTTTGTAGATAAATGCCGGCTCGTTTACATTATTAGTTATTAAGTCAAGGTCCCCATCATTATCAAGGTCTCCATATGCGGCGCCGCTACTGAATGAAGGCTGGATTAATCCCATTTCAATGCCCGCATCGTCAAATTTCAGCTTTCCTGTATTTCTGAAAAACTTGTTTAATACAGGTGTACTCGGCATCCTTTTCACAATTGAGTCAACCTCATCCTTCTTCCCGGTAAATGCCATACGCTGAATAACATTGTTCGCGAAAAAATCCATAAAGTCCAGGTCTGTAACATCATGGTAAATTCCATTACAAACAAAAATATCATTAAGCCCGTCATTATCTCCATCAAACATTAACCCTCCCCAACTCCAGTCAGACGCTACAACGCCGCTATAATGCGCTACTTCCATGAATTTGTTATATCGAGTATTTAACTGGAGGGTGTTTTGCATATACTGGTGATAAAAGCCAGATTTTTCCTTTAAATTGTTTACATCATAATTATCGAAAGTTGAAGTGGTTTTTAATCTGTAATCATCATCTGGCAGCATGTCCGTAGTAAAAATATCAGGGTAGCCATCATTATTAACATCGCCAATATCCGCCCCCATCGAGGAAAGACTTGTATGCTGCACCCAGCTTTCCAGCTCATCTTTAAATGTTCCATCACCTTGGTTAATGTACAGATAATCCCGTTCGAAAAAATCGTTAGAGACATAGATGTCAGGATAGGCATCGCCATTAACATCTGCCACTGTAGCGCCAAGTCCCAAACTAATCAATGTTCCATGAATACCCGCCTGTAGCGTTATTTCGTTAAATTTCCCATCATCGTTCCTGAACAAGTGATCTCCGCCTCCCTTCAAAAACTGTGGCACTGGCCATTGCTCTGCCGGTAAGCTGCGCATATTGGCATAATTAAGCGTATTAACAGGTATTGGTGTATTATTTATCAGAAAACAATCAAGGTCTCCATCCAGGTCATAATCAAAAAAAGTGGCATGCGTGCTGTAACCTGAATCCGCAAGACCATACTTTTCAGCCTCCTCACTAAACCCAAGATTATGGTTGTTTATATAAAGTTGGTTCTTCCTTAAAGCAGCATTGTTCAAATTTCCTGAGTTGCACACATAAATATCCAGCCAGCCATCATTATTTATATCCACCATCACAACACCGGTGCTCCATTCCTTTTTATCTTTAAAACCAGCTTTTACAGATATGTCTTCAAATTTTAAATCACCTTTATTCAAAAACAGCTTGTTGCTTCCTGTGTTGGCGGTAAAAAAAACATCGGCAAGCCCATCATTATTAATATCCCCTATCCCAACACCTGCACCATTGTAAAAATTACGGTCATTAAAAACATTTATATCCTTTGATTCAACAATGTTATTAGCAAAAACTATCCCTGTATCATCAAGTTTTTCAAATACAGTTTTCTGTTTCGTATTGCACGATAAGGCTAAAGCAATTAATAACAAACCAGGGAATAATTTTTTTATCCGCATATTTTGATAATGGCAAAAATCTTTTGAGAGATGATCAATCTTTTCTTCACGCAATATTAAGGAGCAGTGGTTAAATAAATTCATATGAGCCGTTAATACATTTTGTATCCATACAACAATTTACAAATAGGTTGATTGAGATTTTTTAAGCCCAGGAACTTTTGGTACCCAGCAGATGACCCTATGCGAAACTGCCGTTGCGTCGCACTCTTGTACGCCTTTTTTTCTATTCGCCTATTTACCACATTATCGTAAAAAATACTTGCCCTATGATTACAAACAAAAAGGCCGGATTTTACTCGGCCTTTTTGTTGTTTAAAACGGTTATTATCAGTAGCCCGGATTCTGAGTCAGGTTGGGGTTTACCGCCAACGCAGAGTTTGGAATCGGGAACCATAGGTACTTAGGATCATCTGTTGGCTTTAAAGCCCATGGCTGTAAATAAACTCCAAAACGAACCAAATCCTGCCTTCTCCAGCCATCCCAGTAAAATTCTCTCTGCCTTTCATCAAGCAATACTGGCAATGTAACAGTAGCTAAAGCGCTGGCATCACGTATGGTTCTAACCTGGTTTACTAAAGAAGTAGCAGAAGCTGCATCAGGAGATGCTTTACGCAATAAAGCCTCTGCCTTCATTAACAGTACATCCGCATACCTGAATATAACATAGTCATTACCTGCATTATCTATACCGGCGCCACTTGCATTATAGTGAATGGGATATTTAATAACCCTTATACCTGTTCTTTCCAGTGTATTAGGATCTGTTTCCTGCAACTTTACATCATCCAGGAAAACAAGTGGATTCCCTTTCCTGTCCTTTAGGGCAGTACCTTTTTCGTCATACTGTTGTCCACGCAAAAACCCTGTAGTCACACCATGAATGTTTGAAGAGCCAATAATGCTGTCTTTACGTCTTTTGTCCGTAGCCTCAAATTTGTTATACACATCAACCAGTGTAGAAAACCCATTCCATCCGCCCGGTGGTTGGCTATAATGCAATGTCATAAACCAGCGTGAACGAACGTTATTTCCGTTGCCTACTCCAACATCATTCTTCAAAACAAAGATATTTTCTGTTGTTTTTGTTGTATTGTCTGGGCCATAATTATCAAAAAAGTTAGCAGCAAGAGAATACCCTGTTACTGCATCTGCCAAACTGATTACTTTTTGCATATCGGCATCATCAAAAGTAGGGTTCTGCCTTGCATCGCCATAAGAGGACTTATTTAAATACAGTTTCATTAAAAGCACCCTTGCAGCATTCTTATTTGCTTTTCCTGCTGTAGCAGGGGATCCGTCAGGCAATGCGCTTAACACTGATTCTAATTCGGCAATTATAAAATCTGCCGCTTCTTCGCCCTTGAATACCTTCGGTGCGTTCAACAGGTTCTCTCCTACCTCACGATAAGGTACCTGGCCATACAAATCCAGCACCGTATACATGGCAAAGGCTCTGATAAACTTCGCTTCAGCAGCCTGTGCTGCACTCGGATTAAATGCCAGTACGTTTGTTGCATCAAAAACAGCTTTGAGCAGGCTGTTGAAGTTAGCTGTAATCTGATTATGATCTGCATTCCAGTTATGGCTATGTATCACACGCCACGCTCCATTATCATCCCAGTCACTGCCGCGTGTAGGTACCAAACATTCGTCTGAAGAATTCTCTTCCAATGAAAAGGGGCCATCCTGATTTTGAAATACGTTCAAATCAGTATAAGCGGCTTGAAGCAATACTGACACATCAGTACTTTGGTTCAAAACATCCTGGGCCTGGTCGCCGGTTAATGTGGAGTTCAATTTTTCCTTCAGAGTACATGCGGAAAATAACCCTACCGATAGCAAACAGGCACCTACCAATTTTTTATTAAGAGTCATATTATTAATTTTTTACAGGTTAAAGTGAAAAATTCAAACCAAGCATAAAAGTTCTGGCTGTAGGATAAGGAATATACTCCATTCCATAGGAAAGAACACCATCGCTTGACTTATCAGTATTTACTTCCGGGCTAAAGCCTGTAAAGCCTGTTATGTACAGTAAGTTCTGTCCTGTAAGAGATATGTTCAGATTCTTAATTACATTTCCAACATTACCAAGCCTGTAGCGCACAGTCAGGTTCGAAATTTTCAGGTAATCACCTTTCTCAAGAAACCTGCTGGAAGGAGCTAATGCGTTTGCCAGGCTTTCGTCAGTGTTAACTAAAGATTTCGCAATGTTACGTGTGCCAAGATTACTTATGTTAAGTACAGAGTTAAGGGTGTTATTGTAAATAACATGTCCCATGGCGCTGTTTATGTTAAGCCCGAAAGAAAACTTTTTGTAATCTACTGTTGTGCTAAAGCCTCCCAAAAATTTAGGATTAGGATTTCCTACAAAATAAAGCGTGTTGCCGCCATCTTCATAAGTACTGAAACCATCCTTGTCAAACCCTGTAAACTTCCTGGTGTAGAAAGCATTTAAAGGCTGGTCGGAGGCAAGCTTCTGAACAAAAGCGCCTGATACTCCCTGGCCGCTAACCGCACCTGTTAATACAGTAGGGCCATTATAATCTTTTACAACATTTTTGAGGAATGCGCCGTTGATGCTTACAGTCCATGTGGTATTCTTATTTCGCACAAGGTCGCTTGATAATGCAATTTCGAAGCCGTTGTTCAGAATGCGGCCCGGAAGGTTTGTCCAGTATTTTGTAGCTGGTGCCGGTTGTATTGCATCAAAGTTAAACAGCAGATTGCTTGTTCTTTTATTGAAATAATCTAGCGTACCCCTCAGCTTGCCTTTGCCAACAACAAAGTCAAGGCCCACATTCCACTGCTTTGTTTCTTCCCATTTCAAGTCTGGGTTAGCAACGTTTGCCTGCGCAATGGATCCCTGACCGTAGGAATATTGCGTAACTGCAGCACCAGCCGGGAATTCCTGGTTACCGGTTATACCCCAGCTACCTCTTAGTTTTAGCTCATCAAATACTCCGTTGTCTTTAAGAAACGATTCATTATTAATATTCCACGCAAGGGCAAATGAAGGAAAAGTGCCGTATTTATTGTTAGAACCAAATTTGCTTGAACCATCTGCACGCAAGGTGGCTGTTAATACATATCTGTCCTGGAAGCTTACGATCGCCCTTCCAAAATAAGATTGCAAATATGCTTTGGGGTCATTGTAGCTGCCTACGGTAATATTACCAGAAGTAACGTTTTGCAGGATATCTGTGTAATCAACTAATGGTGAGGTGGAAAAACCTAAACCGGTAATACTGCTACCCCTCCAGGTAAAGCTTTGATATTCATAACCAAGAATGGCATTCAATCGTATTGAGCTGCTCAGGTCTTTATCAAAGTTTAGAGTATTGGTAATTACCTGTGTACTTAAAACCGCATTGTTTACATAAGCAATGCCTTTCCCAATTATCTCCGGGAAATTTAGTGAATCACTGGCCATAGCTTTGCGTTCGCCATTCTGATGGTTTACACTGTATTGGGATTTAAACTCCAGCCAATCAGTAAATTTATATCCAACCTGTGCGTAGGCCAGCACACTGGAAACATTCACCCTGTCTTTATAATATTCAAGAAGAGTAACCGGGCTCGGATTTGTTGCACCTGTGGGGTTATCCTGAGACCAAAGTGTTCCATTTGCCCTTCTTAAAGACAGCGTTGGGTTCCATTGCAGTGCAGCGCTGATTAAGTTACCACTCGCACCTGCATTATTAGAAATAGCCGGTATAGTTTCCCTGTTTTGAGAAACCAAAACATTAAAGTTTAATGATAGCTTTTTGCTTGGAAGAAACTTGAACTGCCCGTTTAAATTAGCAGTATATCGTTTTAAATTGGAAGTCTTTACAATACCATCCTGGTCAAAATAGCCTAATGAAGCCCGGTATTTTCCATTTTCGTTTCCGCCGCTCATTGCCACGTTGTAGTTCTGCGTTAATGCATTCCTAAGTATTGCATCCAAAGCATCCACGTTACCACCATAATCTCCGGAAGTAACGTTCTTGGCTTTCAATGCAGCCCTGTATTCATTACCATCAAGCACTTCATACCGCTTCATAATTGAACTTAAGCCCCAGCTTGTACTAATATCAAGTTTGGGTTCGCCCGAAGCAGCTTTTTTTGTTTCAATCAGCACAACACCGTTAGCAGCCCTTGAACCATAGATTGCTGTTGCAGAAGCATCCTTTAAAATAGAAATGTTATTGATATCGTTGCTGTTAAACATGTACAACGGATCTGTTGCCGGGCTTACACCCAATCCGGATACATTCACTCCCGGCCGCGCAATACGACCATCTAAAGGAATTCCATCAACAACATACAAAGGATTGTTACCCGATCTTACAGTAGAGTTACCACGTATGCGGATAGTGGTAGCAGCGCCCGGCTGTCCACTCGCATTGGTAACTTCAAGACCGGCAACTTTACCCTGGATTAATTGTTGCGGAGAAGTGGTAGTACCCTGATTGAAGTCTTTGGCTCCAACAGAAACTACCGAACCCGTTACATCTTTTTTCCGTACGTTACCATAACCGATTACCACCACATCAGTTAGTGCAGCGCTTTCCGGCGCCAACGATACAGATACATCGTTGGATGAGGGGATTGCTACTTCCTGGGTGGTGAAACCAACATAACTAATCACCAGCGTGGTTGCTGATGAGGGAACATTCAGCCTGAATGCTCCCGAGGCATCTGTAGACGTGCCGGAAGAAGTTCCTTTAACAACTACAGAAGCGCCTGCAACAGCGCCGCCTTTGTCATCTGTAACTTTTCCGGTAACTGTCTTTGTCTGGGCTAACACAGCCTGCGTTGTAAATAGCAGGCATAAAAGCATAAAAGCTTTCAGTAGAGGTTTGACAAGCATAATCATTCGCAGTTTATAGAAGTTAAAAGTAGGCAAGTTTGTGTAACTTGTACACGAATTGTTAAACTTTTTTTTGGTTTCATCTACAGACATATAATTGAAATTAAAAGTTGCATGCCTTTGTAAATATTTGTTTAAGAGGTTTTTAGGGGGTTCAGCACTTATTTCTTACAGCTCTTTACATTCCCGATTCTGTTAAT
This sequence comes from Foetidibacter luteolus, assembly GCF_009650435.1. Taxonomy (GTDB): domain Bacteria; phylum Bacteroidota; class Bacteroidia; order Chitinophagales; family Chitinophagaceae; genus Foetidibacter; species Foetidibacter luteolus. The sequence goes on from NZ_VVIP01000080.1 coordinate 64,750, forward strand.
ATTCAACGTTAATTTGCGCATTGCGGTTTCCGTAACATCTTTTAAGGGATGTGCACTTACCGCGTGAGGGATTGCAGCGGATACCCCGCTGATGGCCCTTTGCAAAGGCTTTGTGGCGGAGTATGAGCGGAAAGCCCGGCCCCTTGCGATAGCTTGGGGACACGCCCATGGCTTCTGTAGGCTTCGACAAGCTCAGCCTGACATTGCCACAATTGACCAGCGTCGACAGGCTTAGCCTGACATACCACTGTTTCCCGACAAACGCAGCCCGTCAATACTTCTACAATGAACTTTTCATTTTAAGGTACACCCCGTTCGTCCACCCGAACCCGTACTGGTTTGGATACTCGCCGCCCCCGGCTATGGCGCCGTTTACTACGTTATACTTTTCCATTAACCGGCCGGTTTGTTTAAAGCCATTTTCAACCGTGGCCATCCATCGCTGCTTAACTTCTGTTGCTAATTGTTCAAAGCCGTAGTTCCTAAGCCCCCGGTAAGCCATCCAGTGCAGGGGCGCCCAGCCATTGGGCGCATCCCACTGCTGGCCGCATTGCACAAGGGTGGTTAATAAGCCGCCGGGCTGCAGGAACCTGTTTTGCAATAAACCAGCCATCTTGCTTGCCTGCTGGTGGCTGGCCAACTTTGAAACCAATGTATAAACCATAATAACCGTTGCAGCCCGGACAGGCTTATTACCCAGGAAATCATAATCGGTATATGCCTGCAATTCCTCACTCCACAAATATTTTTGAATGGCATTCTCTCTAATGAAGGCGAGGGTTGTAAAATGCAACTCACTCACTTCGTCGTTTGCCAGCCTGCTGGCTTTTTGCAAAGATTTTTCCAGGTGCAGCAGTAAACAGTTAAGGTCCAGCGCCACCAAATCGGTAGTGCGTATGCTGTGAAGGTTATGCCCATCTGCCAGCCAGCGGCTGCTGTAATCCCACCCGCTTTCGGCCCCGGCCCGCAAATGGCGGAATAGGCCATTGTGCGTACTGCCGGCCAGGCTGGCTGTTTCCAGGTCTTCCACATAGCCTTCGGGGCGGGGGGTATCCAGTTCATCCCAATACCTGTTCAGCACTTCGCCCCCACGCATACGCACCACACGGCGTACGCAGCGGTTTTCTTTCGACAGCTCTTCCGACCCCTTCATCCAAAACGCATACTCCTTTTGCAGTTGGGGCAGGTATTTTACCCATACAGCTTCTCCCTTTTCTTCAGCCAGCAGTTCTACCATCATAGAAAAAAATGGCGGCTGGGAACGGGATAAGAGGTACGTGCGGTTGGCGTTGGGTATAAAACCCAGCCTGTTAATTAAGTAAGCAAAGTTGTTTACCATGCTTTCCATTAAATCCACACGGCCCGCGGCCTGCAGGCCCAGCATGGTAAAGTAGCTGTCCCAATAGAAAATCTCCCTAAAGCGGCCACCGGGCACGACAAACTTTTCCGGCAACGGCACCAGGGTACCGGTACTGGCGCAAGGGTAGCGGGTAAGCGCATCCCACAGATAAGTAATATACTCATCAATATTGCAGAACTGCTTATCCAGCGCCTCTGCCCCTGCCGGCAAACTGAAATGCTGCTTTAAGAACGCCGCCAGTTGAAAATCTTTTTGCTGCCTTTCCCGGCGATAGCAATGCAAAATGTCTTTCAAAGAACCTTTTGGCTCCGCATCAACAAATGTTTTTTGATCGGCCAATAACCGGGAGGTCTGTACATCTACAAACAACTCCTCTAAATCTTCTATATACAGCAGTTGGGGGTCTCTCATGTTTAATGCATGTTCGCCATTTCTTTTACCGGGGCCATACCGGCATCCACAATTTCACTAAGCACTACCCGGTTTTTCTGAGCACGGAAAACCGCCAGCGCAGCCAGCAATATGGCCAATGGCACCAGCGAAAAATAGAACGCAACCTGGCCTCCATATTCCTGGAAAATACTTCCGGTAACCAGCGACCCGAGCGTGCCCCCCAGTGCCGAAAACACCACGATAAGCCCGCTCATCATGCCATGCTTTGTTTTAGGCAACGAGGACAGTATGATAGAATTAATGGCTGGGTACACCGGGGCAAGAAAAAAGCCGATTAAAGGGAAAACATACGCAGCTACCGGCACATCCGCCCAGCCATTGATTATTTTAATACCGGCGCCAGAGGCCAGTGGCAAAGCAATTAACACAAGCCCTGCGGCGCCAACCAGGCACCCACACAGCAGGGTAAACCAGCTTATTTTTTTAATAAGCACCGCCGCCACAAACCTGCCCGCCGCGGTAGAAGCCGCTAATATGCTGGCCATTTGTATACTCATAGAGGCCGGAATGCCTAATACCTTATTATTAAAGGTGGGCAGCCAGCTCATAATGCTTTGCTCCAGCAACACATATACAAAGGCACACACGATAAATGAAAGCACCACCGGAAGCAGAAAAAGCAAAAACATATTCGCGAAATCCTTGCCTATATTATCAGATTTTGTGTGCTGGCGGGCTGCAGATTCATCCAGCGGGGCAGTTAGCAGCAGCAAAAAAGCCGATGCTGACAACATGCCCAGCACATAGTACACGTTAAACCAGTTGTCAGACGCTGCATTGCTGTCATCTATATACCCGCTGAAAATAAAGTTGCCGGACAGTATGCCTATCATGAAAAACGACTCTATGAAGTTCATGATGCTGATATGGCTCTTTTCATCTTTCGCAATAAGCCCGATAGTGCCAAATACAGATACTTTTATTAGCCCGAAACATACACCGGTAACTACAAACAATAGTTTTACCGCTAAAAAGGTTTTAAGAAAGGGCATGCAAAAGCAGGCAATGCTCATAAAAGCCAAAGCCGCCAGCATAGATTTTTTATACCCTATGCGAACAATAAAGGACGCTACCAGGAAAGATGCTGCAGCTATGCTGATATCTTTACAAGCCTCCAGTACGGCGGCAGAAGATTCCGCCACCTTAAAATACCGCTGTACCTGCAGTATTACCGTGCCTACACTGTTAAGCAGTACGGCAAACAGGAAATAGTTAATAAAAATAGAGAGCTTAATCCTTGATACCGGCATATGCAATCACTGGTATATGGCTGTTATAATTTTGGTTTGCTTAGCTACAACGAATTTCAAGGTTTTACAAACAATAAAATTCAACTGTATTCGCAAATACTTATGCTGTATTAATATAATTCTGTTAGATTTGGATTACTAACGATTAATAAGAATGAAGATTGAATATGAGATAGTTCAGCCTGATGAAGGCAGTTCTTTCCGCTTGCTGCACACCAAAACCCGGGCAGAAGATTATGCCTGGCAATACCATTACCACCCCGAATACGAAATTGTGTGTGTGCTTAACGGCAATGGCACACGCCACGTAGGCAACCACTTTAGCAGCTACAATAATGGGGACCTTGTGTTTATGGGGCCTAACCTGCCCCACGCCGGTTTTGGCCTTAACGCACATGGGTTTCATGAAGAAATTGTAGTACAGGTAAAAGAAGAAATACTTAAGGAAATGGTAGCCGCCCGGCCTGAAATGAATGCTATTAAAACCCTGCTGGCCAAAGCCGGCCATGGTTTGTATTTTACCGGTGGCGCCAAAGAAAAAATTACCCGCCAACTGGTAAAGCTGCTCAGGCTTTCTTCTTTCGACCGTTTTATGGGGCTTATCACAATTCTGCAGTTGATGGCTACTTCTGCCGACTACGAATTACTGAACCCTGCCACGGATATATCCCAGCAGGTGCAAAAAAACAATGCCCGCCTGCAAAAGATTTTCACCTATGTGGAGGAGCATTTTTGCGACGAAATTGACATTAAAAAAGTGGCCTCCCTTGCCAACCTATCCGTACCGGCTTTTTGCAGCTACTTTAAAAAGGTAATGAGCTGTACGTTTACAGATTTTATTAACCAGTACCGCATACAGCGGGCCTGCACCCTGCTGCAGCAGGAAAAATCCATTGCCGAAATAAGCTTCGACTGCGGGTTTAACAACGTGGCTTACTTCAATAAAGTGTTTAAAGCCATCACACAAAAAACCCCCGGAGAATATAAAAAGGAACGCTTGAGGGCGTAGTAAAAAGCTTTGAAAGCTTTTTACCAGGAAATTTTTTGGCGGTCGGCGACATATCGCTGTGGCACCGCCTCTTGTGTCACTCTCTTGTGCGTTCGGTTTTTATGGCAGCTTTTAAGCGGGTATTAGGAATCGGCGGGACATTAATTCTTATTCAATGCCATGAAGACCCAATTACAAATCAACAACACAACCTTTTTTAAACAGCTCTTAAGCCAGGCATTCCATTCCGAAACGATATTTTTGCAATACAACCTTAACTCAAATGAGATATATTTTATTACTGCTGCTTATTTACTTATCCAATCTTTCAAAAGCACAAAACTCATCACTCCAAACTTTTGAGTCTGGTATCTGCGATTGCCTTCAACAAAAAGCTGTTACTACATTGAAAAGCCAGGAATATTTGAATTGCGTATTGAAAAATATGGAAACCCACCGTGAGCTTATTAGGGATATGGCCACCAAAAAATATGGTGATTCTGCTAAATTTAAATCTGACCAGTTTATGGAGTGGTTGCAGCCCAAAATAGCGCTTGACCTTACCCGCGACTGTGGCAATTTTTACAAACTAATGGAAGACCTGTGGGAACATGAAACCCACAAAAAAACAAGGCCTGAATTGCTTAAAGAGCTGCAAATGCGGAAAACAATGGACAGGAAATTCAGCGGCAATTATTTCTGGTATCGGGGGGAAGTATATTTACAGTTGGGTGATTATAAGAATGCGCTGATAGATGCCGACAGTTCCATCAGAGATAAACCTAAAGATGGACGCGGGTATAGCCTTAAAGGACGGATAAAGGAAAAGCAAGGCAATTACGCCGATGCTTTAAAATTTTACCAGAAAGCCAATGCGGTAGAGCCCAGCCCGGAATACAGAATAATCATCGCTATTGTTCAAAGAAAACAGCAACTAAAACTGGGCAAAAATTAAGTTCTTGCCTCCTTTGCAAAAACATTTGCATACAGCCTCCGGCTAACTGTACCTTTGCTACCTGTTACCACTCCGGCTATCAAGTAAACAACGGCCTTCGTTTTTGTATGCGGCTTTTTCTTCCCGTATTCTCTCACCTAAAATAAAGGAGGTTTTTATGTTTGCCAGACTTACCCACATAAGCGTACAGCCCGATAAAAAGGATGAAATGAAAAGGATTTTTAATGAAGAAATAGTACCTGTGGTAAAAGCACAACGCGGCAATATTGGCATTTGGCTGTTAGAACCTACCGATGAAAACGAAGACTACATCTCCCTTACTGAATGGGTATCTTCCACAGATGCGGACATGTATGAAACGAACGGCACTTACCGCCAATTGGTGGATAAGGTGAAAGGCATGTACCTTAACAGACCCATCCTTAAAACTTACAACATTTCGGAAACAAGGCTGGTAGTTCCGGTTTAACAAATGACAGGCTTATTAGAACACCGCAAAATTTCAGGATGAGGTTTTGCGGTGTTACCGCACTTTAGCTGTTTTTGGCTGCGATACTTGCACCAGTATAGTATTGTGCATTAAGTAAGCTGCCTGCACTATGCTTAGTAAAGAATAAAGCGTACAAGTGAGTGACACAACGAAGCCCAATAGCAGCACCATAGCTAAGTCCTAAAAAAAAAATCGCCGTATTCAGGGTGTGTTATCATAACTATTATTTGCCATGCAAAAACCGGTGCCAATTTTTGCAGCAGCCGGTTACCAACCTTAATTCTTGCTTATAAAAAAATACTAATGCAGTGTAAACCGTGCAATAAACCGCCACAATGCTATCTTTACCCTTACTGCCCCAGGCATAAATCCGTCCTTCTGAAATCAAAAGCATAATCACCAGCTACCTATAATACACCGGTAACCTTCATTTTAAAAAACCGGCATGCTTCTTTTGCAACTGCACCAGCCATTCAGCGCCATTATTGTGCTTGTGTACCAATGCCCTTGTGTTGTTTTTATAACCACCATTACTGGTATGTGCCGGCAAATACAATCATCATCAACCAACAACAGCACTCGTTAATATGAAAGCCACTGCCAGAATTCTATATGCTGCATGCATTTTGGCTATACTGCCTTACGCCTGCGGTAACAAAAGCCAAATTAACCACCCCGAAATATTAGCTCCATTTCTGAGAATGGCCGACACGGCATCTAACCAGAGTAAAGACCACATTTTGGTACTGCTGGATTCCGCCTACGAAACAATCAATTCTCCGGGGCCGGCAGATCGTTTTTCGCTGGATAGCTTTAAACGGGACTATTATGGCTATGTAAAAACAGAGCACTGGAAAGCCATGCAATATGCCGATACAATGATAGAAATGAACAAGGACAACCTTGATGATGAGGCATTTGCAGAACGGTATGCCCGTGCCCTTGTTTACAAAGGGTTAAGCTACTACTCTTTAAGAAGGTTTGATGACGCGTATAAGTATTACACCATGTCAAAAGAAGTACTGGTCAAATACATAAAAAACAAGTGTACCCTGGCCCAATACAGCGGCACACAAGCCAACCTGCTATTTGCGCAGGGTAAATATGTGCAGGCGGCAACTGAGTTTGTGGAACACTACCGTTTTCAGCTAAACTGCGGCCAGGAAAACTACCAATGGCTTATGAGCCTGCAGGGAGCGCTGGACAACGCCGGCATTTGCTACTTTAAAGCAGGGCTGCTGGACAGCGCTTATAGTTGCTATAAAGCTGCATTGGAAACCATTGAAAAGAATGAGCACAGGTTTCCGCCCAACCCCGCATCAACGGCCAACGCTAAAGGTGTTATTTATGGTAACCAGGCAGAAATACTTGCCTTTTACCGAAAATTTAAAGAAGCGGAGGAGTTGTATATAAAAAGCATAGCAGGCACCAGGCTGTCTGATGTGGGTTATACACAATTCACTCAAATGCGGCTTGCCCAAATGTATATAACCGCCAGGCAACTGCCCAGGGCAAACAATATACTACAGGCAACAGGCGCATCGCTGGATACACTGCCCGATGAGCAAAACAGGCTACGCTGGTTTATGGCGCAGGCGGATTATTACAAAGCAAAAAACGATGCCGCCCAGGCCTCTGAATACCTAAGGAAATTTATTGCCCTTAAAGACACATCCATACTTAAAACACAAAAGTTTGCCGAACTGGATGTACGGCGCTCTTTTGAAAGCATGGAGCAGAAAGTTTTAAACGAAACACTGCAGCGGGACAACCAGCAGAAATCGGTTTACCTTTTGATAGCGGTGGTAGTTATATGCATGGCGCTGGCCATTGTGGCGTTGGTATGGTATAACCTGCGGCGCACCGGGCGCTATGTTAAACAGCTTAACGATAAAAACGACGAACTGCAAAAAGCCTTCAACTCGCTGGAAAGCAGCCATAACGAGAATAGCCGCATCATGCGTGTGGTGGCCCACGACCTGAAGAACCCTGCCAGCGCCATGCGCAACCTGGTGCATTCGCTGCTCAGGAAGGAGGAATCGGCCGAAAAACGGGAAATACTTGAGTTGATCCAGGGCTCCTGCATTAACTCGCTTAACCTCATCAACGACTTGCTTACAGACAAAAAGCAGGCCGCAGATGCCAGGAAAGAAGTAACTGACTTATCACGCCTGCTGGAAAACTGTGTAGAACTACACCAGGCCAAAGCCGATGAAAAAAGCCAGCGCCTGCAGCTACGGTCAGAGCAGGCAGAGGCAAGGGTAAACACACAGCGTATCTGGCGGGTTATCAGCAATATTATCAACAATGCCATTAAGTTCAGCCCCGAAAACGCGGTTATTGATATACGACTGCAAAAGAAAGAACGTTTTGTACAGCTTTGTGTTAAAGACTACGGCATAGGCATACCCGCAAACCTGAAAGATAAAATCTTCTCACTGCCCGAAGAAGCGGGACGACAGGGTACCATGGGCGAAGAATCATATGGCCTGGGCCTTTCCATCTCCAAAAAAATTGTGGAAGAACACCAGGGTAAAATATGGTTTGAAAGTGTTGATGGCAAGGGTTCTTCATTTTATGTAGAGCTGCCGGCTCTTAACTAGATAGTTACCCAGCATAAAGACAATTAGCCGGGGCTTTCCCCACCCGCTCCCTGTAGCGGCAGCGGTTCCGGCTATCCATTCCAACTCCGCCGCAAAGCCATCCGCACAAGGCTTCAGCGGGGTTTCCATTTCTATCCGGCAGCCATTGGGCAAATGAATATATCCCGGCTTTTCCCACAAGGTAGCTTTATAACACTTCCCTCAACATTACCCCGGCGGGTGACGACTTGTTCCGAAAGCCTTTGGCAACACCGGCCTAGCATCCGCTAATCATAAAAGCCTCTCAGTTTATTGTTTTTGGGAATGCGATAAATAAAAAGACCATTATTTTCTTTTAAATCACTTTTATCATACTCAACAAAAACTGGAATTGTATTTTTTGGTTTTGAATAGTATGGAGTGGGATCATCGAACACAGTTTGTTTAAGGCTATATTCCATTTTCACAACTCTTTTCCCAAAAAAACACAATAAGAGTATTGATTAAAGTTGAGCTCCAAATCATCAAACTTGTCTCCTATAATCTTTGATTCAGTAGTAAGCTTGGTAAACTGCTCTAATTCTTCATTCGAGTGAAAAAAAACATAAGCATTGGGGAAAAACCCGTCTCGGGTATTGGGCAAATACCCAATAAGTTCATACTCAATAGCATTTTTCTTATAAAATAAATAAAGACCTATAATCACAAATATTAGAAACATCATTGGAAGAACAAATTTGATCCTCAGCATAATATTAATATTAATGTTTCCCACTAAAATAAGGTGTAGTATTTCTTGTAGCTTTTTCTGTTCCAGAATGGACTCCATTGCTGAAACGCTCCTATCTACCATTTTCTGGCTATGGGTTAAAATAATCCGAAGACCATGAAGGAGTTGACTTTGTCCAAATCTAAGTAACTTACCGCACCTTTTGTTCCTTGAACATATACAAACTTCGTACAAAACAATTCGGCTAAAGTCTGTTCTGATCTCTTTAAGTCTCCTTGTGCATGAAGTGCATTTCCTTGAGCCTTGGGATTATCATCCGCAGAGTGACAGTATATAATGCCAAGACTGCATTGCTGGATATCTACTAATTATTATATAGCGGAATTTTTGTACCAAAAAAATTATTTCCTAAAAAACAGAATCTACAGGAGGCGGCGATACATTTTGGGTTTTAGGTGGATAAAAATAATGATCAAACGCAACGTACCTTTTATGAACAAAGGCATCAAAATGGCGACGATTTACCGGATCTAAAATGGCAAATGTTGCCGCAGGGTTAATAACCCTGGCAGTATCAAACCCGCTTTTTAATAAATACCCTTTTAATGAATCAACGCGGAATTTTTTTGGCCATATATGTATCCTGACACTTTCAATCTTATCGCCTTCAAAAAAGTAATACAATGCTGTATCTGCAATGGATTTAATCAAAACATTCTTGTGTTCCATGTAATCAGTAGTATCTATTCGGCTTTTTACTTTCATGGTAACAAAACCGTTCTCATACAGGTCGCCTCTATCTTTAAAAGATTGCGAGAACACGCTGACATTTTCCCTGGGTGCACATGAAACGCAAAACGGCGCAACTATAATAATAAAAACTAAGATTCGCATGTAATACTTTTTCGTATGTTATCTTCCACAGATGAGGAGGCATCCGTTATTATATACCAAATTTGGATGCTCAATTCGTACAATTCTTATACAATATAACATACAACGCTAATAAGAAATCGAAAAAGCCCCTTCCGTTATGTCAACCTTTTTAGTGCCCACAATATCACTGGCTTTAAAGTTAAATTCACCTTTTATTTTCTTCTTTGCCTTATCATGTTCCAGTATGTTCAGTTCGCCGGAATCAACCAGGTAATTTGTGGTACTGCTTAGGTACACAGCCGTATAACCGGTGGCGATACCCAGGCTGTGTTTGCCGGCTTGTATATCAGCAGGAAGCTGAAACCCCATCGTTCTGCTTACATCCGGCATAGTAGCGTTTATTATAAGTTTGTCCTGGCTTATTATGCCCGTTATGCTGTAGGGCGTCCACTCTACGCCATCTATTTTAGCTTTAAACGCATTGGAAGTATGTGGGCTTGGCGCAACCGTTGTGGCGTAGGAAATATTCTTAAACACACCATTCTCAACTATCATGTAAGAGCTATCATATTGTGTGTACATTACAAAAGCAAACGTTCCGCTGATTGTTTTCTTTACCGTATCAATTTCCGTTATGTTCACTTCACCACCCACCTCATCGGTATCTTCATCATCCATGGTAACATACTGCTTAACCGGCACAGCCATACTATCATAAAATAAGGCGGCATTCATCACATTGTTCACAAGCGCATACCTGTGAACGCCGGAATCTTTAAGCGTAATGGTAAGCCACCTGTTATCGTTACTCCGGCCCGTAATATTTATAACACCAGCCAAACGGCTTGCAGATTTTAAAACCGTGCCCGCCGACCATGGCTCGCCGGCAATGGTAGCGGTAAAATCTCCGGACGGTACATCTTCCCAATCCGTAATTTCTTTTTGGCAGGACAAGAAAGCTGAGAGGACAAAAAAGAGCAGCGCCAACAAACTAAAAGGTTTCATAGAATACTGTGTTTAGGATTAACCGGGCAAATGTAATAACAGTTGGCTTTGCCTGCTGCTTATAATTTGTTTAAAATCAGGTAACAGCCGCCAATCTGCATTGAAACAGGAATGTTTACCAGGATGGCAAAAAAACATACCGGGCAGGCCGCCCATCAACATGAAGGCAGTCGAAGAATTCCTCTTATTCAAAATCCAAAGAGCCGCTAAGGCTAACTCTCTGGATGGCATCACGCTTTTATTTTAGCTCATTCTATAAAGAGCTCGGGGTGTGGAAAACCTGGTCGTAATTTTTTGGGGCTTTCACCGGCAGGAACATTTTGCAACACCAGTCCCGGCTTTTCACTGCAACTCCTCGCCGTCTGCGCTACGCTACGGCGGCTGCGGGGTTTCCGTTTCAATCCGGCAGCCATTGGGCAGTGGGATTGCTATGAGGCTTTGCTGGCGGGGTAGCAATAACCGCACAAGACGCCTTCACACTAAGCCATGCCTCAGTCTTGAAGTGATCATAAAGATTGCCGATACCTTGCAACTGTCTATTGATTATCTCGTAGGTAAAACAGCCGTCCAACTCGATAAAACCAAATTGAAAAGATTGCAGGATATACTAAAACTTTCTGAAGAAAATCGCTAGCAGATTTTTACGGTGGCGGATGCCCTTATTCGCGACTTTAAGGCTAAAAAATCTTACGCTTAGTAAACAAAAAAGCCGCCGGCATCTCTACCAACGGCTTAATAATATTAACTACTCCTTATTCTTACAATTAATTCCCGGCTAATTTAAAAAGCAACAAAAAATGAATGATTATCAATAGCATACAAGAAAAAAAAAGTGCTAAATATTTATTTCTTTGCAAGTAGGTGCTTCTATGCTTCAAAAGTTTTTGTTTAGTAACATTTTTTTCCAGCAAGAAAAAGATTAGTAAAGCCAGGCAAATAAAAGATATAAACAAGACGGAACCAGTAATTTCTCTTCCTGTAATCCACCAAAAAAGCAACGTTAATAATGAGGTTAAAATAATACTCATCAGTTGATTTGCTCTATATATGTATCCCTTTCCACTTTTATAATAGCGGGTTTTATAAAGCATATATATCAACGAGTACTGTATCTTTTCCATTACTTTTTTTCTCCATTCATTTACCACCAACCAAATACATCAGCTAATCCCATTGTAATATTGACAACTGCTACAACACCGATGCCAACTGGCCCAGTAGCTGCAATAGGGCCAGTAGTTGCTCAGTACCTCCCCCGGCCCCTCCAACAGAGGGGAGCGAGGTACCCAATACTTGTTGTAGTTGTTGCTGCACCTGGGCACGGGTTTGCAGGCCGGCAAGACCTCCCCCGGCCCCTCCAACGGAGGGGAGAGAAGAACCCGGTAACCGGAACAACTGCGACAGGTAACTGTTTTTCTGGAAAAATGATTTGAAGGCGGGTATCTCCCTTATGGCGGCGATGGCTTTCTCTTCCAGTTTTTTGCGGTCTTTGATGAGGGCTTTGTATTC
>NZ_VVIP01000081.1 GCF_009650435.1 Foetidibacter luteolus
GACGAACGTTCTATCGCGGATGGTGCAAATACAGGCTTATACGGCACACAAGCCGCAGGTGAGGTAGAAGATTACCGGGTTACGGTAAACCCCGGCTATGATATGGGCGACGCCCCGGCTTCTTACGAACTCAACAGTTCTTCAACCTCATTGCCGGCCCGTAATATTCCTTCCGCCACCCTGCTTATAGGTTCTGTTGGTGACGCTGAGTTCACTCCTGCCAGCGTTACCTCGCCGGCTGATAACAATAGCAGCAATGGTGATGGTATTGAGGAAGACGGGCTTACCTCGCCGCCATCTGCCGTGCCTGACGGGGGTATTTACACCCAAAGTGTAATAGTTACCAATACAACAGGCACACAGTATACATTGCATGGCTGGATAGATTTCAATAACAATGGTAGATTTGAAGTGGGCGAATATCAAAGTGTTAACGTACCAACCGGAACAAGTGGTACGGGCGTTATATTAAGCTGGACAGCGGCACAAACCTCTTCCTCCACTGCGGGCAATAAAATTTACATGAGACTGCGGCTGGCTGCAGCTACTTTAGCAGACAATGGTAGTACCGCCACCGTAGATGAACGTTCAATTGCAGATGGGGCAAATACAGGAGTATATGGCACGCAAACCGCCGGCGAGGTAGAAGACTACCAGGTTAGCGTGGTAACCACTGACCTGGGCGTACAAAAAATGGGGCCGGTTACAGTAAACTCCGGCGGCGCCGTCAGCTATACCATCAGGGTGTCTAACTACGGGCCGGTAGCAGTCACGAACGTTACGGTTAGCGATCCCGTGGTGGCCAATATTTCCATAAGCAGCATTACCTGTACCACTGCCGGCACCGGTTCCAGTGGTTCAGCCGCATGCCCGGCCACTGTAACAGTTGCAGCACTTCAGGCAGGAACACTTACCATTCCTTCCCTGCCTAATGGTAGTGATGTAACCTTTACTGTTACCGGTACAGCCACAGGGGCTATCGGCAGCGCTATCAACAATACCGTTACTGTTTCACTGCCTGCCGGATTGGTGGATGCCAACCCCTCTAACAACAGTTCAACCCTTACCACCACTATCCTGGATGCGGCTTGTACAGGGTCTCAAACCACCTATACTTTAAACAATGGTAATACCGTATCTGCCAATACCATTTCGGCCAACGGAGGCACCATCAACCTGGTATATAACCTTTCAAGTGGCTCGGCCGTACCGGGTATAGGCAATAGCTTTACCATCAGTTATGTTTACTCAGACCTTAACGCTTACAACGGTACGGACCACCAATGGATGGGGCTGGGAGCAGGCGGTGCTTTTTCAAACAGCTTTTCTATTTTCCCCGCCACGTCTAATGCCTCCGGCGTGCTTATAACGGGCTCTATTTATAACGGGCGGCCCACCAATAACCAGCAGCAGGAAGTTAGCAGCGGCGGTGGTCCGGATGCGCAGGTATCTGCTAACCTGCAAAGCGGCGCCATAGACCAGGTGGGTACATTTGATGTTACCATAGGCAATTACCCATCGGCAGCAGGCTACCGTGTGGTATCTAAAACACTGCAGATTGGTACCGTTAATAATACAAGTACAAGCGGCAATGGCAGCAACCAGGGTGGTTTCCTGCTCAAGTTCATTGATCAGCCAATCAATAATGGCGCAACCAATACTGCCATTATGGATGTGGAGTATGGCAGAACTTACAAGGGCAAATACACCGCCTTCAGTGATGGCACTATTTATCCGCAATCCGGCACGGTTACGAGGGGGGTGGCCATCAGGGGCTCTGTTACCTACCAGAATAACCTGGGCTGCTCCGATCTACAGGTAATAAAAACAGGTTCGGCAACTGTAGTTGCAGGGCAACCGCAGTCTTATACCATCGTTATTACCAATAACGGCAATGGACCTGCCGATGGAGCCACTGTGAGCGACCCGGCAGTGTCAAATTTCACTGCAGGCAGTGTTAGCTGCACTGGCACAACCGGTGGCGCCGCCTGCCCTGTTAGCCCCACTATCGCCGCGCTGCAGGCAGGTACGCTGGCTATTCCCACCCTGCCCAGCGGCGCAACTGTTACCCTGACTGTTAGTGGAACCGCCGGCACTGGTGGAACCATTGCCAATACAGCGACTATTACAACACCTGTTGGCATTAACGATGCTGTTAGCGGCAACAATAGCAGCACTGCAAATACGACTATTTATAACACCGTTTCAGGTTTTGTTTACAACGATGCCAATGGCCTGTCTGACAATACCGTAAACGGTTCCGGAACAAACGCCGGAGGTACGCTACAAATAGTAGTGTACGACAGTACCCTTATGCAGGTAGAACAGGTTATCAACGTAGCTGCAGATGGATCGTATATTTTTGTTGCCGGTACGCCTGGCAATAAATACACTTTGTTCCTTACAACTACCACACCGGTAATCGGCCAGTCAGCCTTGCCGGTAGTATCATTACCGGCAGGTTATGTAAATACGGGCGAATACGACGCCACCGGAGCCGGTAGCGATGGTACGGCCAATAGTGTATTGCCCCTTGGTAATGTATCGGCTAATGTTTCTTCAGCGGTGTTTGGTATTGAAGAGCCTCCCACGGCGGGCAGCGGTACGCAAACCACCGTTAACCCGGGAGGTACGGTGCAGGTAACAGTAAATGCCAGTGCTTTTACCAATACTACGGCCAGCAGCGACCCATCTCCCGGCGCTGTAACAGCTATCAGGATTACATCCTTCCCTGCTAACGTAACCAGTATGGTTATCAACGGTACCAGCTACACAAGTGCTACCTTCCCGGTTAATGGTGTTACCATACCTGCCGATGCCAGCGGCAATCCTGCCCAAACCATTTCTGTTGACCCCACCGCTACCGGTACCAGCAGCATCAGCATTTCTTTTAAGGCGGTTGATGAAGCCGGGCAGGAAAGCAGTAACACCGGTACCGCTACCCTTAACCTGGATGGATTGGTTATCAGCGGTACGGTACGTCACGACTTTGACGGCGGGAGCATTGATGGTGCAGGCATAGGTACGCCAAGCAATGAACAGTTGTATGCCAACCTGGTGGACCCGGTAACAGGCAATGTTGTGGGCAGTGTAGCTGTAGCGGCTAATGGTTCTTATTCATTGGGCAGTGCAAACGGCGTGGAGGGCAATACCAGTTATAACCTGGTTATCAGTACGGTTCAGGGGGTGCCCGGCACCACAACGGGCGCTACTGCCAGCCTGCCGGCGGGTTGGGCTTATACCGCCGATGGAACAGATGGCACAACGGGGGATGGTTCAGCCAATGGCCTTATTGCCGTTAACCTGGGTAGTACCTCTATAATCAATACAGCTTTCGGCCTTAATATTAAGCCACAGGCAACCATGTTCAATTACTTTATTAACCCTGTGCCCACCCGCGGTGGAACTTATGCATTAGATGGCACTTACCGCAATATGCAGTCGCTGTATGCAGAAGATACTGAAGATGGCGCCCTGGGCATAACAAGCACATTTGTTGTAATTGGTTTGGGTATTATGGATGGGAATATACTTTCCTACAACGGTGTACAGATAACCGGCCCTGTTACGATAGCCAATTACAACCCGGCATTGTTAACCATTACGTTTAACCAGAGCGGCAACAGTGGCTTCAGTTTTAACTATGCTGTACGCGATGCTGCCGGGGTACAGAGCGATCCCGCCAGCTATACCGTAAGCTGGGGGCTGGGTGTACTGGCGGTAAAGCTGGTAAGCTTTGAAGCAAGCCGGCAAAACGGTAAAGCCCTGCTGCAATGGGTTACAGCCGAAGAAACCGGCAAAGAACATTTTGAACTGCAGCGCAGCATTGACAGCCGGAACTGGCAAACCATCACCAGGCTGCCGGCCAAAGCTGGCACTGGCAACAACAGTTACAACTTTACAGATAACCAACCACAGCCAGGTACAAACTACTACCGCCTGCTGATGAACAATGAGGGTATTATAGTTTACAGTGCAGTTAAAAAGCTGGACTTTGCGGGCCCGTGGAAAGTAAGTTTAACCCCCAACCCTGTACACAGCAGCGAAGCTGTAACCCTGCAAAGCAGTGCGGCGTTAAGCAGCATTAAACTGCTGGATGCGCAGGGCAGGATACTGCGCTTAATAAACGGCAGCAATATCGCAGCAGCTACTTACCGGCTTAACACACAAGGTTTGGCCAAAGGGTTATACTTTGTGCAGGTTATTAATATCAACGGAAAAGTACAAACCATAAAGCTGGTAAAAGCGGAGTAGGAGCAGTGTAAAATGCCGGCTTTGCTGTTAATAGTTAATGGGATAAGCGTTAGAGGCTGTCTCAAAAGTAAAATGAAGGCTTTGAAAATTGCATAAACGAAAACTGACTCTGTCAGGTATCCGAATACAAAGAGGCTGCTCAATACTTTTTAGACAGCCCCTTTTTTTTGAACCCGGCTGCGGTATTTCATGGCATCGCCTGTTGCGTCGCAACAGCGTGTACGTTCCGTTCATTGGGCGGCTTTTCAGGCCCTGGCAGAAGTTTTTGCCCCCGGGGGCGCCATTAAACTTTTTAAGCTTTGGCTAAAGCCGGGCCGCTCCTTTTTCATTAACCCAAGCCTTAAGGCTTGGGTTAATGGCTGCGGGAGACATGGCTTTAGCCAAAGTTTTATTGCCATCCATCATGCGGTTAAGCAATATGCCGCTTAACATACCGCACCTGCGGCGCTCATTGTAAATCGCATCTTATCGAATATACCAATATGCCGCCCCGACGGGGCTTTGATTGTTTAATGTTCGCTTGTTCAAAGTTGAATGTTTGCGTCCCCGCCGCTGCATGGCCCTTGCACCTTATCATCTCAATGTAAGCTCATCAACTTGCCCAATCAACAGACTTGCATCCGGCAACTTGCAACTGTTAACCGGCTGCCGGCCAATGTCATTAAGTTAAGCTGTCAGCCTGAGTTCCGAAACTTCGGAATCGAAGGCGGATTGGTGAAAAAGCGGCTTGCATAACCCCGGTTTCGACAAGTTCAACCTGACATTCGTTTCCTTTCCTGTTTGTAGAAACAAAATCATTTAAATGAACGGATGCCACGTAGTGGCTACCCAATCGTCGCTTAAGGGTAGCCGCTATGCGGCATAATTCCCTTGTTGTATGCTATTTCTACAAACATGCAGCGCCTACGGCGCAGAGAACAAAGTCTTTCTTTTTAACTTAATGACGTTGGGTTGCCGGCTTTCGGGTGAGGGATTGAAGCGGTTACCCCGGTGAGGCCATCGCAGCAGGGCTTTTGTGCCGGAGTATGAGCACAACCGAGGAAAAGCAACTAAATGTTGCTTTGACGAAGGTTGCGAACGAAGTTCTGCCCGGCCCCTTGCGCAGCTTGGGGACACCCCCAAGTACGAAGTTTGAAGTACGAAGTACTTAAATATGTAAGATGTACGATGTGGGATGTACGATGTTGAGATAGAAGGACATTAACCACTCCCCACTCCCCATTCACCACTCACTACTCAACATTCACGAAACAACCGGCCAATAGCTATCTTCGCCAAAATTTAATAATATGAGTGTAGCTGATAAATTAGCTGAGTTGCGGTCTGAAAAATCCGCGGCTAACCTTAAAGCCGGAAATGATTTTCTTTCTGCCAATAAAAATGAAGAAGGCGTTACAGAACTGCCCAGCGGACTGCAATACAAAGTGCTTACCCTGGGTGAAGGTGAAAAACCCTGGCCTACGCATACTGTTACCTGCCACTACCACGGTACACTTATTGATGGCACCGTTTTCGACAGTTCCGTGCAACGCGGCCAACCTGCTTCCTTTCCTTTAAACATGGTTATCAAGGGTTGGACGGAAGGCCTGCAACTGATGCCCGTAGGCAGCAAGTTCAGGTTTTTTATACCGCCCCAACTGGGTTACGGAGACAGGCAGGTAAGTGCACAAATTGGCCCTAACAGTACCCTTATTTTTGATGTGGAATTGCTTGGGTTTAGATAACCTGCAATAGAAAGCTTAGTGCAATTTTGTAAACTTTTAGATGTGGGAGGTACGATGTGCCTCCCACTTACCATTGACCACTACCCACTCGCCTTAGTAGCGCTGCGCTGCTTACTGATTACCTACATTCTTAAGAAAAACAAAACTGGCGCCTTTTGTCCAATCCACGGTTGTGGGGAACATGACCGGGCCATAAGTAAAGTTGCCCAATGCAAGGTCAGTTTTCCCATCGCCGTCAAGGTCACCGGCATCAAGGGTAAGCCACCGGCCTGTGTGTCCGGTGGGTAAAGTAAACGGCTTAAAGTTGTTGCCGCCCGTGTTTTGCAGGTATAAAAAGCCTTCATCCGGCTGGCGGGAGTAATCGGCAAAAAAAGAGATGGCGGCAATATCCATATCGCCATCATTATCGTAATCCCTTGCCAGCGCCTTGTAGCAGCCATTCATGTGATGAAAATAATGCTGGCTGAAGTTGTTGTTGCCGTCATTCAGAAACACATAAATACCGTGGTAGGGCTTGAATACCTGGGAGTAATCTGCATTGTCGCCGCAGGTATAAACAATATCCTGGTAACCGTCTTTATTAAAGTCAACCATCTCAAAAAAGGTAGAGCCGTACGAAGGTGGAAACCGCAGCACCTGCCTTTGTTCAAAAGCGCCATTACCTTTGTTGGTAAAAAGAAAAATCCCTTCGTCGCCCTGCCCGAATAAGGTCCATATATCCGTTAACCCATCATTATTGTAATCCTGCAGGTAGGCTTTGGTGGCGCCGGGGAACGGCCGTAATACCTGTTTGGTAAAGGTATTGCCGGCTTTGCCATTGTATATAGATAGGCTGCCCTGCAAAAAGCCAAATTCGCAAACCAGGTAATCTGCAATGCTGTCGTGGTTAAAGTCCGCTGCGGTTACCTGTACCGGCCTTGCCAGGCCGCGCAGAAAAGTAGTGGTATCTGCTGTAAGCCTGCTGCCGGGTGTAATTGCCAGGTAACCTGCTGTACCCAGTTTTTTATTATTGGGGTTTAATTCGCCGATGTTGCACAAGAGCATGCTTTTTTTACCCGGTTCCGCATCTACAATAGCACTTCCTGTGGTTACCGAGTCCATCAGTTGCAGGTTGCTGTTAAACCTGTACAGGCGCTGTTTAAATAAATCGGCCAGCAGCAGTTGGTGGGTAGCCGTGTCAATTTTAATGTAAGAGCTGGTAGGGCTGGCTACCTGTAACGTAGAAGCTGTAGCGGTAAAACCTGGAACGCTCTCTGTAATTGTTTCACGGCCGGGCAGCGCCAGGCTATCAGGCGAGGTGGCAATATAGTAGTTGATAATATGCTGCCAATCCTCCGGTTTTAGCGCCGGTTGCGAAGGATAAAAACCAGCATCCAGGTTGGGATCGTTTTTGCCGCTGGGATACTTATGGTAAAGGTGCCTGAAAATGCCGAGGAAGGGGCCCATAGCGGGCAATACGCCGTCTTCCCATGTCTTTGTATCCAGCAGTGCCGGACTGGGCAGCAAATGGCAGCTTTGGCAATATTGGGCTGCCAGTTGCGCCCCTTTGCGTATGCTGGCATTGGAAATTTCCGGGTGAGACTGGTTCCTGGGATAATCCCCGCAGGAGATAACAATGCCAGATGCTGCCAGGGCAACAATTATAACCATGATAACAAGCTTTAACTTACCCATACTGCTGTATATATCCTCTGCAATTTCAAATCTAATCTAATTAGGCCACCATTGCTGTAAATGGATACGGTTTATATTGGCTATCTGTAACGGGTAAAGTTTGCTTGTTTATCTTGGCGCAACCAACTCAAACAATTCCTTGTCTAATTGAGGTTTAACAGCGCAGGTATTGTCAAAATGCATGGTGGCAGTGTTGCCGCTGTTGTAGGCAGGCCATTCAGGCAAACCGCTGTTGTTGGGGTTACCTTTTTTGGCAAAGTTTATCCATGCGCTGCTTACTTTATCAGCAAGGGCATAAGCTTCTTTGGTACCGCCCGTCATTTCTGCACAACGGTGAATATTATTGAAGGCAAAACCCAGCTCCATGCAGTGCATCGCTTTGTACTTTCCATCCAGCACCGGCGATTGCCAGGTAAACAGGTACATGTACACCGGTGCACCACCGCTAATGGATGATTTTTCATTGGCCTGGTATACGGCGCCCGGCCTGAAGAGCACATCTACATCCAGCAGGTCGCTGGGCTTGGTATCGTTGGGATAAGCTTTTTTTACGGCTGCTATATACGCGTTGGCTTTATCCTTGTAGCGGTTGGTAATAAACTCATTTATCTTTTTCAGAGGCGCATTGCTTAGGCCTGCGCCCAGCGATGGCATAAACTCATTCTTAACCGTGCCTATAAGCAGCGGTATGTTTTTAGACAATTCAAAAGCTTCTTTTGAAAATAGCTGGTAAGGCAGGTCTTCTCCATCCACACTGGGGCCCCAGCTTAATCCAAAGCCAGGAATTGGTTTGCCTTCGGCCTTTAATTTTTCTGCTACCACAGCCAGTGCCTTTTTACCGGCCTGGCTCAACTGCGCAAAGGGTACCTTCTGCAGGCTGTCAGCCTGGTCTGGCTGCAGGTTAAGCTGCTTTAATACTTCGGCGCTGATAGATTGTGTAGTGGTTTTATCCAGCATGGCGCCCCTGAACGATCCGCTCTGGTTGATGGCTTTGTGAAACAGCCCTTTTGCCGAGGGCATGGCCATGAGCGTGTTTACTTTCGCGCCACCGCCCGATTGCCCGAAAATGGTAACATTACCTGCATCACCGCCAAAACTGGCTATGTTGTCCCGTACCCATTCCAGCGCTGCTTTAATATCCAGCATGCTGTTGTTGGCGGAATGTTTGTATTTATCGCCATAGGCGGATAAGTCAAGAAAGCCCAGTATGTTAAGCCGGTGGTTGATGGAAACCACTACCACATCTCCTTTTTTAGCCAGGTTTTCGCCGTCGTAAGAAGGAAGCTCCTGCGATGAGCCCGCAGTAAAACCGCCGCCATGTATCCAAAACATTACCGGTCTCTTTTTGCCATCGTTAATACCGGGCGTCCACACATTTAATACCAGGCAGTTTTCGTTGGTATAGCCCCAGTTATGATTAAAAACAAATTCACTTTCGTCTTGTACAGCGGTAGTTGGGTCAATCAAAGGGGCCACTGGTCCATACGTCATAGAGCTGCGCACATCCTGCCAGGCTGCTGGTTTTTGAGGTGCTTCAAAACGATTAGCCTGTGCGTAAGGTATACCCTTATAGGTAAATATGCCGTTATTAATGTAGCCTCTTAACTTACCCGAATTAGTTTCCGTAACGGCGGTTGTTTCGCCGGTTAATAGCTGGGCTTGCACAAAAAGTTGAGTGGCAAATACAAGCAGCAGGAGTGTGGCAACTTTTTTCATCATATTTTCTTATTGGTTAGTCAATTTTTTTAATTGATTTATTTGGGGCCGTCAGTTGTAGGAATATTTCTGTGCTTTTGTTCCGGCTGTCCGCTGCAACTCCGCCGCAACAGCTTTCGCACAAAGCCTTCAGCGGGGTTTCCGCTTCCATCCGGCTGCCCTTCGCCGATGGTATTTCTTCCGGGCAACAGCCCAGGCGGATAAGTTGTGGCATCAGCTATTTTTACCTGATAGTTTAGTAGCTATACTTTGTTTGCCGGCAGGCCGGGTGCTTGCTATTCTGTGTTTCTCATTGTTTCTTTTCCAACACTTTTCCGGTTGTTATAATCTATGCATACTGACAGTATTGACCCGCTCTGGTATGTGTTTGTTCTGCAATGCCCGCCGATAGGGAAAGGATAAGCTTATAAAGGGTTTGCTAACCGTTATGCTGCTGCACCATGCTGCATAACGGGCAAAGCGTACAAGAGTGCGACGCAACGATGCCTCATAGCAGTAATACTGCCGGGCCCATAATCATTCTTCTGCTTATGCCTGCATTTGCAGGCATAAGATAAGGCGTTTGGGTTGATAGCCACAAACGCCTTATTTGTTTTCTCATGAAACCTGCTTATTCTGCTTATTATATCAGTAACCCGGGTTTTGCTCTATACCGGGAATGTTGGTGATTACCGCGGAAGGAATGGGGTAATATTCGTGCTTGCCCGCGGTAAATTTTGCATCTTTAAGTGTAGTTGGCCGCCTTACTGCTTCTACAGTAAGGTAGGCGTTTATTTCTGTAGCCGCAATGCCCCAGCGCACCAGGTCGAAAAAGCGTATGCCTTCCATACCCAGTTCCAGCTTTCTTTCGAACCTAACGGCTTTGCGGGCTGCATCCTGGCTGGCAAATGCGGTTGTATATAAACCTACTTTGTACGTGGCATAAGAAGCAGCGGAAGCGGCATCAAAATAAGGACCTGCATTGGATGGGGCGTACTTGCCGGCACGTTCCCTCACCATGTTAATGTAAGTTCTGGCCATTTCCAGGTTGTTGGTTTCAATTTCGGCTTCGGCCGCCATCAGCAGTACATCCGCGTAGCGCATAATGGTGTAATTTAAGGCGTTGGAGCTGTAGCCCCAGCCAACCTTGCCGGCAGTGCTGCCTTCATCGGCCTTGTAATAAGTATTTTTCTTGGGGCTGTAGGGACCGCCGTAAGTAACATCGCGGATCCAGTCCCTGCCGGGATGGTTACCCCAGTCGAAATAAGGAACACCCCTTCTGCCTACTGTCCAGTCAAGCCGCGGGTCAAGATTACCGGTGTACATCACAAAAGAAGCGTCGTTGGAAAGGAAGGCTTCATCCGATGTAACATTGGCGGCATTGTATGTATCGGGCATCGGCAGGCCGGTTGCATCTGTTTTAAAAGAATTGACCATGTTTTGCGAAGGCTGGAAGAAACCACAGCAACCACCGGGTTTGCTGCCCCCGCCATGAGGATAGTTAAGAATGTTATCGTAGTTGGCATTGGTGGTGGAGCCATCGCCGTAAGAAGACTGTATGGCAAATATGGTTTCTGAATTATTCTCTTTATTTACCCTGAAGTTGTCGTGATAGTTATCAGTTAAGGCATATTTAACGCCCTGGGAGTTTTTACCGCTGGCTATGATGGTAGTAAACAAGGCTTTGGCATCTGCATATTTTTTTTGAAACATATAAGCTTTTGCCAGGAAGGAGGCGGCAGCCCATTTGTTTGCACTGCCCCGGTATTGTTTTGTTTCATCCAGGTTATCGTAAGCGAATTTAAAGTCAGCTTCAATTTTAGGCCATATATCTTCTGTGTTGGTGCCACCTTTATGGTCAGTGGTGTTCTCATCAATAAACGGCACGTTGTTCCACATTTTTTTGGCTTCAAAATGGTGGTGAGCCCTTATGAACCTTGCCTCGGCTTCCACCTGTATTTTTTCAGCGTCGGTCATGTCTGTAACATTTGCCAGCACTTTCAATACATTATTGGCCTGGCCAATGCCATCGTAAGTACCATCCCATTTGGCCAAAACCAACACATTGGCAGGCGTAAGTTCAAAACGCATAACGGGGTTATCATCCACACGGTCAGTAAACTCTGTGCCCTTGTAAGCATCGCCACCAGCCATGCTGCCCCACTCCCAGTTGCTGGCGCCTTCGGATATGGCGCCTTCGCGGCCATCCAGCGTGGCATAGGCATTAACCAGCAGGCCATTAACGCCTTTTTTGTTGGTAAGCTGGCTTAGGTCGTAAACACCCCTTAAAGGCGGGTTAAGAAACTCCTTGCATGCAGCAACAACGGATACCGCGGCAATGCACAACAACAGGTAAATTATATTTTTAAGTTTCATAATCATAGCTTTTTAAAAATCAGAAAGTAACATTAAGGCCAAATAAAAATTGTTTGGGGTTAGGGAAGCCGCTTTGGTCAACACCTAAAACATAATCCCCTGCGCTGCCTGCATTACGCTGGGCACGCTGTACGTTAAGGTCTGGGTCGGCCCCGGTATAATTGGTAATGGTAAACAGGTTTTGTGCCTGTATGTAAAGCCTGGCCTTTTGCAACTTT
This sequence comes from Foetidibacter luteolus, assembly GCF_009650435.1. Lineage (GTDB taxonomy): Bacteria > Bacteroidota > Bacteroidia > Chitinophagales > Chitinophagaceae > Foetidibacter > Foetidibacter luteolus. The sequence goes on from NZ_VVIP01000081.1 coordinate 11,942, forward strand.
ATTTTGTTCATAACGTTGGCCGGTATGGTGTAGCCCAACTGGAGGTTCCTGGCCCGGAAATAAGAACCCTTTTCAACATAGTATGAGTTGGATTCGTTTGTTACAAAGCCACCGGGGACGTTAAAACCTTCCTGCAGCAAAGGCAGTTTGGCGTTGGTGTTGCTGCTGGTCCAGGAGTCGTACAAAACCCTGTCGCTAACACCGCCCACAAAACCCCGCATGTCGGTGTACCACTTGGTATAGTTGTAGATATCGTTGCCATAGTTCCAGTAGAAGAAGGCACTGAAATCGAATAGCTTGTAGTTAAGCCCTATGTTAAAGCCCATTTGAAATTTGGGGTGCGGGTTGCCGATAACACCTGCATCGTCCGCATTGATGTTACCATCCCCGTTCCTGTCAAGATAACGCCAGGTACCCACTTTGGCAGACTGTCCTGCTAATTTTGTGCCTTTCGCTACATCATCTTCTGTATTGTAAAAGCCAATTACCTGGTAACCCCAGTAGGTTGAAATAGGTAAGCCTTTGTCAATTTTAATGGCGTTGGAGAACCTGTCAAGCCCGTAGTAAAAGGGATTGCCCGCATCGTTAAGCTTCACTACCTCGTTTTTATAGCGGGAGAAGTTTACCTGTACATCGTAAGAAAGATCGCCGGTAATATTGCCCCTGTTGGTTACAGAGAACTCAATACCTGTATTGCGCATCGTGCCTATGTTTTCGTTTGGCTGTGTTACAGTAGGTTCTGTGTTAATCCTGTTACGGGGTATCAACAGGTCCTTGGTATCGTTCTGGTAAACGTTGAAATCGAATGCCCATTTACCGTTGAGTATGGTAAGGTCGAAACCGATATTCTTGGAAACGGTGGTTTCCCATTTTGTGGAGTCATTGCCCAGGGTGCCTTGCCGGTAACCCAGCAGGGCCGATGTGTTTGTTCCATTAAGGTCGTAGTTGCCAAAACCGGGGCCTGTGCGGAAAGTTGAGTAAGGATTAAAGGCGCCGTTGTTGGATATATTTCCTACCTGGCCATAACCGCCCCTTATTTTAAAGTCGGTAATCCAGCTTATGGATTTCATGAAAGTTTCTTCTGATAACCTCCAGCCGAAACCAACGGAGGGAAAATAGCCGGCCCTGTTGGCAATGCCGAATACAGAAGCTTCATCCCTTCTTAAAGTTGCATTAAGCAGGTATTTGCTTCTGAAAGAGTAATCCAAACGCCCGAACTGGGAAAAAATAGTTACTACATCTTCCCTTACCTGGCTAACATTCCTGTCGCCAGCGGCAGTGCCTGCATTACTGAGGGAGATAAAGTCAGCATTATCCAAATCGAAATTCTGGCCAAATGCGGTTATTTCTTTGTAATATCTTCTGATGGCTTCGGTACCAAGCAGCAACTTAATATCATGGTCGTCGGCTATGGTTTTTTGAAAAGTAAGTGTGTTGGTCCAGGTCCAGTCAATACCATTGATAGTCCTTTCCGTTAATTGGGTAGTGCCCTGGTTTTCTGACCTTTCATAAGTTTTCCTTGATATGTCTTTGCCAAAGTTGTCAAAGATGTCTGCACCAAAAGAAGTCTTTAATGTGGCCCATTTTACCGGCTGCAGTTCCGCAAATACGTTACCAAACAGGCGGGTGGTAATATTCTTATCATCCTGGTCCCTTATAAGGTTAGCAACCGGGTTAGAACCGTTGCCCGACTGGCCAACACCGTTACCGCCAAAACCACCCTTAATATCATAAACCGGAATGTAAGGCACCATGCGGTAAGCCCAAGACCATGCGCCGCCTTCGCCCCTTTGTTCGCCGCCAAGCCTTGTTTGGTAGCTAAGCTGTGCGTTTTCTCCTAAACGAAGCCATGGGGTAGGTTTAAAAGACGTATTGAAACGTACCAGGTAACGCCTGAAATTGGTTTTTACAATGGTACCCTGCTGGTCAAAATAGTTCATACCCAGGGAGTAGGTGGCCCTTTCATTACCGCCGGACGCAGTCACCTGGTGGCTTTGCATCAACCCTTTCTGCAATATTTCTTTAAACCAATCGGTACCTGATGGACTGGTTTTTAAAATCTGGTACAGCGGGCTTAACGAGTATAAATCGGGGTTTGCCCTGGGGTCACTGGCAGAAACACCGCCTTTAAAATCGCTGCTGACCACAATGTAATCCGGTACACTAAAACTGCCGGGAGCACCAAAAACAGGATGGCTGCCTGCGCCGCTCCTGTTAAGGTACTGAACGTACTCCTGGTTATCCAACATTTTGGGTATCATGTTATTGGTAACAGACTGTACGCCAACATAACCTTCATAATTTACTTCCGTTCTGCCTGCCCTGCCCTGTTTGGTGGTAATGATTACCACGCCATTGGCGGCACGTGTACCATAGATAGCAGATGAAGTACCATCCTTCAATATCTGCATGGAAGCCACATCCTGGGGGTTAACATTAGACGGGTCGGAAGTAGGCACCCCATCAATTACATACAACGGCTCGTTACTGCCGCCTGATTGAAAACCACGGATACGCACCACGGCAGGAGAGCCCGGGGCGCCACTGCCGCTTACCGTAACGCCGGTAGCACGGCCCTGCAACTGGGCACCGAGGTTGGCGGCAGGCGTAGATTTTAATTCGGCCACATCTACTACCGCTACAGCGCCAATGATGTCTTTTTTGCGCTGGGAAGAGTAGCCTGTGATCACTACTTCGCTAAGGCCGCCGGCCCTTTCTTTCATAGCTACCGTTACTGAAGTAGTATTGGTTACATCCACTACCACTTCTTCAAAGCCGATGAATGAAACCACAAGTGACTTTACATCGGGTGGAACAGTAATGGAAAATGAGCCATCTGCTTCGGCAACAGTGGCTATCTTGGTACCGAGGGCAGTAATAGTAGCCCCTGGTATGGGTTGGTTGTCAGACGCATGTGTAACCTTTCCGGTTATTTTCTTTTGCGCCAGGGCAACAGTACTTAACATGAGGCAAGCAAGCATAAGGGGTAATAGCTTCGCCTTGCGGGTTAGAAATTTTTGCTTCATACAACAACGCAGTTGGAATTGGTTATAAAAAAATAGCTATTTGAACCCTCCGTGGGGAGGCTATGTTTTTTGCATTTTTTGGTTTTAAGGCAGCTTTACACCCACTTTTTTCTTTGTAAGTGCGACAAGTATTTTGCTATGTAATACATAGCAACAGCAGCATTACTGCCTTGTTGTGCACACAATTCTTTTAAGCTACAGGTTTGGAGAAAATCAGATACAGGCTCCCGCATTTACAGTGCAGCTCAGCAATTGCAATCTTTAAACTTTAAATGTGGCGGTAAACTGTTTTGTTTATAAGCAACAGGTCTTGGCAAACCAATAACTGCCTGGGCAGGTGGCTGGCCATTTAGAGCATTTGACCTGATTTTCTTATGTGACTATTAATTATTTGTGTTTTAGCATTAAGCAATCATTCTGCAAACCGGGTTTGGCATTTTGTATGTAAAGTTTTTTCCAGGTTTCCGAAGAAGTTAAATAAGGCGTTTGGCTCTGAAAATCAACTTTTTTTATACATTTCTTCTGTTGGGTACCATCCCCTGTTTGTTAAACTAAAATTAAATTTGATTTTTTTTCTACATTTGGATATTCGGAATATTCTTTGGACAATTGAAACATTCTGAGAAAAATACCCGGCACTGGATATGATAGTCACCATATTTTCAGGCCCACACTATAACCATTTATAAACACGACAACGCTTGCCAAAACACCTGCTTATGACTTCCCTGAAAAGCAAACCCCTGCGCTATGGCCTGTATGGAAGACAGGATTTTTTGCTGCCCGATTTTATGCATTGCGAGCCAATGGGCGCCTACTCCGACGACCGGGACGGTATTGTAAAAGAGCATATACATACCACACTTTTCCAGGTTTTTTTAATTGAAGAAGGTAAGCTGGAACTGGTGGTAGAAGGCGAAAAACGTTTGGTGGTGAGCCCTGCCATTATAACCATTCCTGAAAATACGGTGCATGGCATGCACGAGTTTGCCGGGCTGAAAGGGAAAGTGCTTACGCTTTCTACCTCCGTGCTGGAAAATTTTTTCAGTAACTCGCCACAGGCTTTGCTGGAACTGAACGTAACCCGTGTTGTATCTGAACTGCAGGACATGCCCTCTTTTATGGCAATCATTCATTTTGTCAACAGCCTTTGCCGGGAAATGAAAGAAGAACTGCCTGAGAAAAAACTTGTGCTGCACGGCTATTTTAACCTGTTGCTTGGGCTGGTTTACCGCCTTATCAGCAATAGCGGTACATCAGAAAAAATTGCTTTGCCGGAAAAAAGGGAGATACGATATTTTGCCAGCTTTCAGAAAATGGTAAAGCAATCTTACACCCCTATGAAGCCGGTAAAACAATATGCACAGGAGTTGAACATTACCAGCGTACACCTTAACCGCATTTGCCAATCTACCGTGGGTAAATCGGCCCTGCATGTAATACACGATTTCCTGATACTGGAAGCTGAAAAATACCTGAAGCATACAGATTACAGCGTTTCTGAAATTGCTTACCGGCTAAATTTTGAAGACCCCGCTTATTTTTCCAGGTTCTTCAGCAAATACGCCGGTGTATCGCCCAGGCAGTTTAGGGAGAAGTAAAGGGCCGCCGGTTGCAGGTTTGGTGGCTTGCGGCGATTATCAAAGCCAGGTTAGTGGCTTGAAGGGGCGCCTTTTGTTTCCGGCCGATCTTCAAAGTCTCATAGATGCGGCAACAAAACTATCCTGCGGGAAAAGCCGCATAGCGGACAAAGCGTACAAGAGTGCGACGCAAGTAAAGCCTCATGGTAATCCTGCTGCCGGGCCCATAAAAATTCCTAATGGCTTATGCCATTTCGCTCAACTCCAGCCAGCGCATTTCTTTATCTTCCAGTTCTGTAGTTATGGCCGTAATGCGTTCGCTCAGCTTTGTCATTTCATCATAGCCAATGCTGCCGCTCATTTTTTCGGCAATCAATTTCTTTTCTTCTTCCAATGCGGGAATCTCTTTTTCCAGTTGCTCAAACTCACGTTTTTCTTTAAAAGAAAGTTTCTTTTTTGCCGCGGCGGCAGGCCCAGCATTATCCTGCACCGGCTTTGTGGCTACCTTAATTTCTTCTGTTTGCTTTTTGCTTTCTTCGTCTTTTTGCCATATCCGGTACTGTGTGTAGTTACCCGGAAAGTCCCTTACGGTTCCTTCGCCTTCAAAAACAAAAAGGTGGTCAACCAGGCGGTCCATAAAATAGCGGTCGTGAGAAACTATTAATACACAACCCTGGTATTCGCTTAAAAAGTTTTCGAGCACAGCCAGCGTGGGCAGGTCAAGGTCGTTGGTAGGCTCATCCAGTATTAAAAAGTTGGGGTTGCGAAAAAGTATGGTAAGCAATTGCAGCCTCTTTTTTTCGCCACCACTTAGCGAAGTAAGATAGGTGTACTGCTTTTCCCCGGGGAAAAGGAAGAGCTCTAAAAACTGCGAGGCACTAAGGCTGCCGCCCTTTGCCAGCGGAAAACTTTCTGCAAAGGTTTTTACATATTCAATTACACGCATGTTGTCTTTTATTTCCAGCCCCTGCTGGGAGAAATAGCCGAACACCACCGTATCGCCAATGTTTACCTTACCGCTGTCTGCATTTTCAATGCCCTGCAGTATGTTTAAAAAAGTACTTTTGCCAACCCCGTTTTTGCCGATTATGCCGGCACGTTCGCCCTTGTTAAACGTGTAGTCAAAACCTTTTAAAATAGGCTTTTCGCCATAGCTTTTGTACACCTTTTTCATCTCTGCCACTTTGCCGCCAAGGCGGTTCATTTTAACCTGCAGTTGCAGTTGGGCATCTTCAATTTTTTGTTTGGCTTTGGCTTCCACTTCATAAAAATTGTCTTGCCTCGACTTGCTCTTGGTAGTTCTTGCCTTCGGTTGCTTGCGCATCCATTCCAGCTCCTTGCGGTATTCGTTTTTTGCTTTGTCAATACTGGCCAGGCTATTTTCAATACGGGCTGCTTTTTTCTCCATGTAATTTTCGTAATCGCCCTTGTAAACAAACATGTTCTCCCGTTCCAGTTCCCATATCTCATCGCAAACCGCATCCAGAAAATAGCGGTCGTGCGTTACCAGTAAAAGGGTAACGTTTTCCTGGTTAAGGTAATGCTCCATCCACTCAATCATTTCCACATCCAGGTGGTTGGTAGGTTCGTCCATCATCAGCAGGGTATGCTTGTGATCAAAGCCAATATCAATTAATGTTTTGGCCAAAGCCACACGTTTGCGCTGGCCCCCGCTTAACGTATTTATGATATTTTGTAAATGGTGAATGTTCAGCTTGCCCAATACCTGTTTTACTTTGGCCTCAAAGTTCCAGGCGCCCAGTTCATCCATGCGTGTAATGGCAGCGGCCAACGCAATGCCGTCGCCGCTTTCTTCGGCGGCCTCGTAAGCCTGTATGGCCTGCATAACGGGGTGAGAGGAGGAGAAAATATTTTCCAGTACGGTTTTGCTTTCATCAAAACGCGGGTCTTGTTCAAAAAGCGCCACGGTTACATCCTTGTTAATCCAGAGTTTTCCTTCGTCCGGCGTTTCCCTGCCCGTCAGTATGCGCAGCAATGTGCTTTTGCCCACGCCATTGCGGGCAATCAATGCTATTTTATCGCCCTCGTTAATGTTAAAAGAAATATTCCTGAATAAAGCGGTAATGCCGTAACTCTTGGTTAATCCTTCTGCTGATACGTAATGCATGCGGCAAAGATAAGCGCTGGCGCCAGTTTGCCATTTCCGCCTGCGGCGGCAACATAAAATCAATTTCATGTACCAGGGTGAAGTGCTGCTATGAAGCTTCGTTGTGTCACTCACTTGTACGTTCTGTTCTCTATGCGGCTTTTCTGACCCGGGTAGGGGATTGTGTATAGAGTCCAGTATTCTACCCATGCCTGCAACTACGTTTTTGGCAGGCGAGATGTGAATTTTAGGATGAAACTCAACTATTAGAATAAAAATCTTTTGTCAGGTAAAACACTGTATCTATGAAAAACAAAACGCCATTGTTTGATAATACGTTTTCGTCGTGGAGGTCTTCTGAAATTATTCCTAAGTCCTCATTGTAGTAATCGTTGTTTCGTTTGTGTGCAAAATGATTAAATGCCAAAAACTTCTTTACATGTTGCAAATCCGTTGCTTCCGTGGCGGTAATGAAAACTTGTTTCACTACGGCAAAGAGTTTGCCGTTGATTGCTTTGAAACCAAGAAAATCGTACCGTGTTGATGGGAAAAAGTAATTATGAATAATGAGACTGTTAAAATAGTCCAGCCAAAACGCATAAAATATACTGTCGTTCAGTTTTATTACATGGTAGCCATCCAGTGAATACACCCTTTGTTCGGTGCCTGCACTTATGAAGTTGTCCCCCTAAACCTCGCCTTCATAAATAAGATTTTCTTGAACAGCAAATTCTATCAGGCTTGTTTCTTCTTCAGCTTTGAGTTACTCCGGTTCTTTAAATCCGAAGCCTGCTTTCGCATATCCTCTAAGGAAGTTTTGTGTTTTTTTGAGAGTGCTTGTTTTGCCAGCTTCTCCATTTCTGAGAATGAGATGTTGTAGTTCATTTTTAATCGGATTCATTCGGTAATAGACAGTTAAATACCCAATTTTATTTATGGTTAATAAAAGTCCATAACATCTTTTATCGGTAAGTTACCCGTTAGATCCGCTATCTCAAAAGTTAGCTTGCGGTTCTTATATTACTTTTCCATCCACCTTAAAACCGGCAATCCTTTTTCTGAAGAACGGCAAAGCAAAAGAAACAACGAAGACCTGGATATTGTTTTTTCTGTTGATGGAATTGAAGACATGTATGACGAAATCTCCGGCAGATCTGCTGGCATCATTATTCAGCCATTGCGGCACATGCCTTATGGAAAGGAATTTTATGTTACCGACCCGGATGCTTATATTATTGCTTTCCCGGAACAGTGAAAAAACTGTGCAGCAATATTAGGCAGCATTAGTTCTGTACCTGGCTTTGCGCTGAAAAAGTAATTCTGAAAGATAAATAAGCAACATACTGATAGCAGTAGCGGCGGTTACTTTGCCAATGAAGTACAGGAACTCCCCACTCTGCAGACTGAGCGCTTCCAGCAGCACCAGGTAAGCATGGTGCAGAAAGGTAAGGATGAGTACATACACGCTGTAGGGTGCAAAGCCAAGGCTTTTGATGCTCGGCTCAGCATAGCTGAACTCCGTTTTTTCCTGCGGCAATAACACGTTTAACAGAAATGGCCTTACATAGGCTATCAGCACACAGGGGGCCGCATGCAAGCCCGGCCAGCCGCTGAAGTAATCCATGCACAGGCCGAACATAAAGGCAATGATCATGATGCTGATGCGTGATAAATTAAAAGGCAGCCACAGCACAAATAAAAAATACAGCCAGGGCTTAACATACTGGTGCAACTGCGGCACTTTATCCAGCACAAAAGCCTGTACCAGTATAAACAACACAAAGCGGATAATATTTTTTACTAAGCTGCTCATTAATTCTTAGGGGTTTGCGCTTCCAGCTTTTTTTGCTCTGCCCAGGATGCATCCTGCACAACATAAGCATACTGCAGCGAATAAAAATTGGTGGATGTTTTTACCCTGATGGTGAAGAAATTACTGGCGGCATTATCGGCGGCAACATTGGTAACCGTGCCTACCATAATACCGGGCGGGTAACTTAACTGTTCTGAGATATTGCTGGTTAATACCGTATCGCCACGTTTAACATCGGCGCTTTTAGGTATGTTGCGCAGTGTTACGTAAGAAGGGTCTTTGCCATCCCACTCCACGATGCCGCTTACATAACCCTTCTTCAGCATAGCATTTACGTTGGATTTATGGTTTAACAGGCTCATTACACGGCTGTAATTGTCTGACGCCAGTATCACCCTGCCCACAATGCCATCGGGGCCAACTACGGCCATATCGGGGTGTACGCCCTGCAGCCTGCCGCGGTATAAGGTGATGTAGTTATTTTCGTTGGTAACAGAATTGTTTACCACTTTGGCTGGCAGGTAGGTAAATCGGCGAAAGCCTTTGTGGGTAGAATCCCGCAGCATAGAATCAAGTTTTACCTGGGTGCTGCTGTCAGCGCCTTCAAAACTGCTGCGCCGCTCGTCATACAATCGCTTAATTTCGGCAACAAGCTGCTCGTTGGTTTTCTTCAATTCAAAATAATATTCTACCGTATTGTATTGCTTACTAACCTTACCAGTAACCTCGTTGGCCGCCTCCGCAAAAACAGCCTGGTGACTTTTGCTGTATTTTACCAGTATAGCCCAGCTTATCCCCTGCAATACAAGGAACATGAAAAAGGTAAAGAAACGCCGGATAAAGAGAATGATATTTCGCATGAAGGCAAAGTTACCAGTTGCCGGTTACCGGTAACCAGTTACTGGCAACCGGCAACAAGCAACTATTATTTATCGCATTACAAACGGATAACGTTGGTAATTCTTGAGTGCAATACCTGTGCCGCGTACCACGCTTTTCAGCGGGTCGTCGGCTATGTGTACGGGCAATTTAATTTTTTGGCTTAATCTTTTATCAAGGCCTCTTAACAAAGCGCCTCCGCCGGTAAGGTAAAGGCCGCGGCGGTAAATATCTGCAGCCAGTTCCGGCGGGGTGGTTTCCAGGGCTTTAAGAATGGCTTCTTCAATTTTAAAGATGCTTTTATCCAACGCTTCGGCAATTTCCTGGAAGCTTACCATAATCTGTTTGGGTATGCCTGTAACCAGGTCGCGGCCGTTAACCGGTATATCGTCGGGCGGTGTTTCCAGGTCTTTCATGGCCGCGCCAATCTGTATTTTTATCTGTTCGGCAGTCCTCTCACCAATCAGCAGGCTGTGATAGCGGCGCAGGGCTTCCATAATATCGGCGGTAAATTCGTCGCCGGCAATACGAATGCTTTGGTCGCAAACAATACCGGCAAGGGCTATTACCGTAATGCCGGTGGTGCCGCCGCCTATATCAATAATCATGTTGCCCACGGGTTCTTCCACATCAATGCCAATACCCAGGGCAGCAGCCATGGGCTCATGTATCAGGTACACTTCCTTGGCGCCGGCCTGTTCAGCACTGTCGCGTACGGCACGTTTTTCTACTTCGGTAATGCTGCTGGGTATGCAGATCATCATACGCCAGCTTGGCGGAAAGATGGGCTTTTTAGAGTAGATCATCTTGATCATTTCCCGTATCATCAGTTCCGCCGCGTTAAAGTCGGCAATAACACCGTCTTTCAGGGGGCGTACAGTGCGTATGCTTTCATGCGTTTTTTCGTGCATCAGCAGTGCCCTTTTGCCCACCGCAAGCACCTCTTTGGGGTTGTTGCGGTTTAACGCTACTATAGAAGGTTCGTTAACAACTATCTCATCGTTATGTATAATCAGGGTATTTGCGGTACCCAGGTCCATTGCTATTTCCTGTGTAAAAAAGTTAAACAGTCCCATTATCTCGGTTTCCTTAAAATTATTTTAAATGCCTGCAAAATTCATGTAATTAAACTGAATAAACAAAGCGGTGATTTCACATTTTTTACAGGTTTTAGGGTGGTTTCCGGTTTCAGGTTGCAAGTTGCCGGTTTCTGGTCACCAGTTACCAGTTACCAGTTACCGGTAGCCGGTTACAGGTTTGCTGGCTCTGGTTTCATTCACGATTCCCCACTCACCACTCACGATTCACCATTCACGACTATGATACCAGCGTCCGGTTTTTCATGGCGGCATCGTTGCGTCGCAATCCTTTCATCGTCCGGTTCGTTGGGCAGCGAACATCCGTCTCACGATTTTCGGCTGATTTCAATGGTTCACCTAAGTTCTGTCTGCAAACACCTGCAGGCTGTGCCGTAATATACAACCTGCTGCACAATGCCGCGTAAAGAACAGAACGTACAAGTGAGTGACACAACAGGCGATGATAGTAGCAATGCTGTTCGTCTCACACTAACTCAAAACAAAAAAGTACGAAGTACTTTTCTTTACCTGTTGATTGAGAAACTAACTAAGAATGAAAGCTGTTTCAATAAGTACTTTGTACTTCATAACCCGTACTTGCTTTACAGCTTCTCCCCATTCAGCGCTTTTTGCTTTAACTGCAAAAACCATGTTTTGGTTTCTTCAGCAAAAAATGGAAGCACTTCTTCGGTGTACTTGCGCTCTGCCGATTCAATGAACTCTAACGCTTTTTGCGGCTGATTATTTTGCGATGCAATAAAGGCCGCCGTGGTGTACGCAAACCGGTAATTGTTCAGCAATTGGATATTGTCACGGTTGTTCAGGTAGGATTTGGAATCAGGATAAATATGCTGCAATTTTTTCAGCCTTATTTCAAGTTCGTTCGTGTTATCTGTTTTTGCCAGCGTAACCACTTTTGATGTAAGCCCTTTGGATTGCAGGTAATCATCCAGGAACAGGCGCATATTGCTGGGTACATCGCCTGCAAAGAACACATCCCTGTCAAACTTGTTTTGCTGCAGCAGGTTAAGGATAATCCTGTCGCTGCGCAATAAAAACTTGTTGGCGTAAGTAGGGGGCAGGTTCCAGGTAATGGCCGTATCGGTATATTTTTCGTTCCTGTTAATAACCGTAACCTTTTGCGCCACCCATTTATCGGCCGCTACCTTTTGCAGGTCATCAGCCGATAAGGAAACCTGCAGCAGGCCTTTTGTTTGCAGCCATCCCGGGTACCAGCGGGTATTGAGCAGGTTAAGGTCAATGTAGCGAATGTCAACACGGTAACGGTCAACCATTTGAAGGTACAGCAGGTAATACAGGTACATGTCTCCATTGGTAAACAGGTAAGCGCCGGGTGTACACTCATCCAGCACCTGCGTAAAATACTGTACCACTGTTTTGTTAATGCCGCCCCGTTGAAAAGCCTGCCTCATGCACCATTCCGCTGAATCTCTTTTGTTTTCGTAGAGGTATCGGTAAGCCTGAGTACCCCAAACAGACAAAATCTTTGTATGCGGATCAAGCAACAGTATTTCGCCCTTGTAAACGTCGTTGCTTAGTGCAATGCATTTTTCAAATGCCAGGCTGGCCCTGGTGGTTTGCCTTAGTTCAACATCCAGCATGGTTTCGCCGTCAAAAGAGTTCATCCTGTCCAGCGCATAGCCGTAGTAATACCAGGCTTCGGCGTTTAATGAATCAACCGCTACCACTTTTTGTAACAGGCTAACGGCCTGGGTGTAATCAGGCGCAAAATCAAAACGGTTACGCTTCATTTCGGTTTTGGCCCTTTCCAAAAAACGGGCTGCCTCATTATCCTGCGCATGCAATGCCGCCACCGAAAGAAAAGAAAGAATGTATGAAATAAGTTTTTTCATATAATGCGGTGCCTGCTATTCAAACTCATAGCCAATATCACGCCTGAAATACATGCCCTCAAAACTGATTTGTTCCAAAGCCTTTTTAGAAGTGGTAACAGCCTGCTGTATATCCTTTCCATAAGCGCTTACAGCTAATACCCTTCCGCCATTCGTAACTACTGCTTCGTTTTGCTGTAGGGTGCCTGCATGAAAAACAAGGGTGTCTTCCTCAAACGATGAAGCCAGCCCGGTAATTGTTTTGTTCTTCTCATAATCTCCAGGATAGCCGCCGCTAACCGCTACAACAGTACAACAAGCTCTTGTATCAAAATCAATGGTGGTATTTTTTAACGTATCATTATCTAATGCCAGGAAAAGTGCTACCAGGTCATTCTGCAGCAGCGGCATTACCACTTCAGTTTCGGGATCGCCCATGCGGCAGTTGTACTCAATTACATAAGGCTCGTTTTCCACTTTTATCAGTCCAAAAAAGATAAAGCCATTGTAAACAACCCCTTCTTTATGCAAGCCATCAACAGTAGGTTTAATAATGGTTTCTTCCACTTTGGCCAAAAAGCCCGGCGTTACAAAAGGTACGGGGCTTACACAACCCATGCCACCGGTATTAGGGCCGGTATCACCTTCGCCAATGCGCTTGTAGTCTTTAGCGTGGCCGATGATCTTATAATCTTTACCATTGGTAAGAACAAAAACGCTTACTTCTATACCGCTTAAAAACTGTTCTATCACCACTTTGGCAGAGGCATCCCCAAACTGTTTGTGTACAATCATTTCTTCAAAAACCTTCAGCGCTTCATCACGGGAGTAACAGATAACCACACCTTTGCCGGCAGCGAGTCCATCGGCTTTCAGCACAATGGGAAGGCTGTGTTGTTGTATATACTTCCGCCCATCTTCAAAATTGGTTTCATCAAACTCCGCATAAGCGGCTGTTGGAATGTTGTGTCGCTGCATGAACTTTTTGGAAAAAGCTTTGCTGCCTTCCAGTTGGGCGCCATAGGCGGAAGGGCCAATAACGATGATATGCTTCAACGCTTCATCCTGTTTGTAAAAATCATACACACCTTTTACAAGCGGCTCCTCCGGGCCAACTACTACCAGGGTTATATTATTGGCCAGGCAAAAGTTTTTTTGCGCTTCAAAGTCGTTCACGCCTATGCTTACATTAATTCCATGCCGGCTGGTACCCGCATTGCCCGGGGCTATGTAGAGTTGGGAACACTGTTTACTCTGCGTCATTTTCCACGCCAGTGCATGCTCCCTGCCGCCGGACCCCAAAAGGAGAATATTCATAGCTGTTGCCTTATTTTAAGCAGCGAAAGTAACGGCTGGAAGCGATTGGGCAAAAAAGAGGTTTGAACGGGTGGGGGTTGTAAGATGCAGGATGCTGGTTGCTGGTTACTGGCGTTTTCTGCTAAACCGTGCATCCTGTTTTTTTAAGTTATGCGCAAAGGTAGGCGGCGGCGGAGGCGGAACATTTTCCTCTCCGCGGGTTCTGCGCAGCTCCAGCAAAAGGCTTTTTTCGCCCTGTGCCATAGCCCACCGATGGTTGGCGGAGAAAATTGGTTTCATTAAAAATGAGAATCGCTTTAGCAAAGGTTTTTCTGCTTCCAGCTTCCAGTCGAAGATGATATTGCAATAATCCCCATCCTGTTCAAAATGCCAGATGCCACGGCCTTCAAAATCTCCGAAAGCTTTAATAGAAAACCCGGTGTATTTATGGCATTCATATACTTCAAAATTCCAGCGCAGGGTATAAGGCAGCCAACCCTTTGTGTAAAGGCTGGCTTTTTTGCCAATACTGTTTTCATCGCCTTTATCTGTAACAGTTACATCCAGGTAAACGGAAGGCCACCAGCGTGGTAGATTTTCGGCTGCACTTAAAATATCATATACTTCACGGCAGGTGGCGGCCACCCGCCAGCGGGTAATAAAATGGTACTCGTTGGTTGACATTTTATGAAAGGTTTGCTGAAGATTAATTACGGAAATATACCCGGGCGGGTTTACATGCTGTGAAAAAAAGAGAAGGTTCTGTGATAAATCACAACAAGGCCAAATATAAACATGGCGCACGGTTATAAAAAACCCATACTTAGTGAATTGCGTGTTTTACTGTGCGGAATGGTACAATTTTACGATAAACTGTATCGCTACCGTACACTCTTATTTTTCCTGTAATTCAACCCCAGTAAGGGTTTCAGGGGATTATCATTTCTAATAACCAATCATACAAACGCTTTAACCACTCATCAGTCGTTTAGTATTCATTAACGCAGGCCGTCACGAACTTTGCCTTATCAAAAGAAAATAAACAATTATGAAAAAGCACTTGTTATGGTTATCGGTGATGTTCGCCCTGGTTATAGCGGCATCTTACCAGCAACAGGTCGGCGAACTAATCAACCCCGAAAAACCTGTTACAAAAGACATCAGCCTGGCAGTATATGCCGGCAGCAATTACAACTCAAAAATTTACGATGAGTCTGTTGCAAAACTGCATGTAACTGTTTATAAAGTACGTGGCAAAAAGGAAAGTATCGTTTGGCAAAAATCCTTTGATGCGATGGAATTAAAAGAACTTCCCGATTGCAGTAATGCTTTGTCTCAGGAAGTACGCATCAGCAATGTATTTGATAAAAAGGAGCAATTGATAGTAACGTATACCCTGGTTTACGAATCTAAGGGAAGCATAGTTGAAAGGTACAATGGCAGCCTGGTAGGTAAAGGAAAAAATGCAGAAAAACTATACATCAATATATAACAACCCTAACCATAGAAAACTTTATAACCTTAAAAAAACACACCGATAACAAGAAAAGAACACAGGGGGCCGCCGGCCCCCTTTTCTATTGTTATAATTGCCGGCATAAGAAACAACCGGTTACACCGGCGGGTGAGGGATTGAAGCGGCTACCAGGTGAAGAAACCCCCTCCAACTCCCCCTGAAGGTGGAGGGCCGGCGCTGCTTGTGCTGGAGTACAAGCGAGCAAAAGCAACATTCAGTTGCTTTTGTGATGGTTGCGGACGCAGTTCTGCCCGGCCCATTTGCGTAGCTTTGGGACGCCTCTGTAGTTTCCTGCATTGTGCAATGCGACAGCCCGGCCTTTCCATAGGCCTTTTAAATTCGCACAGGGGTGTAACCTTTTATATTGATATTTGTTAAAGGAAAAAACAACAGCTATGGCAACCGTTCTTGTAACTGGCGGCACAGGGTTAATAGGCAGGCATTTATCGCACCTTTTATTGCAAAAGGGGTACAGCATAATTATTTTAACCAGGAAGAAACCAGGGCATGCAACACCCAACATTACGTATGCGGAGTGGGATGTAAGCCGGGGCTTGATAGATAAAGATGCTGTCATGAAAAGTGACTATATTATCCACCTGGCGGGTGCCGGCGTAGCTGATGAAAGATGGTCTGCCAAAAGAAAGCAGGAAATAGTTGACAGCCGTGTTAAAAGCAGCGAATTGCTGGTAAAAACCTTACAGGAAAACCAGCACCACGTAAAGGCAACGGTTAGTGCTTCCGGCATTGGCTGGTATGGCGGAGATAATGATGCCAGCCGCGTTAAAGGTTTTACCGAGGAAGCAGAACCCGACAAAGATTTCCTGGGTGAGACGTGCCGGCTGTGGGAGCAGAGTATAGAGCCAGTGCAATCATCGGGCATAAGGCTGGTAAAAATGAGAACGGGCCTTGTACTGAGCAACGATGGTGGCGCTTTGGCAGAGTTTAAGAAACCTTTAAAATTTGGTATAGCCGGAATACTGGGTGGTGGCGACCAGGTGATGAGCTGGATACATATTGACGACATTTGCCGCATGTACCTGTACGCCTTACAAAATGAACAAGTAAGCGGCGCCTACAATGCTGTTGCCCCCACACCGGTTACCAACAAAGAGCTAACCTTGCAAACAGCCCGTACCATGCGGGGCAAACGTTTTATACCCATTTATGTTCCCTCTTTTGTGTTAAAGCTAATACTGGGCGAAATGAGCATAGAAGTATTAAAAAGCGCCACTGTAAGCGATAGTAAAATAAGGGCCACGGGCTTCCGTTTTTTGTATCCATCCTTAGAAGCGGCATTAAATGAATTGCTGCGCAATAAATAGAATAATATTATCTACTTGGCTAAGAGACTATCAATGCCGGTTGCGCAATCTGGCGTGTAAAAGCAGTGCCGTTATTACGGGAGAACATTTGTACTGCACCGCTATACCGGGCAGGGGAATGCCAATCTCTACGCATACTGTTTATAACAAGCAGAACAATATATCCTTCAACAGCTAATTAACTAACGGAGGTAAAGATTACAAATCATCTTTTTCAAATTTGCGTATTGCAAAAAAGCAGTAAAGGCCAATGTACAAAAGGCATACAATAAGCAATGTTATTTCTGAAGGAGACTCTTTATAAAGAATATTCTTAAATACAGTGTCAGGAATCAGTACATCGCTGGCTTCAAGCGGCATGTAATAAAAGAAACTATGGCTGTCAAGCAATTTGTTATCAATCCAAAGGCCCAGCAGTTGTTCAAAAATAATTCCGTATAAAAAGAAAATAGCTAATGCTAATCCACTTCTGCGTAGTAGCACAGCGAGTATCATGGCGAAAAATAAATAGCAACAGGCCTGTATAAAGCAATAACCTATAAAATGGATGCCATCTGCTGAAAAGTATCCATTGGAAGAAACACCGTAGATAATTGCTATAATAAGGCAGAATATTGTTGTGAGTAATGCAAGCACTAAACCGAACAGTATTTTGGCAATAATAAATTGTCTTCTTTCGTAGCCGTCAATAATATTTTGCCGGTGTGTTTTAAATGTATATTCATTGGAGATTATCAGTATCATCAGCATTCCCGGAAAGTACATAAGCCAACTGCTTACCCAAGCAATGGTTTGATAAATCTTCGGGTAATGGTAAGGCAGTAATTCAAACGGTATGCCTTCTTTATGTATCTCGTCCTGAAAATAATGTAGTATGTAGTTAATGCTAAACAGGCCAACGAGGTAAAGGCCAAGAAAAATCCAGAAAGCTTTGTAGTTTTTTACTTTAAGCCATTCTATTTTAAGCAGGTGTAACATATAATGTGGTTGGATGGTTATTAATTACCGGTAAGTTCAAGAAACATGGCTTCCAGGCTTTTCTTTTTTAACTGCAGGTGGTTAAGCACAATGCCGTTATCAAAACAATGGCGGTTAATGTTTTCAAGGCTGCCAGCAATGCCGCCGTAATGCAACTGTATAACAGTATCTGTTTTGGTAAGGGAGGTGTAACCGTTAAGTGATTGTAACGCTGTTTCCAGCCCATCCATGTTAGCGGCGCCAACCTCTACAATATCTTCATTTACCAGTACCTCGCTTACCTTACCGGCAGTAAGCAGGTTGCCCCTTTTTAGTATGGCTACATGGGTGCAAACTTTCTCCACTTCATCCAGCAGGTGGCTGGCCATAATAATCGTTTTTCCTTCAGTAGCCAGGCGTTTAATCAGGTCTCTTATTTCTGCTATGCCAACCGGGTCAAGGCCATTGGTGGGTTCGTCAAATATCAATACATCAGGGTTGCCCAGCAGGCAGGATGCAATGGCCAGGCGTTGTTTCATACCCAGGGAATAGGTGCTGAACTTGCTGCTTTTTCTTTCGTACAGGTTTACTTTTTTCAGTACATCATCAACCTGGTCAAATCCTTTGCCTTTAATTTCAGCGGCAATGCGCAGGTTTTTATCAGCAGACAGGTAATGGTAAAAGTTAGGCGTTTCCAACAGCGTGCCAATTTTCTTGCGCATTTCGGCTGAAGAAGGCTGTCCGTAAAATTCAAAGCTGCCGGAGCTGGCCCGCAGTATGTTCATCACAATACCCAGCATGGTTGTTTTGCCACTCCCGTTGGGCCCCAGGATACCAAACACGCTGCCTGCAGGCACGCCGAAGGAAACATTGTTGAGGGCCAGGATATTGCCGTAGTATTTAGTGATCCCGTTAAGCTGTAGTACGTTTTGCATGCTTTGTTTAATTTATCAAAAAGGGGTGATAAACCTAAGGTATAATTATTCCGATAACAAAATGAAAATGAGAAGGGAAGTTATATGTATGGTATAAAACGTTTAGATACGGTAAAAATTTCTTTTGTTCCAGGCAACAACAAAAAAGCCACCCGTAAAAGGTGGCTTTGCTATTTTAAAGTGGTAGAAACTTATTCGCCTACTACTTCAAATTCAATTTCGGTAGTGTTGCCACCGCCAAAATCAATAGAAGCTTTGTAAGTGCCCAGTTCTTTCACTTCATCTACAATAGAAATGCGCTTGCGGTCAATCTCATAACCTTTCTGGTCGCGGATGGCACGTGCAATTTGTAAAGATGTAACGCTGCCAAAAATTTTACCGCTGGTACCGGTCTTAGCGCCAATTTTAATGGCAGACTCTTTCAGTACTGCAATTACGCTCTTAATTTCAGCCAGCATAGCGGCTTCTTTCTTAGCCTTAACTTTCAGTTTTTCTTCCAGTTGTTTCAGGTTAGAAGGATTGGCTTCTACCGCGAATTTCTGTGGAATAAGATAGTTACGGGCATAACCGTTACGTACCGGAACCAGTTCGTTTTTCAGACCCAGGTTATCTACATCCTGAATTAATATTACCTGCATGTTGTTTGTTTTAGTTCCCGGCGCCCAATCTTAGATTGTGACTGTCTCCCGCCATGCAGCAGGATTAGGGATGGTTACTAATAAGAGGGGAGTAGCCAGTGATAAAAGGCGAGTGGGGTGTTTTCCCACTCACCACTCGCTATTCACTAATTTCTACTTCAATAAATCCGTTACATACGGCAACAAAGCCATCTGGCGTGCTTTTTTAACGGCATCGCTTACTTTGCGCTGGTATTTTAAGGAGTTACCTGTTAAACGGCGGGGTAACAGTTTGCCCTGCTCGTTCACAAATTTTTTCAAAAATTCAGTGTCTTTGTAATCTACGTACCTGATACCGTATTTTTTAAAGCGGCAGAATTTCTTCTTGGGCTTTTCCGTTTTAATCGCGGTCAGGTATTTAATTTCATTTGCTTTTGCCATGGTTTAAATCTCCGCTTTTTCGGTTCCGGTAGGTACGCCACTTCTCTTTTTTGCATTGTACTCAACGGCGTATTTGTCGAGTGCTGTAGCCATGTGACGCATAATGTTGTCGTCACGGAGAATCTGAATCTTCAGTTTCTCATTGAAGCTGGATGGCGCTGTGTACTCTAAAACCCAGTAAATACCTGTGGTTTTTTTCTGTACAGGATACGCCAGTGATTTTAGTCCCCAGGGATTGCTGTGCACTACAGTTCCACCGTTTTCAACTATAAAGTCGGTGTACTTTTTCTGAGCCGCTTTAAACTCGTCTTCAGAAAGCACAGGGGTAAAAATCACCATCAATTCGTAATTGTTCATTTTCCCTGTTTTAGGTTTAAAAATAAATTTTGGAGCGCAAAGGTAAGGGAATGCCACCAAATACGGGCATTCCGGGCTTTTTTAATTTAAAGCCTTTACAACCTTGGGCGGCGGCTGCGCCCAATATGGTTTGGGTTAAGCTGCTGCCCTTAGTTTATTAAAGGTTCAGGGGGTGCCCCCAAGCTATCGCAAGGGGTCGGGCTTTCCGCTATTACTCCGGCGCAAAAGCCGTGCTGCCATGGCCTCACCGGGGTAACCGCTTCAATCCCTCACCCGCAGGTGTAACAGGCCGCTGCTTTTGCAGGCAGGCTGTAGTGCAATTGCCATACCACAAGCAGTATAAAAATGTGCAATAGCATTGTTCAACCGCATTGGGTTGGCAGGCCATTATCAAATGCCAACTCCGGAGTTTTATCCGGGCTATTTACATTCAGCCTTTCGGGCTATTGAACATTTTTATCCTGTAGATACTACAATATGCCCCGTAGAGGCTTAATGTTTGTAGCTTAAAATGAAGCCCACGGATTTTATTGCCCTGTAAGGGCTGCCCTTTTTAAACACACCAGGGTAGCCCCTATGGGGCATACCATTCCATATCTTTTTATTCTACAAACAGGTAGTGCCTACGGCACAATAATAGCAGCCTGTTTGAATAGATACCACAATATGCCTCGTAGAGGCTAAATGTTTGTAGCTTAATTGAAACCCACGGATTTTATTGCCCCGTAAGGGCTGCCCTTTTTAAACACATCGGGGTAGCCCCTACGGGGCATACCATTCCATATTTTTTATTCTACAAACAGGTAGTGCCTACGACATAATAATGGCAGCCTGTAGATACTATAACCGTTTATGCCGCCTGCGGCGCCGGAAGTAATAGCTATGCACGGCAGCCTTTACGTAAATAATTACGCTGTGTCACCACCGCGCCAGGGATAGCAGTGAAAACCCCGCTGAAGGTTTTGTGCCGTGGCTTTGTGGCGGAGTTGTAACGGATAGCCCGGTGCGCCCTTCAGGCGCAGGCGCCCTGTAAAAAGTCTGTATTTTTTTAAATAATTCAGCGTTTAGCATAAAAGAATTGCAGCCGGTAAAATTTATACGGCATGCTTTGCCAATTATCTAATAATTGCCCGGTTTGAGGAAAGAGAATCTATTTTTTCCGAATTATAAACTAACATTAGTAAGTATTCGAGGCTTAATTTTGCCCTCTAAACTACTTCTTGCTATGCCGTATACAGATACTATGTTCCCACCCGAAGAGCTGATACAGCTCGGTCTTTCAACCTTTGACATGATACATTACCAGTTAAGCCCTGGAGAACTTACCCGCCAAACCCTGCGACGCAAAGAAGGTGTTTTAAACAGTACAGGCGCCCTTTGCATTAATACCGGGGAGTTTACCGGCCGCAGCCCGCAGGACAAATTTATAGTGAAGGATGAGATAACTGCTGACGCTATAGACTGGAACAATTTTAACCAGCCCATTGAAGAAAAATATTTTCACCGCTTAAAGTCTGACCTGCTGGACTACCTGGACGCCAGGGAAGAAGTGTGGATAAGGGACGCCTATGCCTGCGACCACCCGGATTACCGCCTTAATATACGGGTGGTAAATGAAAACCCCTGGAGCAACTTATTTGCTTATAATATGTTCCTGCGCCCAACGGAAGAGGAACTGGAAAACTTTAAACCCGAATGGCATATTATACAAGCGCCCGGTTTTAATGCGTGCCCCGCCACACACGGTACCCGCCAGCACAACTTTGCTGTTATTTCCTTTAAGCATAAAACTGTGCTTGTTGGAGGCACCGGTTATACCGGCGAAATGAAAAAGGGTGTTTTTACCATCCTTAATTTTTTAATGCCCCATAATGATAATGTGCTTAGTATGCATTGCAGTGCCAATATGGGTAAAGATGGCGATGTAGCCATATTCTTCGGGCTAAGCGGTACTGGTAAAACTACTCTCAGCGCTGATCCTGGACGTTACCTTATTGGCGATGACGAACATGGCTGGAACGATGAAGGGGTTTTTAATTTTGAAGGCGGCTGCTATGCAAAGTGCATTGACTTGAGCGGGGACAGGGAACCAGATATTTTTAACGCCGTACGCCCCGGCGCACTGGTAGAAAACGTGGGTTTTTATAACAACAGCCCCGAGATTGATTTTAGCAGCAGGATAATAACCGAAAATACACGTGTTAGCTACCCGCTGCATTTTATACCTAACAGCATTGAGCCCGCCAGCGGCGGCATGCCCCAGAACATTTTTTACCTTACCTGCGATGCGTATGGCGTGTTGCCGCCTATAAGCAGGTTAACACCCGGCCAGGCCATGTACCACTTTATCAGCGGTTATACCGCAAGGGTTGCCGGTACCGAGGCTGGGGTAAAAGAGCCTAAAGCAACCTTCAGCGCCTGCTTTGGTGCGCCTTTTATGCCTTTGCACCCAGGTAAATATGCACAAATGCTGGGCGATAAGATGCGGCAGCATGCCGTAAATGTATGGCTAATCAACACCGGCTGGACGGGCGGCGTCTACGGAACCGGTAGCAGGATTAAGTTGTGCTATACCCGTGCCATGATTTCTGCGGCACTGAAAGGCCAGCTTGAAGATAAAAATTTCATTAAACACCCCGTTTTTGGGTTTGAAATGCCCGCCCAATGTCCTGGCGTTCCGGCAGAATTGTTAAACCCGGCCAATACCTGGCCCAGCCGGCAAGCCTATGATAACCAGGCCAATATGCTGGCAAAGATGTTCATCAGCAATTTTGAGAAATATGCCCGTGGCGTTTCTAATGAAATTTTTATTTCGCAACCGGTAGTCGTTTAATTTATTTATATACATTTAACAACTTTTTCATCCTCTGGTAACATTGGATTTAAATAACGGTCCTCTTCGATTGCTATGTCAAAAAACAGGCCCCGCTGCATAAGCGGGGTTTTTAGTTTTGAGAGAGGTAAGAACGGGGCTTTCTACAAAGCTCAAAAATCACTTGCGGAGATTCTTGATTGAAAAAATAAATCCCGAAAACCAAACCGAATGGAGCTAAAACTAATCGTTATTCGTACAGGCAACCCCTCCGCTGTGGCCTCGTTTTACAGCCTGCTTGGGTTTGTGTTTTCTTATCACAAACATGGAAATTCACCGTATCATTATTCGGCTATTGTAGATAATACTGTTTTTGAAGTGTATCCTTTGCAGAAAAACCAGGATGGTGCGGATGGCAGCCTAAGGCTTGGCTTTGGTATTGATAATTTTGACACAGTCATAAAAACTTTGCAAAGCAACCAGGTTGTATTTGCATCAGAACCTTGTGAAACGGATTTTGGTTATATGGCTGTAATAAGCGACCCCGACGGCAGGAAAATAGAGCTCTACAAAAAGTAATGCAGGAAAGCTGTTTTTACAGCAAGAGTGATTTTAACGTTGCCGTAGTAAATTTCAACTGTATTTTTAAACGTGCTTGTTTATCCTAACCACCCAAAGATGCACACGCATTCCGTTTTGAAAAAAGCAGCTTCTAATATCGCCCGCTACTTCACCCATCTGTCCCTTAAATCAAAAATAAAATGGGGCTTGTTTATTGTTTTGCTGATAATTTTCTGGTTATCCCTCCCTCGCCATTTGTTTGAAACGCCCACCAGTTTTGTTATTACCGATAAAGATGGCAACCTGTTAAACGCCTCTATTGCAAGGGATGGCCAATGGCGTTTTCCTTACAACAGGCAGGTGCCTGACAAGTTTGCCAAATGCATTACCACTTTTGAAGACAAGCGTTTTTTTTATCACCCCGGTGTTGACCCGATGGCCATGGGCAGGGCTGTATGGCAAAATATACGTAATAAAACGGTTGTAAGCGGCGGCAGTACGTTAACCATGCAGGTTATAAGGATGAGCCGGGGCAGCAAAAGCCGCAACATCTGGAATAAAATGATTGAGGCTGTGTTGGCTGTGAGACTGGAATGCAGTTACAGGAAAAAATCCATACTGGCGCTTTATGCATCCAATGCGCCATTTGGCAGCAACGTGGTGGGGCTGGATGCAGCGGCCTGGCGCTATTACGGCCGTGGCCCGCAACAGTTAAGCTGGGGCGAAATGGCTGCCCTGGCAGTATTGCCCAATGCGCCTTCGCTGGTGCACCCCGGTAAAAACACTGCCGAACTTTTGCGTAAGCGAAATGAGCTTCTGGATAAACTACAGGCCAATAAAACCATTGATGCCTCTGTTTGCGAGCTGGCTAAACTGGAACCCCTGCCCGGCGCCCCTAAACCTTTGCCGCAGTTAGCGCCGCATTTGCTGGAAAGGTTTAAAAAAGATTACAGCAGTTTTAAAAAAGATGATGAAGACCTGGCAAGCACAGGCATAACCACAACCATTGATATTGGCATACAGCGGCAGGTAAACGACATTATACTGCAGCACCACCGCCAGTTAAAGGCCAACCAGGTAAACAATGCCGCGGCTATGGTACTGGATATAGAGACTGGTAATGTGCTGGCTTATGTGGGTAATGTGTACCAGCCCGGAGATTCATCCATAGAAAGCCATGTAGATGTACTGGCCAGCAAACGCAGTCCGGGCAGCACCTTAAAGCCTTTACTGTATGCGGCGCTGCTAACAGAAGGTAAGTTTTTGCCCAATCAGTTGGTGCCAGACATACCAACGCAGATTAACGGCTACATGCCGGAGAATTTTGACCTGGGTTACGATGGCGCCGTGCCCGCCAACCGGGCGCTGGCCAGGAGCCTAAACATACCTGCCGTAAAAATGTTACAGCAGTACAAATACCAGCGTTTTTATGAAGTACTAAAGCAATGTGGCTTAAGCACGTTAAGCAAACCTGCTCATTACTACGGTATGAGCCTGATACTCGGCGGCTGCGAAATATCTCCTTTTGAGCTGGCCGGTGTGTACAGCAGCATGGCCAGGATGTACCTGCATGAAAAGCAGAATAAAGGATTATGGAACAGCGCAGACTGGCACATGCCGCAATACATTAATAAAAAACAACAGGCTGAAGATGGCATAGTACGGCAAACGGAAATCAGTAACCGGCGGCCGGCAAACGCACTGTTTGATTACCCCTCTCTTTACCACACTTTTATGGCGATGAATGAGGTTATGCGGCCGGGCGAAGAAGGGCTCTGGGGTTTGTTCTCCTCCGCACAACGCATTGCCTGGAAAACGGGTACCAGTTTTGGCTTCAGGGATGGGTGGGCCATAGGCTTTACCAGCAAATACTGCGTGGTGGTGTGGGTTGGCAATACCAGTGGCGAAGGCCGGCCCGGCTTAACAGGCATCAATACCGCGGCGCCGGTAATGTTCGAAATATTCCGGCTGTTACCTTCGGCCAAATGGTTTAACGAGCCTGCCACAGGTTTTGCGGCGGTACAGGTATGCAGGCAGTCAGGCTATAAAGCTGGTGCCGATTGCCCCGTCGCCTACACCATGATAGTGTCAGAGAATGCAAAAAATGCCCCTCTATGTCCTTACCACAGGGTTGTACACCTCGATAGATCGGGTGCTTATCGCGTAACGGAAAACTGCGAATCGCCGGCAGCCATGATTCACCAGCCGTGGTTTGTGCTGCCACCAACTATTGAATACTATTACAAACAAAAGCATGCGGAATACAAAACCTTACCCCCTTTTATGCCTGGCTGTGCCAACGAAACCATGAAACCTTTAGACATTGTTTATCCCGGAGAAGGGGCCAGGTTGTATGTGCCGGTAGATCTTTCCGGCGAAAAAGGCAAAACAGTTTTTACTGCCACCCATCGTAACAGCAAAGGCAAACTTTTTTGGCACCTTGATGATGAATTCATTGGTGAAACCGTACAATTTCATCAAATAGCTGTAAACCCTGTTCCCGGCAAACATGTGTTAACCATTGTGGATGAAAGTGGTGAATCTGTTATAAGAAGTTTCGAGATTATGGAGAAGCAACATCCATAAACCGGGCAAGCGGGTAGTGGTAAATGGCGGGTAGGAGAGAACTTACCAGGTACTTTCGGACAATTCTTGGTTCTGCATCATACTCTGTACACCCTACATTTAACATCTTACATAGAAAAGGTACTTCGTACTTCAAACTTCGTACTTGGCTTTTGGGGGTGCCCCCAAGCTGGGCAAGGGGTCGGGCTTTCCGCTATTACTCCGGCACAAGGCACTGCTGCGATGGCCTCACCGGGGTAACCGCTGCAATCCCTCACCCGGTAGAGACGCAATGCATCGCGTCTCTACAATGAACCGAACGATGAACGGATTGCGACGCAACGATGCTGCTATAAAAAGATGTAGCTGGTATCCAAATTTTTTTTTGAACAAAAATAAATG
This sequence comes from Foetidibacter luteolus, assembly GCF_009650435.1. Taxonomy (GTDB): domain Bacteria; phylum Bacteroidota; class Bacteroidia; order Chitinophagales; family Chitinophagaceae; genus Foetidibacter; species Foetidibacter luteolus. The sequence continues at coordinate 38,063 of NZ_VVIP01000081.1, forward strand.
CACAGGGATACAAAAACAGGCCCCGCTTTTGCAGCGGGGCCTGTTGTAAAGTGTTGTATAAAAATTACCAACCCGGTGTTTGCCTGTAAACATTATTGCTGGCCGAAATAACGTCTGGGCTGATGGGCCAGGCCATGTGTTTAGCGGCATCGAAACTGCGTGCCGGCCAAACGGTTTGAAGTGTGTAACCGGATGAAGGATCGGTTTTGTTGTCGTGAATGCGGCCATGCAGCGGCGCATTAATTTTAGCGTAATCGCCCCATCTTTTCAGGTCTGCAAAACGGTCTGTCCATTCGCAGGCCAGCTCGCAGCGGCGTTCATGTTTAAGGTCGTTTAGTGTAGGGCTTGCAATAGCTTTAAGGCCAACCCTCGCCCTTACTTCGTTTAACGGTGCAGCGGCTTCGCCGTTTTTGCCCTGCTGTATCAACGCTTCTGCTTTAAAAAGCAGGATTTCCGCATAACGCATCAGGGGCAGGTTAAGCATGGTGGTGGGGTAATCGCCATTCTGGTTAATCATTTGGTTGGAGCCAGCCTCGGAGTTGCTGCCGTAAGTGTAAGGCTCCATGTATTTGTTAATCTGGAAACCGGAAAGGCTGTTGGTGGAGTAGTAGCTTCTTTCTACTCCAAAGAACGTAAACTTATCTCCAAATTTCAGGATGGTGGCTTCGCGGCGGGGGTCATTGGCTTCATACTCTTCATACAGCTCTTCTGTTGGCTGAAAGTAGCCCCAGCCGTTGTAGATGCCCCAGCCTTTATTTTCTAAAACAACGCCCATAAATTCAGAACCGCCCTGTGTGCCGGAAGTAACAGACCAGATGTATTCTGAACTCCAGTTATTGTCTATTTTGAAAACAGCTTTATAATTTTCCGCTGGGGTAGCCTGGCCTGTTATTAGAGCCCTGCCACATTCATTTTTTATTTTGTCGCATATCTCAGGAATGAGCGCCCATTTGCTGTTGTCAAATTGAGCCCAGTAAGCATAGGTTTTAACCAGGTATCCTAATGCCGCTGCCTTATGGGCACGGCCCTGGTCTGCAGCGCCATAGGTGCTGAATAAAGGAAGCAGGTCTGCGGCTTTCTGGAAATCGCCGGCAATGATGGCGTAGTTGTCAGTAACAGATGCCAGTTGAGGAGGGATGCGGTAGCCAAACTCTGCATTTTCTACACCATCATAAGGTACGCCCAGGTCTTTGTGGCCCCACAGGTAAGCTATCCAAAAATGGGCAAAACCTCTTACAAAATACGCCTCGCCCAGTGAGCGGTTCTTTAGTTCGTCTGTTATGTTGGTGGCGGTTGCAAGGCCGGCTATTGCCTGGTTGGCCTTATTAACCATAAAATAGAGGTCAGTCCAGCCACCGGTCATGTAACCTTCGCGGCCGGTGCAGATAAAATTTTTAATGTTTTCAGCATCGGCTTTAGACCTGCCCACAATCAGGTCGTCGCTGGCGTTTTGCATCCAGAAAAGGTTCCTGCCCCATGTTGACTCGTACCGTAACGGTACATACAGTGCTGCAATGGATTTGGTTACCATGTCTGCCCCATTCCATTGGTAGGCAGCGGTAGGCGTTCCGTTTGGCTTGGTATCAACCCAGTCTTTTTTGCAGGAACTGAACCAAAGCCCGGCCAGCAATAATATATAGAAAGATTTCACCTGTTTCATCAGAGAATATTTTAAGAATTATAAAGTAAGTTTTACACCGGCGGCAAACACCCTTGAAATGGGGAACTGTCCGCCATCAAAACCAATCCCGCCAACTTCGGGGTCCATACCCGAATATTTTGTAATGGTGATAAGGTTATCGCCACTTATGTAAACACGCAGTGTTTTGTTATTAAGAAAAGTGGGGAAATTGTAACCGATAACCAGGCTTTTAAGGCGCAGGTAGCTTCCGCTTTCAAGGTACCAGTCGGAAGGTGTTTGAAAGTTTTTATTGGCATCGCTTGCAGAAATGATGGGAATATCAGAGCCGGTGTTGGTGGGAGACCAGGCATCCAGTATTTTATCCCACCTGTTGTAGCCCTGCTCAGACGCATTGAGGGTAGACTCTTTAAATGCATGAAACAGTTTAACGCCTGAAACGCCCTGCCAGAACATGCTGAGGTCAAAACGTTTCCAGCTTACATTGGCGGTAAAACCGTAAGTAAGTTTTGGAAAGGAGTTGCCCATATACACCCTGTCGTTGTCATCAATCTTGCCATCATTGTTCTCATCAACAAATTTCAGGTCTCCGGCTTTGGCATTTGGCTGAATTCTGGCGCCATCTTTTCCTACATAGTTCTGGGCATCCGCATCGCTTTGAAAAATGCCTGCTGTTTTTATAAGCCAGTAAGAAAGATAGGGCTGCCCAACAGTAGACCGGTATGGAGAAAGTGTGCCCCTCCATGTGCTGCCATCGGGCCAGTAAGAAGCTGGGTTTTCATCTATGTAGGCTACCCGGTTTTTAAGGGTAGCAAAGTTGCCGCTTAACTGGTAGTTAACGTTGCCGGTTTTATCCTGCCAGGTGGCAGAAAACTCAAAGCCTGTATTTTTTATTTTGCCCTGGTTTATCAGCGGCGCACCAAAGCCGTATGTGTTGGGCCAGTTGGCGGTTTGTGTGGTGATCAGGTTATAGGTAAGCTTATCAAAATAATCAAAAGTAAAAGACAATTTATCTTTGATCAGGCTCACGTCCAAACCGATATCTTTTTGCTCGGCAGTTTCCCATGTAAGTTTGGGATTGTTGAAACTGCCAACATATACAGCCGGGGTTTGGGGAGCGCCGTAACCAACCTGGTAAGTATTATCAGAATTAAGCAGCGGGTAACCATAGTTTACCGGTATGGAGCTAAGGTTGCCGATGCGGCCCCAGCTTGCCCTTATCTTAAGCAGGTCAACCGACTGCATGTTAAAAAATGGTTCCGAGCTTATTTTCCAGGCTGCGGTAACACCAGGCACGCCGATGGTACGGTGACCAGCGGCCAGCCTGCCGGCATTATCATAACGGTAGCTGCCGGTTACAAAATATCGGTCTGCCCAGCTATAGGTAATCCTGCCTACATAAGATAAGTTCTTGTCCTTCCAGTCCCAATCGGTGGGGCGTATATCGGTAAAGTTGCCGGCATTAACAAAGAACTGTGCCCAGGTAGCTTCATTGTCAAAGGTTTTTGCGGAGGCGCTAAAGCCTTTTCCAGAGTTTTCCTGCGCTGTTGTAGATACCATGGCGCCTATGCTGTGCCTGGCTATGTTAAGGCTGTAGTTAAGTGTGTTCTCCCAAATCCAGTTGTATGTTTTATTGGTTGAATAAGACAGTATATTCTGGTCGTTGGGCTTGCCGGGCTCTGTTCTTCTCGGCTGAAAATTTTTGTACAGGGACTGGCCTTGCCTGTAAGAAAACCTGGTAAGAAACGAAAGCCCCTTAACCATATTGGTGATCCGTAATTCTGATACGGATTGTATGTCCTGGGATTTGTTGTACGGCTGGTTGCGCAGTAAGGTAGCTACGGGGTTTACTACATCGCCATGAATACCCAGATAGTCCGAGGTTCTTGGCCCAACCCCGCCAAAACTGCCATCTTCATAATACACAGTTGCAGAGCGTGGCATGTATATAGAAGACAGGATAGTGCCGGTGTAACCGCTTTCTGTTTCTGTACCGCGGTTATCATTGTTGTTAAAGAAGAGTTCCTGCCTGAATCTTATATTGGGGTTAAACTGGTAGGCCGCATTAAAACGCAGCGACATATTCTTGGCATACGTGTTTAACAGCGTGCCCTGGTTTTCTTCGTACCTGCCCTGGAAAAGGGTGGAGAATTTATCCGTTCCGGCGTTTAGTGTAATGTTATGCCGTTGTATAAGACCAGTTCTGAAAATGGAGTTCACCCAGTCTGTACGGGTTACCTGGGCATAAGGGTTTTTGGCGGCGTCCCATCCATCCAGCGGCGATAAACCGGCATTGGCAAAAGCCAGGTTAGATACTTTGGCTTCATCCGCAGCAGTTAAAGATTGTGGCAGCCTCCAGGCAGTTTTTGCGCCGGCAAAAGCGGCATACTCAATACTCGGCTGCCCTTTGCCAGCCTGGCGTGTTGTAATAAGTACTACGCCCGCCGCACCGGAAAATGCGCCGTAGATGGCAGCAGAAGCGGCATCTTTCAATATTGTTACAGATTCTACGTCAGCCGGGTTATAGGGGGCGCCGGGCACGCCGTCCACTACAAATAAGGGAGCATCGCCATTGCGGGATCCTGTGCCGCGTATAAACAGGGTGGGGGACTGGTTTGGGTGCCCGCCATTGCTTACCACCGTAACACCGGGAACTTTACCTTGTATCATGCTTACGGCATCCGTTACAGGGCGCTCTTTTATCTGCGCCATGTCAGGCACGGTAGATACCGCTGCCGATAAATCTTTTTTCTTCATGGAACCATACCCAATCACCACTACTTTTTCAAGCATGGCATTGGCCGGCTTTAACGTAACACTTATTGAAATCCGGCCGTTTTCCTTTAGCTCATAGCCGCCCGAAGTGTCTGTAGCGTAGCCAACGTAACTGAAGATAAAGCGGTAGCCCGGACCTGCGGCTAAATCGCTGAAACTGAAAATGCCTTTGTCGTTGGTAACAGTGTTTTTGGAGAATCCCGAAGCTGTATTTTGCAGGGTTACACTTACCCCTTGCAAAATTTCACCGGTTTCATTTTTAACAATGCCCGTGGCCTTGTTGGTATTATTCTGTGCGCCTGCGTAACTGGCGGTAACAAACAATACCAACAGGCAAAGTAATACTCTTTGCATAAGCTGTTTGTGTTAGTATAATTAAAAGATTCAGACAATTATTTAGCCCTTCAACAAATGTGTTTTTGTTGAACATGCTTTTTTACAACCTTGTAATCAGTGTTTACTTTGTGCGGATGATAGTATAGCCGCGTTTAGTTTTGTTTACAGTTAAATCATTAAGCGTTGCAATCGTGTTCAAAAAGTCCTCAAGCGTTTCTGATTTGGTTTTGTGTATTCCGGTAAAGTTCATGTCAGCCAGTTCTTCACTTTTAAAATGTATGGTTACATTATAAGTGTTCTCCAGCGTTGTAAAAATCTCCTCCAGCGGTTTATTGTCAAATTGCAAAATCGCAACAGGTACGGGTTTTACCGCCTGTGTGGATTTTTGTACAGGCGTAGGTATTCTGATGGGTTGAATGGCAACTGAAAAGCTTTGGTTGTTAAAAGTAAGTTGCTGGCCCGGTGTAAGGTAAACATCCTTCATATTAGCGGCTTTATTGCTGTTGCTTACTACCACCTTACCTTCAAACAGCTTTACCGATATAAAATCCATATGCTTTCCGTTCACAGTAAATACGGTGCCAAGCGCAGTTGTACTAATACTTTTAGCGTGTACGGTAAATGGCCTTGCCGGGTCTTTGGCCACGTTAAACTTAGCCTCGCCATCCAGATAAATTTCCCGGCGGTTATTAACAAAAGGTTTTTGATAGGATATGCTGCTGCCTGCCGTAAGTGTTACCACGCTTCCGTCTGGCAAGGATATTTCTTTCGGTAAAGCGTCTGCATTCCTCACCGTTGCCAGCACCGGCGTCACTGCCGGCACGTCCGCCCTTTTGCCTGCCAGTGGTGCAGGGGTTTTGTTGTTGGCGGAAAAATACAGTATGGATACGCCTGCTGCTACTATAACCGATGCCGCCGCCAACCATTTACGAACCGGTAACCGCACCACTTTTTTATCTATGGCCGCATCAATGTTCTTCAGCATTCTTGCAGATAATTCCGCATCCTGTTCCACCGGCTTAAACTCATCCCAGCTTTTTTCCGTAAGGTAGTGCTCCAGCCTTGCAGGGTTTTCCCGCAGCCAGGCCGCCACCAACTGCCGTTCTTCTTCAGAGCAATCGCCGTTCAAAAAGTCCTCTATCAGCTTTTCCGATATCTGCATACTATTTATTCGTACAGTTGAACGCTATCCCTTACTCCCACTGAAATTTTTTTTCTGACACTTTTAAGTAACGTACGATTTACGAAGTAAGAAGTACTTTTTTTCGCAGCCTGTTGTAAGTAATACTGGCAATTGTGTATCAAATGACAATTACATCGTACATCCCGCATCAAACATCTAACATACTAAAGGTACTTTGTACTTCACCCATCGTACTTGTTTCAGGGGGTGCCCCCAAGCTACGCAAGGGGTCGGGCTTTCCGCTATTACTCCGGCACAAAAGCCCTGCTGCGATGGCCTCACCGGGGTAACCGCTGCAATCCCTCACCCGAAAGTGTAACAAGCTGATTTTTGCAAGCTGCTGTAGATAAAGCAGGATCTGCGAAGTACTTTTATTCGCCGGCCTGCTTCTGATAAGACTGCCAGTTGCAAAGCGTATTTAAAAGCTTTTTTGTCTTTCCACCCTTCCAGTTATATTTGTTTATGTAAACGTTTGCATATTGCATAATAGTACTGCCCGGGTTTAAACCTGTCTTACCCAAGGCATCCGTAAATATGCGGGATTTCCAGTTGAGTGTACATTACTAATGGGTGATGGATCGAGGCGGTGGGGACACTGTGGAAAGTATTGTGCGGAGCAATAACACAACCGAGTTAAAGCAACAAAATGTTGCCTTTGACGAAGGTTGCGAACGCAGTTCTGCCCGAGACGAGACCCGAGTGGCACCCCTATTAAATAGCATAAAGCCTTAAAGAGGCGGGGGTAGGGCAGATTAGTACCGGGAATGGTTTTAAGCGTCTTTATAGTGAGAAAAACGGCCAGGCCTTACATTAAATTTCTTTTCTTAAGCAAATAGTTTTCATAAGCAGTAATTAACAGGAGTACTGTTTAGCCATTCATGGCAAAGAGCAGGCTCCTCTTTTTGTAAAAAACTTTTTTAAACATACAATAATGAAAAAACGATTCTTCGCATGGATTTTACCGGTGGTGCTGATGTCTTGTGCCGGAGGTGCAAACGAAACAAAAGAAGCAGGACAAAAAGACTCTTCCGCTACAACTGAACCCCGTGCCGTATGGACTGTGGAACAAGCCAACAACTGGTACAAAGGCAAAGGCTGGATGGCTGGTTGCAATTTTACACCCAGCACGGCTATTAACCAGTTGGAATTCTGGCAGGCAGAAACTTTTGATACCGCCACCATTAACCGGGAACTTGGCTATGCGGAAGGTATTGGCCTTAACCTGATGCGGGTGTTTCTGCACCACCTGGCATGGGAGCAGGACAAGGAGGGCTTTAAGAACCGCATGAAAACATACCTGGACATTGCTGACAGGCATCATATTGCTACCATGTTCGTTTTTTTTGATGACGTATGGAACGAAAACTATAAAGCCGGCAAACAACCGGAACCTAAACCAGGCGTACACAATTCCGGCTGGATAAGGGACCCGGGAAAACTGCTCTACGATGATACGACCCTTATAATAAAACTGGAAGAATACGTGAAAGACGTGCTGACAACCTTTAAGAGCGATAAGCGCATTCTTCTGTGGGACCTGTACAACGAACCCGGCAACAGCGGTTACAAGAATAAAAGCATGCCCCTGCTGGAAAAAACATTTACCTGGGCCAGGACAGTTAACCCAGACCAACCGCTTTCTGCCGGTGTTTGGAGCAAAGAACTTACGGACCTGAACGTGTACCAGTTAGCCAACTCTGATGTTATTACCTACCATAACTACGATGACGAAAAAGGCCACCAGGCGGCTATTGATACCCTTAAGAAGTACAACCGCCCCCTGATATGCACAGAATACATGGCCCGCACACGCAACAGCCGTTTTGATAACATTATGCCGATACTCAAAAAAGAAAACATTGCCGCCATTAACTGGGGCCTTGTAGCAGGAAAAACCAATACCATGTATGCCTGGGATACGCCGATACCAGATGGCAGCGAACCTAAAGTATGGTTTCACGAGATATTCAGGAAAGACGGCTCGGCTTTTTCAGAGAAAGAAATTGCTTTGATAAAATCGCTCACCGGGAAATAATTATTAGTTTCACATTTATCAAGTTCAATCAACGTGTTAATACAAGCTGACCAGTCAACCGGCATTACAACAAAATATGATATACCGCCTGCTCTTGCGCCTTTTATTAGGGAAGGCACTATTATAGCACGTTCACCCGGCCGCATTAACTTAATTGGCGAACATACGGATTATAACGAGGGGTATGTTTTGCCCGCTGCTATTGACAAAGCGGCCTTTATAACCATTACGCCAAGGAGCGATAATGAAATACACCTTCACTCCATAGACCTTGGAGCCGCTTACACCACCACAACGGAAAACATAGGCAAAACAAAATATTCCTGGCCCAACTATATACTCGGCGTTGTGCAGCAATTTAAAGAAAAAGGCTACCAGGTGCCCGGGTTCGATGCGGCGCTTACCGCCGATATACCCATTGGAGCCGGCCTGTCTTCCTCCGCCGCGGTGGAGTGCGCTACGGCACTGGCGCTGGATGCCTTGCTGCAAAGCAAACTGGATAAGTTAACGCTGGTAAAAATGTCTCAAAAAGCCGAGCATGAATTCGCTGGTGTGCAGTGCGGAATTATGGACCAGTTTGCCAGCATGTTCGGCAGGCTTAACCATGTGATAAGACTGGATTGCCGCAGCCTGGAATATGCTTATGAACCATTTAACATGGATGGCTTTAAAGTAGTGCTGTTCGACAGTAATGTAAAACACTCGCTGGGCTCATCTGAATACAATGTACGGCGCAAACAATGCGAAACCGGTGTGGCCATGGTGCAGCAGCACCATAACGAAGTACTTAGCCTGCGGGATGTTACCATGCCCATGCTGGAAAAATATGTATTGCCGGAAGACATGTTGGTGTACCAGCGCTGCCGTTATGTGGTGGAAGAGAATAACAGGCTGCTGCAGGCCTGTGAAGACCTGGAAAATGGCGATATGGCAGCCTTTGGAAAGAAAATGTTTGAAACGCATTATGGCCTTAGCAAACTGTATGAAGTTAGTTGTACAGAGCTTGACTTTTTAGTTGCACAGGTGCAGGATAACCCTGCCGTATTGGGCGCCCGTATGATGGGGGGCGGCTTTGGCGGCTGTACCATTAACCTGGTGCAGGAGGATAAAATAGACGAACTGGTGCAGGAAGTAAGCAAAGCCTATTCTAACGCCATGCATAACGATGTTAAAGTGTACATATCAAAAATTGAAAACGGCAGCTCGTTACTGTAACAACCGGCAAAACAAATTGATTTGCATTTCGCCAATAATTGTATTTTAGACTTTTATACCAACAGTAAAACACTTCCAAACATTTAAAACAAAACAGCCGTATGAAATTTTTATCAGCAGTTTTATTTTCGGTAACGGTATTATCGCTAACATCTTGTGGCGACAGCGGCCAAACAGGCGAAGCAGCCGAAAAGGATTCCACTGCAGCAGCGGGCACAAAAACCATAGATGCGAAAGCCTTTGAACAAACCATAGATGGCAAGCAAACCAAACTGTTTACGCTGAAGAATAAAAACATTGAAGCCACCATTACCAATTACGGTGCAAGGGTGGTTACTTTAACCGTACCGGATAAAGATGGTAAACCTACCAATGTAGTGTTGGGTTATGATAACGTACAGTCTTACGCCGATGGAGGCGATACTTATTTTGGCGCTGTAGTGGGCCGTTATGGCAACCGCATTGCCAAAGGAAAGTTTAAGCTGGATGGCAAGGAGTACTCGCTGGTAACCAACAACGGCCCCAACCACCTGCACGGCGGCACCAAAGGTTTTTCCCGTGTTGTTTGGGATGCAGAACAACCTAACGATTCTTCGCTGGTACTTACCTACGTTTCGCCAGACGGTGAAGAAGGTTACCCCGGTGCACTTACGGCAAAAGTTACTTATACATTAACATCAGCCGAAGAGCTTAAAATTGATTACGACATCAGTACAGACAAAAAAACAGTATTTAACCTTACCAACCACTCTTACTTTAACCTTAACGGCCAGGGCAGCGGCACCATCAACAACCACCTGTTGCAGTTGAACGCGGATAACTGCACACCGGTAGATTCTACCCTGATACCGTTTGGAAAAATAGAGACCGTGGCTAACACGCCGCTGGATTTCCGCACGGCGCAAACCATCGGCTCAAGAATTAACGATACTGCCAATATTCAAATGAAGTATGGCAAAGGATATGACCACAATTTTGTCATTAATAACAGTAAACCCGGTGTGCTTACAAAAGCCGCTGAAGTAACGGCTGATCAAAGCGGCATAGTAATGACTGTTTCAACCACCGAACCTGGTGTACAGTTTTACGGCGGTAATTTTATGAATGGCAGCCACACACTTGGCAATGGCACAAAAGATGATTACCGCACCGCCTTTTGCCTGGAAACACAGCATTACCCCAACTCGCCCAATACGCCTTCTTTTCCAACGGCAGTGCTGGAGCCCGGCAAAAACTACCAAACCACCACCGTATATGCCTTTTCTGTAAAGAAATAGAAGTATTAATAAGTAATGATAAAGCCCCGGCAATAAGCCGGGGCTTTATTATTTTATTTGGATACCGGCAGCAGTATTTCATGGCGGCCCGGTTGCGTCGCAAGCACTTCATCGGTTGGTTTTTCATGGCGGCTTTTCCCACCTTATAGCCATTGTTTCTGCCGCCTTTGGCACCGGAAACTTTCCTTGTAAAAAAAATGTACCACGCCCATATTGCATTTTGTATTCATAACACATACTCAATTCCACAAGCCCTTGCAAACTCTTCCAAACATTTTTATATTAGAGTGTATACAATGCAACTTTAGCTTTATAAATAATCTCAATGACTCAACACCTCATCCTGTTGCTGGTATTGCTTCATTATTTTTTGCCGGCACAATCGCAGGTTAAGATTATCGACATGCATGTTCACTCGTACAGCAATAGCGATTTTGGCGAACGGGAACCAGCAAGTGATTATTACGGCAAAAAAGGATCTCCCAATGCTGACACTCATCGCCAGGAAACTTTTGCCGCATTTAAGAAATGGAATATTGTAAAAGCAGTGGTAAGCGGCAGTCCTGAAAGCGTGGAAAACTGGGTAGCAAAAGATAGTAGCGAAAGGATTATCAGGGGAATCCTGATTTTTTCTCCCGATGATTATGGCCTGGACAGTGTTAAGTTTGAAAAAATGGTGAAGGATAAAAAGATTGAAATATTTGGAGAAATCGGCGCCTATTACAGCGGAACAACGTTAAGTGATTCTGTCTGGCAGCCTTACCTGCGCATTTGCGAAAAATATGATATCCCGGTAGCAGTGCATACCGGCGGTGGCGACCCCGGCGGCACTTACTCATGGGCGCCCAAAGCAAGGCTTAAATTAGGCGATCCTTATTTGATTGAAGATGTGCTGGTAAAATACCCTAAGCTTAGAATTTATATGATGCATGCCGGCGGAGAAGATTGGCCGGAACACGGCATCCGCCTTATGGCCTACTATCCGCAACTATATACGGATATCGCCGTAATGTTATGGGTTGAGCCCAATACGCAGAGATACATAACCGATTTTCTGAAGAATGCCAAACACGCCGGATACCTCAACAGGGTAATGTTCGGTTCTGATCAAATGACCTGGCCCTACGCTATCGAAAAGTCGATTGTTTTTCTCAACAGCCTTACCTTCCTCACCGAAAAAGACAAAGCCGATATACTCTATAATAACGCAGCAAAATTTTTGCGGCTTAAAGAGTAAAGTGCCTGTAAACTAAGCTCTCTCGATTGCAAAGCAATAATTTTACTTTCTTAAAATTCGGTTCCGGAAACATTAAACTTTTCATTCACAGGTTACATTTAAATCAATGTATGTTCAGTTTTTTTAAGCGAAATAAACGAATCCCGCCTTTTGAAAGACTCAAAAGCTATGATTACCAGCATTACTACTTTCGCCGTATTGCGTCATGGGGATGGGTGAACAGTTCGACCATTTTTGTAAGTGACCCTAATTCACCACGGGTTATTACGATGGATCCATGGCCTCAAAAAATTTTTATTGCTGCGGATGGACAAAAAACTATTTCAGAATATACGTATGAAGTTGCAAAAGAATATCGCGGCATAATTCCAGACCTTCTTGATGATACCATAATAAATGAAATAGAGACCCTCTTAAAAGAAAAAATTATCGAGCTTCATAAAAATAAAATGTGGCCTGACCAGCAGAATAATAAAAGTAAATAGGGAAGCCAATTTTTATAGTTATGATTAAACCAGTATCGCCCGTAATCTCAGGTCAATCAGCGAAATCAGAATAAAATCCCGGTTCCGACAACCTACCCGGGTCTGAAAAGCCGCCCAATGAACCGGACGATGAACGTAATGCGACGCAACAGGCGATGCCATGAAATCCTGTCGCCCGTTACCAAAACATACCTGCTGTTCTTCTTATTTCCACCGAATGTTCACCTGCACCCCTTCACTCCTGTTTTTAAATTGCAGCAGCAAAGTTTTAGTGGCCTCATCCCATGCTTGTTGCATCCCGGTAACAGGCACGCCGTTACTATCCGCAAGCTTAATATCAACAGGCTTTGCAGGCAGTAATATGCGCATTACATTATTGGTGGCTTCCGGGCTTTTGGTAATAAAGGAATAGCTGCCCTGGCTTATTTTTTCGTCAGATTCACGGCTGGCTGCAGCCAGTACCTGGGGCTTCTTTTTGTCGGCAACCTGGTTGATATCAAACAGAAAACCCTGTTCTCCAACATGAATGCTCTTTTGTTTTATTAACGGCAGCAAAGGATCAAATAGGTCAATAAAATTCCCCTTTAATGCCAAAGGCTCAGCGCTAACACTTTCCTCCATTACCGAAGCCACCACATAAGGGCCGCGCCGCACCAGGAAATAATTACCCGTTTGCAGCTTGCCCGCATGCGCTTTTTTCTCGTAGCCTTCTGCCACAATGCTGGTAAACGCTGCAGACATATCGGGTTTTAGCACAAGTTCTTTGGGGTCTTTGCGCACCAGGTAAAACCAACCTTTGCCAATAGCCTGGCCGCTGCCGGTTTCAGCAGTATTTACATTCAGCAGTTTTAGCAAATGTTGCGATGGCGTAGTGTAGCTGTTGCCTTGCGTATTCCACCATTCCTTCACCTGTTGAAAAGGATCACTATCGGTTCCATAATATAAAAGCACGCCGCCATTCTTTACCCATTTTGCCAGGTGCTCATTTACCTCCTGCGATAGTGGCTTCATACCCGCATAGCTCATCACCAGCACCTTAATATGTTTAAGTGTTTCTTCAAAAGCCAGGTTTTCCATGTGTACTGTTTCCACCGGTATGCCCAGCTTTAACAGCGGTAATATCATGCCGTAAAAATTAGATAGCTGCGGGTCTTCGTAACTGTTGTGTGTGGGAAAGCGCTGAAACATCATGGAGTTGCCCACCAGCACACCAATGCCTTTGCTGCCATTAATGCCTGTAGTGCTGCCCGGCATTTTATTAAGGGCGTTTACCATTACCTGCATTTGAGTAGCATAAGCAGGGGAAATGGGCTGCCGCTCATCACTGTTCTCCAGTTTAAACTTGCCCTGGTAAATCCTGTTGGGCCAGGGCATCACTTCAAAGTGCGTAACAGAAGGGTATAGTAGTTTGGCTGTAAAAGTAGCCTGGTAATTGCGCTTGTAATCATCCCAGGTACGCGGCCAGTCTTCAATAGGGTCAGTCAAAAAATACATGCGGCGTTTGGTGGGGGCCGTCATAGATAGCATGCTGCCATACTCAAGAAAAGCCGTTTCAAAAACGCGTTCTTTTTCAAGGCCATTGTAAAAATTAGGTTCTCTTGCTGTGCCTGTCCAAACCTGGGCTATATAGCCGCTCATACCTTCCAGAGATGCAAGGCTGGCTTCCGGGCTAACAATATTCCACGATGAATAATTAAGCAGCGAATGTGTTGGCACGTAGCATTGCACTTTACGGCCAATACTGTCGCTGTAAGCGTGTATATAACTAAACACTTCCTTCAGTGCATTATGGTATAAATGATACTTGAGCTTGGATGACAGGTAAGTAGCTTCCGGCGATTCATGCTGTGCCTGCCAGGACGTACCATAGTATTTTTGCCATTCTCTTTTAAAGGCCGTGCTGTAACCCGCCCTTGCCCAAAACTCCGGCTCTTCCAGATACACCGCGGTAACGCCTGCATCTATGGCACGTTTAACCACTGTTTTAAAGTAACGTACAAAAGATTCCGTAGGCACCAGGTAAGGAATATCAACGCCGTGCCCAATACTTTTACCATTCCTTTCCACCTGGCTTTCCTCGTCAATATGGTTAATACCATCCCACCGGCCTTTAAAATAATCCTTGTATTCGCCCCAGGCAATACCCGTCATAAACTGCACGTTGTAGCCCTTACCCCGCCAGTCTTTAACGCGGGTTTCAAAGCTGCTGTCAACACCGTAAACAATAGCAATGTCGCTGCGTACGTCGTAAGCGGGGTTATAAGGTGCGCTTACCTGGAAGGAAGTTTTTTCCCGTAAGTTTTGAGCCTGCTGGGCATTGGCCTGCACCATACCGGCAGCAAAAAGAAAGATTGACCAATTGATCTTTTTCATGATTAGCTATAAATAGGTTTTCTGTTGAACATGCAATGTATTTTTCTTAAGTCAACACCCCGGGTTAATTAGAATTTTTATGGGCCCGGCAGTGTGAACTACTATGAGGCAGCCGTTGCGTCGCACTCTTGTACGGCTGGTAATTCTACTCAGCACTGTGCAGCAACATTTGCATCGTGTTACCTGCTTTGTTCCAAATGCTCCAGTGCCGTTATCCCAAGTTATTGGTAAGACGTCTGAAACAGGTTACCTGTACCAAAGATAACTAACTGGTTTACAGCCGGGACTTTGCGTGTTTGTTGGGTCAATGTTTAGAGTTGTGGCGCAAACCTTTCAACCCGTAACAATTCGTTTTATAGTCCATCAGGCGGGTACTAAGGCTGTCTTTGCGTCTTTGCGGCTTTGCGTGAAATCTATTACCGGCAACCCCAAAACACCGCAAATGCCAAAATGTATGCAATAGTGGCTACTTAATGCACCTGGCAGTACCAAAAAATGTATTTCTTTTGTGCTGCACAAAAGCGGGGTATTTTTGCGCCCCGGCTAAGTTTTGAACTGTGTAAGCAAACAGTTTTAAAACCTTAAAGGAAGAACACCACATATACTATGGCCAAGAAACTAAGAAGAGAAGAAGCACTGGAATACCACGCCTCTGGCAGGCCCGGAAAAATTGAAGTTATACCTACCAAAGAAGCTAAAACGCAACGCGACTTATCGCTGGCCTACAGCCCCGGCGTAGCGGAACCCTGTAAGGATATTGCCCTGCATAAAGAAGATGTATATAAATACACTGCCAAGGGCAACCTGGTAGCCGTAATAAGCAATGGTACCGCTGTACTTGGACTGGGCGACATTGGCGCCGAAGCCAGCAAACCCGTAATGGAGGGGAAGGGGGTATTGTTTAAAATTTTCGCGGATATTGATGTGTTTGATATTGAGATAAACGAAAAAGACCCGCAGAAGTTTGTGGAAATTGTAAAGTCGCTGGAGCCAACTTTTGGCGGCATTAACCTGGAAGACATTAAAGCCCCTGAATGCTTTTACATTGAACAGGCCCTGAGAGAAAAGTGTAATATACCTGTAATGCACGATGACCAGCATGGTACCGCCATTATAAGTGGCGCAGCCCTGTTGAACGCACTGGAAATTCAAAAAAAGAAGATTGACAAGGTAAAAATAGTGGTAAACGGCGCCGGCGCCGCTGCCATGGCCTGCGTGAAACTATATGCTGAACTGGGCGCTAAACATGCCAATTTTACGCTGTTTGATAAAGACGGCGTGTTGCACCAGGGCCGCACAGACCTTGATGAAACAAAAAAGTTGTTCGCTGTTAAAAATGGTGGAATTACGCTGGAAGAAGCCATGAAAGGTGCGGATGTTTTTTTGGGCCTCAGCGTTGGTAACGTGGTTACGCCGGAAATGATTAAAAGCATGGCTAAAAACCCCATTGCATTTGCTATGGCCAACCCCGACCCTGAGATTACCTACGATGCAGCTACGGCAGCACGCAAGGATATTATTATGGCTACGGGCCGCAGCGATTACCCCAACCAGGTGAACAATGTGCTAGGGTTTCCCTACATTTTTCGCGGTGCGCTGGATGTACGTGCCCGGCAGATAAACGAAGAAATGAAACTGGCTGCCGTTAAAGCCCTGGCCGGCCTGGCTAAAACACCTGTGCCGGATATTGTGAACATGGCCTATAACCAGCGCAACATGGCATTTGGCCCCGAGTACATTATACCCAAACCGCTGGACCCCCGCCTGCTGGAAACCGTGGCCCCCGCTGTTGCCAAAGCCGCTATGGAAAGTGGCGTGGCACAAAAAAACATTACCAACTGGGATGCTTACCAGGTAGAACTTAATAAAAGGCTGGGACTGGATAACCAGATTATGCGTGTATTGAGCAGTACCGCCAGGAAAGACCCCAAGCGGATTGTGTTTGCTGAGGCAGACAGCCTTAAAATTATAAAGGCTGCTGCTATAACTTATGAGGAGGGCATTGCTTACCCCATACTGCTGGGCGAAGAGAAAAAGATTAAGCGGATAGCGGAAGAAAACTTTATTGACATTAGCGACCTGCCGATTATAGACCCCGAAAGTAAAGACAAGGATGTTGACCAGAAACTAAGCCTTTACAGCGAGCTTTTCTTCAAAAAACGGCAGCGTAAGGGGCTTAACTATTATGAAAGCAAAAAAATAATGCGTGAACGCAACCATTTTGGCTGCATGATGGTAGAAACCGGCGATGCGGATGCGATGATATCGGGCCTTACCAAGAACTACGTGGAAACCATTCGCCCGGCATTGCAGTGCATTGGCACAGAGGAAGGGGTAAAAAAGATAGCGGGCATGTACCTGCTGCTTACCAAAAAAGGCCCGCTGTTTATGGCCGATACCACCGTAAACTTTAACCCCACTGCCGAAGAGCTGGCCGAAATAACTTTAATGACGGCCAAAGAGGTGCGCAACTTTAACCTGGTGCCGCGTATTGCCATGCTTAGCTACAGCAACTTTGGCAGCAGCGACAGCCCTGAAGCACGGCTGGTTGCAGAAGCTACACGCATTGTTAAACAGCGCAACCCATCCCTGGTGGTAGATGGCGAAATGCAGGCATGGCTGGCATTTGACCAGAAAGTGATGAAGGACAACTATCCCTTTAGCGACCTGGTGGATGAGGATGTAAATACCCTGATATTCCCCAACCTGGCGGCGGGCAACGTAGCCTATAATTTACTGAAAGACATTGGCGGCGCCGATGCCATTGGCCCTGTGCTGCTGGGGCTTAAGAAGCCCGTTCATGTATTACAGTTGGGCAGTTCTGTACGCAGTATCGTTAATATGGCTATTATTGCAGTTGTTGATGCACAGTTAAAGTGCCAGAACAATAATACAGATATGGCAGTACAACAGTCTGCCTGGTGGAAACGGTTAAAGAAAAAGAAAAAATAAACACATGATTGGACGGTTTTTAAGGCATTTGGGCTTGTACCTGTTGATGCTTAAACGAATGTTTACCCGGCCCGAAAATGGTAAAATGTATTGGAAGGAGTTTATGCACCAATGCTCGGAAATAGGCATTGGCTCCCTGCCTATCGTGGTTATCATATCATTATTTCTCGGGGCGGTAACCACCGTACAAACGGCTTACCAGTTAGTAAGCCCGCTTGTGCCCATGCAAACCGTAGCGCAAATTGTGCGTGACAGTGTAATACTCGAACTTTCACCTACCGTATTAAGCATTGTATTGGCCGGCGTAGTAGGCAGTAAAATAGCCAGCGAATTGGGCAATATGCGCATCAGCGAGCAAATAGATGCGTTGGAGATAATGGGCATTAATACCAGGGCATACCTTGTAGCCCCAAAAATTATCGGCGCCTTGTTGGTAATACCCTGCCTCATCGTTATTTCAGCCGTACTGGCCATTTGGGGTGGCCGTTTTGCCGGCCAGGCGGCAGGTATTCTGGCCAACGATATCTATGATATTGGCCTGCGCCAAAACCTTAATACTTACAACATTACCGTAGCCTTAACCAAGGCTTATACTTTCGCTTTTATTGTAAGCAGCATACCTTCTTATTACGGCTACCACGTTAAGGGTGGCGCCCTTGAAATAGGCCGGGCCAGCACCATATCGGTTGTGGTAAGCTGCATACTTATCCTGTTCGCAGATTACCTGCTGGCAGCTTTGTTGCTGTAGCAACTTTTGCCTTCGGCTTTTTATTTTTTGGTTACCGGCGTTTGGTTTTTCATGGCATCGGCTGTTGTGTCACTCACTTGTACTTTCTGTTTTTCATGGCGGCATTTAAGCGGGTATTATGTTTAGCTGCAGCTAACCCTTGTACAATCTTTTGCTGCTTCTTGTTATATTGCCTGGCATAACCGACCATCTTGGCAAAAAAACGCTATGCATACTGGTTTTTACTGGCGCTGCTGCTGGCGGCAAACCTGTACATTATTCTCAACCGCAATAACGGGTATAAATATCACCCCTATAAAACCTACAGCGAACTGTATGTGATGGATTCATCCCTGTACCTGCATAACCTGTTCTTTACCAACGATTCTGTGGAGCTTACTTTCTCTGTGCCGCTGCCGGTAAAACAATACAGGCTTACGGTTGACAGTGGCGCTGCTGTACTGGTAACACCCAGGGCAAGCAGTATTGTGCTGCCCTTGCAACGCAGGTTGCATACATACAGCCTGCAACCGTTAGGTGAAAATTGCTGCAGCCTGCCAATACAGCTAAAAATTGACCATGATATTCATTACAGCGCAGACTCTTTTTACATAAACGAGTTACTGTATTGCAACTTACCCGGCCCGGGTATTGAAACCTCGCCGTTAACCTTATGGCAAAAAGGCCTGCAGGCTTACAGTAAACAAGCGCAGCAACAAGGCTTACAATTGCTTACGGCCAAAACAAGTATTGCCCATGCCGCTACTGACCTTGAAAAGGCAAAGGAAATAGCCAGGCTGGTAGCATCCCTGCCCAATAACAATGCCGGTACAAAACCGGGGGAACATTACAGCGCCACTGCCTGGGAGCAGGTACAGCTATCCCTGCAAAATAAAGCCAGGCTGGACTGTGGCAACTATAATCAAATTACCAGCTTTTTCTGCACGCTGGCCGGCCTGCCCAACCGCGTTGTATACTACTTTGGCCCGGACGGTAACTGGAAATACGGCATTCACCTTTTAAACGAAGTGTACCTGCGTGAACAGCAGCAATGGGCCGTTTTAGATGCCACTTTTAATATTTACCTGCCGCATAACGGAAGCAGGTTTTATAACATAGTGGATATTAAAAAGATGGCGCAAACCAACAGCCTTTCCGGAAAATGGCTGTTTAGTTATTCGGCTGACAGCCTTCAGCTTTTGCCTACGGATAGTGCCCTCTCCGGCTTAATGTATTACAACCAGTCCAATGCAGACCTGGCATTTAATTATCCCGGCACCAACACTTATGGAAACAGGCTTACGTTCATTGCCAACTTTTATTCATTTCACAACGAGGTATGCTTTTATTCTGATGTCCACCGCAATTACTGGGGCAAGATAATAGTTAAGATGCTGGCGTTTTATGGCTGGATTATCTTGCTGGTAACTTACGCATTTATGGAATGGAAATATTACCGGAAAGCAACGGCCGGGAAGTGATAATGTAAGGGTACTCGCATCGTTTTGGTTAATAATTGGGTGTTTAGGCGGTTTTTATGCCAGTTTAGATTGTTTTGGGCATAGATAACCATTTCTTCATTTTTGTATAATTTTAAATGCCCAATTTTGCGATTGCCCCATGGATGAGTTATTACAACATATAAGGGACGGAAACCGCCAAAGCTTTAATGATTTCTACCTGCAGTATCATGCTAAGCTTTACCAGTATATTTTTAAGTATACCCGGTCTGAATGGCTTGCGGAAGAAACTGTGCAGTTAAGTTTTGTGAGAATATGGGAGAAACGCCAGGCTCTTTCCGTTGATTATGCATTGTCAACCCAGCTTTTCAGGGTAGCCAAAAGTATAGTGATTGACTTGTTACGGAAAGGAGAAGTACGAAAAACTGCTCCATTGACGGCAATGGAGTATGAGCCATCTTTTAACAATGAGGATATTGAGTCAAAAAGCGAATTGGCATTGGTAATGAAGGCGATAGAAACATTACCCCCTGTTCGCCGCAAGGTTTTTGAATACAGCCGGTTCGAAAACCTGTCTCACAAAGAAATCAGTTCAACACTTTCCATTTCAACCAAAACTGTAGAAACGCATATCAGCAAGGCTATCAGGCACCTGCGCAAATCACTTTCTTTCTTTTAGGGCAGTGTGCAAGGCATCATTTTTTCCTGATAAGGTGCTCGTACAGGCAGGTAAATAACCGCCGCATGCCGCCAGGTTCTTCAGCATAGTAGCCGCTGTAAATGGCTACTATCCCAAATTTTTCTTTTGGCTCAAAAAACATGGCGCTGCTTAAGCCGTATGCTGAACCTGTATGCCCGATGAGTATTTTGCCGTTAATTAGGGAGTCGTGGGCTGTAAGCGCCAGCCCATAGCCATAATTACCGTCTATGCTGGCTTGCATAAGCTTTGCACTTTTTTTGGAAATGATCCTTTTGCCTTTGTACCTGCCATAGTTCACATGCATGGTCATGTACCGGGCAAGGTCTGCAGCCGTTATCTTCATACCCCCGGCCGGTGAAAATACCGGTGTGCTGTACCCCAATGTGTAATTGGCAATTTGCTCCCTTCGTGGTGCGTAAGCTTCCGGCGAAGGCACAAACCGGCCGGAACCGGTATCGTATTCGTACAGCGTGGCAAAACGGGAGTTGTCAAGAGAGTCTACACAAAAGCCACCATACAGCCCAAGCGGGTTGGTTATATGCTGCCGTATGTAGTTGTCAAACCGTTCTCCGGAAACTTTTTCAATAATGGCCCCGGCCAGGTTAAAGTTCAGGTTGCAGTATTTGTAACCGGTGCCAGGTTTGTAATCAGCATAGCATTTTGCCCACTCCGGGTTTTTACCGGGGTTTATCACATCCAACGTAAAATAACCCTGGCTGTCTGTTATGCCGGAGCGGTGCGATAACAGCATCCTTACAGTAATAGCAATACCGGGAAATTGAGGGTGGCTTACCTTAAAACCAAGCCATTTGCTTACATCGTCATCCAACGACAGTTTCTTTGCTTTAACAAGCTGCATAATAGCCGTGGCGGAAAAAGATTTGGAAATAGAGGCAATACGAAAAAGGTCGTTATCTGTAAGTGGGGTATTAGCTTCTATATTCTTTAACCCAAAGGAATGTGTGTAAATAATCTTCCCTTTTTTAACAACAGCTACAGAAAGGCCCGCTACTTTATCCTGTTTTAGCAACGAGTTAATGCAGTCTTCGGCTTGTTGTGCCTGCCCAAGGCAAACATTGTGCATAAGCAAAAACAGGCCAACGCAAAGTGCCGGCAGAAAAGATGTTCTCATGTTTCAAATGTAGCCAAAATGCAGGTAGTGAGTGGTGAGTGGGTGGCTGTTTCAGGACAAGACACTCTATTCAAAATTCATTGTTCCTGTTCGATATCCTTACGATGAGTAGTGAGTTGAGTGAATAGCCTTCCCTCCCTCCTTCTTTTCTTCCGGGTTTCCGTGGCATTGGTACTGTTGCCAGCAATATTTCTGGCGCCAAAGGCGGCAGAAACTCATCTACTTGGGTCTGAAAAGCCGCCCAATGAACCGAACGATGAACGTAATGCGACGCAACGATGCTGCTATGAAATACCAAACGCTGGTAACCAAAAAAATAGAGGCCATCATTTCCTGAAAGTAGATTGCCGGAATACCGGCAGTGGATCAAGTACCACTTTACGGGGCTGGCTATTTTTGTCTTTATGGCGTATAAGCTGCAAGAGTAACTCCAGCGATGCCTTGCCCATAGATACCGTTTGCTGGTCTATAGTAGAAAGGCTGGGGGTAATATGCTCGCCAAATAATTCGTTGGCAAAACCAATAACGCCAAACTCGTCAGGAATTTTGATGTTCCGCTCTTTCAGGCATTTAATGGCACCAAGCGCTGTAAAGTCTTCTACAGCAAACACGGCGTCTGGTTTCTCCGGCAATTCAAGCAAATGCTCAATAGCGCTTTTGCCCGCTTCTATGGATACATTGCCGGTATAAATAAGATCAAAATCAACTTTAATCCCGTGGGCCTGCAGGGCGCCCATGTAGCCTTTAAGCCTGTCGTTAAAAATTTTGATGTGCTGCGGGCCCGAGATATGGGCAACACGTTTATAGCCTTGCTTAAGCAGGTGTTCCGTAGCTATATAGCCGCCACGGTAATCATCCACCACCACGGATGAAATGCCCAGGTCGTCGTTGGCGCGGTCAAAGAAAACCACGGGCACGCCACGTTTCTTAATTTCCAGGAAATGCGTGTAATCAGAAGTTTCTTTTGCAATGGAAGCCAGAATGCCATCTACCCTGGCGGAGAGAAAGGTTTCAATTCCTTTTACTTCAAACTGCCGCAGTTCGTTGGTTTGGTAGATAAGCACATTGTAGCCTGCACTGTTGGCCACATTTTCGATGCCATGCACGACAGACCCGAAGAAATTTATCTCTGCGCTGGGTATCATAACCCCGATAGCATGAGATCTGCCCGAACGCAAAGAGGAAGCTATTTTGTTGGGCTTGTAATTCAGCCTTTCAGCCATGGCAGCCACTTTTTGCTTGGTGTCATCGCTGATGGCGGGGTGATTGCTCAACGCCCTTGATACCGTAGCCGGTGTAGTGTTAAGTGCCTGCGCAATATCTGATATGGTTACCTTGTAGGACAATTAAATAGTTAGTGTGTGCATATTTAATCAAACCTACAGTAAAAAGTTTAATGGTGCAAGGCTAATGGATCCTTACTATTTCATCGAATCTATTTTGGTTGAATCAGGAATACTGGTGCTTAACGTATCCATACCCACTGACGGATTAGTAGCATTTGTGTTATCTGGCGCCGGTATGGGTACTTCAGCAGATGACGTATCACTGGTATTTTCGGTGCTGCTCCCACCTCCACACGCGGCAAAGGTTAAAGGCAGGGCAATTATGGCGATAGCTTTACAGAATATGTTTTTCATAAATGTTTTTCCTAACCATTCAAAACATCATGCCAGTTAAAAGAGTAAGGAAAATGTACGCTAATGAATAGAACAACTGTGTAAAATTGGCAACACAACAGGTGTATTTATGGCTATAACACTGTTTACTGTATGTTAAAGGCAGGCTGGCATGTTTTATGAAACTAAGCATGTATTGTTCATCTTAAAATCATCCATATATGTTACGCTGGACTGTTATTTTTTTGATAGTGGCTATAGTTGCAGCAATTTTTGGCTTTA
Source organism: Foetidibacter luteolus (assembly GCF_009650435.1). Lineage (GTDB taxonomy): Bacteria > Bacteroidota > Bacteroidia > Chitinophagales > Chitinophagaceae > Foetidibacter > Foetidibacter luteolus. The sequence continues at coordinate 61,490 of NZ_VVIP01000081.1, forward strand.
CAGGCATTGCAGCAGGCGCCAGCCAGATAGCCAAAATTCTATTCTTTATTTTCATAGTGCTTTTTCTGCTGTCTCTTATACGGGGAAACAGAAGCGTTTAACGAAGCAGGTAACCATATTGTAAAACCGCTTTTAGCAGGTTAAAGGGCAGGGGGTAAACCTTTGCCCTTTTTTGTTGCAATAAAATGCTGTTTTATTTGAATAATTGTAAAATGTACAATTATTGAAATAAACGAGTATCTTTAGGCTTAATTAAAATTCAGGGATAAAACATATTTACCTCTTTTGCCTAACAGGCAATTTTGGTTTGCGGGGATAATTTCTATTATCCCCTTTTTATATGGCCTGTTCGCATACTCTGTTTGAATAAGTTACCTGCCGCCCTTACTTTTGCCGCAAAAAATAGCAATGATGTGCCGGATAGTTTTAATTATTATTACCTGCTGCTGCCTGTTGTGCTGCAATACACCCAGGCAAGCGGGCAGTCACCAGCTTGAGCTGCATAAATGGGTATTAAGCGAGCTTAACAGCATGCCTGTACAAATGAGCAACACTGCTAAAGATGCCCATCTGCAGTTTAGCTTTAAAGACATGAGGATATCCGGTAACGGTGGATGTAACAGTATAGCAGGAACCTTTACCACATCAAAATCAAAGCTCCTTTTCGGGCCGGTGCTCGCCACAAAAGTGGCTTGCGACAATATGAAGTTTGAAGATGCTTTTTTGCAGGTGTTGGCGCAGGTTAACCGGTATGAAATTACTGCTACAGAACTACAGCTAAAGAACAACAACAAAATAGTTGCCCGCCTGTTGCCCAAATAAACAATCGGTTATTTCCTGGCCCACATCGGTTTTTGTTTAAGCACTTTTTTGTGTACAGGGCAGTCTGCCGAATGCGCACCAGGCAGGTAGCCACTGCTCATTAAAAACTCGTTCACTATTTCTCCGCCGGTAAAGCGGAATGTTTTCTTAAACAGTTTAACCCATTCTTCTTTTGTAAGCGGGTGGTTTTTATCTAACCAGTTTTTAAAAGAGCCATACTGTTTTTGCAGCTCAAGTATTTGCTGCGCATTGTGTATGGCTGCTGCAATTTTTAAGCGGTTTCTTATAATGCCCACATCCTGCAAAAGCTGCTCAACTTTTTTCTCCTTGTAGGCAGCCACTTTTTTAATATCAAAGCCATCAAAAGCTTTAAAGAAATTGTCTTTCTTTTTTAATATAGTTTCCCAGCTAAGCCCGGCCTGGTTTATTTCCAGTACCAGCCTTGCAAACAAACCATCATCGCCTGCTATGGGAAAGCCGTATTCATTGTCGTGATAAAGCCGGTGCACATTGTCTTTTTCCAGCCGTTGAACATAAGCGCAGTAAGATGACATGAGGTGGTTTTTAATTAAAATTATAAAAAGCAGCGGGCCGTGTTAATCTGCGTAAAGCAGGTATTTGCTGCGTATTTTTTTAAAAGCGGTTAAAGCGGGCTGCCAGCTTGCCCGTATTTCCTGTTCTGTTATGCCAGCCTTTATTTGCTGCATCAGTTGCGCATTGCCAGCCAGTTTATTAAAAAAATAATCGGCAGGCCGGCCTGTTTTGGCCGCCAGGAAAAAGTTGTCTTTACCTGGGAACAATTGGTAAGCCTGTAACAGCCACTTAAGCGCTATTTTATCCGGGTAAGGAATTTTGCTGTCGGCAAGGTTCCAGCCGTAGCAAAGCTGGCCATTTAGTTTTGGGTTCTTAGCCCCTTCATTTGGCTGTGGTGTAAAAGCGAACAGATCTTGTGGCAGGGAGGGGTGGCCAAACACCTGGAAAGGGTGGCTGGTGCCGCGGCCTTCGCTAAGCACGGTTCCTTCAAAAAAACAGGTAGAAGGGTACCAGTAAACAGACGACATATCCGGCAGGTTAGGGGATGGCTTTACCGGCAGTATATACCTGCTTTTATGGGTATAGTTCTGGCATTTAATAACAGTTAAATTAAAACTGTTGTTCTTTTTTTCAAAGCCCAGTACCTGCCCCAGGTGTATGCGCTTGTCTTGCCTGCGCATATACTTGCCGGGCAGCCACCCCTCTCCCAACAACATAGAGGCATATTCACCCATCGTCATACCATACACAACAGGTACGGGTTGCATCCCCACAAAGCTTTTAAATTCAGGTTGCAGCACAGGCCCGTCCACATAAAAGCCATTGGGGTTAGGCCTGTCCAGAATTACCAGCGGTTTATCGTTTTGTATGGCTGCTTCCAGAAAATATTCAAGCGACGAGATATAAGTATAAAACCTTACACCCACATCCTGTATATCAAACAACATTATATCCACATCAGACAGGTCAGCGGGGGAAGGTTTGTTTTTGGCGCCATACAGCGATATTACTGTTATGCCGGTTTGTTCATCTGTATAAGTAGCTACTTTTTCACCGGCATCCGCATTACCGCGAAAACCATGTTCTGGGCCGAATATCTTAACAATGTGCACACCCAGCTTTTGCAATGTATCAGCCAGGTGTGTTTGCCCGATTACCGAAGTAGGGTTGGCAAAAAGGCCTACACGTTTGTTTTTAAGCAAGGGTAAATACTGTTGCAATTGGTATGCGCCGGGCCGTATTGTTTTATCATGCCCGGCATAGGCGCACTGCACCAGCATCGCGGTACATAGTAGAAAAACAGGTAAAATTTTGTTCAGCTTTATCATTGGCTGGCGCGGTATTAATAATGACGCTAAAATAAGTAAATGAATAGGTATGGCTTTATGCGCATTGCCTTTTATTAGGTTAAGAAAAAATATAAGGGCGCCTGCCCAAGCTATCGCAAGGGCACCGGGCTATCCGTTACTACTCCGCCACAGCCCACCCGCACAGGGCCTCAGCGGGGTATCCACTGCTATCCCTGGCGCGGTGGTGACACAGGCTGCTTTTTTTGCCGGCAGAAGAGATAAGTACGAGATGCGAAGCCCTTTTTATGTAAGATGTATGATGTGGGATGTTTGATGTAAAGTACAAAGTTAGAAGTACGAAGTACCCAGACCATCCAGCAACCTGTAACCGTCAACATCTGCTGTTCAATGTTCATTTGTTCAACGTTCAATGTTAGCGGCTCAACCACTATCCGGAAACTGCACTTCATCATTCAA
>NZ_VVIP01000082.1 GCF_009650435.1 Foetidibacter luteolus
GCCATTTGGATGGACCGCTCAATAAAACAAATTGGACTTTTCAGAAAACTTGTCCTTCATTTTTACCCGGACCTTTGTGTCATATTTTAATCGAAAGAAAATGGAAGACAAAGGAACCGTTTTAGTAACGGGTGGAACGGGGTTTGTTGCCCGGCAGATCATTCTGCAATTATTACAAAAAGGATACCGGGTGAGGACAACTGTTCGTAGTCTGGCAAGTAAAACCCAATTGCAAAACACGCTGATAGCTCAGGGCGTGACGGCCATTGATCATCTCTCTTATGCAGAAGCAGAACTTACCAAAGACGATAACTGGGAACAGGTGATGAAAGGTTGTAAATATGTATTGAGCGTAGCTTCTCCAGTGTTCTTTGAGAAGCCCCAAAATGAGCAGGAAGCCATCCGGCCTGCGGTGGAAGGCATTTTGCGTATCCTGAAGTTCGCGAAGCTTGGGGGAGTGGAACGGGTAGTAATGACCTCCAATTTTGGTGCGGTCGGCTTTACGCAAACCGATAAGAGCAGGGAAACCACAGAAACGGACTGGACGGATACGGCAGCAAAGGGGCTATCGGCTTACGAAAAATCAAAAACACTGGCCGAAAGAGCAGCCTGGGATTTCATAGGATCGGAAGGCGGCAAGCTGGAATTGGTAACTATCAATGCCGTTGCCATTTTGGGTCCGACGCTGGGCGCGCATACCTCAGGTAGCTTCCATTTGCTTAAAAACCTGCTGAACGGATCGATGAAAGCAGTCCCGGACATTTCGCTTAACCTAGTAGATGTCAGGGATGTCGCAGATCTGCATATCCGGGCAATGTTAATTCCTGAGGCCAGTGGCCAACGCTTTATTGCCAGTGCAGACGGACAAATTTCATTGCCTGAAATTGCCGCATTATTGAGGAACAAACGACCGGATGTATCGCGACTGGTGGCTACAAGACGGCTACCGACCTGGATCCTGCGGTTAGGGTCATTAGTCAACAAGCAGGCTAAAGAAGCGCTGTTACTCATCAGGATGAACCGGAATATAAGCAATCAAAAAGCCAGGACCGTATTAGGCTGGAGCCCTATTGCCTCGCAGGAAGAAACATTGCTGGCATCGGTAGACAGCATGGTCAAATATAACCTGATCAAAACTGACTGATATGAAGATCTTAAGCGGCGCTTTGATGTTGATTTCTTTATATTTAGGTATCGGCCATGGCGGCCGGGCATGGAAGAAACCATCTGAAGAATACATCCATATGATGTCGGTCCTGGGGATAACGGATGCAATGCGCATGGTGTTTGGCGTATGGGCGATCACCACGGCCATATTGATCTTATTTCCCAAGACGTTCTTTTGGGGAAACGCGCTTCGGGCGGTGCAGTTGGTAATCATGATGGCCTTAGCGCTGAAAGCAGGAAATTACAAGTTCGCTTTAATAGAAGTGCCATTTTTGATCGTGCCTTTGTTGCTAATCTATTTAGGGCATCCCTTCAAAGGTGAAACGGCTTAGCAAAACTAAACCCGGCAAGATGAGATCGATAACTAATCACTTGAAGCCTGATATACTGAAAGAACAGTTCATCCCCGACCATCTTTTTTTATATGTTGCCAAAGGTAGCGTCAGTTTTTTTGACGGAAACGAAATTTACACCTACCGATCGGGTGATTGCTGTATTGCCCGCAGAAACCACCTGGTCAAATTCATACTCAACAGCACGACTGAAGATTTTGAGCCGATCCTGTTTTGTTTTGATGAGGAGTTCCTCCGTCAGTTTGGGCAAAAGCACCAAAACAACATCGCAAAGTTTTGGTCCGAACGGGCTATTATAGAGGTTGCTAAAACTGAATTGATCTACAGCTTTATCCGGTCGATAAAACCTTATTATATAGGTGCTATGGAACTGGACGCCGCCTTTGAAGATGTTAAATACGAGGAGCTGCTGATCATCCTGCTGAGGTCGCAACCTGAGCTTGCGGGTATATTCTTTAATTTCGATACCCCTCAAAAAATTAATATAGAAGCCTACATGAACCGGAATTTTCGGTTCAATGTCAGTCTGGAGCGATTCGCTTTGCTCACAGGACGTAGCCTTTCTGCTTTCAAACGCGACTTTAAATTGGTATTTAAGGACTCCCCAAGCCGCTGGTTGGTGAGAAAGCGTTTGCAGGAGGCCTATTTTCTTGTGCAGCATCAAGGCAGGAAGCCTTCGGATATTTATCTTGAACTCGGTTTTGAATCCTTATCCCATTTTTCTGTTGCCTTCAAAAAAGAGTTTGGGATAGTTCCAACTTCGCTTAAAATGAACAATGGAGACTAATGGGTAAATCAGTTAATGACAGCTACTGAAGATCTCACGGGCTTTTGAACGCTTTTGTCCGGCTCACTTCATTTTTTACCATATGATAAATGAATGCCCCGCGCCGTGTACTATCTTTAAGTGATGGAAGCGCTTATAAATCTGATCCTGCAATTTGGTGACCTGAACAAACAACAAATCGAGTTTTTGCTGAGCAAGGTTCAAACACTTGAACTCAAAAAAGACGATTACCTGTCGGAAGCCGGGAAAGTGCCCCGGTATGTGGCTTTTGTGCTGGAAGGCGTGTTCCGCTTTTGCTATTATAACAACAAGGGAGAAGAGATATCTAATTATTTTGTGGATGAAGGCAATTTTGTGGTGGACAATGAAAAATTTGAATCGCAGATCGCAGCCTCGGAATATGTACAGGCAGTAACCGACTGCAAAGTACTTGCTTTTACTAAAAAAGACTGGGACGAGATATCCAACACCATTGTGGGCTGGGAAATGATGAAAGCCAAGATGGTAAAAAAATGCCTTTTGCTGGCCATGGAGCGGCGCAGTCCGCTGGTATCGGAAGATGCCACCACGCGTTACCTGTCATTCATCCAAAGCTTCCCTAACCTCATCAACCGTATCCCACTTTCATACGTGGCCTCATACCTGGGCATCACCCAGCAATCGCTGAGCCGTATACGCCGTAATATCCGTTAACGGTGCTTTTTACCAAATGGTAAATGTTTTCCCGTTGTCATTTCCAACATTTGCTTATTCATTTAAACAATTAAAAAAGATGAGCAAAAAGATCGTATTAATAACGGGAACAAATAGTGGTTTTGGCTGGCTAACCGCCCATACGGTGGCCGCCTTAGGGCACCACGTGTACGCCACGATGCGCGATACCAAGGGGCGTAATGCCAATAAAGCCCAGGCCCTTGCGGCCGTTGCAAACGTAACCGTTTTGGATGTTACCCTGACCGACGACGAGAGCGTGAAGCAGGCCGTTGATACCATTTTAGCCAAAGAAGGCGCTATTGATGTGCTGGTAAACAACGCCGGTTACGGCATGACTGGTGTTGCCGAAAGCTTTACCACGGCCGATGTGCACACCACATTTGATATCAACGTTTATGCCCCCTGGCGACTGATCAAACAAGTGTTACCTGCCATGCGTAAACAGGCCGAAGGACTGATCATTAACGTGACCAGCGGCTTTGGGCGGGTATCGTTCCCGTTCGCTACCATTTATGCGGCCTCCAAATTTGCACTGGAAGGAATAAGCGAGGGCCTGCATTACGAGGTGAAACGTTTAGGCATCGATGTAGCCATTGTGGAGCCGGGTGCTTTCCCTACCGAAATGCAGCAAAAGAACAACCCCGCATCTGATCAGGGTGTGTTTGCGGGGTACAGTGCCATTGCTCATATACCCAACAAAATGGTAGCCGCGCTGGGTGGAGAGATGCAAGCTAAAAAACCGAACCCGCAGGATGTTGCCGACGCCATTGTAAAATTGATCAACACCCCAAAAGGCACCCGGCCATTACGCACCGTGGTTGACCCCATAACCGGCCAATACATTGAAGCCGCCAACCAGGCTATAGACGAACAATTTGCCAAAGGATTGAGGGTGTTCGGAATGGGAGAGTTATTGTAAGCGGGACAGCTTTAATAGGGCGGCAGTGGCGTGAGCTACTGCCGTTTTTTATTTGTTGTTATTGGCGAATGTGTAAGATATGTTTGTATTGGCCTAAAGCTAATTGCTATTCGGCTCAAATAGCCCCAGCGGAAGATTTTGTTGCCTGCGGCTTTTGAGTTCAAAATATGCTTCCCATGAGCCGCATTAAGGTTTTCCTACCAGCAAAGCGATAGCGTTGCCTGGCGGGGAAATTTATGAGTAAATCTGAAACGATTGTTTCAGATTTATATATCTTCGTGCCGATATGGCCAGGAATGTTGAATTTGACGAAGCACTTGCGATTCAGAAAGCGATGGAAGTTTTTTGGAAGAAGGGGTATAACGGCGCTTCGCTCCGTGACCTGACCGATGCCATGCAGATCAACAGCAGCAGCCTTTACAATACCATCGGCGATAAGCAGGAACTTTTTGTACGTTGTGTTCAGCATTATACGGACCTGCGAAAGCTGGACTGGGAAAAGCGCCTGAAAAGCAAGAAATCACCATTTGCTACCCTGGTGGACTACATGCACGATGCGGTGAATATTATCATCAATGGCGAAGACAGTTGTATGGCTGTTAAAAGCGCTTTTGAAGTGGCTACAAATGACCAGCGCGTAAAACAAATCCTGGTGGCGGACGATCAGCGATCATATCAATTTCTGCATGACCTGATCAGTAAGGCAATGGATCAGGGTGAGATACGCGCCGACGAGGACCCCGCATTGCTTGCCGATTATTTTAACAGCACCTGGACGGGTTGGTACGAGAGCTATATCCTTCACAAAGACCCTGTGAAGATCAAGCGCATGGCAGCGTATTTTATTAAGCAATTATCAAAATAATTTTTTTCACCTTTTCTGAAACAAACGTTTCAGAATAATAATTTTCAAATATGGATACAACAGATTTAAAAGGTAAAACAGCTTTAGTAACCGGTGGCACAAAGGGAATTGGTAAAGCTATAGCTGATGAACTGGCCAAAGCAGGTGCGCAGGTCATTGTCAGTGCGAGAACAAAACCGCAAGAAATCCCGCATCATTTTATTGCCGCAGACGTTACCAATACCGGTGACGTAGACCGGCTTGCCAAAGAAATTGATGACAACTTCGGAGGTATTGACATTCTGATCAATAATGTAGGCGGGCTGACTACGCCGGGTGGTGGACACAGTACACTGACCGATGCGCATTGGCAACAGGAATTAGACCTGAACCTCATTTCTGCCATTCGCCTGGACAGGACCTTGCTGCCAAAGATGATAGAAAAGCAAAGCGGTGTAATCATCCACATTTCTTCGGTCGCCGGGAAACAAGCATTATGGAACTTGAATTTAGCTTACGCCGTCTCTAAAGCGGCGCTGAACAGTTACAGTAAAGCGTTGGCTACCGAACTGGCCGCTAAGGGTGTACGTGTCGTGACCGTAGCGCCGGGCGCGACCAAAACAGCACCCATGGTAAAATTTCTGGAAGATTATGCTGCTTCAGCCGGTATCACTCCCGAAGAAGGCATAAGACAATTGATGGCGCAGACCGGCGGCATTCCAATGGGGAGAATGGCCGAACCGGAGGAGGTTGCCCAGCTTGTCCATTTCCTGGTTTCACCTTCCGCCGCTTACCTTACCGGAGCGATCTACGCTATAGATGGCGGATCATTGCCGGTTGTCAGTTAAATGTAAAAGTAACTATTGGGATAAATGAAAGCCTTTAACGGTTGATTAAAGGTTTTCGTTATTGTCTTTCCATCAAGAAAAGTTCCAATCAAAGGGCATTGTTTTTCCCCGGGTTATAATTAGCCGTCAACTTAAACCGGAGATCTTAAGCCAAGTAGCGACACTATATTGCTGCTACGTCATCAATTTAGCGCAGCGCGATATGCTGATGGCGTAAACTTGGTTCTTAATTTAAAAAGCCTGCTGAACGACTGCGGGTGCTCAAAGCCGAGCAGATAGGCAATTTCGCTGACGGATAGTGCTGTGCCGGATAATTTTTCTTTTGCGGCTTCTATCAGCTTGTCATGAATGTGTTGTTGTGCAGAACGCCCGGTATGCTGCCGGATCAGGTCGCTGAAATATTTAGGCGTAAGGTTGAATTTGGCTGCTATCGCTGCTACATTCGGCACGCCGTGTCCTGGAATGGCGTCAGTATGTATCAACTCATCGAGGTACTTTTCAAATCTGGCAAGAAGGGTATTGTATTTTGGTTTACGCGTCAGGAACTGCCGCGTATAAAAGCGGTCAGCATAGGTCAGTAGTAGTTCGAGGCTGGAAATGATCACATCCTGGCTATGCTTATCTATAGGCCGTATGGCCTCCTTTTCGATCTGCATGAAAACTTGTTCAATAAATGCTTCCTCGTCCTCGGACAAGATCAAAGACTCGGTTACCGCATAGTCGAAAAAACTGAACGATCTGATCCTGGTCTGCAGTGAAGTTCCTTTGATATAATCAGGGTGAATCATGATCAAAAACCCGCCGGGCGGGATAACTTCACCATCCTTGATAAATGTTTGTTTGGGGGCAAAAAAAGACAGGACACCTTCGTCAAAATCGAACTCGGACTGGCCATAGATCATTTTATTACAGCAACCCTTTTTATAAGTTATCTGGTAAAAATCTGCGCTGAGTTTCATGCCATCTTCAAGCTCGATCGCCGGGAATTCTTTAAACCGGAGAACGGTAAACAGCGGGTGCTTTGGTTTGGCAAAGCCTAACAGTTTATGTAATTCAGCTAATGAATCGATATGTAAATGCGGTCTGCTGTTATTCTTCATATGCTTAACCTTTTTGGTTCGTCCGTTTTTTAAAAGTCCTGGCGGAGCTTGCCGCGATCACCGAATTGGGTATCACGGTGAGCAATTTGACTGCAAAGCGGTTAATACCCCCTGATACCGCAGTCCTTTTTCCGTTATAGTAGGCTTTAGTAAATTCTTCAGCCACCTGGTCTGCCGTTTGGGTAGGTGCTCCGGCGATCAATGCATCACCTGTTTCATTTTTTAATGCTGCCGCTTCCATAAAATTAGTGGAAGTAAGACCT
>NZ_VVIP01000083.1 GCF_009650435.1 Foetidibacter luteolus
TGCCGTCATATCCATAGCCGTCAAAACTCATTTTCCAGTCCATTTGTTGGCCAATACTGTAAGTCTTCGAAAATTCAAATGTTATGCAGACCCTGGCATTAGATTTGACGTTCTTATGTGTCGTAATTACAGAAAATGGGAGAAACGGAAGGTTATACAGATGTTATGGAACAAGCAAAAACTGCAGAAACCGGGCAGGACAATGCCAAAGCAATTGAGAGATACAAGCGTGCTATCAAGATGAGACCTGGAAGTGAATTGCCCTATAAACGGTTGATGATTTTGTATCGCAAGGAACGAAAATACCGTCAGGAACTTGCGGTCCTAAACAAGGCTATCAGCTTCTTCACTAAACTATACTCTCCAGTTCCTGCCAGGAAAAAAAGACGGAAAAGTATTGAGAGGGCCCTGGCCCAAAGCCTGGGGTTGCTTAATAAAAGCGGCAAATTGCTTTATGTGCCTGAACCATTGGCTGGTTGGATAAAAAGAAAAGAAATCGTAACGGCAAAGATTACCTTACAATAACAAAACACACAAGGCATAACCGGCACCGAGCCTCATTCAAACTTAAAGCCAAGCCCTTTTTTGGATATTATAATGTGAACCTTTTACATACATGATACATTCTCGAAATTAAGTCCTGTAATTCACCAGTTAACGCATCAACTAAGGACGACACCATCCAATGCATGGCTATTTCGCCACCAACCCCCGAAGAAACTGTGGAAATGATGAGTCGATTACTGGCTATACGTAGCTTTCTTACACGTTTCTTTATCTGATCTACTCTATAATGGCTGACTTTACCTGAAACTTTTATCGGCTGGTTATTTATACCTCTTGTTAAAAGGTCATCGGCCCATTAGCGGATGGTTGTCTCGAAAAGCCTTTTAAAGCCAATAATCTCTTTAATATGTTGGCCTCGCTACTTAAATCATCGTAATAGCGTCGGTGGACGTCCAACGGTAAGTCAATACTGTGATGGGTTTTACTTATGCAGCATTATGAACGTCGGTTTCCTTAGTCGAGACTTCAATTTTATGAAAGACATTGAGGCGGGCATGGTTCTCATCTCTGCCTTTATTAGTATTTAAACAGTAGCTCAACACCTTTTAAGAAAGCCGGTAAGGGTGCCTAAATAATTAGTAAACCGGTGATGGTTTGAAAAGATATAAACATCGTAACTGTTTTGTGGACTGTTCTTAACAACCACAATGGGAGGAAGGTTACCGGCGTCTTGCGTTGCCCGAGTAGCCAGGTCTGGAATTTCATCGGGAAGGCAAACAAAAAGAAAAGTGATTTTGGGGTCAAAAGGGGGCTGCGCCTGCTTTCCGATAACGTCCATGTTATCAATCGCAAAACTGAGCGCTTCATTGTAAGTCATGAATAATTTTACACAATATACCTGGAAATAATGCGAAAATAAAGCTGACAGAATGGTAATTTTAAATCATTCACGCCTGTGGAAAATTACAGATGCGATCTTTTAATTTATTAAACAAAATAATCTTTTGAAGCATTTGAAAAAGCAGGTCATTAACCAAAGCCCGGCATAAATATACCAGGCGTATCAACTCTAAACCCTTAATGTGTGCAAATTGCCATATTGAGGCAAAATAAACAAGTTAAATGTGACCACGCATTTAAACTTGAATTCATATAAGCGTATTATATATTCAATGAAAACAACTGCAGGCTGTTTAATGAACCCTTTTTTGAAAGATTAATTCAATCATCAATACATGATGCGGATAACTGTCGCACGGAATGTTTGGGCTGTGTCTTGTCGTCTGCCTTATGTGAAGCTGATCAATCCGGATGCCGGAGCTATAGCCGCCTGGCGGGCATACATAAGTTTCCAACTTATGACCACCGCTGAGCCAAGGGGAACGGTACGTAACTCCTAATATAAAAGCCAGCTTACCGCTACCAGGTTTTGCTATTCAATATTCACGTTTGATTCAATCAAGTTTTTAAACATAATTGGCGAAGTATTTGGAGTATGTTGGATGAGACGAAAATTTTTTCCATGTTAACTTTTGATTGATGAATTATCCTGGAAATCCAATCATCAGACATAAATACACGGCAGATCCGACAGCACTTGTTTACAACGATAAGATTTATTTGTATACTGGACATGATGAAGCGCCGGTTGGAACAGAGGAGTATGTAATGAATGACTGGCTTTGCTTTTCATCTGCGGACTTGGTTACCTGGGAGGAACATCCGGGCCTGTTGCAGGCAACAGATTTTGCATGGGCTGCCGGAGGGGCCTATGCCACAAACGTGATCGAAAAAGACAGTATGTTTTATTGGTTTACCGCCGTCAATCATCAAACGGTCAGTGGCACTGCTATAGGGGTGGCAAGGTCGTCAAGCCCAACAGGCAAATTTGAAGATGTCATTGGAGCCGCTTTGATTACCCGTGATATGTTACCCGCCACCGGAAATCCAAAAATAAACCTGGATCCGTCGGTAATTGTAGATGATGACGGCTGCGCTTATATCTTTTGGGGCAACGGGCAATGCCATTATGCAAAACTGACCGATAACATGGTTGGCCTGGGCAGCAGGATAAATACAGTTGACCTACCGGATTTTGAGGAAGGCGCACATATCCATAAGCGCAACGGATGGTATTATCTATCGTATGGCTACGGGATGCCTGAAAAAGTTGCTTATGCCATGAGCCGCAGTATTCATGGCCCATGGGAATTTATGGGCATCTTAAATGAAATTGCAGGCAATTGCGAAACAAACCGCCCATGTATTGTCGACTTTAGGGGTAAATCCTATTTTTTTTATCACAACGGCGGACTGAAAAATGGCGGTAGCCACAGGCGTTCAGTTTGCGTCGATGAACTGTATTACAATACTGACGCGAGCATGAAAAGAGTGGTGATGACTTCGGAAGGCGTGTCGATGTAAGAAAGTAGTTACGTTAAAAATGAACGATCTTTAATCATGTGTCATCGTTTTTGTGACCCTTGAGATAGATATTCCCGAATTGGAATTATTTGATGTCGGTTAGCTATTGGGCTCTGATTCAATGACCACGCTTTCGCGGTATTGGGCCTGTTATTCTATATTCTCACGGACACCGGTTACTCGCAAAGTACAATATTACAACAGGGAAAATTGTTTAAACTACAGGACCCTTAACCGCACTTTTGGTTATAATTCCCTACACTTTCTTCCTCTTTTCACCAACTCCGCTTCAATCCTTGATATTATTGAAGTGCTTATTGTGTGGATACGATTATCACCCATAAAAAAGCGGCCATTAATGGCCGCCTGGTGCTATTCATTGGATGCATGTATATGCATCAGCAATAGGAATAATTTATTTGCCGCACAACTTATGCCAACAATTTCTGGTACCCGGTTTGATTTATAATCAACATGGGCTCGTTAATACGGCGTGCTTAGAAAATACTACTCTGAGGTTCTCCGGAGCCTCACTTTTCTTTATAAACAAAAGCCCCGGATTCCGGGGCTGACGAAGTACCTGCAGTTGATCATTGGGGGTATAAAATAGGCTCAGAGAGATTTACAAGACTCTGTTGCAAAGATGCCGGTTATCAATAAGTGTTGAAATTAATTACTCCTTACGATTCGATTAAAAACAACTAAAATTTAGGTATGCTTATTGTCTCCATAACTATTAAGCCCGGCTTTAAGGCCGTCTGTCGAATTTAGCTGTTGTATTTTAGCAGGCTGCTAGTAGACTATTTCAGAATGTTAGCTTTTAATAAAGAAGTGACTAGCATGCTTCATTTAACTGTCCATATTTCAGAATGAAGGGTTTGAAGAAATAGACGCTTTTTGTTTTTTATGAATGTCTGTAATTGTTATAAAAGCGTTGATAAATCGGTTGCGAGCAATTTATTAAAAATCGATAAAGAACTCCGGAAGTTTCAATACCATTAAATACTGGAGGGATTGTAAACGGATTCTATAATAAAGCCTGAAGTGTACGCGGCTGGTAAGCAGTTGACTGAAGCAATGGTATGATTTATTAACAAGAAAGGATATTTTTTATTGACAGACCCAACAACAAACACCACCAAAAAAGCAAGTAATGTTTTAGTGATTGATGGATGATGATCCCAGAAGGTATGAGAATCCAACCCCAAACTCTCAAAATCTGACTTAACAAGAAGGGCCGGAAAGTGGAAACTTTCCGGCCCTTTTCTAACAGATCAAGTCAATAGTAGCCTTTTTATAAACCCGGTATTAAATGTTCTTATCGCCCTGTTTTCATCGCCGTTATCTGTTGTGGGGCATCGCCGGGAGCATACAGCGCCTCCCGCCATAAGTACGAGCGGCCCTTTTCTGTCTCTCCCTGCAACAGGTAAAACTTACCCAGAACGGTACACGCGTTTTTAACAGGGCCTTGTTCCCCATACCACTTGCTGTCCGCCAGCTTATGGTACCATAGCCTGGCAGCTTCATCATTGCCCGTGCTTTCATACCAGCGGGCTGCACATTCATGAATTTCAGGATGAAAGCATCCCGTTGAACTGTAGGCTTGGATAGCGGTTTCCATTTGCGCTTTGAGGGCTTGGTTCCTTAGTTTTTCCAGCAGGTAGATAAGCGATCCATCCATTTTTTGAAACCTGGCAGGATTATTTTGCGCCAGATATTTCAGTAAGGCTTTTGCTTCGCCTTTTTGCCCGTTATAAGTTTGTTCCACATAATAACGCATGAGTGCCTGACTGAAAATATCGTCATACATGATGGGGGCAGTAACCTTGCTTTTATTATTGATGATATCTTCAAAAGAAAACTGTCCATCATGCTGAAAGATGATATGTTTGAAAAACGCCAAAGCAAAAGGTGAGTTGAGTAAATTTCCGAACCCTAAAAAAAAGGGTTCTGAAGCAGCTACGCTGTTAGTAAGGAGTATAAAAGTCTTTTTTTGCTGTGGTATACGTATGATGAGCGCAGCATAGGAATCCCCATACCCATAATGCCAGTGAACCTGCCGGTCACCAATTTGCTGCGTGGACCAGCCAAGACCATAAGGGTTTGCCCTGCCGCTGGTAGTAATGAAAGGGGTTGTCAACTTCTTATAATTTTCTGCCGTAAGAAGTGTGTTCCCGTCAAGGGCATTGCTGTATACGACCAGATCGTCCAGGCTGGTAAACAGGTTTGTTGCAGGAAACAGCGTGGTAGCGCCGGACAGGCCTTTGTCTGGGATATGCTGTTGATGTTCACGGTCCCATTTATAAGTAGTCACGATCTTGTTCGCCGCGGCAATGCTTTTGTCCCTTGGATAGCCGGGAAAAGTGCTGTTCATGCCAAGTGGGCGCAGGATCTTTTTACTTACCTCGTCCGCAAAGGCTTCGTAATGGTTAGTATTACCACTCATTTTTTCAAACACGCCGTAAACAAAGCTATATCGGTTGCCGTTATAGATATAATTTGAGCCGGGCTCGCCTTCAGAGGTATGGCTTAAGACATGCTTGATCTTCACGTTAGGCGTTTGCAGGCGGTCGGGTGTAAGGCCGACCGGTAAAAATGGATAGTCCAGTATGTAGTCGTCCATGCTGGCTTTCCCGTCCTGCTCATAGAGCATCAGCGTAACGGCGGCAAATGTCTTGGTCAGCGATGCTACCGGGAAGATGTGGTCTCGGCGCATCGGAACCTTCTTTTCAAGATCTGCAAACCCTTCAGTTTGCAAAAAACTAACCTGGCCGTCTTCAACAACGGCTGCTACAAGGCCCGGTATTTTAAGTGTAGCGGCGTGTAATGCGATCGCTTTACGTAAATGGCCGAAGTTTTTATCATCCGGATCCGGACTTCCAAAAGCATTAAAGGATAGTTGTGGGGCCAACAGGGCCAGAGTGGCCATGCCGGAGTGTTTCATAAAATTTCTGCGTGAGTTCATATGGTTGCTTTTTATTCCGTTCCCTTCCGCCTCATCACCGTCTGGCTCTCGGGGTTGATGATTTCAACTGTACTGTTGATACACCTGAACAGGCCCTTGGTGGTTATGAAGTGGACTGCGATGTGGCATCCACCGTCAGACCTTCTCAGCAGTGGCACATGGGAAGACGGATGGTGAGCAACAGTAAGATAAAACAGGCTTTGTGAATCACTCAACATGGTTCTGGTAGCTAAAAGTTCATTTCCCAACAGCGTGGAAGACTTGTTATCCAAAACCATTTAAGATTACTTAGTCTGCGCACTTGTGTCAGGCACCCGATCAGTGTGATAGGAAGCGCACCGGTGTATAAGCTATTATTCTATCGCTTCATTTCAAAATCAGCTCCTGGATATTTCCATAGTTCTCATAACTGGATGTAATCACGCGGTCACCATTATTTAAGCCACCTAATACTTCGAAATAAGAAATGTTCTGGTTTCCCAACTGTATGTCTGTTTTGTAAGCAGATTTACCATCGGGTCTTAACTTGAAGATCCAGTTGCCGCCTGTTTGTTGATAAAAACCTCCCCGGGCAAGTAACAATGCTTTTCGCTCATCGCTCAGGGCGAGCACCACCTGCAAAGATTGTCCGCGTCTGATTCCTTTGGGGACAGTGCCGGTGAACGCCATATCGACAGAAAACCGGCCGTTGGTTACCTGCGGAAAAACCTTTTTGATTATAAGCTCATAGCTACTGTCTTTAAAGCTGAAAGTCCCTTTAAGGCCTGTATAAACCCGGGAAAGATAGTTCTGATCAATATCCACGGTTACTTTGAATCCGCTTAATACATCAATTTGTCCAAGGCGCTCACCCTTGTTTTTACTCTGACCTATTTCTGCATTTAATGATGTAAGCAAACCTTCGACCGGGGCTTTTAAGATAAGATCGCTTACTTTTTTCTTCATCAGCTTCAAGACATTATTCACATGGTCAAACGACGCCTGCTGTTGGCTGAACTGCAATTTATTGGAAGCTGAATCCTGCTGCAATATTTCTGTTGCAAGCCTTTTTCTTTCCAGGTTATAATTGTAATTGTTTTCGGCCTGCTCAAACTCCTGCCTCCCTATAGCGCCTTGTGCATAAAGGAATTTGGCCGTTTTATAAATACGCGTGGTTTCCTTTAGCGCCACATTGATATCAGCCATTTGAGTTCTTTTACCCGTGGTATTTTGTTGTGCATTGTTCCTGGCAATCTGCATTTGTGTAAGCACGTTAAATACTTCGGTTTCTTCGTTAGACAGGTTCAGCTCCAGATCGGTATTGGATAATCGCAGAATGGGCTGGCCTTTTGTAACAATGGTGCCATCCTCTACAAAACGTTCCTCCACAACGCCGCCTTCCAGTGCATCCAGGTAGATAGAAGATTGAGGGAAAACAGTTCCGCTAACAGGAATTGTTTCCTGAAAAACGCCTTTTTCGATAGTGCTGACGGTGATGCGGTCTGCCTGCGTATTCAATTTTATTTTGCCTGATGTGGCAACATAACTGAAAACGATCAGCGCCAGCAGGGCTGTTACCCCGGCGATAGTGAGTATTCGTTTGCTGTTCCAGAATTTTTTTTTGATAGGCTTGTCCATAAATTAAATGATTGCTTTGAGCACCGGGTTGAAGCATGGAATCCCTGATTTTAGAGGGAAACTAATTTCATAAAAGAGAACAACTAAAAAATTTCGACCAACAAAATCTTCCATTCGACAAATTGTGGCTTGCCACAATTCCCTGCTTGGCCGTTTGTGCCACAGTCAATCGCTTTAGGCCACAATGGTGAGCCCGCCGACATTGCTCACGCAGTGCCGTTTCTGCCAGGGATGACGCTAAGTATATTACTGCTACTACACTGAACGTGGATGGTGGACAACCCCCCTGAATTAGCGGTTTTATTACAAACGAGTTTCTTGCCGGAATGCCAAGTGGGCTTATTATGGGCAATAAGCCGCCATGCACCTGGACGTCTATACCGTTGGTGAACAATTCCCGCACCCGGAATATGAATGCGTACAACAGATTCCATATTGGATAAGCATTACTATTTGTGTTAGTAATTAATTGCTAAAAATATTAGTAAATCATTGTACCTTCACACCGACAAAGGGGGAAAGGACAATGTATCTAAACTGTAAGACTAATTTTAGCCTTCGGTATGGCACGTTTTCCACGGAACAGCTCGTGCAGGCTGCCGTGGATGCCGGCGCCACATCCCTGGCGCTGACTGATATCAATACCACCGGCAATACCTGGAACTTTGTAAAGCTGTGCCGCGAAAAAGGTATTCACCCCATCTGCGGGGCAGAAATCAGGAACGGGGATAAACTTTGCTATATTTTACTGGCAGCCAGTAACAGGGGATTTACCTGGATCAACCGTTTTATTTCAGACCACCTGGCGTCCGGTACAACTTTTCCGGAAACAAGTGGTGACAGCCCTTTTTTTACAGATACCTGGGACGGCTATGTTATCTACCCACTGGGCGCTAAATCATCGCTGGCGCTCCATATCAATGAATTTATTGGCGTGCGTCCCTCGCAGGTCAACAAACTTTACAATAGCTCCGGCCTCCAGCGCGATAAGCTGGTTGTGCTGCAGCCGGTAACGGTGCAGAACAAAACCTACTATGGTGTCCACAAGCTACTCCGTGCTATTGCCCACAACGTTGTGTATACCAAAATGCCGGCAGGTGCCATCTGTGCCGAAGATGAATTTTTCATGGCGTCTTCACAAATCATCGAGGCCTTCAGGCAATACAGCTTTATCCTGACCAATACCTTCCGCCTGATGGATAACTGCCGTATTGAAATGAACTTTGATATCAGCAAGAACAAAAAAAACTTTACCGGCTCCGCTGACGGTGATATACAGTTGCTGCGCAAACTGGCTGAAGCGGGGTTCCGGGAGCTGTACCGCAATAACCGCAAAGCAGGCGGGCGCCTGGAGACCGAACTGCGGATCATCCATGATATGGGTTTTACGGGCTATTTCCTGATGGTATGGGACCTGCTCAGGTTCGCCGATAACCAAAAATACCTGCATATCGGTCGTGGCAGCGGGGCCAACAGCATCGTGGCCTACTGCCTGGGTATTTCACAGGTGGACCCCATTGAACACAACCTTTTCTTTGAAAGGTTCCTGAACCCGGAAAGGACCTCGCCGCCCGATTTTGACCTTGATTTCAGCCACAATGATGTCAACGATATTTTCGATTACATCTTTAAACGCTATGGTAAGGACTATGTGGCCCTGATGGGAACGACCACCACCTTCCAGTTCAATGCCATCATGCGTGAACTTGGCAAGGTATTCGGCTTACCCAAGGAAGAGATAGACCAACTGGGGGAGAAGGGGTATTACTACAAGCAGGCACGTGGAGAAAATTTTATCAAACGTAAGGGGGAAGATAACTACCATGAGCTCATCCTGAAGTATGGACAGCTCATCAATAATTTCCCAAATATCCAGTCTGTTCACGCCTGCGGCATCATCGTGACGGAGGAGCCGGTCTATGCCTATACGTCCTGTTTTATGCCGCCCAAAGGCATGCTGACCACGCATATGGACATGTACCAGGCGGAATCCATCAGCCTGGAAAAATTTGATATCCTAAGTCAGATGGGCCTTGCTCATTTGAAGACGGCTTTGGAAATCGTGAAGCAAAACCATGACAAAGTGCCGGATATCGACCATTTCAGGCAGGTGAAAAATAATCCTCAGGTGAAGGAGAACATGCGTAGCGCTAACACCATTGGGTGTTTTTATATTGAGAGCCCGGCTATGCGTCAACTGCTGGGAAAACTGCATTGCGATACCTATGAAACACTTGTGGTGGCCAGTTCCATTATCCGGCCCGGTGTGGCCTCCAGTGGCATGATGCGGGAATACATCCTGCGCCATCATGACCATGGCAAGGCTTCTTACCTGCATCCTAAGATGAAGGCGCTGCTTGAAGAAACCTATGGCATCATTGACAAAATTGTAAAATTTTGTTTTGGCAGATGAGGAATATACAGAGGGTAAGGTATGGGTAATCTGCTCCTCGGCCTCTACTCCATCTTCAAATCTGGCAATTTCATCGTCTGCCAGAAAACCTTCGCTGCTCTGGCCCGGTTGCGGCCCCGGTCTGAAGTAGGGAAAATGAAGGGCTATTTTCAGCCCCGGCTTCAGGCTTAGTATAGCGGCCACGGCTTGTGCCAACTTTGCGCCCTGGTAGTTGCCGGCCGTAGGTTCATATTGCTGCCATTCAATATGAAGCCTGATGGCCGTAACACTTGCATCCTGGCCATTGTAGGTGAGGCTGGTAAATTTTTGGAAGTACGCCCATTTATCGGCGTTAACCCCATTAGAAGTAGTGTGGTCAAATCCATTGCCCGTTGAGCAAAGGACTAATTCTTTTTGTGCATGCAATTGACTACATACCAGTAAGAATAAAAATGAAGAGAGGAAAAATTGTTTCATGCAGCATCGTTTTAATTAGTGGTAAACTTACCTCAATGGGAAAGGCGAGCATGTTCCGTGGTTAACCGGAATTATAGTTTTGTTAACAGACTGTCAAAGATTTTAATATAAAAGCACTTCCGTCTGCATCGAAAAGTGGATGCTGTCGATAACCGAAAGTAAAAAGTTGTGCTTTTTGCATTTGAAATAGATAACTGTGTCATTGAAGGGACCAGCACCAGTGAGCTTGAGGGAAGGTTCAGGGCGCTCAATTTAATTATTGATGCGGCGATAAGGTTGAAGAAAAATTGCGTCCATTAAAGCAGGAACTCGAGCGTATCCGGCATTCCAAAAAAAAGAGAAGGGGCACAGGTTTATCATCTTTTCATGGCCAAATGCGTCGGGCAATTCAATTTGACGGAGGCCACGTTCCTCGCAGAGGCGCGGCAAGCGGTCTTAAAACAGTTTACCGTACAGAGAAAATTTTCATTGTTTAAATCCGTTTGACCTGAGCCGCACAGCTTCTTAGAAACAATTTCATTATTTTGCATGTAGTTCTTTCTTCGGTGAGTTATCCGGTGAGTGTAAAATTATCAATTACACAAAAGATTGATTTATAAATGATTACAGAGGGTATTCGAATCCAGTCCACCGATTATGAGGGGATAGGATAAATGTTTGCAGTTTGAACATTGTCTGTGAGTAAATCCGTGAGTCCACGGCTTTCAGAATTGCGAAAAGCGCCACAGTTAAGGGTTTTAGCGAAAACATCGTATCCTATCATCTCGACCGTGGCATCCAAAGAATAGTAATGACTGGAGAAGGGTATCGCGATAGTGATTTTGTAAAAACTATACCTAAACTTTTATATTGAACTTACTTTAAGCAAATCCTGCTTCTCCTGGCTTTTTCAACCTTGGCTTTGGAAACTTTTTAATATTTCCCTATAAGCTCTTTGATGTTGTCATTTGCATACGGACGCTTCTAATCTTGGAACTATTGAAACGGGTGACCTGATGTTATATGGCTCTTCGACGCTGGTACTTTTCTATAAAACTTTTTCTTCTTCTCATAGTTATACAACCATTACCCGGGTTGAGGACTTGCAGGCCTTGCGGCAGCATTGATACTATAAAATCCCGCAGAACAGTACTAATAGTGGGCGCCTGAATTATTTGTCAGCCTGTATTTTTTTCATCAGGGACTTTGCTTTCCCGTGGCTTGCATTCAGGTCAAGTGCCTTTTGTAAATACTTTGTCGCATTTGATGTGTCGTGCAGCAGATCATAACATTTACCGATAGTGTAATACACTTCATCGAAGGCTACATGAATGATATCTACCAGGTCTTTGCGTTTTTCAACATACAACAGTAAATAATTCAGCCCTTTTTTTACGTTCATATTGTTGTCAGCCGCAAATTTTCCCAGATAAAAGTAGATGTCGGGGTAGTAACTGATATGGATATTCCCTTTATGCTGCAGGCAAACCTCCAACGCTTTCTGAAGCAGATTCCAACCGTTCTCCGGGTTATCTTTCATAATATTAAAAGCCAGTTCGCGGTAGCAGGTAATCAGCGTCGAAGGGCTAAAAACTAAGGACATTTCATCTGCCAGGATCTTTTTTACAGCTTTTCCGTACAACTGCCTTGCTTCTTCATTCAATCCAACCACCCAGCATGAATAAGCAAAATCCCGGAGTTGCCGCCCGCCGGTTTTTTCTGAAATAAAATAATGGATCGCTGCCCTCATCCATGCAGTGTCGATTCGCTGCCATATGGCTGATAAAAACGGCTGATAAATATGAAACGAATTTTTTTCAGGCTTGATCCCATAAAAACGAGTCACCCTTTTTTCATATTGGCTGAGCGCTGTTGACATAGACGTTATGCTGTCTAATTCTGGAAATGAATTGTATGCCCGGTAGATAAAATCCAGCGCTGAGGGCAGGCCTATCGCCGTTGAATTGTTATGCCCGGCTGTCGGCAGATTTTCATATCGAAAGTTGAATTGAATACTGTCCAACCGCTTCACTTTTTGGGCTATTTCACCAGCATAATCCTGTCTTCTTTGCAGGTCATCCACACCTGAAGCCAAATAATAGAAAGTAGGTCGGCTGCCGTAAAACTGTATCAGTTCATCGCTGATCTCAAATGGCGGCTGTGTGGGCGTTAATTTCTCGGGGGAGAAAAGCATATAACCTGAAAATAGCTCTGGCTGAAATAAAAACAAGTGATTGCCATAACTGGCGCCATACGACTGACCCATATAGATCCTGAACTGCGAAGCTTGGTATTTATGCTCAAGCACTGGAAAAATTTCGCTTTTTATGCATTCCAGCATCCTGACGCCCTTAGTTGTCAGCAAACCAGTTTCATAATTGTAGCCGATCCCATCCATATCTGCCTGGATGTTTACAACTATAATTGGCGGCAGGTGTGTTATGTTCAGTTTATTTAGATAGTATATCAGCTCTGCAGTAAAAGCAGCATCGCTTGCACCGTAACTGAAGGTGTAAATGGTCGTATACTGCTGCCCCGCAGAGCCATTTGAAGGTACCCAAACAGTATAATCAACTGTATCGCCCAGAAATGTGGAGTACAGTTTTTCATTTATGTTTTTCTGGGCCGGCCCTGCCAGCGACAACAAGCAGCATTGTATTATTATTAAAAGATGTCTCATCGTTCACAATGAATTACACTGCAAAGCAAACCAGGAATAACAACATGAAATTGTACTTTTCAGACAAGGCAGCTACTTGCGAACGAACCTGAAAATAAGATGGTCGTCGGCAAGCGCTTTGGTTGACCGGAAAAATGCGGCTGGTGTTTCGCTGGTAAGTTTTCGATACATCTTTATAAAATAAGACTGGTCATAAAAATGACTTTCATAGCCTATTTCAGTCAGCTTTCTCCATTTATCGCCTGTCCGCCTGCTATTCAACGAATGCCTGAACCGGGCAATCTTTTTAAATCCGATTGGGGTGATACCGATTTCCTGATTGAATAAACGATTGAGCGTGCGGGTGTGCATGCCAAGTTCACCGGCAATTTGGGCGACTGAATATTCAGGATTGAACGAGGACAATCTTTCGACAACCTGTTTGAGTAAAGAATATCTGTTGAAAGGATGAAACTTTGACATTAGAAATTGCTCAAGCAGGTCAACTCTCCTGCTATTGTCGGGTGTGTCGTAAAAGGCGTCCAGGAAGGACTGGTAACATGCATCATTTTGCCAGTCGCTAAATATCTGCGAGGATTGACCAGCCAAGTCTGCAAACGGTTTATTGATAAAATGGTTAAAACCCAGTGGCTTGAAAATGATTGTCAGTTTGTCGAGTTTTCCTTTGAGTTCTACAAACAGGGGGACATCATATTTTCCCTGAACGATGCTTAGATAGCTGTCACTGTCTTGTTGATACACGCATATCTTATTCGAATCAATCCGGCAAGCTGCATTTTTATGAATATTAAACGAGTGATCTGTATGGGGAAAAGAGTAGTACGCTTTACAGAAATTCTCCGAGTTTGTTCTCAAAAAATAATAATACGTTATGTGCTCTTTCAGTATAGGATCTTTCGGGTAAAATGTTTGTACTTCCATCGTCAGGCATTGGGAACTTCAGGCAAGATATATAATTTTTTCCCTGGAAATTCCGCTGGCAGCCATTCATATCCGGTAAGTCAAAATAACCTGTCCTTTTTTTTCTTGCTGTACCTGAACAAGCTCAAGCGGGTGCTTTTTTGTGACATTAAAGAGCGGCTTGCCATGGCCCACGATGATGGGGTGAACGATCAGCCGAAGTTCATCAACTAAACCTGCATCCATCAAGGTGGCGACCAGGCCTGCTCCACCAACCACATAGGTGTTCTTGCCTGGAGTAGCCTTAAATGCCCGCAATTCTGCAAGGTTACGGATGATGCGTGCCGCCGGCCATGACACGCTGTCAAGTGTGGTCGACAGAACAAGGTGAGGTGTCTGCGCTGCGACCCGGGCGTACGCAATCTCGCTGTCCGAAGGGAGACGGTCTGCCTGGGAGGGAACTTCGGGGTTGGGCGGTATACGTTTAGAGTCCTCGTGAATCATACCCCAGTATTCACCATAACCCGGGTACATGCGCCCGCCCAACAAGAAAGTGTCAATATCGTCGATCAGCTGGATGGCATCCGCCCACGATTCGACCCAGTCCGTTTTGCCCTCCGTGTCTTCTATGAAGCCGTCCAGTGAGACCTGCATTGCCGAGATCATTTTCCTGGAAGTATTGTCTGCCATATGCGTCATTGCATTTGTTGTTCAACGAATGTACCACGGGATCATTGACATTACAGGGGGCTATGCGGACTTTTTAACCGGGAGATTTGGACAGCCTGAAGCAGGTTCAGCCTGTTCGTTAGAAAAACATAATTTATCGGTAGAACGATTATCAATCAAAATATATCAGGAACAATCTGATCGTCTTTAATCTTCAATTTTCTGTTAATAAAAGGGAAGCGGAGCTGAAGAGGGATTAGTTCCGCCGGTAGCCTTTTTCTAAGAATTCAACAAGCCTTGACTTCTTTTTTGGCGGTGCCGGCGCCTCCGGGAATACGCCCTTATTCAACTGTGCCAGTTCTTCCATCGTCACACTGGTCAGGACATACTTGCCAGCACTGACCACTTCATTTCTCCTGTTGACCCTGTCTTTCTGTTTATAGATCACATAAGCCTTATATCCGTCATTTGTTTTAATGATACGGCCGGGTGATGACCTTTGTGAAAATGAGGTTATGCCAGCGCAGAAACCTCCCGGATCTCCAAAGTAAGCCTGGCTGCAAAACGTGCTGGTCCACTGAGGGTAATTATTGATAATCTTGCAGGTAAATGTGGCGGGTGGGTCAAACCCAGAGTGGGGACCCTTACTTATTGTGCTTCCCGGAGGCCAGGCCTGCCCTTCCCAGTAACAGGTTTTGCAGTCCACTATGTTGTTAGAGAATGCTGATCGTAAGGAATCCCGCATAAATATGCCAGCCCTTGTAAGAGAAGAGTGTGGCTGGACGGAATCAGCTGGTTTCCAGCCAAAGGCAAGCGGGATAATATTTGTGGTGGAATCAATTTTATTGTTGACCAAGGAATAGAACACATAACCTCCGGGACGTTGCACAATGGAGTATATCCTGTTTTTCTCCTGGTATTCCATATCAATATCGATAATACGGCGGGCGGGGAACATTTTCCAGGTATAACCTTCATGGCCTGCTACAACATGACTTTCCGGGAAACTCAGTTCGTAGGATTCGGTAGCAGTTACAAGCCATCTGCTGTTGACAAAATTGGAATCGGGGATATTTGTTTCCGGAATTGCAGAGGAAATAGATATGCGGCCCTCTTCATACAGCCGCAGGAGTTCGGCTTCCGACTTGCGGGTTTCTCCTTTGCTGCAATAGGCCATGGCATCCCTGCGGATCAGGTTCATTGCTGAAGATTCCATCCTGAACTCGGACGCACCAATTTCAGAAGTTACGTTGAACCCGTTTTCTGTACGGATAAACTTAATATCAGTACTAAAAGAAACACCGTCACATTCAGTCGTCTTATATAGTTTCCATCTGCCGATAAACTTGTCATCGCAGTACACATCTATTGTGTTAGTATGGGTCTCCAGGTCGAAATAATCGTACAGCTCATAATCATCCTGTTCATCTCTGACAGCCCCGACTGATTTAGGGCACGAAAGGCACCTGTAACAGTCGCTTGTCAACTGATAGCCGGAAGGTTCAAAACGTACGGTCTGTGAAAAGCAGTAAAGGCTTATCATCATCGCCAGGGATAAAAGAAAAAATTTCATAACAGGAGTTTGGAGTTAAGGTTGCAGGCTGCCGCCACAAGGAGTGTACTTCACCGCAATAAAATATATACTTCATGGCATATAAACAATTTTTTATTGGACCGGAATTTTATATAGAAACCTTTATGTAAAGGGCTGTAGTCAGGTAAGCAGTAGCCGGCAAAGCTTCCTGGCAGCTGCCATTGGCCACCAATGCTGACTGCTAAGGTACTCTATGCAAATGTAACACGCCTGTTTGCCCAATTGAAAATGGCAAAAGCCGATGGATCTTCCTTCAAAGAACTGATGAAAATAGAAAAACAGGACCTGCTTATCCTCGATGACTTTGGCATACAACCACTTGATGCCCAAAGCAGGGCCGTGTTAATGGACATTATTGAGGACAGGCAAGGTAAACACGCTACCATTATTACCTCTCAGTTACGGTAAAGCAATGGTACAATGTTATCGGTGAAAAAGATGACTGGTGGAATAATCCTTTTCCTTCGTTCTTTGAGTGTGCTGGATGTAGTAGTTTGATTCGCTAACCGTAGTACGGATAAATGTTACTGGAGAGACGGCTGCAAGGTAGTGCCTTCCTGATATTAAGAGATTGGCTTGATATCAGATTTTTGTTGAAGATAATGACTTGGGTGTTATTTTTTTAGGTAAAACTAGTTTTTGGGCTGTTCCGGACAAAGAAGATTATGCAGACACCAACGATTTTGAATTAGTATCTTTCTTCTTTTCATTTGATAGTATAGCTAAGAAGCAAAATCTAAGTATTGTAGCATCAAGGAAGCAAGATTATTTTTATGTGTACGATACTCCTGATGGTAAAGTGCGAATTGATTCCCTTATTGCTTCAAAGAAGCCCTTAGTCTATTTAATCCAAACGTTACCTGCAAACGCTATTGGGGTATAAAATAGGCTCAGAGAGATTTACCAAACTCCATTGCAAATATCCTGGTTATCAATAAAGGCATAAATTAATTACTCCTTACGATTCCATTAAAAACAGCTAAACAACAGTCTTGCTTATTAAGCTGTCTACATAACTTTACAAAGAGCCGCTTAATCCCGGTTCATTATTTATAAGACAGGACAAAAGCGCCTTTTCCAAGGTGCTTTTTTATACCCGCCATTGTGTTATTAACCGACTATCTTTACCTGTATCCACATTTTCACAATGACTTTACTCATTGATATTGCTATTAAACTCCTCGTATTAATTGCATTCGTTTTCGGGGTGGTAATTATTGTGAAGATTGGAAACAGGAAAGATCCCGCCCATACCCAACTGATTTACCTGATTGACACGGCAGCAATCGCAACCATCCTGGCGCTTATAGCGGTCATCCTCTACGTGTATCGGACGATGAAGCCTCAATAGAAAGAAAGCGCCCCTGCGAAACTAAGAGGGGTATAGTTGTCCTCTAATGACATGCTGAAGCAAAGGTATATAAAGCGCCAATGAATGCCGGCAACCAACGCTGAGGACTTTTGTGTAGAGATTTTACTACCGGCCGTGCATTTCCCAAAAATCCTTTTTATCTTATATCAGCTAAACCTGTTGCCATGCGAACCCTTAGGATTGCTATATTATTCTTTTTTGTATTAATAGTAAGTGCCTGCTCAGGCCAGACTACAATTTTAATTGCTGGCGATTCAAGCAAAATGTATCTAGCTGCAGACAGTAAGACTGTGATAAACCGGGAAACCAAATACGGTGGCGACAGTATTTCTTCCATGTGTAAAATTGGGTCAACTGGCAAATCAAACTTTGCTGTGGCGGAATATCCTGCGATTCCCTAGCCAGATTAGCGGTCAGGCTTAGCAGGAAGTTAAAGGAATCGCGTACTATTTCTTTAGCAATGCTGGATTTCAATAATTACTACTTTGAACAAATAAAACTCATTCGGCGAGTTGATCCAGCTCTTTTTATTAAAAAGTTGAAAGAGGATTCTTTTAGTTCAAAGATTCTGTTTTTCGGTTTCGAAAATAACCAGCTGCTAGTTCAATTAGTCGCATTCAGTATCGTCGGCTTTACGATTGATGCAAAGGTTGCTGAACCTGATTATAGAATTGTAAATACGGACGGTTTCTATGTTGGCACCATGGGGCATATCTCGGCGATAGAAAATAGCCTAACAAAAAAAATGAATGGAGGAATTCAGATTTTGTTATCACTCTAGAAAAATTTTTAAAACACAAATTGATGTAAGGCCAGATATCGAGGGCCGCCCTATCGACATAGCGTCTCTCGAAAAAAACAGGGAATTTATATGGATAAAAAAGAAGACTTGCTCCAAAAAATTGATGCTAGTCCAAAAGCAAGCAGCTAGAACATCTTAAACCGCCTTCAATAACCCTGCAACCTCTCACCAAGCCTTAAGCATCCCTACCTTCAGCCAATTGCTTACCCATTGTTTACCCCTAAAAAAATAAGCCTTGCAAGTTATTCACTTACAAGCTTTTTAAGTATTACAGGTGACCCCGCAGAAACTTTAACCCATTTTGACTGCTGCCCCACATATTCGTAAAATGGGATAACTTTATTCAACCTTCCAATCCATTATTTTCAAGTCGCCCCTTTGCATCCACAATTCCTTGATTTTTTGTCCCGCTTCTTCAGGTGTCACACGGATATAACGGTAAAAGTCCCGCAAGCTTTTGTGGCCACTTATTTTCATAATTAGGTCTACCGGTGTTCCTGCTAAAAACTCATTGGTGCAGAAGGAACGGCGGCAAGTGTGAGATGTAATCCACTCGTATTTAGGCCTGTTTAAAACGATATCCCGGTTCCCTTTTTTATAAGAAAACTTGATGACCTCGCTTATACCTGCAA
>NZ_VVIP01000084.1 GCF_009650435.1 Foetidibacter luteolus
TGTTATGTGAAAATGTGAGAAGTAGCGAAAGAATACTAAAAGCAAGTACGAAAAGTGAAGTATAAAGTACTTTGATTTGCATACTTGCTGTAATATAACAATCTGAGGCAACGAAAAGATACTGATGGCCAGGAAAAGACCTGTTGAATTCAGGTACTTCGTACTTCGTATTTCGTACTTCGTATCTCGTACTTTTAGATAGATATAAATTACGATTGCAACGCATTGTTGTCTGGCCTGTAAATTGAGAGGGTAAAAGCCGGCATTGCTGTATGCCGCCGATAATTTTTGGCAGATAAAACCGCTTCTATATGAAATACCTGATTGAAATTTTTGGCCAGGGCAGCAACCTTGAAACGCTGCAAATGGTGCTGAGGGGCATCGTTATCTTTTTGCTTACACTGCTGTTCCTCCGCATATCAGGCAGGCGTTCTTTTGGTTTGCGAACGCCAATGGATAATATCATCTCTATAACCCTGGGCGCCGTATTAAGCCGGGCAATTGTTGGGGCTTCGCCATTTTTACCAGTGGTGGCTACCGGCCTGGTTATAGCTGTGCTGCACCGTGTTTTCGGTTGGCTTGTATTGCACAGCAATAGGTTTGGAGGTTTTGCGGAAGGCAACAAAATATTGCTTTATGAAGATGGTAATTTTATAGACGCTAATATGCGCCGGGCACTGGTGGGCAAAGAGGATATTATGCGTGGCATACGGGCCGCAGCCATGACGGAAAACCTGGAAAAAATTGACCGTGTATACATGGAGCGCAACGGTGAGATAACCGTGCTGAAGAAGGGATAAGCCTTACTTTTAACCAGGGCGCCCGCATGCTTTTTTTAACTTAGCCGTTTTATTGTTGCTTATGCCACTGAAAGAAAACCTGGTAAAAGATGATATCGCTTTAACGCCGCAGCGTTTTAGCCACCTGCATCAAACGCCGTTGCTGCCCAAAGCAGTAGGGTTGCCTGCCATTGCTTCCTCCTTTAAGCAGATGCTGAAATATATGTCCCTGGCCGATGCCTGGAAAACATCGCTGGCATTAAACCAGAAAGGCGGCTTTGATTGCCCGGGCTGCGCCTGGCCCGACCCGGATGATGAGCGCTCTGCCATAGCCGAATATTGCGAAAACGGTATTAAGGCCATTGCGGAAGAAGCTCAAAAGAAAAAGATAACAGCAGCGTTTTTCGCTAAGCATAGTGTAGAAGAGCTGGGCAGGCTTACCGATTTTGAAATTGGCAAACAGGGCAGGTTGACAGAACCGGTATTGCTGGAAGAAGGCAGCAGCCATTACCAACCCATAAACTGGCAGGATGCTTTTAGTTTAATTGCCACCCAGGTTAATGCCCTTGCCAACCCGGATGAAGCGGTATTTTATACCTCTGGCAGAACAAGTAACGAAGCGGCTTTTTTGTACCAGTTGTTTGTACGCATGGTGGGTACCAATAACCTGCCGGATTGCTCTAACATGTGCCACGAAAGCAGCGGCGCCGGGCTTACTGAAACAATTGGCATTGGTAAAGGTTCTGTTACGCTGGATGATATACAGCATGCGGAACTGGTGATAGTGATGGGGCAAAACCCGGGTACCAACCACCCCAGGATGCTGTCTGCATTGGAAAAATGCAAAAAGAATGGAGGGAAAATTATCGCTGTAAACCCATTGCCCGAAGCGGGGCTAATGAATTTTATTAACCCGCAAAGCCCGCAAAAAATATTATCTGGCGGCACAAAACTTACCGACCTTTTTTTACAGGTACGCATTAATGGAGATGTGGCCTTGTTAAAAGCTATCATGTTGCTGTTGATAAAGGAGGAGCAGCAGCACCCCGGCACCGTTATAGACAATGATTTTATCAGCAACTATACATCCGGCTACGAAAATTTTATGGCCGCCCTGCAACAATGTTCTTTAGAGGAGTGTGTGCAGCAAAGCGGGGTAGAAGAGGAGCTTGTTCAGCAGGCGGCACGCTTAATAAGCAGTAGCCAAAAGATCATCGTTTGCTGGGCAATGGGGCTAACCCAGCACCGCAACGCGGTAGACAATATTAAAGAAATTGTAAACCTGCTGCTGCTTAGGGGCAGCATTGGCAAACCCGGCGCTGGTGTATGCCCTGTACGCGGACATAGCAATGTACAGGGCGACAGGACGATGGGCATTTGGGAGAAACCTCCGGCCCTGTTGTTACAAAACCTGCAGCAGGTATTTGGTTTTACCCCGCCGGCCCATAATGGCTATGATGTAGTAGAATCCATAAAAGCCATGCATGAGGGAAGGGTGAAACTGTTCTTTGCCATGGGCGGTAATTTTTTATCAGCCACGCCGGATACAGCTTTTACCGCGGAAGCTTTAAGGCGTACTCAGTTAACGGTACATGTATCTACCAAACTTAACCGCAGCCACCTGGTGCATGGCAGGCGGGCACTTATATTGCCCTGCCTGGGCCGTACGGATAAAGACATACAACAGGGCAAAGAGCAGTTTGTAAGCTGCGAAAATTCAATGGGTGTGGTACAAATGTCAAAGGGGGTGCTTATGCCGCCGTCAGCGCATTTGTTAAGTGAAGTAGCCATTATCTGCAGGCTGGCCAAAGCTACCTTTGCCGGCAGGTTTGCCGTTGACTGGGATGGCCTGGTGAATGATTATGACGCCATCAGGAACCTGGTGGAAAAAGTAATTCCCGGTTTTGACGATTATAATGCCAAAGTGCGCAGGCCAGGCGGCTTCTATTTGCCCAATGCTGTTAAAGAAAGAAACTTTAAAACCAATAGCGGAAAAGCTGTGTTTAGCGTGTTACCGTTGCCGCAACATACGCTGCAGCCCGGTGAATTTATGATGATGACCATACGCAGCCATGACCAGTTTAACACCACTGTGTACGGTATGGACGACCGTTACCGAGGCATACATAATGAGCGGCGTGTGGTGATGATGCACGAAGCGGATATGCAGTTATGCGGTTTACAAAAGTTTGATGTGGTGGATATCATCAGCAGGTTTAATAATGAAGAGCGCAGGGCCGGAATGTTTAAAGTAGTGCCCATGCCTATTGCCCGGGGCTGCGTTGCTACTTATTTTCCTGAAGCCAATGCATTGGTAAGTATTAATGCTGTGGCGCATACCAGCAATACGCCTGCCTCCAAATCTGTGGTGGTACGGCTTGTAAAACATGGGGCAGCTTTGTAGCTTTTTTAAGCGGCTAAAAGTTATTTGTTGCAAGAATTTTATGGGCCCGGCAGAAGAACTGCTATTGAGTTACCGTTGCGTCGCACTCTTGCGCTGTTAGGTTCGCTATGCGGCTTTTCCCGCATGGTAGAAGCATCGTAGTTTATTATTCCTTCTATTCTTTTTTGCAATAATATATCAGTTCGGATGCCATTAACCCATAGCGGAATAAATCCCCGGAAGAAAAACTTTTTACATAACTATCTTCGGTTACTTTAAAGCCGGCTTCCGCCAGCCTGTCCTTGTAGTCTCGGCCATACCACCTTACGTGATCACTTTGGCCAAACGCCTTTAACCTTTCTTCAGGTGTTCTAATAGAAAAATCTTCATACGTTGTTGCCCTATTGTAATCAATGGGCACCTGTAAAATTGCCCATCCTCCTTTTTTTAATACTCTATACAATTCACGCATGGCAAGTTTATCATCAGGTATGTGTTCAAGTACATGATTGCACAATACCACATCAAAGCGGTTATCTTCAAACGGAATATTGGTTATGTCCACAGTTCTTATATCAACCTTTCCGTTATAATTATAATATTCAGGAAACAAATCGCACGGGATGTATTCAATATTTTCGTTTTCAGAGAAAACATCATATAAGGCTTTCTCCGGGGCAAAATGCAATAGCTGTGTCTTTTTGCCCGGGTTAAAGAAATCTGTTTTTTCCTGCAGATATTTCCACGTTAGCCTGTGCCGCTCTAAAGACCCACAGTTATGGCATAATGCATTTTGCCTGGTTACTAAACCAAAGGGGCCAAACTCCCTGAACGTGGAATGGCAAATAGTGCAAACTACCTTATCTCCCTTATAGGGCTTAACCTGTTTTCTCTTAACGTATTCCCTATACTGTTTCTTTAAAAACGAAGGGGTTATCTTTTTAATTAATTCACGCATTTTCCAAAAGAATAATTGTTGGTGATTGCTGTACATTACTTACGCCAACGTTTAGTAGTTGTTGCGTAAACAACAAGTAAGTGTTTGTAAATATATAGGTTTAGCACTGTCTTTATATAGCACATTTAACGTTGTATTTACTGGTTTAACTGCAATGAAGTGCAATTGAGCTGTGTATACAACATGTTGGCAAAAAAGCAACCTGTTGCACCTTCGGGTGAGGGATTGCAGCGGCTACCCCGGTGAGGCCGTCGCAGTGGGGGGCCTCTGCCGGAGTAGTAGCGGAAAGCCCGGCCCCTTGCGCAGCTTGGGGGCACCCCGAAAAATCCAAACTTTACACTACGAAAAGCAGCATGTTAAACGGGCGAAACCAGTTGCTCGTAATCATAAGGATAATCCATATCCTGTAGTATGTGATTGGTTGGCATATCTACCCAGGTTATATGCTGACGGTTGTTTTGCACGATGGCTTTGCAGCCCTCCATATCCTTATGCTCCAGTATATCTTTTTTATATACCGTGGAAAAAATTACCGGGTTGCCTTTTTCCCCTTGATAGCGCGGCAGGCAAATGCAGTTGGGGTTAGCCATTATTTGCGCTGTAAAAGCTTTGGCAAGCAGGGCATATTCCCCAGGCTCTATGGTTAGCATATCGCCAAGGCATATCATATAACCCTGCCCGGCAGTGTGTTGAATACCTGCCTGTATAGAAGTGGTCATGCCTTTCTGAAACAACGTATTGTGTATAATTTTTACCGGTAAACCTGCAATGCTTTCACTAACCGCAGATGCCTGGTGGCCGGTAACTACAATAACATCTGTAATGCCCGCGGCAATAATGTTAGCGATGGTAGCTGCCAGCACCGTTGTTTGCCTGTAAGCCAGCAGCAGCTTATTATCAGCCCCCATGCGTTTGGATAAACCCGCGGCCAGTACAATAGCGCTTAGCATAATGATAGCATTGTTGATATAGAAATTTTTCTGAAACAGATAAATTTACTGCATCTTACCATTTCTGTGTAACCAGCTTGTAAAATTGTTATGGAGCACCTGGAAATTGTTTTCTTTTTTCTTGTAATAGCATTCGTGTATTCGTCCGTAGGGTTGGGAGGTGGCTCAAGCTACCTGGCCATATTGGCATTGTACCATTTACCTTTTGCGGAAATGCGCTTAACAGCATTGCTGTGCAACATTATTGTAGTTACGGGGGGTACCATCGTCTTTATTAAAAACAAGCAGGTAAACTGGCGCAAGATTATTCCCCTGGTGGCAGTTAGCATACCCCTGGCTTATGCAGGCGCCAGCCTTAAAATAAGCCAGGATACTTTTTTTATTGTACTGGGCTTTAGCCTGCTGGTTGCGGGCGCCCTGCTTTGGTTGAAAACAAAGAATGCCATAGTTGGCGCTAACGGTAACAACGCAAACTATGTAAGAGATGGCCTGCTGGGTGGCGCCATTGGGTTTCTTTCGGGCATGGTAGGTATAGGTGGCGGTATATTTTTATCTCCGCTGCTTAATCTATCCCGGTGGGACGTGCCCAAACGCATCGCCGCCACGGCCAGTGTTTTCATATTGGTTAACTCCGTGGCGGGCATAGCCGGGCAGCTAAAAAATTTACCGGCAGAAATTAACTACACCCGCATTTTGCTGTTGTGCCTGGCGGTGCTTGCAGGCGGGCAGATTGGCAGCCGCATGGCTGCCCTGAAATTTAACCAATTGGCCGTAAAACGTATTACCGCCGTAGTGGTATTTGCGGCGGGAGTGGAAGTGTTGTGGAAGCATTGGTAGGGGGAGAACATTAAATTACGTTTAAAGACATGGGATTGGGGTTATTTAATAGCCCCAGTGATTATCTTGAGAAGTAATCGGCCCACAAGCCTAACGGTTAACTCTCTTAAAAAAAATCAAATTGCCATGAAGTACTACATTGAGGTCTTAAAAAAGTATGCAACATTTACCGGCCGCAGCCGTAGAAGTGAATACTGGTATTTTGTGTTGTTTAATTTTCTATTTAGCCTGGCTGCTGGTTTAATGGATAATGTTATAGGTACAGATTTTACTTTCGAGACTGCTTACGGTCCCCAAAGCCTTTTTTATGGCTCCATTTATATTGTGTATGCTCTTGCAGTGTTTATTCCAAGTTTAGCGGTTCTGGTGCGAAGGCTGCATGACGTAGGAAAAAGCGGCTGGTTTATCCTGATTAGTTTTATTCCCTTTATTGGAGCTATATGGTTGCTGGTGTTATTATTTACAGACAGCCAGGTGGGGCCGAATAAGTGGGGGCCTAATCCCAAAGGGATTGGCAATCCAGATGATGTTGATAATATAGGCAATCACTTAGTCCAATAGCATACCCATTTAAAAGCCTCTGATGGCTTGCATATACAATCTTCACCTAAACACAATTTTGTAAATGAAACACTACCTGAACGCTTTAAAAAACTACGCAAATTTTACCGGCAGGGCAAGGCGCAGTGAATATTGGTATTTTATACTTTTTAATGTTGCTATTTTCTTCGCACTTGCTTTGTTGGCAAACATTTCGGATTTCTACGAACTCGCCTGGGATCCATTTTCTTATGTTTTTGGATTATACATGTTGGCAATGTTAATACCCTGGCTTGCTGTTTTGGTAAGGCGTCTGCATGATATTGGTAAGAGCGGCACCTGGTTTTTTATTTATTTTGTACCGTTCGTAGGCGCTATCTGGCTGTTGGTTCTTTTATGTACTGATAGCGAACCCGGCACCAATAAATATGGCTTAAACCCGAAAGCCATACATAACCTGGATGAGATTGATGAAATCGGTAACCACCTGAAGCAATAACTCTGCAGAAACATTCATGAGCAAAACCTATATCGAAGAACAAACTTTTGAAAAAAAGGATTTCACGCTTCAGCCACTGGCGCGGGCTGATTATGAAGACTGCAGTTTTATCAACTGTAATTTCTCCGGCAGCGAGCTTTCTAATATTAATTTCTCAGGCTGCACTTTTAATGGGTGCAACCTGGGCACAGCAAGTGTACACAATACCACGTTTAGCGACGTAAAGTTTACCGGCTGTAAAATGCTTGGCCTGCACTTTGAAAACTGCAACACACTTTTGTTCTCCGTTTATTTTGAAGACTGCGTAGCCAACCTTTGTTCTTTTTACCAGCGCAATCTTAAGAAAACTGTATTTAAAAACTGCAGCCTGCAGGAAGTTGATTTTACCGAAGCCAACCTAACCGGCGCCACATTTGCAAACTGCGATTTAAACAAAGCCCTGTTTGAAAACAGCATACTTGAAAAAGCCGATTTTCGCACAGCTTACAACTATACAATTGACCCCCAATTTAATAAAATTAAAAAAGCCAGGTTCTCAGCTACCGGCCTGGCAGGTCTGTTGCGCAAGTATGATATAGAGGTGGATTAACTTTGTAGTTATACTGTAAATACTGCAAATTAATCAGTAAGCGTTGATGGATCGGTGGATGGAAGAGGCAAGCCAAAGCATCTACGCTTGCATGCGTTAACCAGCTTTCTTTGTTTTGGCAGCAGCAACATTTTCTTTCTTACGAAACTCAATGATCTTCTTAATCAGCTTCTCCGGCAATGGTTGGTCGTTCGGTAGCTGGATAGCGGATTTGCTTACCTTGTAACCTTCCAGGTCTAATTTAAAATGCTCCCAAAAAGCCGCACTGTAAGGGTTGGAGATCGTTATGTGTTTGGTAAATGCGCAGTAATAAATTAAATAGCCGTGGTACTTAAAACAGGGTACCTGGTAGCTGATCGTCTCCTTCACACCGGGCACTACCTGGTGAATAATCTCCCTTATGATTTGCATCCTCTGTACAATATCTGCGGGAAAAGCCTGATGATATTGGTCAATTGTTTTGTAATCTGTTTTTGCCATTTTGGTGTGTTTTTACATAATAGCCTTGTAATTGATGATTTTTATCGAAGACTGAATATCCAGTGTACCCTGTACCTGTCGGTTATTTCAATCAGGTGGTCTGTATTGCTTACCGGGCAATAATTGTTGCCTGCCAGGTTGCATATAAACCGGGCCCTTTCAGCGGAGTTGCATTCGACCAGGATACTTATATTATTCCCCGGAACAAGTCTTCCGGCAGTTGTAAGGTCCGTTCCCATCAGTTTAAAATAATGGTTCTCCAGGGTGGCACAAATAACAACTTCCTGCATTTGCCTGGTCATTTTCCGGCCATGCTGCGTAGCTCCCATAGTTTGCACACTCAGGTCTCCGCCAAAACAGGATTGGTAATAATTGAAAGCCTGCAGGCAATTGCCATTAAAGGCAAGATATACTCCAAATGAAAAATCATCTTTCAACATGCAGGTTGATATTTAAGATTACTTAACCCTGTGCTCATTACTGCCAGGGTGGTGCAGCTAATCAATTGTTCGCCATGTATATCACCTCCCAATGGTTGCCATCCGGGTCAGTAAAGCTTCTTTGCTGCATAAAGCCATAATCTTTTGGCGGATTAGGTTCACTGCCGCCGGCTTGCAGTGCGGCATCCGCCATCTTATTTGTTTCTTCAAGGCTGTCCATAGAAACGGAATAGATGGCACAACTGCCGGTGCCGGTTTCCGTTAATTTTTTGTTGGAGAACTCACCGAATTTGGCATGTGTCAGCAGCATCACATATATCTCTTCCGTTAAAACCATGCAGGCAGCCGTGTCGTCAGAAAAAGCAGGGTTATTGGTAAACCCAATTGCTGTGTAAAAATCCATAGACGTTGTAAGGTTTGCCACCGGCAGGTTGATAAAAATTTTCTTTGCCATAATTTGCTGTGTTATTGTTAATTGGATAACACAAAAATGAGTTTTAGTTCTTACAGGCACCCACGGCAAAAACGACAACTTCATGGGGTAAAAGCGACAACCATACCTTATATTTATGCTTAAATTTTACAAGTTCATGAAGGTGTCTGTGTTTGCTCCAACCAGGGGCGTTATAGAAGCGGTAACGCCGCCATACCGTGCCTTTAAAACGGCTAACGACTTTCTTATTGCCGGTGGCAAAAAGCCTGTTTTCGATGTGGAATACGTGGGCCTTACAAAATTTGTTCCTGCAAACGATGGTGAGTACACCATAAAAACTGACCGCTTGCTGAAAGATGTAACTACCACAGATCTCTTAATTGTTCCCCCTGCTTACGGCGATACCCTGCAGGGCATAAAGGCAAATGCAAAAGCTATACCCTACATTCAGCAACTGTATAAAAACGGGTGCAGCATTGCCAGTTTGTGCTTAGGCGCTTTTTTACTTGCTGAAACCGGTTTGCTAAATGGTAAAAGGTGCTCTACCCACTGGGCCTACCTGGAGGAGTTTCGGCAACGGTACCCCGATGTAGAAGTTGTAACGGATGGCGCTATTATCACCGAAGTGGGCAATATATACAGCAGCGGCGGCGCCAGCAGTCTCTGGAACCTGGTTCTCTACCTGGTAGAAAAGTTTTCTGACAGGGAAACGGCTGTACTTATCTCAAAAAATTTTGCTTTGGATATTGACCGCACCAGCCAGGCTGTTTTTTCCATGTTCAAAGGGCAAAAAACACATACGGATAAAGACATCATCCATGTGCAGGATTTTATTGAGAAAAACTACAGCGACAAACTAACGATAGACGCCCTGGCGTCAAGCGTTAATACCGGGCGCAGAACTTTTGAACGCAGGTTTAGCCAGGCCACCAACAATACACCTTTTGAATACATTCAAAGGGTGCGTGTTGAAGCGGCCAAACGGTTCTTTGAAGTTTCCAGGAAAAATGTAAGCGAGGTAATGTTTGATGTGGGGTACACGGATACCAAAGCTTTCAGGGATACATTTAAAAAAATTACCGGGCTAACACCCATAGAATACCGCAACAAGTATGCAAGAGTGGCTGCAGAAGCGTAAAGTAGTTACCTGCCTGCACTAAACACGCTTAATCCTGGGCGCATTGCTCCAGCCGGGTGGAACATGAGGAGTAGTTAACAACGGCAGCGCAGATGAAACCCCGCCCAGGTATTGGGATGGCTGCAAATAAATAACTTCTTTAATGCTATAATACCGTATAGCATAAGAGCACATAATGCATGGCTCATGTGTTGAGTATAATACGCAATCTGACAAGTCGTTTGTCATCAGCGTTGTAACGGCCTGCCTGATAGCCTCTATTTCCGCATGACAGGTAATGTCGCTTTTTGTTTTAACTGCCTCTTCCGCCTCGCTTATTATGTAATTGTCTTTTACAATAAGCGCACCCACTGCACTGTTACCTTTTTCCGCGGCTTGTTTTGCCAAAATCAAACACCTGTCTATAAAATCGGGCGTGGTTTTCATCCGTTAATAGTTAAGGTGTAAAGTTAGCTGGTCAGGTAGTGTTGTCCCGTAATTTG
Source organism: Foetidibacter luteolus (assembly GCF_009650435.1). Taxonomy (GTDB): domain Bacteria; phylum Bacteroidota; class Bacteroidia; order Chitinophagales; family Chitinophagaceae; genus Foetidibacter; species Foetidibacter luteolus. The sequence continues at coordinate 10,509 of NZ_VVIP01000084.1, forward strand.
TTCTTCAAAGCAAGGGCCCCAACAGGTATTCAATAGCCAGGTACTATTGTACCCCATCAGCCAACCTGGCAGGGCTCATGTTGAGTTGCATAATATGACGGTAGCAAATAAAGTATGCCAGCAAAAGAAGCAGCCTGTTGCACCTTCGGGTGAGGGATTGAAGCGGTTACCCCGGTGAGGCCATCGCAGCATGGCCTTGTGCCGGAGTAATAGCGGAAAGCCCGACCCCTTGCGATAGCTTGGGGGCACCCCCAAAACAAGTACGAAGGGTGAAGTACGAAGTACCTGTACTATGTTAGATGTTAGATGTGGGATGTACGATGAAAACATGTACGAAGGGGGGAATACGAAGTACCTTTTTTAGTTTAGATGTATGATGTGTGAAGTTTCCGCCACTTACCTGCCGGTCTTATTCTTCTGCTGAAAAATGTTATCATTGCTTTTATTATTACTTTCAGTTTTAAATAATGGTTATGCGGTGGTTTTTATCAGTACTGAGTGCGGTGATAACGGTTGCTTTGATTGTTTTGCTTGACAAGCCTGTTGCCATGGGCAATGTAAAAACGCCAAGGCTGGGTTATTTCCTTTCTCCGCAAAAGGGCTTCTGGCAAAATGCAGAGGCAGACACTAAAAAATTTGATGGCAATATTCAGTCGGCTTACCTGCAGGGTAAAACAGATGTTTATTTTGATGACCGGCTGGTACCGCATGTGTATGCCGAGCATGAAACGGATGCTTATTTTGTGCAGGGTTACCTGCACGCAAGGTTCAGGCTGTGGCAAATGGAGTTTCAAACACATGCCGCCGGTGGCAGGTTAAGCGAAATAATGGGCGCCAGTTACGCCGGTACTGACTTTCTTTCCATAGATAAATTCTTTCGCCGGCTGGGCATGGTGTACGCTGCAGAACAATCCCTGAAAGTGATGGAGGCGGATGAGATTATAAAACCTGAAATTGACGCCTACACCGCGGGTGTTAATGCCTACATAGCTTCGTTGGACGAAGGCAGCCTGCCCCTGGAATACAAACTGCTGGATTATAAGCCCGAATCCTGGACCAACCTTAAAACCGCGCTGTTTATGAAGTACATGGCGTACGACCTGGCCGGCTTTGAAGAAGACTTTGAAAAAACCAACGCCAAACACATATTTACCAAAGAACAGTTTAAAAAATTGTACCCTTACGGGCAGGATATTCTTGACCCTGTAATAGCCAAAGGCACACCTATAGCAAAATCTGCACTGGTCGTAAAAAAGCCGGCCACAGCGGATTCGTTGTACTTTGACTTCAGGAAAAACGATTCGATACCCGTTAAGGTCAAATTAAAACCAGACCCTGCCAATGGCAGCAACAACTGGGCGGTAGCGGGCAGCAAAACAAAAAGCGGTAAGCCCATCTTGTGCAACGACCCTCACCTGGGTTTAAACCTGCCGTCTATCTGGTACGAAATGCAGATTTCCACCCCGGAGTTTAATGCTTATGGCGCTACCTTTCCCGGCACGCCTTCGGTAGTGATAGGCTTTAACGATAGCTGCGCATTCGGGTTTACCAATGCAGAAAGAGATGTCAGGGATTATTATGAAATAACATTCAGGGATACCAGCATGCGGGAATACTGGTTTGACAGCACCTGGCAACCCACCACCTTTAGAGATGAAGTAATAAAAATAAAAGGAGCACCTGCCGATACACAACACATAGCCATGACCGTATGGGGGCCTGTAATGTACGACAGCCGTTACGAGGATGCCCTTAAAGACGGCAAAGCCTATGCCTGCCGCTGGAAAGCGCACGATGCCAGCAACGAGTTGCTTACTTTTAACCGCTTAAACAGGGCCAAAAATTTTAATGATTATACCAACGCCATTGCCACTTACCAATGCCCTGGCCAAAACATGGTTTTTGCCGCTAAAAACGGTGATATAGCTATTCGCCAGCAGGGACAGTTTCCGGCCAAATGGCGCTGGCAGGGAGATTTTGCAATGCCCGGCAGCGACAGTGCTTACCGCTGGCAAAGCATGATACCAGACAGCATGAACATTACCATGCTAAACCCGCAAAGGGGTTTTGTAAGCAGCGCTAACCAATACCCTTACGATACGGCTTATCCCTACTATCTCGGGGGCTCTTATCCACCTTACCGCGGTTTTATCATTAACTGGAAGCTGGCCAACCGCCAGAACTTTACCGCCGAAGACATGCAGATAATGCAAACAGATAACTACAATGTATTTGCAAGGTTGGCCAAGCCGGTGCTCACCAAATACATGGATGCATCACAACTGAGCAACAGTGAGAAAAAACTGTATGACATTTTTATTGCCTGGAACCTGCGCAACGATGCCGCTGAAAAAGGCGCTTCTGTGTTTACCGCCTGGTACGACAGCCTGATGTCTGTTATGTACCAGGATGAATTTGCCCAAACACAACTGCCGCTGCCCGAACCTGCGCAAAGCAGCTTGCTGGAAGGTATTGGCAAAGACTCGCTGTATGAATTTGCAGACGATATTCGCACACCGCAAAAAGAAACCATTACCGATATGGTAGTACTTGCCTTTAAAAAAGCTGCTGAGGTTTTGCAGAAAGCCAACACGGGTAACAGTCTTGCATGGGGTAAGTTTAAAGACAGTGGCATAAGGCACCTTTTGCGCATACCTGCACTAAGCAGGTTGCACTTATTGGCCGGCGGCGGTGTGCACATTATTAATGCGCACAAGCAGTATCACGGCCCAAGCTGGCGCATGGTGGTGCATCTTACCGATGAAACAGAAGCCTACGGTATTTACCCCGGCGGCCAAAGCGGCAACCCCGGCAGCAAATACTATGATAATTTTATTAACGACTGGGTACAGGGCAAATACTACCGCATTAAAATTGTGGGCCAGGATGTTGCCGCCAAAGAAATGGTCAAAGGAAAAATTGTTTTCAGCAAAGCATAGCTGCAACTTGTATTTAAAATACGCACTCATGAAATTTCTCATAGCTATAATACTCACCGCTTTACTTGGATATGCGGCGCCGTTATTTTTACCCTGGTGGAGCTTCGCGGCAACATCGTTTATTGTAGCGGTAATTGTTCACCAAAAAGCGGCAAGCGCCTTCCTGGCGGGTTTTGCCGGCCTTTTCCTTTTATGGGGCATGCATGCGCTGTTGCTGGATAGTGCCAACAACCACCTGCTGGCAACAAAAATAGCCCAGGTTTTGGGCATAGGCAGTTCCGCTTTTATGCTGGTGTTAGTTACGGCGCTTGTTGGCGGCCTGGTATCTGGCTTTGCTGCTTTAGCCGGCAGTTTTACAAGAAAGCCATCCTGATTGTTTCCTCAAATTTTGTACAGATTTTTTTTGGGACCGGCAGAAGAATTACTATGAGGCTTGCGTTGTGTCACTCACTTGTACGGCTTGTTCGCTACGCAGCTTTGCCCACCGGGTAGGATGTTTGGGAGGGCAACCACAGTTTACATACTGCAGTAAAACGTCTTTACAATCAGCGTTGCTGGTATACTATATCCAGGTAACGTTGCTGCAGGCTTTTGTGATATGCGGCTATTAAAACCATGGCTATCGCAGACAAGAAAAGCAGGGTGGCGGTACCAGCATAACTGTAATGGTAGCAAAACGGAACAAGCATAAGTACCACTAACCTGGATATTTCAAGGTAAAAAACCCAGTTTTTCTGCTCCATTATAGCGCCGCAGTTAATAAGGGTAATAATAACGGCTGTTGTAAAAATCAGTTTTACTGAAATGTCAAAGTGGTGCTCAAACAGGATGAACAGAAAAAGGGCCGATAGCAATATCGCCATTTGCCAGATAACATAATTGTTTAACGGCTTGGTGATAGCTGCCGGGTTTTTCTGGATGTGGAATATCTTTTCTGCCTTCTCCCGTAAAGATGGGTCAATTTTTTCCGGCCGTGCAAATGCTACGGAAATCTTCTCTTTCCAGGTTTTAGCGGCTTTTATGCTAAGCCACAGCTCTATATAAAAATGAAAGTGCTGCCATAAAAAGCTGTACGTATTTAGCGGCTTGGTTAGCCCATATACAGGCGCTTCTTCTTCTTTTTGAAAGGTGCCGAAGAGTTTATCCCAAATAATGAATACGTCTCCGTAGTTTTTGTCCAGGTATTTTTCGTTAGAGGCATGGTGTACCCTGTGGTGAGAGGGTGTTACCAGTATGTATTCCAGGATGCCCAGTTTGCCAATTAGCCTGGTATGTATAAAAAAAGGGTAAATACCGTGTATCAGCAGCATAGATGTTATCATGCCTGCCGGAAAACCGAGCAGGGGCAGTACCGCCCAAAAGCCGGTGCGTACAACTGCCTGCATTACAGTTATCCTTGCTGAAACGGTATAATTAAAATCTTCGCTTTGGTGATGCACTACATGTACCGCCCAGAGCAGGTTTACTTCATGTGCCAGGCGGTGATACCAGTACCATATAAAATCCGTGCAAAGCAATAATACTATCCACAGTATAATACCGGGCTTTATGGTTATAAGGCCATAGTTTTTCTGCAGGTAATCATATACAAAGTAAAAAGAGCCGGTTACCAGTACATCGCAAATTCTTTCGGCTATGCCGATGCTTATGTTGGCAATGGAGTTGTGCAGGCTGAAATAATCAAGTTTTTTCTTTTTGGCTACCAGGTACTCCAATACCATCAGGCTGATAAATAATGGCACCGCGAAAGCAAGAATATTAATCTGCATCTTTATAAATAATCGGTTCGGTATATGCTGCTTGAAAGTTTGTGCCCCGGTTATACGCCCTGCGGGCCAACGTTTGGTACACGATATATTTTGGCTTTCCGTTTGGTGTAACGGTAGAAATTTTTATGTTTTAGTATTCAGGCATACAGCAATAAACAGGTACATGCCTGCCCACACTGTTACGAAACTGACCGGTATTGTACCGGCTGATAGCTATACCGTTGATGGGTATGGTATACCGCAGTAAGTAAATCCCGAACGAATGGTTGCTGGGCAAAGTTGTCATTCGTATAGGTTAACAGGTTGTAATCTATGTGGTGCCAGGCTATTTGCCTGTCTGGCGAGATTACGTAGAAAGCCGGTAAAGGCAGGTCATCCTGCTCCACACCGGAAACCCATTGCCAAAGCGGGTTGAAGGCATCGTAAAGACCGAATAGCTCTGCAATGGCGTTATCCCTGTCGTAAAATATGGTGAGGTTATTTTGATGCCGCAAAGCTTTTTTGAAGTACCTCGCAGAGGTGTTGGTTAGTACAACCAGGCGGCCACCCATTACCTGTATATCGGCCTGCAGGCTTTCCAAAGCTTTTACAGCAGGCTCCTGTCCCTGCCGGCCATTATAGAAAGTAAGTACCAGCGGTTGCTGGTAATCAAGAAAATCCTGTATGGAAATAAAGAGTTCGTTGCTTAGCGTACCTGATGCAAGGTGGCGTGCAATGCCATCCTGCCCGTGCAGGTAAAAAGAGGGTGCTGTATTGCCTTTAATAAGCGGGTAATACCCGTAATGCCGGGATTGGGCGGAAAGTAAATCGTCTGGATTTACAGGGCGTAATTTTGTACTGCCAGTAACTATGGTTGACATAAAACTATAATAATTGGATATGAGTAAATAGGTTGAGGTTGAATTTCCGGGGCGGAAATGAAAATGTGTTTCAGCAAACACAACAACATCGTACATGTGGAAGAAATACCTGCATAAAGCGTGATTTGTTAGTGCAAGAATACTGCAAAATTATTAGTCCACAAATTTAATGGACTAATTTTTGAAAAAATTTATTTTTAATCGGAAGAGCGGCTTGGGGTTACTGAAAATACGTATTTACCTGATGGTAACTTGCAGATAGGTAGTATTAGTGGCAATAGCGTGGCCCGTGTTTGTTTTGCTTTGTGCTACTCCTTTTTTGTTCAAAACCCGTGAGAAACATGTCGCACCTACGGCGCTCCGGGTAATCTTCTTTCGTTAGCTACTAACGTGCCGCCTCTACGGGGCTTTGGTTGTTTAATGTTCTTTTGTTCAACGTTCAATGTTGGCTACCTCGGCACTTAATATTCTTCGTTTATTTTATTGCTTTCAGGGACTTTGTTTTACATCATTAGCATAACATATCGCACCTATGGCGCTCCGGGTAATCTTTCTTTCGTTAGCTACTAACGTGCCGCCTCTATGAGGCTTTGGTTGTTTAATGTTCTTTTGTTCAACGTTCAATGTTTGCGGCTCTGACCTTGTATGGCTTTGCACATAATCACCCTAAAAAACCTCAACCACTTACCCAACAACAAACCAGCTACCTGCAACCGGAAACCTGCCTTCTGGTAGCTTTTTGATTTACCTTTCCGCAACCAACTGCAAAGCTCCGTAGGAGCGATATGTTAGTAGCAGGTATACCATCGCGGCCTGTTGTAAAGCCTCGTAGAGGCGGTATGTTAAACAGCCTTTTGCAACGGAGCCTGGTAATCCTCCAACATGCGGTTCACATCACCCTGCTTAACATATCGCACCTACGGCGCTCTTTGCAACCGCATCTTTCCTTATCTACTAACATGCCGCCCCTACGGGGCTTGCTGTTCGATGGTCTTTTGTTCAAAGCTCAATGTTTGCGGCTCTGCCGCAGTGGAGAACTTGCACGCCATCGCCCCTAAAAAGCCTCAAACACTTACACAATCAACAGACCGGCAATCAGCAACTGGTAACCGGCAACTGTCTTTCGGGTGAGGGATTGAAGCGGATACCCCGGTGAAGGTCTTGTGCGGTTGGTTTGTGCCGGAGTATGAGCGGAAAGCCCGACCCCTTGCGATAGCTTGGGGGCACCCCCTGAAAAAAGCTTTAATGTGTAAGATGGTAATAAACTATTACGGCAATACCCGCGGCGGCAAGTATAACAGCGGCTATCCACCAGCGCTGGCTTTGGGGCTTTTCAGACAGCAGTTCCTGCATTTGGGTGGAGGTTTTTTCATCTTCCCCAACACGGATATTGTGTTCTGCGTTTTCCCGCAATACCCTTTCTGCCCTGATGGACGGAAAGTACTGCTCAACAGCTATGTCTTCTGTTTGAAAAGTGTAGGCGCCCGCCTGGTTTTTAGCAATGGTGCCAATACCAGGCAATATAGCTTTGCCTTTGCCGGCAATATCGCTTTTAAGGTCAAAAACAAACTCGTTAAAGCGGCGGATGGTATCGGTTTCCTCGAAGGAGAACCAACGGGAGAGATATTGATAAAAGTGCCTGGCAGGTGCAGGCGTATCGGTTAAAAAATGAATGGCTGGCTTTGGCGAATGAAGCGTTTTTTCAATAAAATCAAGCCTTGCAGGCTCCTGCTCCAGCCTTAACATGCCAATGCCGGGTAGGTTTAACTGTTTGTGTAATACCAGGTAATTGTGCAGCGCTTCGTACATAATACGTATTTCCGTTTTTGCCTTTGCCGGTTATTTTGCAGCCGGTTGGCCGAACGAATATACAACTCCTGCCAATACGTTAAAGCCCAGCATCTGGTACTGGTTCCAGCGGTAGTACTTGTTGTTGAAGATATTGTTGAACTGCAGCCAAACATTCAACTTTGGCAATACGGCAACTTCAACGCCGCCGTTAAGATCGAAGGCGGGGTCAAGCTTGCCGGCCTGCAGTTGTTTGTTGCGGTAGCGGGGGCCATCCCAAAAGAATACATCGCCCTTTACCAGGATGTCTTTCATTACACGCCAGCGCAGGGCGCCATTTATTTCAATTGGCAGTAACCCAAAGGCTTTTTCATTTACCTTAAGGTTGCTGTACTGTGTAAACGTAGCGCCTGCCAGCAGCGAGAAATTTTCCTGCAGTGTATAGCCCAACTCTCCGTGCAGCCTTATGGCTTTCATTTCAGGCTCGTTCACTACCTCAAAAGATTTACCGGTGAGGGTATCGTTTACAAATAAAGGCTGGTTGGTAAACTGCAGGTAAGATACCCTTGCATTATAAGTAACGTGGCTGCCTGCCGAGCCTTTGAAGCCAGCATACATTTCAGTTATCTTGGTATTGTTAAGGAAAGTTGGCTGCTGTAGCCATGGGTTCATCTGGGCCAAATTGCGGTAATTGGTTTTGTTGAAGTAGCCCACCCAGCCAGCCTGGAAGATAAACTTCTCTTCTTTCAGTTTTACATCCGCACTAAAGTTGGGCAGCCAGTGAAAAGTCTTGTTATCCCAGGAAGGGGTAAAACCCGCCACCAGGTTAAAGTTGGGTGTTTTAAAATGCACGGCAGGGGTAAGGTAGAACAGGTTGTTGTTTATCCTGTCGGCGGTATCCCTTTTGTAAGTGGTAAAATCAGCGGTAAAGCCCAGTGCCAAAGCAAATATTTTACCTATTGATTTTTCCAAGGGTGTATTGAGTACAAAGTTTTGCTCGCTGGCGCCGCGGTTATCCCTGAAAAAATCCATGTAAATGTTGGGGTTATAGTTAAGCCCGTACATGTTCTGCGTTTTATTGCGCAGGCCGAGCGTCATGCCCAGTAGGGTAAAGCGCTGGCGCAGGCTGTCTTTGGTGTATATATCTTTAAGAGAATCGGGCTGAAAACCATATTGGTATTGCACGCTGTTGTCAAAGAAAACCTTGCCCGCCCATTCTTGTGTATTGTCTTTATTATGAAAAACACCGGTAACATCCGCACCCGTTCTGCTTACTGTTTGAAAAGGCAAGCTGCCTTTGGAAGAAGTATGCTTTGCATGCACATTAACAACTGAATTGGTGCCATCGCCGAGGGAAAGGCCCGCTTCAAAATATGGGGAGGTATAGTTACCGTAGCCTGCCTTTACAAAGCTTTTATTTTCCCATTGAATAGAGGAATCTATATTGGCGGCCATAGGCTGCAGGGTAGCAGGCTGGTACGCAAAGAACAGGTTTTGCGATGGGATATTGTAAGCCAGTTGCGGCCTTTCATTATCCGGTGCCAGGGCCGTACCGTTGAAGTTTATTTTAGAAGCATTCTTTAAAACGGGTTTAAAAGTAGAGGTGATAATAACGTTTTTAGGAAGCAACGTATCGGTTTTATCTTCATCTGCCTTAGGCGCTGCCTGCCGTTTTTTAGCAGGCGCTGTTGTCCGTGCCTTTTGCTGTTTTGCCCTTGTGCGTTTTTTTCTGCCCTGTGCATTTACAGAAGATGCAGCTACGGCTAACAGGAGTATGATGACGAATATCCTTTTCATTCAGTGTTGTTTAATTGGCGCTGCTGCGCTGTTAATGTAATACTGGTATTACTGGTTGCTGGCTACTTTGCTGTTTTTGTTTTTTTCAACAATTACAACATCCAGCTTTTGCTGCGCTTCTTTACGCAATGTTTCATCCGTAGCATTTTCTGATACGCTCTTCAGCGTGGCTTCGGCATTAAAATAATCTTTTTGCTTAAAGTAAATATCTCCCAGCAATATGTAAGATTTCGTAATCCAGTAATCGTAAGAACCGGCTTTGTTAATAACATCAAAAGCAGCTTTTTCAGCATCCGCATAGCTGTTTTGGCTAAGCAATATTTCTGCTATGCGGTAGCGGGCTTCAGCAGAATATTCTGATTTGCCCAACGCCACCACCTGGCGGTAAGTAGTAATAGCATTGTCAAGCTCGTTGTTGGCCTGCAGGCTTTTGGCAATAACCATATTGGCCATCATCTTATCATCTGCAGCTATGCCTTTTTGTTGCAATAAATCCTGTGCGTTGGGCGCCGCATCGCTCCATTTGGCCAGCTTGTACTGGCAGCGCAACAAGCCACGCATAGCTTCCAGTTTGTTTTCGGGAGATACGGCCAAATCCTTCAGCCGTATAAAATAGGTTTCCGCTGTATTGTAATCTTTCAGCTCAAAGTAGCTGATGCGGGCTGCCTGCAGGGCGCTTATCTCTGCGTATTTGTTAGGCGCTTTTTGAGCAACGGCCTGGTAATAATTGGCCGCATTGCGAAAATCTTTCCTGTTGTTGTAAATATCCGCCATCTGGTAGGTGGCATCAATTACATAGCGCCCATCAGGATATTGCTTTACATAATTACCAAGGGCACCGGCAGCGGCATCATAGTTCTTGTTTTCGTAAGCAATGTTGGCTGCAACATAAGTAATGGAATCTTCCTCTGTATAGCTAACATTCTTGCCGTTCTGGCGCATGAAAGCAATGAATTCTGATGGTTTCTGGTTTTCTATAAAAATGCTTCTTACATACTCTACGGCTTCCTCGCTTTCTGATGAGTTAGGGTAGCCGGAGATGAGTTTTTTAAAATTGTTCAGCGCTTCATTATTGTTGTTCAGGTTATAATATACCACGCCAAGTTTCAAATAAGCCTGTGGCTTGTATGCTTCGCTGTTTTTGGCTTTTAAAATATTGCTGAGCGGCGCTACGGCGTTTTGAAATTCTTCATTGGCCATGTAGGTGCCTGCTATTTCCATATTGGCATCGGTGGCCAGCGATGAAGCCGGGTAACGCTGGGAGAGGGATTGCATCAGGCTAATCTTTTCCGCATACCTGTTAGATGCACCGGAAATAATGGCTTTCTGGTAAAGCGCATAGTCTGCAGCGGGCAGGTTATAGTTTAACACAGTTTCGTACATCTGCAAAGCTTTCGGAAATTTCTTATCCATAAAGTAGCAGTCTGCGCTGCGTAAGTAGGCATCCTGCTGCACGTTGTCAGACTGTGCGGAAATTGTTTTGGTAACCTGTTCAAACCAACTGAGCGCCTTGGGGTAGTTCTCCTGTTTAAGATTGGCATACCCCAGAATATACTTTGCGTTGGCGGGGTTTACATCACCCAGGCTAACGGAAGATTTAAGATAATTTTCCATGTAGTAAATAGCCGAATCAAGCTGGTTGGTACGGTAAGCTATCTCGCCTTTCCAGAAGTTGGCGTAGGGTAACTGCGCCTGGTTATAAGGCGCCGCATACAACCTGTTCAACAGATTGTCGGCCTGTGCCACCTGTTGGTCGTTAACCAGTTCAACAGCCCTGCCATATAAAACCCGCGGATATACTTTGCGTACAGTTTCGCTTTGCGAGCCCATACTTTCAAAAAGGCTAAGGGCTTCTTTAAAATTGTTGGTATTGGCCAGTACGCTTAACAGCAATTCTTTTGCTTCAACAATGTATTCGCTTTTGGGGTAGCCCGTTACAAAACCCTGCAACTCGTTTAATGCTACATCCTGGTAGCCAAGTTCGTAAGAAAGCTTGCCATAGTTAAATTTGGAAATTTCTTTTTGGGTAAGGTTGCTGCTGTTTAAAGCGCAGAATAAAAACGCATTCCTGGCGCTTGGCTTTTGCCCTGTTTTTAAATAAGCGTCTGCCAGCAGGTACATGCTGTTTTGCGATAACGAATCTTCTTTGCCGCCAAGTTCTTTAAACCCGGCTATCGCGTTTTTCCATTGTTTGGCTTCGTAATAACAGTAAGAAAGCTCGTATAAATCTTCCCGGCTTACTTTTTCAGTATTGCTTACATACTTTTCCAGGTAAGGCATGGCTTTGGCAAATTCTTTCTTCTCAAACCAGGCATGGCCCAACAGTTGGCGCAATTTTAAATCGTAGTACTGGCCGCCTTTTTGTAAAGCCTTTTCGCCATATTCAATGGCTTTATCCCGCTCACCGTTAAAATAGTATATCTCCGCAACATAGTAGGGCACAACGCTTTGGTAAGCAGGCTGATTATCTATCACAGTAAAAGCACTTACCGCTTCCTTATAATTTTTTTCATTAAAGCTTATAAAGCCGTAGTAGTAGTTGGCATCGTAGTAATTTGGATCGGATGGTATTTGCCTTATAGCATTGAATAACGGTTTTGCTTCATTAAACCTTTGCATAGTAAAGTAAGCATAGCCCATGTGAAATTTCATATTGGCAATTTCGCGGTTGCCTAAGTTATCTTCCACTGTTTTCTCGTAATAATCAATCGCCTGCTCAAATTTTTGCTTCCGGTAATAATATTCAGCAAGGTGATAGCTCAGCATTTGTATGCGTGGCGTATTATGCTCTATGGCAATAAACTCTTTGGCTTTGTCTTCCGCTGTAATATCGTTTAACTGCAGCCCGCAAACCAGTGAATAATACCGGGCTTCCAACTGTATGGTTACAGGTATGCTGCTGTTGGCTTTCGTTTTTTCATCCAGCATTTTAAACATAGGATATGCAAGGCTAAACTGGTCTTTCTGAAATAACTCCTTGGCAAGTTTAAAATCTGCATCGGGGTCATCATTGGCCTTGGTAAACTGCGCCCTTGAAACGTAGGTGGAAAGTAGAATTACGCTTAACAGGGCAGCCTTTTTTATATGTTGGTTCATATCTTGTTCCGAACGAATATTTTTTGCGAATATTTTGAATGCTTTCTTAAGAAAACGTAAAATCGCCGCTAAGGTAACATGCACGGCAGGGCTTACAAACAAAGAGCATTCCACAATTGTGGATAACGTTGCTGCCGCTCGTTAAAAACCTGAAAGAGCCAATAAAAAGTTCAATTTTACCAGGTGAGATAATTGCAGGCCGGCATAACAGTGTATGCTATTTGTTTTTCGTTTTTTTTCTGCGTTCTTTTTTTAGGGGAGTAACTTTTTCGTTGGCAAGAAAATTTTCAAGTGCATCCAGCTTGCCGGCCCAAAATACACGGTACTGGTCTATCCAGTCAGAAACCTGCCCCAGCGAGGAGAGATTGGCTTCGCAAAAGCGTTCCCGTCCTTGCTGCCTGATGATAACAAGACCGCATTCCGTTAAAATTTTAATATGTTTCGAAATAGCAGGCCTGCTTACTTCAAAGTTGTCGGCCACGGCGTTCAGGTTAAGCGACTGGCGGGCAATAATGTTGATTATTTCGCGGCGGGTGGGGTCGGCAATGGCCTGAAAAACATCTCTTCTCATAAATTAGTAAAATTTCCGGCAGCAAAGATATGTAGCGGGTTGGTTACGCTAAACAACAGTAATTGCCGCCATTAATAAGAATGTTGTATTTTCAGTTCTTTATAAACCTTAAACTAACTGCCAGTTATGGAAACAAACCAGGTGTCTTTATTTGAGCTGCACATTGACCAGCCAGCTTCTGCCCATCTTTACAGCTCAGCCAAATGGGGAAAATTTTTAGCCATTGTCGGGTTTGTGTTTTGTGGCTTAGCTTTATTGCTTGCTGCTTTTACTGGTACTTTTCTTAATACATTGGCCAGTATGGATGGTGGGGGTAGGTATTCCAACGCCGGTGTGTTAGGCGCTACAACCCTTACTGTTATTTATGTTGTTTGTGCAATATTGTATTTTTTTCCCTGCCTGTTTCTTTACAACTATTCCAGTTCAATGCTTAAAGCGCTGGAATCGCAGGACCAGGAAAAGCTCGTACGGTCTTTCTCCCAACTTAAGTCCTGCTTTAAATTTCTGGGTGTGTTAACTATTATAGGCCTTGCTTTATATGCTCTTATATTAATATTGATTGTAGTTGGCGCTGCGGTTGGATAAATCTTTTAGGGGGTGCCCCCAAGCTATCGCAAGGGGTCGGGCTTTCCGCTCATACTCCGGCACAAAGCCGCCGCACAATGCCTTCACCGGGGTATCCGCTTCAATCCCTCACCCAAAAGTGCAGCACGCTGTTTTTTTTGCAGGCAGGCAATATACCTGGCAGTTTAAAATGTAAACCCTTACCCTGGCACTACCGGGTTGATAAGTGGTTATAGTCTTTCATCAACGTTTCCAGGAAAGTAACAGAATCGTGTTTGGAACTAATTTTCAGTACAGACTCAACTTTACTTGCTGTGCGGTCTGCAAGGGCCCAGTCGCTTCTTTTAGAGATGGCGCTCAATACGGTTTTGATAACATTCATATCGCGGTCACTCAGTTTCATCACCTCCGGGTAAACGGGAACATAAGTGTCTTCCGTTTCCACAAAAACGGTTTCCTGCAGGTCTGCCTTGCTGCGTGTGTTAATTAACAATGTACCGGCCGCAAGGTCTCCTATGCGCTGGCCTTTTTTGGAAATAACTGCACAAAGAATATCTACTATTACAATGATTGATGTAAAAGATAAAGAGCCTATTAATTGCTGGTTAAGGCTCAGAACTGCCAAAATAACTATAATCACCAGCAAGCCGGAAGACCGCAGCATCCAGCGGATAACAAACTGGCTGGCGGTAGCGTTGCCACCGGTTTCGTTAATTACCCGTATGCCCAGCAGCTTTTTGCCAATAGTTTGGCCATTCATGGTAAGTTCTGTTACCAGGGGGTAAAAAGAAGTGGGTAAAAGAATGATTAAAAAAATAGACCATAGGTCCATGTCATCAACTTTAGCGGTATTTTGTAGCAGTGAGCTACTAAGCCTGAACGCGATAAACATGTAAATGATGATGATGATGTAATCTATTATCCATGCAAAAAGCCTTTTGTGAAACTCCGCGGTTTCAAAATCAAGCTCAATGTTAAAGGATGTAAGGATTTTAAGCCGGCTCATGTAAAAAACTTGTTGATGCAAAAAAAGGTACAGCTAACTGCCGGAGGGTTTAGAACTGGTTACCGGCGCAGCCCCAAAGATTAAAATTATTATTTAGTGGCGTGTGTAACAACTAATTGTTTATTTTGAAAAAAAATACCCTTGAGAGAAGCCTTATTTATTAAAAAGAACAAAGACCGGTGGGAACAGTTCAGCAGCCAACCCTCTGCCGATACAGATGAAATGGCTTCGGAGTTTATACAGTTAACAGACGACCTCGGCTATTCCAAAACTTTTTACCCGCACAGCAAAGTAACCCGGTTTTTAAACGCGGAAGCTGCCAGGCGCTACCTGTCCATTTACCGCAACAGGAAGGAGGAAGCCAACCGTTTTGTACGCTTTTTTAAGTACGACCTGCCGCTTACCGTAGCCAAACACCATTATGTACTGCTGGTTTGCTTTGTATTATTTATGCTCTTCTTTTTTGTTGGGTTTTACTCCTCTAAAACTGATGAACGGTTTGTAAGGGATATGATGGGCGACGGTTACGTGAATATGACGGAAAAAAATATTGAAGACGGTAACCCGTTTGGGGTTTATCAAGGGGGCAACAGTACTTTAATGTGGCTGGGCATCATGATCAATAATTGCGGCGTATCTTTTAAATACTATGCTGAGGGCATACTGGCGGGCATACCTACTTTATACAGCATGATAAAAGAAGCCGTAAGGCTCGGCGCTTTTGAGTACATGTTTTATAACAAGGGCTATGGCAGCTTGTTTTTTTTAACGGTTATGCTGCATGGTACGCTGGAGCTTTCAGCTATTATAATAGCCGCCGCTGCCGGCGTGGTATTGGGTAAAAGCTGGCTTTTTCCCGGTACGTTAAAGCGGCTGGAAGCTTTAAAGCTTGGCGCGAAAGAAGGGGTTAAAATAATTATAGGCCTGGTACCGGTGTTTGTTGTAGCGGCTTTTGTAGAAGGCTTTATCACCCGTTATTACCGTATGCCGGTTTGGTTAAGCCTGCCAATATTGCTGCTGTCGCTTTTTTTTATTATTGGCTACTTTGTAGTGTATCCGCGTAATTTGAGTAAAAAATTAAGAACCGCATAGTGATAGTATGAAGCAATTGAGGCCCCTGTTATTGTTATTATTGTTGATGCAGGTTATCTGTTCCGCCGCAACCGGGCAGGTTACAGATACTACGCAAACACGATCCCTGGATGACGAAGACTACGTAGATTCTACTGATGCCATGGTTGATACTTCTGTAGTTTACGGCGATAGCGAAGAAGAATACGATGAAGAAGCCGATACTTCTTTTGGCGATTTCGGTACCCGGTTTTCTTTAAAACAGCCCGATACCCTTTCTTCCGTACGCAGTTTTCCACCAACAGCCGTCAGCAATATTAAACAAGACGAAGATTTCTGGTACATTAACCAGGAGTTCAAAAAAAAGGAAGAGGCGGTTAACAATTCTTCAGATTTCTGGCAGTCTTTCTTTAAAATACTCGGCAGTTCAACAGCCCAAGCCATTATCTGGACATTAATGATTGGTACCCTTGTGGTTGTATTTATTATGTACCTGGTAAATAATAGAATTGGATTTGGGTCTCACGGAAAGCGCATTCAACAGCAGGTAGCGCAGGGTGAATTGCCGGAGAATATTTTTGATATTGATTTTAATACGCACATTAATAAGGCCGTTGCGGAAAATAACTACCGGCTTGCCACCAGGTTGTTTTTTTTGCGCATGCTCAAAACCATGTCTGAGAAAAGCCTGCTGCGGTACGAAAAAGATAAAACCAATATGGATTATTTGCTGGAACTGAATGGCTCCGCATATTTTAAAGACTTTGCAGCAGCGGCCCGCAATTACGAGTATGTGTGGTATGGCAACTTTACCATCAGCCAGCAACAGTTTGCGGCTATACAGGGCAGCTTTGAAAAATTTAATTAACTGAAACAAACCTACTGTTGAAGAAGAATATTATTTATATCATTTTGGGGGCGGTTGTGCTGCTGGTGGTAATATTAGTCATAGCCGGTAACAAAAGCAAAACTTTTGACGAACGCATTACACTCAACCGCAAGTATAAAAACCCTTACGGGCTGTACGCGGTGTATAACCTGCTGGATAGTATGTTTAGAGGGGCAGAAACAAGTATTGGGCGCACATCACCTGCACAGTGGGGCGATTATGACTATATAAGTGAGGGCAAAACGCTTATGTTTATAGTAAGTCAACAGTTTAATCCTTCACATGATGAATTAAAGTTTTTGAATGAATTTGTAAAAGAGGGCAATACCATTTTCATCAGTACAAGTGATATGAGCAGCAAGGCAAAAGATTTTCTGGGTTTGGAAATTGAAAGCGGATCATCAAATGGACAAACGGGTAATTCATATTTCATTGAACCGTCTAATAAGGTAAGCCTCGTAACGCCGCAGTTTCCTGCAAGTGTTAGCAGCTATGTTAACCCGGGAATTTCTTTTTCCACTTTTTTTCGTTCTTATGATACTTCGTATTATGAACTGCTTGGAAAAAATTCTGATAACAGAATAAATTTTCTACGTCTACGCTCCGGAAAGGGCAGCTTTTTGATTCATAGCGATCCCTTACTGCTGGCTAACTATTTTTTATTGTACAAGGAAAACATCAGATATCTGGAAAGTATTCTGTCACTGGTACCGGAGGGTTCAACGAAAAAGGTAATTTGGGATGAGTATTACAGGTATAAGCTGGCGGAAGATGAGGACGGTGAAGAACCCTCTGTTTTCAGGGTGTTGATGAAGCATGAGCCTTTCCGTTGGGCCCTGCTTTTAGCCATGGCGATGATAGGTATATTTATACTGCTGAATGCCAAACGGGCACAGCGTTTTGTGCCTGTATTGGAGAAGCCTAAAAATGATTCAATGGATTTTATTAAAACCATTGGCAGGCTTTATTTTGAGAAAGGCGACCATGCTAACCTGGCCCGGAAAATGGTGGTTTATTTTCTTGATTTTGTGCGTACCAAATACCTTATCCCAACCGGGCAACTGGATGATGATTTTATAAAAACGCTGTCTGGTAAATCTGGTTACGATGAAGAAAAAACACGCAGGCTGATTGAAAAAGTACAGCTTGTACAGGCAGACGGATATGTTGACGAACAGAGATTAATTGAACTGCACCAGGAATTTACTGAGTTTTATGCAACAGCAGCGTGAAAATGTAAGATGTATGATGTGGGATGTACGATGTAGGCAACCTAAATATGTAAGATGTTAGATGTGGGGTGTATGATGCGGACAAGTACTGAGCATGTAGGATTTTAAAAAAAGGTGCTAATGTTTGAGCCGGAATAAAGAACAAACGAACATTGAACAAACGAACATTGAACAATCAAAACCTGTTGCACAATGCTGAGTAGCGGACAAGGCGTACAAGTGAGTGACACAAGTAAAGCATCATAGTAGTAACCAAAGCTCGTCCCATAAAAAAATGCGGGCATAAAGAATAATGGAATATAAATCCTTTATCTATAAAAGAACATAAAACATACATAATGGAAGAAAGCATATTTGAAGAGCGGATTAACCTGGCCAAACTTAACGAGGCCGTGTTTGCGATTACCGGTGAAATAAAGAAGGTAATTGTGGGGCAGGATGAAATGATAAGGCTTATTATAGCGGCTGTACTTACTGATGGCCATGTGCTGATTGAAGGCGCACCTGGTGTTGCCAAAACCTTAACCGCCAAGCTGGTAGCCAAAAGTATGGCGGTGGATTTTTCCCGCATACAGTTTACGCCAGACCTTATGCCCAGCGATGTACTGGGTACATCCATATTCAACCCCAAAGAGTCGCAGTTTGAATTTAAACGAGGCCCTGTTTTCAGCAATGTGGTACTGATTGATGAAATAAACCGTGCACCGGCAAAAACGCAGGCGGCCCTGTTTGAAGTAATGGAAGAAAAGCAGGTTACTATTGACGGTAACAGTTACGCGATGCAGCCGCCGTTTATGATTGTAGCTACACAAAACCCGATTGAATACGAGGGTACCTACCGCCTGCCCGAAGCGCAGCTTGACAGGTTCTTGTTTAAGATAAACGTGCCTTACCCAACAGAGGAACAGGAAACGAAAATACTTGCCAATTTTCACCAGTTGGGCAACAGTGATGTGTTCTCTAACGTGCAGCCTGTTTTAAGTGCGGAAGATGTGCAGGTTGTGCGGGCCCTTTCAAAACAGGTACTTGTAGATGAAAAACTGCTGCAGTTTATAGCCAAACTGGTAACCAGCACACGCAGCCATAAATCGCTGTTCCTCGGTGCATCGCCAAGGGCGTCGCTGGCATTGATGAATGCATCCAAATCCATAGCTGCCATCAGTGGCCGCGACTTTGTAATACCCGACGATATTGTGTTTGCGGCACCGCATGTGCTGCGCCACCGGCTCATCCTTTCGCCTGAAAAAGAAATGGAAGGCGTTACCACCGATGACGTTATACAGCAGATTATTCACTCACTTGAAATACCGCGTTAACCTTGGCAAACCCCGCTACCTTTTACCATAGCTTTTACCTGGGTAAACGTACTTATGTGGCCGGCGCCGCATTGGTGCTGCTGTTTATTATTTCGTTTTATGTGCCGGCATTGCTGAACGTTGGCAAAGCCGGGTTGGCTTTTTTGTGCTTTGCCATACTGGTGGATGTGTTTATCCTGTATCGCAAAAAAGAGGCGCTGCAGGCACAACGCATAACATCCCCCCGTTTTAGCAACGGAGATGATAATAAGGTGGTGCTGGTATTGAATAACCAATACAACTTTATTGCAGAGGCTGAAATTATTGATGAACTGCCCATCCAGTTTCAATTTGGTAAAATGCTTAAGCGTATTAAACTGCAGCCTGAAAGTGAAACTGAACTGGAATATATAGTAAAGCCTTATGAAAGAGGCGAGTACCTGTTTGGCAATATTGTGGCTATAGTTTGCAGTCCGCTGGGGCTGGCCAAAAGAAAATTTAGCTTTCCGGCCGCTCAAACAGTGCAGGTTTATCCTTCTTATGTGCAGATGCGCAGGTACAGCTTGCAGGCTGTATCCAACGACTTGCAGGAAACCGGTACCAAGCGCTTGCGCAAAAGCGGGCAGAGTGTTGAATTTGAGCAGATAAAGGAATATGTACGCGGCGATGACTACCGCACCATCAACTGGAAGGCATCGGCCCGGAAATCTCAGTTGATGGTAAACACCTATGTAGATGAAAAAAGCCAGCAAATTATTTGCCTGGTTGATAAAAGCCGCAGCATGAAGATGCCTTTTGACGGCCTTACATTGCTGGACTATGCCATTAACGCTGCGCTGGTTTTATCCAGCATTGGCCTGCATAAACAGGATAAAACGGGCTTGCTTACGTTTGCACAGAAAGTGGACAGCTACCTGCCGCCTGAACGAAAATCCATGCAAATGGAAGCTGTACTGGAAACGCTTTACCGGCAGCAAACAAATTTTGCCGATGCCAGTTACGAAGCCTTGTATGCCTATATACGCGGCCGTGTAAAACAGCGAAGCTTACTGGTGCTGTTTACCAACTTTGAATCTTTGTACGGCCTTCAGCGCCAGATGCCTTACCTTAAAATGATTGCCCATTATCATTTGCTGCTGGTGGTATTCTTTGAAAATACAGAGGTTAAAACGCTGTTGCACAGCCCGGCATCCAATACGGAAGAAATCTACATAAAGACCATTGCCGAAAAGTTTACACTGGAAAAAAGGCAGATGGTTAAAGAATTGCAGCACCAGGGCATACTTACCCTGCTTACCACGCCGCAACAGTTAACCGTTAATGCTATTAATAAATACCTGGAAATAAAAGCACAGCAGATGCTGTAGGCATACCTGCCAAAGCAAATACTTTTTATGGGCCCGGCAGAAGAATAAGCATTGGGCTTCCGTTGCGTCGCACTCTTGTACTTTCATTTCTCTGCGCAGCAATGTGCAACAACATGTAGCTACCTGGGCAGGCGCAGGTCAGGTAGCTTAACCTCTATTTTCTTTACCTTCGCCGCTATGAAGCAAAAGCCCATTCATCCTGCGCTGCAGCCTTATCTTGATGGCAAAGTGATATTGATTGACAAGCCCCTGCACTGGACGAGTTTTGACGCCGTTAAAAAAATACGCATACTTACCAGGATCTCCAAAATTGGCCATGCCGGTACGCTTGACCCGCTGGCTACCGGCCTGCTGATTATATGCACCGGAAAGTTTACCAAGAAGATTAATGAGTACATGGGCATGGAAAAGGAATATACCGGAACATTTACTTTAGGTGCGGTAACACCCACTTACGATCTTGAATCCGTGCCGGAAAATATTAAGGATACCTCCCACATAACCGCGGAATTATTGAAGGAAACAACAAAACAGTTCACCGGTGTAATACAGCAGGTGCCGCCCATGCATTCCGCCATAAAAAAAGATGGAAAACCAGTTTACCTTATGGCAAGAAAGGGCATTGAAGTGCAATTGGAACCCCGGCCTGTAACCATTAAAGAATTCGAAATAACAAAACTAAATATGCCGTTGGTAGAATTTAGGGTTGTGTGCTCAACCGGCACTTATATCAGAAGCCTTGCCAACGATTTTGGAAAAGCACTTGGCGTTGGCGCCTACCTCAGCAAGTTGTGCCGCACAAGAATTGGTATGTTTGGCTTGCCTGAAGCGCAAAGCCTGGAAGATTTTGAAAAAGAGATAACAGCCCTTAAAGAAAAATTCGAACAGTTCAATATAATTGGCTAAACCTGTAACATGGCTTGTGTCAAAACACTTCGCTATGGTAAAATCATTATTCTTGCAGCATGAAACGCATACTCTTTATAGACCGCGATGGAACGCTTATTAAAGAAGCACCGCCAACCTACCAGATTGATAGCTTTGAAAAGCTGGAGTTTTACCCCGGCATGTTTAAGTATATGTCGGCTATTGCGGCAGAACTGGATTACGAGTTGATAATGGTTAGTAACCAGGATGGCCTGGGAACGCCTGATTTTCCTGAAGATACTTTTTGGCCCGTGCAGAATTTTGTAACCAAAAGCCTGGAGAACGAAGGCATACATTTTTCCGCTTTTCATTTTGACAGAACTTTTGCAAAAGACAATGCCCCTACCAGAAAGCCTAATGCCGGCATGCTTACCGGCTACATGCATAATGCTGCCTACGATATAGAAAACTCTTTTGTAATTGGCGACAGGATTACGGATGTTCAACTGGCAAAAAACATGGGCTGCAAAGCTATCTGGCTCAATAACGATGCCTCGCTTGGTGCGTCCGAAATTAAATCTGGTATTGATGCGCTCCGGCCTTTTATTGCACTGGAAACCATTAGCTGGAAAGACATTTATGAGTTTTTGAAACTTGGGTTGCGCCAGGTGCAGCACAACCGCAATACCAACGAAACAAAAATACATGTTGAGCTGAATGTTGATGGCGGCGGCCACGCCAGCATACATACCGGTATTGGTTTTTTTGACCACATGCTGGAGCAGATTGCCCGCCATGGTAAAATGGATTTGACTATTGAAACAAAGGGCGATTTACATATAGATGAACACCACACCATAGAAGATACCGGGTTGGCGCTTGGTGAGGCTTTCGCTAAAGCATTGGCTGACAAACGTGGTATGGAGCGCTATGGTTTTGCCCTGCCGATGGATGAAGCAGATGCAAAAGTGCTGATTGATTTTGGGGGCCGTAACTGGCTTGTGTGGAATGCGGAATTCAAGCGGGAAAAAGTGGGGGAGATGCCTACCGAAATGTTTCACCACTTCTTTAAATCTTTCAGCGATGCTGCTAAATGCAATCTTAACATTGAGTGCGATGGTACCAATGAGCACCATAAAATAGAAGCTATATTTAAAGCCTTTGCCAAAGCCATACGCATGGCCGTAAAAAGGGATCCGTTGAGTAACTATTTGCCAAGCACCAAAGGTGTGCTGTAGAATTTTGTGCAATAGGTTTTGGATACCAGCGATAGAATTTCATGGCATCGCCTGTTGCGTCGCAATCCTTTCATCGTTCGGTTCATTGGGGGGCTTTTCAGACCCGGGTAGACAGCTTCGCAAAATGTGAGACTTTTTGAAAATAAAAGGACTGGAGCCGGTTGATTTTAGTTTACTTAGCCCGGAATTGCAGAATAAGTTACAGAAAGCATTGAATGATTATGAGCAGGGCCGTTTTATAACACATGCAGAAATGCAAAAGCAAATCAATTGCTGGTTGCAAAAAATGAAAAAGTCCGGCAATGCGAACGATAGTGGCAGCGAACTGTTTAAAAAACTTTTGTTCGTTTCAATTTTCTGTATCATATTCGCAACGCAATGCAAAAAACAATTTTAAATATTCATTGGTGGTGGCACACAAACTCCTGTCGGGGCTTGTAGCGTCATTGCTGATGATGTTCTATAAAATAGTAGGCCTCGACATATATGTCGGGGTTTTTTTTTGCTGCGAACTGAGTGTAAGGGTTTGTAAGATTTGTTAAGATGTTGCACATTGCCGAAGAGCGATAAGAACGTACAAGAGTGCGACGCAAGCAAAGCATCATAGTAGTAATGCCGCCGGGCCCATAAAAATATTCACCATTTACGAAACAAATTTTCCCCTTGGGGATAGGGATATGAAGAAGATTAACATTACCACACGCTACAAAAAAATGCTCTCGGATATTTACACGCCGGTAGGTATTTACCTGCGGTTGCGGGACCGTTTCAGGGATACTATACTGATGGAAAGCGCTGATAACCGCGCCGCGGAAAACAGTTATTCCTACATTGGCGTAAATGCCATTGGTGGCATAGAAATAAGCGGTTATGATTCGGTTGAATTTAAACTGCCTGCGCAAAAACCGCAGCGCCAGAATATAGATGCAGGTGTTGATGTGCCGGCGCTGGTATGGGAGTTTATGCAAAACTTTGAAGTGAATGAACCCGAAGATAAAAACCTTAAAATGGCGCAGGGCTTTTTTGGGTATTGCACTTACGATGCTGTGCAATTTTTTGAAACAATAAAACTGAAGTCGTCTAAAGCGCAGCAAGCCCCCGAAATACCGCTGATGCGTTACAGGTTATACCAGTACGTGATTGTGATTAATCATTTTAAAGATGAAATGTTTCTCTGCGAAAACGTAATAGGCGGAGTGGAAAGCGACGTGGCAGTTGTGGAATCTTTGATAAGGAGCAAGGATGTGCCTGTGTTTCCCTTTAAACAGCAGGGTGCGGAAACAACCAATATGGAGGATGAGGATTACAGGTCTATGGTTAAAAAAGGCATAGCCAGTTGTTTGCGGGGCGATGTGTTCCAGATTGTATTAAGCCGCCGGTATAACCAGCAGTTTAGTGGTGATGAATTTAATGTGTACCGTGCTTTGCGCAGTGTAAACCCATCTCCTTATTTGTTCTATTTTGATTATGGCGATTACAAGCTGATGGGCTCCAGCCCGGAAAGCCAGTTGATTATAAAGAATGGATACGCCATAGTGCACCCAATAGCCGGCACATTTAAGCGAACAGGCGATGCAGAACGTGATAAACAGCTTACTGAAGAACTTTTGAAAGATGCCAAGGAAAACGCGGAACATACCATGCTGGTGGATTTGGCCCGTAACGACCTTAGCCGTTGTTGTGATGAAGTGGTGGTTAATCATTACAGACAGGTGCATTATTATTCTCATGTAATACATCTTGTAAGTGAAGTTACCGGCAAAACAAGGCCAGGCGCCAACCCTTTTGAGTTAATAGCCTTAACGTTTCCCCAGGGCACACTCAGCGGCGCACCCAAGTTTAAGGCCATGCAGTTGATAGATGAGTACGAGCCTTCTGTTCGCGGATATTATGCAGGCTGTATAGGATTTATTGGCTTTGATGGAAGCTGCAATCATGCGATTATGATACGCACCTTCCTGAGTAAGCAAAACACATTGCATTACCAGGCCGGGGCAGGTGTGGTGGCAGCTTCCAAACCTGAAAGCGAACTGCAGGAAGTAAATAACAAACTCGGGGCACTTAAAAAAGCAATTGAGCTGGCTGAGACCCTCTAAATCTCCCTAAAGGGAGACTTTGGCTGTTGAGGTGACAGAGTAAGTTTTTATTTTAATCCGTATAATATGACAAATAAGCCGCTAAAGAAAAGTAAATCAGCTTTTTCGAGAGAAGGAATGTTCAACGAAGCAAATCCTCTGATTTTTGAATTGGCAAAAAGCCTGAGGAAAAATATGACAGATGCAGAAAAGGTTTTATGGGGTTACTTAAAGGCGGGCCTAAAAGGATTGAAGTTTAGAAGGCAACACCCATTAGGAATTTATATAGCGGATTTCTATTGTCACAAGATTAGGCTGGTAATTGAGGTAGATGGAAATATACATGAGAAAGATGACGTCAAACTATACGATATCAAACGGGAGACTGAACTGAAAAATGAAGGATATAGGGTAGTAAGATTTACAAACGACAAAGTATTAAAGGAAATTGTTACGGTTATTGCCGAAATAGGGTTAATAGCTGAAAATTTAAGTAAAAGTTCAAAATAGCACAAGAGCTAAAGTCCTCCCTATAGGGAGGATTTAGGAGGGTTACTATCATGAAAGTATTAGTATTTGATAATTACGACTCTTTTACCTACAACCTGGTACACCTGGTTGAAAAAATAATCCACAGCAAAGTGGATGTTTACCGCAACGACCAAATTGCGCTGGAGAAAGTACAGGACTATGATAAAATTATTCTGTCGCCAGGGCCGGGCATACCTGAAGAAGCTGGTTTATTGTTACCCTTGATAAAGGAGTATGCAGCAACCAAATCCATACTGGGTGTGTGTTTGGGGCACCAGGCTATAGGTGAGGCGTTTGGGGGTAAGCTGGTTAATTTGTCGTCTGTATATCATGGTGTGGCAACGAAGATTAATCAGGTGGCGCCGCTAACGGAGAATAGAGAATTGTTAGTAGAACATAGCGGAAATAAAACATTGGCCAGTAACCATTCGCAAAAAGTTTTTAATGGGCTTCCGCAGGAGTTGGAAGTGGGGCGTTATCACTCATGGGTTGTAAGCCGTGAAGGTTTTCCGGATGAACTGGAAATTACTGCTGAAGATGACAATGGATATATTATGGCACTGCAGCATAAAACATACGATGTACAGGGGGTGCAGTTTCACCCGGAAAGTGTACTAACGCCAGATGGTGAAAAAATTATGAGAAACTGGCTGAACTCCTGAATTCCCTGAAGGGGACCTGTGCTGTCGAGTTGAAAAGTTTTTAAATAAACAATATCGGATTGTTTGAAAGAAGTAAAATATAATCACGATAAAAAAAATCACCCTTTTGGGGTTAGGGGTATGAAAAAGATTCTTCAATACTTATTTGAGCATAAAACACTAAGCCGTGAGCAGGCTAAGGAGATATTAACCAATATTTCAAAGGCCCTGTATAGTGAACATGAGGTTACCGCTTTTATTACCGTTTTCCTCATGCGAAGTATTACCATAGAAGAACTGCAGGGCTTTCGGGATGCCTTGCTGGAGCTTTGCGTAAAAGTTGACCTGGATGGCCATAAAACGATGGACATTGTGGGTACCGGCGGCGATGGAAAGAATACCTTCAACATATCTACGCTTGCCTGCTTTATTGTGGCTGGCGCAGGGCAGCGGGTGGCTAAGCATGGCAATTACGGAGCTTCTGCCATTAGCGGCGCCAGTAATGTAATGGAGCAACTGGGTTACAAGTTTAAAAACGACAGCAGCCAGCTAAAGAAAGAAATTGAAGAAGCCGGCATTTGTTTTATGCATGCACCCATGTTTCACCCGGCGTTAAAAACTGTTGGGCCTATAAGAAAAAACCTTGGCATAAGAACCTTTTTTAATATGCTGGGGCCTATGGTTAATCCTGCATCTCCGGAATACCAGTTGGTAGGTGTCTACAACCTGGAAATGGCCCGCATTTATACCTACCTGTTGCAGCAAAGCGGCAAGCCTTTTACCATCATTCATGGACTTGACGGATACGACGAAATTTCCTTAACCAACGACACTAAGGTAATTACCAATAAGGGTGAATATATTATGACGCCGGAACAGTTAGGTAAACGCATGGTATCTCCCGAAAATATATTGGGCGGCAACTCAGTTGAAGAAGCTTCAAAAATATTTTTGAAAATTATTAAAGGGGAAGGAACCTTTGCGCAAAACGCTGTAGTGCTGGCCAATGCCGCAATGGCATTACATTGTACGGCTGACTATAAGAACTATGATGATGCCTATCATGCTGCTGTGGAGAGCCTCGAAAGTGGAAGGGCTTATGGCGTATTAAAAAAACTGGTGGAGATGAATGCTGCCTGAACCGCAGAAAAAGTATGCCCGTATAAAAACAATAACAGAACAATGGACATATTAGAAACAATAGTGGCTCACAAAAAAACAGAAGTGGAAGCTGCCAAAGCAAAGGTTTCCGTTGATGAGTTGAAACAACGGCCAGCTTTTGGCAGGCCAACACTTTCTTTAAAGCAATTTTTGGTGGATGAGAAAAGGACGGGAATTATAGCGGAGTTTAAGCGTAAGTCTCCATCCAAGGGTATTATTAATGATAAGGCCACTGTGGCAGAGGTAACTGGCGCTTACGAAAAGTATGGGGCATCCTGCTTATCGGTATTAACCGATGAGAAATTTTTTGGCGGTTCACCAGCCGATTTAATAGCGGCAAGGGCAAACAACATACCCATACTGCGAAAAGATTTTATGATAGATGCTTACCAGCTTTACGAAGCCCGGGCCATGGGAGCAGATGTTATTTTATTAATAGCAGCCTGCCTTACACCACAACAGGTTAAAAAGCTTGCCGGTATTGCAAAAGAACTGCAGCTTGAAGTATTGCTGGAAATACACAACGAAGACGAATTGCCGCATATTTGCGATGAGGTGGATTTTGTGGGTGTAAATAACCGCAACCTAAAAACCTTTGAGGTTGATATCAATACATCGCTGAAGCTGATACAACATATACCTGCTGATAAACTTGCCATTGCAGAAAGTGGCATTAGTAATGTAGATACAATTGTAACTTTGAAGCGTGCCGGTTTTAAAGGTTTTTTGATTGGAGAGAATTTTATGAAAGCGGCACAGCCTTCGATTGCCTTTGCTGAATTTGTAAATACCTTACGTACTTCCCTGCAGGTTAGTGTGTAAGGCATGTCAATTTTTAATCATCAGCATTTGGTATGAGTGAACCTACAAGTAATAACACAGCGCCTGCCTCTTACCTTAAAGGTAAACTGCGTGTTAAAGTATGCGGCATGACAAAAATGGAGCAGGTGTTGCAGCTTAACGATTGGGGTGTTGAATTTGCCGGCTTTATTTTTTATCCTAAAAGCCCACGGTATGCTTTAAAAAGCATGTCTGTTGCAGACATAAAAAGAATAAAAGGCAAAATAAATAAAGTGGGTGTTTTTGTAAACCCGGAACCGGAGCAGGTTTTAAAAATGGTGGATGAATGTGGCTTATATCTGGTACAGTTACATGGGGACGAGAGCCCAAGAACTTGCGAAAAGATTGCCAACTATGTATCTGTAATCAAAGCCTTTCGCGTTAGCGAAAACGATAACATAGAGTGGAAAGTGAGGGAGTATTACGAGGCTGTAGATATGTTTATGTTTGATACCGAAGGAGCGGGATATGGCGGAACCGGTAAAAAATTTAACTGGGAATTGCTGAAGGGAAAAAATATCCGTAAGCCGTTCTTTTTAAGTGGTGGTATTAGTCCTGATGATGCGGATAAACTTAAAGAGCTTACTTACGACCCTGTAGCCAAAGACTTATTCGCCGTAGACATTAACAGCAAATTTGAAGTGGTGCCGGGTGTTAAAGATATGGTGGTGATAAAGGAGTTTTTGGAGGGGCTGAAACAATAACATGAACGAAGCCGATGAGTAATGATAAATATACGTGAAGCTTTGGCGGCTGATTTGCCCGCCATCCTGGAAATATACAACGATGCCATTCTTAATACTACCGCTGTGTATGATTATGAACCACACACATTATCCATGCGGCAGCAGTGGTTTCAAGCGAAGCGGCAGCAAGGTTTCCCGGTATTTGTGGCTACAGAGAATGATGTAATTGTAGGGTTTAGTTCCATTGGGCCATTCAGGGCCTGGGAGGCATATAAGTTTTCTGTGGAAAATTCCATCTATGTAAAGGATGGTTGCCGTGGCAAAGGAATAGGAAAGTTATTACTGGCGCCCTTGATTGATGCCGCAAAACAATTGAAACTGCACACCATTATAGCAGGCATAGACGCCACTAACGAAGTTAGTATTAGGCTGCATGCGCAGTTCGGGTTTGAAGAAGTGGCATACTTTAAGCAGGTAGGTTATAAGTTTAACCGATGGCTTGATTTGGTATTTATGCAGTTGATAATAAATGAGCGATAATTTTCTTAATAGAGATCCATTAAAAAATCAGGCTAATCCGAAAAATCAATTTAAAATCCCGGTCAGTACAATGTCAAACACAACAATAAATACAACATCATCCCCCACAGCCATTTTAAACGATGGTGGCGAGCCGGGTTATACTTTCCCCAACAGCTTTGGATATTATGGAAAGTTTGGCGGCGCATTCATCCCCGAAATGTTGCATCGCAATGTGGAAGAATTACGCAACCGCTACCTGGAAATTATGCAGGAGCCTTCTTTCCAGCAGGAGTTTAATGACCTGCTGCGTGACTATGTTGGCCGCCCTACACCGCTGTATTATGCAAAGCGGTTGAGTGAGCAATACAAAACCAAACTCTATCTAAAGCGGGAAGATCTAAACCATACGGGCGCACATAAAATAAACAATGCCATCGGCCAGGTGTTGCTTGCGCAGCGGCTTGGCAAAAAGCACATCATTGCTGAAACCGGTGCAGGCCAGCATGGGGTAGCCACGGCAACGGTATGCGCTTTAAAAGGTGTGGAGTGTATTGTGTACATGGGTGTGAAAGACATAGAGCGACAGGCACCAAACGTAGCCCGCATGAAAATGCTGGGCGCTAAAGTAATGCCGGCAGCCAGTGGCAGCCAAACATTAAAAGATGCAACCAACGAAGCCATCCGGCACTGGATTAATAACCCCGCAGATACGCATTATGTCATCGGCAGCGTTGTGGGCCCCCATCCTTATCCTGATATGGTGGCGCGTTTTCAAAGTGTCATCAGCCAGGAAACCCGCTGGCAGCTTAAACAACAAACAGGCAGCGAACTGCCCACACATGTAATGGCTTGCGTTGGTGGCGGCAGCAATGCGGCTGGTGCGTTCTATCATTTTCTTGATGAATTAAGTGTGCAGCTTGTAGCCGTTGAAGCGGCGGGCCATGGTGTTAACAGCGGCATGAGTGCGGCCACAACGCAATTGGGCAAGCCGGGTGTATTGCATGGCAGCAAAAGCCTTGTTATGCAAACGGCGGATGGCCAGGTGGTAGAGCCGCATAGTATTTCGGCAGGGCTTGATTATCCAGGCATTGGGCCCATGCATGCGCATTTGTTCGATAGCGGCCGTGGCACTTTCTTAAGCGCTACAGACGAAGAGGCCGTACAGGCGGCTTTCGAGCTGTGCAAGCTGGAAGGCATCATTCCTGCGCTGGAAAGTGCACATGCCCTCGCTGCCATTAAAGAAATGAAGTACAAAGAAAGCGATGTGGTGGTGGTTTGTCTGAGCGGACGTGGCGATAAAGATTTGGGCACTTACATGAAATATATGTAAGCGAAGTATTATGAACTTAGCTGCATTGCTACTATTAAGCATCGTTGTGTCACTCACTTGTACTGCAGCAATTCTATTCAACAATTGCTGCGGTGGCCATCCCTGGGTAAACCGAAGGGCCTTGTTCTTTACCCGGCAATCCGCCGCAGGTTTGCAAATGGCAACAAACTTTAGTGTAACAGTTAGTCAACTATCAGCGTAACATTTTAATACCAACATGAACCGTATACAGGAATTGTTTCAGCAAAAGGATAAGAACGTTTTAAATGTTTACTGTACGGCAGGTTTTCCGGCCCTTAACAGTACAGTGGAGGTAATGAAAGCCCTGCAGGATAATGGCGCCGATATTATTGAATTGGGTATGCCTTACAGCGATCCGCTTGCCGATGGCCCCGTTATACAGGCCAGCGGTTCCTGTGCCATTGCCAACGGTATGACCATAGAAAAACTCTTTGAACAACTACAGGGCTTCCGGAAAGCAACAGCCTTTGGTGATGGCGGGGGCATTTATGTGCCGGTTATCCTGATGGGCTATCTTAACCCGGTTTTGCAGTATGGATTTGAAAAATTTTGCCGGCACGCTGCAGACCTTCCAATTGATGGCTTAATAATTCCCGATGTGCCGGAATACGAATTTGAAACAGAGTACGGCCCTGTCATGCAGCGTTACGGGCTTAATTTCATTTTTCTCATTACCCCGGAAACATCAGAAGAAAGGATCAGGAAGCTGGATAGTTTAAGCACTGGTTTCCTGTATGCTGTATCATCGTCTTCCATAACGGGTACAGACAAAGATTTTTCGGCAGTGGAAAAATACCTGCAACGTTTGCAGGGCATGCAGTTAAAAAATCCGGTAATGGTTGGCTTTGGTATTAAAGACAAATCCACTTTTCAGTCAGCATGCAGGTATGCCAATGGCGCCATTATAGGAACAGCTTACATAAAAGCGGTTGAAAACAGCACAGACATTGCTGCGTCAACCAAAGCATTTTTAAGTAGTGTGCTGGAAAAATGATTTGAGAGCAGCTTTCTGCTCTGCGAAGTCTCCAGACTTCGCAGAGCTATGCCACCCGTCTCCGACGGGTTTAACCAGTAACACTATAAAAGATGTATTTTAACGAAGGCTATTAAAATCCATTCCTGCTCCGCGAAGTCTGGAGACTTTGTAGCCTTATGCTCCCGTCTCCGACGGGTTTAAAACAACAGCCATGCAAAATCCGTATTTTACTGAAGGCTATTCAATTAAAGACCAATTCGCTACTCACTTTCTAACTTTTACTGTATGCGGTTGGATTGACTTGTTTACCCGGAAAGTGTATAAGGATATTGTAATTGAATCTTTGAAATATACACAAAAGCAACAGCAACTTGTTTTGTATGCTTATGTTATCATGAGCAACCACATGCATCTTATTGCAAGAGCTGAAGAGAAACAAAGGAAAACGTTAAGTGATATTATACGGGACTTTAAAAAATTTACTCATCGTGAAATGATTACTGTTATCAAAAGTGAGAGAGAAAGCAGAAGAGAGTGGATGATGCACCAGTTTGCTTATTACGGAAGAAAAAATCCTAAAAATGAAGCGATGCAAATATGGACAAACAGCAATCACCCTGAAGAATGTATTACTAAGAAGTTTACGGATGTCAAATTGAATTATATTCATGATAATCCTGTAAGGGCCGGAATAGTGGAAAACCCGGAAGATTATATATATTTCAGTGCTGCCAACTATGCCGGCAAAAAAGGAATAATTGATGTAGAGTTACTTTAATGAGTCAGAGACTCATTGCATAATTCTGCGAAGTCAGAGACTTCGCAGAGCAAAAAATCAATACAAACATCTAAATCATTCTAATCATGGTTCTTACAATCATTAAATATAATGCAGGTAACATACAATCAGTATTGTATGCGCTGGAGCGTATTGGAATGGAAGCCGTGGTTACAGATGACCACGAAGCCATCATGGCTGCGGATAAAGTTATCTTTCCCGGTGTGGGGGAGGCCAGCAGTGCCATGCGTTACCTGCAGGAAAGAAACCTGGATAAGCTTATATGGCAGTTGAAACAACCGGTACTGGGCATTTGCCTGGGCATGCAGTTGATGTGCCGGTATTCTGAGGAGAACAATACAGACTGTCTCGGCATATTTGATGAAAAAGTCAAACTTTTTCGCCCTGAAGAACACGCTAAACGCCATCACCTGCTGCATGGGCTGAATGAAATGCTGGCCATGAGGGAAGCGTCAATGCTAAGGGACAATGTAGAGGAAGAGGCAGAGCCGGTGCTAAAAATTCCACAGATTGGCTGGAACAATATCTATAACCTTAAAACAAGCTTGTTCGAAGGAATTAAGGAAGAAAGCTATTGTTACTTTGTACACGGTTACTACGCCGCTTTGGGTGAACATACCATTGCAACAACGGACTATGTGCAGCCTTACAGTTCCGCGTTGCACAGAGATAATTTTTATGGTGTCCAGTTTCACCCGGAGAAAAGTGCAGAAGTGGGGGAACGTATCCTTAAAAATTTTGTTGAATTGATTTAATGAGTTGCTGCACAATGCTGAATATTGATAAGAACGCAGAAGAGTGCGACGCAAGCAAAGCTTCATAGTAGCAGTCCTGCCGGGCCCATAAAAAAAGAAAGGATGGAAATAATACCTGCGATTGATGTAATTGATGGCAAATGCGTTCGTTTAACGCAAGGCGATTATGCGCAAAAGAAAGTTTACAACGAACATCCGTTGGAAGTGGCAAAGCAATTTGAGGATGCCGGTTTAAAAAGGCTTCACCTTGTTGACCTGGATGGCGCAAAAGCCGGTGCAGTAAAAAACTGGAAAGTACTGGAAGCCATTGCCGGTAAAACATCTTTAGTGATAGATTTTGGTGGTGGTATAAAAAAGGAAGATGACGTAAAGATTGTATTTAACTCAGGCGCGGCGTTGGCCACTATCGGCAGCATAGCCGTAAAAAATGAAACCGAATTTGTAAAATGGCTGCTTACTTACGGCGCCGGTAAATTTCTGTTAGGTGCGGATGTAAAAGATGAAAAGATAGCTGTTGGCGGCTGGCTGGAAACAACGGATGTATGGGTGTATGATTTTATTCAGAAGTATATTGAGCATGGCATACAGCAGGTTTTTTGTACCGATGTAAGCAAGGATGGAAAACTGGAAGGGCCGGCCGTGGGTTTGTATAAAAATATCATCGCAAAATTTCCCGGGTTGCACTTTATCGCCAGTGGGGGCGTAAGCTCTGTAAAAGACCTGGATGACCTGCAGCAAGCCGGTTGCAGCGGCGCTATTGTAGGTAAGGCGATATATGAAAACAGGATTGGCTTGGAAGAGTTAAAGAAGTTTGGAGTGTGAAGGGGTGACAGCTACTGTGAACAACAAAATGCCTAAAGCTTACTAAAGAATAATCAATGACTGAAAATAATTACGCTGCCAGGGGTTTAACCAAACGAATCATCCCTTGCCTGGATATTAAAGACGGCCGCACCGTAAAAGGCACCAACTTTGTTGACCTGCGTGATGCCGGCGACCCGGTTGAACTGGGTGCTTTATATGCACAGCAGGGCGCTGATGAATTGGTGTTTTTGGACATTACCGCCACTGTTGAAAAGCGCAAAACATTAAGTGAGCTTGTAAACAAAATTTCGCACCACATTAATATACCGTTTACTGTGGGCGGTGGTATTGCTTCTGTTGAGGATGTAAGCGTGCTGCTGCAAAACGGCGCAGATAAGATATCTGTTAATACCGCAGCGTATAAAAGGCCCGGGTTAATACGGGAATTAGAGCGCAGCTTTGGCAGCCAGTGCGTGGTGCTGGCTATTGATACTAAAAAAGAAGAAGATGGCGAATGGTATGTGTACCTGAACGGTGGCCGTACCAAAACAGAAACACGTTGCGTGGATTGGGCCAGGCATGCGGTTGAACTCGGGGCCGGAGAAATACTGCTTACCTCTATGAACCACGATGGAACCAAACAGGGTTTCGCATTGGATATTACCCGAACTTTGGCAACGCAATTGCCAGTTCCGGTTATTGCAAGCGGCGGAGGCGGTACCATGCAGCATTTTGTGGATGTTTTTGAAGAAGGTAAAGCGGATGCCGGGCTGGCGGCCAGTATCTTTCACTTTAAGGAGATGGGCATTGGGGAACTAAAGCAGTATTTGAAAGGCAAAGCGGTTAATGTGAGGATTGAAGAATAGAGAACCAGCAACGCATATTGCTACACTATAAATGCTCTGCAGATGCTGATTAAACGCATCGGCTAAAGCCAGTGTAACTAAAAGCATCATTAACCCAAGGCTTAAGCCTTGGGTTAATGATGAATCAGGATACAGGCTTTAGCCAAAGTATTTGCACAGCTTACATGCAATCAGTTGAATCATAACAATCAGTTTAAAATCCTGGTTCAGACGGGTTGCTTAATAAAGTTCAGAACGTACAAGTGTGCCAATCTTGCTGCTTTGTCACGCAAGATTGCTCAACCGGCGATGCCACAACAAACCTCAGCCGGGAACATAAAATTTATTTACACGATTATGCAGATTGATTTCAATAAATACAGCGATGGCCTTGCGCCTGCCATAGTGCAGGATTATGATACCCACAAAGTATTAATGCTGGGTTTTATGAACGCCGAAGCGCTGCAAAAAACCGAGCAAACGGGCAAGGTTACCTTTTACAGCCGCAGTAAAAAAAGGTTATGGACGAAAGGGGAGGAGAGCGGCAATTTTCTCGAGTTGAAATCCATAGCGGCGGATTGTGATAAAGACACGTTGCTGATTAAGGCCCACCCCACCGGCCCTGTATGCCACACGGGCGCCGATACCTGCTGGAGCGAAAGAAACCATAGCGAAGACTTTTTGTTTTACCTGGAAGATATCATCAGGCTGCGCAAGCAGGCCTCGCCGGATGAATCTTATGTGGCAAGGTTATTGGGTAAGGGAATAAACAAGGTGGCGCAAAAAGTGGGAGAAGAAGCGGTGGAACTTGTAATTGAAGCCAAAGATGAAAACAAGGATTTGTTCCTGGGAGAAGCTGCCGACCTGCTGTTTCACTATTTACTTTTGCTTAACGCCAAAGGGTTTAAATTGCACGACGTAATTGACGTGTTGCAACAAAGACATTCCAGATAATTATGACTAAGCATATTCTTGCCGCGTTTTTGGCGGCGCCACTTTCGCTTATTGCCCAGCAGAAAAATTTTGTAATAAACGGAGCCGTGACAGGGCTTAACGATGGCGCAGTAGTGTCGCTGGTAACATTAACTGAAAAGGCAGACACCATAGCCAAAGCAAAAGCAAAAGCAGGAAAGTTTATTTTAAAGGGCAATGTTGCAGAGCCTTCTTTAACAAGCTTAAACTTTAGCGGCATCAATAAAAAAGTGGTGTTCTTTGTAGAAAACAGTACCATAGATATAAATACCGATACCAAGGACGCAAGCAAGCCGCAGATAAGCGGTTCCGTTGCTCAGAAAGAATACGAACAGATGCATGCTGTTTTCGACCCTGTTTTTGAAAAATTTGCACGCCTTCAAAAAGTGGCTGCTGACTCAGGCGTTACCCCCGAACTAAGGGAGGAAGCAATGGCACTTAACGGCGAGTTCAGAACTAAAACCGATGCCTTTGTAAAGGAATACAAAAACTCTTTTGTTACACCACTGTTGCTGCTGCAGTTTAAAGACGATATTGCAATGACAGAGCAGCACTACAATAATCTTGGCCCGGCTGTTCAGCAAAGTGTATATGGCAAATACATTAAGCAGGCTATTGACGCTGCTAAAATAGGTTCTGTGGGTACCAAGGCAATTGAGTTTACGCAGAACGATACCGAGGGTAAGCCTGTTTCATTATCGCAGTTTAGGGGCAAATATGTACTGGTAGATTTTTGGGCAAGCTGGTGCAAACCCTGCCGTATGGAAAACCCTAATGTGGTAGCTGCTTATAACCAGTTTAAAGACAAAAATTTTACTGTATTGGGCGTTTCTTTAGACCAGGATAAAAACAACTGGCTAAGGGCCATAAAAGCCGATAACCTTACCTGGAGCCATGTTAGCGATCTTAAGTTCTGGAGCAATGCGGTGGCGCAATTGTACCATGTGCAGTCCATTCCTCACAACATACTTGTTGACCCCGACGGCACCATCATCGCCAAAAATCTTCGTGGCGAAGAGTTGATTTCCAAGCTAAGCGAAGTGGTTAAATAAATTAACTGTAGCAACAAACCATATTAAATTAAGGCGCTGCATGCGCCTTTTGTTTTTTTGGGTACCGGCATTGGTTTTTCATGGCATCGTCCCTTGCGTCGCAATCCGTTCATCTGCATATCAGTGGGCATCTGCAGTTCGTGGTGTAGCCTGTTCGCATTGCAAATTGCCTATAAAGTGCAGCCTCAAAAAGTCTTGCTACCCAGCAGCCATGAAAACCTTTTTAAACTCGGCTTCTTTAAAGCCTACCGCCACAATTTTACTGTTTAGTTCAATCACCGGTCTTTTAATGATGCTGGTATTTTCTTTTAAAACAGGCAAGGCCGTTTTTTCATTAACCACTTTGGCCTGTGCTTCAGCGCCAAGCTCCTTCCAAACAGTACTCTTTTTATTAAAAATGGTTTCCCAGCCCACCTGCTTGCTCCACGCTTTCAGCTTATCCATGCTTATGCCCTCTTTCTTGTAATCGTGAAAGCTGTAACTAATCTTGTGTTCGTTTAACCAGTCAAGTGTTTTCTTTATCGTATCGCAATTAGGGATGCCATAAACCACGTACATAGAAAAAATTTGCGCAAATGTAAGAGATGTGTGTTACGGTTCATTTTCTTCTTCTGTTTCGTCTTCACCTTCAGTACCTTCATCAAGCCGCTCGTTTATCCGTAGTGCATAGCACTGCTTCAGTCTGCCGCCAACTCCCGTAATCCTCAGCAGGGAGTGGTAGTGCAGTAGCTGCTGCAGGTCTTCATTGTCAATAGCTTCAATTGCTTTCAGCAACCAAAATAGTTTATGGTGCATGGCATGCAGGCCAACCCTTGTGGGAAAAAGTTCCTGCACGTCTTTACACCGGGGCAGGTTTTCAAAAACTGGCAACAGCTTTTTTTGATATCCGTAAGAAAAGGCCGCGATTGTAAGCTGCACCAGCGGCGGGTATTCATCTATATTTTTCTGCAGCAATTCAAGATGAAGCAAAGTATGTGCGGTAGGTACCGAGTTCAAAAAGCTGTGGGCACATAATTCGTTTGTAATATATTTTGTAAAAAGTAAGTAAAAGTCTGAATCTTCACTGTTTTTTACAGGCATTTTCTCTCCATCAAAGCTGTTTAAGTCATTCACAAGGCTGCCCAGCATGTCTTTGCATTGGTTAAATGCATTAGTATGTAACTCAATGGCTTCCTCATAACGGTTGTACTCTGTGGTTTCTTTAGCTATTTCTACCATCTTATCTGCGAATAGGTCTTCCCTGTAGCGTATATTTAACTCTGCTCTCAATAATATCAGGTCTGCAATCGTCCGGTTTTCATTTTCCAATTCAACCTCTAACTCTTCATCTAATGCGGGGACTATATTATTAAAGTCAATGTAATCAGGTTCAATATCATCTAAAAAAGCATCATCATCCATATCTTCCTGGTTCTCATCGTCAAAATCATCCTCGTCGTTTATATAAAACGAATAATTACCTTCCCCTGCATTCTTTTCCAGCTTGCTTAAGGCAGGCCCGTAGTTGTAAGATTTGTCAACCATAAGGTATGGGTTGCCATCCTCATCCCCGGTTTCTATTTCTATCAGTGGAACCTTGTCATCATCTTCTTCCAGTATAAAACGTGTTGTTGCAAATTCTTTGTGAGGGTTAATTTCAAATTCAGCCGCAAAATCATGACCGGCGTAAATAATGTTATGGGCAAGGGTATAATCAATCTCTGTATACATGCCGGATGCAATCTGTATTCTTTCATTTATTTCATCTTCCGTTTCATTAAAAAAAGAAAGTATCTTTTATGCCCAGGCACATCAGGTCAACAAGGTAAAAGCCAACTGTAACATTGCCGTTAACATGCCTGCGCATTACAACTACACTGGCCATTTTAGTCGCTTCCCAATCCTGTGTAGCATAGCATCTATAAATAGGCAGCGATCTGGCTTTTGTCTCAATATATTTTTTGGGGGATAATTTTTGTTGCTTCATGAATTATAGAAATTGAAGCCGTAAATTAACATGTATGCGGCTAATTCCTGAGCAATTTTTGTGCTGTTAGTTTTTCATGGATGTTACTTGAGTAGCCACATTATTATCAATGTAATCCAGTATGGCATCAATTTCCGCATCAGTAAGGTTGGGAAAACTGCTCATCGGAATTTTGTCATATTGAAGGAACAACTCATTAAAATACTTATTGCCGCTTTTCAGCACCTTTGGGCTGTTCTTTATCCATTCATGTAGCAGCTTTCTGTTTACCCGGCCGGTAACGCCTGCCAGCGCAGGGCCGGTTAAATTTTTTGAGAGGCTATGGCAGGATGCGCAGTTAGCCATGAATAAATTCCTGCCTTCGGGAAAGCTGGTTACTGACGGGCTTGTAACCTCATTTGTAGTACCGCAAAAGCCCTCACCGTCTTCCGATAATAAGTTGCCCGGGGTTTGCCATGCATATTTAGCTACCCTTGCCGATAAGAAGAAAATAACAATCAATGGCAGTGCTTTCACGATATGGATTAGTTCTTTGTTCATGCCTTAAGTACACTACAAATTTTTGCCGGTGTACATAATTTTAACAAATACGGCTACGCTGTAGCAGGGAGGAGTTAGAGAATGTTAAAAGCCAATCTTTTGGTAAAAAATAGCTTACCTTTCGCCAAATTGTGATAATATGACGAACGAGCAAATTGAAAAGTTTTTATCTAAAAATCTTTTTAAAAGTCCTGTAAAAATCCACTTTAAAACCCGTAATGCCTTAACTGGTTTATTTATTCAAACGCCGGATTACCAGGATCTGAAATCCAAAAATTTTTGGCGTATAGTGGTTGGTGACAATATGAACAACTGGATGAAGAAGCCGGATAACAACCTGGCGAGAATCTTCAGCGGTTCCGAGATAACTAAACTTTCCGAAGCGTAATAAAAGAAAAGGGTTGCCACCGGCAACCCTTTTCTTTTAAACTTATCCCTTCTAACTCAGGAAGTCTTTTTTACGTTAACTGCATTTGGGCCCTTTCTGCCTTCCTGTACGTCAAATTCTACTTTGTCGCCTTCAGTAACCTGATCTACAAGCCCGCTTGCATGTACAAAGGTTTCTTTGCCGGAATCGCTGTGTTTGATAAAGCCGAAACCCTTATCGGCATTAAAAAACTTAACGGTTCCCTGTTGTTTTGTGCTCATTGTGTAATGTATTAAGCGCCAAAGGTAGGGGATTATATCATGGAAGGCTATTTCTTTTGTATAATCCCTTGATAACATTTGCACATCCGGGGCATTATGATGTTTTAACCAATCTATGCGGAACGCAAGTCAAAAACGATCTTTTCCCTTTGTTGTGAGGCTATTACAAGCAAAAAGCCGCAACGTTTTACCGTTACGGCTGTAAAGCAGGCAAGTAAAGACGGCCTAACTATGTTGATATTTATCGGCTTTCACTGAGTTGCCAACGTTGGTTGTAGATGTAGTGCTCACCTGGGATTTTCCTTTGCCCGAAGAACCACCGGTAGAATTCTCTTGCTGGCTCTTTTGTGCCCCAACCCTCAACTGGTTTTGCACGTTGGTAACCCCCGATACAGATTCCGCCACATCTTCCGCACGGCGCTTTGCATTCCGGTCTTCCACGCTGCCTGTTAAAATTACTTCCGCTCCATTCACCTGTACTTCAATATCGGATGCGTCAATGCTGCCATCATCACACAGCCTGTCACAAACATCCTCCTTTATACGGTCATCAGAGCGCCGGTAATCTTTAGGTCCTTTACCGCGGTGCTGGCTGCTATTATTGTCCTGCATTTGGCCATAGTTGCGGCCCGTATCCCTGTTGCCCCATCCTTCATTACTGCCGCTGTTTGCCCATGAGGCTTGGTTGTTGTTTTCATTCCAGCGGTTGCGGTCGTAATCGTTGGCATCTGGCCTAAAGCCTCTCCCGTAATTGCCGGAATTACCGGAATTGCCACGGTTATAATCCTGGTTGCCCCAATTATACTCATTACCGTAGCTGCCCTGGTCTCCGTAACCCCTTCCTTGCTGGCTACCGCTCCGGCGGTTATTTTCGTTGTTTTGCCAGCGGCCCGTATCCTGTCTGCGGTTCATGTCCTGGTTACGGCGGCCATAATCGTCGCTGCCATAATCCTGCGAGCCATAATTGCCGGTGAAGCCGCCTCTCTGGGGGTCTTCATTCCAGTGATTACGGTCATTTGAGCTGCCGAAATTCCCACCTTCATAGCCCCTGCTCCGCTGGCGGTAATCTTCGCTTCTTTCGTCTCTATCCCGGTCCCGGTTATCTTCGTAACCCTGCCTGTTGCGTTGCTGGTATTCCCTGTTTTCATCTTCTGGAAAACGTTGATTGCGGTTATTTTCCATAAAACTTAGTTTTTGTGGTTAACAATGTTAGCGGTAATAACAGCATCCATAACTGTGCCCGCTATAAGCCAAAATATTGAGAGGCCCTATTTTCGTATGTTTATTTATTTAATGTGTGGCTGCTGTGAGAGACTATAGTAAAGGTCTATTGACTGGTTTTTAAAATATGGATGTATATTTCTTTGCCATTTGATTAAACAATTTGTACCCCCAAAAAATATCTTCACTTTATATAAATAAACTATATCAAACGCTTTCATAATCAAATGTTGAAGTGTTAATCTTTGTGGGTAATTCGTTGGTATCGCGAGGCATATTTCCACGTTTTTTGATAAGTTGGTGCTGATACCGATGCCGTAATTTATTCTGAGCTGGTTGTAGCGTAAGCCGCATGTTACACCCCGGGTGAGGGATTGAAAAGGCTACCCCGCTGAAGCCATCGCAGCATTGTTTGTGGTGCAGTAATAGCACAACCGAGGAAAGGCAACTAAATGTGCTTTGATGAAGGTTGCGAACGTAGTTCTGACCCCTTGCGCAGCCTGGGGCAACCTCAAAAGGTTCAAGAACGGAATAGGGGAGATGCTGCGTTTGAATTTTTAATCTGAGTGATGAATGCATGGTCTTGCCACTTTCCGGGGCAACGGCAGAACCAATTATACCCGGTGGGAAAAGCTGAATAGCGAATCCAAAAGTACAAGAGTGCGACGCAACGGCAGCTACATGCATATTCTTCTGCCGGGCCCATAAAACCGGCCATAAAAAAAGCGGAGCTTTTCAGGCCCCGCTTTTTATGCAGATAAAGTGAGTTTTATTTTACTGTTGTGGCTTCATCAATCAGGAAGATCATGTTGGCCCTGTGGGCTTTTGTTTCTTCGCTGGGTGAAACGGCGGTGGCCAGTTTGGTTTTCAGCTTTTTGAGCGAATACCTGGCTGCAGCTTTGGAAACGTCATCTACCGGGCTATCCAGGTAAGAAGCAACCCCTCTTACAAAGATGGTTTGTATGTACTGGCGGTATACGTTGACGTTGCCGTTAAGGTCGGCGTCAAAAATGGCTTTCTGCAGGTCTGTCATTACGTCCACCAGGCTGTACTGGTTGCCATAAAGCCTGGTGTTGGTAATACGCTGCATGGTTATGGGGTGCAGAATGTGTGCCAGGGGCGCCACCTGCAGGTTTAAAGCCATATTGGTTTCTTTGTAATCTTCGCCGGTGTAAGGCTGGTTAAAGCCGCGGCGCTGTAACTGCAGGTAAGGCAGCACCTGCGCATCTGCTTCCAGCGCATTGGGGGCGTAAATATATTTACCCAGTAATTCAATGGCTTTTTTCTGTTGTGCCAGGCTTACAGGCGTGTAGGGTTTGGTGGCAGATTTTTGCTCGGGATAGCTCCTGTCAATAAATACGCCGCCAACGTAACGGCTTACCACACTGGCCATTTGTAAGCGCTGGGAATTTAATGTACCATAACGGGCCCTTAATTCAGCATAAGACTGGCCGGGTTTGCTGTATTTTTTAACAATCTTGCCCATTAACTGGTTAATGAGTTTAAAACGGTCTTCAGCATAGGCAAGGGCATCGCTGCTCATGTCGTAAATATTCACCCGGGGGTCAATGGCTTTACCGGGGGAACGCATGTCATCCCCATCATTACCAAATGCCAGTTGAGGCTCTGTGCTGCGGGCCAGGATGGTGGTTATGCCTTTTTCCTCTTCAGCTTCACTAAAAGGTTT
The DNA here is from genome assembly GCF_009650435.1 of Foetidibacter luteolus. Classification (GTDB taxonomy): domain Bacteria; phylum Bacteroidota; class Bacteroidia; order Chitinophagales; family Chitinophagaceae; genus Foetidibacter; species Foetidibacter luteolus. Next base: position 52,930 of record NZ_VVIP01000084.1, read on the forward strand.
GTAGCCATATTCTATTGCCCACAAATCATAAGGGCCGGCTTTAGTGGTATAGTATTCGCCCTGTTTGCTCCTGTCTAAAGACACGTTTACTGCGGGGTAGTCCATTACAGAACCCATGAGGCCTACCTTTTGTGTAAGTTCCTTATTGTTTACCTCAGCAGGCGAAAGCATTTGAGTGGCTTTCATGTTATGGTTAAGGCCAAGCGTATGCCCCATTTCGTGCAGTATGAGATAGGTGAGAAACTCTTTGTGCATCTGGCCTATTTCTTTTTGGGAGGCGCCATCTGCATCCATTACCGTTAAACCTGCGGTAAACTGGGCTTTTATTTCGCTGGCCAGCACACAGCCATAAGCATCGTGACCATATTTTTCTTCCTGCATTTTTGCATAAGCGGTAAAAGGCTCCTTTGATTGTAATAACGCTGCCGTTTTATTGTCGTTATACAACTCATCCTGTATAGGCGTGGCACTGCCTGAATACCATTCAACCGTAATGTCCGCGCCTAATATCTGGCCGGTTCTCGGGTTAACAAAACTGGGCCCGATTGCTCCATATTGCGGCTGAGCCGAGGATACCCAGCGAATAACGTTATAGCGTATATCAGCAGGATCCCAGGTGGCGGTGTCAGGCATTATTTTCATTTGCACTGCGTTTTTAAAGCCCGCTTTTTCAAACGCTTCGTTCCATTTTAAGCCTGCATCTATAATGGTTTGGCGGTATTCGTAGGGGGTGGTGTTTTCTACCCAGAAAACAATGGGTTCAACCGGTTCGCTAAGCGCGGCGGAAGGGTCTTTCTTTACCAGGCTCCAGCGGTTGATCATGTCTTTATAAGGCGTAGGGCTTATGCTGGTTTGGTTGTTGCGTTCCTGCATAAAATAACCCACCCGGGGGTCGTCCCTTCTTGCCCTGAAGTCGTTTTTAGGCATTTCAATAAGGCTGTGCTGCATCCTTACCCGTACATAACGGGGGTCTGTGATATCCGGCCCGCCCGACGCCATCGTCATAGGGTTATCATAGGCCATATCTACTACAACATCTGTATTGTTGGGGAAGGAACGTACGGTATAGTATTTTGATTTGGATGGATTTAAACCGCCCAGGTTAAAGATAAAAGAGCTGAACGGGCCCGGTGGAAACTGGGGTTTCACCGGGTCTAATTTTTCACTGATGAATAAGCCGTCTGCACTCACGAGATAACCCAGGGAGTCTTCTGCACCGATTTTATCTGAATAAAATACTGCTTCTGGTTTATCAGCATCCGCGGTTTTGCTGATGGGGTTCTCTTTGTCGTAGAAAAAGTTGGTATTTACTTCATGAAATTCCAGTTTGTCAAAGGTCTTTTTTACTTCAAAAACAACTGTTGCCCTGTGCATGCTTTGGTTAAGGAACAGGGAAGTAGGGCCGCTGATGGAAAAGCTCTGATAGATGAATTCTTTGTCAAGCTGGTCTTTTTTCACATACATCTGTATACTGCCGTTAGCGGTATCCTGGTAAAGCGTAAAAAGACCCTCCATTTTGGTGTTTCCTTTGGTCTTGTCCGCAATAGTGGTTGTTTTTTTGGCAGAAGCCGCTTTGGACGCAGAATCAACAACCGCTTTAGGCAAAGCCACAACGTCTTTTTCTTTCTTTTGAGCAAGTACGGCAAGCCCGGGCAACAGTACCGCCAGGGTTAGCGCAGTAAATTTCATTTTCATGCAGTGAATATTTTTAAAAAACGTAAGATAAGGGAATAATTGACAAACTGATTTTCCTTTTTTATGAATGGTGCGTTAGGGTGTGATGTGGCCATTTTGGAGCTTTAAATGCTGGTAATTTTTGCGGCCAGGGCATTTACATCCAGGCCATCATAATTGCCACTGCTCATTAGCAAAAGGTTGCTGTTGGTATAATCCTGGTGCTGCAGCCAGGCATTCAATTCGTTTTTGTCTGTTATTACCGCCAGCCCTGGTTTGGCAAATCCGTCTGCTACTTTTTCTTTGGGTAAATCGGGCATACGCTTCAGTTCCAGTGCGTGCCTGCTGAAAAATACGGCTGCTACATCGGCCTTGTCCATGGATCCTTTATATTCTTTCATAAAGGCTTCATTAAGGCTGCTAAACGTATGCAGCTCAAAAACAGCTACTAGTTTGCGGTTGGGGTACTGCTGTTTCACCGCTTCAATGGTGGCGGTAAGTTTGCTGGGTGCGTGGGCAAAATCCCGGTACACATTTACTCCCGGGCTGTTTGCCAGCAGTTCAAGCCTTTTGGCTGCCCCTGTAAAACTGCTTATGGCACTTAGAAAATCCTGTGGGCGCAACCCCAGATCTTTGCAGGCATACCACGCCGCATGCAGGTTAAGCAAATTGTGATTACCAAAAACTTTCAATGTACTTTTTGCGGCTCCGATTTCTACCGTGGTTGTGCCGTTTGTTATCTGGTGCACTGGCACACCGTATGGCTGGTATCGTATATCTTCCCTGTTATGTGTTTCAACCAGTTGTTTCAGTACAGCATCGGTTTCGTTGTAAATCAATAATCCACCCGGCACAATCTTATCTATAAAGATGCGGAATTGTTCCAGGTAATTGTCAAAAGTGGGGAACACGTTAATGTGGTCCCACGCTATGCCGGTAATAATAGCTACATGCGGAAAAAGAAAATGAAACTTGGGACGTTTTTCAATAACGCTGGCCGGGTATTCGTCGCCTTCGCAAACTATTACCGGGGCATCGGTAATGTTTACGCTTTGTTCAAAGCCTTCCAGCCTGGCGCCTACCAGGTAATCAAATTGTTTGCCGGTGTTGCGCAGCACATGCATAATCATGCTGGTTGTAGTGGTTTTGCCATGGCTGCCACCAACCACAATGCGGGTTTTTCCCGTGCTTTCCTGGTAAATATATTCGGGGAAAGAGTAAATTTTTAAACCCAGTTCTTTTGCTTTTAAAATTTCAGGGTTATCGGCTTTTGCATGCATGCCCAGTATTACGGCATCCAGTTGAGGGATTATTTGGCTGGCGTCCCAGCCTATCGTGGCCGGCAGCAAGCCCTCTTTTTCAAGGTTAGATTTGGCCGGTTCAAAAATCTCATCATCGGTACCTGAAACATCGTAGCCTTTCTTTTTTAAAGCAATAGCCAGTTGGTGCATAACGCTGCCACCAACAGAAGTAAAATGAACTTTAGGCATTTTTAATAATTTTTTCCGCCGATATTAATTTGATAATAACGGGTTACGAGTATCTTTGCGTTTACACAAAAAGCGCAAAGTAATTTTTAAAACTTAATCCTGAACTTTTATGTCAAGAAAATTTGCAGCGCTGCTCTTTATAATCATTATTGTTGCAAGCATGTCATCTTGCATTACAGCAAAAAGGGGCGGCCATTGTCCAACCAACGACAAAAACTTTTTCAGGCGCTAATGCAATATCTTTGCAGGCATGAACTGGAAAAAGTTAAACTCCACTGAGCAGATCCATCATATCAAAGAAAAATCCTTCCAAACCCCCCAGGTAATATTTAAGCACAGCACCAGGTGCGGTACCAGCAACATGGTTAAAAACAGGCTGGAAAGAGGCGGCGAAATAGCCGGCGTGGATTTTCATTTCCTTGATTTAATCACTTATCGCGAAGTATCCAATAAAGTAGCGGAAGAGTTTGATGTGTACCACGAATCTCCCCAGGTGCTGCTGATTGTAAAAGGGGAATGCATTTACGACGAAAGCCATTTCGGCATTTCTACAGACGACCTTGAAGAGCAGGTAAATAAGGTTAACCTTAACTGATTACTGCTGCCCATTATTTTACCGGTTGCTTACCGGTATGGCTTCTTTTCGCTGATAATTATTGAGTCGTTTACAATGCTGGTAGTTTAAACCATAGCATCATTACCTTTGAGGGTATGAAAAAATGGCTTGCTTTAAACCGGCTTTATCTTATTGGCGCCCTTACTGGCGCTGTAGCAGGCTGGCTGTACTGGAAGCTGGTAGGCTGTGTTACCGGTACCTGCGCCATTACTTCCAACCCATACCGCAGTACTATTTATTTTGCCGTAATGGGCGCTGTGTTCTTTGGACTGTTTAAGCGCATAAATAGCGCAGCCAAAGAATAGTATCTTTTAAAAAACATTCTTTGCCATAATCAATTAAATTAATCAGGGGGTGCCCCCAAGCTGCGCAAGGGGTCGGGCTTTCCGCTCATACTCCGGCACAGACCAACCGCACAAGACCTTCACCGGGGTAACCGCTTCAATCCCTCACCCAAAAGACAGTTGCCGGTTGCTGGTTACCAGTCTGTTGAAGTGTAAAAGGCTGATGAGTTGTTTAGCTGCGGAAGCGCAGAAACACCTACCCGCTGCTAATATTAAACTTTTAAACAAACGAAAATTGAACGGTTGCCGGTTACTGGTTACAGGTCTGTTGATTGTGTAAGTGGTTGAGGCTTTTTAGGGGGGATGATGTGCAAGTTCTCCACTGCGGCAAACATTAAACTTTAAACAAAAGACATTGAACACAGAGCCTCGTAGAGGCGCTATGTTAGTAGACAAGGAAACATACGGTTTGCAAAGAGCGCCGTAGGTGCGATATGTTAAGCAGGGTGATGGAAACAGCATGTTGGGTAATTAACAGGTTCTGTTGCAGGAGGCCGCTTAACATGCCGCCTCTACGAGGCTTTACAAACAGGTCGTGACTGTATGTTTGCTACTAATATATCGCTCCTACGGAGCTTTGCCACGATTGTGGGGGTATCCGAAAGCCCGTTATCGGTAGCAGGTAGCTGGTTGCCGGTCTGTTGATTGTGTAAGTAGTTGAGGTTTTCTTAGGGGCGATAATGTGCAGGTCCTCACTGCGGGCAGGGCCGCAAACATTAAACTTTAAACAAAAGACATTGAACACAAAGCCTCGTAGAGGCGCTATGTTAATAGACAAGGAAACATACGGTTTGCAAAGAGCGCCATAGGTGCGATATGTTAAGCAGGGTGATGGAAACAGCATGTTGTGTGATTAACAGGTTCTGTTGCAGGAGGCTGTTTAACATGCCGCCTCTACGAGGCTTTACAAACAGGTCGTGACTGTATGTTTGCTACTAACATATCGCTTCTACGGAGCTTTGCCATCGGTTTTGGAGGATGCAAGGTTGCCAGTTGCAGGTTACAGGTCTGTTGATTGTCCAGAAATGTAAATTCCGGAAATCGGCAATTGACAAGATGCCCTGCAAAATTTCTGGCGCCGCAGGCGGCAGAAACAAAAGCTATAGGGTGGGAAAAGCTGCATAGCGAACAGAACGTACAAGAGTGCGACGCAAGCAAAGCCTCATATTTGTTCCTGCTGCCGGGCCCATAAAATTCTTTGTTTCAATAACTTTTAAAGCAGGGTTAGTTTAAATAAAAAAGCCGGTTAATAAAACCGGCCTTTTTTATACTGTAATTGGGTTATTAATTACTTCCGTCATCGTTTCTGCCTTGTCCCTGGGGGGCATCGGACAGGTTTAAAGGATAACCATAGGTTCCTTCGTAACCGGGATAAATACCTTCCACACGCACATTGCCACGGGCACTGGCCAGAATACTCTTTAATTCATCCACTGTTTTTACTTCCTGCCCGTTAACGCTGGTAATAATAAAACCTTCCTGCATGCGGGTGTTCTTTAATACACCGTTGCCGATTTTTTTAACTACCACACCGCCAGCAATATCATTCTTTTTGGCGGTAGCGGCATCTACTGTTGCCAGTTCTGCGCCAAGTTTGTCCAGGCTTGATTCCGCTTTTACTTCAGCATAAGTGCCAGACTTGTTTTTAAGGGTAATGTTGGCAGTGTTTTCTTTGCCGTTTCTAACATACGTAACGCTGATTTTGTCACCTGGTTTGTAGCGAGCCACCTGCTCCTGCAATTCAGGGCCGCTGCTGATGGTTACGCCATTTATCTTGGTAATAAAATCACCTTTTTGAATGCCGGCCAGTTTGGCGGAGCCGTCTGAAGCCACATCGGAAACGTATACGCCATCACCTTCTTTAATGCCCAACTCTCTTTTCTTTTCATCGGGCAACTGTTCGTTGGGATAGGAAATACCGATGTAAGCCCTTTGTACAGCGCCAAACTTAATAAGGTCGTTTACTATTTTCTTTACCAGGTTTACAGGTATGGCGTAAGAGTAACCTGCATAAGAACCAGTAGGGGAGGCTATGGCTGAGTTAATGCCTATCAACTCTCCATTGGTGTTTATTAATGCGCCGCCGCTGTTACCGGGGTTAACCGCGGCATCTGTTTGTATAAAGGATTCAATAGGGCGGTCGCCTTTGTTGATGCCGATAGAACGGGCTTTGGCACTTACGATGCCTGCAGTAACCGTTACATCCAGGTTAAGCGGGTAGCCTACAGCAAGCACCCATTGGCCAAGGCGCACATCATCACTGTTGCCATATACCAGGTAAGGAAGATTGCTGGCGCCTTCCACTTTAATTACAGCTATATCTGTATTGTTGTCTGAACCAACCACAGTGGCTTTGTATGTTTTGCGGTTGGCAAGTGTAACGTTAATTTCATCAGCACCTTCAACTACGTGGTTGTTGGTAACAATGTAGCCATCATTACTGATGAATACGCCGCTGCCACTGGCACGCTGCTCAGGAATTACACGTTGGGATTGCGGGCCTCCAAAAAAATCGGAGAAGGGATCGTCGTCACCAAAAAAATCTGAAAATGGGTTTCTTTGCCTGGGCAGGTTGTTGCTTACCTGTTTGGCCTTAGTTCTTGTTTTTATGTGTACTACAGCGGGAGTAGCTGAAGTTGAAGCGGCGGTAAAATCAACCGGTCCTGCGGGATTGTTCTTATCAAAAAAACCAGCATAGTTTACCGGAAGTTTGCCGGGTTCCTGGGTTCCTGAATACTGTTGCTTCTGCACCCACTCGCTGTACCCCCACACACTCAAAACGGAAGTAGCAACGCTTACTGCAACTACAAGAAAAATACTTTTGAGTTTCATTGTCTTTAAAATTTTTTGAATTGTTCAGTTATTACTTGTTCTTCTCAAATAATATGCCTTAAGGACAACAAATAAACGAAGCCGTTTAGTCTTCCCGTCCAGGGCCATTTCCTTTTAACATAAGTTTGACGAAGGATGTCGTAGTTCTGCCAATCTTGCGTTAAAGGTACGCAGCAGATGTAATTCAGTCATCAATTTTTTGATGCGACTGACAAGTTGATTTAAAGCAAAGTTTAATGTGTTTTAGGCGAATGTTAATTGGGTTCAGGTGGCTGATGAAGCAATTTTGCACTGATGTTTTTCATAGGTTAGCAATGTCCGGGATATTCTTATCCTGGTTCTTTTTTCAACTACCTTTCCACATTACAGTTTCTTTCTCTTGCAGTTTTAAAAACATCAGATGCTTTGGTGCATTGGCAATAGCGCAAAAGGCAAACCGAAAACGATTGCGTAAAAAAAGCCACTCTTCACTGTTATTTATAAGCTTTATCTAAGTAGCATTGTTGTTTAAAGCTGGTAAAAGGTTGCTGAAAGCGCTTTTCAAAAACCATTGTAAGTAAACACCATTTCGCTATACTAAACGCTAATTTGTCAATATCACCATGCAATTACAACAAAGCAGCATCTCATCTATTGGCTCAGGGCAGCATCTTTCTGTTCCGGGTACCGCTATATTTTCCCTGCCGGAAAAGGTTATTGTGTTTGGCACCGGCGTATTGCTTCGCGGGTTGCCCTGCTACTATATTGATAAAGCCAATAAGCAGGGCATCTTTAATGGCCGGGCAGTTATGGTAAAATCTACCGGGGCTGATGTTGAGGAATTTGCAAGGCAGGATAGCCTTTATACGCACTGCATTAAAGGGTTTGAGAATGGCAACCTGAAAGAGGAATACAACATAAATGCTTCGGTAAGCAGAACACTATCCGCCATAACGCATTGGGATGAATTACTACGGTGCGCTACCAACCCCGGAATGAAAATCATTATATCCAACACTACAGAAGTAGGCATAACATTACTTGAATCAGACCGTGTGGATGCACAGCCCCCGGTTTCTTTTCCCGGTAAGCTGCTGGCTTTTTTGTATAAGCGCTACCAGCATTTTGCGGGCAGTAAAGACAGTGGCATGGTAATAATACCTACGGAGTTACTGGTTGACAATGGCGCTAAACTCCGCGATATACTTGTACAGCTTTCCCGTATTAACAGCCTTGAGGAGGATTTTATGGCCTGGCTAACGGAAGCCAATGATTTCTGTAATTCGCTTGTTGACAGGATTGTGCCCGGGGCACTATCCCCCGGTGATCAACAACAATTACAGCAACTATTTGGCTACGAGGATAAGCTGGGTATTATGAGCGAAACCTACAGTTTATGGGCCATAGAAACACAAAGGGAGGAGACCCGGGAAATACTTTCGTTCAGCCAGGCCGATGCAGGTGTGGTAATCACCAACAACATCAATAAATTCAGGGAGCTTAAGCTGAGGCTGCTGAATGGCACACATACATTCAGTTGTGGCTATGCGTTCTTATCAGGCTTTAACCTGGTGAGCGATGCCATGAATAATGATGCCATGCGCAGCTTTATTACCAACCTGGCAAAAGAAGAAATAGCACCCTGCATAACGGGCAGCGATATCAGCGAAGCGGAAGCCCTTGCCTTTGCGGATGATGTTATCAGTCGTTTCAGCAACCCTTACATACAGCACAAATGGCTTAGCATTACCATGCAGTACAGTGGTAAAATGAAGATGCGTAACATACCGCTTATTTTAAAGCGCTACAGCATAAGCAGTAACCCGCCAAATTATATGGCTATGGGTTTTGCGGCTTACCTTCTTTTTATGAAAGCGGTGCAGGAAGAAGATGGTAAATACTATGGCGAACGTAACGGCGAAGGTTATTGGATACAGGATGAAAAAGCTGCAACATTACATGCGTATTGGTTAAGTAATACACCTGCGGAAGTGGTTGGTAAAACCCTTGCCGATGAAAGTTTATGGGGTACAGATTTAACCTTGCTGCCCGGTTTTGCCGACGCTGTAACGCATCATCTTGAACAGCTTGTAAAAGGTAATAGCATAGACGCGGTTGATACAGCAGGGCAGGGGGTGTGAACAGCTTTGGTACCCGCTTAAATGCCGCCATAAAAAACCGGACGTACAAGAGTGCGACGCAACGGAAGCCTCATGCTTGTTCCTGCTGCCGGGCCCATAAAAATGTTTTTACCCTGCAAGGGCTACTCCCTTCAGGGGATGGGGGAAATGTGCACCAACAAACGATATTTTGCTATAAGTTGTGCAGGCAATATTTTTATTGATGTATAACTATACCAACTAACCGTATGAATAAAGTAATCTGTTTTGGGGAATTGTTGTTGCGCCTGTCGCCCGATGCTGACGGAAGCTGGATAAGCAAAAATATAATGCCTGTTTTTTTGGGTGGTGCAGAATTGAATGTGGCCACATCCCTGGCCAACTGGAAAGTGCCGGTTGCTTATTGTACCGCCTTGCCTGATAACGCTGTTACACAGCACCTTCGCGGTTACCTGAGGCAAACCGGTATAGATGAAAGCCTTATCAATTTAAGTGGCGAAAGAACGGGCATTTACTACATACCGCAGGGTGGCGATTTAAAAGGCGCCGGTGTTATTTACGACAGAGCTTACTCTTCATTCTCGCAACTGAGGCCGGGCATGATAGACTGGGATAAGGTTTTTGATGGCGCCCAATGGTTTCACTTTACGGCCATTAACCCTGCTTTAAACGAAAATGTGGTGGCCGTTTGCGAAGAGGCGCTTGCCGCCGCGGTAAAAAAAGGCGTTACGGTTTCAGTTGATTTAAACTACAGGGCCAGGTTGTGGAAGTATGGAAAAACCCCGCTGCAGGTAATGCCCCAACTGGCTGAATATTGCGATATTATCATGGGTAATATATGGAGCGCCAACACACTGCTGGGCATGCCTGTTGATGAACATATCCACGATAAAAAAAGCAAGCAGGCTTATCTTGACCATGCCTCAAAAACAGCCGCCGCCATTATGCAGCGTTTCAGTAAATGCAGCCTGGTGGCCAACACGTTCAGGTTCGACGCAGGTGAAGGCATCCATTATTTCGCGGCGCTTAACAACGCTGGGGAACAATTTGTATCGCCGGAGTTTAACAGCCCCAAAGTGTTAGATAAAGCGGGCAGCGGCGACTGTTTCATGGCCGGATTGCTTTATGGACTGTACCATAACAATGCACTGCAAGACATAGTAAATTTTGCAGCCGCGGCAACATTTGGTAAGCTGCACGAAAAGGGCGATACTTCCAGCCAAACCGTGCAGGATGTGTTAAGCCATCTGCAAAAAGCGCAGGATGCCGTGTTGTAAAACAAAAAACCATTTCTTCTAACACTAACGATAACCTTATTATGAGCCAACCTGCAGATATACCAGCCTTAATTAAGCAACAGGGTATTTTGCCTTTGTTCTATCACGATGATAAAGACGTAAGTACTGCTGTTATTTCAGCATTATACAGCGCCGGTATTAAAACCATTGAATACACCAACCGCGGTGCACAGGCATTGGACAATTTCAGCTATCTCTCAGCACAGCGGGATGCATTGTGGCCCGGCCTGCAGTTGGGTATCGGTACTATTAAAGATGCGTCATCCGCAACTGACTTTGCAAAGGCCGGTGCGGATTATATTATAAGCCCGGGTTTCAGCACACAGGTTGCGGCTGCGGCCAAAGATGCGGGCTTGCCTTTTGTACCCGGTTGTATGACGCCGTCAGAAATCATGCAGGCAGAGCAACATGGCGTGCAACTGGTAAAATTGTTTCCCGGCAATCTGCTGGGCCCTGCCTTTGTAAGCGCTGTAAAAGAGGTTTTTCCCCGCCTGCAGTTTATGCCCACCGGTGGTGTGGAAGTAAGCGAAGAAAACATGGGCGCCTGGTTTAAGAGCGGTGTAATAGCCGTTGGGCTGGGCAGCAAGCTGGTAAGCAAGGCGCTGCTTGAAAAAAGGGACTATGCAGCCATAGAAAACCTTACCAGGCAGGCGCTGGCCATAGTAGCCAGGGTGCGGTAATTTTTGCTCCGCAAAAAAAAGGTTAAGGTAAGGGCGCCCCCGCCAAAATACAGGGCGGGCCGGGCTATCCGCTGCAAGTCCGCCACAAGGCCCGGCACAAAGCCTTCAGCGGGCTTTCCGCTTCTATCCCTGGCGCGGTGGTGACACAGGCTGCGGTTCATCAAAAGCTTTAAAGAGTTACTGGTAATAAAACGTGACCTGCTACCTAAACAGATAACGATGCAACAAACCATTGGAAGATATCGCTGGACAATCTGTGGGCTTCTTTTCTTTGCCACTACTGTAAATTACTTAGACAGGGCTGTTATCAGTTTTCTTAAATCTACACTTTCGGCCGAATTGCATTGGAATGATGGAGACTATGCCAATGTGGAAATTGCTTTTAAAGTAGCTTACGCTATTGGGTTACTTATCGCCGGCAGGGTGGTTGACAAATTGGGCACCAAAATAGGGTATGCTCTTGCTACAGGTTTGTGGAGTTTGTCTGCAGTGGCGCATGCGTTTGCTTCAAGCGTATTCGGCTTTAGCGTGGCACGGGGTGCCCTGGGCATTAGCGAAGCAGGAAATTTTCCTGCCGCTATTAAAACAGTTGCCGAATGGTTCCCTAAAAAGGAGAGGGCATTCGCTACCGGTATTTTTAACTCAGGCGCTAATATTGGCGCTATCCTGGCTCCTTTAAGCGTGCCGTACATTAATAAAGCATGGGGCTGGGAGTGGGCATTCATCGTTACCGGGGCCTTAGGCTTTTTCTGGCTGATACTTTGGTTCAGGTATTATGAAATTCCTGCCAAACAGGCAAGATTGTCCAAGGCTGAATATGATTACATACATAGCGATGTAGACGAACAGCAGGTTCAGCAACAAACAGGTGCTAAACTTACATGGGGTAAATTGCTTACCTACAGGCAAACCTGGGCTTTTGCAATAGGAAAGGCATTAACCGATCCTATATGGTGGTTTTATTTATTCTGGCTCCCGGATTTTTTGGAAAGCCAGTACGGTTTGAAAGATACCCAGTTAATACTGCCAACAGCGTTGGTATATACCATGTCAACCTTTGGAAGCATTGGCGGAGGATGGTTACCCTTAAACTTTATCAAGAACGGCTGGCCGGTATTTAAGGCCCGGAAAACGTCGATGCTTATTTATGCTTTCTGTGTTGTCCCTATCATTTTTGCACAGGTGTTAGGGCAGGTTAACATGTGGCTGGCGGTTATCATAATCGGTATAGCTGCTTCTGCCCACCAGGCCTGGAGTGCCAATATATTTACCACTGTTTCAGATATGTTCCCCAAAAAATCAACAGCTTCAGTTACAGGTATCGGGGGTATGTTTGGTTCCGTAGGCGCTATTTTTCTTTCCGCATTTGTACAAAAAGACCTGTTTGTGCATTATCGTTCTATCGGCCAAATTGAAACAGCTTATTACATCATGTTTGCTATATGCGGGGGCGCTTACATTCTTGCCTGGGTTATTATGCACCTGCTGGTGCCCCGGATGAAAAGGATAGAATAGGAGCCTGCTACGGTTAACGCAACCACTCTTTCATTTAATGGCTCACAGATATACGGTACTTCGTACTTCATCGTTCGTACCTGTACTTGCCTATTGCATTTTCTGTTTTTTATTATTAAATTACCGGGAAACAGTAGCTGTGAAAAATACAAAGCTGTTTTTTAGCTATAACCGGAAAGACTCCGACTTTGCTTTAAAGCTTGCCAACGATCTTATTGACCGCGATGTAAATGTATGGATGGATCAGTTGCACATTCGTGCTGGCGAACGCTGGGATAAATCAGTAGAAGATGCGCTTACCAGCGCTGAAGGCCTGCTCGTAGTGCTTTCCCCCGCCGCTGTTGCTTCAAACAATGTACTGGATGAAGTAAGCTATGCCATAGAAAGCAACAAAATTATTATACCTGTTATTGCCATTACCTGCAACATCCCTTTCAGGTTAAAACGTTTTCAGTATGTAGATTTTACCGGTGACTACAACAAAGCCTTAAACAAGCTGATGAAGGAACTGGCGCCGGGTAACACAACCGGGCCATCGGCTGCTGAGCCCAAACCGGAAGAGGCAACTGCTAAATCCACTGTCAATGAATTGTATTCAGCGCAGCCAGCCAGTGTTGAAAACAGTACGGGTCCTTTTGAAGAAACCCCTGATGCGGCAAAACCCAAAAGTAAACGCAAGCTGGTTATTGCGGCCCTAACCTTATTACTGTTGCCCGTTATTTACCTGGTATTTTCCGGCAGACAGCCATCAGACCAACTGGCTACGGCAAGCATTGATTCATTAAACAGCCTTTTGCCAGATACCACAGCATTGGTTGATACTCAGCAAGCTATTGTCAATCACGCCGATCAAACGCAGCCCCAGCCCGATACATTGCACAGCATGCCTAATACTGACTCGGTAACTGCTGCGCCAGTCAACGAAGCGGCGGATACATCCGGCGCCAGTGAGCCTGGTGATCAAAAAAATAACTTCAGGCAGTTTGAAAATTTTTCAGAGGCGTTATCAGCGATGTTTACGGAAGCTAAAAATAATTTTGCTGATATAAAGGGAGTGCCCTCTAATAGAATGCCAGGTGGTTACAGGGCAAAAATTACCATTAAGGATCATACCGCTTTTGCAGCCGGTATCTTTCCCAATGGCAATGCATGGGCAATAAAGTTTATTGCAAAAGGGCCGGATGACCATGAAGAGGAAACTTACAAAACATTCAACGAAATTATTCTTAACACCTTTAGAACCAACAGCCAAAAAGTAAAACATGGCTTAGTCAAGAACAGCGCATCCAACAGGCCTCCCGTTTACATGTATCTTTCCCCGGAATACCGTATTGAGTACACGAGGGCGCTAAGCGATGGCTTTTTTCGCCATGAAATTATTTTCTATTATACCGGTAAGCAATAAAAGTGCTGACGGTTAAGCCTGACTGTAAAATACACACGCTGATGCACTTTAGGGTGAGGGATTGCAGCGGTTACCCCGGTGAGGCCATCGCAGCCAAGCTTTTGTGCCGGAGTAATAGCGGAAAGCCCGGCCCCTTGCGCAGCTTGGGGACACCCCCAAAAGCAAGTGCGAAGTTTGAAATACGAAGTACCTGTAATATGTTAGATGTTTAATGTGGCATGTTAGATGTGGGGTGTACGATGCTATTTGATTAACTTATAGCAATACCTTTTCAGTTTGCCTTCAAAATCAAACGGAGTTGTGGCTTTGGTAATATCTTTTATTGATGACGCTTTAATGCTTGTTTCGTCAAGAACAAAGCGGGTAAAGTTGGTGCTGAAGTAAATGATGCCGTTGGAGGTTACCGCTTTTAATACGTCATTCAGTAACTCTGCATGGTCACGCTGAATGTCAAGGAAATCCTTCATGCGTTTGCTGTTGCTGAAAGTGGGCGGGTCCATGATTACCAAATCGAAACTGGCTGGTTGTAATGTTTTGAGATACTGTTTTACATCAGCATGAGTTATATGGTGCCTGCGTTCATCAAAGGCGTTTAGTTTGTAATTGTCCGAAGCCCAGTTAAGATAGGTTTTGGACAAATCAACAGAGGTTATTTCCGCGGCTTCCCCAGCCGCGGCGTACACTGAAAAGGAGCCGGTGTAGCAAAACAGGTTGAGGACACGTTTGTTTTTAGCTTCATCCCTCACCATCTGGCGGGTAATGCGGTGGTCCAGGAACAGGCCGGTATCCAGGTAATCAGTAAGGTTTACCAGGAATTTAAGGCCGCTTTCCTCAACGGTGAAAAAAACTTTCTCTTCGTCAAGCTTTTCATATTGGTCCTGGGTGCGATGGCTCATTCGTTTGCGTTGGCGCACATACATGTTTGCAACCGACATTTCTAACAGTCCGCCGATAAGTGCGAGGCAGTTATCCAGCCATTCTTCGTGTTCTTCATCTGTCATGCCATGCCGCCGCAGGTATTCTGCCAGGTAAAGTTTATCTCCGTAAAGTTCTATGCAAAAGGGAAATTCAGGCAGGTCATGATCGTACACCCGGTAGCAGCTAACCTGTTGCCGCCGGGCCAGTTTGCTTTTGTGCCTGTACACTTTAAGCAGCCTGTTTTGAAACATTTGCAATTTGCCGTTATCCATACTAATGCCACAACATGCGGTAATAATTAATTAATCAGACCCTGTTTTATACTTTGGCGAAAATATGTATCTTATAGCTCAATCATTTTTTTTAACTGTAAAAACTCTTATTATGGGCGAAGAAATAAAAAAGGAAGAAAGCTTCCTGGATAAAGTAAAGGACAAATTATCTGACCTTAAGGAGAAGGCTGAAGATGTATGGGAAAAAGTGGAAGATAAAGCTGAAGAGGTTTGGGACAAGGTAGAGGATAAGGCAGAAGATATTTGGGATGCCACCAAAGAAAAAGCAGCGGATTTAAAAGAGAAAATTTCTGATAAAATTGATGACCTTACCGGCGATGAGGAAGAAAAACCTGCAACGCCTGCCGAAAAGCCGGTAACGCCATAAAACGATTGCATGCTATGCAAAAGGCCCTGCAG
Organism: Foetidibacter luteolus; assembly: GCF_009650435.1. GTDB lineage: Bacteria > Bacteroidota > Bacteroidia > Chitinophagales > Chitinophagaceae > Foetidibacter > Foetidibacter luteolus. The sequence continues at coordinate 68,493 of NZ_VVIP01000084.1, forward strand.
GTAAACAAACCTGCAGGGCCTTTTATTATATCCGTCTCACCACTCACTATTTCAGTTTAGCCAAAGCATCCTTAATTCTTGCCCAGGCTTTTTCAATATTGCCCATGCTGTTGGCAAAGGAAAAACGAACACATTTGGGTTCTCCAAATGCATCGCCCATTACAGAGGATACATGCGCCGTGTTTAACAGGTACATGGAGAAATCCGCTGAATTATTAATGGTGTTTTCTCCATCGCTTTTGCCATAGTAATAGCTAACATCGGGGAAAATGTAAAAAGCGCCTTCAGGTTCAAAGCATTTTAAACCGGGAATATCTTTTACCAGTTCCAGTGTTTTTACCCTTCTGCGTGCAAATTCTTCCGTCATGTCGAAAGATGGCTTCAGGTCTGCCGTAAGGGCAACCACGCCAGCCTTTTGCGTAATAGAGCAGGTGCCGCTGGTAAGCTGGCCCTGTATTTTTTCATTGGCTTTGGCTACCTCTGCATTGGCTGCAATATAGCCCAGGCGCCAGCCCGTCATAGCAAAGCCCTTGCTTAAACCGTTAATAAGGATAATGCGGTCTTTCAGGTAGTCAAACTGCGCAATGCTCTCATGCTTGCCAACAAAATTGATGTATTCGTAGATCTCGTCGGATATGATGTAGATATTGGGGTATTTCTTAAATACTTCAGCCAGTGCCTGCAGTTCTTCTTTGCTGTAAACAGCGCCGGAAGGGTTGCAGGGAGATGAAAACAGGAAAAGCTTTGTTTTATCTGTGATGGCTGCTTCCAGTTGTTCGGGCGTTATTTTAAAGCCGCTTTCCAGGCTGGTATGCACTTCTACCACAATACCACGGGCTATTTTAACCAGCTCGCTGTAGGTAACCCAGTAGGGGGTAGGTATTATTACTTCTTCGCCTTCATCAACTATGGCCAATATGGCATTGGCCAGGCTTTGCTTGGCGCCGGTGGAGGCAACTATGTTTTCCGGCTTATAGTCCAGGTTGTTATCGCGTTTAAGTTTTGCACAAACAGCTTCCCTTAAATCCAGGAAACCAGGAACGGGTGTGTAGTGGCTCCAGTTGTCGGCGATGGCCTTAACCGCGGCATCTTTAATATGTTGTGGCGTATCGAAGTCTGGCTCGCCAAGGCTAAGATCAATCACATCAATACCCTTGGCTCGTAATTCGCGGCCCAGTTTGGCCATTTTCAAAGTTTCAGGCTCGCTGAACCTTTGCAGGAGAGAAGATAGTGACATAGTGTGTTAAATGTATTTTGGGCAGCAAAAGTAAGTATAATGGCAATGCAAAGTATGAAGTAGGTATAATGCGAAATGTTTGGTGTACGGTATTAGATACAAGAGATAAGTATAAAATGCGGTATGCCGGAGTTAGATGTAAAACAAACATATCGGCTGGCCCAAAGCCAGGCCTGTAGCTAAAGGCATTAAAAAAAGTACTTGGTAAAAACCTTACTTACTCATATACAACTATCTCCATAACCACGGTTTTCTTTTCTTCGCACTTGCCGCAATTTTTTGTGCGTTCGGTTATTTTGTAGTTTTTCACATTCCTGAAAATGTGTTTCAGCTTTTGTTCAAGCTTAATTTTTTGTTCCTTGGTAGTGGCAGTAGCGCTGATGCGGGTAATGGCTTTGGTTAACGCATCAGCAGTAACGTTGTATTGAAGATTATAAGAAGACTTATATTCAGGTGCAAAATACATGTTGGCATTAGATACCCATTGCTGTTTATTGCCGCCATTCTTATCATCGGTAACCCATGTTACAGGCGCATCATGACTGGTAATGTCATCTGATTCATCTTCCGCCGCATCTCCTTCTTCGCCATTGGGTACGTTAAGCTCCAAACTATTGTCGTCATCAGCAATTATTACAGCACCATCAGGTATTGTCACCCTGCCTGTAGATGGGGTGCCTGCAATTGCCGGTGCAGGCTGCCTTGCGGCGCCGTTGCGCAGCCTTACAACCGGTGAAACTCTTTTAAAACTACTGTTAACAGATACTGCGCCGGCCGGTTGCCTGGGCTGAGGGGCAGCTTTTGGCGCGGCAGGCAGGGTTTTATCGCTCCATTCGAAGTTCCAGTTCAGGTTTTCAACCTGCTTAAGCGCATCAGCTACAGATTTTTTCATCTTCTCCCTGTCTTCCTTGCTAACCAATTGCAGCAAACCCAGTTTGGATAATTCAGCTTTGGCTTTCTGTATATCGCCATTCAGCTTCTGCTGGTCAATATCCATTTGCAGTTTTGCCATTTCGTTTCTAATGGCAGTGTTGATGGTAAGCGTGTCAATAAGGGTGCTTAGATTTAGTTTGCTTATTTCTGCATTTGCTTTGGCCAGTTCTTCCTGTAATTCCCTGGCATTTTCTACCTGGCTTAAGTCCACATGGCTTACGGCTTCCATAGCTGCCGGAACCGTGGCTGCCAACGATTCATTGGCGGCACTGATGCTTTTGGTAACTATTTCGGTGGTATGTTTTGTAAAAGTTTCACTGGCTTTCTTTATTTCTTCGTTCAGCGATTCGTTCAGGAAGAAAGCAGGGTTAAACAGCGGGTTATCTACCTTAGCAGTGATGGGCTCTGCCACAACAGGTTGAAGTGTATTAGGGCTGGCCGTATTTTCTGCTGTATTCTGCCTTTTGCCGGCGGGGTTAAACCAGGCTATAGAGGTTAGTATAAAAGTCATAAGCAAAAAGGCGAACAACTGGTGTTTATAGGTAAAAGTCTTCTCTTTTTGGTTTAGCATGCGGCGTACACGGGAAAGTAAATCGCCTTTGCTGTGGCCCGCTGCATTCATGGCCATACCGGGTCTGGCATTCATGTAGGCCAGTTGCAGCAAAGCTTCCGCGTACATAGTGGGGTTGTATTGAAATTGCAATACCCAGTCATCGCAGCTATGCTCCCGTTCTTTCTTTATAAACCGGCTTATTAGCTGGCTAAAGGGGTTAAAGAACAAAGCTATCTCTATAATGCACTGAACAAGGTTGATAAGGTAATCGGCCCTTTTTATATGGGCAAGTTCATGCAGTATCACGGCTTCAAGTTGTTGCACGGTAAGGTGGTTTACACTGGCAACCGGTATCAATATAACGGGTTTCAAAAAGCCGATGGTAAGGGGGCTTTTTACAATAGTAGAAGCAAAAATCCGCACTTTCTTCTCAATGCCCAGGTAGTCGCCCATGCGCTGTACAAACACTTTCCACTCTACATCAATTTTTTGCAGGCCTGTTTTCCTTATCAGTTGCGTTTGCCTGTAACCGCTAAACCACCTGGAAACCAAAAAGCACAACAGCAACAGGTAAGCCACAGAAAGATAAGGCAGCAACTGTTCCGTTTTAAGCATGGTAGCCCAAAGCCTGGTGTTAAAGTTAGTAGCTTCAGGTTGTATAAATTGCGGGGCATTGTTTAATGCCAGTTCTTTTATTTCTACCATAGCCGCGGCACAGGCAGCATAATAATATTGCAGGGTTACAGTAAACCAGGTAAACCCGGCAAACTGTGCCCCAAGTGCTATTTTATACCTTATGTGAGATGTAAAGGAGAATATACTGTTTAAAAGCACCACCACTATCCACAACAATGCCATTTGCCAAAGGCTGTTAACAATGGCATACCCAAGTGCCTGTAAAAAAGCGGAATGGGAAAGCGCCTGCATAAGCGGTTATTTGTTTTTCAGGTTATCCAAAAGTTTTTGAATTTCATCCAGTTCCTGCTGGCTGGGGGGGGTGCTGCCAAGGGCCTGCATAACCAGTTGAGAAGTAGAACCTCCAAAAAGCGATGTAACCATTTTGCCAACCATCTGTTTTTGGGTGCTGTCACGGCTAACCAGGGCTTCGTAGATATGCGTTTTGCTGCTGTCGTCCCTTGCAACCAGGCCCTTATCATACATTATCTGCATCAGTTTAAGGGTGGTGGTGTAACCGCTGTCTTTATATACACTTAATTCTTCGTGTACTTCTCTAACGGTGGCCTTCCCTTTTTCCCATAAAACCTGCAAAATTTCCAGTTCGCTTTCCGTTGGTTTAATATGTTTTGCTGTGCTCATTTTACGAATTGTTTCGTATCAAATGTAGTAAAACTTTCGTAATCTCCTATTACTGAAAAGATTTTCAAAAAAAATTAACTTGAAAGGGGCATGCCAGGGATGAGCGGAGACCTGTACCAGGCCGTTTTGGTGGTGTTTGGGTTTGTATAGTATGGGCTGCATGCTGTTAGGTTCTTTATTGTTCATTACAGTATAAGCTAGAGCAGGAATTTTTATGGGCCCGGCAGGAGGACAAGCATTGGACTGCCGTTGCGTCGCACTCTTGTACGTCCGGTAATTCTATTCGCCATGGTGCATCATGCTTATTGTCGGAAACAGTTTTTTAATCAATTAAAAATTTACCCGCTATTTTTGGATGTAACGGCAGTAAGGTGGCTGCCGCTACATCCAAAAATATTCAACACAATAGCGCATGGCATTAAACATTGTTTGGGTTGCATTTTTCCTGGTAGCTTTTGTTATTGCCTGTATTAAGCTTATTTTCTTTCACGATACGGAGATCTTTAAAACCCTGGTGGATGGCATTTTCGATTCTGCAAAATCCTCGGTGATTGATGTGGCTTTTCCGCTGGCGGGTACCATGGTATTCTTCCTTGGGCTGATGAATATTGCCGAAAAAGCTGGCGCCATTAAACTTTTGGCCCGTTGGCTTAACCCTTTTATGCGCCGCCTGTTTCCCGGTGTACCGGATAAACACCCCGCCATGGGGGAGATGGTAATGAACTTTAGCGCCAACATGCTGGGGCTTGACAATGCTGCCACGCCTTTTGGATTAAAAGCGATGCAGAGCCTGCAAAGCCTTAACCCTGAAAAAGAAACAGCCAGCAATGCACAAATCATGTTCCTGGTGCTGCATACAAGCGGGTTAACTTTAATTCCATTATCTATCATTACTTACCGTATTGCTGCTGGTTCAACAGAACCTGCAAGCATTTTTCTGCCCTGCGTGCTGGGCACCATCTGTGCTACATTGGCGTCTATAGTTATAGTGGGTATCTGGCAAAGAATTAAGTGGGATATGGTGCTTGTAGGCTGGCTGGCTGCATTGCTTGCCTTTGTGTTAAGCATTCTTTGGTTCGTAGGCACTATGTCAAATGAACAGCGGGAAGTATTCAGTAAAATTTCAGGTAACCTGATATTGTTGGTGATCATTATCGCCATTATTGTTGGCGGCGTGTATAAAAAGGTTTCTGTGTTTGATGCGTTTATAGATGGCGCAAAGAATGGTTTTGATGTAGTGTTGAAAATCATTCCTTACCTGGTGGGTATGCTGGTGGCGATAAGGGTATTCAGGGATTGCGGCGCATTGGGTTATATTGAACAGGGCTTAACCTGGCTGATTGGTTTAACCGGTGTAAATACAGACTTTACCCCTACTTTACCTATCGCCATTATGCGTCCTTTCAGTGGCAGCGGCGCCCGGGGACTAATGCTGGAAACTTTAAAAACTTATGGGCCGGATAGTTTTGTTGGTAAAACTGCCAGCTCGTTATACGGCTCTACAGATACCACTTTTTATATTCTTGCCTTGTATTTTGGCAGCGTAGGCATTAAAAAGGTACGCTACTCCGTTTGGGCGGGTATGCTGGCGGATATCATTGGCGTGATAGCGGCGATTATTATTTGCTACCAGTTTTTCAGGTAGGGAGTATGCTTAGTAAGCTTAAGCTACTTTTTCCTGCACAAGAAAATCAGTTCTACTGGTTTAAGGCCATACCTGAACTGTTCATTGTGACTGAATTTTTTTACATAATCAATTACTTCCACACTAAAACCCGCCGCCTGTAGTCTCGTTACATAATCGCTGCCATAAAGCCTTACATGGTCATCTTGCCCGAACAATTCCAATCGTTTTTTGGGATCGGTTACTGTAAAGTCTTCAAAAGTTTTTTCCCGGTTCATATCAATGGGCACATTCAGTATGGCCCAGCCGCCGGGTTTTAGAATGCGGTAAAATTCCTGCATGGCTTTGCTGTCATTGGGTACATGCTCCAGCACGTGGTTGCACATAACACAGTCAAAGAAGGCATCGCCAAACTGTACATCGGTAACATCCACCTTGTACATGTTGGGTATGTGCCGGTACTTTAAAGGAAAAAGATCGCCGGGATAGTATTGGATGCCGTTGCTAACGGAGAAGCGTTTGTAAAACTGTTTCTCCGGCGCAATATGCAGCATTTTAAAGCCGGGCATTAATAAATCCTGCTGGTCATTAAGATACAGCCATAGTGTGCGTTGGCGCTCCAGCGAATCGCAGTTGATGCACCTGGCATTGGCCCTTTTCTCCAACCCTGCCGGCAAAAAAGTTACGTAGGATGAGCCGCAACAGGGGCATTGCACGGCCTTACCTTTCATGGCATAGTGCAGAAAACGGCGCTTGATTTTAGCCGGGTGAAATTTATTTTTTAATGAACTGATGATGCCGGAACTCATAGACAATGCTGGAATATTGGTACCTGATTATAAAGTTGCAAAGTAGCAAGAAAAAAAATGCCGCTACCTGAAAGTCTGCTTAAAACACACAAGAAAAGGATGGTACAGATGGAGTTGGTATATACACTTGCATATACTGCTCTAATACGGCACTGGTTTAACTACCCGGCAGCCAACATTGAACTTTAAACAAAAGAACACTGAACAGTTACAGCCTGCTGCCCAATGCTGCATAGCGGACAAAGCGTACAAGTGAGTGACACAACGGAAGCCTCATAGTAGCAATACTGTCCGTCCCCATAAAAAAAATCTGCTACATTTATGTTTGTCATATTATCTAACGATTAACTCTACTACTAATGAAGCTTGATAAACAACATTCACGCAGGCATTTTTTAAGGAACACCACACTTGCATCGGCGGGCTTTTTTATTGTGCCAAGGCATGTGCTGGGCAAAGGATATATTGCGCCAAGCGATAAGTTAAATATTGCCGCTATTGGGGCGGGCGGTAAGGCTGAAGTAAACCTTGCCAACTCCTGGAACAACGGCAGCGACAATATTGTTGCTCTTTGCGATGTGGATGACCGCCAGGCTGCCAACAGCCGTAAGAAATACGCGAAAGCCACTTATTACCGCGATTTCAGGGTAATGCTGGAAAAAGAAAACAAAAATATTGACGCGGTAATTGTAAGTCCGCCCGACCATACCCATGCCGTAGCGGTAGTTGCAGCCATGCAATTGGGAAAACATATATACTGCGAAAAACCGCTTACCCATGATATTTACGAGGCCCGCATTTTAACACAGGCTGCTGAAAAATACAAGGTGGTTACGCAAATGGGTAACCAGGGCAGCAGCGGCGACGATACCCGGCTGATAGAAACATGGGTACAGGAAGGTGTAATAGGAGATGTGCATACCGTGCATGTATGGACCAACAGGCCTACCTGGCCCCAGGGCATACCTACGCCGACCGGCAAATTTGCCGTGCCCAAAGAAGTGGATTGGGACCTTTGGCTGGGCACCGCGCCTTACCGTGATTTTAACCCCACTTACCTGCCTGCCATCTGGCGTGGTTGGAGTGATTTTGGAACAGGCTCCCTTGGCGATATGGGCTGCCATTTTATTGATGTGCCTTACCGGGCCCTGCAGCTAAAATATCCTGTGGCTGTTGAGACAAGCGTCGGCTCAGTATATTCCGGTTTTTTTAAAGAAGAAATTTACAACGACAGCTATCCGCCTTCATCCAAAACGCATATCCAGTTTCCGGCAAGGGGTTCTATGCCGCCGGTTGAAATGATTTGGTATGATGGCGGTATTAAACCAAAAAGGCCCGAAGAATTGCTACCGGATGAGCCGATGGGAGAGTGGGACGGCGGAATTATTTTCGAGGGCACTAAAGGAAAATTAATGGCAGGCCTGTTTGGCCGTAATGCTACGTTACTGCCTACTAAATTAATGAAGGAAACTACTTTGCCGGCGTCTAAATATCCTTTTGTGGAAGGTGGCTCAGACGGGCACCAGCAGCAGTGGGTAAAAGCATGTAAAAAGGGGTTTGGTACTTATACAAGCTCTTCTTTCGATAAGTCGGGCCCGCTTACAGAAACCGTGTTGATGGGTAACCTTGCAGTGCGCAGCTATAACTACCAGGAAAAAAACAGCAAGGGCGAAATTCACTACCCGGGGCGTAAAAAGTTGCTGTGGGACGGGGAGAACATGCGTATCACCAATTTTGAACCTGCCAACCAGTTTGTAAAAAGAGCTTACCGCGGTAGCTGGAAGCTGGAGCTGTAATTACCGCCAGACAATATTTTACAGGGCAAACACTTGCCTGTTTGCCCTGTATTTTTATGGCACCCGCTGCAAGTTTTCTTTTAAGAATGGCGGGTAACGTGTTAGTGGTATAACCGTTTCAACCAATGGTATCTTTCACAACACCACAACAAGTTTTATTATACATTTGGCAAATTTAAACGCCGCCTGAAAGGCAAGTATGAAGAAGTTAGACTGGTATATACTGAAGAAATTTTTCAGCACATTTTTCTTTTCCATTTTCCTGTTTACCATTATCTCTGTGGTAATTGATACCAGTGAAAAAACCGACGACTTCGTAAAAAGCGGCTGGAGTTTCTACAAGATTGTTACCGACTATTTCCTGGCTTTTATACCCCACATTATAGCACTGTTGTTTCCGTTGTTTGTATTTATCGCGGTTATATTTTTTACTTCAAAAATGGCCGGTAGGAGCGAGGTAGTAGCCATACTGGCCAGTGGTACCAGCTTTAACCGCTTTCTTGTTCCTTACTGGATTGGCGGCATTGCGCTGGCCGCGTTACTGTGGTTTTCCAATCAATATGTAATACCACGGGCAGAAGAAAAGCGCACCTATTTTGAAACCAAATATGTAAACGCCAACTCTTCTTATAACCCCTTGCTGGACAGGACTTCCAATATTTATTTACGTGTGGATTCATTTACTTATGCCGGCATTCATTACTACGACACCATGGGCAAAAGCGGCGGCCCGTTTTTTATGCACCGCATCAAGGGCAATCAGGTTACATATAACCTGCGTGCAGAAAGAATTACATGGGATACTGCCAAACGCAAATGGCAACTGAACAATGTATTTACCCGGGTTATTGACGGGCTTAATGAAAAAGTTACCATGCAGCGGGACAGCATGATGAATTTCAATTTCCGCCCGTTTGATTTGCAGAAAGATGAATTTGCGAAAGATAAGCTTACCACGCCGGAACTGAAAGAGTTTATAAGGCTGGAAGAACTGCGTGGCGCCGAAACAGTGAATGCCTTAAAGATTGAGCGTTACCGCCGCGATGCCACACCGGTGGCGGTGATTATCTTAACCATTATTGGCGCGGTGGTTTCTGCAAGAAAGGTAAGGGGGGGCAGCGGTGCACACCTGGCCATTGGTTTTATTGCGGCCGCGGGTTTTATTATCACTGACCGTTTTTCCAGTATGTTCTCAGTTAAGGGAAATCTTCCTCCCATTATAGCTGCCTGGGTCCCTAACTTCATTTTTGCATTTGTAGCGTTATACTTTTACAGGAAAGCGCCAAAGTAAAATCCTGTTCAGTTTATGAAGCCTCTTATTGTTCTGTTAGCCGTGTTTGTATCCAGCCTGCTTGTAAATGCTTACGTTAAAGGTGTGTGGGCGATGGATATGCCAGGCAATATTGCCATGTGCGCTATGCTTTGCTTTACCGCCCTGGGGCACTTTAAGTTTACAGATGGCATGGCCATGATGATACCGCCTCCAGTTCCATTTAAGAAAGTGATTGTGTATGTAACCGGCATTATAGAAGTTGCAGCAGGCGCAATGCTGTTATTCCCATCATACCGGCATGCCACCGCTTTGGTTCTAATTGCATTTTTTATACTAATGCTGCCGGCTAACATTTATGCCGCTGTAAAACATGTGGATTATGAAAAGGCAACGTATAACGGCGCTGGGCCTGCCTATTTGTGGTTCAGGGTGCCTTTGCAGGTGTTTTTTATAGCCTGGGTGTATTATTTTAGCTGGTAAGCATCAAATGGCGGATGGAAAACAACTTCCCATCCGCCGTAAAGTTTAATATGCTCTCGCAAACAGCACCCTTTGTGTGGATGCGTTGCCGGTTAATATGCATTTGCCTTCTTCTGCTGCATTGTTAAGCGGTATACAGCGTATGGTGGCTTTGGTAAGCTCCTTAATCTTATCTTCTGTTTCTGCTGTGCCATCCCAATGTGCGGAAATAAAACCTCCTTTTTCATCCAGCAGTTTTACAAATTCATCCCAGGTATCTGCGGTAGTGATATGTGAATCCCTGTATTGCAGCGCCTTGTTATAGATGTTTTGCTGAATATCTTCCAGTAACAGTTTTACCTTATCTGCCAGGCCATCCAGGCTATAGCTCTCCTTTAATTTGGTATCCCTGCGGGCTACTTCGGCCACATTGTTCTCCAGGTCCCTGGCGCCAATGGCAATACGTACAGGCACACCCTGCATTTCGTATTGTGCAAACTTCCATCCCGGGCGCTGGTTGTCACTGTCGTCATACTTAACAGAAACACCTGATGCTTTCAGCGCCTGCACTATATCCTTCACCTTTACATCAATTTTGGCTTTCTGATCTTCACCTTTGTATATAGGCACTATTACTACCTGTACAGGTGCAATTTTCGGGGGCAATATCAACCCGTCGTCATCACTGTGTGCCATTACCAGTGCCCCGATAAGCCGGGTGCTTACACCCCAGCTTGTGGCCCAAACGTAATCCAGTTTGTTTTGTTTATCGCTGAATTTTACATCAAAGGCTTTGGCAAAGTTTTGCCCTAAAAAATGCGAGGTGCCGGCTTGCAGCGCTTTGCCATCCTGCATCAAAGCTTCAATACAGTAAGTGTCTTCGGCTCCGGCAAAACGTTCATTAGGAGATTTTACACCTTTTATAACAGGCACTGCCATCCAGTTTTCAGCAAAATCGGCATATACATGCAGCATTTGCTCCGCCTCGGCTACCGCTTCGTCTTTGGTGGCGTGGGCCGTATGGCCTTCCTGCCATAAAAACTCCGCGGTACGCAAAAAAAGGCGGGTGCGCATTTCCCAGCGTACCACGTTGGCCCATTGGTTAACCAGTATGGGCAGGTCGCGGTAAGATTGTATCCAGCCCTTATAAGTGTTCCATATAATAGCTTCGCTGGTTGGCCTTACTACCAGTTCTTCTTCCAGCCTGGCCTCGGGGTCTACAATTAGTTTTCCTTTATTGGCGGGGTCTGCCTTCAGCCGGTAATGTGTTACCACAGCGCACTCTTTTGCAAAGCCTTCCGCGTTTTTCTCTTCGGCTTCAAACAGGCTTTTGGGTACAAACAGCGGAAAGTAGGCGTTCTGGTGGCCGGTGTCTTTAAACATCCTGTCCAGTGTAGCCTGCATATTTTCCCACAGAGCGTAACCGTAGGGTTTAATTACCATGCAGCCACGTACGGCGCTGTAATCGGCCAGGCCGCCCTTAATAACAAGGTCGTTGTACCATTGTGAATAATCCTGCTCTCTTGATGTAATCTCTTTGCTCATAAAGCGTATCCAGATTTTTCTTTAACTTTTGTGACCGGGCTTTGGTATTTCATGGCATCGCCGGTTGTGTCACTCACTTGTACGTTCGGTTTTCATGGCGACTTTTACGCGGGTATTAGGCCAGGTGTCCGGTCAAAATTTAATGTTATTGCCATGCAGCAAACGGGCGTTAGTTTTAGTCTATCATTAACATTGATAATCAAATATGTTTGCTAAGATTAAAAGATATTTGTTACAGATATTTTTTAATGCATGGGGTGCAAATGTATGTAACTTAGCATTAGAAACTTTATAACTTCATTACCATGAAAAATATACTTTCCCTTATTTGCGTGGCCGCGGTTATGGCGAGTTGCTCTTCTGCTTACAGAACGGCGCAAACTCCTGACGATGTGTATTATTCTCCTGCTGCTCCACGGGCAGAAGCCAGGTATGCGGATAACCGTAGCACCGACGACCGCTACGAAGAGTACATGACCACCAACGACGATCAGTACCTGCGTATGAAAGTAGCTAACAGGAGCAGGTGGAACGCCATTGACGATTTTGATTACTGGTACGACAGCCGTTACGATTTTGGCTACGGCTGTGCTGTTTCCAGGTCCTCCATGTTCTATTCTTTTAATCCATATTTCTACCGTCCGATGGGCTACAGCCTGGGTTGGGGGTACAGCCCATATGTAGGGTACAACTGGGGTTATGGTGGTTTGGGTTACAGTTATGCATGGGGCGGCGGCGGATGGTATGCACCCTGTTATACCGTGGTAACTTACAAAAACCCGCGTATCAGCACTTTCAGGAACACCAATTACCTGAATGCCTACAAGAACAGAACTTACAGCAACGCAAATTATAATAGCTACAATAACAAACGTAACAGCAACTTCAGAAATTACGATTACAACAATAACAACCGCCGTACTTACCGTACATACGACAATAACAATAACCGTAATTCAAATTACAATAATAACAACAGTACCAGGTCTTATTCACCGTCTTCTTCAAGTGGCAGCAGGGGCAGCAGCGCACCGGCGCCTTCAAGAAGTTCCGGTAACCCTGGCAGGCCTCCACGTTAACCGCTAAAATTTTTTCAATCATCAATAGGTGAAAGCTTATTGATGATTGTTTTTTATATAGCTACCTAAATGTGTTCATGTTTTGCTATTGGCAATTCATCTCTGTAGCATCATTATTACCGAAGTCAGTTTTGTAAAACACAGATAAGGAATAATTTTTGAGAATAATTTTCCAGGGCAGTACTGTATGCCTTAACGAGCAAATGATTGTATGAAAAAAATTACACTTACCGGTATTATAGCAACAGTCGTAGCCATCAACGCTTATTCACAATATCCCAGTCCCGACCAGGCATTAAAAAGCGCCTGGTTTATACCTAATGGAACAGCAAGAAGCATGGCCATCGGTGGTGCGATGGGTTCGCTGGGGGGAGATTTAAGTGCAGCTAATGTAAACCCCGCAGGTATAGGCCTTTACAAAACCAGGGAATTTGTTTTTACTCCCGGCTTGTTTTTAAATAGCAACAACTTTAATTACAGGGACGAAAAATCCACCAATTCCAAAAGCGCCTTTGCTTATGGAACCACCGGTTTTGTAGGTGGTACTTCTTACGGGGGTAATACTAGCTGGACGAGTACCGCTTTTTCAATTTCCATTACCCAACTGGCCAGCTACAATAACAATACACGCTTTGCCGGCTTTAACGATTTTAGTTCTTATACCGAGCAATGGATTGAAGAGCTGGAATACAACGGAGTAAGGAATGAAACAGATGCGTTGAGTAGGTTCCCCTTTGGCTCTTCTTTGGCTTATAAGTCTTACCTGATAGATACCATACCCGGCACCGGCGGCGAAAATTATTTTAGCCAGGTATTTAAAAACGGCGCGGGTACGCTGCAGGATTATAACGAACAAACAACGGGGGGCTATCACGAAATATCCCTTGGCTTTGCGGGCAATAAAAATGACAGGCTGTACCTTGGCGGCAGTATCAATATTCCCTTTGTGTATTATTCCAAAACGCTTACTTACAGCGAGTACGATCCCACCGGAGACACCGATAACGACTTTGATTATTTTACTTTTACCGAAAGGTATAAATCAACAGGCATTGGCCTTAATGCCAAATTGGGGCTTATCTATAAAGTGGATAACAGCGTAAGGCTGGGCTTTGCAATACACACGCCATCCTACATTATTTTTAACGACCAGATAAATGCCCGCCTGCAAACCAATACAGAGGGTTATGCCAATAATCCCACAGCCGACGTTAACAGCGACGAAATAATAAGGGAATATTACAATGGCGATGCCAGCGTATCTAAAAGCCAGTATGCGCAGTTAACACCTTACCGTTTAATAGCCAGTGGCACCTATATCATTACAGGCGCATCCACCCAGCAGCAGAAAGGCTTTATAACCGCCGATGTAGAGTTTGTTAACTACCGCGGTTCCAGGTACAGCGTAACAGATGACAGCTATAATTCCAACGACTATTTTGACGGCCTGAACGAAGCCATTAAGCAATACAACAAAGGCGCTGTAAACTTCAGGCTGGGTGGCGAATTGAAGTTCAATACGTTTATGGTCAGGCTGGGCGGCGCTTATTATGGCAGCCCCTATAAAGATGGAGAGTTAAAAGCAAGCCGTCTTATGGGCAGTGGCGGTATCGGCTACCGCAACCGGGGCTTTTTTGTGGATTTAACTTATGTGTACAGCAGCAATAAAGATGTTTACTTTCCTTACCGATTAACTGATAAGGCCAATACGTTTGCCCAGGGTACAAACAACCGCAGCAATGTGCTGATGACGGTAGGGTTTAAGTTGTAAAAATTTTGCTATCCAAACCTCAACCAGTTGCTTAGGCGCCTGCTTTGCAGGCGTTTTTTTATGCCGCACTGTTGGCTGTTTATTGATGGGAATATTTTACACATTGCTGAGTAAAGAACAGAACGTACAAGTGAGTGACACAACCAAAGCCTCATAGTAGCAATACCGCTGGTACCAAAAAATACTGGCATTCTTTTTAGTTACATGTTTTTAAGGGCATAATTTGCGGGGCAAAAAATATTTAGCATTGCATGTAAATAGCGGTAATTTGCTTACTGCGCAGCACTACTATAAAACACCAGGTTTTAATGGATAATCACTTACCGGCACAACGGGAAAATTTTTTAAAAGGCGGTGGGGAAATGGCGGAGTTGATAGCATCTATCAACTGGGCGGAAAATTTGCTTGGCCCTATAAGTGGCTGGCCCCAAAGCCTTCGTACTACGCTAAGCATATTGCTGCATTCAAAATTCCCGATGTTTCTTTTCTGGGGGCCGCATCTCATTTGTTTTTATAACGATGCTTACCGCCCCAGCCTGGGCACTGTTGGCAAACATCCCGGGGCTATGGGCAGCAGGGGGGAGGATGTTTGGCCGGAAATATGGCATATTATTAAGCCTTTGATTGACCAGGTATTGTCCGGCGGAGAGGCAACATGGAGTGAAGACCAACTGATACCTATCTATCGCAATGGCAAACTGGAAGACGTTTACTGGACCTTTAGTTACAGCCCAGTGCATGATGAAACAGGTAAGCCGGCCGGCGTATTTGTTACCTGTTCTGAAACTACGCAGAAAGTACTGTCTCTTAAGCAACTGGCACGCAGCGAAGAGCAGTTCAGGGGTATGATTGAGCAGGCGCCGGTAGGCATTGCTATTTTATCGGGGCCGGATTTTATAGTTGAAAGCGCCAATGAAACCTACCTGCAGATTGTTGATAAGGCTGAAAAAGGATTTGTGGGTGAGCCGCTTTTTGCCGGCCTGCCCGAAGTAAAAGAGAGCATAGAGCACCTGCTAAGGAATGTTTATAATACGGGGCAGTCTTACCAGGGAATGGAGTTTGAAGTTACCCTTAACCGTTACGGCAAAAAAGAAAAAGCCTATTTCAATTTTGTGTACCAGCCCATGCGCAACGCCAACGGTGATGTTTCAGGTATTCTTGTGGTGGCTTACGATGTTACCAATATGATATTTGCAAGAGAAGCGCTGGCGCATAATGAACAACGCTTTTGGGATTACATCAACGCCTCACCTGTGCCCATTGGTATTTATGAAGGACGGGATATGGTGATAAAAACCGTGAATGAATCTATACTGCGCACCTGGAACAGGGATGCTTCAGTTATTGGCAAAACATTCAGGGAAGCGTTGCCCGAACTGGAAGGACAACCGTTTTACCAATTACTTGATGATGTTTATACAACCGGTATCCCTTATCATACTGATGGCGACAGAGTTGACCTGATGTACAATGGGGTACTGCAGACTTTCTATTTCAACTTTACCTATACCCCTTTAAAAGACCAGCAAGGCAAGGTATATGGTGTACTGAACACAGCTACGGATATCACAAAGCAAATTGTAGCGCAGAAAAAGCTGGAGGTGAGTGAAAAAAAATTCCGCAGCCTGGTAAATGAAGCGGCTGCGCCAACCGCTTTACTGCACGGTCCGGATTATGTGATAGAACTTGTGAACGATGCTGCCATTGCTTTATGGGGTAAGGATAAGAATGTGATTGGAAAACCCCTGGCAGAGGCCTTGCCGGAATTGGCAAGCCAGCCTTTTCTTCCGGTTTTAAAGCATGTTTACGATACCGGTGAAATATACGAAGGAAAGGAAAACATAGCCTGGTTTATAGAAAACGGCAAACCCAAGCAAGTGTACCTTGATGTTGTTTTTAAAAGGTTAGAAGGTTTGGATGCCGATGGCAGTGCGGATATATTGGTGATGGGATATAACGTTACCAGCCAGGTAGAAGCCCGCAAAGAAATAGAGGAAAATGAATACCGGCTGCAGCAAACCAATCAGCGCCTGGCTATGGCGCTGGAAGCTGGCCAGTTAGGCTCTTACGACCTGGAACTTGCCACCGGCACAATGCAATGCACGGCACAATGCAAGGCTAACTACGGTCTGTCGCCCCACGCTGTTTTTAACTTCCCAGATTTAATGGACATAATTTTACCCGATGACAGGGAGTATGTACAGCAGCTTGTAGCACAGGCCATTAAAGAGCACAAAGTGTATAATTCAGAATACCGTATAAGATGGCCCGACGGCAGCATACATTGGATAAGGGCATCCGGCGTAGCTACTTACGATGAAGCAGGAAAGCCATTGAAAATGGCAGGGGTAACCATGAACATAACTACCGGTAAGCTGGCTATGCAGCGCATACAGGAAAGTGAGGAGCGGCTTAATATGGCGCTGGATTATACAGAAACCGGCTCCTGGGATTTAAACCTGGCCAACAGGGAATTGATATACAGCTCCCGCCTTCCCGGAATATTTGGTTACAAACAAGGAGATGAAATTGATTTTAAAAAACTGAGGGCCCATTTTCACCCGGATGACTTACATAATGTGGTGGAGAAAGCTTTTGAGAAGGCCATGGAAACGGGCATTTATTTCTATGAGGCAAGGCTGCTGCGTCCTGATAATTCCACACGATGGGTAAGAACACAGGGGCGGGTTATATATGGCAACGACGGCAGGCCGGTGCGCATGCTGGGCACCATTGTTGATATAACAGAAGCCAGGAACGAGCAGGCCCGTAAAGATGAATTTATCGGCATTATTTCGCATGAGCTAAGAACGCCGCTTACATCTATCAAAGGTTTTGCACAATTTTTGCATGAGCGGGCTTCGGAGTTTAAAGATGAAATGTCTGTTACCCTGCTGGCCAAAATGGTTATACAGGTAAATAAACTAAACAAACTGATACAGGATCTGCTGGATGTAACCCGTATTGAAGGTGGCAAGCTTAAATTTCATACCACTAAGTTTAACTTTGGCGAACTGGTGCACGAAGTGGCCGATGTAATGCAGGTAACAACCGACAAAAAAATTGAAATTAATGAACTTGATCAAGACCTTATGGTCACGGCTGACAGGGACAGGCTGGGACAGGTACTGATTAACCTGTTAACCAATGCCATAAAATATTCCCCCGGCCAGGAGCGTATAGTTGTGATGGTAAAAAAAATGGATGGTCAACTGGTTTGCGATGTTACCGATTTTGGCATAGGCATAACACAAGAAAACCAGAAATTCGTTTTTGAGCGCTTTTACAGGGAGTTTGAAGGGGAAGCCAACACCTTTCCCGGCCTGGGGTTGGGCTTGTATATTTCCGCGGAAATTATGAAAAGGCAAAACGGAAAAATTTCCGTAAAGAGTAACAAAGGAAAAGGTTCAACTTTTAGTTTCAGCCTTCCTTTAAATAATGATTGAAGCATGACAAAAAAGAAAGTATATGTTGCAGATGATGATCCTTTCATACTGGAGCTGATATCTATTATACTCAATGATAAAGGGTACGAAGTAATCACTTCTCCCGATGGCCGCTCTTTGGAAACGCTGACAGAAGTCCCCGATCTGATATTACTGGACATCAGTATGTCAGGGAGCGACGGCAGTGAAATCTGTAAAAAGATAAAAACCAATGCATCCCTGCCCAGAAGGCCGGTGGTTTTAATATCCGCAAACCGCAACATACAGGAAATAGCTACAGGCTGCGGCGCCGATGATATACTTCCCAAACCTTTTGATATAAAAGATGTAATTGCCCTTGCTGAAAAATACACCGCGGCAGCAATGTAAACAGCTTATCTCTTCCCAACTCGTTCTCAGTTGTTGCCAATTGATTTATCACCCGTCATTTTAAGCAGGGATAATATCTGCTGCATCGTACGTTGCATGCCCTCGCTGCTGCCATCCAGGAAAATAATATTGCCTTTACCAGCTTCTGCAAAGTTCTTTATGGCTTCCGTCCACATGCTGAAAAGAATGACGTTGGTGTCAAGGTTAGCCTGTTTCATTTGCTCGGCGGCCTGGCTCATACCCCTTGCCACTTCTTCCCTAAACAGTGCAACCCCCTGGCCTCTTAGCCTTGCCGCTTCACGTTCTGCTTCCGCTGCAATCTTAATGGCATTGCCTTCCGCTTCTGCGGATTTTGTTTTGGTAATCAGCAAAGCCTGTCCTTCATTCTCTGCTGCGGCTTTCAGGTTGTTGCTCGCCACCACCTTGCTCATACTTTCCATAATCTGTTTGTCAAACGTAATATCATTAATCTGCAGGTCAAGCAGGTGGTAGCCCCAGTCTTCCAACACATGGTCCACTTCAGCTTTTACACTCTCTACAATTTCACGGCGCAGCAGCAATATTTCAGCCTGCTTTTTGGTAGCTACAAAAGAGCGTATGTTGCCTTCAATGGTTCTTACCAGCGCCTGCATTAAATCCTTGTCATTAATGAATTTAAAAGCCACTTTCTTAACGGTTTCCTCATCCGCGTTCATAACAGCATACAACAGCATGCTTTTAAAATATACGTTAGCCTGGTCCTGCGTTACCGCCTGAAATTCAAGCTCCACAGACCTGTTTTGTATGCTTACGCGTTTATAAATTTGCTCAATAACAGGTATTTTAAAGTTAAGGCCGGGCCGCAGTATGCGCTGGTATTTGCCAAACATGGTAATAACGCCGATAGTGCCCTGGTTAACGGTTACCAGCCCACTGAAAAGGATGAAGAGTATCAGCAGCAGCCACCAGTAAGATTGAAACAGTTCCATAGAAAGAGTAGATTTTTTGTGTAAGATAGAATAAAGCCGCAAATATCAGCGGTCAATCTTCAAAACAGGCGGCCTATTATTTTAGGAGTATTAGAAAATTTTTTGGTGACGGGCAGCAACGCCCTGTGGCGACCCGGTTGCGTCGCATTACGTTCATCGTTCGGTTCATTGGGCAGCTTTTCAGACCCAGGTAGAGAATATTGAACAAGGAACAAGGAATGTTGAATAACGAAGGGATATCCCCATTCACGATTCACTATTCACCATTCACCACCCCCCCGCCCAAGAGTTTTGATTTTTATAGCAGATTTTTACAAGGTGGTAATTAACTTTGCAGCATGAGTGCACAAACAAAGATTAATGAAGACGAAATGGTGGGTGTTTTAACGGAAACTGTGGAACCGTTTAACCTTGTAGTGTGGAATGATGAGGTGAATACATTTGAATGGGTGATTGAAACACTGGTTGATGTTTGCGGCCATTCCGAAGAACAAGCAGAACAATGCGCCTATATTATACATTTTCAGGGTAAATATGCTGTAAAGCAAGGGGATTACGAAACCCTTAAGCCCATGTGCGATGCCATTACCGAAAGGGGCATCGGCGCTACTATAGAAGTGGCGGTAAATAAATAAGCCTGAAGGCTGCCTCCTGTTACAAAACCACAGTTAAACTTTTATCCGCACTGCGAAAACCGGTATTTTCCCGTTGCATAACTACTAATCACTATTTATACACCCGGTGCTACATGCCATTATATGCCTTAGATAGTTCGACCTGGTTTCCTCCTGTTGAAGAAGCAATGGAAGACGGGCTTTTGGCCATTGGCGGAGATTTGTCTCAGCAAAGGCTGCTGGCTGCGTACAGAAAGGGCATTTTTCCATGGTACGATGGTGATGTGCCGCTTTGGTGGTGCCCAAACCCGCGGTTTATTTTGTTGCCCGCTGATATACGGGTAAGCAAAAGCATGCAGGTATTAATAAAGCGGCAAGCATTCCGCTTCAGCATAAATGAAGCATTCGGGCAGGTGATACATGCCTGCCGCACAAGCCGGCGCAGAGAGCAGGACGGCACCTGGATAAACGATGATATTGAAATTGCCTATACCAACCTTCATAAAGATGGCTATGCTTTCAGCGCCGAGGCATGGCAGAACAATGAACTTGCGGGTGGACTTTATGGTATAAGGTTAGGTAACATATTTTTTGGTGAAAGCATGTTCAGCCGGGTGAGCAACGCCAGTAAATACGCATTTATACAATTTGCCAACAATCTTCAACAGCAGGGGGTATGTCTTATAGACTGCCAGGTATATACCCCCCACTTGGAAAGCCTGGGCGCAAAAATGATTACAAGAGCTGAGTTTTGCGAAATACTAAGGAATAACATCTAAACCTGTTTCAAGTCTTGCAACTGTTTTTAAAGCCCCACGGTTGGTTACGGTTTTACCATAGAAGATAGTTCAATAGTGTGGGGATAAAAATAAGCATGTTGATAAATTATATCGCCACGAAAAATTGATAAAGTAGATGGGATTGCCGGATGTGCACCACAATGCTGCGGGCTGCCGGATTGGTTGCCGCGTAAAGCTGTGGCGTACAAGAGTGCGACGCAACGATGCCTGATGCCGGTTACTGTCGCCGGGTTCATAAATAACTTCTGTTAAGCGGAGCTTAACATTATCCGCTGGTATAATACTTGCCTTACCTGTTGATTAAAAATTGTTTGTATGAGCATTG
Source organism: Foetidibacter luteolus (assembly GCF_009650435.1). Lineage (GTDB taxonomy): Bacteria > Bacteroidota > Bacteroidia > Chitinophagales > Chitinophagaceae > Foetidibacter > Foetidibacter luteolus. The sequence goes on from NZ_VVIP01000084.1 coordinate 89,411, forward strand.
CTTTTCCGATTGTGCCATGGGGAAACGGTACCAACATTTATGAAGTTAACGTACGGCAATACACCAAAGAAGGAACCCTTACGGCTTTTATACAACATATACCCCGGCTGCACGATATGGGTATTGATGTGCTTTGGCTGATGCCCCTTACACCCATTAGCGTAGAGAAGCGGCAGGGCACCTACGGAAGTTACTACGCCGCCAGCTCTTATGTGGACATAGACCCTTTGTATGGAACGCCGGACGATTTTAAAGAGTTGATACGAACAGCACATTTACTTGGCATGAAAGTAATGATTGACTGGGTAGCCAACCATACCGGATATGACCACCAGTGGACAAAACAGTTTGCCCATCGGTACCGTAAAGATGACGCCGGCAATTTTACCGGCCTGTATGGCTGGGTGGATGTGATTGACCTGAATTATGACCTGCCCGAACTGCGGCAGGCCATGATTGAAGCTATGCAATTCTGGGTACGGGAATATGACATTGATGGCTTTCGCTGCGATATGGCCCGGACTGTTCCCGTAGATTTCTGGCTGGAAGCAAGAAGCGAATGCGATGCCATTAAGCCGCTGCTATGGTTGGCAGAATGTGAAATACCAGCCTATCATGAAGTGTTTGATATAACGTACTCTTGGGAATGGATGCGTATGCTGGAGAAATACATGAAAGGAGAAGCGAAACTGGATGATGTTAAAGCAGTAATAACGAATTATGCCCAATACCCTGCCGGCGCCCGGAAGCTGCTCTTTACCAGTAACCATGATGAAAACACCTATTGGGGCACGGAGTATGAGAAGTATGGTGTTGCCGCTAAGGCCCAGGCGGTGTTTACCTGTACCTGGCCCGGCATACCGCTAATTTATTCCGGACAGGAAAAACCAAACTATAAGCGGCTTGCTTTTTTTGAGAAAGATGCTATTGACTGGGAGGGGCCAGTGGAACTGCATGATTTTTATAAAACCCTGCTAAGCCTGCGAAAGAGCAATAAAGCACTACAGGAAAATGCTTCTGTTTTATTATTGCAAAGTACTCATGAAAAAGTATTGGCTTACTTGTGCCGCAGGCAGGCAGATAAAGTACTGGTTGTGCTTAATACGAGCGGAGAAGTGGCAGAGGGGTCCATTGATCACCCCGCTTTAACCGGTAAATACACAGAACTTTTTACCCATGTGCCATGCGATATAAAACGCACATTCAATTATAGCTTAAAGCCTGGAGAACACCTTGTGTACTACATTACAAAAAAAGAATAGTAAAAGTGGGAGACAGGCACAGGAAACACTTTAAGTACCCTGTTTGAAACAGGTTAAGCGTACAAGATAAAATGTTTGTTGTTAGGAAAGACATGCAAACGTTTGTATGAAATGCAAGTTGGGGTAATCTTAAAAACAGCCTAAAAATATAGTGATTTTTAAAACCTGTTTTAAGCTGTTATTAAGCTTTGATTTTATTGCACCATTGCAGGATTGAATAATTTTACCCCGGTGTTTTTCATAGGTTAGCAACGGCCCGGGTATTCTTACTCTTGGGCTTTTTTATTTAATAGAATAGCCAGACCTTTGGCATTCAGATTGCAACCTTACAGACATGGAAAATAAATTTCAAATTCCCTGGAATAATACGGCAGTTACAGTAGAAGTAAAAGGTGATTACCACGATATGGTTTTTGTGCTGCACCTGCCCGAGGGTAATAAACACCTGGCGTTGGATACGGATGAGAATGGAGTACAGCACTGGATTGAGCCGGGAAAGGGGGAAACAGACCAGGCCGCACAGTTGGGCATGTTAATAGAAGCGCAGGATCTGCCCTTTTTAAACAAAGAAAATTATAGCGCCTGATACGAACGAAAAAAGCGGCGGGCAGTGATAAACAAAAAAATGGCAGGCTGTTTTTGCCCGCCATTTAGAATTTAGCTGAGTTTAATTTCTTACTGGTCTGCCTGTTTTAAGCACTCCCTGTATCCTTTCCAGCGTTTTTCTTTCGCCACAAAGACTTAAAAAAGCTTCCCTTTCAAGGTTAAGCAGGTATTGTTCGCTAACCAGCGTAGGTTCACTTAAATCGCCGCCACACATAACATACGCAAGTTTACGGGCTACCAGTGCATCATGGTCTGTAGCGTAATTAGCCCGCCACATACTGTTGATGCCTGCATATAAGGCGCCCAGTGCAGAGCGGCCTAATACTTTTATATCGGTACGCTGTACAGGTTGCACATACCCCTGGTTGAATATGTCCAGCACCGCATTTTTGGCTTCGGCAATGCGGCGGCCCTGGTTGATTACTACTTCATCGTGGCCTTTACGCAAAATGCCCAGATCGTAAGCTTCAAAGGCTGAGGTGGCTACTTTAGCGGTGGCGATAGTTAGAAATCGGTTTTTTAAGGTAATGGTATCTGGCTCATCTTCGTGCATTTCGTCAGCGGCCCGCAATACAAATTCTTTAGTGCCACCACCGCCGGGTATCACGCCCAGGCCGAGTTCCACAAGGCCGATATAAGTTTCCGCCGCGGCAAATATTTTGTCGGCATGCAGGCCCATTTCGCAGCCACCACCAAGCGCCAGGCCATGCGGCGCTACCACTACCGGAACGGATGAGTAGCGCACCCGCATCATGGTATTCTGGAAATAACGAATGGCTACATCAAGTTCGTCGTACTCCTGCTCTACCGCAAACATGAATATCATGCCCACGTTAGCGCCTGCGCTGAAATTGGCGCCATCATTGGCTATAACCAGACCCTTAAACTTTTCTTCGGCAATACCGATGCTTCTGTTTACCGCCTCCAGCACTTCGCTGCCAATACTGTTCATCTTGGTGTTCCACTGCAGGGCCACTACATCATCGCCAATATCGTACAGGGCGGCATTGCTGTTTTTCCATATAATTTTTTCTTTGTAGTTGTCCAGTATAATAAAAGAATCTGCCCCGGGAATTGCTTTATAAGATTTGGAAGCCACATCATAGTATAGCCGCTTTTCGCTGTCAACTTTGTAAAAAGAGCTGTTGCCCGCATCAAGCATTTCTTTTATCCAGCCGGCAACCTTGTAACCAGAGTCAAGCATCTTCTTGTACGTGTTTTCAACACCCAGCACATCCCAGCTTTCAAAGGCGCCTATTTCCCAGCCAAAGCCAGCCATCATGGCATCGTCAACGCGGTACAGTTCATCACTTATTTCTGGTACACGGTGAGAAATATAAGAGAAAAGCGCATAGTGAAAATGCCTGTAAAATTCGCCAGCTTTATCAGTGCCTGCCACCAGGGCTTTAAGCCTTGTTTTTAAATCATCTATGGGTTTGGCTGTTTCCAGCGTGGCAAACCTGGGTTTACTTCTGGCTGTGTATTCCAGAATTTTCAGGTCAAGCACCTGTATTTCCTTGTCTTTCTTTTGTTCTTCCGGGCTGCCTTGTGCAAGCGGCAGTTTTATTTTTTTAAAAAAGCCTTGTCCGGTTTTGTCGCCCAGCCATTTTTTCTCCACAATTTTATCCAGCCACGCCGGTATGGTAAATATTTCTTTGGCTTCATCCTGCGGACAGTTATCTGCAACTCCCCTGGCAACTTTAACAAGCGTGTCAATGCCTACCACATCAGCAGTTCTGAATGTTGCCGACTTCGGCCTGCCGATAACCGGGCCTGTTAATGCGTCAACTTCATCAATACTAAGGCCCAGTTTTTCCATGCTGTTAAAAATGGCCATAATACCAAATACGCCGATACGGTTAGCAATAAAGGCCGGCGTGTCTTTTGCCAGTACGGTTGTTTTACCCAGGAAAACATCGCCGTAGTGCAGCAGGAAGTCAACTACAGCGGTATCCGTATCAACAGTGGGAATAATTTCCAGCAACCGCAGGTAGCGTGGGGGATTGAAAAAATGGGTGCCGCAAAAATGTTTCCTGAAATCTTCGCTACGGCCCTGCGCCAGCATATTAATGGGTATGCCTGATGTGTTGGAGGTAATTAAAGTGCCTGGCTTGCGGTATTGTTCAACTGTTTCGTAGACCTGCTGCTTGATGTCCAGTCGCTCAACCACCACTTCTATTATCCAGTCGCAGCTACCAATATCTTTCATATTGTCGGTAAAGTTGCCGGTGGTTATTTTCTTAATTACATCCTTGTGATAAACAGGGGAGGGGCTGCTTTTTATAGCCGCTGCAAGGGCATCGTTTACAATTTTGTTTTTTGTGGAGGCAGGCGCATCGGCGGGTGTGTCTTTGGGTACAATATCCAGCAATAAAACCTGTACTCCAATGCCTGCAAAATGGCAGGCAATCCGGGGACCCATTACACCGCTGCCCAGCACAGCGACTTTCTTAATCGTACGTTTCATATAATAAGCTTTGATCTGTAGGACGAATGGATTGTTGCAAAACACCTTCCATTATAAAATTAGTTAGTTATGCAACTAATTTAGCCGAAGGTAATATTTTTAATGATTGCCTGCAATTTGGAAAATAATATTAATACGGGCCGCTGGGCAAGCATGTTTTGAGGCGCAGTTGGCGTTACAGGTATTCGTAATTATGTATGCCCGATTAAGCTACGGTTGCAGGTTTTTCACAATAGTCTTTTAATTGCAGGGCCATTTGGTTCAGCTTGTCCCAAAGCATGGCCTGTGTACCAGGGGATAAAGTTTCGTTGCCGGCATTCATACAGCGGCAGACCAACCTACAGGTATTTTCATCCAGCTTTTTGCAGATGAATTCGTGTACCAGGTGCAAATTAAGTTCTTTTATATGGCAGCTTTCTGCAAAAGTGATGCTGTCATCGGTCATCAGCATGCGCAGCGGGGATACTACAGTATGGTAGTCATCAAACTGGCAGTGATGGATGCTGCCAATTACCACAGCAGGCATATCCTGCTCCACTTTTTGAAGGCCCGGCGCCCATGCGGCACGACCAGGAATGTTCATCACAGTCATATACACCGTAAAAAAGTCGGCGGCTATATCCAGTTCCAGGTAAGGCGTGTCGTCTGTATAATAATCAGTGGCTGGTTTGGGCGGGAGGGGCGCTTGTTTTCTTTTCTCATTCAGCAGCATAAAACGGTAATCTACTTTGCCTATTGAAGCATATTCCTCCGAAGCCGTGGCCCAGCCTGTTTCCGGCAGGGCTGTTGCGCCTGTAACATTTTGCAGCAGTTGTTCTGTTACCAGCAGGTATTCATCGTTGTTGATGCTATTTTTAAGCAGCCGGTGTGCAACAATCATTTCTTTGCCTGATTGCTTAACAAAGCCACCCACTTTTATTTCGGCCAGCGGCCCGTGATGGGCTACAAACTTAAGAGAAAGCTTAACCAGCGCCTGGCAGGCGCCACAGGGGCATACAGTATAATCCTGCATCCAACTCCGTTGAAAATGAAAAGCATTAAATATGGCCAGGCAGGTATCCAGTATCTCCTGCTGAGAAGGAGCAGCCCCTTTTTTAATCAGCAATACGGCATCGCCTTCAATTTCCGATACATGGTATTCGTCGCCAACGGCTTTTAGTATAGCTTCTATCAGCATATTGATAGCGAGGGAAGCGTGGCTTAGTTCTGTACTGGTCATAAACTCAGTAAACCCGCTGATATCGGGTATCAGAATGGTGGCGTTAGTCTCAGGCATAGCAGGAAAGGATAAGAAGACTAAGGTACTAACAAATTGACTGAAACAAAGATGAGATTAGCTGCGGAGAAGTAACAGAGAATGTACTTTGTGCATAGTTATGCTCAAGGCCATTAAAGAAGCTATCGCGGTGGCAATAACAATAATTATTTACCGCAACCTGTTTCCAAAAAAACAGCAGGTTTCATCTTGGGATGAGGGATTGAAGCGGATACCCCGGTGAGGGTTTGTGTGTCAGCATCTGTGCCAGAGTATGAGCACAAACGAGAAAAAGCAACCAACTGTTGCTTTGACGATGGTTGCAAACGCAGTTCTGCCCGGCCCAAGGAACGAGGACACCCCCAAAAAAATATTGGTTATTAAAGTACAGTCAGCCTGTTTTAAAGAATTGTATATAAATGAATTCGTTACCCCCTTCCACCAAATACAGCACCTGCCATTGCCCCGGATGCCTTAAATTGCCAATATTTGTAACACAAGCCGGGAAATACCATGCCTATAGACAGTACTAACCTGAACACAAAAGCCAAAGCACAAAACACGTATGACGCTATTGTAGTAGGATCGGGCATCAGCGGGGGGTGGGCCGCCAAGGAACTTTGCGAAAAAGGACTGAAAGTGCTGCTGCTGGAACGTGGCCGCCCCGTGGAGCATCCCAATTATCCCACAGCTACCAAAAATCCCTGGGAGTTTACGCACCACCTGAAATTAAGCAAGGCCGATATAGAAAGCCACCCCGTACAAAGCCGCCACTACTCATTTAAGGAAGACAGCAAACATTTTTACATAAACGATCTTGAGAACCCCTACGAAGAAGCCAAACGCTTTGACTGGATACGCGGCGATACCGTAGGTGGCCGCTCCCTGTTGTGGGCACGTGCATGCTACCGCTGGAGCGACCTTGACTTTGAAGCCAATGCCAAAGATGGCTATGGTATTGACTGGCCCATACGCTATAAAGACATAGCGCCCTGGTATGATTACGTGGAGCGCTATATAGGCGTTAGCGGCAACAACGATGGCATACCACACCTGCCCGATGGCCAGTTTCAGCCACCGTTTGAAATGAACTGTGTGGAGAAAGATTTTAAGCAACGCATCGAAAAACATTATACAGACAGAAAAGTAATTATTGGCCGCAGCGCTAACCTTACTAAACCGGTAAAGGGCCGAAGCCAATGCCAGGCCCGGGACTTGTGCCACCGCGGCTGCCCTTTCGGCGCTTACTTTAGCACCAATGCCAGTACACTGCCCGCTGCGCATGCTACCGGCAACCTTACCCTAAGGCCAAATGCACTGGTGAATAAAGTAATCTATGACGAACACAGCCAACGTGCCACCGGCGTAGAAATTATAGATACAGAAACCAGGCAAACAAAGGAATTTTATGCCCGTGTTATATTTTTAAATGCGGCCACCATGGCTACGGCGTTTATACTGCTAAACAGCACAAGCAAGCGTTTTCCTGGTGGACTGGGCAATGGCAGCGGCCAGGTGGGCCGTAACCTGATGGACCACCACAAAGGCCTTAGCATTACTGCCGATGTTGCCGGTTTTGAAGACAGCTATTATTATGGCCGTAGACCCACCAATATTTACATTCCCCGGTTTCAGAATGTAACAGGCAAAACGCATGATTTCCTCCGTGGCTATCACTTTGGCGGTGTGGCATACCGTGGCCATGCACCCGGAGATATGGGCATTGGCGCCAACCTTAAGGAGGCAATGACAGAGCCCGGCGCCTGGCACGTAAACCTGTACGCTTTTGGCGAATGCCTGCCTTATAGCGATAACCTGGTTACGCTACATCCTAATAAAAAAGATGCCTTTGGCCGCCCGCAACTGGTAATGGATTGCAGCTTTCGCGACAATGAAAAGAGCATGCACCAGGATATGATTACCAGCGCCAAAGAAATGCTAACTGCCGCGGGTTATACCAACATAAAAGTAAACGGAAGCATGAGCTACCCCGGCAACGCTAATCATGAAATGGGTATTGCACGCATGGGCCATGATGCAGCCACCAGCGTACTTAATGCCCACAACCAAATGCACGAAGTGCCCAATGTTTTTATTACCGATGGCAGTTGTATGACCAGCGGCGCCTGCCTTAACCCCAGCCTTACTTACATGGCCCTAACGGCAAGGGCTTGTGATTACGCGGTAGGGGAGTTAAAGAAGGGGAATATTTAAGCAGCGGTCCGGCTGGATGAAAGATTGGCAAGCTGTAGCTTTTATACCCGGGAGATAGCAATCTATTTTTTGGTGACCGGCAGTAGTATTTCATGGCATCACCTGTTGCGTCGCACTACGTTCATCGTTCGGTTCATTGGGCAGCTTTTCAGCCCCGGGTAGATATCCAGGCCGGCTTTATATTGTGAAGAATGATTTATGTGTAGGCTGCAACTCAATAGTGCCTCTGATGCTGTACTATACAGCTTTGTATGCCGACATTTATTCAAGGGTATGGTGTGGGTCTAACCAATGCTGCCTGGCAACACATACATAAAATCATTATACTACAGAAGGTATTCCGATTTGTGAGTTATTGAAGTGTAACTCGTTTAATAAATTGAAATCTTTCATTTTTCCTCCTGATTTTTAACAGTTTGGCACGTTTTTCTCTTATCTCAGCAAAACCCCCGATTATGGTAAAATATTCTACACTCCAAAAGTGTACTGCTACAAATATGCGGTACCGTTTACAGTATTCTCCACCTCCGTTACTAACAAGTGAATCATTAAAAACTTATCTATTGCGTTAACAGTGTAACCCCATTTTTAATCTTTCATCCTCGTTAGTCCAATGAAAAATCTTAATCATTCTGTGATCAGGCCATTTATTGCGCCTGCCTCAAAGCTTTTGTCTTTGATGATCGTGTTATTTTTATCGGCCGATAGTGTGTTTGGCCAAACACACACAGCCGTTACCGCCAGCGTAGCCGATAATATTAAGGGCTATTGGGAATACCTTCCCGCAGACTATAAAACAACTACAAAAAACTACCCTCTTTTGCTGTTTTTTCATGGAATAGGAGAAATAGGTTCCGGCTCCACAACAGACCTTCAGAAGGTGTTGAAAAACGGGCCTCCTAAGTTGATCAACAACGGCACATTTCCAAAGTCTTTTACCGTTAACGGAGCAACACATTCTTTCATTGTAATATCACCCCAGTTTACCAACACCACCAGAACTACAACGGCTATCAACAACCTGATTAATTATTGTAAAACAAAGTACAGGGTTGATGCTTCCAGGATTTACCTTACCGGTTTAAGCCATGGTGGCGGTACTGCGTGGTTTTATCCTTCTATGGATGCTAATAATGGCAAGAAACTGGCAGCTATGCTGGTGGTTTGCGGTAACCTGCCGGCAGGCGATAATTATGCGGCCAAGGTAGCAGCTTCAAACCTGCCTGTTATGATAACCCATAATAGGAATGACCCTACCGTTAATATCAATACTACAAGCATTGCATGGTACAATAAGCTTAATGCAACTGCTATAAGCCCAAAGTCAAAACTTAATATTTTTGAGGTTTCCGGTCATGATGCATGGTCTGCCACTTACGATCCCACCTGGAAGTATGGGGGGCTGAATGTGTATGAATGGATGCTGCAGTATACAAGAGGCACCACAACCACAACCAATAAAGCACCTGTAGCCTCCGCCAAGGCTTCAGCAAGTACTATTACGCTGCCCACTAATTCAGTAACGCTGGATGGCAGTGGCTCAACAGACAGCGACGGCAGCATTAAAAGCTATGCATGGAGCTATGTATCCGGCCCGGCTGGCTACAGCTTAACCAATGCTGCTACTTCAAAAGCCACAGCTTCCAACCTGTCAGCGGGCACTTATTCATTTAAGCTAACAGTAACGGATGATAAGGGAACAACAGCTACAGCCACGGTAAGCGTGGTTGTAAATGCCGCTGCAAATAAGGCACCCGTAGTATCTGCCAAGGCTTCAGCAAGTACTATTACGTTACCCACTAATTCAGTAACGCTGGATGGCAGCGGTTCAACAGACAGCGATGGCAGCATTAAAACCTATGCCTGGAGCTATGTATCCGGCCCGGCTGGTTACAGCTTAACCAATGCCGCTACGTCAAAAGCAACGGCTTCCAATCTTTCGGCTGGTACATACTCTTTTAAATTAACGGTTACAGATGATAAAAGCGCTACAGCAACTGCAACTGTAAGCGTGGTAGTTAACTCTGCCACCAATGCAGCACCTATAGCTGCCGCTACACCGTCTGCCAGCAGCTTAACATTGCCCAGCAATTCCGTTACATTGGATGGTACCGCTTCTAAAGACAATGATGGTTCAATAAAGACCTACGGTTGGACATGTACATCCGGCCCTGCAGGATATGCCTTAGCCAATGCCGCCACTTCTAAGGCTACAGCCTCTAACCTGGCAGCAGGCACTTACGCCTTTAAGCTAACAGTAACAGATGATGATGGGGCTACCGGTACAGCTACAACCACTGTGGTTGTTAACAATACAACCAGCACCACAACCGCGGTTATTACAGGTGTATCATCCATTACATTGCCAACCAACTCTCTTACATTGAGCGGTACATCCAGCATAGGAAATATAAAGTCTTACGCCTGGAAGTTTGTGAAAGGTTCCGGCGGCTATGCCTATGGTTATCCTTATGGGTCAACGTTTAAAATCTACAACCTGTCACAGGGTACACGCACCTTCCAGTTAACAGTTAAAGATGATAAAGGTGTAACAAGTACAACGCAGTTTACTTTTACAGTAAACAAAGCGTCGGCAAGGGTAACAACAGCATCCGGTGCTAACACTGCAACCATCGAAACCGTGGAAGCGGCGCCTGTGGAAAAGTCTGTCACTGCTTTGCCTTCTGTAAAAGTTTGGCCTGTGCCGGCAAGGGATTTCATTAACATTAACCTGGATGACGAAACTGAAGGAAAAGTAACTGTAAGAATATTGGATATTTCCGGCAAGCCTGCCATTATTAACAATGGTGCCACCAAGGGCAGCCGCAGCCTGCAAAGCAGGGTAGATGTGTCGAAACTTACACCGGGTATTTATTACTATGAAATCATAGTAGGCGATAAACGCCAAACCGGTAAATTCTTAAAACTTGGTAATTAGTATTGAGATGGATGAATTGCCGGGTGTGGAAATGGGATAAGCCCATATGCTGCACCTGGCTTTTCAACAAATAGTTTCCTGAACTTAGCGCAAAGAATTTCCAATATAATTTTGAAGAACTTAACAGCCACGCTGCAAAGCCTGGCTGTTTTTTATTGGCTGGTGCTTGCAGTGGCTCAGAACCTACGCTTAAATGTCGCCATAAAAACCAGGCGATGAATGGATTGCGACGCAACGATGATGCCATGAAAGTATGCCGCTGGTATCTAAATTAAATGGCTGGAAATTTATTTCCGCCGGGGATTCTTCCTGTTATGGCCGGCCCGTCTAATTGAGTCAGCTTTTTGCGTTGCCAGTTCTAAAAGTGTAGAGTCACAATCTTCACGCAACTCTTTAATAACCCTGTTTACTTTTTGCTCCGCCTCAAGTTTTGCTTTACCCTTTAATGTTTCAAGTTGCATGGCATCCTGCTTTTGGGTACAGTTACACAACAAAACGCAAAGGCATGCCAGGTATATCTTATTCATGGGGCGCTTGTTTTCAGAAGTGAATCAATAAGCACCGGTAGCCTGTAAAGCCTTGCGGTATCGCAGTCGTCTTTTATTTTTTTATAGGCAGAGTCAATACGGGCGCCGGCAACGGAATCAAGCCGTTGGTTATACCGCAGTATTTCCTCATCTATGTTAACCGGCTGTTTACATGCCGGGAAAATCTTTATCAAAACAATAACATATAGAAAAGGCCACTTTTTTTTCACCGGAGTATTTATGTTTGTTATATTTCTAAATTTACACAATGCCCTTTACGGCTTTTAAAAATATCATTTCTTATTTAACAGCGGTGGTGTTTTGTGTGCTGTTGTCTTCATTTGATTCAGCCGCTCAAAACGGAACCGGCCCTTATGATACCATTAGGGTGGGCGCCTGCGTTGAAGCCAATGGGGATACAATACCATGCTCCTGGCTAGATCCTGTTAACCTTTACACAAAACTTTACGGCAAATACAAAAAGCGCCATGTGGAGTGGACCCGGCTTAGAAATGCCGTATATGTAACCTATCCCTATGCAAAAGCGGCATCCCGCACTATTAATGAAATTAATGCGCAACTGGTAAATGTTACAGACAAGAAAAAGCGGAAAGCCATTATCCGCTCAAGGGAAAAAGACCTGAAAAAACAATTTGCTGATAAGCTGCAGCAGTTATCCGTTTACCAGGGCAAAGTACTGATGAAGCTGATTTACAGGGAAACCGGCAACAACTGTTACGAAATAATTGAGGAATACAAAGGCACTTTCAATGCCGCATTCTGGCAAACCATTGCTTTGGTTTTTGGATCTAACCTGCGCCAGAATTATGAAGCCAATGGTAAAGACCGCGATATGGAAACGATAGTAAAAGATGTAGAGCGGATGTATGGCTATACTTCCAGGTAACCTCCATGTTAATTGTTAATATTTTAGCTGCTTACATGAGTGACGTAGCAATATGTATAAGCGCCAAACATTAAACAACTGAACATTGAACAATTATTTTTTGAGCCTACTTTTGCAGCCAATTTACATTTTATGAAGGTAGATATTTTGGCATTTGGCGTTCACCCGGATGACGTGGAATTAGGTTGTGCAGGAACTTTGATAGCGGCTGTTGCGGAGGGAAAAAAAGTGGTAGTGGTTGATTTAACCCAGGGAGAGCTGGGAACCAGGGGCTCTGCGGCTATTCGCAAGGTAGAGGCCGCCGCCGCGGCTGAAGTGATGGGGCTTTATGGCAGGGAAAACCTGGAGATGGCAGACGGATTTTTTGCCAACAACGAAGTGAACATAAGAAAGGTAATTGCTGTTATACGTAAGTACAAGCCTGAAATAGTGCTTTGTAATGCGCCTGAAGACCGGCACCCGGATCATGGGCGGAGCAGCAAGTTGGTGTCTGACGCAGCATTTCTTTCCGGGTTACGGAAAATAGAGACTACCTTTGCGGGCAATTTACAGGAACAGTGGCGGCCTAAGTACGTTTTCCATTATATACAGGACCGTTACCTGAAGCCGGATTTTGTGTACGATATTTCCAGCCACCTGGATAAAAAAATACAAGCGGTTCTTTGCTATGGCACACAGTTTAACACACTCGATACCAGCGAACCGGCCACTTATATTTCCAACCCTGACTTTCTTGAAGTAATCAAAGCCCGGGCATTAATGTTCGGAAAAAGAATAGGCGTTAAGTACGCGGAAGGGTATATTACAACGAAGATGATAGGCGTACGAACGTTCGACAGCTTTATACAGGAAACAACTTAAAGTTTTATTAATCATGTATATCGCTGGTTTTCTTATTTTTATTTAATTAAATTTCGCATCTCATACTTTAGAATTATTATGCAAACGCCAAAATTCGCACATGTAAAAAAACCTTTTCATGTAGAACTGAAGAACAGGATTAACCAGTATTTCGCCTCAAGTGGAAAAGAGCAAACCGGTGGTTACCGCTTGTTCTGGAAAGCCACTTTCCTGGTACTGGCTTTAACTTATACATACATACAGTTGGTTTTCTTTACACCAGGGGTATTGGTATCTATTCTGCTCTGCATTTTGCTGGGCCTTCTTACAGCGGCAATTGGCTTTAACGTTATGCACGACGGCGGGCACGGCAGTTTCAGCAATAGTAAGCTTGTTAACAAAGGTGCAGCCATTACAGCCGAATTTTTGGGTGCCAGCCATTTTATATGGAATGTTAAACATAACATCATTCACCATGCTTATACCAATATTGATGGGATTGATGATGATATAGATGCCAAACCTTTTTTACGTATGGCTTCTACACAAAAAAAATACAAGATGCACCGTTATCAGCATTGGTATTTCTGGATGTTCTATGCCATTTTACATTTGTACTGGAGCACGGTTAGTGATTACAAAAAGTATTTTTCAGGTAAAGTGGGAGAGATGCCTTTAAAGAAAATGGATGTAGCCGATCATATAAGTTTTTGGGCTTTTAAACTGGTGCACTATTCCATATTCATAATTATACCCATTGTTAAACTTGGGTTTGTAAACTGGCTTATCGGCTATAGCGTATTTACTGTGGTAGCAGGGTTTGTGCTAAGTATTGTATTCCAGTTGGCGCATACGGTGGAACATACTGAATTTCCTATTCCTGATGGGAATACAGGAAAGCTGGAAGACGAGTGGGCCATCCACCAGTTAAAAACCACCGCCAATTTTGCTACAAAAAACCGCTTTATTTCCTGGTTCGTGGGCGGACTTAATTTTCAGATTGAGCATCATTTGTTTCCCAAAATTTCTCACATACATTATCCTGCTATCAGCAAAATAATCAAGCAGGCTTGCCAGGAGTATGGCATTGTGTATGTTGAGTATCCCCGCATGCACCAGGCCGTATTTTCGCACATTGCTTTTTTGCGCCAGATGGGAAGGGCTTAAGTATTACTTATCACTCATATTATTAACCGAATGCATTACGTAAGTAATGCATTTTTTTTGGCCTTAGCTTTATTGCTACTATTAGGCTTTGGTTGTGTCACTCACTTGTACTCTATATCTTTACTGAGCAACTAAGCCCGCACCCCACAGCATTGCGGGCTATGAATTGTTATTTGCGCTGCCTCATCCTTCTCATAAGTTACATACCGCTTAATATCACATGCCGGCCTTTCAATAATTCCTTTGCGGCAATAGTTTGCGGTTGCTTGCAATTGGGTAAAACAATTTTTATCTTACCTGGGTTGTTTGCTTACTACCCCCTGCCATTATGTTAACCATCTAAAACGAATGTTATGTCAATCGGTTCTTTTTTTGCCGGTATTTGGAAAGCTGTAAAAAAGCTGTTTAACAAGCTGGACGACGAAAGCAAGAAGCTGCTGCCAGTTATTATTGATGTGGTGAACAATGCAAAGAATTATAACGAAGGTATTGCGGGGGATGTACTGTCCAAAATTATTCCCGGCGACCTGGATGACAACATAAGAGAGAAGCTGAAAGAGTGGCTGCCCAAGCTGATTAAAACACTGGCTGCAACCAATGAATGTGCCAATGCCGGAGATGACAACGCTATTATGCAATGCGCCCTGGCTAAAATAGGCGGCTCAGAAAAAGATGTACGCAAAGTATTTTACCACGGGCTGGCCGCTTTGCTGCTGGAAAAGCTGGGCGATGGTAAATTTACCTGGGATGATGCCGTAGCCACCGTACAATGGTTTTACAAACATAAAGACGAAGCAGACGATGATGACGACGATAAGTAGTTACCGCACAGTCTTCCGTTCCGGTAAGGATAAAGTCCTCTAAAATTTGAAACGCCTTCTTGTTTAACGTGCTGTGCCGCGGCTTTTTGCTGCCGCGTTATCAGCTTGTTATCTTTTAGGGTTAGCCTGTTATAAACTGTGCTCAACAGTTCTAAAAAATCTATTTTTGCAGCTTAAAATTTTTTAAGCATGCCGAAAGTTAAAGTTGGACTGGTTCAAATGAGCTGCTCTGCTGATAAGCAGGCTAACCTTGATAAGGCTGTAGCCAAAGTAAGGGAAGCCGCAGCCAAAGGCGCACAGATTGTTTGTTTACAGGAATTGTTCACTTCACTGTATTTCTGTGATGTGGAAGATTACGACAATTTTAAACTGGCCGAAGCTATACCAGGCCCCTCTACTGATACATTAAGCAAAGTAGCCGCGGAACTGGGTGTGGTTATCATCGCTTCTTTATTTGAAAAGCGCACCCAGGGTATTTACCACAATACCACTGCCGTGCTGGATGCCGATGGTTCGTATCTGGGTAAGTACCGCAAAATGCACATACCGGACGACCCTGCATACTACGAGAAATTTTATTTTACACCCGGAGACCTGGGTTACAAAGTTTTCAAAACAAAATTCGCCACTATAGGTGTGCTGATATGCTGGGACCAATGGTACCCCGAAGCTTCACGCATTACAGCGCTGATGGGCGCCGAGATACTCTTTTACCCCACCGCCATCGGTTGGGCTACCAGCCAGGATGCAGATACCAATGATGAGCAATACAATGCCTGGCAAACCATACAGCGCAGCCATGCCGTAGCCAACGGGCTGCATGTGGTGAGTGTAAACCGCGTTGGTTTTGAGCAAAACGGCGCCATGAAATTCTGGGGAGGTTCGTTTGTAGCAAATCCATTTGGCAAGCTTATTTACAAGGCATCTCACGAAGAGGAAGAAATTGCTGTTGTAGATATTGATACGGATAAAACGGATAGCTACAGAACACACTGGCCGTTCCTGCGTGACAGGCGCATTGATTCTTATCAGCAAATCACCAAAAGATTTATTGACCAGGAATAATGCATTGTGGAGACGCGATGCATTGTGGAGACGCGATGCATCGCGTCTCTACCTACCCGGGGCTGAAAAGCCGCCATTATAACCGGACGATGAACGGATTGCGACGCAACGATGATGCTACAGGGATATGTCGCTGGTATCATAAACGTCAATGGTGAATTGTGAATGGTCAATTTTTGGCGCAAATAGTTTTAGAAAAGCATCTGCCGGAATAAAAGCGTAACGGTAAACAGGTACTTCGTACTTCAAGCTTCGTACTTTGCATTGTGCAATTGTAAAAAATTAAAACTTGCTTTTGTGGAATACACATCAAAGAATTCATTAACCAACTTTAACGACCCTAAGAATTTTCATCTTACCGATTTGCATACAACGGGGCTTGCCGCCACGCCTAAAAGCCTGGGATATTATTTTCCGGCGGAGTTTGCGCCACATACCGCAACCTGGTTAAGCTGGCCTCACAAAGAAGCAAGCTGGCCGGGCAAAATTGATGCGATATACCCCAACTACAGCCTGTTTGTAAAATACCTGGCAGAAAGTGAGTTTGTACACATTAATGTGGCTAACGATGCCATGCAGGCCTTTGCCGCCGGCCACCTGGAGAAAGCGGGTGTTAATATGGATAAAGTGCGGTTTTTTAAGCACCCTACCAATGATGCCTGGTGCCGCGACCATGGCCCGGCTTTTTTGGTAAACCCTGTTGCCATTGAAAACAAAAAAGTAATTGTTGACTGGGGCTACAATGCCTGGGGTGGCAAATATCCGCCATACGATCTTGATGATGTAATACCTACTTTAATTGCGAATGCTTACGGCATACCCGTTTTTCATCCCGGTATTGTAATGGAGGGAGGGTCTGTTGATTTTAACGGGGCTGGTACTTTGCTTACATCAAAATCATGTTTGCTTAACAAAAACCGTAACCCGCATTTAAACCAGCAGCAGATTGAAGAATACCTGTTTAATTTTTATGGAGTTGACCAGGTGCTTTGGGTGGATGACGGCATTATTGGTGACGATACCGACGGCCATATAGATGACACCGTACGTTTTGTGAACGAAGACACGGTGATAACGGTTATTGAAGACGATAAGGCCGATGACAATTACGAAATTCTGCAAACCAACCTTAAGCAATTGCGGGCCATGAGGCTGCTTAATGGTAAACAGTTAAACATTATAGAATTGCCTATGCCTGACACCGTTGAGTATGATGGCCAGCGGTTACCCGCCTCTTACGGTAACTTTTACATAAGCAACAGGCATGTAATTGTGCCTACATTCAGAAGTAAAAAAGATGATAAGGCACTGGAGATAATTGCCGGCTGTTTTACCAATCGTGAAGTGGTGGGTATAGATTCAACAGATATTATCTGGGGCCTGGGAAGCTTTCACTGTTTAAGCCAGCAGGAGCCTGCTGTTTAAAAAAGGGTTTGTATGCCATTGGCTATCCTGAATTCATGCTGTAGCAGCCATTTCTTTCGCCATACGCCACCAGCGTAGCCCACCAGTGTTTTGTCGCTGCCAATTACACGGTGGCAGGGTACAATCAATGCAATTTTGTTTTTGCCATTGGTTGCGGCCACCGCCCTTATGGCTTTGGGGTCGCCAATTTTGGTGGATAGTTCCAGGTAGCTCATGGTTTTGCCAAAAGGTATATTGATAAGTTCCCCCCATACATTTTGCTGAAACTGTGTGCCTGGCTGGTGCACGGGTATATCAAACTGCCTGCGCTTCCCGTTAAAAAATTCAATCAGTTCTTCGGTGCATTGGTGCATTACCTCGCTTATACCCGGCTCTCCATGTGTAACCTGGTCCGGGTTATCAATAAAACTAAGTTCAGAAATGTAATGGTCTGTACCGCCAATTTTAAGCAGTCCTATCGGGCTTTGGTAGTACGTATAATAAAGTTCGCTCATGCCAGGGGTAAAAGAAAGCTTTAAGGCGCCAGTGGGTGAATGGTGAGTAGTGAATGGTGAATGAAGGCGTTCTGTTTTTTATTCCAAATTCATTTCGTGAATCGTAAGTGAACGTAAACCGCCAGTTTACTTCTTCATTCACCATTCCTTGTTCCTTGTTCGATATTCATTACCCAATCTTCATTCCATTGGCAACCTTTCGTTCCGGTTGCAATAAAATTACCTGATTATTTTCATCGTACACACCCAATACCAAACATTCGCTGAAAAAATTGGCTATCTGTTTTATGGGAAAGTTTACTACAGCCACCACCTGCCTGTTTAAAAGGCTTTCCTTGTTGTAATGATGCGTTATTTGTGCAGAAGATTTTTTTATGCCCAGCGGCCCAAAATCAACCGTAAGCTGGTAAGCGGGCTTACGGGCATTGGCAAAATCATTCACTTCAATAATGGTTCCGGTGCGTACTTCAATCTTTTCAAAATCGCCCCAGCTAATCAATTGCTGTTCCATATTAATTTTCTATTGTCAAATTTTATTGTCAACTTCATCCCTCTTTTCAAAAGTAATTTACAATCTTAAAATTAAACTTATGAAACGTCATGCAACTGCCGTATGGAACGGCTCTGGCAAAGAAGGCAACGGAAATTTAACTACGCAAAGCACCACGCTAAACCAAACACAGTATTCATTTAATTCAAGGTTTGCAGATGGTGTTGGTACTAATCCTGAAGAATTGCTCGCAGCATCGCATGCAGGTTGTTTTACTATGAAGCTGGCTTTTGTATTAGGTGGCGCCGGCTTTACGCCCGAAACGCTGGAAACAACATCTCACGTAACATTGGATACAGCTTCAAGCACCATTACAGAATCTCATTTAACTGTAAAGGCTAAAGTGCCTGGCATTGACAAGGCCAAGTTTGACGAATGCGTTAAAGATGCCGAGCTTAACTGCCCCATCAGCAAAGCTATCAATGCAACCATCTCCGTAGAAGCAACACTGGAAAATTAATATGGCCGTTACTGTAAGAAAAGCCAGCATAGAAGATGTTGCCGAAGCTGCAAAACTTTTCGATTTATACCGCTCTTTTTACAGCCAGCAGCCCGATTTAACAGGCGCCGAAACTTTTATAGCCGAAAGATTACAGAATGCCGATTCTGTAATCTTTCTTGCTTTTACCGGTGGCCAGGCTATTGGCTTTGTACAGTTGTACCCCATCTTTAGCTCTGTAAGTATGCAACGCACCTGGCTGCTTAACGATTTATACGTGCATCAGTCCGTACGGGGCAAGGGCGCAGGTACCGCATTGCTCAATGCCGCTAAAGATTTTGCCAAAACCACCAGCAGCAAATGGCTGATGCTGCAAACCTCCGCAAACAATACTACAGCCCAACGTTTATACGAGAAGAATGGCTGGGTAAAAGAAAGCGATTTCTTTTACGTGTTGAACATCCAGTAAAAAATAATGATAAGGGCGCCTGCCGAAGGCACCGGGCTTTCCGCTGCTACTCCGGCACAAGCCTGTACACAAGGCCTCACCGGGGTATCCGCTGCAATCCCTGGCGCGGTGGTGACACAGCGCAATAGAGCATTACAATCTTGACTTAAGAAACGGTGGCTAATTTATGAATGCAATTTCCTGTGATGAAACAGTATCACTTACATTCTGCTTGGTATCCTTAATCCAGAACCTGAAATAGCTTGTGTCGTTTTTTTGAACACAGCCGTCAATAACCGGTGGAGGAAATGTAGATGATTTATACCCATATGTAATGGTTATTTCTGCATCAAGGTTATTTCTTGGCGTAAATTTTGGCATCGGCCATCTTTCGGGATCATCAGTCCTTAATTCTGGACATACTTTAGATATACGCTGTACAAAAATTGTATCCTGTAAGTCTCCATCTTTGTCTGTTACTCTGAAGACGAATTGAAGTATCTGTTCTTTCACAAGAGTTGTTGTGCTTACGCTTTTTAATTCAAGCTGCGGCTTTGCCGTAAACTTATCTTTGGAACATGCGGCCACTGCTATCGTTATTATAACCACCGGTATCAATACTTTTGCTTTCATTTCAAGAAGTTTCATGTCAAATTTATATAAAACAAACCATCAGTCTCAGCCGCCGGTCTTTGATGTTAACAATATTTTTCAGGATAGCTTTAATTTCAATAACGCTGCTTTCCAACTTTTTAATTACCAGTTTAATAACAATAAGGTCTACCGGGATTGGTGCAACGCCATCGGCAACACCCCGGATAACGTAAACAGCCTGCCTGAGATTGCTTTTTTGCCTATTTCTTTTTTTAAAACCCACAACATTACCACCGGCAGTTTTGAGCCATCCGTGGTATTTACCAGCAGCGGTACCACCCAAAGCAGTACCAGCAGGCATTTGGTAAAAGATACGGCACTATACGAAAAAAGTTTTGTCACCGCATTTGAAAGAGTGTATGGCAGCACCAGCAATTATTGCATAATCGGCTTATTGCCTGCTTACCTGGAACGTGCAGGTTCTTCGCTTGTTTACATGGTCAACAAAATGATCGGGCTTTCCGGCCATTCGTCCAGCGGATTCTACTTAAACCAACTGGAAGAGCTTGCTGGTTTGCTGCAACAACTGGAAGCGCAGGGGCAGCCTACATTGCTGATAGGTGTAACTTTCGCTTTGCTGGACTTTGCCGAAAGCCACAAGCTGCAGCTAAACCATACCATTATAATGGAAACCGGTGGCATGAAGGGGCGGCGGCGTGAACAAACCCGCCAGGAAGTACATGAAATTCTTGGTAACAGTTTTGGCGTAAGTACCATACATTCCGAATATGGGATGACAGAATTGCTTAGCCAGGCTTATTCCCGTGGCGCAGGCAGGTTTGTTTGCCCGCCGTGGATGAAGGTACTGGTTCGGGATGAAGAAGACCCTTTAACTGTTAAAAACACCGGCACAGGCATATTGAACATAATTGACCTTGCCAATGCTGATAGCTGCGCCTTTATTGCTACCGACGATGTGGGCATTGTACATGAGGATGGCAGCTTTGAAGTGTGGGGGCGTATGGACAATAGTGATATACGTGGCTGTAGCCTGTTGGTTGTATAAGTTTTTGAAAATCTATTTTTTAATATCAAAGCTTATTCTATATTTGCGCTCCTGAAAACGGCCAATGTAGTAAAATACAAAACCGTTTGTCTGCCCAGATGGCGAAATTGGTAGACGCACTGTGTTCAGGTCGCAGCGTCCGCAAGGATGTGCTGGTTCGAATCCAGTTCTGGGCACCAACAAAGAAAGCCTGCAAGTTTATCTGCAGGCTTTCTTGTTTTTGGGTATTACGTGATAGTGCCCTAAGTTTTATCCTGTTGTTGCCTTTCTGCATAACCTTGATACCTCATTCACGTCACTTTATACACGGCTACTGCGCTTACTGTTTTAAAACCGAACATCTTTTTGCCCGATAGTGAACAGTTGCTGGGATCAATAAAAAATTAAGTCATTGATTTTCAATGCTAAAAATTCTGGCACCTTTATAGAAGCCATTATAACAGCAAAACAGTTTTATTCATAGCAATACGTTGAGTGCCGCGCCTGTTCCCGGGTGCGGTTTTTATTTTACTCAATTGTCCCAAAGCACTGAGGCCAGTTTGAATAGTATAACGCACAGCCCTATCATGATTAACCCGGCATACAAAAATGCTTTTCGCCACGCTGACAGAATAATCAACAATACCGACAACAACGCGGCCAACAAGTAAACAAGGCCCGCCAAAAAAGAGGCTATACTCCATATATAAAGGAATGCTTCTGTGTCTATTTCATCAGGTTCGGCAATTATCACAAACAGGCATACGCCAAATGTTAGTATAATGCCGGGTATAAGTAGTATTAAAAGCTTTGGGATTTTTTTCATTTACTTTCTGGTTGAACTGACGCTACGCCGGCATCATTGGTTTTTAGGTTAATTTATGAGTTGTTTGGTTTGCAGCAGCCGTAAATTCGGCCAACGGTGCTTGTGTGTATGCAACTGCCTGCAAAAAGCGCAGTGTGCTGCACCTATGGGTGAGGGATTGAAGCGGTTACCCCGGTGAGGCCATCGCAGCAGGGCTTTGTGCCGGAGTATGAGCACAACCGAGGAAAAGCAACTAAATGTTGCTTTGACGAAGGTTGCGAACGTAGTTCTGCCCGGCCCGAGGTACGAGGGACACCCCCAAAATACCAACTTCAACACCACAGCAAAACCGGTTGCTTTAGTTTATTCTTTTACCTGGTACAGTTTGCTAACCCGTACAGTTTGTTTCAATCTTATATCTTCTGACGAAGCGCCGGCCATGATGATAAAGTTACCGGGTTCAACCACCCACTGCATGTTGTTGTTAAGCAGCTTTAAATCGTTACTGGTTAAGGTAAACGACACAGACTTACTTTCGCCAGCCTTTATTTCAACACGGCTAAAAGCCTTTAATTGTTTTACCGGCGTTACTACAGAACTATACTCATCGGTTACATACAATTGCACTACCTCATCGCCAGTTGTTTTGCTACTGTTGTTTATGTTAAGTGACACATTGATAGAAAGATTATCCGCATTTTCGTTTAGCGTTGCCTGCATATTGCTGTAAGTAAAGCTGCTGTAGCTAAGGCCGTGTCCAAAGGGGTACAGGGGCCTGGCGTCGCTTTCTACATAGTCATGTTTGTAAGGGCGCTTATAATCATAATAAACAGGAAGCTGGCCAACAGATTTGGGTATAGAAACCGGTAACCTGCCTGCAGGGTTGTAATCTCCAAACAGCACATCCGCTATAGCATTGCCACCTTCCTGACCGGGGTACCATGCGTTTATGATGGCTGGTATATGTTCTGCTGCCCAGTTTATGTTAAGCGGCCTGCCCTCAATCATAACCAGTACAACGGGTTTGCCGGTTGCCGCTACCTTTTGCAGCAGCTCTAACTGGCGGCCCAGCAGGTCAAGCGAAATTCTGTCGAAGCCCTCGCCGCTTTCCATATCACTAACTTTTGCTTTTTGTTGTTTACTTACATTAGCAGCGCCGGTATTGCTGAACTCCGTTTCAAAATCCCTGGCGCTGCTGCCGCCGAGCACCACAATAACTACATCGCTCTGGCGTGCGGCTTTTACAGCTTCTGCTATGTTGGCGTTGGCGGTATCGCGTATGGCGCAACCCTTTACATAAGTTACCTGCGTAGTGTTGCCCAGTTTTTTGCGTATGCCTTCCAGCACCGTGGTAACATTGCTATCGGGCTGGGGTGCAGTATAGTCGCCAAGCTGGTTATACATGTTGTCGGCGTTAGGGCCTATCACTGCTACTTTTTTAAGGCCTTTGCTTAACGGTAAAGTAGCTTTTTCATTCTTCAGCAAAACAATTGCTTCCCGGGCCACCTGCGCAGCCAACGCTTTGTGCTGTTGTGTGTTTACTTGGGTACTTGCTTTCTCTACATCTACATAAGGATGTTCAAAAAGCCCCATGTTAAACTTTAGGCGCAGTACCCGGCCAACAGCCTGGTTAAGCGCTGCCGTATCAACTTTGTTTTCCTGTATGGCGGCGGTTAGTGCCTTGCCAAAACCATTGCCCCCAAGGTCTGCATCAACCCCGGCATTCAGGGCCATTGCCGCGGCATCAGCCGGTGTTTCAGCTACGTAATGATTGTTCCTGATGCCTTCGATGCTGCCAAGGTCTGATACCACAAAGCCCTTAAAGCCCCATTGTTTGCGCAGCAATTCATCCATCAGGTATTTGCTGCCCGTGCAGGGTACACCGTCAATGGAATTATAAGAAGACATTACCGATAACGCACCTGCATTAACAGCTTCTTTAAATGGCGGCATGTAGTATTGCAGCAGCTCCCGCTGGCCAATGTTTACATTGCCGCCGTTGTGGCCGCCTTCCGGTATACCGTAGGCTGCAAAATGCTTAAGGGTAGATATAACATTCACGCCGCTGTTTATATCGCTGCCCTGCAAGCCCTGTACAACTGCTTTTCCCATAACGCCGTTAAGCACCGGGTCTTCGCCGTAAGTTTCTTCCATGCGGGACCAGCGCAGTTCCCTTGCCAGGTCAAGTATGGGGCCATACCCAATATGTGCGCCCTGCAGCCTTGCCTCCTTTGCAATAACGGCGGCCATCTGCTGTATCAGTGCCGGGTTCCACGTGCTGCTTTGGCCAATAGACGTGGGGAACACGGTGGTGCCGATGGCCATGTGGCCGTGAGGGCATTCTTCTGCCAGCATCATGGGTATGCCAAGGCGTGTTTGCTCTACCGCGTATTTTTGAATGGCGTTGGTAGCAATCGCAGCCAGGCGGGGATTAAGCCCGGTAGTCAGTGTTTTCTTTGTCCACGGGTCTGCACGCAGCGTTGCCCATAGCATGCCAATATGATTTTGTTGAAGCGCTGTTGTAAATTTTTCACTAACTGTAACTGTACCTTCTTTTTTGTCGTACATATCCCAGCCCAACAGGGTGGATAGCTGGCCGATTTTTTCTTCAATGGTCATGCGGCCCAGCAGGTCTGCCACACGCTCGTCTGTGGTAGCTGACGGGTTTTTGTAGAGCGGCGGCGCACTGTACGTTTGTTGTACGGAAGCTGTATCTGAAGGACTGAATTTTGCCTGCGTTATTACGGGACTAACAATTAATGCTGAACTGAAAAGAAATAGTGCTTTTTTGATGCTTGAGCGATGCTTCATTTGGTGTTTGTGATTATTCTTATGGGTGGTAATGCGGTCAAAGTAAGTACAAAATTCTCTTTTGTGTGCAATGGTGAAAAGTATTATGGGCCCGGCAGGAGGAACAGGGATGAGGCTTTACTTGCGTCGCACTCTTCCTCTGAAGATTGTGGTTTTAGCAAGGCTTTAGCCTGCTAAAACCACTGTGGTAGCAAAACATAATCATCTCCAAAAAAATAATGATTTTTTCTGGCAGCAGCTAAAACAACAATAAATGGATACGTGGATTTTAAATAATTGATTCTTCCTCTGCAAGCCATGTCACCTTTTACAGTGAGTTGCCTATGCCTGTGTACTCCGGAGAGTCGTGGCAGATTGTACGTCAAGTCTTATTACAAGAGTGCCGTCCCTTTATATTTTAAATTACAAAGCAGCCCTGTAGGCCATTGTTTTTGTTCCCAAAATTAGAACAAAAAACCATGTTTTTATAGGCTCGCTTCAGCACCTTTCATCTTCATTGGCCTGTGTGCACTTAAAATTGCATGATGGATTGTAC
>NZ_VVIP01000085.1 GCF_009650435.1 Foetidibacter luteolus
CGGGCAGACGATTTTCAAATACCGCCACATCGCCAAGCCGTTTCCGTTAGCCGCAATTATGCCGACAACTTTATAACCTGACAAGCTATGAATGTTTTGTACGCATTCTTAATAACATTAGTCGTATATCCGACAATTGGGACACTTCTATTTGCTTTAGTTGAGAATTTGAAGACTTCAACGAAAATGAAAATCTCAATTATGACTTTTGGACACCCACTATTGACGGCAATTATCATATGGTTTGTCTGCTCGACTTTTAATAAAGAAATTGCGGAAACAGGAGTTTTGTTTGTTGCTGGCTCTTTGTTACGCATACCATTCTCAGACAGAAAATATCTTTCGGCTGTTGTAAAAGAATCAGGCGCTGTGACAATCGAGTACTTTTCCGAATTACTAAAACGCAAGACAATTAGTTTGACAACTTCAGATATTACTGGCTTTACTCAATCTTCAAGTCGAAAACTTATTGACAAACCATCTGAATTAACGGTAATTGTATCAAACGAAACGTTGAAGTTTAAAATCTTAGATAAGACTACAAAAGTTAGTTTATAATAAACTGCGGCTTACATTGCATTGGCAATATGGCGGGGCGACGAATATATTCCCAGCTTTTTGTTCTCTATTCAGCTGCAGTTCCAGCCGACGAATATCGCCCAGCGGCAGAATAAACAATGAACTTTTGTATCTTTAATCAGCATCGGCACCGGGCAGTCGGAACACAGAATGCCGCCACATCGCCAATGCTTTAACGTTGTGTGCAACCTTTATGACACTACCTACTGACATAAAAAATCGTTTGGACAAATTATTTCCTTTTGCTACTGACAGACAGGAGGTGCCGCGACTTTTAATTTCACTTTGGACAAAATCTTTAAATGTTGGTGAAGAGGAATTGGCAAGGAGCATCTTGGTTTTGTCAGACGGGAAAGTTTCAGAAGTTAAAAATATTTTCAGCTCAAACTTTATGGGTGACCCAAGGGATGTGATAATGAGTGCTGAAGCAAAAGCCGGCAATCCAGGACATTACTTTGTTGACCCATTTTTTGATACAGACATTATCGCTCCACCACAAGAACTTGACGGTGCAAAAGTTATCAAGTGGGCATGGTCTGGAAACAAACCTTTTGGTTATGTTGGCAATGAAGACGACACAGAAAGGGAAAGTATTTATGGACTTGCAATTTGTGCTTATGGCGACTATGCAGGCTTTTATCGCTTTAGTTGTGACAAAAATTGGGAGGTTATTCAGTACAGCTTCTATGAAACAATTGAACAAGCAATTAAACAGTTACCTGACCAATATAAAAATGTAGAAGCTAATTGGCAGACACAATAAGGTATGCACACAACAGGCGGTTTGGCAATATGGCGGGGCGACGAATATGTGCTCAACTTTTTGCTCGCTATTCGGCTTCAGCTCCAGCCGACGAATAACCCCGAGCAACAGAATAAGCAATGAACTTTTATTAATAAATTTAGCAGCAGTTACGGGCTGACTATTTTCAAATACCGCCACATCGTCAAGCCGGGACCGTTGTATGCCATTTGAGACGACCGAAACTACTGATACCAAATGAAAGACAAACTAAAAAAAGCTGTTGAAAATCAGGACGAGCAGGAACTTTTAAAATGTCTCGACTTTGGGAATTCAGGTAAGATAAACAGCGACTGTTATGACTCTATTGAAAAAGCCCTTATTGGTACATGGCACAGTCAACACGAAGATTTGGTAAATACAATTTATTTAGAGAATCTTATTGACGACCGATTTGTAGAACCGATACTAAATATTGCATTAAATAAACAACGTTTTAGAGCGTATGATGATGAACTGGAGGCGACACTGAGAAAATGTATACATGCTTTGAAAGCCATTAACTCAAAGAAATCCTATAGTGCGTTAGAGAAATTAAAAGATTTGAATAACGACAATGTAAAGATTGCACTTGAGATGTACCGTTAAAACGGCATACGACATTGGGTTTTATGCAAGTTGAGCCTGAACTTTTAACATCAGCTAAATGAAAATCCCAGCTTCAGTTCCAGCCGACGAAAATCTATCTGCTTATGTACTTAACTTCAGCAACATATTTTCAATCAGCAGCGGTTATGGGCAGACGGAATGCTAATTCCCAACCTGCATAAAGCCCTGTTCGTTGCCTGCAAAGGCTTGTGGAAACTTCCAAGTTGCGCATCTTTTTAGACGATAATTTAAAGTCAACAACACAACTTTAATTCAATGCTTTTAAAATCAAAACATCTTTTGTTTTTCACGATATTTTTTGCGTTTTCATTCAAAGGAAAATCGCAATGCCCAAAAAGTGACGCATGGGTTGGTGGAAGACTAAGTGGAGATTTCGTCAAAGTTGTATTTCAAAATCAAAACCATATTAATGCAGATAGGTTTTGTTCAGGTATTAAAAGAGAAACGAGAATTGACAGTTTTCAAGTCATGATTATACGTGACACGACATTAATTTTTAAATGTAAAAATATCAGTCAAGCATTTAATGCCGACTTTAAGAACTTCATTAAATCTGTTGAACTAAACGACAAAATACTCTTTTATAGCATTTGGGGGACTGATTACGACGGAGCAAAAGTTTATCTAAACCCTTTGGAATATCGGATTATGGAATAGCCCAGCAGGCAACAAAAGGTTTACCGCAAAGCTGGCAGACAGAATAACAATCGGCAGTTGCACTACTATCAGCTAATATCGGGCTTAACCGAATTCTATTTGGCCTTTAGTTGTTAACTTCAACATCAGTTTTTCAATCGGCTTCAGTTGCCGGGCTGACAATTATAAAATATCAGCCCATCGGCAAGCCTCGAACGTTGTACGCAATATGTTTAGACAGTCCTTCATATTGACATTGATATTTGCTTTCAGTTTTTATTTGACAAGTTGTAAAGACGAAAAGAAAGCTGTTGTAGATTCCATTATCAAACGTGGAGTTTATGAAGGTATGTATTTAGGATCGACAGACAGCATTTCGCCACAATGGAAAAATTATGAAGCTCTCACTAAAAAATTTTCAGAGAAAGAATTAATTGAGCTTTGTAATCATACTAATCCAATAGTTCGCTGCTATGCATTTAAAGCACTGACAGAAATACAAAGCCCAAAAGTCTATAATGTTTTGCTACAGCATCTGTCGGACACTGCTGAATTTAATCGTAACTATGGTTGCATAGGTGACTATGATAGAGTGACTGACAATTTTCTTGACGAAGTGGGCTATGACAAAAGAGATTCCACCAATTTTAGGTTGACTGAAGCACAATACAATCAAATTGATTCAATTTTACTTTATAGAGATGAAATTAAAAAAAGGTCGTGGTTAGGCTCTATTGAATTTCGTTCAAGAAGATATATGCTTCAACGAACAAAACCATTACCTCAACTATACGTCAGAATAAAAGAAATTGTAGAGGATGGTGTTTATGAAGCATTGCCCTTGCTTGCACAATACAAAAATCTGAGTGATACGATTATTTTTAAAAAACTATTACTTGACGATGAATTTAGTAATAGAGGTCGCACACTTAAAAACTATGTAAGAAATTCTGTGAGATATTTTCCAAGCCCAGCTTTTTATCCAATTTTAAAAGAACAATTATTAGCAGAAATTGGAACGAATGCAATCTCTGACAGATATGAATCATTTCCGCTTTACATTGCATTAGTACAATACCCAACTACAGACACAAAGATTTTATTTGAGACAGCATTAAAAAAGTCTGACGACGAGTTTGAGCAACGCTCTAAATTTATTAATGACGCTTTGAAAAAATATCCCTCAAAGATTTTTGAAGGGTTAATAAAAAATGAACAGACGGGTAATTGATAATACTGCGTACAACAACTATGGCTTCGTCGGGTGTAAAACACCAAAGATGAAGCCGATGTTGCACAGCCTGCCCCGCACCGCTGCGGGGAACCTTCGGTAGCCGGGCGAATAATTATGGGGATTGAATTGAGGTTAGGATGGCGTTAAGAGGTGTTAGGTTATAGATAGGACATGTGTAAAAAGCTACGAAAAATATTGTGGACTGTTTTTTAATTATTTTTCACAGGGTTTATTTTTTTCGTTTTTAAAGTGTCATAGCCGTGACAGGGTGCGGCGGCCGGTTAAAATGAATAGCGATATACGCCAGGCTGCGGTTGTAGTTTACCCGCAGGCTATTACTGCTTTTTTCTATTGTTGCCTTTTCAATAAATTTGGTGTATGCATCTGCAAAACCCGGTACGCCTTTCTTTGCCTGTGATACAACCGTGTTGTACTGTCTTTTGATAGAACTCATAATAAATGGTTTTGTTGAACCTATAAGCTCCGAATTTGGCATACGGCAGGAAAGGCTACCGAAGGTTTAGTTCAACATTGGGTTTTATGCAAGTTGGGGCAAGACATTAATACTTCGACTAAGTGCAAGCATCAGCAGTTGTTCCAGCGTGAAGAACAATACCGAGCAATTGAATAAACAATGAACATTAATTTATAAATTTAGCTGCAATTATGAGCAGGCCGAATGCTAATTCCCCACCTGCACAAAGCCCTGTTCGTTGGCTGTAATTTTTAATTTGGCACCTAAATTTTTAAAATACCAATTATGATTTTTAAATGGTCTTTGATTTTTCTTTTTGTTATTACTGCTTTATCCTGCAATAAAGAGTCAGCGAGTAAACGTGACAACTACATTGTTTCTGCAAGTAAAATGATTCGTTTGACAGGTAATCACTGGAGCAATGCAGAGCCACAGTTAAGTGATAAAGTTGGCTATCAGTACAACAAGGCTCCGGATGAACAAAGTAATATTATCAAAGCAGCATCTACTTTACCAGCCATTGATGACAGTAATAGAGCTGTGAATGGTACCGTTTTACTGAATATAGCACCAGACAACACAATAAATTATGCTGCTTTTGATGCTGACTCTTTAACCCAAACAATTGCTTATGCTATGATGTTAAATTACAATAATGAATCATTGCAAACATTAACTGGAATTTCTATTTCGATTGGAGAACTTGTTGAAAATGGAATGGGAGGAAACCCTTCCATGGATGTTGTACTTTCAAAATTAAATAGCGGGGAAGAAGCAGATCAGTTAGCAATAACACATAATGCAAAGCAGGGCAGCTTTACAATGGTTATTTTCAGGCAAAGTGACGGTAGTTATGAATTTAGTTATAGAGGCAGACCGTAAGTGAATTCAGTTTACTCGAAGTTATTTTTCAAAATTAGTCGGATTCTTTCGGCTTTGACAAACAACTCTGAATTGATAAAAACTACGCGCCAACAACTAAGGCTTCGTCGGGTGTAAAACACCAAAGATGAAGCCGATGTTGTACAGCCTGCCCCGCACCGCTGCGGGGTATTCTTCTGTAGCCGGGCGAATAATTGAGGGGATTGAATTGAGGTGAGGATGGTGTTGAGAGGTGCTAAGGTTACAGATAAGACATGTGTAAAAAAGCTCCGAAAATATTGTGGACTGTTTTTTCATTATTTTTTCACAGGGTTTATTTTTTTTCGTTTTTACAGTGTCATGTCCGTGACAAGATGCGGTGGCCGGTTAAAATGAATAGCGATATACGCCAGGCTGCGGCTGTAGTTTACCTGCAGGCTTTTACTGCTTTGTTCTATTGTTGCCTTTTCAATAAATTTGGCGTATGCATCTGCAAAACTCGGTACGCCTTTCTTTGCCTGTGATACAACTGTGTTGTACTGTCTTTTGATGGAACTCATAGCAATTGTTTTTTGTTGAACCTATAAGTTCCGAATTTGGGCATACGGCAGGAAAGGCTACCGAAGGTTTAGTTCAACAGTGGGTTTGCTGCTATGCTGGCGGACGAATAATTTCTCAGCTTTTGTTCTCTATTCAGCAGCGGTTACGGGCAGTCCTTCACCTAATAATATTTCTCGGTATATTTATAAATTAAACTTCTATTGGACTTCAGTAGTTGGGCAGACGTATTTCAAATCCCAGCACAGCAGCAAGCCCTAGACGTTGCCTGCCATTTGGCGGACACCTCACAATCAAAAAAATCAGTATGACTATAAAAGCATTATTCTTTTCCACCCTATTTCTTTTGACGACACAAGTTTTTGGACAAAAAATATCAGGACTTAAACTTGACAATAAACAGTCAATCTTGAACGACAAGGCTTTCTTTCAATTTCCGACTGACGCCAAAAATGTTGCACGACAAGCTGATATTATGTCGGCAGACCCAAACACTAATAAAGAAACAAGGATAATCCTTGATATTGACAAACAACGTTTGGTATTTTTTGCAAGAGAACTTTATGTTACAAGCAATGACAATCTTTTAGAGACAATTTCAAAAGACAATAGTGAAAACGCAAAAATCAAAGTTCTGACAAAACGAGACACTTTGTTATCAGTTCTTGTTACGCCAAAGAAATTTGACTCAACTGAAAACGCAATTTTAGTAAACAATTTGTATGTAAGAACACAAGACAAAACTGTTTTTGTTATTGGTGCATATATTAACCCAGACGCTTTTAAAAATAAAGAAGAATTTCAAAAACTATCTGAAAATGTATTTGCATCGCTTGCAAAAGGAAACAGAAAACTCAATTATAAAGCGAGAACAGAAATTTCACCAATATTTGACGGGAAGCAAAAATTTAGCATTGCACTTCCCGAAGGATATGTAATAACCAAAGACAAAAAGTATGATTTTGAAGTTTTGAAATTTCAAAAAGTCCGAGACATCACAGACACAAATTGGACAAGCTTTACGATTTACACAGGAAATCATCCTTCTTACTTTTATGGCGAATATGATTTTAGCGACAATGAGGCTGTAAAAACAAATTCCACTTTTCTGAATAAATCTGTGGAGTGGCTGAATTTCAAAAACGTTCAAAAACAGTTTTATTTAAAAGAGCAGAAAATCCCAAGCGACCAAATTGAAAAAGGTTTAATTGTTCATATTGCGATGTTAGGGAACAATCAAGAAGCTCTTAACGAATTGACTAAAATTATTGAAAACATTAAACTGACTGAATAAAAAACGGCAGGCAACATATAGGGCTTAAACGAAGCGAAACCCATCGGAGGTTCGGTTTAAGCCTAGGTTGACTAGCCTGCCCCGCAGGATTGCGGGGAAGCTTCGGTAGCCGTGCAAATTAGTTATGGATTTTGAATGAAGCGAATGCCTGCATTGTAAAGATGCTGACGGGCTTGCCGGGTTGTTGATGTGTGCTGCACCGGCGGGTGAGGGATTGAAGCGGATACCCCGGTGAGGCTTTGTGCGTTGGCTTTTGTGCCGGAGTATGAGCACAACCGAGGAAGAGCAACTAAATGTTGCTTTGACGAAGGTTGCGAACGTAGTTCTGCCCGGCCTCTTGCGTAGCTTGGGGACACCCCCAGAAAAATTTTATGCCGCTGCATGCGGCATTGCTCTATGGCATGCAATACAGACAGGTGCTGTTTAAGCGGATGATGTTGATGGATGAAAGATGCTTTGTACAAGCTTACCACTTTGGCGTATGCATCTGCAACAGAGGGGCTTTATGCTGGCTGAAGCATATATTAATCGTCCCTTTCGCTATTCAGCTTCAGTTCAGGCCGATCCTACACGGATGATCTTTTGAATATGTTCTCATCGTTTGTATCTTTATTCAGCTTCGGTTATGGGCTAAAGTTTTTCAAATATCGGCACAATGCAAAGCCGTGACCGTTAGTGGCAATATTTTCGGCTTGAACAATCTTCAATTATATAAAAAAAACTCCCATGCTTCTTAATTGCAGGAACGCCTTGAAACAATTCACTTCAGTATTCTTCTTACTGATCATCTTTAAATTAACATTGGCGCAGGATGGTACCATTTATCCATTACAAGCCCCTGCTGAACCCAACGCCATACCACTCGGCACCGGAGGCGTGGCAAACCAGCCAGCGCCGGAATCCTGGTTCCGTCAATGGGGTGACCCGATGGCACGGAACATTAGCACGGCAACCCTTACCCCGTTTCTTCCGAAGGCGGGTACGGCAAACGGCGCCGCCGTAATTGTAGCGCCTGGTGGCGGCTTTAGGTGGCTTTCGATGGGCAATGAAGGATGGGAAGTTGCTCAGGCGCTGGCAGACAAAGGAATTTCCGCCTTTGTTCTGAAGTACCGGCTTCACCCAACAGCACCGTCACTGGATAGTTTTAGTGCGTGGATGAGTCGTCCGCGTATGCCTGCTCCTGTAAATTCCGACACTTCAAAAACAGAGACGCCACCCAGTCGCCCACAGGTGGATTTGTCGAACCAGCTTGCAGACGCGGAGGCCGCGTATGCAATGATTGTGAAACATGCCAGGGAATGGGGTGTAGATACTAACAGAATAGGCATGATCGGGTTTTCGGCCGGTGCCGGGCTTACTATGCATTCAACGCTGCATTCGAAGAAAATGAAGCTGGCTTTTATAGGGCCAATTTATGGCGGAATGGGCCCGGTAGAGGTGCCGAAAAATGCTCCTCCTATGTTCAATGTCATAGCCACTGATGACTTTCTTTTCGGTGGAAAGTTTGGTGTAATTGAATCGTGGCACAAAGCGGGCATACCTGTGGAATTTCATCTTTATCAGAATGGCGGTCACGGATTCGGGCTTGGAAACCCCAACAGAACGAGCAATAAGTGGTTTGATGCGTTCATGCACTGGTTGGAGGTTAACGGATTCCTCAAACGAAAACCGGCTTAAGCAATTCCAGGGGTCAACTTCGTGATACTGCCGATAGCATTGCATTGGCAAGTTGGCGAAGCGACGAATAAATACTCAGCTTTTGCAGCGGCACCAGGCAGACCAGCACGGAATACCGCCACATCTCCAGAGCCTGAAGGTTGTGCCGCTCACATACAAATCACCTATCGAGACCTCTATTTCTAATATCAATTTAGGTGTAGCAGATGAAGCGACTTTATTATTTAGATAATCTGATGATATTCTTATCTATTCTGGTTGTACTTCACCATGTAAGTATAGGTTATGGCACAATGGGCGGCTGGTGCTATGTTACATCCGAAAAACTTACCGGCACAACTCAAATTTTCCTTTCGGCATTAACTGGAATTGAGGCATCATTTTCAATGAGCCTTTTCTTTTTCATTTCTGCCTATTTAACCATCCCCTCATTAGAGAAAAAAGGCGTAGCCAAATTTATTAAAGCAAGATTAATACGCCTGGTAATACCGTTGTTATTTGTAATGATTGTTCTTGCCCCAAGTATTTTATATTATATTGAAATTCATAACAGGACAACTCAATTATCATGGTTTAGCTATGTATTACAACAAAATGCCAAACCATACACCTCTCATGTGTGGTTTATTCTGGTGTTGATAACTTTTGAGTTGGTATATATTGGCTATTGGAAATTTATAAGGCCTCATTTTTCCATTTCAAAATCTCTTTCTGATAGTATCCCTACACATGTAAATATATTGACGATTATTGTTCTATGCAGTGGTCTTACAATCCTTGTACGACAGTTTTTTCCGCTTGGACAAAATTTTATCGGCATAGAGTTTTCCAATCTCACTCCTTACATTTTCACGTATGCAATCGGGCTATTGGTTTATCGAAAAGGTTGGCTTGATGAGCTTTCCAGAAAGTTGTCAATAATGTGGTTTCCTATCTCACTTATTGCAGCTACTTACTTTAGTGTGATTATTTATCTGCTTTCAAAGTATCCGTCTATAGTTAATAAATTTGTGGTGGGCATTACCTGGGAATCAGTTTCTCTTTCATTCGCCCAAGTTTTATTGTGTTTTGGTTTCTCTGGTTTTTTTCTTCATCTATTTGGGAAAAAATTCAACGCTACAAATTCTATTTTATCAATATTAAGAGAAAACAGATACGGGGTTTATATTTTCCATTCTGCCGTTGTAGTTGGTGTTACTATTATCCTGGAAACTTTAACGCTTAAACCAACTATTAAATATATTATAGCGTGTATTTTAAGTATTGTATTTTCCTATGTGCTTGTTGGTATAATTCGTAAAATTCCTTTGGTGCAGCGAACAATTTGACAACAAAAAGCGAAGTACGAAGGCACAACAACCAAGGCTTCGTCGGGTATGAAAAATCCAAATGATACCGATGTTGCACAGCCTGCCCCGCACCGCTACAGAGGAACCTTCTGAACAGACCCTCCGTTTTGATAGCCGCCTCCTTTACCAGCTTCGCTGTGTAAGAAAAATTATGGGCCCGGCAGGAGTTACTACTATGAGGCTTTTGTTGCGTCGCACTCTTGTACGTTCTTTCCGCTATGCAGCTTTTCCCACCATATAGCTTTTGTTTCTGCCGCCTTTGGCGCCAGAAACTTTTAGAACATAATGCCTATCCTCAAGTAACATGACATTTTTGGCGTACTGAAAATTACGGGAGATGTTTAGCTTGTATCCGCCCGGACAAAAACCTGTCAAACAGTCCAGCATGGCGGTTTAAATTTTCATGCACATATTTGGCTGCTGAATCTATTTATTTGCAATGCACTAACCATCGCTAAATGGTATCCCATCGGCGAACCCCGTCATTGTTGTTTGGAGTTGGCCGTATAGTTTTGTGGCAGCAGAAGGTGTAGCTGCTCTTTGGGAGTGCTGTTAATGTTTTCAAATACGTATGTCAGCCATTGCTCAGGGTTAATATTGTGCAGGCGGCAGGTGGCAAACAGGGAGTACAGCATGGCGGCATCCTGTGCCCGTTCGTGGCTGCCTGCAAATAAATAGTTCTTCCTGCCCAGGGCCACCGGGCGTATGCTGTTCTCTACAAGGTTATTGTCTATCTGCAATATGCCTTCGCTGGTATAAATGCATAGTTTATCCCACCGCTTTAGTGTATAACTAACCGCTTTGCCCAATGGACTGCCGGGCAAGGATTTTAGCAGTAACCCCTTCAGGGTTTCGTGCAACGCATTCAATACCGGTACGGCATGTTGCTGCCGGTGCTGTTTTATTTGCTCCGGGGTAAAGCTTTCATCCCTGCAATGGGCTTCTATCTGATAGAGTTGCTGTATCTGCGTTAATATTTTTTCGGCATTGGCATGGTCATAATCCTTTGCTTCGTAAAACTTGCGCCGGGCATGTGCCCAGCAGCATAATGTGGTAATGTTTGCTGCTTTGTCAAAGGTTTCATAGGCATCATACCCATCGCTTTGCAAATACCCTTTAAAACGGTGCAGCATGGCCTGCGGGTACAGTGCGCCACGGCCGGGCTGGTAATCAAACAACACCAGCTTTGTTGCCGTATCGTAATATACCCAGTAATAACCCTGGTGGGTAGTGCCTTGTTTATCTTTATCCAGGACTTTTATCGTTGTCTCATCCGCATTGAGGTAATTGCTTTGCAGCACCAGTCTACAGTGCAGGTTATGTAGCGGCACTATCGCTGACATGGCTTCTTTTATAAAACCCGATACAGTGCTGTAATGCATAGCTACCTGCTGGCGTTTAAATATCTCTAACTGGCGGTATATGGGCAGGTGGTCTACGAACTTGCTTACCAGCAGGTGGGTGAGCAGCGATGGGCCTGCTATTGACTTTGGCAAAGGCAGTGATGGCAGGGGCGCTATTACCCGCTTTGCCTGCAGGTTATCCCCGGATGATTTAATGTATTCAGGGCGTTCGTATCTTTTTACAAACAACTCGCCGGGCTGGTACTCCAGTACCTCTGTAATTTCTTTACCTACCGGTTTGAGGCCGGACACATCTTCCTGTGGTAACAGCTCAATGATTTCTCTGCGGAGGCTTTCCGGCAGGGGATTGCGGCCGGGGTGTTTTACAGTAAGTTTTGTTTGCTTCTTTTCAAACGGTTTTATCAAAGTAGTTTTAACGAAACTATGTTCACCTAACTTATCATTGGGAAACAAATCAGCCTGCACAGCATTGGCATCGTTACCCTGTGTTATAAACTTTTCCCCCTTGCTGCCGAAGAGCATTTTTTTAAGTTCCCTTATTTGCAACTGAAGGGATTGGATAAGTATTTGTTGTTCCTCAATGGATTTTTGCAAGGCCGTGATGAGCGGTTGTGATTGCTCGTAAAGCAGCTTGTAATCGGTATGGAGACTGATGTTTTCGATGCTGCATAAGGCGCAAATACGATGCCGCGATAACGCCTGTTAACAGCTGTGGATAATATCTTCAGCCGTTCAATACAAAGCGCTTGCGGTGCTGTATGCTTTTTAAAACAACGCCTTGTAAAATGTATTGCAGCTGTTGTGCGCTGATATTGCAATGGCCATCTTCATTCATCTTTGGCCGCTCGAAGCTGCCACGTTCCAGCCGCTTTTCGTACAGGGCAAAACCATCACTGTCCCATTGCAGCAGTTTTATTTTATTGCACCGCCTGCCCATGAAAATAAATACATCGCCGCTGAGCACATCCAGCTGCATTTGGTTACGCACCAGCCCGCTGAGGCTGTAGGCCCCTTTGCGCATATCGGCTATACTATTGTAATAAAAGTAACGGCTTGATGAACTTAAATGCAGCATGCCAACTCCTTTAAAACATCTATGCTTACGTTGCCTGCAAATGAAATACTGACGCCATTGGGAAAGTGGATGCTGGCTGTAGCGTTGTGTGTTGTATGATCGGGTATTTGTAGGAAGCCAGATGAAACATCTGCATCTTGCAGGCGCTTTTGCCAGTAATAAAACTTTGAGGGGGCTAACCCATGCTGATGGCAATAACCAATAACTGTATGACCGCTTGCTTTGCAGCTTTCTATGTGAAGGCGCATTACATCTGCCTGTTTACTGTCTTTATACTTCATGTGGCAAAGGTGAAGCCGGTTTGACGCAATTCAAATATGGGGTTGGCCGATAGGATACG
>NZ_VVIP01000086.1 GCF_009650435.1 Foetidibacter luteolus
CGGCGCCAAAGCACCTTCTTTTCCTAATAGTGGCTTTCCACTCTTGAGTTGTTCCAGGGCCTTGTTCTTCACGGCCTCGTAATCAAACCCGAACGGTGTTTCTGTTTTTGACTTCATCTTGATGTGTTAAAGGTTATCTTATTTTTTAACCTTGACACAGTTTATTTTACAGCCTCAAGTAGATATATATGTATATGTTGATTTCTTGAGATTTTAGCAGATAATACCTTCCATTCCAGGCCTTTGATTATTGTTTAACCGCTCTTGGGCATAGCTTACTTGGTTGTAGAACAACAAATCTGCACAATGGCCAGGCATAAACTTTTTTGTGAAACAGTGATTACGGAAAACATTTTACAAAAAATGTTTGAACGTATTTCGTGTAGTCGTTTGATAATCAATATTTTGACATTTCTTTCGTGTTAAAGCGGTTAACATTTGAACCCCTATTCAGAAACATTTGACCCCCCTGCGAAAACCAGTGCATCTGTAGTTTTGATATCGTGGTAGTCAGCACAGTGGTTTAAATTGTTTTTTGTACAATTAAAAATTTCCACTCAGATATAGTGAATGTAACCTTCTAAAAACTACTAAACGATTATTGCTTATGAAGATCAAGCTGCTTTTAAGGGGTATTGTTATACCCTTGGTTTCCTTCCTGCTCATTTCATCAACAACATTAGCCCAGTCAAAAAAAGTAACCGGTAAGGTAGTATCTGCCACGCAAGTTGCCCTGGCAGGGGTTAGTGTGCAGATAAAAGGCGCCAGTACAGGTACTGTTACAGATGCTTCCGGTAGTTATTCCCTTACAGTACCGGGCAATTCTTCTGTACTTGTATTTACTTTTATTGGTTTTGCAACAAAAGAAGTAGAGGTAGGTACACAGTCTGTAATTGATGTTCAGCTTTCAGAAAGCAGTGAGCAGCTTTCTGACGTAGTTGTTGTGGGTTATGGCACCCAGAAAAAGAAAGAAATTACCAGCGCCATAACTTCAGTAAATGCCGAACAATTTAATAAAGGTAATACGCCGGATGTAGCCCAGTTATTACAGGGAAAGGTTGCCGGCCTCTCCATTTCCAAAACCGGCGGCGACCCCAATGGTGGATTTGCCATCAGGTTAAGAGGCTTGTCTACGCTTGGCGCTAACAGCTCGCCGTTGGTAGTGGTAGATGGCCAGATTGGTATCAATATCAATACTGTAGATCCGAACGATATTCAGACAATGGATGTATTGAAAGATGCAGCTTCAGCGGCAATATACGGCACCCGGGGATCTGCCGGCGTAATCATCATTACTACAAAGCGTGGCGCAAAAGGTGCTTCCCTTGTATCTTATAATGGCTCTGTTACTTCGGAAAAAGCGGTAAAATTTACGCCGCACATGGATGCAAAAGAATATGTTGCAGCCGGTGGTACTGATTATGGCGCTAACACAGATTGGAATAAAGAAATTTCCCGTAATGCTATCAGCCATACACACAACCTTTCTCTGTCAGGAGGGAGTGGCGGTACTTCTTACAGTGCTTCAGTAAACTACCGCGATAACCAGGGCATAGCCATTACAACAGGCTTTCAACAGTTAAATGGCCGGTTTAGCCTGCAGCAAAAAGCCTTAAAAGATAAGCTGGTGTTTAACCTGGATATGACTACAACCAAGAGAAATGCGCAGTTTGGCTGGAGTGATGCGTTTAAATACGCCACCATTTTTAACCCAACAGCACCTGTTCGTAGCGATGACCCATTGTACGACAAAACAGGTGGCGGTTATTTCGAACAGGATTTTGTCGATTATTCTAACCCGGTAGCCGTTTTGGAGCAAAATGTTAACAGCAGGATTACTAAGCGCAATAACCTTAATGCGCTGGTAACTTATGAGGTTATCCGCGGTCTCAAGTTCGCTGTCAGGTATGCGCAGGAAAATAACAGTGAATATAACTGGGCATACCTCTCAAAAAGGTCTTTTTATGTGCGCAGTTTTTTGGGCGTAAGCGGTTTTGCAAGAAACGGTTTTGCATGGAAGCGTGATGACGAAAACTTTAACCAGCTATATGAAAATACGCTGGCCTACGATACCAAGATCAGCGACATAAAAGTATCAGCTATAGCGGGCTATTCTTACCAGGATTTCCAGAACAAAGGTTTTTTGGTACAGGCAGGTAATTTTATTTCTGACGCTGCAGGGGAAGATTTCAACAGTTCTCTTGACTTCAAAGATGGAAAAGCTTTCTCAGACAGCTATAAAAATGGCTCGAGGCTCATCGCATTTTTCGGCCGTTTAAACCTGAACTACAATGACTTCGCGTATATCTCGGCCAGTTTACGGCGTGAAGGTTCAACCCAGTTTGGTGTGAACAACAAATGGGGTATGTTTCCGGCTGTAAGTGGTGGACTTGACATTGGCAGGCTGGTTGATATTGCCAACGTAAACAGCCTTAAATTCAGGGCGAGCTATGGTATAACAGGTGCATTGCCTGGTGGTTCTTATTATTCCCAGCAGTTGGTGGGTCCTACAGGTAATCTGTTTTATTACAATGGTAGCTATGTTTCTGCTTACGAACCATCTCAAAATGCCAACCCTGACCTTAAATGGGAGAGAAAATCTGAATTTGACGTGGGTCTTGATTTTGCGCTTTTCAGTAACCGCCTCACTGGTACTATTGATTACTATAATCGTAAAACATCAGACCTTATTTTCAACGCGTTTGTTCCCGTACCTCCATTTCCAACCAACCGACAATATCAGAATATCGGCGTAATGGAGAGCAATGGGTTTGAATTTTTACTGGGTTATGATGTGCTTAAAGGCAGTGGGCTTGAATGGAACACTTCAGCAAACTTTTCTACATATAACGTAAAACTGGCCAGCCTGAATAAAGACCTGGCCGGCAGCTACGTAGGCGCAACTAACCTTGGTACACCAGGCCAGGAACAAACTGAAATTACCCGCGCTATGGAAGGCGAAAAGATTGGCATTCTATGGGGAGCAGTTTACCGGGGACTAAATAAAGAGGGTAGATATTTATTTGATGACGGTAATGGCGACACTACCAGAAGCGATGCTTATAAAACAATTATAGGCAACGGTCTGCCTGATTTTGAACTTGGATGGAGTAATACTTTCCGGTACAAAAATTTTGACTTTAATTTCTTTTTAAGAGGTGCATTTGGTCATCAGCTAGTAAATACCTATCGCGGGTTTTATGAAAATGGGACGCCATCCGTAGTAAACAATTATAATGTTGTAAAGACGAAATACTTTAATCCCGGCCTGAATGATCAGCAGATATTCAGCAGCCTATTTGTAGAAAAGGCTTCTTTCATTAAACTGGATAATGCCACTATAGGTTATAATTTCAATCTTTCTTCACGGGGGGCAATAAAAAGTCTAAGAGCATTTATTACTGGTCAAAACCTTTTTGTTATAACAGACTATACAGGTGTCGATCCTGAAGTAAGGTATTCTGATGGTACCAATATACTGGCTCCTGGCGTTGACCGCAGGGAAACCTGGGTTCGTACAAGGGCATTTACACTGGGTGTTAACCTGCAGTTTTAATCATTCATAACCTAATTTATTCTCCATATGAAATTAGTATCAACCATAAAATATTCGTTCATGGGTCTTCTTTTCATGGCATCCTGTACTAACCTGGATGAAAGGGAAGAACTGTATGATACCGTAACCAGCGATAATTTTTATAAAACAGATGAAGAACTGGTAGCGGCGCTGGGTGCAGCTTATACCAACCTCTATGGCACATTTGGTAATGCGGATAACATTATGCCTTTACAGGAAGTAACTACCGATGAAATGGTAGTGCCTACACGCGGGCCAGACTGGGGCGATGGCGGCCACTGGGTTAGATTGAAAAAACATATTTACAAAGCCGACGACCCTCGCCCAACCGGTACATGGGAAAGGCTTTACAAAGGTGTAAATACCTGTAACCGCCTCCTGGCAACGTTAGAGCCACTGGGTACCGATGCCTCTAAAAAATATGTTTCTGAATTGAAAGCCTTGCGTGCTATTTACTTTTACTGGCTGCTGGATTTGTATGGTAATGTTCCAATCACTACAGACTTTGCCAATACAGAGCCGCCAGCCAATAATACACGCAACGAAGTGTATGAATTTGTTGAAAAAGAATTGCTGGAAAACATCCCGTCATTGCAAAAAACCGGCCCTAACAATGGCGAAACTTATGGCCGTGTTAACTATTACACTGCTTATGCCACTTTAGCAAAACTATATTTGAATGCGCAGGTGTATACCGGTACGCCTCAGTGGGATAAAGCCATAGCAGCCTGCGATGAAATTATTAATTCAGGTCAGTATGCGCTTATGGCTAACTACGCCGATAACTTTAAAAAAGAAAACAAAGGTTCTACTGAATTTATCTGGGTTATACCTTATGATGAAATTAAAGCTACAGGTTTTACCACTCCCCTTATAACGTTACACCCCGCACAGCAAAGCGCATACAGTCTTGGACTACAGCCCTGGAATGGCTTTGCCAGCGTGCAGGAATTTTACCAGTCTTACATTGATCCTGCACAAAATCCTGGACCCAAGGGGTTAGTAGTGGGAGTGGGCCTTAATGGAGATATGGACAGCGGGACTGTTGACAAAAGATTGTCCAATTTTATTGTCGGCCCACAATACCAGGCAGACGGTGTGACACCTTTACTTGATGCCGCTTCAGATGACCCGGGAGGAAATCCTCTTGTATTTACCCCTTATATGAATGAGTTAGAACCTGCTGCCTGGAGGCAATCCGGCGCAAGAATTGGCAAATGGGAAATCTATAAAGGTGGTACCGGTAATTTAAGTAACGACTATTGCATTTTCCGTTATGCAGATATATTGTTAACAAAAGCAGAGGCATTAGCAAGAAAGAATGGCTGGGGCGATGCGGTTGCTTTGGCATTGGTTAACCAAATCCGTACAACGCATGGCGGTGTAGATCCGTATGCTTCACTTGATGCCAATAAATTTTTAGCAGAGCGTGGACGCGAAATGTTTGCGGAAACAACTCGTCGCCAGGATCTCATCCGTTTTGGCAAATACAACGATGCATATCGTTTCCATGCCGCAGATCCTGTAGACAACCTGGGTCCAAATGGCATCAATCACCTAAATGTGTTCCCCATTCCGGCAACACAATTGAACGCCAATAAGAACCTGAAACAAAACCCGGGTTATTAACAAGTTTAGGTTTGACTTAGCATAATCAATCCTTGTCTAAGGAATGCAGGCGAACTGGGTTCGCCTGCTTTTCTTATCTCTTTTGAAGATGGCTGCTAAGTTTTGAAATAAAACAGGTCTTTGGATAGCGCAATGGGGTTCACGTAGATTGTTTCCCCATTCACAATTGACCATTCACCATTCACGATTTATGATACCGGCTGCGGCCTTTCATGGGGCATCGTTGCGTCGCAAGCACTTTATCGTCCGGTTTTTCATGGCGACAGTTAAGCGGAGATGAAGCCCCGATAACCCATGAAAGTACGATTCACTATAATGGATAAGAGGTTTGAGTAATCTCTCGCCCTTTTTATACAAATGCTAAGTATAAAACCTGTAAATATCATGTTCAGTTACCGGTTAACGGTAATTGTACTTGCCGCTTGCATGGCAGGTATCAGCATCAGTTGCAATACGGATGCCCCTTCATTAACAACCACCCTTTTCACCAAGTTGCCATCTTCAGAAACTGGCATTCATTTCACCAACAATGTTACCTATACGGAAGAGTTTAACCCCTACACCTTCCGTAATTTCTATAATGGGGGGGGCGTAGCCGTTGGCGATATCAACAATGACGGTTTGCCCGATATTTTCTTTTGCAGCAACCAGCATTCCAATAAACTTTATCTCAACAAAGGCAATTTTGAGTTTGAAGATATTACTCAGAAAGCCGGTGTTGCATCAGATGGTGTTTGGTCAACCGGCGTTACTATGGCCGATGTTAACGGCGATGGCTGGCTGGATATTTATGTGTGCAAGTCTGGAGATATGAGCGGCACAAGACGAAGTAATGAACTGTTTATAAATAGCAGCAAGATTCCTGTTGGAGGTGGCCGGGGGGAGGTCTCTTTTGTCGAACAGGCCCATGAGTTTGGTCTGGATACCCGTGGGCTCTCTACACATGCGGCATTCTTCGATTATGATAATGATGGTGATTTAGACTGCTACCTGCTTACCAACTCTTTCAAGTCTGTAGGAAACTATGATCTGGTAAAAGATCAACGAAAGATACCTGATAGCCTGGGCGGCAACCGCCTGTACCGGAACGATGAAAATCATTTTGTTGACATTACCAGGCAAGCCGGCATATACAGCAGTAAGATTGGTTTTGGGCTTGGCGTAACCGTATCAGACATAAATAAAGATGGCTGGCAGGATATCTACGTATCCAACGATTTTTTTGAAAAGGATTATCTCTATCTAAACCAGCAAAATGGTCTGTTTAAGGAATGCCTGGAGGATTATATCAGCGAGATAAGTATGAACTCCATGGGCGCTGACATTGCTGATATTAATAACGATGGCAACCCGGAAATATATGTAACGGATATGCTGCCCGAAACAGAAGCAAGAAGTAAAACCAAAACCAATTTCGAGAACTGGGACAAGTACCAATCCAATCTTGCCAATGGTTATTATAAACAGTTTGTGAGAAACGCTTTACAGTTGAATAACGGCAATAATACATTCAGCGAAATAAGCAGGATGGCCAATACTTCTGCCACAGACTGGAGCTGGGGGGCATT
Organism: Foetidibacter luteolus; assembly: GCF_009650435.1. Lineage (GTDB taxonomy): Bacteria > Bacteroidota > Bacteroidia > Chitinophagales > Chitinophagaceae > Foetidibacter > Foetidibacter luteolus. The sequence goes on from NZ_VVIP01000086.1 coordinate 6,775, forward strand.
GATAACAGACTTTGATAATGATGGGTTCAAAGATATTTTTGTAGCCAACGGCATTTATAAAGATATCACTGACCAGGATTATATCCAGTATGCAAACAATTCGTATGCTGATATCCGTCAGCAGATTATGAACAAGGAAAAAGATGTTATCAGGAAGCTGATAGATTTAATTCCCTCCAATCCGGTATCTAACTATGCGTTTAGCAACAATGGCGATTTAACGTTTACGAATAAAGCCAAAGAGTGGGGCCTGGATGAACCGGGTTTCAGCAATGGTTCCGCCTATGCGGACTTAGACAATGATGGCGATTTGGATTTGGTGGTGAACAATGTAAACATGCCGTGCAGCATTTACCGTAACCAGAGCATGCAGCAGCACCCGGAAAACAAATTCCTGAAAGTGGCTTTAGAGGGAGAAGGCAAAAACAAATTCGGGATAGGTGCCAAGGTAACGGTGTACCATAACAATACCATCGCCTACCAGGAACAGATGCCCATGCGTGGTTTTGAATCCACCGTGGATGAGCGGCTGAATTTTGGGCTGGGTAAAACAGGCCAGATAGATTCCGTCACGGTGCAATGGCCCGATGGCAGGCAAAATGTGATAAGGCATGTGCAGGTAAATCAGCAGTTGGTGGTGAAGCAGGGGGAAGGGCGGTTGCCGGTTGCCGGTTACCAGTTGCCGGTAAGCAAAGCAATGACTGTTAAACAAAAAACATCAAAAGAAAATACTTTAAAACTTATAAAGCCGGCAGTATATAAAGAGGGTACACCCCTACAGCCCACTCACCACTCACTACTCACTGCTCACCATTCACCGCTCACCGCTCATCACTCGCCATTCCGCATAGAGGCTTCACCATCCACTGTTCCCTTCACCCACCGGGAGAACGGGTTTATAGACTTCGACCGCGACAGGCTGATCTTTCACATGCTCTCCACACAGGGGCCCAGGATAGCCAAAGGAGATATTAACAGGGATGGCCTGGAAGATATCTATATCTGCGGCGCCAAAGACCAGGCCGGTGCACTGATGATACAAACGGCAGGCGGCCAATTCAAAAGAACCAATGAGGCCCTGCTGGAACAGGACAAGCTGAGCGAAGACACCGATGCGCTGTTTTTTGATGCGGATAATGACGGCGATGCGGACCTGTATGTATGCAGTGGAGGAAACGAGTTTTCACCCAATTCAACCGCGTTGATGAACCGGCTGTATACAAATGATGGCAAGGGCCGGTTCACAAAATCCGGCCAGGTATTGCCTTCTTATATTTTTGAGAGCACCAGTTGTGTAAGAGCGGCTGATTATGACGGCGATGGCGATATGGACCTGTTTGTAGGGGTACGGCTTAAATCGTTTAGTTATGGGTACCCCTGTAAAGGCTATGTGCTGCAAAACAATGGCAAAGGCTTTTTTACAGATGTAACGGAAACGGTAGCCCCTGCACTTAAACAGGCAGGCATGATCACCGATGCGCAGTGGCTGGACTATGATAACGACAAAAAGCCCGACCTGGCCGTAACCGGCGAATACATGCCGGTAAGGATATTCCACAACGAAGGCGGCAAGCTTACAGAAGTAACCGAAGCGGCAGGATTAGGCAAAACCAACGGCTGGTGGAACCGGCTGATAATAGCTGATGTTAACCATGATGGCTACGCGGATATGATAGCGGGCAACCATGGGCTTAACAGCAGGTTTAAGGCAACAGCGGAGAAACCGGTAAGTATGTATGTAAGCGACTTTGATAACAACGGCAGCATAGAACAGATCATTACCTGTTACAACAAAGACAGCGCTTACCCGATGGTGTTAAGGCATGACCTGGTAAATGTATTGCCATACCTGAAGAAGAAATACCTGAAATACGAGAATTACAAAGAGCAAACGATTACAAAGATGTTTACGGAAGAACAGTTAAAAAAGGCTGTGAGGCTGGAAGCTTTCATGATGCAGAGCAGTGTGTTGATCAACAATAAGAACGGCACATTCAGCGTACAGGCTTTGCCAACAGCCGCGCAGTTGTCACCGATGTATGGCATAGCTGCGGAAGACTTTGATGGAGATGGCCATGTGGATATTGTGATGGGTGGCAACTTTTACGAGAGTAAACCGGAAGTGGGCATTTATGATGCCAGCTACGGAACGTTTATGAGAGGGGATGGCAAGGGAGGTTTTAAAGCCATGAGTGCGCAACAAAGCGGCATTAACATAAGGGGGGCAGTAAGAGATATGGTAACGATAAAGAATGGTAAAAAGAAGAGGCTGCTGGTAGCGATGAACAATGAGGCGGTGAAGATGGTGAAGGTGGAGTAGTTGCAGGTTGCTGGTTACTGGTTACTGGTCTGTTGAAGGGTTAGAGGTTGATAAGATGTTGCGGTGGTGATATTCTACCGGGGCTGAAAAGTCGCCCAAAGAACAGAACGATGAAGTGATTGCGACGCAACGAAGTCCCCATGAAAGGCCGCAGCCGGTATCATAAATTATCGCGGCCTTCATTGAGGCAAAAAATACAACAACAGATAGCGAAA
>NZ_VVIP01000087.1 GCF_009650435.1 Foetidibacter luteolus
GTATTGGCCACATTGGATGCGGCAGATGCTGCCGTTTCATTAACCGCTCTTAATTTATAGTAGTAGCGTGTGTTGGCATTTAAATCTGTTCTTGTATAAGTAAGCACATCCGCACCGGTAATGCTTACAAGGCTGTAAGGGCCGTCAGATGATCTTGCTTCGTAAATCTCAAAACCGGTTTCATTATACTGTGGCTGCGGGTTATCGCTCCAGTCCAGCTTAATGGCTGTTTTGGACAAAGTTGTCGCTGACAGGTTAATGGGCGCCTCCGGCTTGTTAGGACCGTTGGCATCAATTACTGTAAACGGCGCTGAAAAATCGCTGCTGCAGCCAAACTGCTCAATTGCTTTTACCTTATAATCGCCCGGTGCAGCGGCATTAACGGTATTAGTGGTGCTGAGCACGGTGGAAGATGGCTCTTTTTGCCAGGAGTAGGTCGCATACCCTTCCGGTACCTGCAAGGTTACACCGGTGCTTCCGTCAAGGGAAGGAATAACCTTGCTGGCAAGGCCGGCAACAGTAATACTGGGGATGTTGGCTGATGTTTTATACTTAATCTCCATGGGTATAGGAGACCAATCTGACCATAAGGTAGCGCCATCCCGCATACGGCAGGAATATACACCTACAGAAGTTACCGTTACCTGGTTACCGGTTGCACCTGATATAAGATTACCATCCTTACGCCACTCATACGCGTTAAAGCCGGGGGTTACACCAATGGTTACATTAATATTGTCACCGGGGCAAAACTCACTCCTCCCAAACAACACCCAGGGGTTAGATTTATATGCCCGGTTTAAGAACGGGTAATAATCGGTCTCTGCCCATGCCTGGTTCCAGCAACCATGCCCCAACGTGGGGTAAACAGTCAACTTGTAATTTCCACCTACATTCAATATGCCATTAGCCAACTGTTGTGTATAACCAGGTGATGGCGCTTTGTCAAGGCCACCCTGGAACTGCCACATAGGGGTAAATTTAAACTGTTGAACCGCATCCAGGTAAGCTAAATCAGTATTGCTGATAGGCAACACTGCGGCGGGTACTTTATAATTGGCTACCAAAAACTTCCAGGTAGCGGCGCCACCAGCGGAAAGGCCATCCACAATAATCCTGAAGCGGTCTGCTTTGCATTGCGGCACCAGGTAATTCTGAATAAACTCGCTCATCACAGTAAGGCCTGCGCCCCAGCCATCAGTCTGGTTTTGCGGATAAAGTAAGAAACCGTCAAATTTATCAGCAACTACCGCATTCATGTGAGATTGGCCGCCATGGTAAAGCTGGTATTCATTATCATAAATAGTTCCTTTTTCACCTCTTCCATGAAAAAACAAATACACCGGATATTTTTTTCCATCATTCACACCATGCTGGTATGATTTTGGAAACCTTAAACGAAAAGCTACTCCATTGTAGAAGTAACATTTAAAAGTGGAAGTATTCCAGCTAAGGCGGTTGGTTTTAACCCATTTTGCAAGGGTGCCATAGGGCGGAGTGGCCGGGGGGCTTCCCGGGTTGTAAACAACGATAGGATCGTTAGGATCCAGCACGCCTGTTTGGGCAAGGGTAAATTGCATTGTTAAGGCAGCAACTGCAATCATGAAGAGCTTTAAAAGCCCGTTTTGTGTTTTCATGTTCAAGGTTTAAAGTATTGAAACTCCTGGTGTATTTTAAGCAATTTAAATTTAACTGTTAAAGGATACCGTAAGGGTTATCGCATAGAATTGGAGCAGGCAGATAGAATAAAACAGTACAGTTTAAATACTGAGTCTATAGCTTTTGGAAAATAGGAATTGGAAAGGATTTAAGATTCAGAGGATTGTGAAACGCTGAATGTTAGCTTTGTATAGGAAATTTGGATAAGAATTAATCTTATACGCAATTTATGCTGCAAAATAAGCGTTTTTCTCTAACACACAAACATTTTTTCTCAGTTAATATTAAAAACGCCTGAAAATAATATTAATTTGGGGGTAACTATCACCTGCTTTGGTAATACGGTTTTCTTTATCTCCCGGTTTGCTTTGAAAAAAATAAATCTGAAATTCTCTTCCATTATTTTGGGGCTCTCAGCAGCACAGCTTGCTAAAGCTGTAGTTCCGGCTTTACACTGCAACTCCGCCACATGACTGGCGCACGGGCCTTCAGCGGGGTTTACGTTTCAATCCGGCAGCCTTTCAACTTACCAATCCTTCTCGCCTTTTGCCCACCATATTAAGTTAACCAGCAGTCTGAACCCGGAGTAAATAATATGGCATTCAAACATCATTAAATGACAATAAAGACCAAATAGTTTTTATGTTATCGTGCAAGCCCGGCTGAATAATGTTCTGGCAGTAAAAGAGTGCGACGCAAGAAATGCTTAATACCTGTTCCTCCTGCCTGGCCCATAAAATTTTCTATGGCAATAACCATTCACCCACATAACATTATTTAAAAATCAACGGCTGGGACAGACCCAGCCGTTTCAACTTTTACATATTATTCTTTATTCTTTGACCACTTTTATAGAGTTTTCGCCGGGTATGCCGAGTACCTTAATGTAGTACACGCCGTTAGCCAACCCTCTGCCGCTTAAGCCAAGCTTTTGTTGCCATACGCCTTTGGCTACGCTGCCAAATCCGCGGCTAAATATAGCCCTTCCGTTCATATCAAACACTACCACATCCAGTTTATTTACGCTTTCCTTCAGCAACATCCTCAGCGTTACATCATCAGTGAACGGACTTGGGAATGCGGTAAGTTTGTCTGGCTGCAGGCCGAAGACTTCTTTGGCCTGTGCTGCACTTTGTGAAGTCGCCGCGGCAGCCTTATCCTTGTCTTTGGCATCTTTGCCGCCATTCATCTTCCGGGCGTATATCGGCGGTGTTTCCTCTGTGCTTACCACCTGTTTGCCCTGTATCTGCAGGCTGTTC
>NZ_VVIP01000088.1 GCF_009650435.1 Foetidibacter luteolus
CGGCGCCAAAGCACCTTCTTTTCCTAATAGTGGCTTTCCACTCTTGAGTTGTTCCAGGGCCTTGTTCTTCACGGCCTCGTAATCAAACCCGAACGGTGTTTCTGTTTTTGACTTCATCTTGATGTGTTAAAGGTTATCTTATTTTTTAACCTTGACACAGTTTATTTTACAGCCTCACAAAGCCTCGTAGATACGTCATATTAGAAGCAACAAAAGCACAGATAAATGGAGCGCCGTAGGTGGGATATGTTCACCAAAAGCTTCAAACAAATCATGATTTACTGCTAACATTGAACATTGAACAAATGAACATTAAACAATCAAAACCTCGGTTGGCCTGTTAGCAACAACTTATTCGTCTTTTAAAATTTGCTTGAAATACATAACCGGTTTCAGCATCTTTTAATCCGGCGAAGTTGCCAAAAAAATAAAGGCATGTGTATTTTCACTATAACGGCCCGTAAAAACCATTTGCAAAGCAACATACAAACATCCTTTTCCATAGGTATAACTTATTCATCTTTTACAGCTTAATATTCACTTAAATAACTCCGTTGCAAATGAGGGCTACCAATGTTTATGCAACGATAAAAAATTGTTTATGTAAGCATTATGGTGTTTCTTAGAGTTGTAATTGAGCACTGTAATCAAACAAAATCTTACAGTTAAGTTGCTGTGAAAAACCGAAGTAACTCCTCAATCAATAAGCTATCCATCCTCACACATCTCGTTCCTGTGTTTAAAACAACTATTCCTGCCTGAAAGGTTATTTACTGTTTTATTTTTCACACATGCCTTCATGTGACTGATAGAGGCATATAAATCCATATCTGAAAATGACTTTGCTAAAAAGTAAAGGAATTTTTTTGACAAACCTTTGTCTAAGACGTACTGTATTGATGTGCAGCCTCATCTTATTTTTTTCCTTCCAGGCACTGCGGGCACAAACAGGCTATATCTATGTACACGTGCAGGCGATAAATGAGGAAAGTACCCCCGCAACAGGATTTCCATTTACCATTACAGGAGGTTCCACTACGGTGCCGGCTTTTTCTTTAAACGACCGGGCAGATTTAGTTAATACCACATCGCAGGATTTGGGTGGCGGTCATGGCACCGGCGCCGGCGAATTATGGAGTGTAACAGGCAACATACTCTATCACAGGCTTTCTGCGGGTAATGCATGGGTTTCAACACAATCCGTTACCGGCAACGCTGTTACAAGGGTTGATGGCGCCCTGGCTAACCAGGCCGTGTATATATCCGGCAATAACGTTTACTTTTTTAATGGCGTTGCCAATACTACCACGCTTATTTACAACAGGGCATCCTACAGCAATATTAACGCGGTGGATGTTGCATGGGGCAACGGTTATATTGTTATTACCAGGAGCGATGGCAGCATGTGGCGCAACAACAGTACCGCTGCACCTTACGGCACAGCCTGGACGGTTACTTATGCCGCAAATACGCTTGGTGCAACTTCCACAGTGGATATTAACCATAACACTGGCAGGATGGCTTTTACAAGAGGAACAACCAGTATTGACAGCGCTACCATAACAGGTGCTTCTGTAGTTGCCATGACTGGAAGCGCCACCGATGTTTGCTTTGCCGATAACGGCATGGTGTTAACAATCATTGGCGGTACCATTAACCGAAGGGTAGGAACGGCCTGGACATCAGACCCAACCGGCCCAAGCATTGCCAAAAGTGTTACCGGCGGCCCCGGCGGCCAGGCGTGGTGTATTACCACGTGGACGTATAACCCGAATACCATCTATACAAGGTCTGTTGATGGCAGCGCCAGCATACGTTGGATAGATGATCAGCGTGTACGCACTACCTACGATAACAATGCTATAATGATACCTGTAACCGCGGGCACTTATACATTAACTGAAACGAGGCCCGCTTCCTGGGATATCCTGGGCATCCTTATTTACGATCCTACCGATAACTCAACCGGTAACCCTGCAACCAATTCCGCTACGCTTAATGTGGCTGCCGGCGAGGTAGTGCATGTAATTGTACAAAACGAAAGGCTGGTGCCTGTTGTGCTGCAAAAGCAATGCGCCGGCGCACAGATGATTGAAAATTTTGGTTCCGCGCCAAGTACGGCTGCTTATGTGGCGACTGCGCCTGTAGGTATATCCGGGTATCACTATTTTGCCAGCCAGCGTTTTGATGATGGTTACTATTCTGTGGCCAACAATTCTGTAAACTGGCCCAATGGTTCATTGTTAGATCATACCACAGGCACAGCGTTGGGCTGTTATATGCTGGTAAACGCGTCATTCCAGGAGAATGAGTTTTACCGCAAGCGGGTAACCAACCTGGTGCCCGGTGTATTGTACAGCATCAACTTTTGGGCAGCCTCCCTGTCGGGCGGTCTAAACTCCCTGATAACCGTAGGCGTGTCAGATTCTAATGCGGTAGTATTAAATACCTTCTCAACACCGGGCTTCAACGGATCTGCTTATTACAACTGGTCATCATACTCTTTTACTTTTACGGCAAGCACTTCCCAGGCGGATATTTACCTGCGCAACGGAGGCCCGGGCGGCAACGGTAACGACCTTGCTTTAGATGATATTACCATCACCCCGCTTGTTACGCCTATACAATCTTTGTCAGCGCCATCCACCTTATGCGCAGGCACAACATCCACACTTACCGCTACACCAACGGGAGGGGTGTGGTCAAGCGGCAATACCACCGTGGCCACCATCAATTCTTCCAGCGGGGTTATGTCGGCAATTACGGGGGGCAGTGTGTATATCAATTACACTTTCACCAATGCCATCGGCTGTATTACAGATACTGCGTTGCTCATTAACATTAACGCCAAACCCCTGGTAATATCATCTGCCGCCAAAACCACTGTGTGCCGTTCAGAAACCATTAACCTGAGTTCTTCCGCCAGCGGAGGCACAACACCTTACGCTGGCTACTCATGGACTACCCTGGGCGCAGGCAACCTTACCGGCCCAACCAATACATCAACTGCAACGGCGGTACAAAGCGCGGCAGGCTCTTACAACTACATCATTGCCGTGACAGATGCCAATGGCTGTATTGGCCGGGATACCGCCACTGTGGCTGTTACCAGCAACCAGTCGCCCATAGTTACGGTAAACCAGAGTTCTACCTCTTTGTGTGGCACAGGGCAAACGGTAAACCTCAGCTCTTCCGTAAGCGCCGGAACAGCACCACTTACGTATACATGGGCCGCGTCGGCTGCGGCGGGTGGGTTAAACACACCGGTAAACCAGGCAACAGCGTCTGCCACGCCCACGCAAAACGGTTCTTACACTTATTTTCTTACTGTTACAGATGCCAGCGGTTGCAAAGGTTCTGATACAACCGCGGTTATTAAAGCCAGCCTTGGCCTGGCGGTTACCACGGCAACCAGTAACCCAAGATTATGTAACAACCAAAGCCTTACCATCAGTTCAACGCCATCAGGCGGCATAACGCCCTATACCTATGCGTGGACGGGTAGCCCGTCCGGCGCCAACATTACCAGTGCCAGCAATATTCAAAATATTACGGCAAAGCCAACGGTTGCCGGTTCATATACTTATGCGGTCGTAGTTACGGATGCCAACAATTGTACGGTAACCGCATCATCCACCGCGGCAGTTACTTTGTCCACGCTCACGCCGCCTACGATTACCGCAGGAGTAAGCGCCACCACTGCCTGTAATGGTCAAACAACGCTAACACTAACGGCTAACAGAACGAACAGCACAATTACCAATTATAACTATGTTTGGACAGGTTCTGGCCTTATTACTTCCTCTTACACTAACAATACCGCGACAACCACCACAACTACAGCCAAGCCAACTATAGACGGAAGCTACAGTGTTACTATTACCAATGGCAATAATTGCAGTGCAACAGCTACTACCCAGCCTGTTACTATCAACCCGCTGCCTTCCGTAGCGCCAACAGCCACTTATTTATCCAGTAATTTATGCCTGGGCCAAAACATTACACTGGCTTCTAACCCAAGCGGAGGTACAGGAGCATTCAGTTCCTGGACGTATAGCTGGACACAGTCAGCAGGTGGCGGCGTTTTAATTACTAACACACAGAATACTACCGCTTCGCCGCTTACCGGCGGAACTTATACTTATAATGTAAGCGCTACAGATACCAGGGGGTGTGTCTCCTCCAGCAGTACAGCGCCGGTTACTGTAACGGTTTCATCATTTGGTGTGCCGGCAGTTAATGCCTCGGTAAGTACCGCATCTGCATGCAGCGGCCAATCTACTATCACACTAACGGCCACACGCACCAATTCAACAGCGCAAGACTATTCTTATGTATGGTCGGGCTCTGGTGTAGTTACGCCAACTTATACCAATAACAGCACCACCACAACCACCACTGCTGTGCCCACAGCCAACGGCAATTACACCGTAAGGGTTACAGATGGCAATAACTGTACAGGTACAGCTTCGTCCGCACAAATTACCGTTAAGCCGGTGCCTGCCATAGCCGCTTCAAACAATAACAAATTATGCCTTGGCAATACGCTTAACCTGCTGTCTACGCCAAACGGAGGCACCAGCCCCTACACTTATTTATGGACTGCTTCTGCAACAGCGGCGGGGCTGCAGGCCACTGCCACCCAAAACAGTACGGCCAAACCTACGGCTACAGGTACCTACAGTTTTAATATAAAGGTTACAGATAACAATGGCTGCATAGCCAACGCAGGCACGGGTAATGTATCGGTAGTGCCTGCAGTAAGCGCTACGGCAAGCGCAAGCGCTACTTTTGTATGCACAGCAAACAACAGCATAACGCTTACATCAACGCCGTCCGGCGGCACATCGCCTTACACTTATTCATGGACGGGCTCTTCCGGCTCCGGGTTAAGCACTACCACTAACACACAGCAAAATACAAGCGCTAACCCCACTACAGATGGCAGCAGCTATGCGGTATTGGTAATAGATAATAATGGTTGCTTCGCTTCGGCATTTACTTCTAACGTCACGGTAAGAACATCCCCTTCCATATCGGCCACACTTACAGCGCCGGCCCAACCCATTTGTGCAGGTACCACGGTAAGCCTTTCGTCTGCAGCATCGGGCGGTTCCGGCAGCTATACCGGCTTTTTGTGGAGCGGCCCCGGCATTAACAGTGGTAACCAGGCGCTGCAAAATCCGTCTAACGTGCTGCCAACTGCTTCCGGCACTTACAGTGTAACTGTTTCCGATGCCAATGGCTGTACCCGTACGGCCTCCACCGCGCCTTTGTCTGTTGATGACCCTGTGGCGCTTGTTACAATAGACTGCTACAGCAACTACGCACAACTTACTGAATATGGTGGCAGCGCCGTAAGCTGGGTATGGAGCTCTACCAACCCTTCAGCCGTTTACAGGCCCGGCAATACGGTGCAAAACCCTACCACCATTTACAACGGCACACATAAAGTGGTGATAACAGATGCATTGGGCTGCAAGGATTCCGCGGTTATCCTTAATTCGCAAACTTCCTGCAGCATATTGCCGGTAGGCTTTGAAAGTTTTACCGCGGTAAAAAAAGAAGGGCATGCGTTCTTAACCTGGAAGACTTCTTACGAAATTAATAACCACCACTTTGATGTTGAGCGCAGCATTGACGGCAAGAACTGGGTAAAAGCGGGCACAGTACATGCAGCCAATAACACCAACGGAACAACTTATCATTTTGAGGACGGATCACCATTTAGCGGGCTTAATTACTACCGGCTTAAACAAGTGGATAAGGATGGGATGTTTAGTTATTCTACAATTGTGTTGCTGGAATTTGCAGGCGAGTGGCGGTTGGCTGTTTACCCCAACCCTGTGCTGGGGCAAAGCGGCCTGCTGCAAATTAAGAGTAACTATTCTGTAGCACAGGTAACCGTTTTTAACGCCGTTGGAGATGCTGTTTACAAATACCGTGGAAACAACAGCATGGATTACAACCCACGCCTGCAACTGTCACCGCTGGCCGCCGGTGTTTACTACGTGCATATAAAAGAAGCCAGTGGCGCTGTACGTGTAGTTAAGATTATTAAATAGCAGGGCCAGGCCACGATAGCAGGCACTGCCGGGCGGCATTGCCGCCCACATTAAACTTTGAACAAAAAAGCACCGGGCAGCCAAAGCCTGTTGCACATTGCCGCGCAGCGAACAGAACGTACAAGAGTGCGACGCAAGTAAAGCCTCATACTTGTTCCTGCTGCCGGGCTACAAAAAATGCCTTTCGTGTTATACTGCTTAAGGGCGCATATTGCAGGGTAGCGGTAACGGACTAACATTTGCCAGAAACAAGTAAAAATCCTCTTTATCTTCACCCGGTTACTGTATGAGAACCGGTAACTTGAATATGGAGCGGTTACTGCAACATCTTAAGAATTTTTACCTGCTAAGCGAAGAAGCGCAGCGAGCACTGGAAGATAGTTTTGAGAGTATCACACTGTCAAAAAATGAGTTTCTGCTTAAGGAAGGAAAAACCTGCAGACATTTGTATTTTCTGCAACACGGTGCATTGCGTGGCTTTTACAATGCCGATGGTAAAGAAGTAACCCACTGGTTTGGTTTTGAAAACGACTTTGTTACATCCTTTCACAGCTTTACTACGCAGCAGCCCGCTGTTGAAAACATTCAGTTAATAGAGAGTGCTGTACTATGGAGCATTTCCAAAGAGGCGATAACAAAATTGTTTAACCAATACCACGAAATAGAAAGGCTGGTGCGTATAGCTTATGAAAAATATTACATACGGCTGGAAGAGCGGTATGTAAATGCGCAGTTTAAAACAGCGGCGGAATTATACGAAAACCTGTTACTGCAGTCCCCACATATTATTGAAAGGGTGCCCCTTGGTTACATAGCCTCTTACCTGGGCATATCGCAGGAAACCCTGAGCCGCATACGGGGCAGGCTTTAACAATTGCTGTAAAGCTTTTTGATTATTGTCAAAATCTTAGCCGGCGCCGCCGCATAGTTTTGGTTTCATAAAACAAGTATATGGAACAAAAACCCACCCGGCAGCCTTCCGCTGCTTTTATCGCCGCCTCATGGATTGCCCTTATAACGGGTGTAGTTGCTTATAACATCGGCCTTTGGAATGCCGGTATGCAGCTTAACGAAAAGGGCTATTATTTTACTGTACTCATACTCGGCCTGTTCTCCGCCGTTTCTGTGCAAAAAGCCGTGCGTGACCAATTGGAAGGCATACCTGTAACCAACCTGTATTACGGCCTGGCCTGGTTTACCACATTACTGGCTGTTTTGTTGCTCACTATTGGCCTTTGGAATGCTGAATTAACCCGCAGCGAAAAAGGCTTCTATGCCATGTCGTTTGTGCTAAGCTTGTTTGCAGCGGTAGCTGTGCAAAAAAATGTAAGGGACAGCAAGGTTACTGAAGAAAAAGAAGAACCGAAGAACACTGCCGGCAATGCGACAGAAATAACATCCACTTATGTGCACCGCAAATTGTAGTGTACCAGGGGCTTACATGTTCTTACATGGCTAACGTGGTTAAGTAAAGGCTTTGAACTATTTAGGTTCATAAAAAGAGAAGGGCCGAAGGATAATGCCGGCAATGCTGCAGAAATAACATCCACTTATGTGTACCGTAAATTGTAACGCACTGGGGGCTTACATGTTCTTACATGACTAATTTGGTTAAATATTGATAGTGCCGGCAATGCGACAGAAATAACATCCACTTATGTGTACCGTAAATTGTAGCGCACCAGCGGCTTACATGTTCTTACATGGCTAACGTGGTTCATAATGTATTTAGAAAAACATAGGGCGTGTCCCCAAGCTATCGCAAGGGGCCGGGCGGAACTTCGTTCGCAACCTTCGCCAAAGCAACATTTAGTTGCTTTTTCTCGGTTGTGCTCATACTCCGGCACAGGGGCCTATGCACAAGGCCTCACCGGGGTATCCGCTTCAATCCCTCACGCATGTGCAAACAACCTGCGGAAAAATAAAACGGTTTATTTCTGCCTGTAATCAACAGAATCCGTAATGCTGCCGCAGGCAAGCATACCTGAATGATACTTGGGGTGCTTCTTGCCCAGGTAGGGGTTAATTACTTCGTTTACATTGCTAAGCCAGTAGGCTTCTTCGGTATCGTTAAAAGCCATGGGGCATTTAACATGGTAAATAACCTGCTGGTCGTAACGTACGGTGCGTATAAGGTTGTAAAGGTTCTCTGAAAGGGTGAAGAAAGACCTTCTTTTACCCTCAATTGTGGGCTCGCCCCTTATGCCCATGCTTTCAGCCACTACGGCATTGGAAAAATCTTTGGCGGTAGAAACAATGGTCGCATCTGCGGAAAGTGCCTCGTACGGTATTTTAGCCGCTTCCTGTTCCAGTTTGGCGGCCCCTGCGGATGCCGCTGCGGTGTCCCATTCCACCAGGGCGTTTTTCAGTTCATAATAGGCAGAAAGAAAATTATTGAAAGGTATATTGAATGAATCGCTGTTTTTGCTTTGTGCAAGCGGTTGTTGTTTGGGAGCTGCCGGCTGGGCTTCCTCCTTATTAAAAAAAATAAAATAAGCGGCAACTGCAACTACTGCCAGTAAAATAATGGCCAGTCCTTTTTTCATTGTAAAAAGTTTAAGCGCAAAAATAAAGGGAAATGATTATCCCTAAGGCTGTTTTAACCTTATGCCGCATCAACATACCCTTAATCGCATTAGTTTTGCGCTGCAAATTTTCTGAGCATGTTAATAGGATTGAACAATGTAACCTTTGAGTTTGGGGCCCGTGTTATTGTTGCAGACGCCACCTGGCATATTCACCCGGGGGAGCGTATTGGCCTTATTGGTTACAACGGAACGGGTAAATCTACCCTGCTGAAAGTATTAACGGGAGAGTACCAGCCCTCCGCCGGTACAGTAGAAAAAAGCCGGGACACAACCATCGGCTACCTGCACCAGGACCTGCTGGGCTTTGATACCAACGACTCCATACTGGAAGTGGCCATGGGGGCTTTTGAAAAAGTAAAGCAACTGGAAAAAGAAATTGAAGAAATAGGTAAGGAACTGGAAGCCACTTCCGACGAAAAACTGCTGATAAAGTACACCGACAAACTGCACGAGCTGGAAGTGCTGGGCGGTTACAACATTCACCATAAAACAGAGGAAGTATTGCAGGGCCTTGGCTTTGCCAACGCCGACCTGCAGCGCCCTTACAAACAATTCAGCGGCGGCTGGCGTATGCGTGTGCTGCTGGCCAAAATGATATTGCAGCAACCAGATGTGCTGTTGCTGGATGAGCCTACCAACCACCTTGACCTGCCTTCTATTGAATGGCTGGAAAAATACCTGCAGCATTACCAGGGCTCTGTAGTTATTGTAAGCCACGATAAATACTTTCTTGACCGTATGGTTACTAAAATTGTAGAGCTGTACCAGCAGCAACTGCACATTTACTCCGGCAATTATTCCTATTACGAAACAGAAAAGCAACTGCGTATAGAAATGCAGCAGCGGGCTTACGAAAACCAGCAGGATTATATACGCCAGCAGGAGCGTTTTATTGAGCGCTTTAAAGCCAAAGCCACCAAGGCAACACAGGCACAAAGCGCCATGAAACGGCTGGATAAGCTGGAACGTGTGGAAAACGTTGAACTGGAGCGCCCCAACCTGCGCATCAACTTCCAGGTGGATAAGCAGCCCGGCAAAGTGCTGGTTACCCTGAAAAACGCCAGCAAAAAATTCGGCAACCTTACCATTATGGAAAACAGCAATGCCGAAATAAACCGTGGTGACAAGATTGCGCTGATTGGCGCCAACGGCAAGGGCAAATCAACCATGCTGCGTATGGTTGCGGGCACAGAACCATTTGAAGGGGAAAGGGTGTGGGGCCATAATGTAGATGAGAGCTTTTATGCGCAGCACCAGTTGGAAGCGCTGGATTTAAATAATACCATACTGGATGAAATGAAATCCTGCGGCAGCGGCAAAACAGAGCTGGAACTGCGTTCTTTGCTGGGCTGTTTTTTGTTTGGCGGCGATGAAGTGGAAAAGAAAATTAAAGTATTAAGCGGAGGCGAAAAAGCC
Source organism: Foetidibacter luteolus (assembly GCF_009650435.1). GTDB lineage: Bacteria > Bacteroidota > Bacteroidia > Chitinophagales > Chitinophagaceae > Foetidibacter > Foetidibacter luteolus. The sequence continues at coordinate 10,070 of NZ_VVIP01000088.1, forward strand.
AGGGTGGCGCTGGCCAAGGTAATTGTAAGCAAAGCCAACTTTTTGTTGCTGGATGAGCCCACCAACCACCTGGATATACACAGCGTTGAATTGCTGATTGAAGCCCTTAAAAAATATGAAGGCACCATTATACTGGTTAGTCACGACCGTTATTTTATTTCCAAAACGGCAAACACCATTTGGGAAATTGTAGACCATGAACTGAAAGAGTTTAAAGGCGATTACCAGGAATACACGGAATGGAAAGAGCGTATGGCCGCTAACCGAAAGCAGCAGTTAGCGCAGGAAAAAAAGGCCGCCCAGGAAGTTAAAGCAGAAGAGCCGGTAAAAACCACAGCCGCACCTGCCCAGGTTGCCAAACCGGCGATAAACAATGCTGTGCTGAATGAGCAGAAAAAAGAACTGCAGCGCCTGCAAAAGCAATTCAGCAAACTGGAAAGCCAGCTTACCAGCCTTAACCAGGAAAAAGCTAACCTTGAAGCAGACCTTGGTAACCCGGAAAGCTACTCCGATAAAACTAAGTTTACCCAACTGGAAAGCAACTACAGCGCTGTTAAACAAAAAATTACCGCCGCCAATAACGAGTACGAGAAAATGTTTGAAAAGATTATGGAGCTGGAAGCGATAGTAGGGTAGCGGCTTTGTTGCGTTTATTTAGTATAGGCCAAGAAGTTCAAACTTTCCTGCTGGATTCCCTTACATACAGTTTGGCATCCAGTACTTTCTTTTCAAAGTGCACTACCGGCCTTTTGGCTTCAATTAGCTGTATCAGTTTTTCTGTTGCCTCTTTTCCAATTTCAAAGGCCGGCTGCACAATAGTGGTAAGTGGCGGATAAAATATATCCGCCGATGCGGAATTGGTAAATCCGGCCATGCCTATTTCATCCGGTACTTTAATTTTCATTTTATGCAGCAGGCTAAGTGTTGTTGTGCTTAACCTGTCCGATGCGGTAAAAACCGCGTCAGGCCTTTGTTCCAGCGCCATCAACTCGTTTAAGGCAGTACTTGTTTCTTCGGGTATCATGCCGCCATGCGTGCAATATTTAATCAGGCATTCGTCCAGCGGTAGGTTATAGTCTTCCAGCGCCTTCATATAGCCTTCCAACCGTTCCAATGTAATGGATAAACTGTTGCTGCTGGTAATGTGGGCAATACGTTTATACCCGTTTTGTATAAGGTGCGCTGTGCCATCGTAAGCGCCACGAAAATTGTTGCAGATAACCCTGTGCGTGTTTATTTCATCTGTAACCCTGTCAAAAAAAACAATCGGCAGGCCTTTGTTGCTCACCTCCTTAAAATGGCCTACGTTTTCCGTTTCAGCGCAAATAGATACCAGCAACCCATCAATGGAGCGGGTAAGCATGTGCTGCAGCGTCAGCACTTCACGCTCATAAGATTCATGTGTTTGCGTAATAATAACGTTGTAATCCTTCCTGTGCGCAACAGACTCAATACCATTGATTACCTGGGAGAAAAAATTGTTATCAATATTGGTAACCATAATGCCAATGGATTTGCTGCTGCCGTTTCTTAATCCCTGGGCGATAGGGTTGGGTTTATAATTGTGTTTCGCCGCATACTCCTTCACCAGTTTTTGCGTTTCAGCACTTATTTCATAACTGCCCCGCAGCGCTTTGGAAACAGTGGAGATAGACAGGTTTAATGCTTTGGCAACATCCTTTATCGTTATGGCTTCAAATTTCATGCTCTTACACAATAGGTGTGAAAATAAGCAAATCCATTTTTCCGGGTTTCAAAACCATCGTTAACAGTTTGGCCAGGAAGAAAATGCAGGTACCAGCTACGGTTTTTCATGGGGGACTTCGTTGCGTCGCAATCCGTTCATCGGTTGGTTCAATGGGCGGCATTTCAGACCCGGGAAGGAATATCGAACAAGGAACAAGGAATGCTGAATGACGAAGGGAGGCCATACTTGCGATTAACGATTACACACGTTCACTTGAGAAATGAATATTGAACAAGGAATAAGGAATGCTGAATGACGAAGGGAGGCCATACTTGCGATTTACGGTTACTCACGATCACTTGCGAAATGAATATCGAACAAAGGAACAAGGAAGGCTGAATGACGAAGGGATGCCATGCTTGCGATTCACGATTACTCACGTTCACTTGCGAAATGAATATCGAACAAAGGAACAAGGAACACTGAAACAGCGAAGCGGATGCACCCCATTCACCACTCACCATTCACCACTCACCATTCACGAAATGCACCACCTCCCAATCACAAGGCCAGCAACCTGTAATAAAAAAGAGCCGCTTTTGCGGCCCTCTCTTCAATTGTTCCCCCGAACAAATTATGTGTAGAATGGGTTAAACTTTTTTGATACCTGTATTGCCACCGCCATCTAACGTAAGGCTTACCGGTTTATTGTTTTGCCATGCGCCACGGGTAAAATCGGGCACATCCTGCGTTCTTGATTTGTTGGCCACAGATTTCTCGCTTAATGGGCTGATGGCGCTCCACAAAGCTGCATCGTATACGTCCTGGTCAAGCGGCAGGCCATTGCGCAGGCAATCAATCAGCCGCCAGTCCATAATAAAATCCATGCCGCCGTGGCCGCCAACCTTCTTGGCTATTTCGCCCACATATTTTACCAGTGGTGTGGAATACTTGTCATATAACTCTTTCAGTTCTTCCTCTTTCATCCATTCTTCGCCCAGGGCAATACGTGCCGGGTCTGGCCATTTGCTGGCAACACCTTTCGTGCCACTGATTAAGTGAATACGGGAGTAAGGACGTGGAGATGTAACATCGTGCTGCACCATAATACTTTTGCCTTTGGCTGTACGTATCAGGGTAGTGTTCATGTTGCCGCGGTACGGTTTACCCACAAATTCGTTGTAAAAACTATCTGCTGCTGCTCTTTTCTTAGCTTCATCCGCCATCTGGAAATCGTTGGTGCTAAGGCTAACCAGGTGGTCCATTTTATCGCCACGGTTAATATTCATGCACTGCGCGATAGGCCCCAAACCATGTGTTGGGTACAGGTTGCCGTTACGGCTGGCATTTTCTCTCAGGCGCCACATATCGGCGTAACCGTTCTTATCAAAATTCAAATCAAGCAGGTTATGGATGTAAGCGCCTTCGGCATGCAGCAGCTCGCCAAACATGCCCTGCCTGGACATATTAAGGGTAAGCTGTTCAAAAAAATCGTAACAGCAATTTTCCAGCATCATGCAGTGCTGCTTTGTTTTTTCAGAGGTTTCCACCAGTTCCCAGCACTCATCCAGTGTACGGGCGGCAGGTACTTCTGTAGCGGCGTGTTTGCCGTTTTTCATGGCATATACGGCTATGGGCGTATGCAGGCTCCAGGGCGTTGTAATATAAATCAGGTCAGCATCGCTGTTTTCGCAAAGCGCTTTCCAGCCATCGTTGCCGCTATATTCCTTTGCTTTGGGCAGACCTGCTTTTTCCAGTATTTTCTGTGCTTTGCTGGCACGGTCAGCATATTTGTCGCACAGCGCTACTATTTCCACACCTTCAATATGGCTCATACGCTGCACAGCGCCGGGCCCACGCATGCCCAGGCCAATGAAAGCAATTTTTACTTTATCTAATTTGGGTGCAGCATAACCGCACATGTTAAACTGTTGTTTGCCTTGCCAGGCGGCGCTGCTGCTCCAGTCCTTTTCGTCATTCGTAACTTTTGCAAGCGCCGGTATGCCGGCAGTTAATGCGCCTGAACCCAGCGCAATATTGCGTAAAAATTTTCTGCGGTTGGATGCCATGGTGTTTGTCAGTTTAATAAGCCGCTAATTTCAGCATATTATCCAGTAGAAAAACGGGGAAGGTTAAATTCACGCAATCGTTTGATTTGTAACTGCCTGTAAAAAAGTGACTGGTTATTACCACCGTTACAGGTTTGCTCTGCTTTACCAGGGCCTGAAAAGATGCCATAAAAAACCAACCGATGAAAGGATTGCGACGCAACTGGGCCGCCATGAAAAAAAGCCGCTGGTATCCTGATGTTTTTGATTTCTTTAAATTTCCCGATTATGTAAACAGAATTTCCCGATGCGGCATTTAAAGCATGGTACAAACATTTTCTTTTGCGTAAAATTTAACGTAAGTGAAGAATTTATACCTGCTGTTTGTACTGTTTATGAGTGGTTTTGTAGCGGCGAATGCACAAAATGCCACAGTTAAAGGAAGGATAATGACAACCGATGGAAAACCGGCTGCTTTTGTTAGCGTTACTCTGAAGGAATTGAAAAAGAACGCTGTAACTGAAGAAAACGGAACTTTTAGCCTGAAAAATATTAAGGCTGGCACTTATACGCTGGTTATTTCTCACACCGGGCTGGAAGCGCAGGCTCAAAAAATTGATGTTGGCCCCAGCGGAACCGTTGACCTGCAATTTACTATTAAAGAATCTGCCGACCAGTTGGATGAAGTAGTGGTTAATGCCGGCAGAACCATGAACGTAAAACCGGTTAGCATAGGCAAGGCTGCCATTAATCCTATGGATCTTCCGCAAAGCGTAAGCATTATCAGCTCTGGCCTTATACGCGACCAGCAGGCACAGCGCCTGGGCGATGTGGTGAAAAACGTAAATGGCGTGTATGTTACCACTACCCGCGGTAGCACCCAGGAATCCTTTGGCGCCAGGGGGTATGGCTTTTCCAGCACCAACATGTTTAAAAACGGCGCCAGGGTAAACAGCGGCGTTATGCCGGAAATGAGTTCTATAGAAAGGGTAGAAGTATTAAAGGGCAGTGCGGCCATACTGTATGGTAACGTAGCCCCCGGCGGCATTCTTAACCTGGTTACCAAGAAACCCAGGTTTGAGAACGGCGGCGAATTAAGCATGCGTGGCGGCAGTTTTGGCCTGTACAAGCCCAGTTTTGATGTATATGGCCCTATCAGTTCAAACGTAGCATTCAGGGTAAACGGTACTTATGAAAAAGCCAACAGCTACAGGGATGTGGTAAGCACCACGCGTTATTATGTTAACCCCTCATTCCTGTTTAAGCTGGGTCATAAAACAGATTTGATTGTGGAAGGTGATTACCTGTATCATAAATTCACCCCTGATTTTGGTATTGGTTCTATTGCAGATACGGCAATTCCTAACGTTTCGCGTTCGGCGTTTTTTGGTACCCCATGGCAGTATGCCAAAACGCAGCAGGCAACTTCAACCATTACGCTTAACCATCGCTTTAATGAGCAATGGCAGCTTAATTCTTCGGTATCATACCAGCGCTACGACAGGGATTATTACTCTATCGAACGCATACAGGCAAAAGCGGACGGTAAATGGGCAAGGCCACTGGGCCGGGCACAGAATGCTGAAAACTACTATGTTGGCCAGGTTAACCTGAACGGTAAGTTCAGGACAGGCCAGTTGCAGCACACCCTGCTGGCAGGTATAGACGCGGAACGTAATATGGCAAAGGCTTATGCTTATAACCAGCCCACTACTTATGATACCATCAATATACTGGACGCATCCAAATACACGCCCCGTACAGATATACCTGATGCACAGAAAATAAGGCTTACCGAAACACCGGTAAACAGGTTTGGCGCTTATGTACAGGATCTGATCAGCATTTCAGAAAAACTGAAATTCCTGGCGGGTATCCGTTGGTCTTACCAGGATGCACAATCTGTAAGAACTACAGATTTAAAGCAAGATACCAGCGCCAAAGCTGCCTCTAAGCAGGATAAAGCATTTTCTCCGCGTGTAGGTATTGTCTACAGGCCAACCAGCACCACATCGGTATTTGCCAGCTATGCCAATTCTTTTTCTGTTAATAGTACGGGAAGCGTCACCGATATTTATGGCAATGCGTTAAAGCCTTCTATCATTGATCAGTTTGAGCTGGGCATTAAGAACGACTTTTTTAAAGGGGCCTTTACCGTTAATGTTACCGCCTACCGTATCGTAAACAATAACCTGGCGCAAACTGCCCAGTTTGACAGGGATGGCAATGTTAACAGTAATACCAATTTAAAAGAGCTTACCGGCCAAACCACCAGCGACGGCGTAGAGGTGGACCTTGCCGCCCACCCTGCAATGGGTTTAAGCATACTGGCAGGTTACAGCTACAATTATATGCGATATACCAAAACCGAAGGTAAAAAAGGCAACTATAAAGAGGGTGAAAGGTTGGTAAACAATCCCGCCCACACCGCTAACAGCAGCGTGTTTTACACTTTTAACCAGGGCAGCGTAAAAGGATTGAAGCTGGGTATTTCCGCCTTTTATACAGGTAAAAGATTTGGCGGCTGGAATAACCAGGTTGAGCAAACACAACAGTTTTCCAGGTTAATACCTGTAAAAGGCTTTGCTACCCTTGATTTTTCCGCAGGTTATAGCTTTAAGCATATTTCTTTACTGGCAAAGGTTTCCAATATTACCAATACATTTAATTATTATGTACACGAGAATTACAGCATTAACCCCATTGCACCGCGGATGGTTACGGGTACCGTGTCATACAAATTCTAAACAAGATCAGTAAAGCGTAAAAGCTGCCGGCCTGCCGGTAGCTTTTGCCGTTAATATGTGCTAACGTTACATTATGAGTAAAAAATATACGGTAAGAAAGTTTGTTAACGATGTTCACCTGTGGCTGGGACTGGCCAGCGGACTTGTTTTGTTTGTGGTTTGCCTCAGCGGGACTATCTACACTTTCAGGGCCGAAATAGAGCGCTGGATGAGCCCTGAAAAATATTATGTACAAGTTGAACCCAATGCTGTGGTTTTACCGGCAGATTCCCTGGTAGCAATAATGGAAAAGCAGTTGGGCGGTAAAGTAACAGGCTTACAGGTACCTGCCGATGCGGCCATGGCCTGGCAAATAAGTGTGAAACCAAAAGATAAGGAAGCTGGCAGGCAACAGGCTGGTAAAGATGCTGGCTCACCACGCAAAGCCGCAAAACAAGGCGGCGAAAAACGTGGTGGAGAAACGGAAGTCAGGCCGAAAACCTATTTTGTAAACCCTTATACGGGTGCATTAACCCCGGGGCAGAACGATAAAGGCGTTTCAGAATTTTTTACTACCGTTATGCAACTGCACCGCTGGTTGCTGCTGGATACGGATACCGGCAGGGTTGTGGTGGGTATAGCCACCTTGATTTTTGTATTTATCATTGTCAGCGGGCTGGTGCTGTGGTTTCCGGCAAAAATGAAAAACCTGAAGCAGGGCTTTAAAATAAAATTCAAAGCCAACTGGAAACGGGTGAACCACGATTTGCATAACGCCCTTGGTTTTTATGCTTCCATTTTTGTTTTAATCATGGCCTTAACCGGTTTGTGCTGGTCTTTTGAATGGTATAAAGATGGCGCAAGCAGTGTTTTAGGCGCCAAAGTATTTAAGGGCAGAAGCGAAAAACCGTTGCAGTCAAAACTGCCGGCAGATAGTACGGTGGCGCCGGCTTCTCTAGCAGCCATTACAGCTACAACCGACCAGAATTTTACGTACAGTGGCGATACCCGCATTACGCTGCCTGCAGATAAAGCTGGCGCTGTGGTTGTTACCAGGAATAAAACAGGTTTTTTTGCATCCGCGGGTGCAGACAAATTACAGCTTGACCGTTATACGGCCGCTGTGCTGAAACTGGAGCGTTTTGCCGATAAGCCGCTTAACGTAAAGATTGCGGACTCCATAAAGCCCCTGCATACCGGCGAAATGTTTGGTGCCTTCTCCAAAATTATCTACTTCCTGGCATGCCTTATAGCTACCAGCCTGCCTGTAACAGGTACACTTATCTGGATTAACAAAATGAAGAAAAAGCCTAAGAATAAGGTTGGCCGCGTAACGCAGCAAGAGGCACAGCCAGCCGTTTCTGTGTAGTGGTACCCAACAAAGATGCTTCGTGAATAGGAAAGTGTGGAACCCGCAAGCCGGCAATCGTGAACGGTAGGTGGATATTGTTATGCAGGTGACAGGAGAAACAAAAACGGTGTACACATCGTACACCGCATATTATATATCATGTATAAATTATCGTCCTTCTTCCGCTGAAGCAAAAACAGATTGCCAGCGTTTCCACCATTTTTTTAAAAAGGTATTGTTAACGGCTTCGGGTAAAAAATCGGCTGGTTGTATAGATGGCGCTTCCACAGCGGCTTCGGGCTCTTCGTACAATTCGCCTTCTTCATTCTGTACCCTGCCACCCAGTTTAAAAGCAATATGTTTCATTTTTTCAATAACCTGCTGGGAAGGGTTTTTGACTGAAACATTGCCTGAACGGAAATCAAACTGGGCGAGGATTTCGCTTTGCTGACCCGGCCTGTTGATAAGATAAACGGCGGCGCCGGGGTTATCATACCTGTAAATTTCCCCCTTGGGTAGCCTGGTTTCTGTAAAGTTATCAAGCCGCATATCCGGGTCATTCTTCACATAATCCTGCCATTCTTCCAGCGAGATATTCAATTGCACGTCGTCGTTAAACCAGTTATTTTTTTTTGTAATGTACAGTTCGTATTCCATACACGTTCCTCGCTCACTTTTAAGGTTTAGTAAAATAAACCTGGTGTTTAGTTGCTTTCCAGGTGCGAATCATATTCAAATTAACGAAAAAAATTCATAATCCGATGGGGTGCTTACGGCTTTTTTGAGCGCATGTGGATATTTACTTCGTAAAAGGCATTCATGTTTAACCGCTTAAGCGTTAACACAATGGAAGTTTATATAAATGAGCAAAGCCACGAAAACGTGGCTTCTTTTCATTTCTATTATAAAACCTGCGCAGATTTTCATCAGGTTAATCATAGTTATAGGTTTGGGGGATCAAAATACTGATGCCGGTATTTGGTTACGCTGTCAAAAGGCTTTTGTGTTCCGTTACCGTTACATTCTGTTCTTTTTAAGACAATGCAAAGCTACACTTGCCTACCCGCTGATTGTTAGCCTATACGGACCATTGATGCGTCCAAAAAGACATACAGGAAATATTTCAGGGGGTGCCCCCAAGCTGCGCAAGGGGTCGGGCTTTCCGCTCATACTCCGGCACAAAGGCTCTGCTGCGATGGCCTCACCGGGGTATCCGCTTCAATCCCTCACCCGAAAGACAGTTGCCGGTTACCAGTTGCAGGTTACCGGTCTGTTTAAGTTTTAAAGGCTTATAATCTGGTAAAATGATGAAGTGCGGAAGCTCTTTAATACCCGGTACTAACATTAAACTTTAAACAAATCAACATTGAACAGTAAATGTTGCTGGTTGCAGGTAGCAGGTAGCTGGTTGTCGAAGTTTAAAGGGCTTATAATCTGGTAAAATGATGAAGTGCTGAAGAAAGTGCAAAGGCAAAACTATATTGCGGGAAAAGCTCAGTAGTGAATCCAAACGTACAAGAGTGCGACGCAACGGCGGCTTCATTCATGTTTCTCCAGCCGGGCCCATAAAAAATAAACGCGGAGCGTTTGCAATAAAAAGGGCCACCCTTTAAGAGTGGCCCTGCGGGGGGTAATAGAACTAACTGCTAATTAACTTTTACAAATTTGCCGTTGAGCTTTTTGTTGCCAATAATCACCTCGCAATAGTACATGCCTGAGATGAGCTGCGAAACCTGCAGGTTATACTGCCAGGTGGCTTCGTTCTTGTCAAGATTGTTTTTGAGCATAATCACCCTTCCGGATGCATCGCTGATCCTGATGGTTACTTTGCCGGTGGCCTCATCGTTCAGGTAAATGTTCATATTGCTTACTGCGGGTACGGGGGCCATGGTAAGGCCTGGCTTAATGTTAAGGGCCGTTTTTGCCGGCTGTGGCAAAGCCATTTCGGCGGTAGCAGCGGAGCTGTTTACTGCAGTCCTGTTATTGGATTGCTTGAAAACTGTAAAGGTGAACTGTTTGGTGGCGCTGTTGCCTTTGCCGTCTGTTACAGTCAACTGCCATGTGCGTGTGCCCGGTGACAGGTTATATATTTTAAACGTGGGCGAAAACGGATGTGTGTAATAATATCCGCCAGGGCCTGAAACAAACTTCCAGGCATATTTTATTTTACCGCCAGGCACTTTGGAGCTGCTGCCGTCAAAGGTGATAGAGTTAACCGGCAGCGTGATGTCCTGAACACCTTTTACGATGGCTTCAATGGTTTCTGTTACCGGTTCTTCAACCACTACTGGTTTAGGGTTAACAACAAGGTTAACTATAGATACATCCTGTGCGCCATCGTTGTCTTTTACAGTTAGCTGTATAGAGTAAGTGCCTGCCACCAGTTTGTTCAATACAAGCTTTGCGCCTGTTGTATTGTTTAGTATGTAGGAAGCCGGGCCGCTAATCATTTGCCATTTGTACTGTGCAATACGGCCATCCTTATCATAAGAACCGGAGCCATCTACCAGTACAGAATCTTCTGGCAAAGTAATGGCGGTTGGGGCTTTGGTAATAGCAACCGGCGCGGTGTTAATGCGTTGCTCATTTACGGTGAAGGATACACCGGCAGAAGCGGTGGCGCCAGCGTTATCTGTAATGGTAAGTGTAGCTGCATAGCTGCCTGCCACCAGTTTGGAAAGTTTTACTGTAGCCGAATTAGTAGCTGTAAAGGTATAACCTGCAGGTGCAGTAGTTAACTCCCACTTGTATTGTTTGATAGAACCATCTTTATCGTAAGAAGCTGCGCCATCCAGTATCAAAGAATCAACTGGCAGGGTAATGGAAGCAGGTGCTTTTACAGAAGCGACAGGTGCAACATTGGGTGCTTTGTTAACCAGGAAGGAAACTTTTGCAGAAGCGGTAGCGCCGTCGTTATCAATAACAGTAAGTGTAGCTGTATAGCTGCCTGCAGCCAGTTTGGTTAGCTTTATAGTTGCTGCGTTGGCGGCAGCGGAACTATAGCCAACCGGCGCGGCGGTTAACTGCCATTTGTATTGTTTGATAGAACCATCTTTATCGTAAGAAGCAGAGCCGTCCAATGTTAAAGAGTCAACTGGCAGGGTTATGGAAGCAGGTGCTTTTACTGAAGCAACAGGTGCAACATTCGGGGCTTTGTTAACAACAAAAGAAGTTTTTGCGGAAGCTGTAGCGCCGTCATTATCTGTAATGGTGAGTGTGGCTGTGTAGCTGCCAACAACCAGGCTGGAAAGTTTTACTGTAGCTGTATTTGCGGCTGAGAAACTATAGCCAACCGGCGCAGTAGTTAATTCCCATTTGTATTGTTTGATGGAGCCGTCTTTATCGTAAGAAGCTGCGCCATCCAGTACCAAAGAATCAACAGGCAGGGTAATGGAGGCAGGAGCTTTAACAGAAGCAACAGGTGCGACATTCGGGGCTTTGTTAACCACAAAGGAAGTTTTTGCGGAAGCTGTA
>NZ_VVIP01000089.1 GCF_009650435.1 Foetidibacter luteolus
ACCGTTAGGTGCAAGCAAAGCCACAGTCAGATTTCCTTGTTTTGCCCCAACTCTTAGACTGACCTTATGACAGAAAAAGATTTTATAGACGTAGTAGAATCAACTAACTGGAAAGCATTTAGAGGACCAGAATATTTTAACCCAGACAGTGTCGCTCCAGCGTTATCAAGCCTTATTCACTTGAGACAGGACAATGATAAATGGAAAGTCTATAATAACGTCTTATTTGCCATCGGAAATAATCATGGAGGAACATATTACCCAGCAGTTTTGTCTGCCCTTCCGCTACTTGTGCGACTATTGAAAACTACCGAAAATGAAGTAACTCGAAACTGCATTTTTGAAATATTCAGTGAATGGTATTACAGTTTCGACCCTGAAATAGGAACATACAAACTCATGACAGAGATTCAATTGGAGAGTTATGTCAGGACAAATATTAAAAGCTGTATAGCTGGGAATGTATGGAATGAGAGTGAAAGAAATATGATACTTATTGCTGACTTCCTTAACTACTTCAACGAAGAAGCAAGCACCTAACATTGGGCTTTACGCAAGTTAGGCAAGACATTTTAAAATCAGCTAATTGCAAATCCAGGCTGTAGTTCGTGCAGGACAAACACTTTCAACTTTACTTCTTAAATTCAACTTTATATTTTCAATCAGCAGCGGTTGTGGGCAGACGGAATGCTAATTCCCAACCTGCATAAAGCCCTGTTCGTTGTGTGATATTTTATGACCAATCCCGAACTTCTAAAGAATATTAAAGCAGCTGTTAAAAACAGCGGATACTCCCTTGAACAAAAGGCAGGACATCTTCTTCAGAAAAGAGGATGGATTCCCTTTTATTCAACCAATTATATTGACCCAAGTTTTGGCAAAGAACGAGAGTTAGATATTTTGGCATATAAAATTATTAATCAACGTCGGGTTGAATTGCGAATTTCTTGCAAACGTAGCAATACAAAGCCGTGGATATTATTTACTGAAGACTCTTCAAGATATGTTGAACATTCAAGTATCTTAAAAATCACACCTGTTGTATCTAATCAACACCAAAAGAGAAAAATCCTATACGCTTTACGACCATTGCCATTTTTTTCTCATAAAAGAAGAGCAATAAATTACACATCATTTACCAAAGCTGAATTTAATAATGAAGCTCGCAGTTTAATAAAGGATGGAATATTTTCTGCCTTGAATAGTATCTACCATAGAATCTTCCCAGGACAACTATTATTTGACACAAGAGGTACAATATATTTTTTCATTACACTATTTGAAGGAAATCTTTTTGAATCATATTATGACCCGTCGTTAGATGATGATGTAGTGAATGAAATTGATTATGGCATTTATGATACAAGGTTGACACTTCTTACAGAAAGACAAACTATTTCAAACGAACACGGTGCTCCAGTTCAACTATCTGACGTGATGTATTGGTTTTCCGACTGGTTTAGACTTGAAATAATTACTTGGAAAGCTTTTGACAATTATTTATCAACACTTGACAAAACTTTCAATGAAATTAGTCAAGAAGATATAACATGTTTTGGGAAATCATGGAGCGAAGAGAATTTTCCCAAAATAATTGGTGAAGCACCCAAAATATAAAAACATCACACAACATTGGTATTGCCAATAGTGGGGCTGGACATTGGAACAATCAGCAGCGATAATTCTGTTGTACTGCGGTTCGGGGCTCGACGAATAAAGCCCAGCTTTAGTTCTTAATATTTAACTTTATCAAAAAGCCAGGCAGCGGTTCCGGCGGACGAATATAAAATTCCCCACCATCGGCAATACCTGCTCGTTGTGCGTAATTATGGGACTTGATTACAGATACATAACAATTATTGAAAAATCTAACAGAGAAAGATTAATAACCAAACTTTCTATCGACGCAACAGAACATAAGAGTAAGTTTGGAAATTGTACCGTTATTCACTTTAAGTTGGACAAGGATATATTACATTACTTAAAACGCGAGATACAGCAAAATGAAAGACTAGGATACTGGAAAAATCTGTTTTTTCGAAAGTCTCGATTTAATGATTATTTCTTGGGTGACAAGGTCAAAATTGGTTGCATTTATATCGAAGAGGAAAACCTATCCGATTTCGATTACCTAATTGTGTCTTTCAAGGCCGCAAGCACATCCATGAGTATTTTATTCCAAAATTCTAGATCGATCAAAGAATGGTTTGTTGATTTAAGTAAAGAAGTGAATGCTGCGGTTACTTTTTTAGATATGGAAGATGATGGTTACAGGATTATTTATAAAAATGGGATGGAAATGGAAATGACATTTCCTGAGGATGCTGAGAAGATTTTAGACGAACAAAAATTCTATTTGAAAATATTCGAAGATTTTGGTAGGGCCAGGAATGTCTAGAGCAACTACTACCCATAATTACGCACAACATCGGCCTCTGCGGAATACGGGCTGACGAATATATCCTGATCGACATTAACACGGATGAGCTGCAGTTCAGGCGACAGGAACACGGATCGGCTATTGGAATTTAACGTCGACGACATAACTTTACTCAGCTGACGGTCCCGGCAGCCGGAACATGAAATTCCCGTACTGCGCAAGGCCGTGGGCGTTGTAGGCAACCTTAAATGACACTACCAGACAGTATGGATTTACAAAAGTTTATTGAAATCGATGAAACGAAGGAAAGCATAATTGCTAAGTTGGAGTATCTTAAAAGAGAAGGACTTCACGACTATTTGCAGTTTGGTATTTTTGAAATGGGGTTAAAACGATTACCAACAAAAAAGAGCGACCAGATTTTAGAGCAAATCATAGCTAAATCACCTAATGACTTAAATGTAAAAGTCAAAAACGCGGAACATTACAAAGCCCACCTTTGCTGTATTAAGCATGTGTTAGAAGAGATGTTCTTGAATGAACCTTTTTTGGAGAACCTTAGAAAGTATAAGGTTGAAGAAGAAAAGGATATGGTTGTTTACAATTATTACAACCTTCTTCGTGAGATTTTATTTGACATGGCTTTATTGATACAGGACTACAATCAAACTATCAAAGGAGTTGCACCGACGAAATTTTCACTGGGGAAAAACCTTTATCAAAGAGATTTTACGCTTTATCAGCTATTGCCGCAAGTTATCTTTGGACAAGCATCTTTCCATTCATTCATTGAAAGAGAACCAAACGTTTCAATTGCGATTATTAGACAGGTCATTGAATTAAGGATTAGGAAGGCATTTGGAATTATGGGCACGTACGACAAAGTGAAAGACAGTTTTGAACCTTTGCCGCTTGGACAAGTGTTTGACGAAATAAAAAAACATCAGAAAGAAATTGACTTTGCAATTCCACTTGCCAATATTGTTCGCATTAACGGCTGGTCAAATATTTTCATGCATTCAGGAATGAAAGACTACACATGGACTTTGATTTTTGTTTATCGCTATTTGCATGAATTCGCCAAAGGTAGAAAAGATGGAAAGTCATGGAGTTCAAATTCCGGCATCCGATTAAAACAGGAAACTTTAGATAAAATTGTCAACGGATTAGAACAGACATTGAAAAGCTACAATGCCAATTTAGAATTGTTTAAAACGAAGCCAGACGTTTATATTACGACATAGAAAGACTGCCTACAACATGGGTATTGCTACAACTTGGGCTGGACATTATAAACATCGGCAGCAGTAATAAATTCATCTTCGGTTCCGGCTTGATATTATAAACTTGGCTATTGAACAAAACATCAACAAAAGTTCAGCTATCAACAGCAGTTCCGGCGTGACGAATTCAAATGCCCAAACTGCAGCAATACCTGTTCGTTATGTGCCATACTGCCCAACAGTTTCACCAGCGTTGGGGCGACAGTAAAAATGTTCTTTATCATTTAGTTTTGACTTGACCCAAAGCCCACATCAGCTTGACGTTCTTTGTTCATCTTTTGTACATTTTTTGTTCTTTTGTTTTTCAATTTAGCATTTGTATCGGGTGGACTTTGGCTCAAGTCATAAGCAAGCGGACACAGTACACGGTTTAACAATCACTGCAACCTTGACAAAAACTATTGAGCAGCACGACACATAACATTTGAAAAAGCAAACAGCTATGCCATCTTACGCACCAAGGACGGAGCCAGTCAAAAAACAGGAAGAATTAGCAAAGAGAGGAATAGAGTTAATATTAGGGATTAGAAAAAATGTTGAGGCTGACAAATTATTAAAGCTTGTTGACAAATACAGAAAAGCTCAATTATCAATGCTCAAAGCTAAAGTTCATACGTTTAAAGAAAATGAATTTCAGAAAAAGCCAAACAATGTAACGTTTGAAAAGTTAGAGAAATTGACAACAGAGTGGACAGACAAAACCAATGACGACATTATTAAAGAAGTAAAAAAATCCAACAATCTTTAATGTTGCAGTTTTCGGTGGACACAGAAGCGTTTGACAACTCTGAAAATATTACAAGCTTTGGTAGCGACAGTTTTTAAAACAAAAAGTTCTTTACAAAATCAAGCACCTAATTCCAGACACGAAGAAGTACGGCACATAACAGGCGGTTTGGCAATATGGCGGGGCGACGAAAATATTCTCAACTTTTTGTTCGCTAATCGGCTTCAGTTCCAGCAGACGAATAACACCGAGCAAAAGAATAAACAATGAACTTTTAGTTATAAATTTAGCAGCGGTTTCGGGCTGACGATTTTCAAATACCGCCACATCGCCAAGCCGTGTCCGTTGTGCGCAACATAAAACCAGCCTGACCCGTTTTTGATTTATGCTGAAACTGTTAATTACTCTCGTATCATTTCTTTTTACCACCAGTTTTCTTCATTTCAGAAGATAACTGACTCCCTACAAATTGAAATAAGAGTTAAGAAAGAATATTTAGCGACTCATGACAAAAAGTATTACGAAGTGATATATCGATACGAAAACTTCGACATTACCAAGGACACTGTTGCTGAAAAAAGATTTGATATTGATTTGACAATTAAGAATACTGCAACAAATTCAATATTTATTTGGTTAATGTCTTGTTCATGGGAAGACAATTTTTTAGTAAATAATAACTACATTTTTATAGCAGGACACGATTGCGACAAAAACATTCCGACAATTGTTGAAATTAAGCCGGGTGAAAGTAGACGATATAACATTACTCTTATTAAATCTATCAAGTTTGACTATCCGTGTCGAAATTGCATTTACGGTCGACAAGTTGAAGAAACAAAGCTTGGACTCATTTTAATCAGTGATATAACCAAACGAGACTATATTGATTATCTCTTGAACATGGAAGATAGAAGCAAGTGGATAATTGTTTGGAGTAATTCAATATCCTTACTCGGAAAACAACCAGAACCTAAAACGATTAATATTTACAAAAACTGAAGAGCTGCGCACAACAGCCGCATTTGTGCTATTGGGGTGCGACGCAAAGCGTCGTTCAACAGCAGTAACGCTGTTCAGCTTTTTGTCCCAGCTTGACTTTTAAAATTAAGCAACAGAATATGTTTTGTACTTTAGTTCATCGTTCGGCAGCCGTCGCCGGGGGCGACGAATAGATGAAGTCCCCAACAGCACAAATGCCTTACGTTGTAGGCAACCCGAACCTTAAACATTGCACAATTTCGTATCGACAATTCGCAATATGAACGGCAAAGCAGTCCTTATTACTTTACTGATTGGCTTAACAACATTTATAGCTGGTTGGTATTTAAGTACTAGGCTTCGATTAAATGAAGAAGACGTTAGGTCTCAAAGAAATCAAAGTATTGTTGGTAAGGTATCCCGAGTCGAAACTACCTCTAGTAATAACCTTTCTAGCTCTATTTCTGGACGTTTTGTTTTAGCCGAATCTGGCTGTGCTGGATTAAACTTTATCAGTCACGATTTGGTGCTTTGGACAAACGAAATTTCATGTGACGATCCGGACACTCTGAAAATTCGTTGGTTGAACGACTCAAGTTTTATGACTCGGAATATTTTACGAATCAACAAGGATTGTCCCCCAAGAGTTGATATCTATAATGTTGTTTCATTCGACGGAAAGCAATTAATATTGCGAGATATTTGGACAGGGTGGAATGATTCGAAAGACGAAATTTTTGAATTTTTTAGACAACCTGATTAATCATGGGTTGCCTACAACATCGGCCTGGCGCAATACGGGCTGACGAATAAGTCCTGATCGACATCAACACGGATAAGCTGCAGTTCCGGGCGACAGGAACACGGATCAGCTTTGGAATATAACATCGACAATATATCTTTACTCAGCTGACGGTCCGGGCAGACGGAACCTGAATTCCCGTACTGCGCAAGGCCGTGGGCGTTAGGCGCAACTTGAACAACAGTGATTTGATATGCCAAACCAATTAAGCAATTCATTTAGTGGTGCACTTAGAACGTTCGCCTATTTTATGGCGAGTGGAACACAAAATACTTTAGAAGGTGTTGACTACCTCTCTCTTTATGGGAACGAGCCAAGTGCAATTGAACAGGTATTTGCCATTTATGTCAATGTCATCCAACTTGACGAAGAAGGGACGGTTTTAAATTCAAAGTATGCCGAGAAAAGAGCGACAGATTATTTGAGGGCTTATTGCGACCCAACCTTTGAGGTAACGCCGGCTTATGAGGATTGGGAAGTCGCCTTACATGCTCCGCCACCCTTGCAAGACTTAATCTGACAATAAAACTTCATGACCGATACACAAAAGCGTTTTCAAGAAACGTTCGATAGGCTCATCGCCCTTTCCACCCAAGACAAAAAGTTGTTTTTAGAGTTGCTTCTTTTTTCTTTCACGATATCAGCACGAGGGATATGGTCGGATGAGTTGCCATCCGACAGGGACAAGGTCGAAGCGTTAAAGTGGTTGAATGAACTTAATCATCGGATTTGGAACATAAGATTTGAACTGGAGGAAGGAGTTGACAGCGACAGTATTAGCCGCCTCTACGAGAACTTAAACTTTTACGGTGAGCAATCTGCTTTATTACGACAGCATGTTATGCCGACACTTTTATCTGCATTTGAACTGTTCAAAAACATTAGTGCGACAGCATAATGCGCCTAACATTCAGTTTTCCGTCAGCAGGGGGCGACGAATAAATTCTCATCGTTAGTGCTACTATCAGCTACATATCAGGCTGACCGAACGCAGATGAGCAGCAGAATATGTTTTCAACTTTTGTAACTTCGGTCGGCCACAGTTCCGGGCTGGACGTTTTCCAAATGCCCTGCCGGACGCAAAGCTGTGGCCGTTAGGCGCAATCACAACAGCTTACCGTTTTTGACAATGAAGAACATAGTGACCATAGCTTTTATAATATCAGCAGTAAATGTTTTTAGTCAGAAGAATATTTCGGGAATATATTATCACAACTTCGGTCATACTCTTATTCTAAAGAGTGACAGTACCTAGGACTTCAAAACTGGTTTTGATTTATCCTCCTCATGGTCACAAGGGCATTGGTCTTTACAGAGAGACACTGTCTATTTATTTTATGTCCCAATACTTGACACTCTCAAAGTGGGAAAAGAACGTGACACACTTGTTCTTTCGTCAGACCCAAAATCAGAACGCATTGACAGCTTAACATACATTGCTACGCTTTTATCTGGTGGCGGACAAAACAGAACACCGCACCCTCAGAAGCTATTGGTAAAGAAAAATACTTTATTGATAATAGACCCAAACGGTAAAGTTGTTGCGAAGGACTTATATGATCCGATGAGACAAAAATACTTTTCGACAAAATTTTACAAATCCAAAGACTGACGAATGCGCCTAACAAAAGTATTGCTAGCAAATGGGGCAGACGGAAGAACAATCAGCAGCAATACGCTATTGTACTGCATCTCGGCTTGACGGAATTCTCCTGATCTATTAGTCGTAAACTTGTGCATTTAATTCATTATTCTGCTGCAGTTGCGGGCAGACTCAGCATCAAATATCCCATCTGCAGCAATACTCTGTCCGTTATGCGTAACCATACAACGACATACAACAATGTTCGGACTATTTAAAAAGACAAACTGGAAAATTGAAGGAAAGCCACTTATTTTTTTCCGACAAGTTTTTTCGCAATTACCTGCCGACTTCAAATTTTTAGCAGACGGGCTTGACAAAGGGCTTTATAGAAGATTTTCTGTAAATCACGCAATGAAAGGGCACTTTTATTCAATCGGTTTTGACCCATCACAGTCCGACAAATCAATGACTAAGGGGAAGCAATTTGAGTTAGAAAACATAATAATTAAACAAGATGGACAAGCATTCAGGCTGAACATCACAATTTACGACGGACTTTGGATAGGCTTCGAAATTGAAAAAGACATTTTGGAGTTCCACAATTATCAAGTTGACTTGTCATCATTTAAGAAAAGTAAAAGCAAGTTTGCCGCAGACTCAAAAATTGAAAACCTTGTCAGCGGACTAATCTGTGAACATCTTGATTTGACAAATCTTAGCGAATTTGATGTTGACGGCAAAACCTACTATCAAATAAAGGACCTTGAAGATGGCAACTACATAGCAATTGACAATAAAGGAAAGGTATTCGGATTAATTCACGACCCATATAAAATCGAACTAATCAACAAATCTGTCAAGCAATTCGTAGACGACATTAACAATAGAAAGTTTGATTTTGACAAATACCTTAATGGGACGAATGGCTACGCATAACATGGGGTTTTCTGCTATGCTGGCTGACGAATGAATACTGATCGTCCCGTTCGCTTATCATCTGCAGTCCGGGCTGGACGAATAAAGCCGGGCGACAGAATGTAATATCATCTTCATTAACTTTACTCAACTTCGGTTCCGGGCTGACGAATCATGGAATATCAGCACAGCAGAAAGCCCTGGACGTCAGACTGTGAAAAAACTTCAAAATGCCTAAAATTTGGCTAATAGCATTTCACTGTAAGGCAATAGAGCTTATTTTAAGCGGCCTTTAAAAAGGGAGAAGAGCAGTGAGTGTTAGAAAAGGTTTGTTTAATCGGCATGTATAAAGCGCTGATAAGCCGCTTTTTTGCAGAACAAACTACCTTATCGTAGTTTGGTTTCCAGTTTTGGATCTGTTTGAGCATTTTACTAAACCCTAATATATTCTTTGTGCGCATAAAGTTGTAGCAGAACATGATCAGGTTCATTTCCCCATTTACCTTTTGCAGGCCTTTGAGTAAAGTATGAGTATACCCCCAATGTCGCTTAATGCTTCCAAATGGATGCTCACAGATGGCCTGACGTCTTTTATAGTATTGTGGATTTTGCTTTATGTTATTATCATTAATATCTACCGCATTCTGGTATTCACTTCGCTGTATGATTCGTTTGGGAAGCTTGGTGCATTGGTCTTTTAATTTACAGGTTTTACAGGCATCTGTACGATAGGTTTTAAAGCGGTAGCTGGTCTCATTGGCTTCTCCCTTTTTATGATGCCAGGTTCCCAGTGTAGTAAGTACAGCTCCCGCCGGACAGCTATAAGTATCGGTCAATTGGTTGTATTCAAAACTTTCTGCAAGGAACGCTTTGTCTATATGCTTTACTGTGGGTTGCTCTTTGTAAGCTACATGTGTTATCATGTTTTCCTGCTGGCATAGGTGCAGTTCGGCTCCTGTGTGATAGCCTTTGTCTGCAAGCAGCGTAAGATTGTCCTGCTTTTGTAACTGCAGGTTCTCTTTGGCCTGTATCGCTGCTTTGTATAAAGCTTTGCCATCATTGGTATTGGTTGCCTGTGTATGCACAATCAGGTTATGTTTGTCATCCACTGCATTTTGTGTGTTGTAAGCAACCTCCACTATGTTCTTAACAATGATGATGCTACGGCTGTCCGCATCAGTGGTGCTGATTTGTTTGTCGTTTGTATTGTTTAGCTGTTGCTGAAGGTTGTCATATTTAATGCTACGTTCTTTTAATTTGGCAAGGCCTTCGGTGATCTTTTCTTTTTTATCTGGAGGTCATCATTATCAGCAGCTGTATTTTCCTGTTTATCCAGTTCGTCCAGTTCCTGTAAATACCGGGTTGTTTTTTCCTCGATAAACTACAGGTGCTTATCAATCTTTTTCTGATTGTAATTATTCTTACTGCTGTTCACAGCTTTGAACTTGCTGCCATCAACACCTATGGTTGTTTTGCCCAACAGGCCTGCATCGCCGAGAAATTGCACGTAGAGCTTAAACATAAATTGTAAAGGCTTTACATGAACCTTGCGAAAGTCAGCTATAGTATGATAATTTGGCTGCAATTGTTGAATTAACCATTGCAATTCAATATTGCGAAGGCATTCTTTTTCCAGTTTACGGCTACTGCGTATTTTATGGAAATAGCCATAGAGATAAAGCTTTAAAAGCACACCTGGATGATACGGGGGGCGGCCTTCACTGTGGTGGCTTGTTTTGGTGAAGCCGAGTTTTTCCAGTTCCAGCTTATCTACAAAGGCGTCTATAAGCCTTACAGGATTATCTGGCGATAATTGATCATCCAGCGTAGCAAAATAAGTTTGATGACGGTTGGTGCCTTGTATAAATTGCATAAAGGTATCAAGCAAAAATCATACGCCATTTAGCTTATTCACAACCTGTGTATATTTGATTGGCAAACTGGTTTTTTCACAAACTGCCGTTAGGTGCAATTCAAGGCGCAGCACACTTTATTGGAAAAGATGATTGAACGCTTATTATATGATTTAGGAGAATCTCAGCTGGAAATTTTTCATTTTGCTGAGATGACAACTCTAGAAGTAACAGGCTTGTTAAATGACAAAATCAAAATTAATTCTGCTAAGATTGTCACATACCATAAGAACGACTATTTAGGTGAAGACGTCATTGACAATTTTAAAACTATAGAAGAATTTAATCGGTTCTTTATTGATAATCGAAAATACTATTTGCATGACTGTGACTTTGCTTGGAAGACAATATGAAAATAAATAGTCATGACGATGGTGAAGTTAGTATCTACATGCCAATAGGACATAAAGACCGAGAATTAATTAGAAGTATCTTTCGTATGAAGGGTTTGACAGAGACACTCATTGGGGAAATAATGAAAATGCCTGGATATTATTTTTCAATCACGGACGACGGCAGGATTGAATCAGTTCATAAAACTTTTGACGATTACCTAAATCGAGGGAAATGAACTGCACCTAACAGGGGGGGGGTCTGCTATGCTGGCTGAAGAATATATACTGATCGTCCCGTTCGCTTATCATCTGCAGTCCGGGCTGAACGAATAAGACCAAGCAACAGAATACATTGTCAACTGTATTAACTTTACTCAGCAGCAGTTCGGGCTGACGAATCACAGAATATCAGCACAGCAGAAAGCCCTGAACGTTACATACCACTTTATGCAAACAGCCTACTAATGGCATCAGTTTGAAAAAAACATGAATAAGACTACTTTCATTGCGACACTTTTTCTTTTATTTGTTTGTTCAGACGGAAGCTGTGTTTAAACTTTTGTTTTTCAATTTGGCTTCATATCCGGCAGACGAATAACTATTTAGCGATGTACAAATCATCAACTTTTATTTATGAATTTAGCTTCAGGTAGCCGGGGTGGACGTAAGTCTATTTCCCAGCCTTCGCAAATACCTGTTCGTTATGTGCCATACTGCCCAACAGTTTCACCAGCGTTGGGGCGACAATCACGGAATACCAGCACGGCAGAAGGCCCTGGCCGTTGGCTGAAACCGTATTGGGACACAGCGTTCATAAAATAGAAAATGAAAACTACCACACTAACGCTTATTTTGACCTTGAGCTTTTTTTCAAGTTGTCAGTCTCAAACCCAAGCGACACAAAACCCGAATGACTTGGAGCAAATCAATTCCATCTTTGACCGAATTGAAGTACAAGGGGTAGACACAAAGCAAAATCTTTTGTACGGCTATTTCTTTTTTGACAAAGACAAATCAAAATTGGAGAAACTGAAAACCGATTTGGTTGCCCAATCCTATCGGTTCGTTGAACTCGGTAAGAAAGAAAACGTCGAGTATATGCTCCATGTTGAAAAGATAGAAAAGCACACAAGACAAAGTTTGCAAAAGCGGGAAGAGGACTTACGAGTATTAGCAGGAAAGCATAACATTTCCTCATTTAACGGCTTTGACGTTGGCAATGCAGACCCGACTAAACCTTTGGTGTCTAACGAGGGCTTTGCAAGGTTTATGGCAACAAAAAATGGTAACGACCTTTTTGACTTGGGAATAAAGCTGTATGACCTTGAAATCAACGACAAAGCGGAACTTGTGTTCAGAGAATGTTTGAAGCAAAGCGTAAAGCCCGATACTTCTGCTTACAAACTTGGCAACACGCTGATAAATGAAAATAGAGTACAAGAAGGAATAAATCACCTGGTGCAGGCGACAAATTACAATCCGAACTACTTGAGTGCATTTTTTAATCTCGGAGCAACGTGTTACGACAATGGACAATTTCAAAAATCAATTGACTATTACCACCAAGCAGACAAACTAAAGCCAAACGACGACCGAATAATCTACGGAATGGCAGCTTCACAATATGCTATTCAACAGTATGATAAATCATTGGCGAATTGCAAGAAAGCATTGCAACTTAATAAAGACAATGATAACGCAAAGCAGCTACTCCAAATGCTTAATGGCAAAACCAAGTGACAAAAAACGGCTACAGCCAACAAAAGTATTTGCAAAAGTTTGGCAGACGGAAAAACAATCGACTAAAAATCGCTACTGTACTGCGTCCGGGTTGGACGGAATTCTGCTGAACAGTTGCTGCTAACTTTTTCTTTTAATCTTTATTCAACATCAGTTCCGGGCCGGATTATCAACAATTCCCTGCCTTCGCAAATACTCGAACGTCAGTTTGTGAAAAAACTACCTTTTGAAGCTGAAAAATTCGGGTACCTGATGGAGGTACATTTCATATAAGCGATTCTAAGCGTCTTCGTTTTAGTTTTTTCACAGTCTGACGTTAGCGGTAATTCTTATGGAAGCCCCTTTCTCTGATATAACATTGTATGCCCCGACACCTCATGCTGTCGGAACAGCTGGATATTGGGAAGACACTTCGCTTAAAAATTTTGTTAGTGATCTGTATGTTCAAAGAATGAATGGCTATAAGCCTCCGAACACAACCAGAATAACGCTTGAACCATCTTTTCATAAGATTTGGAATCGAACATGGAAGGATGGCTCTCTCGTATCGATAGCCCCTTTTTTTAGCTATGACGAGTATGCTTCGCTTGACAAGAAAGGAAAGTATAAATATGTTCTTGATGTTATTCATACGGCAGTACTTCAATTGAGTGACGAGTATAAATGGGACAGAACTGTTTTTGAAAAAGCCTATAAAGAAATAATCGAAAGTGATTTTGAATTTAAAATCATATATCCAACAAAAATGTCGAGAGATAAAAAGAAGGTTGGACAAGTATTGATTGAAAAGACCCAAAAAGTAACGACATTAAATTTACTATTTACTATTGGCAATGATATAAAGAAGGTTACACTTTTCGAGAACAGGAACTGGTTCTGGTATGATATCGCATATGAGATAGCAAAAAATTCGAAATGGCTCGACAATAACACATTCGGAGTTTATTCAAAGAAAAGTGATAGGTACGGCTACTATTCACTTCTTGACGATGTTGTAATTGGAAAATTGGACTTTAAAGAAGACGAATTCATAATCTAAATAAAAAACTACCGCTAATATGGGGTTTTCTGCTATGCTGGCTGACGAATATGTACTGATTGTCCCGTTCGCTTATCAGCTGTAGTCCGGGCTGGACGAATAAAGCCGAGCAACAGAATATAACATCATCTGCATAACTTTACTCAGCTTCGGTTCCCGGCTGACGAATTACGGAATATCAGCACAGCAGAATGCCCTGGACGTTAGCGGTCAGGCTTAGGCAATCACTCCTACATTATGAGAAGAATAATCACGGTCATACTTTCTGCATTTTTGCTATCTAATTGCGGTGACATCAAGAAAGTCGACACTTCTGAAAACAATAGCCGTGAACTTGTTCCTGAGCCGGACAAGGCTGAACGATTAAGGTATGAAGCATTACAAAGATTGCGGACCTCGGGTTGCGAATTTTTAAATCCAGATACTTCAATATTGCCAATAAAAATCAGAGATGCCAAAAGCGGCAAGAACTTCATTGGAAATGAAAAGCCTGGAAGTGGAGACGAGTATCGTTTCTATTCAAACAATTTCCAGCAGTTATTATCACTAACGCAACATTCAGGTGACGGGCAATACCAAATAAGCATTTTCAAAGTTGGCTACGCAAAAAAGGAGGACTACCGATACAAAAGGCTTGATGTTGACACCATCAAAACGGAAAAGGGAATAAGACTTGGAATGTCAAAAGCGGATGTTGTTAGCCGATTGGGCAACTGCTACGCAGCTCTTGACAGTTCAAAAAATTACATCGAGCTATATTACAGAATAGAAACTCCGAAGGACACAAAAACTAATCTACTTGGTCGTCATAACATGCCCATTTATTATGCATCATACAAAATCAGGAATGGTGGACTTGAAGCGTTTGAATTTGGTTTCGACTACCCTTAAAACCGTAGCCCGAACCGCTAACCTCGGTTTGCTGCTATACCGGCAGACACAAAGCGGGATCAACTTTTTATTCGTTTGTCAGCAGCAGTTCCGGCTGACTGAACGCAGGTGAACAACAGAATATATTTTGTACTTTGGTTTTTCAATCGGCTTTTGTTCCAGGCTGACGAATATAAAATCCCGTTACAGCAGCAAGCCGTTAACCGTTGGTGGCAATTAAATTTGACGCACCCTAATATGCAAAGTGGGATAAGACAGCACCACTACAGAAAATGCTCATATACTCCAACTTCAGGCTGTGCAAAACTTCAACGTTTAATATATAACATAGGGAAAATGAAATTTGAATGCAGAAAAATATCAGTATTTGATGACGAATTTGGCTGCACCGTTACCCTATCAGAAAATGAAGATAAGTGGTCATCGGTACTGGACATAAAAGCTGTCAGCGTAATGGCTTCAGTGGAACAGTATGTTTTGCTCCAACGGACTTTTTCAGAAGACGAATTTGAGAGTGATTATTATTACATCGAAACAAATGACCCTGAGATATCAGGTGAGCTTACAATATTTAGTATCTACTTATATCGTACACATTTATCAATGACTTATGGAAATGAGCTGATTGAAATCAGTTTTAATGTAAACGACAGCGAATTTGAAAGTTTGAAGAAAGGGTTAAAGAAATTTACTGGTGGCATTGGTCACTTAATTTTTCCTGAACAATGAAAAATACTATCAAATGTTTTTTTCGGATATAGGCATTAAGCTTAAAGTAAACGCGTTTTTGCTATTGGATATTGCCTCTATAAGGCCGTAAAACCAATTAGTGCATTGACCTACACTTTGATCAAATCATATTTCAAATTTCATAATCCGATGGTTATTGACGTCAATTGATTTTCCCATAAACTGAGAGTTCATTTCGGGAAACATCCGATTGACAACTTTTTACCGTAGACCGCTGTCTTTGCATTAAGCAAAACTCTGAGAAGGTATGCAGGATAACCACCAAGTCGACAACAATGCTCACCTGTCGTTTCTACTAATATTTCCCAATCCCTTCACTCCAAGCGATTCCGGGGATGGATACAACCCAGGCATTAGAAAAATAATGTTTAAATCTCCGTAGCGTCAGGGGTAACTGATTTTAGTTCCAATATCTTTTTACTTACATTCTAAAGTCTTAATGCACAATGTATATCCGATAAAACAACGTTATTCAGAGTTTTCAATGGTAGGTACTGTTGTGGATACAAGTAAGGTGGCGGAAAAATAAGCGTACCTTTGTACAGATATGCTATTCTTTGTAAAGGTTTATAAGGAACAAGGTGAAAATCAATTTCTGTTCGGCGAAAAATTCGACCAAAAATATAGGTAATTGATTTGCAATAAGATAGATTCTTGTAAGTTATCCCTCTGGAACATATTAGACCTTAAACGGCTATTCTACCCACAATATGTTCCTCAGGAACATAACAAGCGCCTGCGATTATTCTACTTGATTCTATCTTAAAACCTTATTACCACATTGCCGTTTACCGGGTAACCCTGGCAGGTTAATACCCGGCCTGCGGCCACTTCATCATCGGTAAGAATTTCGTTGTAAGCCATCCACACCTGCCCGCGGGTACATGTGGCGGCACAACTGCCGCAGCGCCCAGCCTGGCAACTATAGGGCAATTGTATTTGCTGCTTTTTGGCGGCGGAAAGTATATTATCAGGATATTGAACAGTTAGAATGTGCACCCTGTTGTTAATGTGAATTTCCGCTTCATGCGGGGCTGTATCCGGCGGTTTGGGTTTATGAATACGGGGCAGCATGCTAAAGTCTTCCTTGTGCAGGTGCTGTGGCGGTACAGATTCCGTAAGCAGCGTAATCATTATCATTTGCATATACACAAACGGCCCGCACATGTAAAAAAGGGTGTGCTTCCTGTCAACATTGTACTCCTGCAGTAATTGCAATAGCAACCAGTTGCTCAGCCTGCTTTTGTACACGTCACGGATGTTACTGAACAGGTAACGTACCTTAAAACGGCCGGTAAATTCTTTTTCCATTTGCTGCAAACGCTCGTAAAAAATGGCATCCTGCGGGCTGCGGTTGCTGTACACCAATACAATGGGCAACTGGGTTGTATGCAATGCCGTTTTTACCAGGGAAAATACAGGCGTTATACCACTGCCTGCCGCGAAAAAGAAAAGGCAACTGGTACCACTAAAATTTTCCGGCAGCCTGAAGTACCCGGAAATGCCTGACGTGGTAAGGATATCGCCTGGCTGCAAATGGTTCAGCATGTGGCGTGAGTATGCGCCGTTTTCAACCCGCTTTACCGTCACCTGCATGGCTTCCTGCAGCGCCGGCGACGAAGAGAAGGAATAGGAACGCCTGTCCTGTCCGTTGGCTTTTTCAAAAACAAACGTTATGAACTGCCCCGGCGAATATGCCGGCTGCCACCCGTGCATGGGCAATAACTCAAATGTTTTGGCATCGTTTGTTTCCTCGATTATTTTGGTAATGGCTACCTGTTGGTATATAGATGTATCGCCGCTCATAGCAGCCTAAAAATAAACGGTTTTATTTATTCCATCCTGCGTGTAATTAACTTCCAGCGGAAAATGCTGCGCTTTCTTATCGCTCATAAACCATACCCGTTCTTCGGGCACAGTTATAAAAAGGCCATGCTCATCGCCGAGGGCGTTAAAGTTTTCATGGTTACCTTTCCAAAAAGGTATTTGCAGCGTTTGTGTTATGTAACTATAAGTGGTGGCGTAATCTTTTGCCACTACGCCTGTTTCACTTATTTCAAGAAAAGAGCCAGGGTTAAAATCTTCTGCAGAAGTGTTGCCAAGGTTATGCCTCGCAATCAGCTCAACAAGATTGCCGGCCGGGTCATAAAAATACATGGCATGGGCGTTCCAGTCTGTAAAGTCAAGTATTTCATTGCTGGTACCTGGTTCTGTTAGCAGGGTGATATTCTTTTGCTTTAACCAGTCCGCGGCCTGCAAGTACCGGTTCTCAGGAATGTTCCAGGCAAAGTGATAGAAAGGGTGGCCGGTATCAGTAACCTCAAAACGTAAGGTGCTTGCGCCGGTAAGCAGCTCAAAAGAGCGGTCATCCCTATAGTGAATGTACAAGCCCAGCACATTGCTGTAAAATTCATGCAGCTCTGTTAACCTGCTTGTTTGCAGGGTTATTTTTTGAAAACGCATAAGGCTTATTTTATCAGCCAAGTTATGGTTTATCCCGCGTTGCTGCCTATGGCGGCAACAGATTATCTACCCGGGGCTGAAAAGCCGCCCAAGGGACCAACCGATGAAAGGATTGCGACGCAACGAAGTTCCCACAAGGATATATCGCTGGTACCATGATCGTGAATGGTGAATGGTGAGTGGTGAATGGTGAGTGGGGGCAAAGTTGTCACGTCCAACATCTTACATTCCAAAGTACTTCGTACTTCGTAACTCGTACTTGCTCACATCTACCCCTTTATTTGGCGCCCATTTTTGTGTTATAAATCTCGTCTGTAAGCCCATCTGAGGAAGCGTCATCGCCCAGTTGCCAAAACATTATGCCGTTGAGGCCTTTGTCGATGGCATATTGTGTTTTTAAACGGATGGAATGCTTGTCATCAAAACTGGCCAGTTCTTTTTTAGCCGCGTTAAACATAAAAGGCGCCTGGGCCACTTCGTCCCAATGATATGTGAAACCATTGGCAGGGCTTAATTTGGTAACGAACTCTTTATAGGACACACCATAGATGAATTTTCCCGGGCGGTATAAGCCGTTATTAACGGTATCGTTGGCCTGGTAAACACGGGCATACATAGCTGCGCCAACCACCAGTTTGTTTTTGGGTACCCCCATAGATTCCAATATGGTTACACAATGGTCTGTTGACTCAACCTGCTGCGGCGATGAATACAGGGGCGTATGGTGACCTGTAACAGTAGTATAGCCATTCACCAGGTCGTACGTCATCAGGTTAACTTTATCAATCAGTGGCATTACCTTATCCCACTCAATAGATTCCTGCAAAAATTTGGTAAAGCCGCCTGCCGCAAAACTAATTTCATGCTTAGGGCCTAGTGATGAACGCAAAGCCTGCACCAGCTTTGTAAAACTGGGCTTGTCTTCCGGCAGGTACTGGTGACCAGGATGGCCTTCAATTGCGGGATATTCCCAGTCCAGGTCTATGCCATCCGTACCAAAGTAATCGTTGACTTCTTTGGTGGATTGTGCAAATTCTGTTCTGCCCTCTTCGGTATTAAAAACAGCCGAACATTCCTTGCAACCGCCCCAGCCACCAAGGGAAAGGATTACTTTAAGCGAAGGGTTTCTTTTTTTAAGCCCTACCAGGTGTTTGATGGTAACTGTATCACGGGCATTATCTACATTAAGGCGGTTACCTTTTAAATGGCAAAAGCTGTAAATGATATGCGTAAGCTTTTCAACAGGGTAAGCATCTATGCGCTTATCATCTCCATCGTAATAAGCAATAACACAGATGTTCTTGTTTTTCTGGGCTAAACAGAAAAAAGGCGTAGCGAAAATGAACAAAGCCAGTAAAAGCTTTGGGTTAGCAAATATTTTCATGAAGGAAATTTTTTGCGAAAATAACGCAGTGCAGTTTAGGGCTGCATATTTTTTTAAGCAAGGTATATACAACATAACCAACCTGTTATACCGGCAGCCGGGCACAGGTTGTTTTACAATACATGCGGTAAAAAACACAGCCCAAAACATTTTTACATCATTTCGGTCAGGCCGTGGCGTGTTCGCCTTAAGGCGATGCTACTTTTGTACTTTAATCATTGTGCGCATGATTGAGGCCGCAGTACCAGCAGCAACCAAAAAAACCAAAACTGCACCATTCAATCCCTGCACTTTAAAAAAATTATCATGAAAAAGATTTTATTGCTAACGTTATTCTGTAGCATTGGCACACTGCTGCACCACGAGGCGCAGGCACAAGGCTTCTTAAAAAAGCTGAAAGACAAAGCCAACAAAGCGGTTGACAAAGCCCTGGACAAAAAAGTAGAAGAAAAAACAGGCATCCCTTCTGACGACTCTACCGACAACACCAACCCCTCCTCCCCTTCTTCAAGAAAAGGCAAGCCCACCAACAGAACTGGTGAGGGCTTAAAAAATTCCACACCGCCTGATGTGCAGGCACAGATTACTGATGCTGAAAAAGCCCATACAGAAGGCAACTTCAGCGATGCACGCTACGCCATTCAGCAGGCCTTGCTGGGCGTTGAAATACAGATTGGCAGGGAGATACTTGCTTCGCTGCCGGCTACCATTAACGGCATGGCCAAAGACACCATGGAAAACCGTGTGGTAAGCACTCAATGGGGCTGGAGCAACCTTACCATACAAAGCGCTTACAAAAAGGGCGAAGACCAGCAACTGAACATTTCCATAGGCAACAACAGCTTTTACTCAGGCCTGGTTAATGTGTACTTCAACAACACTTACATACAGGGCAATGGCGAACAACAGAACGTAAAACAGGTAAAGGTAAAAGGCTATAAATCATTGATACAGTTTGACGAAAGCAAGGGCTACACCTTACTGGTGCCCCTGGGCCAGACATCTTTGATAGCTTTTGAATGCATCAACTTTGCCAACGAGCAGGAAGTAATGACCGCGGCCAGCGCTTTTGATATTGACGGCATCAAAAAAATGCTGGGGGAACAGTAAAACAGCCGCGAGCCTTTAGCCACGAGCTATGAGCTACGAGCTACCGGTTACAGGTTTTGGCTCATAGCTCGCAACTCATAGCTCATAACTCACAGCTCATCATCAACCATACAAACTTATTCAACATGAAACGCATTATAATAGCAACAATAACCATGCTGGCCACTTATACAGTACAGGCGCAGCAGGATTTTAAAACCTATGTATCCACGGCAAAAACATCTTACAGCGCAGGCAAGCTGGAAGATGCCCACTTTGCCCTTCAGCAAATGCTGCAGGATGTGGAGGTAACCATTGGCAAAGAAGTAATTAAATTATTGCCCGCTAAAATGGACACGCTTGAAACTGATGCCCGTGAAGACCGGGTTACCGGCAACGTTAGTTTTGTTGGCGCTACCATACACCGCACTTATGGCAAATTTGATAAAAGGGCAGAGCTGGATATTGTAAACAACTCCCCGCTGCTGGGTTCTCTCAACGCTTTTTTAACCTCGCCTATGCTGGGCGGCCTGATGAACGATGGCAAATCTAAAACCGTAAAAGTGCAGGGTTACAAGGCCAGGCTGGAAAAAGAAGACAATGGCGACGGGCAGTTACCTTCCTACAAACTTGAAATTCCGTTCAACAATGCTTTGGTAACTTTCCGCATTGACAAAAGTTCTGAAACGGAAATACTCCACCTTGCCAACACCATTCCTTTACCGCAAATTGCCAAGCTGATACAGTAAACAACAATGGGGGGATTAAATATAAAAAGCCGCACGATTTAATCAAGTGCGGCTTTTTTATTTTTTACCAGTTAAGGTTTTTTATCCTGCGGTTGTTTTTGCGGTGGCTTTTGTTGTGGTGGCCGTTGTTGAGGCGGACGCTGCTGCTGCGGGGGCCGTTGCTGTTGTGGCGGCCGCTGCCCCTGGGGCTGATTGGATTTTTGTTGTTGTGGTGGCCTTTGCTGTTGCGGGGGCTTTTGTTGTGGTGGCCGCTGCTGGCCGCGTTGGTTATTGCCGCCTCCGCCCTGCCGCTGCTCCCGGCTTTCGCGGTTATCGCCGCCACGTTGCTCACGCCCTTCATTGCCAGTGCCACGTTGTTCCCTTTCACGGTCTTTTCTTTTTTTGCTGCCCCTTTCCAGGCTGCGCAGGCTTATTTGCCCAACCAGTTCTACAAACTGGTGTTCCACTTCTTTGGTTTTACTGCTTACCAGCTCTACCGGTTGTAAAGCTTCTACCTTTATTCCCTGGGCGTTCTGGCGTTTAATTTCCTTTACGCGGGATATACTTAATGGGTACTGCTTATTGCTTTCCGGCAAAATATACCACATCAGGTTTTTAAAAATATCCTTCTTTATCAGCGTGGCATTGCCTTTTATGGTTTCCAGAGATTCTGCGTTGTCAGGAAAATGCTGCAGCGCATCCAGGTAAGTATCCAGCTCGTAGTTAAGGCAGCATTTTAAACGGCCGCACTGTCCGCTTAATTTAGTTTGGTTGATAGACAGGTTCTGATACCTGGCGGCAGTAGTGGTAACGCTCTTAAAATCGCTTAACCAGGTGCTGCAGCAAAGCTCCCTGCCGCAACTGCCAATGCCGCCCACTTTGGCTGCCTCCTGGCGTATGCCAATCTGTTTCATTTCCACTTTCACCTTAAACTCCGAAGCGAAAATTTTAATCATTTCCCTAAAATCAACCCTGTCTTCGGCGGTATAAAAGAAAGTAGCTTTTTTGCCATCGGCCTGAAACTCCACTTCAATCAGTTTCATTTCCAGCTTTAACTGCCGGGCAATGGCACGGCTGCGCATCAACGCTTCCTGTTCCCTGCTTTTATTGTAACGGTAAAACTCAAGGTCTTTATCGCCGCTGCGGCGCAATATTTTTTTAATCTCGTTGTTAAATTCGTCAACGCCTTTTTTCTTCATTTGCAGGCGCACCAGTTCACCCGTAAGCGATACTTCTCCCACATCAAAACCGCTTACGCCTTCAACGGTAACATATTCTCCCTTATCAAATTGCTGTAAACTAACATTCCTGAAAAATTCCTTTCTGCTGCCGCGGCTAAAGCTTACTTCCACAATCTTGCAACTGCTTTCCGCATCGCCAATAGGCAGGTTCCTTAGCCAGTCGTGTACATTCATCCTGTTGCAACTGCCTGTACTGCAGCCGCCATTGCTCTTGCATCCGTTAGGTTTGCCCGTTCCGCAACTACCACATCCCATAACTATCCTGTTTTTGAGATTCGCTGATTCAATAATAATTGTTCCGTTACGTGGAGAATATTTATGAGACGGACGGCAGTGCTGCTATTGGACTTCGTTGTGTCACTCACTTGTACGCCTTGTCCTTTCCTGAACAGGAAGAACACCTGGCTACGGTTTGCATTAACAGGTAATGCTATAATGTTTTAATATTCAATATTCATTAGATGAACGCGGGGCTGCTGCCACGGGTTCAATCAGTACAAGAGTGCGACGCAAGGAACGATGCCATGCGCACAAAAGCCGGGTTCCAAAAAATCTCTCTCCACTTATATATGTTGAAAGCCCGTTATAGCCTATAAGTTTCAGAAACTTATGTGGCCAGGCAGGGCCTAATCTGCCAAAATTAGGGCTTTATCCTGAATGATATGGTACAATTTAATGGTAAGGGCATGAAAGAGCATTTTGGCGTTGGCATTGCGCTCTATGTAGTAGGCGGCCTTGTCAATTTCCTCAATCATTACCTGTTGCTGGCTAACGGCTGCTATTTTGTTAAGCCGGGCGGCAAAATCCTTTTCATTGTCGGGCATTTGAACGCGTTCAGGCCCCATTACCCTAAGCCTGATGCTTTGCTCCAGCAAATGGTTAAAATAACGCAGGAACTGTTTTTGCTTTTCGCGGCCGAGCTTGCTTACATCATCAATCCATTTTACCTGAGCCACGGGCCCACCTTTTAGTGTAGCATTCAACCAGTCACGCAACAGACCCTGCCAATCCTCTTCCGCATGCTGCAACATTTGCAGTGCATCATGGTAATTACCTTCGGCAATACCTGCTACCTGCCGGGCTTTATCTGGCGGCGTACTATTGCGGGTTATCAGCGCCTCTTCAATATCTTTCGCATATAGCAGCGGCACTTTTACCAACTGGCACCGGCTTAAAATGGTGGGCAGAATCTGCTCCTCGTTTTCAGCCACCAATATGAACAAGGTATTCGCCGGCGGCTCTTCAATTAATTTTAACAGCTTGTTGCCTTCCTTACCCAGGTATTCCGGCATCCACAGCACCAGTATTTTGTATTCGCTTTCAAAACTTTTAAGGCTAAGTTTACGGATGATGTCGGCACATTCTTCAGAAGTAATGTTGCCCTGCTTGTTTTCTGCGCCAATAAACTGCAGCCAGTCGAAGGCATTACCGTAAGGATATAGTTTTATAAACTCCCTCCATTCGCTGATGTAATCTGTGCTGGTAGGCTTGTCGCCGCTTTTTTTGGGTATAACAGGATATGCGTAGTGGATATCCGGGTGTACCATGCCCTGCGCTTTAATGAATGCCGTTTGTTGCTGCATCCAGCCATCGGCAGCCTGGGGTGTGGCAGGCAGCACTACCTCAGCCGCGGCATCATCACCAAACAGAGATGCGCCGGCAGGTTTGGCTGCAGCAGCCCCCGCAGGATTTAAACTTACATAACTGGCAAAAGCCAGGGCCAGCGGTAAGGCGCCGGTGCCTTCTTTACCCAAAAACAGCAGGGCATGGCTTAGCCTGTTCTGGTTAACCATTTCTACCAGGTGCTGCTTAACTTCCTGCTGGCCTACAATATTTTGAAAAAGCACGAATAATTTGTTTTAGAATGCATAGATAGGGAATTTGTTTTTGTTGCCACGGAGGCACGGAAAAATTATTTGCGGAGTAAGAGATGGCGCCAAGCGCAAAGGAATGCACTTTGAAAATACGATGCCAGTGAGGAGTAAGGTAATCTTTGCTCTCTTTACTTGAACTGAAAAGATTAAACTTAGAGGCTTTTACAACTTTTACATCATCCGTTTACCTGAAAACCATGACAAAAATTAACCTGGACTATTTTCCATTAAAAAAAGAAACAGAGCTTATCATCCGTACCGGAATTGAAATACACAAAACTCTTGGCTTTGGGTTTCTTGAAATTGTTTACAAAGACGCGTTTGAATATGAATTTACACTGGAAGGGTACCCTTATGAAAGAGAAAAACGATTTGAAGTAGCTTACAAGGGTATTCTATTACCACATCCTTTTAATGCAGACTTTGTAGTATTTGATTCGGTAATACTTGAAGTAAAGTCGAAAGAAGGTATAGCCAACGAAGACCTTGCACAAACAATAAATTACCTGAAATGCTCCGGTTGCAAAGTTGGCCTGATTTTAAATTTTGGACGCACCAAACTTGATATCAAGCGGATGGTTTTATAAGCAGAAGACAATTTCCAATAAGAATGCCACAAAAGCTTGGTTCTCTGTGGCATTCTTCAATTCTGTGCCTCCGTGGCATACCATTCTACTTCAGGTACTTCAATATATCTTCGCTGTCTGGTGTTACCTTGCTGTCAAAATGCGCCAGCAGGTTACCGTTTTCATCAATCATGAATTTGTTGAAGTTCCAGGAAATGGTGGCATCCAACACACCGTTTTCTGATTTGTTGCAGAGGTATTTGTAAACGGGTGTTGTATTATCCCCCTTCACATCAACCCTTGTGGTTAGCGGGAACTTTACACCAAAATTTTTCTGGCAGAATTCCTGTATCTCCCCATCATTTTGGTATTCCTGGCCGCCAAAATTGTCTGAAGGAAAACCTACAATCACCAGTTTGTCTTTATGGTCTTCGTACAGTTTCTCAAGGCCGGCATACTGCTTGGTAAAGCCGCATTTGGAAGCCGTATTTACTATCAGTATCTTTTTGCCTTTATATTTCGAAAAGTCAATGGTACCACCATCCAGCGCTTTGATTTTAAAAGAGTAAATATTCTTTTTGGCTACCGGCCTGAAAGCGATGGCTGCTATGGAAAATATCGCAACGGCCGCTACGAGTAAGTATTTCATGATTTAATTTTTACGGTTAACAACCTTTACATTACGGGTAAAGTTATCGCATTTAACCACATTCATCATCACGGCTTTTGGTAAAAAAAGAAAGACACGCCTTTTTGGCGGTGCTAACTTTTTAAATAGTGTAAGCTACAGTAGCGATGCTAAGTTTTACACCCGGCGTTTGCAACATGGCCTGGCCGCAGGCCTCAAGGGTTGCGCCTGTGGTTATAATATCATCCACCAGCAAAACATGTTTCCCCTCAATAAGCAAAGGCTGCGAAACGGAAAACACTGCTTCCATGGTTTGCCAACGGCTAACCCGGGTTTTATGTGTTTGGGTATCAGTAAAAATGTTCCGGATAACAGCATTGCTAATAACAGGCCTGCTCCATACCTCAGCAATACCCTTTGCAATTTCTTCTGCCTGGTTGTACCCCCTTTTTCTTTGCTTTTTTGGGTTCAGAGGCAAGGGGACAATAACATCCACTTCTTCAAAACGCCGGCAACTCTGCAGCCTCTTACCCAGCAATCGTCCCAGGTATTGGCCCATAGCTTTGTTGCCTTTGTATTTAAGCTCTACTGCCAGTTTTTGTACCAGTGAGTCTTTGGTAAAGTAAAAGGCACTGCCTGCTTTTTGTACCGGTAGCCTACCGTAGAAAATCTTCTCTATGGTGTTGCCATCAACGCCTATAAACCCGGTTTCGGGAAGCTGCAAAAAACATTTTGGACATAATAAACTTTCATCATTTAATGAATCTGAACCACAACCTGCGCATAGATGGGGAAAGAACAAATGGGAAAAATCTTGAAGTACGGACAGGATTTTATTCATAGTGCTGTACAGATTATAAAACACTAAGATACTGGGATATAAAAAGAAATACGAAGTATTGCCAAGCCTGTAATTAAATTACCGGGCAATACTTCGTACCAGTATTATGAACAGATTAGATATCTATTGCTTCGCCGTAGGCAACTGCCGTAGCTTCTTTTACAGCTTCGCTCATGGTTGGGTGCGGGTGCACGGCAGCCAGTATTTCATGCGCTGTTGTTTCCAGCTTGCGGGCAACAGATACTTCCGCAATCATTTCGGTAACATTGCTGCCAATCATGTGCGCCCCCAGGAACTCACCGTACTTGGCATCAAAAACCACTTTCACAAAACCTTCCATAGCTCCGGCCGCGCTGGCTTTACCACTGGCTATAAAAGGAAATTTACCCACTTTAACTTCATAGCCCGCGTCTTTGGCAGCTTTTTCAGTAAGGCCAATGCTGGCAATTTCCGGGCTGCAGAAAGTACAGCCTGGGATATTGGAATAGTCCAGTGGCTCTGGCTGGTGGTGAAATTTCTTTTCCAGGTAACCAATGTATTCAGCAGCGTTAATACCTTCTTTGGTGGCTTTGTGCGCCAGTGCCTGGTTAGGTGTGCAATCGCCTATAGCGAATATGCCGGGCACATTGGTTTGAAAATATTTGTCAGTTATTACTTTACCTTTTTCGGTCTTAACGCCCAGTTGCTCCAGGCCAATGTTTTCAATATTAGCTACCACACCAACGGCGCTCAACACTATATCGGCTTCAAGGGTAACTGTGCTGCCATCCTGCTTCTTAACAAATGCTTTTACACCATTGCCGCCGGTATCAACACTTTCCACGGTTGAGTTGGTCATTACATCAATACCCTGTTTCTTAAATTGCTTTTCCAGCTCTTTGGAAATATCCTCATCTTCAACAGGTACAATACGTGGCAAAAACTCAACTATGGTAACTTTTGTGCCCAGGCTGTTGTAAAAATAACCGAACTCCACACCAATGGCCCCACTGCCTACTATGATCATGCTCTTGGGCTGCTGCGGCAAAGACATGGCTTCGCGGTAACCAATTACCTTTTTACCGTCTATTTTAAGGTTAGGCAATTCTTTTGCACGGCCACCGGTAGCAACAACAATGTATTTACCCTCTACCACCTGTGTTTTGCCATCAGCGCCGGTTACTTCAACCTGGCCTTTTGCTTTTAATTTGCCGTAACCCATAATCACATCAATCTTGTTCTTCTTCATCAAAAAGGTTACGCCCTTATTCATTTTATCGGCCACTCCCCTGCTGCGTTTAATAACAGCCCCAAAATCAGCCTGCGGATCGCCAAGGGTAATGCCATAATCTTTACTATGCTTGGCATACTCGTACACCTGTGCACTCTTTAACAGAGCCTTGGTTGGGATGCATCCCCAGTTTAAGCAAATACCACCCAGGCTTTCTTTTTCAATGATAGCTACTTTAAATCCTAACTGGGAAGCGCGGATTGCGGCAGGATAACCACCAGGACCGCTGCCCAAAACAATAACATCGTATGCCATAGTAATGATGATTTTATAAATTAGTAATGCGTCATGAGGCCGGTATGCGGCAGAGCAAACGTAAACACTTTGCAGCTTGCCTGTTACAGCGGCCTAAAGAATTTACAAGGTTGCGAAATTACTGGCAAAACCTTAAAGAACAAATTTCTAATTGAGGGCGGAATGTTAAAGGGTATGCCGCAAAACATTTGTTGCGTTTGGCCCAATAAAAGCAAGCTGTTCAAACCTGCCGTGATGCCCTGCCGGGCCAGCATTGGTAAAGCTAATTGGCTGCCGGATTGAAACGGAAACCCCGAAGCCGCCGTAGCACAGCGAAGGCGGCGAGGAGTTGCAGTGAAAAGCCGGGACCACAGTTGCCATGAAATACCATTGCCGAAAGCCCCTTATCTTCTTTTGATAACATTATCATAACAGCAATGCATGCAAGACAGGTTGTAAAACACTACACTCATTAACAGTGAAAACCCAACATTAAACTATTACCCCGTTTACCAAAAAAAAATTACATATTTGAGGAGCCAAACCAATGTAAAAGCCTTTTTGCCATTACTCGTAAAATAGTTTAGTTAAAAAGGCGTTATTGCATTATAACTTATGAGGCATACAATTATTACAGTATGGTTTGGCCTGTGTTTTATTTTAACGCAAGCGCAAAACTATCACGCTGTTAACGGTTCTTTACATTCAGGCAGTCTTGGGGTGCACAACAACCCGGCATCTATTGTGAACAGCCCGCTAAAATGGGATATGGCGTTGTTTGGCGTACAGGTTAAAAGCGCTACCAATGCGGTTACCCTCCATAATTTTTCCGTTCTTAAGTTTACCGACACTGTAAAGTACAGCTTTAAAGATGGCGATTTTAGCCGCAAACTGCTGCTGAACGATAACGTCAACCTTTTTAATACCCGTATTGCTATTAACAAAAGAAACAGCATAGCTTTTGGCCTTAACATAAAAAATTACGCCTGGATAAATACCGGCCCTTACAACTACATTGATACGGTAGAAACCTTATATGGCTTTTTGAGCCTTAACCAAACCAACCGGGAATTTACTGCCAACCTGGTACAAAGTGCCTGGGTTGAAATTTACGGCGCTTATGCCCGCACCATTTTTGATAACGAAACAGGTAGGCTTAACGCAGGTATTACCGCTAAAATAAGCCGTGGCGCATCCGGGGCTTACGGCAGGCTTACCGGTGGCAGGTTTGCCAATGCGGGGCAGGATTACAATATTACCGGCGGCGCATTACAGTATGGATATTCTTCTAACTACGACAGGTGGGATGAAAACAACAGCACCGGAACCAACCTGTCTAATTTTCTGCGTGGTACCGAACGTGGCTATGCTATTGACCTGGGCCTTGAATACCTGGTAAAACCGCTGGAGGTTACAGATATTTATGATGAGGACAACTATTACGATTACGACTGGAAGATTGGGCTTTCTGTTTTAGATATAGGGGCCAACAGCTACAGGTATGGGCGGTACAGCCAGTTTGCGGCCGGTGTAAAATCGGGTGTTACCTCTGCTATGGCGGAAGCAAAATTTGATACCGCCATCAACTCCCTAAAAGACTTTAACGACAGCCTTGCCACTATTGTAAACGAAACAAGGGCGTTGCGTGGCCGTTTCAGGGTATTAAACCCCACGCGGCTGGTATTGAATATTGACCGCTTTATACACAAGAATTTTTACATTAATGCGGAGCTTTCTTTGAGCATGCCTTCCTCCGCATTGGAAGATTACCTGCATGTGCGGGATTTAAACCTGCTGACCATTACCCCCCGGTGGGAAAACAGGAAATTTGGTTTCTACCTGCCCATACATTACAACAACCAGCAACAGTTTTGGGTTGGCGGGGCCGTTAAAGCCGGCCCCGTATTATTCGGCTTGCACAACTGGGGTTACCTGTTTACACAAAGCAGCATGCAAAATGGTGGCGGCTATATATCCGTAATTATAAAAAGCCCGCAAAACAGCGAACATGGTAAAAACCGCTCTCCGTGGGATTGCCCACCCTGATTTATAGGTTTTTTAAAAAATCCATTGTATCCACGCCATCTGCATAATCCGTTAACGAAGGCTGCTGGGCTTGCCCAAAAGCAATAAAACCCTTGCCTGCAATGCACTGTATATTATCATCGCCGTTAAGTTTTTGCAGCACCTGCTCCCTATCTGTATAGTATTCAAAATTTACCTGGCTAACCGGGGAAAAAACAGGTTCATTTTCTGTGAGTATAACGGCGCCGCTGCTCATATAATAGCGGTTATTTAATAACAGCAGGGCTAACTGGTAATCAAAGTTGTTTTTGTACTTGTGAATGTCCAGGAAGTAGTTATACTTTTTCAGCGCACCCAGCAGGGGCAGAAAATCATAATCTTTAGGTACATACAACTTGGTAATGTTACGGCAGCCGAGGCCAAAGTATTGCTGCATATCATCAGCAAGCAGGTCAAGTTCCTGTGGGGTTTCTGTAGCATCCAGCACTGCCACAGAAGTTCTGTTTTTACGGATAATATTCGGGTATTTGCTGAAGTAGTATTCAAAATAACGGCCGGAGTTGTTGCTGCCCGTAGCTATATAGGCATCGCAGCTTTTCAGCATTTCAGCAAAAGAAACGTAGTTCTGCACGGTAACCTCCCACTCATACAGTTTCTTAACCAGGTGCTTTATTAAAACCGCGTCTTTAGATGATGCTTTTATTACCTGTATATGGCCGGTAATAAAAACAGCCAG
Organism: Foetidibacter luteolus; assembly: GCF_009650435.1. Classification (GTDB taxonomy): domain Bacteria; phylum Bacteroidota; class Bacteroidia; order Chitinophagales; family Chitinophagaceae; genus Foetidibacter; species Foetidibacter luteolus. The sequence goes on from NZ_VVIP01000089.1 coordinate 30,421, forward strand.
GAAATCGTGAAAGCCCACCAGCGGAATATTGCCTGCCATAACCAGGCCTACCGTTTTTGGGTTGGCATTCTCCTCCGGCAGGTTGTATTGCTTTACCCAGCTTTCCAGCTTTTCACGTTCAAGAAAAAATCCGGCAATGTTACTGGTAGCCATATTGATAAAACCCGGCACAAACCAGCCATTTTGTACGTAAGCCTGCTGCTTGGCCGTCTGCCACTCTTCATTGTCAGCCTTTATATAATCGCCAAGTCGTACCAGTAAATCTATGCGTTGCGCTAAAGTCATCTCAAAAATTTGCCGCTGTGGTTTATATTTGCCAGCGGAACGCAAAATTGCGGAATTTAAAATCACAAAAAACAGGTAATATGGCAATCAAAATAACAGAAGAATGTATTAACTGCGGAGCTTGCGAACCTGAATGCCCCAATAACGCTATTTATGAAGGCGGTGTGGAATGGTCTATCGCAGATGGGACAACCGTAAAAGGGTCTTTTACGCTGATGGATGGCACAGTAGTTGATGCCAGCGACCGCCTGGCGCCCATAAGCGTAGATACGTACTATATAACTCCTAATAAGTGTACTGAATGCCAGGGCTTTCACGAAGAGCCGCAATGCGCAGCCGTTTGCCCGGTTGACTGCTGTGTACCTGACGAAATGTACCAGGAAACCGTGGATGAACTGATGGGCAAAAAGGAACGTTTGCACATCTAATGCACATATAGCTGTGCGAAACTCCATTTTGCAAACAAGTGGCTGGCGCATTACCTTTATTTAAATGATTGTTGCTGTAACATGCGACATTTTTAACGGCGGGTGATATTTCCCGTTCAAGTGAGGTGAAGTAAATAAGATTGCTTCACCTTTTTGTTTGCCCCCATTCAGGTGAGAAGCTGGCGCCGATTGAAGTACGGGTTACGAAGTACGAAGTACCTGACGCAAACAGGTTACAAGTGTGCTGCACACCGTACATCCCACATCAAACATCTTACATAAAAAACTACTTCGTACTTTTTTACATCGTACACCCCACATCTAACATCTTACATAAAATGGCACTTCGTACTTCCAACCTCGTACTTGCTTTGGGGGTGTCCCCAAGCTGCGCAAGGGGTCGGGCTTTCCGCTCATACTCCGGCACAAAAGCCAGGCTGCGATGGCCTCACCGGGGTATCCGCTTCAATCCCTCACCCGAAAGCCGGTTGCCGGTTACCGGTTACAGGATGCCGGTCTGTTGATGGGTAAAATGCAGGCATTGGTCGGTAATTGATGATGTTCAAAAGCAAGGATTAAAACTTAATGCCCGAAGGAAAGTTGCCGGTTACCGGTTGCAGGATGCCGGTCTGTTGATGGGTAAAATGCAGGCGTTGTTTGGTAATTGATGATGTTCAATAGCAAGTATTAAAACTAAATGCCCGAAGGACAGTTGCTGGTTACAGGTAGCTGGTTGCCGGTCTGTTGGGTTTTCTATGCCAAGCTCCGTGGGAGCGATATGTTAGTAGCAAGCAGGCACTGCCTGTTTGTAAAGCCTCGTAGAGGCGGTATGTTGAGCGGGTTTTTGTAACAAAGCCCGGTAATCATCAACCAGCCGGTTACACATCATCCTGCCTAACATATCTCACCCGCGGCGCTCCGGGAAACCTTGTTTTCGTTGATTACTAACATGCCGCCTCTAGGAGGCTTTGGCTGTTCAATGTTAACGGCGCTGGCACCCCGCAGTACTGGCACTTCAAAACAACAGGATTACCTTACACAATCAACAGACCGGCAACCTTCCTTCGGGTGAGGGATTGAAGCGGTTACCCCGCTGAAGGATATGTGAGTGGGCTTTTGTGGCGGAGTAATAGCGGAAAGCCCGGCCCGAGGTACGAGGGACACCCCCTAAAAAATCTTACTACAGCACACCATTACTTAGCCTTTCACAGCCCCATTCTGGCGCATAAAATCAACACAGGTGGCGGAATGTATAGCTATATGCCATGCCAGCAAAAACTGCCGGGTTTTTGCATTGTATAAAAGAATAACCAACGAGGTTAAACAAAATAAGCAGGTTGCCTATGCACGCCTGGCCAGGGATACACAGGGGCCTAAATAAAAATTTGGATGGTAAAATATATTTTGTTTAACTTAGTGCATATAAAAATTAAACAAAAACGGTGACATGCAAACCTTTGAATTTAACCAGATGCTGGAAAAAAACGCTGAGTTTTTAAAGCCGTTCGCCATAACACTCACACGGGATATGGAAGCAGCCAAAGACTTGTTCCAGGAAACATTGTATAAAGCGCTGGCCAACCGCGAAAAGTACAACATGGGCACCAACATAAAGGCCTGGCTGTACACCATCATGCGGAATATATTCATCAACAATTACCGCCGGCGCAACAAGCAAAACACCATTTTTGATAGTTCGTCTACAGAATTCCTGCTAAACCATAACCAGGCCGTAACGACCAATACCGCCATCAGCAATATCAACACCCGGGAAATACAGAAGGCTGTACACAATCTTCCGGAAATATTCAGAACCCCTTTTATTTTGTACTTTGAAGGATATAAATACAACGAAATATCCGGCATGCTGCGTGAGCCGCTGGGCACCATTAAAAGCCGCATACACTTTGCCAGGAAGCTGCTGAAGACTGAGATAGAACGATTCTAAAATATTTACTTTTATTATCATTGAACAAAGCAATTGTTATAGGTAGTGGCTTTGCAGGCCTTTCTGCAAGCTGTTTTCTGGCCCAAGCCGGCTGGCAGGTTACTGTATTGGAAAAACATGCAACCCCGGGTGGCAGGGCAAGGCAATTATCAGAACAGGGTTTTACTTTCGATATGGGCCCAAGCTGGTATTGGATGCCTGGAGTTTTTGAACATTTCTTTGGTTGCTTTGGCAGAAAAGTAAGTGATTATTACAGCCTTACCCGGCTTGACCCTTCCTACCGTGTTTACTGGAGCAATGGCCCGGTGGATATTCCGGCCGGCTATAAGGAGTTACAGGAACTGTTTAACAGCATTGAGCCTGGCAGCGGCCTGCAACTGGATAAATTTTTACAGGAAGCTGAATACAAGTATGAAGTTGGCATGAACAAACTGGTGTACAAACCAGGGCGTTCGCTTAGTGAATTTATGGATGCGGATGTTATTAAGGGCATAACAAAACTGGACATATTCAGCTCCATGAAGCGGCACATTGGCCATTACTTTAAAAATCCCATGTTGCGGCAACTGATGGAGTTCCCTGTATTGTTCCTTGGCGCTTTGCCGGAAAAAACACCTGCCCTCTACAGCCTCATGAATTATGCTGATATAGTTGGCGGCACCTGGTACCCTGAAGGCGGCATGTACAGCATAGTGAAAGCCATGCACAGCCTGGCGGAAGAACTGGGCGTACAGTTTCGTTTTAATGAATCTGTTAAGAGCATCCAGGTAAACAATAAAAAGGCCAGCGGGGTGGCTACATCTAATTGCATGCCCGGTTCCGTACATTATTATGATGCCGATGTGGTAATCGGAGGCGCTGATTATCATCACGTGGAACAGCAGTTACTACCACAGGCTTACCGCACTTATACCCCGGCCTACTGGGATAAGCGTGTAATGGCGCCCGGATGTCTTATCTATTACATAGGTTTGAACAAAAAACTTAACAACATAAGGCATCATAACCTGTTTTTTGATACATCGTTTGAGGAGCATGGCAAAGAAATTTATATAAGCAAACAATGGCCTCGCAACCCGCTGTTTTATGTGAGTGTTACATCAGTTACAGATAATACAGTTGCACCTGCCGGTTGCGAAAACCTGTTTATATTAATACCCGTTGCCGCGGGGCTTGATGATGATACCGAAGCAAGGCGGGAACATTACCTGGACATGGTGCTAAAAAGAATGGAACATCATCTGAACCAAACTATAACCAATAGCATTATATATAAAAGAAGCTTTGCCCACAGTGATTTTACCAGCGAATACAATGCTTTTAAAGGAAACGCTTATGGCCTTGCCAATACCCTTGCTCAAACGGCCATATTGAAGCCGTCGTGCAAAAGCAGTAAAGTAAAAAACCTTTATTATACAGGGCAGCTAACGGTTCCCGGGCCGGGTGTGCCACCCAGCCTTATCAGTGGAGAAGTGGTGGCTGGTGAAATTTTAAAGGCTTACAGCAAAGGATAAAACAAATACCATTAAATTATTTACCATATGATGCAACTGTTCAGTGAAGTTTGCGAAGAATGCAGCAGGATAACCACCAGGAAGTACAGCACTTCGTTCGCTTCTTCCATTCAACTGCTGCACAAAAGTATGCGTACGCCCATACACAATATTTATGGTTTTGTTCGTTTTGCAGATGAAATTGTTGACACTTTTCACCAGCATAACAAAGCTGAACTGTTGCAGGAATTTAAAACAGAGACCTTTAAAGCTATAGAAAGGGGCATTAGCCTTAACCCGATCCTGAACAGCTTCCAACACACCGTTAACCATTATAATATAAGCATTGACCTGGTTACTTCTTTTCTGCAAAGCATGGAAATGGACTTAACCAGGCAGTACTACGACAGGGCTGGCTATGAAGAATACATATATGGCAGTGCAGAAGTTGTGGGGCTTATGTGCCTGTATGTTTTTTGCGAAGGCGATGAAAAATCTTACCATAAACTGCGGCCTTACGCCCGCAGCCTGGGAGCAGCCTTTCAAAAAGTAAATTTCCTGAGGGATCTGAAAGCTGATTGCAACGACCTTAAGCGCATGTACTTTCCAGGTTGCGATTTTGGCAACTTTTCCAACCAGGACAAATTATTGATTGAGAAGGATATTCAGCAGGATTTTGCAAATGCGTACAGAGGCATTATTCAACTGCCGGTAAAAGCCCGTTTTGGGGTATATGTGGCCTATCGTTACTACCTATCACTATTCAAAAAGATTAAAAAACTAAGGCCCCAGCGCATATTGCAGCAGCGCATACGTATACCGGATTATGGCAAGGCCTTTATCGTTGCTGAGGCCGGCATAAGAAGCCGGTTGAATATTTTATAAACAGGCCGTTGTACCCTTTTAAAGCTTAGTGGTATTGCTTATATTTATACTATGGAATTAGTGATTTTAGTGAATGAACATGATGAGGAACTTGGCGCCATGGAAAAAATGATGGCACACGAAAAAGCCGCCCTGCACCGTGCTTTCAGCGTGTTTATTTTCAATAGCCGTGGCGAGATGCTGTTGCAGCAGCGTGCCCCTGAAAAATATCACAGCGGCGGGCTTTGGACCAACGCCTGCTGCAGCCACCCAAGGCCGGGTGAAAGCATAGAAGCGGCAGCCCACCGCAGGCTTTATGAAGAACTTGGCTTTAAAACCCCTCTTGACAAAATATTTGAATTTACCTACAGGGCCGTATTTGACAACGGCCTTACCGAATACGAATTCGACCATGTATTTACCGGCACCCACGATGGCACTGTTACCCCAAACAACAACGAAGTAAGCAACTACTGCTACAAACCTGTTGAACAGATAATACAGGAACTGCAAACGCAGCCTCACCTTTACACCGCATGGTTTCATATAGCGTTTTACAAAGTGGCTGACTGGATTAAGCTGCAAAGGGCCTGACCACTTTGATTCTGCCCCGAATGTGTCAGAATCATTCATCTATTCCCTCTGCAAAAGTGCTTGCTTTACGGTCCAACTAACCGGGCTAAAAAGCCGCCCAATGAACCGGACGATGAAAGGATTGCGACGCAACGATGATGCTACAGGGATATGTCGCCGGTATCCAAATACTCAATAAAAAATACGCAGGACCACACATCAAATACAGTTGATACTTTTACCCGATGCCATTACAACAAAAAGCCATTATTATTGGAAGCGGGGTTGCAGGGTTGGCAACAGCCATACGGCTTGCTGTGCTGGGCCTGCAGGTAACCGTATTTGAAAAAAACAGTTACCCCGGCGGCAAGCTAAGCAGTATACAGCAAGATGGGTTTTATTTTGATGCCGGCCCAAGCCTGTTTATACAGCCATCCAACATAGAAGAGCTTTTTTTACTGGCAGGAGAACCCATTGAAAAATATTTTACGTACAGGCCTGTAGCCATAGCATGCAGGTATTTTTATGAAGATGGCACCGTTATAAATGCCTACACCAATAAGCAGGACTTTGCGGAAGAACTGCAGGCCAAAACCGGTGAAGCACCGGAGCGGTTGTATAATTACTTATCAAGGTCTGAAAAACTGTATCAAAATACGGGAGCATTTTTTTTACAGCATTCGTTACACAAAGCAGGCACACTTTTATCGCCGGGTATAGTAAAAGCTTTATATGCGGTACAAAAAAAATACTTGCTCAATAACCTTAACCAGGTTAACAGCCATGCTTTTTCGCAGCCTCATGTTGTTCAGCTATTTAACCGATATGCAACATATAATGGCAGCAACCCTTACAAAGCGCCGGGCATGCTTAGCCTCATACCCCACCTGGAACATAATGAAGGGGTTTTTTATCCTGAAGGCGGCATGATAAGCATTACCAATGCCTTGTACAAACTGGCGCTAAAAAAAGGGGTGACATTCCAGTTTAACACCGCTGTTGAAAAAATAATGATCAGTAATAACCATGTACAAGGTGTAAGCACCCCTACCGGCAACCATGATGCGGACATCGTGGTGAGCAATATGGATGTGTATTTTACTTATAAAGAATTATTAAAAAATTCGGCAACAGCGGCCAGGCTGCTTAAGCAGGAACGCAGCAGCAGCGCTCTTATCTTTTATTGGGGTATGGCCAGGGAGTTTCCGCAGCTTGACTTGCACAATATTTTTTTCAGCGCTGATTACCAGGCCGAGTTTGAGCACCTTTTTCGGTATAAAACGCTGTACCATGACCCCACTGTTTACATTAACATCACTTCAAAATATCAACCGGCACAACATGCACCCCAGGGCATGGAAAACTGGTTTGTAATGATTAACGTGCCTGCCAACAACGGCCAAAACTGGCAGCAGTTAAAGGCTGATGCCAGGCAATACGTCTTATCCAAACTGAGCAGGTTGCTGCAAACCTCGCTACAACCGTTGATTGAAACTGAAGCCATTCTCGACCCCATAATGATTGAAGACAGAACATCCTCCTTTATGGGCGCCCTGTATGGCACCAGCAGTAATAGCCGCTATGCGGCTTTTCTGCGCCACCCCAATTTCTCCAAAACAATTAAAGGGCTTTATTTTGCCGGCGGCAGTGTGCACCCGGGTGGCGGCATACCGTTGTGCCTTAAAAGCGCGGCCATTGTAAGTAACCTTATTGCTGCGCATACAAGGCAGCATAACTAACTTATCTTATGAAGTTCTCCATCTCCAGGCTGGCATTGTTCATAGCGCTGCTTTTTCATGTATGCGGGTTAATTGGCATATTGTTTACCCCTTATAAAAACTGGTTTATCAGCCACACACCGTTAAACCTGTTGCTCATGTTTATTTTGGTCGTACTTACGCAGCCACAAAAAAACCTAACCTTTTTTCTGTTCCTTACACTTTGCTTTATTACCGGTTTGGCCGCTGAAATTACAGGTGTTAATACAGGTTTGCTGTTTGGCAGCTACAGTTATACCAGTCTGATGGGGCTTCAGTTTAAAAATGTACCATTGCTTATAGGCGCCAACTGGTTTGTTACCGTGTACGCGGCAGGTGTAATTATGACGTTGCTTGACGAATGGGCCGTAAATAAATACCGGGAAGCCGGCATAAAGATTTCTCCTTTATATGGCGCGGCCGCCGTAATAATGGATGGCGCTTTGCTGGCCACACTTTTCGATTGGCTTATGGAACCCGTAGCCGTGCAACTGGGTTTCTGGAAATGGCAAAATGCTGAAGTGCCCTGGTACAATTACCTGTGCTGGTATGTTATCAGCCTGTTATTGCTCGTAATATTCAGGGTTTTAAAATTCAACAAACACAACTATTTCGCGGTACATTTGTTCATTATCCAGGCATTGTTTTTTCTTGCACTTAGAACTTTTTTATGAGTTGGATTATTTATCCTTTCATCGCTGTTGCAACCTTCCTGGTAATGGAAGGTATTACCTGGCTTACCCATAAGTATGTTATGCATGGCTTTTTGTGGTACCTGCACGAAGACCACCACAAAAAAGGTCCGGGTTTTTTTGAAAAAAACGACTGGTTTTTTGTCATTTTCGCCATACCCAGTTTTTTAAGCATTATGCTGGGCAGCATATACCAGGTATGGTGGGTGGTAAGTATTGGCGCAGGTGTTGCCATGTACGGCTTTGCGTATTTCCTGGTGCATGATATTATTATTCACCAGCGCTTTAAACTATTTACCCGCAGCAATAACCGTTATGTAAAAGCCATACGCTGGGCACACAAAATGCACCACAAATACCTGGAGAAAGAAGACGGCGAAAGTTTTGGCATGCTGCTGGTGGCAAAAAAATATTTCGATAAGGTTAGGCGTGATGAAGAGATGCAAAAGAAAATTCATACCGGCAATCCCGAAAATAAAATTGTATAGGGGGTGCCCCCAAGCTATCGCAAGGGGTCGGGCTTTACGCTCATACTCCGCCACAGATTCCGCCGCACCAAGCCTCAGCGGGGTATCCGCTTCAATCCCTCACCCGATGGGTAACCTGCTGTTTTTCCCGCAGGACTGTTGCCCGCAGATACACAATGCGTGTGTATCCGCAATCAACCGCACCTGCAATTTATTCTGCAATATCTGCCCAACCATAAAACGCATATACCCGCTATTTACGCTAAATTCGCAATGGTTACCTTTTTAAAACCAATTGATTGCTTTTCATGACTTTACGATTTTGTGCGATACTCGTACTTATTGCTACCCTGCAAAGCGCTTTTGCTTATCAATACAGCTACAGGTTTTCTTCACTCAATATAAGCAGCGGCTTGTCCAACAACCAGGTTAACTGTATTTATAAGGATGCAAAAGGCTTTATGTGGTTTGGTACCATGAGCGGTTTAAACAGGTACGACGGCTATAGTGTAAAAGTATTCCGCCATAAGGTTGCCGATTCCCTCTCCCTGCTGGATGACTACATTACAGCCATTTCGGCGGCGCCGGGCAATAAAATGTTTGTACAAACCCGCAATGGCAATAACCTGTTTGATCCTGTTACAGAAAAATTTCTCGATGCACAGCCCTGGCTGGCCCAAAATGGCATTCCTGTTTTTGGCAATCTCACGGTGTTAAGAACAGGCAACATTTTTTGGTTTGCCCATGTAGATTCCGGCCTGTACCGTATGGATGCCAATGGTAAAACCACCAGGATAAAAACAAGGCCCGGCAATATAACAGACATCAAGGCTGACTCTAAAAATCAGCCGGTATTAGTTTACAACAACGGCCTTATTGAAAAACTGAATGCAGAAACCGGTCAACCTGTGGCCAGCTACACAGCGGTAAACCGGCTATTGGCTGCAAGGCAAGGCTCCTTTTTCCTGTACAACGATGCACAGGATGATATATGGGTGTATGCCGCTGGCCTGGGCGCCATCTACTTTAACCCGGTAACCAATACCACCAGGGAATTCTCTCAAAAAAACGGCGTGCTTAATAATGATGTGGTGCGCAGCATAACACAGGACAATAACGGCCTTGTTTGGATTGGTACCGACCACGGGGGCATTAACATCATCAACAAGAAAAATTTCAGCAGCGGGTTTGTAACCCACAAGGACGATGATAAAACAAGCCTTGCTGAAAACGCAGTTTACAGCCTTTACAAAGATGATATGGGCATTATTTGGGTGGGTACCTTTAAAAAAGGCGTAAGTTATTTTGCCGAAAACATGGCTAAGTTTAACCTGTTCCGCAGCAAACAATCTGATGTGGGCGGGCTTAATTACGATGACATAAACCGCTTTGCAGAAGACAAAAAAGGTAACCTTTGGATAGGCACCAACGGCGGGGGGCTTATCTATTTTAACCGGGCAGATAACAGCTTTACGCAATACAGGCACCAGCCGGGCAACCCCAACAGCATCAGCAGCGATGTGGTAGTTAGCCTTTACATAGATAAAAGCGAAAAGCTCTGGATTGGCTACTTTTTCGGCGGGCTTGACTGTTTTGAAAACGGCAGGATCACCAACTACCGCCACAACGACACCGACCCATCCAGCCTGGCCGACAATAGTGTTTGGGAAATTTACGAAGACAACCAGGCCAATCTTTGGGTGGGCACGCTGGGTGGCGGCCTTGACAGGTTTGACAGGGAAAAGAAAATCTTTTACCACAATAAAGTTGGCCTGCGCAATTCTGTACATTCCAACTTCATATCCGCGTTTGAAGAAGATAAAAACGGCAACCTGTGGATTGGTACCGCTTATGGCATTGACCTGCTGGACAAATCCAAGGGCATCTTTATCCAGATGCTAAGCGCCACACATAAGTTAAGCAATGATAATGTAAACGCCCTGCTCCGCGATAGCAAGGGCCGCATGTGGGCAGGCACACGCGAAGGCCTTAGCCTTTTCGATGAACAAACCCAAACTTTCAAATCATTCCGCATGGAGGATGGCCTGCCGGATAACACCATCTTTACCATACTGGAAGACAATAACCAGCATTTATGGGTAAGCACATCCAATGGCATCAGCAAAATAACCGTTACAGAAAACAAAAACGGCATAACCATCAATTGCCGAAACTTCGATGAGGCCGACGGCCTGCAGGGCAACGTATTTAACGACAACGCAGGCTTTAAAACCAGGGCCGGGGAATTGGCATTTGGCGGCGCCAATGGCTTTAACCTGTTCAATCCCGCCGATATAAAACGCAACAATAACGTACCCACCATCGTATTTACCGGGCTGCAGGTGTTTAACAAGCCCGTTTCCGTTAATGAAAAAACAGGCAACCACATCATATTGAAAGAGTCTGTTTCAGAAACAAAAGAAATAGCGCTCAGGTACAACCAGAATGATTTTTCTATTGACTTTGCCGCTCTCAACTTTTTAAACACGGATAAAAACAAGTACGCCTACCGGCTGGAAGGGTTTAACAAAGAATGGCTTTTAACAGATGGCAAAACCCGCCGGGCCACTTATACCAACCTTGACCCCGGCAGTTATACCCTGCATGTAAAAGCTTCCAACGAAGACGGCGTTTGGAACGACAAAGGCATTGCTTTAAAAATTACCATACTACCCCCTTTCTGGAAAACCCCGCTGGCCTATGTACTCTATATCATTATCATTGCGGCGGCGCTATTGTTTGCCCGGCACATTACCATACGCCGTGCCCATGCCCGTTTTGCACTGGCGCAGGAACGCAGGGAAGCCCAGCGGCTGCATGAACTGGATATGATGAAAATTAAATTTTTTACCAATGTAAGCCACGAGTTCAGAACACCGCTTGCATTGATATTAACCCCCCTTGACAAGATTATAAAAAACGCTGCCGGCCCCGATGAAAAAAAGCAATTCCAGCTAATACACCGCAATGCCAGGCGCCTGTTAAACCTGGTAAACCAGTTGCTGGATTTCAGAAAAATGGAAGTGCAGGAACTAAAGCTAAACCCCATGCCTGGCAACCTGGTTAAATTTATCAAAGATGTGTCGTACTCCTTTACAGACCTTGCCGAAAAAAAGAACATCAGTTTTTCCTACAACAGTAATACAGATGAGTTGCATACCCGTTTTGATCATGATAAAATAGAACGCATACTCTTTAACCTGCTCTCCAACGCGTTTAAGTTTACGCCTGAAAATGGCGCTGTTTCTGTCGAGGTAAGCGCAGGCATAAAAGATGGTGAAGCGCTGATGGAAATTAAGGTACGTGATACGGGCATAGGCATACCCGCCGAAAAGCTGGACAAAATATTCGACCGTTTTTTCCAGAGCGAAATTCCCGGCACGCTGGTAAACCAGGGCAGCGGTATTGGCCTGGCCATCACCCGCGAATTTGTTAAGATGCACGATGGCATTATTAACGTGGAAAGCGAGGTTGACAATGGCAGTTGCTTTACTGTTCTGCTGCCCTTTAAACCCGTTAGCGAGGTTTCTGATATGGCTGACACCCCCCTGCTGACCGAAGAAGATGAAGCGGGGTTGCAGGTAATACCCAGCGCCGCAGCCAGCGAAGATGCCAAGGCAGGCAGCCACAGAAAACCCACACTGTTGCTGGTAGAAGACAATGAAGATTTTCGCTTTTATCTTAAAGACAACCTGAAAGAATTTTTTGAAATAGTGGAAGCCGGCGAAGGCAAAATAGGCTGGCAAAAAACGCTGTCCTCCCACCCTGACCTGGTGGTAAGCGATGTAAGCATGCCGCTGATGGATGGCATTGAACTCTGCCGCCGCATTAAAGCCGATACCCGCACCCGCCACATACCCGTAATACTCTTAACCGCCCTTGCCAGCGAAGAGCACCAGCTAAAAGGCCTGGAAACCGGCGCTACGGATTACATGGTAAAGCCGTTCAGTTTCGAGATCATGCTTTCACGGGTGCGCAACATACTCAGCCAGCAAAGCTCGCTCAAGAAAACCCTTTCCCGCCAGGTTGACATCAAAAACCCGGAAATTAAAGTAGAGTCGCCCGATGAAAAATTCATTATGCAGGTTATGACGGTGGTAGAAAAAAACCTTTCCAATGCTGGCTTTTCGGTAGAAGAGCTTAGCCGGGAAATGTGCATGAGCCGCGTTTCCGTTTACAAGCGCCTGTTTGCCCTCAGCGGCAAAACGCCGGTTGAGTTCATCCGCTCCGTGCGGCTAAACCGTGCGGCGCAGTTGCTGGAAAAAACGCAGATGAATGTGGCCGAAGTGGCTTACGAAGTAGGTTTTAACAACCCCAAGTATTTTGCCCGGTATTTCAAGGCCGCTTTTGGCGTGCTGCCCTCCGTTTATGCCAGCGGCAAAAGAAAAGAAAACCTGGCCGAAAAGGCCAATGAATCAACCGCCATTTAATAACTAATGATCATTCCCTTCAGGGGGTGTCCCTCGTGCCTCGGGCCGGGCTTTCCGCTATTACTCCGGCACAGGGCCCTGCTGCAAAGGCCTCACCGGGGTAACCGCTTCAATCCCTCACCCAAAGTGCAACACGCTGATTTTTTGCAGGCAATGCTGTTGTTTAAGTAAATGTCGCTGCAAGCAACATAATAGCCCGCGGAACTACAAGTTCCGCAAAGCAACATTGAATGCCAAACACCTGCCACCCATGAACAAACCAATATTAAATTAAATACCGATGATCCGCCTTTGCCCGAAGGGCATAAATATCAATAGCCACGGGTGAAACCCGTGGTTAAATAACGATAAGGAATCCAACCCAGCTTTTGGTAAAATATGCTAAATTAAAGCGTGATGCTATCCAAAGAGTTAGCGTTAAGCGGCTCTTTGGATTTTAAATAGGAGGCGGTCTTCGGACTGCCCCAAGGCATTATACTCATTGTCATCAAGTCTACCCTGCGGGCAAAGCCACATAGTAATTCTGTCGCCAAATGGCTGCCGGATTGGAGCGGAAAGCCCGCAACCACGAGGCACGAGTGGTGAGGACTTGCAGCGTAAAGCCGGAACTGCTGTCGCAAAATGTTCCTGAGGGGAAAGCCCCAAAAATTTCTCCGTTTCACCATTGTACATTAGCTTATGCCCCTGTTTATGGGGCTTTTTTGACTGTATAACGGCCCCGGTTAACAAATGATACCCCTTTTTTATACAAACCATACCCAACACTTAACATTTTATCACCCATACATAAACAATATACTCCCCCTTACAGCGGCAGGTGGCTATAATTTTAAGGGGATTATAAGCCAGTTATTTACTAACGATTAAATTGATTGCTATGTCAGAAAAAAATGCCAGGCACACCCGGCGCCTGCCGTTGTGGCCAATACCAAAACTAAAATACTTGCCAAACCCCATCTTTTCCAATTAAACCATTTAACCATTAACTGTTTGCGTATGAGACATCCCAAAACAAAGAGGAAGCTATGGTATATTGTATGCGCCATAGTCTCTTACTGGGCACTTGCCCTGCCCTCTTATGTACAGGCCCAGCAAAGCGGGCCAAGAAAAATTTCCGGAGTTATCGTTTCAAAAAAATCAGGCCAGCCCATTAGCGGGGCGAACCTTACCGTTAGGGGCACCAAAAATGTAGCCACTACCGATAACGAGGGAAAATTTACCATTATGGCCGAAACCGGCCAGGTAATAGAGGCCACGTTTGTAGGTTTTGCCAATACACGCATCACGGTGGGCAATTCTTCCACGGCCAATTTCTCAATGGAAGAAGACTACAGCACCCTGAACGACGTGGTAGTGGTGGGTTACGGTAAAATGAAGAAAACTGATCAAACCAGTGCGCAGGTATCTGTTTCCGCCGCGGATATTAATAAAACCGTCAACACCACGATAGACCAGGCACTGCAGGGCAGGGCCGCTGGTGTGTATGTTACCCAGAACTCCGGCCAGCCGGGTGGGGGTATTTCTGTAAACATACGCGGCGTAAACTCGCTTTCCGGCACTACAGAACCACTGTACGTAATTGATGGGGTGCAGATACAACCCAATACGGTAAGCTATGGCAACAGCAGCTCAATCAATCCGCTGGCAGGTATTAACCCATCTGATATTGAATCTATGGAGATACTGCAGGGCCCTTCGGCTACAGCCATTTACGGTTCCCGTGCCACCAACGGCGTAATACTGGTAACTACCAAACGCGGCAAAGCGGGCCAGGTAAAAGTTACCTATAATTACATGTATTCGCTGCAGGATAAGCCGGAAGCGCTGCCTACCTTAAACCTGCAGCAGTTTGCCATAATGAACAATGAAATAGCCACCCTGCTTAACCGCACCCCCAATGCTGATTTTAAAAACCCGTCTGTATTGGGAGAAGGCACCAACTGGCAGGATGCCATGTTTAAAACCGCGCCGCTGCAAAAACACCAGGTAACCATGAGCGGCGGCATGGGCAATACTACCTACTACATGTCTGGCGAATACTTTGACCAGGAAGGTGTGGCCATCGGCTCTAAGTTTGGCCGTTACTCCTTCCGCCTTAACCTGGATAACCAGGCATTTAAATGGCTGAAGTTAAACACCAGCCTTAACTATTACCAAACAAAGGAAAAGCTGGCATCTACCAGCGAAGATGTTATCAGGAATGCCCTTACCCTGGCGCCCAATATTGCGGTTAAAAACCCTGACGGTACCTGGGGCGGCGCTACTGAGAATGAATACGGCGGCAATGCCAAATATGCGCCGGTTAACCCCATAGCCATTGCCAACCTGGTAAATAACGACTTTAAGAAAACCGGCGGCCTGGGCTCGCTGGGTGCAGAAATAACACTGATGAAAGGGCTTGTGTTCAGGGCCAGCTTCAACGGCAATTTTGAAAATGGCGAAGGCACCAAGTTTACCCCTACTTACAGGCTGGGCTATATTTCCAACGAAAAAGCCAGTCTTTCCTTCAGCACGTCTAAAAATTATTACTGGAACCTTAACCAGTTGGTACAGTACAACACCAATATAGGCAGGCACAGCATTGGCGCCATGGCCAGCCACGAGGCACAGTCTGGCAGCTACCAGGGCTATTCAGGCACCAGGATTGGTTTTGTAAGCAACGAAATACCATCCTTTAACCTGGGCGATGCGCAGGGCCAGACTACCGGAAGCTACAAAGGCTCCTGGGCAATGGAATCTTACCTAAGCCGCATCAATTACTCGTTTGATAACAAGTACATTGTACAACTGGCGGGCAGGGCCGATGCCTCTTCCAACTTTGGACAGGCCAACCGCTGGGGCTACTTCCCTTCTGTATCGGCCGCATGGCGTGTAACAGAGGAAGGTTTTATGAAGGGCATTGGCTTTATCAACGACCTGAAGATAAGGGCAGAATGGGGCAAAACGGGTAACAACGGCGGCGGTGGCCAGTTCTCTCCACTGGGGCCTGTTACTACACCGCTGGGGACAGGGTTCCGCACTACGCAGTATGGCAACCCTAACATACAGTGGGAAGCCACTACCACCAAAAACATTGGTTTTAACCTGAGCATGCTGAAAAACCGCGTTCAGTTGGAAGGCGATTATTACATTAAGCATACCAATAACCTGCTGATGCCGCTGGGCCTTCCAGCCTACATGGGCACATCCGGCGAAGGTGCGGTGGGCGCCCCCAACGTAAACATAGGCACACTGGAAAACAAGGGATTTGCCATAACGCTTAATACAGTTAATATAGACAATAAAGCCGGTTTTTCGTGGAGGACCAACTTCAATATTTCCTCTTTTAAAACGAAGATCACCAAGCTTAATTCCGATGCGGCGTTCCTGAGAAAATCAGCCTGGTACATGAACAATTTTGAAGAACGTTCTGTGGTGGGCCAGGCGCCCTGGCTGATGTATGGCTACATTTCAGAAGGGGTTTTCCAGTCAGTGGAAGAAATTAATAACAGCGCCATACCTACACAGTCAGACGGCAGCAGGCTGCCCGTGCAGCAGGATGGCGGCGTTTGGGTAGGCGACCGTAAATACAAGGACCTTAACGGCGATAACGTAATAGATTCCCGCGACCAGACCTTTATCGGCAACCCCTGGCCAAAAATCACTTTCGGTTTTACCAACACTTTCTCATTCAAAGGTTTTGACTTAAGCATATTGCTTACAGGTGCACAGGGCAACGATATCTACAATTACCTGCGCTACCAGAATGCAGACCCGAACAATATCAACCTGGGCCGCAACCTGTTCAGCGAATCATTTAACTATGCCCGTGTTACTACTGATGGCGATGGCAAAGTATCACTGGCCAACCCCGGCACCAATGTAACCCGCATTGTAGGTTCCGATGTTAACGGCAACTCCAACAGGTTTACAGACATATATGTGGAAGACGGTTCTTATATCAGGATCAAGAATATACAACTGGGCTATAACCTGCCGGGACAGTGGCTGAAAAAGCAGGCGGTTGTTAAAGGAATACGCCTTACAGCCGGTGTGCAAAACCTGGCAACGTTCACCAAATACAAGGGCTACGATCCGGAAGTGGGCGCTTATATAGGAAAAGAGGTGCAGCTAAGCAGCCAGTTTATTGGTGTTGATGCCGGCCGTTACCCGCTTACCAGGTTGTACACCTTCAGCATCGGAGTGGATTTTTAAAGACCTTAAAATTTTGCCTAAATGAAAAAGCTTAATTATAAAAATTTTCTTACCAGCCTTGCAATTCTTGGGCTGATAACCGGCTGTAAAAAAAGCTTCCTTGACAGGCCGCCGGAAGATTCGATAGTGGATGCCAACTTTTATAAAACCGACGACCAGATACTGGCAGGTACCGCGCCATTGTACAACATTGTGTGGTTTGCTTACAACGACAAAGCCTCTCACGGCATTGGCGATGGCAGGGGCGGTAACCTTATGTCTGGCTCTTACCAGGTAGAGAACATACGCATGCAAACCACCGATGTTACAGGTGAAGTGTACAATTCGTGGACTTCTTTCTTTAACATCGTAACGCAGGCCAACCTGGCCATCAACAATATAGAGAAATATGCAGGGCCTGCTGTTTCTGAAACGGTAAAAAAGGCCGGCATAGCCGAAGGGCGTTTTATGCGTGGCGTGGCCTACTCCTTCCTGGTGCAAAACTGGGGGCCCGTTCCCGTAATTACAGACAACTATGCGCTTTTAAACGATACCAGCGTTACCCGCAATACCGTTGAAACCATCTGGGAGTTCATCATAAGAGACCTGACCTTTGCTGCCGAAAACCTGCCTGCTGCACCTTTACAAAAAGGCCGCATTACCAAATGGGCTGCAGAAGGTATGCTGGCCAAAATGTATCTTACCAGGGCTGGTGTAGGCGCATCATCCGGCGCCAGGAATAAAGCCGATCTTGACAATGCTGCCCGCTACGCCAAAAGCGCCATTGACAACAGCGGCGCCAGCCTGATGAGCAATTATGAAGACCTGTTCATTATGAAGAACAACAATAACCCCGAAAGCCTCTTTGCCCTGCAATGGAAGTATGATGGCGACTGGGGCACACAGAACAGTGTGCAGGCCTTCCTGGCTTATGGCTCTGAAATTACAGGTTTTGCGGATGGCTGGGGCGGCGACCTTGGCGCTTCTTACGACTTATTGAAAAAATACGCCACTACAGACAAGCGCCGCAAAGGCACATTCATGTTCCCCGGGGATCATTATGCTTACATTACCCAGCAGATTGACGACCCCAATAATCCCGGCAAGAAAATATCCCAGCAGTTGCAGGTGCCCTGGAATTATGTTGGCGCGGAAAGGTACAATACCCGTGCCTGGGTTAAAAAGTATGTAGTAGGCCGCCCGGAAGACAACGACGGCAAAGTTACCCAGCAGCATACAGAAATAAACACGTACATGTTACGCCTGGCAGATGTGTACCTTACGTATGCCGAGGGCCTGCTGGGCAATGCCGGTTCAACAGCCGATGCACAGGCGCTTAAATACTATAACCTGGTTAGAACAAGGGCAGGCCTGCAGCCTAAAACATCCATTACGCTGGATGATATTTATGCTGAACGCCGCCTCGAATTTGCCATGGAAGGCCAGGCCTGGTACGATATTGTAAGGATGCACTACTTTGATCCCACCAAAGCCATCGGCATCCTTAACGGCCAGGACAAAGGCACTTACCGCATCGTTCCCAATGCAGCGCAAAATGCCGTATCGTGGACGGTTACTTCCGACGTACCGGCCTTCTACCCGGTAACAGAAAGCAATTTTTACCTGCCTTATCCCGCCGCGGAACTATCGGCAGCGCCTAATTTAAGAAAGCCTCCGGTGCCTTACGAGTTTTAACCAACCAATAAACTGTCATTAACATGATACAACATAATTTAACCTTCACCGGGCGCCGGGGCATACAAATGCTCTGCGCCATACTGCTGGGCATCCTGCTGTTCAGCGCCTGCAAAAAAGACAGCGTTTCCGGCCCGCCGATTATCCAGCAGGTAAGCTTGTTAGACTCTTCCAAACTGGACAGCACTTTTACCAAAGCGCTGCCGGGTACGCAGATATTGATTACCGGCCAGAACCTTAACGACATTGTGAATGTGTACTTCAATAATGCTGCTGCTTATTTCAATCCCACACTCAGCACATCCACACACCTTATAGTTGAAATACCATCTAATGCCCCAACAGAGGCTACCAATCCTGATGTGCCCAATGCCATCCGCATCGTAACCACCCATGGTGAAGCATCTTTCTCGTTTGTGATAGATATTCCGCCGCCATCTATTGAGTCTGTTTCTAATGAAAATGCATTGCCGGGTGATTCCGTTATCATCTGGGGTTCCAGCCTGTGGCTGATAGATAAGATAGTACTGCCCGGCAACAGGGAGATAACCGATTTTAATGCCGACGATAAAGGCTGGAGGGTTGGCTTTGTAATGCCCGACCTGGGCAGCGATACCGGCCGCCTGGTGATACATGCAAAGTACGGTACAGCCATGTCAAACGGCCCGTTGAATGACCATGAAAGCGGTGATGTGATCAGTAACCTTACCGGCGATTGGGAAAGCGGCGAAAAAAGCATTTTCAACTGGGCCTGGTGGGGCGCCAACAGAACCAACGATGCAGCTCTTTTTCCCGGCACCCGCGGCGCATACCTGCAGAATGTATTTGGCGGTGTAGGCTCTAACGATGGCGGCTGGTGGAACGGCAACCGCTCCGGCAACTTTAACGATGTGCCGCTGTTTACCGCGGCCATCATGAGCGAACCCGCAGCCAATTACGGCCTTAAGTTCGAAATAAACACCAAAGAAGCCTGGAAAGGCGGCATTTGCGTTATCAGGTTAAAAGGCGATGGCGGCTATGCTTTCCGTTACATGCCGTGGCAGGGCACTACAGATAAGGTATTTAACACCGATGGCAAATGGACTACTGTTACCATTCCTCTTTCTGACTTCAAGAAGGCCGAGGGTGGTGTTGAAGGCACCGGCGCCGGCGCATCTTCTATGGGCGATGTACTCAATGCAGGTGGCGTGGTATCCTTTGGCTACCGTTTTATTTCAGAAGACGATCCCATTGACCTGTTCAATGCGGCTTTCGACAATTTCAGGATTGTAAAAATAAAATAGCTCATTGCGGGGGATGTCCATCCGCCTGCAGGATAAGCAATCAATTATAATCAAATGCCGGCCCCTGCACGCCCGCCTGCTTCTGGCGGGCTGTACAGGGCCGGTGTTTTAAAGTTTTTCCACCGGGTATTTTTTATGGGCCCGGCTGCAGTTTTTTATGGCATCGCCTGTTGCGTCGCACAGCGTGTACTGCAATGCATGTGGCAGCTTGCAGCCCGGGTAGATAAGCATGCCTGCGCACCCCCCATCATTCAAACAATTGAATATTCATCTATGTATATTATTCCAAGACTGGTTACCCTGCTGCTCTTACCCCTTGCGCTGGCCTGCAGCAAGAAAACCACCGGTGGTGCCGGCGGCGATGGCAATGGCACAGACACCACGGGCAACACCGTAGTAACCCCTGCCGATCCGGCCACAGAAAACTCTATCGGCTTTTTTCTTAACGAGTGGACAGCCAAAAGCTTTACCCCGCCATCTTACACAGAAACCGGTGTACCATCCAACCCCATCACCACCGTAACCCTGGATGCGTCTACAGTTGTAACAAAAATTTCCCCGGCGTTATTTGGCAACAACAGCAACCCTTATATGACACAGATGGTTACCGAAACCACGCTGCTTAAGCATATTACCAACCTGCACCCCGGCATTATACGTTTTCCCGGCGGCAACATCAGCAGCGTTTATTTCTGGAACCGGAACCCCGGCAACCCGCCCCCTGATGCCCCAGAAAAGTTGCTGAATGCAGATGGCGCAGCCGGCGATGCCGGTTACTGGTATGGCGGCAACACCGCGGGCTGGACGCTATCCGTTGATAACTATTACAGCATGCTGCAGCAAACCGGCAACCAGGGTATCATTACCATCAACTATGGCTATGCACGTTACGGTACCGGCGCCGATCCTGTTGCCGCCGCCGCACACCTTGCGGCAGACTGGGTGCGCTACGATAACGCCCGTACCAAATACTGGGAAATAGGTAACGAAAGCAATGGCACCTGGCAGGCCGGCTACCGTATTGACCCATCGCAGAATAAAGATGCACAGCCCGCCATTATCACCGGAGAACTATATGGAAAACATTATAAGGTTTTTGCAGACTCTATGCGCAAAGCCGCCACGGAAATTGGTAAAACCATTTACATAGGCGCACAACTGCTGGAGAAGCCGACAGAATCCTGGCAAACCGCAACAGACAAAAGCTGGAACAGCGGTGTTTTAGCCCAGGCCGGCAATGCCGCAGATTACTATATTTTGCATAGCTATTATACCCCCTTTAATGCCAACTCCACCCCTTCTGAAATACTGGCTTCTGCGCCCAAAGTAACAGCGGAAATGATGCAGCACGTTAAATCGTCTGCCACTGCCGCAGGTGTAAGCATGAAGCCCGTTGCACTTACCGAGTGGAACATTTTTGCCATTGGCTCTCAGCAAATGGTTTCTCAAATAGCCGGCATACACGCGGTTATGGTAATGGGCGAATTGCTTGGAAATAAATTTGGTATGGCCAGCCGCTGGGACCTTGCCAACGCCTGGGAAAATGGCAACGACCATGGGCTCTTCAGCCAGGGCGAACCTGCTTCCGGCGAAGCCAAATGGGCGCCAAGACCGGCTTTTTATTACCAGTACTTTTTTCAGAAGTACCTGGGCGACAGGTTTATCAACTCCTCGGTTTCGGGCGCCAATTCCGGCATAAAAACTTACGCATCCACCTTTAGTTCGGGGCAGGTAGCCGTTACACTCGTTAATACTTTATCTGCCGCGCAGGAAGTAAAACTGGCCTTTAAAAATTTTAATGCCGGTGGCCGTTATTACTGGTACGAAATAACAGGCGGTCCAGGCAATTTTTCCCGGAAAGTAATGGTAAATGGCCAGGGCCCTGCCGGGGAAATTGGCGGCCCTGGAAATTATACAGATATTAAACCTTACGCTGCATCTGTACAGGGCGGTGTAAGGGTAAAACTGCCACCGATGGGCGTTGTATGCCTTGTGGTGGATAAGAAATAAATGATTCCCCCCAATGCATGAACTGCCCCGGTGTTTATGCCGGGGACGGTTTATGCCAGAAATAAACCTGTTACACCGCAGCCTGAAGATGCCATGAAAAACTGAACGATAAAGTGCTTGCGACGCAACAGGCGATGCCATAAAAAACCAATGCCGGTATCATAAGCGAACGGGGTCAAAAGATTATACCAATGAAGATGCATAACAATATAGCTTACAGAAAGATAGTCGCGGCGATAGCTGCCGCCATGTTGTTTGCATGTTCGCCTGGTGAAAAAAAAACTGGCCTGTTCTTTACAAGCCTTACCCCTGCACAAACCGGTATTGATTTTGAAAACCGCATTACAGAAAGCGACAGCCTTAACCTGCTGGTAAACGAATACACTTACATGGGCGGCGGTGTGGGCATAGGCGATTTTAACAACGACAGCCTGCCGGATATTTTTTTTAGCGCAAACCAGTTAAGCAGCCGCCTGTACCTTAACAAAGGCAGCCTGCAGTTTGCTGACATTACCCAACAGGCAGGAATTGCCACCAATGCATGGTGTACAGGTGTAAGCATTGTGGATATTAACCAGGATGGCTGGCAGGATATATACCTGTGTGTATCGGGCACTGTGCCGGGCAGTAAAAGAAAGAACCTGCTGTTTATTAACCAGCATAATCTAACGTTTAAAGAAGCCGCTGAAAAATACGGGCTGGCCGATACCTCTTACTCAACCCAGGCTGTTTTTGTTGACTACGATAACGATGGCGACCTGGATATGTACCTGTTGAACCACAGCCTTAACGGGGAACTGAAAAACAATATAAGGCCCAGGAAACTGGACGGCACATCCGCATCTGCAGACAAGCTGTACCGCAATGAAGGCATTGCGCAAAACGCAGGCCACCCTGTGTACCAGGATGTATCCGCACAGGCAGGCATACTGGAAGATGGTTACGGGTTAGGCATAGCGGTAAGCGATATTAACCGGGACGGCTACCCGGACATATATGTGGCCAACGATTACCTGGCCAACGACTTTATGTGGCTGAACAACAGGAACGGAACTTTCAGCAACCGCATAGCCACTGCGGTAAAGCACCAGAGCTACTCCAGCATGGGCGCAGACATAGCCGATTACAACAACGACGGCCTGCCCGATATTGCCACGCTTGACATGCAGCCCGAAACCAACTACCGCAAGAAAATGATGTACTCCTTTCTAAGCTATGAACGCTACCAACTGGAAAGGGATACCGGCTATGAGCCTGAATTTATGCGCAACATGCTGCAGCTTAACATGGGCACAAGAAGCTTACATGGCTACGAGGAACCCTTTTTTAGCGAAGTAGGCCAAATGGCCAGCATGTTTGAAACAGACTGGAGCTGGAGTGTGCTAATGGCTGATTTTGATAACGATGGCTGGAAAGACATGCACATAACCAACGGCATGGGCAGGGATATGCTTAACGCCGATTTTATTTTGTACCGTGCCAGTTATCCCAAAGACCCGGATGACCCTGGTGGCATTAAGAACAACAGGGTTTTCAGGAGCCGGCTGGACTCGCTGGGCAGTGCACCCCTGACAGACTACCTGTACCGCAACAAGGGAGACCTGACTTTTGAAGATATTTCAGCAACAGCAGGCATAAGGGAAAAAGCAGTTTCCAACGGCGCTGCCTATGCAGACCTGGACAATGATGGGGACCTGGATATTGTTACCAACAATATCAACAGCAAAGCCTCAATATTGCGAAATGACAATAAACCCGCTCAAAATTACCTTACCCTGCAACTTGCCGGCGACAGCATGAACCGGAATGGCTTTGGTGCGGTAGTCTACGCATATAGTGATAGCCTGGAGCAGGTAGCAGAACAAAATCCGGCCCGGGGCTATTTATCGTCTGTAGACAGCAGGCTGCATTTTGCAACTGGTAACAGGCCGGTTGACTCCCTTAAAATAATATGGCCCGGCGGAAAAACACAGGTTATACGCCGGCCTGCTATGAATGGAATACTTATGCTGGATTACACCCAGGCCGTAACACCTGCTGTACCGGCAGCGAAACCAGCTAACCAACTCTTTGCCGATGTTACCGCGCAGGCGAAAGTAAATTACCGGCATACTGAGTCATTTTTTTATGACTATGGCTTCCAGTTCCTGGTACCGCAAAAATACTCCCAAGAGGGGCCGTTTACCAGCACAGGCGATATGAACGGCGATGGGCTTGAAGATTTTTTTGTGGGCGGCGCATACGGCCAGCACGGCCAGCTTTTCCTTCAGCAAAAAGATGGCAGTTTTACGTTAAAACCGCTGGGCACAGGCGAGAAGAATGAAGAAGACATGCAGAGTGTTTTGTTTGATGCGGATGGCGATGGAGACCTTGACCTTTTTGTAGCATCCGGCAGCAGCGAGTTTGATTTAAACAGCCCTTTTTACCTGCCACGGCTTTACATAAACGATGGCAAGGGCAATTATAGAAAAGACAGCCTTGCCATACCGGCACATATTACTACCACCGCCAAAGCCATAGCCGCTGCCGATTTTGACGGGGATGGGGATACGGATATTTTTATGGGTGGCAGGGTATCACTTGGCCATTACCCGGAAGCGCCCCGAAGTTTTTTATTACGCAACCACAAGGGAAGGTTTACGGACGTGACGGGGGAAGTTTGCCCTGCCCTGCAAACGCCGGGAATAATAACATCTGCCATTTGGCAGGACATGGATGGCGACAAGCTACCCGAACTGATTGTTGCAGGCGAATGGATGAATATTAAACTGTTTAAAAACAGTAAAGGCCTGTTAAACGAACAAGCAGGTACAGGCCAGCTTGAACAACTGAAAGGTTACTGGCGTTATGTAAATGTTGCTGACATAGACGGCGATGGCGACATGGATATACTGGCCGGCAACATGGGACTGAACAACCCCTACCACGTTACTGAACTACAGCCTTTAACATTATATGCCAAAGACGTAGACGGCAATGGCGTTACAGACCCTATACTGTGCAGCTATATAAAAAATGAAGAAGGCCGCTACGAAATGTACCCTGCCATTACCCGCGACCAATGGGCCGGGCAAGTACCTTCAGTAAAGAAAATGTTTAACCGTAATGAGGATTATGCAAGGGCATCTTTCAGCCAGGTGTTACCTGCCGGTGAACAGGAAGGTGCGCTGGCATTGGAAATAAATGAATTGCGCAGCGGCTGGATGGAAAATAATGGCGACGGCACTTTCAGTTTTCATGCTTTTCCACTGATAGCACAGTCCGCACCGGTTAATACCATGCTGGTTTACGACTTTACCGGCGATGGTATTGCAGATATACTTGCCGCGGGGAATGAATACGAATTTAACGTAAATGCAGGGCGTATGGATGCTTCTTATGGCTGGCTGCTGCAGGGCTACAGCAACAAAACATTTACCGTTTTACCATCCGCCCATACGGGATTAATGCTTGATGGGGATATTCGGGATATAAAAATAATTGCCGGCACAAAAGGAAAACGCCTACTTATTACAAGAAATAACGAAAAGGTTGTGTTGCTAAAGATAAATACCCGTTAAAAGACCTTACCAGCGCTTGCACGTTAATGTTGTGCCGCCTTAATAAATGTTCAAATTTCCTTAAAGCCTGCTTAACTGCCACATCTTACCCGGCATATAGGCTTAGTTTTGCCCCCACGTTGCGTAACTACTTTTAAACCATCCAATAAGCGCTGTAAACCATGATGAAAAACCGTATTATACTTTCCATTGCAATTGTGCTTAGCTGTTCTGCACTTCTTTCATTTTACACCGGCGATGGCAGCTATACAGCAGGCGATGAACCCGAAAAGAGTGTACCGCCAATGCTTGTTTACGATAGCCTGCAATTACAGCAAACAGGCCTTTGCAGAGAAGCTTTTGAGCAAGCGGTAAACGGCTATCAAAAGCTGCTGAAATCGGGCAAATTGCAAAATAGCGGCATACTTACCATCGTAGATTTCAGCCTGCCCTCCTCGCAAAAAAGATTGTTTATCATCAACATGCTTTCCGGCCAGCTCATCATGCAAACTTATGTGGCCCATGGCCGCAACTCAGGCATGTTAAAGGCTACCAGTTTTTCCAATGCAGCCAACAGCTTTAAAAGCAGCCTGGGTTTTTATGTAACAGGCGGTACTTATTATGGCGCCCACGGTTATTCCTTACGGCTATCAGGGGAAGAAAAAGGCATTAACAATAATGCCCTTGCCAGGGCCATTGTAATGCACAGCGCAGCTTACGCTAACGACGCTGTTGTAAATACACAAGGCAGGCTTGGCCGCAGCCTGGGTTGCCCAGCCATACCGGAAGATGTACACCGCGAAATAATAGGAACAATAAAAGACGGAAGCTGTCTTTTTATTTATGCGCCTGATAAAAAATATATAGCCAAATCAAAACTGGCTTGTACCAGCCCCGCATAAAAATAAGAGCTGTACTACTCAGGTAGCACAGCTCTCTTGAACGCTTATCCTTTTCACTTTATTTTTCCGAAAAAAACATAGGGTTTAAAGGAATCACCGTTCTTGTACTTATTATTATCAAAAAACCATGCCGGCAAGTTTACTGCCTGTTTTCTACTGAAGAATAGCTATTTCAGGGGCTAAATATCCCCTTATCGTGTAAAAAAGCGGCAATGACCTTTTTTTTATATGGCACTTAACTGAAGTGCTGCTATTAGGCTTCTGTTGTGTCACTCACTTGTACGGCTGGATTCGCTATTCAGCTTTTCCCGCACTGTAGGTAGTTTCTGCTGCCTCTGGCAGCAGAAGCTAAGTGCCATCAAATTAAGCTGTCAGCCTGAGTCCGCCGAAGGCGGATTGGTGAAAAAGCGACCTGGATAACCCGGTTTCTGCAATGCTTCGATACACTCAGCAGGACAATACTCAACCAGGCATTCGCTGCTTAAATTAAGCACATTGTAACGCACCGTGCAGCAATTTTACATCTATCATGACTGCGCATCATGAAAGATAATGCCCGCAGCATAACGCTCCCCGGAAAGCACTTCACTTACACCATGCTTCATATTAACCCTGTAGTAACCCCTGGCGCCCTTTACAGGGCGAAAATTGGTGGTAAATACCAGCATATCACCCTTGCCAGGCTTTAATACTGTGGCTTTGGATTGTGCCCGTGGGGTTTGCTGCACCAATACAAACTCACCGCCCTGGTAATCTTTTTCCGACTCACTAAGCAATATCACTACCTGCATTGGAAAGAACACATCTCCATATAAATCCTGGTGCAAGGTGTTGTGCCCGCCCTGGCTGTATTTCAATATTAATACGGTTGGCTTTGTTTGCTCTTTGCGTTCACAAAGCGCCTGCAGTTCTTTTAATGTTGCCGGAAATCTGTTGGGGATATTCAGTTCGTCCACCCATTTATTGGCTACCGGCGCCAGGTAGGGATATATACCTTCACGCAGTGTTTTAACCAGTAGCGGCAAAGGATAGTTAAAATACCTGTATTCACCTGCCCCGAAACGATGGCGTTGCATATTGACCGTTTTCCGGTAAAGTGAATCATTGCTGTAGCATGCCTTTAATGCATCGCATTCCTCATGGCTTAGCATTCCATTTACCAATGCATAGCCGGTATTGTGCAGCATGCCTGTAACCTGCGGCCAATTAATGGCTGCGATTCTTTCTTCTATACTTTTCATTGAAGCTGATTTAAGAGGCTGAGTTTGTTTTAGCGGCCTCCCACCCAATCATGGCGGCCTTGCGGTTGCTGCCCCAATGGTACTGGCCAAGCGTGCCGGATGACTGGATAACCCGGTGACAGGGAATAAGAAACGCAACAGGGTTATCTCCAACTGCCGAACCTACCGCTCTTGATGCACCGGGTTTACTGATATGTTTGGCTACATCGTTATAAGTGGCAAGCTGGCCCATTGGAATTTTAAGCAATGCTTCCCAAACCTTTAACTGGAAAGCCGTGCCCTTTAAATGAAGTTTTATTTCATTCAGTTTGCTCCAGTCGTGGGTAAAAATGTACAAAGCATTTTGCTGTGCCAGGTCAACCATTTGTTTAAAGTGCGCATTAGGAAAACAGGCTTTCAGTTCTGCAAACGCCCGGGCCTCCTCCTCGGCAAAAGCCATATAGCAAATTCCTTTGGGTGTTGATGCAACAAGGATGTTTCCAAAAGGGCTTTCGGCAAAGCTGTAATGAATGGTAAGGTTTTCGCCGCCATTGCGAAATTCGCCGGGCGTCATACCCTCGATATTGATGAACAGGTCGTGCAGGCGGCTGGTACCTGAAAGGCCTGTTTCAAAAGCCGCATCGAATACGGTAACGCCTTTGTTCCTGAGCAGGTTTTTAGCATGTGCAACGCTTATGTATTGCAGGAATTTTTTGGGGCTTACGCCTGCCCACTCGGCAAACATGCGCTGAAAATGAAAAGGGCTGAGGTGTACTTTCTCCGCTATTTCATCAAGGCTTGGCTGCTCTTTAAAGTTGGCCGTTATAAAGCCGATGGCTTCCTCAATACGACTATAATTGCTTGTTCGTTGCTGCAGCATTTGATTGTTTTTATGCCACAAAAATATTTATGCCACATACGGCAATCTACCCGAAACTTGCGGACTTTGGCCATTATATTTTGGAGAAGCTGTTCAATGTTCGTTTGTTCAAGGTTCGTTTGTTCAAGGTTGGCTTGTTCAAGGTTAATGGATGAGAGTTGCGCATTATGCTATCCTACAATGTGGGAAAAGCTGCATAGCGAATCCAGCAGTACAAGTGAGTGACACAACCAAAGCCCAATAGATGTTCCCGGCGGCGGTCCCCAAAAAAAATTCCTGGCTATTGGGCTGCTATAAAGAGTTTCTCATAACAAGCATAAAGGGTACTTCGATGTGTTTTTTGGAGCCGTTTAATATTAACATAGCGGCCCACTTGCCCATTTTTTTAAAGTCCGTTGAGATAGTGGTAATACCGTTGAGGATTACCTTTTTAACCGGGGTTTCGTTATAGGAAATAATACCAACATCTTCGCCTACTTCAAAATTTCTTTGCAGTATCACTTCAATCAAAGGCACTAAGTCGTCTTCCATTACGGAAATATATGCCTCCCCCCTTCTTACTTCTTCCATAGCAATATTGCCTACCACCTTGTAGTTAAAAGCAAAATCCTGGCAAAACCTGCAGAACCCTTCCACTATTTCTTTTGGATAATAACTGTTTTTGGGAAAAAGTATTTTTAAAGTATTGTATTTGCTAAGCTTGTCTTTGGCGCTCACCAATGCGCAATAGATGTCTTTTGAAAAATTCTCGTACACTGAAGCAAACTTGCCTTCTACACCAGGCACCTGTTTATCAAGCAGCAATAATTTATCCTTGGGCAGTGTATTAATGATCTCGTAAGCCTTCTCCCCACCTTCAATAAAATGAGGAATGATAACATAGTGCATGTAGCTATCGCCCCTGCTGGTTAATATATTCTTGAACAATGAAAAATCGTTGTTATAAATATAAAAATCTATGGTGGCCCTTTTGCCGATGGCTTCAACAAACGAATCGTAAATAATTTTCTTGTGTGCGCTTAGCTTGTTAAAAAGCAAGCAAATACTGGGCACCTGTTTAACCACCGCGTCTTTTATGTAATAGCCTTTACCGGGAACAGAGTTAAGCAGCCCCTTTTTTTTGAGATAACGGTAACCCCGCTCAACCGTATCCCTTGACACATCAAGCTCGTAGCTTAAGTCGTTAATAGAAGGCAATTCATCATCCGGTTTTAACCTGCCAGACTCTATGGCTTTAAGAACCGCGTAAATAATCTGGCGGTATTTTGGCGTTGAAGAAAACACATCAATGCGTATAATGTCGTAAATGCCGTTAGGTTTCATAGATAAGCTCTTGGTTGTAATGGTACCTGTAACTAAACTAACTAAACCCAGGCTTGAGCTTGTAATACAAATACAACTCAAACCTGGGTTTGCTATAGGTTCTTCTCCCCAAAAAATGACTGAATGATCAGTAGCCCGGAAGCTGCACCAACATATCGTTTTTGTTTGTTTCGCCCCTTGTAATGGGGAAAAAATAAGCTTTATTATCCCACTTGCCGGTTCTGATTACTTTAGGTGTAACAGTGGGTATGGCCGCGGTAGTATGGTCTGGCTTTAATTCATATACAATCTGTACTCCATGTACATCATGATAAGCTTCAGGCCCTGTCATCCAGCGGCGTACATCAAAAAAGCGATGCCCTTCATACGCCAGTTCAATACGCCTTTCATTGCGGTAATCTGCTACCAGTGCCGCACCTGCAGAAGTAATACCCGGCATAAAAGCCCGTTTGCGGATGCTGTTGATATACTGCCGGGCTTCTTCTTCCTCTCCCAACTGAAGACATGCTTCAGCATAGTTAAGTACTACTTCACTGTATCGTATTGGCCGGTAAGTTAAATCCTGGAAAGTTTTTTGAATATCGGCCGACTTGCTTAAAAATTTCAGCATGGTTGCGCCACATTCATTGCCATTCCAGGGGTTGGCAATACTGTTTCTTGTATCAAGGCCATATACCAGGTACTTTTGGTTGGTACTGCTGTTCCATTTTTCCCAAATACCAAACTGCCCTACACCGATTGGATCGTACGCCGTTAAATCCGCAGGACGTGTTCTGTATTTGTTTCCTTCAAAAAGAACCGTGGCATACAAACGCGGGTCGCGGTTTTTGTAAGGTTCAGCCGCCTGTGCCGGGTTGTTCCTGCTGAATTTTGAACCATCGGCCATGTTGTAAGCATCCACCAGGTCATTAAGTGCCCCCACACCGGCATTTCCGTACCATCCGTTGGGCGCCAACACCCAGCCATTGTATCCACCACCGGTAGAAGCCGCGGTATATTTTACAAAAATATCCTCGCTGCTCCTGGGCATAACGAATAAATCGCTATAGTTCTGTGTGGCTTCTTCCGCAGAAGCAGGGTCAGGCTTGTACAAACTGTAATTGCCCAGGTCCATCACTGCTTTGGCGGCATTTTTAGCAGCCAGCCATCTTGCAGCGGCATCGCCATCCGTATAACCCAACAGCTCCGGATGTGCATACCCACCCGTAACCGCGCCATTCTTTTGAGGATTATGCAAATCGCTTGCCGCGTACAGCAATACCCTCGCTTTTAGTGCCAATGCAGCGCCTTTTGTTGCACGCCCGTCATTATCCCCGCTTTGAACAAGCGGTAACATACTGGCCGCGGTGTCAAGATCGGCAACAATAAACTTAATACAATCGGCATAGGAGCTTTGTGCTATTTTAAACTCGTCGTTAAGCCCGTAAACGTTGGTAATAATGGGCACGCCGCCGTGGTAACAGGTAAGCCTGAAGTAGGTATATGCCCTTAGAAAATGTACTTCACCCAACATGCGGTCTTTCAAAGTAACCCCATCAACCGGTGTGGCATCAAAAGAAGCCTGCACTATATTTTCCAACGCCGTATTGCAATGGCGAATGCAACTGTAGGCGCCGGACCAGCCGCCATATTCGCCATCATCCTGGGTGATGATCATGTTATTGAAATTGGTGCCATCTGCATCCCTGGATCTTGCTTCATCTACATTAGCCGCGTTCATGGCTATATCAATGGGTATTTCGTTGTAAATGCCATTAATATAGGTAGCTGTCAGTGCCGGGTCGCTCCATTCGTCTGAGCTGGAGAACTCCGTTAATGATTTTCTATTCAAGAAATCCTTGTTGCAGGCAGCCAGCGCAATTATTAAAAAAACAGGAAGGCTTTTATATATTAATTTTTTCATGTTGCAGATTTTAAAAAGTAACTATTACGCCAAAAGAAAGTGTTTTATTCAGGGGGTAAACCTGGCTGTTCACCCAGATGGAGCCGGGTGCTGTATTGGGCGATTCAGGATCAAAATCCTTTAACCCGGTAATGGTGAGCAGGTTAAACGCGTTGGCATAAAGCCTGAGCGAGTTAAGGCCTATCCTGCCGATCATTTTCTGCGGAAACTGGTAGCCCAGCTCTACATTCTTCAGCCTTATATAGTCACTGCTTCTTACCCAATAGGTGTTGTTAGGCCATCCGTCGGCCATCCAGTATTGGGATGTGCGGTTCCATGCACGGGGTTTCTGCGCATCCGGGTTATCGGGTGTCCAGCGGCCGGTTACATTTTCCATCCTGAAATTGCCTGCCTCACCGGAAAACTCGGTGTATGCCCTGTTGGCGCCTGCTGCCCCCTGTATTAAAATAGAAAGGTCAAAACTTTTATATTCAAGGTTTAGGTTGAAGCCGCCTGTAAAAGTGGGCACATCTGTTTTCTTATCCCGCACCCTGTCAAGCCCATCAATTTTTCCATCTTCATTCACATCCTTAAAAATGATATCTCCGGGTTGTGCGCCACCCCAGTGCGGGTATTTGTCAACTGCTGACTGGTCTCTGAATATGCCGATTGCCTGGTAATACAAGCTGGCATTCATGGGGTGGCCGGTTGACTTTTGGTATTCCGGAACGCCGGGTGTTTCATCCCAGTCCAATATCTTGTTCTGTGCATAAGACCCGTTAACGGAAACGGTATACAGCAATTTGCCAATTTGATTACGGTAGGTTACCTGGTATTCAAAACCCTTGTTGGCCACTTTGGCAAAGTTCTGTTGCGGCAGGCTCAATCCCGCCGTAGCAGGCACCGATGCGTTCTTCCACCAAAGGATATTAGAACGTGTATTGTTGAAATAGTCAAAGGATATATCCAGCTTTTTGTTCAGCAACTGTGCGTCAAAACCTATGTTTGCCTGGTTGGCAACTTCCCAGGTAATATCGGGGTTAGGCGTACGTACCTGGCTGGTGGTATTGGCAACCACGTTCTGGTTGAAGGTATACGTTCCGTTGTAGGCAAAGTTGGCCGCAAACTGGTAAGGCGCAATGCGGTCATTACCTGTTTGCCCCCATGAGCCCCTGATCTTGAGCTCATCAATAAAGTGAATATGATTTTTCCAGAAGCTTTCTTCTGAAATTCTCCATCCCAGTGATACACCCGGGAAGAAGCCGTACTGGGAACCTTCCGGAAATACATAGGAGCCATCTCTTCTAAACACGAATTCAGCCAGGTATTTACCGTCGTAGTCGTAGTTAAACCTGCCGAACTGGCTCAAACGGGCATCGGCTGACGCGGAACCACCATTGTCTTTTAAGAGGTTACCACCGGCAAACATCTGGTCAATGGCCGTGGAGGTAAAGTACCTGCGGAACGCGTTAAAGTTCATAGAAGCCCCGGATATCCTTTCCGCGCCCAGGAAAAATTTAAACCTGTGCCTTTCCGCTATGCTGAACTGGTAATTGATGAGCGCCCGGATGGTAGAGCTGTTGCCGTCCGTCATCGCCTGCCATAACCTGGCATCCGTTACCCCACGTGTGCCCTTTACCAATACCGGCACATCGTCTGCATCCCTGGATACACCATCCCAGGTGTACACATACCAGGGCTTTGTAAATTGTTTGCGGTTAAGTATTGATTTGTCGTAACTAACCGTACCGGTAACAGATAAGCCGGGCACCCAGGGTATGTTTATGTCAAGTTTAAGGTTGGTTTGTAACAAGTAGGTTTTATCCAGCAAATAGCCGGTGGCATTCGTGGTAGTAAGTACGGGGTTCTGGCCGTATTCCACATCCGGACCAGGCAAGCCATTGGGCCAGTAGGCTGGCAGGTAAGGGTATTGGCGGTTTAAGGCCCACCAGTTGTTCAGCGCATCGCCGCCAATGCCTGTGCCGGGGAAATGGGCATTCATCTGCCCGCCGGCAAAATCCACATTCAGGTGAATGCTTTTGGAAATATTGGCATCAAGGTTACTCCTGAAGTTTACCTGGGAATAGTGGTTGGCGCTATTGTAAAAAATACCATCCTGGTAGTTGCCGCCCCCAGATACAAAATACCTCACCCTGTCGTTGCCTCCTGAAAGAGAAATACTGGCGTATTGCTGGCTTGACCATGGTTTTATCACTGTTTTAAACCAATCTGTATTAGGGTGGCCCCAGGGGTCTGACCCATCCCTGTATTTCTGTATATCCTCTTCGGTGTACCTGGCCGGTTGGCCCTGGTACATTTTAATGTCGTTAATCATTTCCGCATAGCTGGCAGCATCCGCCATTTTGGGCAGCACGGTGGGCTGGTTCCATCCCTGCCGCAGGCTTACTTCAATCTGCGGCTTGCCTGATTTCCCCCGCTTGGTGGTAACCAGTATTACACCATTGGCCGCCTGCGAGCCATAGATGGCTGCGGAAGCATCTTTCAATACGGTAATGGATTCTATGTTGGATGGGTCAATACGGTCCAGCCCGCGGTTTTGAATACCGTCAACAATAATGAGCGGAGAATTGTCACCCAGGGTATTTACGCCCCTTATGCGCAACAAAGAGCCGTCGTTTCCTGGCTCGCCTGTTCTGGAAACCACTACCAGCCCCGGCAGGCGGCCCGCCAGCGAATTGGAAACGTTAGGCGCAGGCGACTTCTTAACAACATCGCCGCTAACCGCCACTACAGAGCCGGTAAGGGTAGTTTTTTTCTGTGTGCCATAACCCACCACCACCACATCCTGCAGGCTGGCAGCATCTGGTTTCAGCGAAACATCTATACTGTTTTTACCCTTTACATCAACTTCCTGGGCGGTATAACCAATAAAGGTGAAAACCACTGTGGCCGTATCACTTACATTCAGGCTAAACTTGCCCTTGCTATCGGTTATTACAGACACCGATGTTCCTTTTACCGACACCGAAACACCCGAAAGCGCTACATTTTGTTCGTCGGTAACTGTACCTGATAATTTTTTGGAACCCTGTGCGTGGAGCAGTACGGAAAAAGGAAGAAACAAAACAAGAGAGAGTAGCCGTTTAAGCATAGTTAGCTTTGACATAATGCAATCGTTTTATGCCATAAACGTAAACAACGCGGCGGAGACAACTATCCTGAACTATCATGATGGACTGGTAGGTTAGGGCGGCGCCAATAAACATAACATGTTGATAAACAATAGCTGGCAATTCAAACAATATTGCAGCAAAGCAGCAATCGGGTCAGTACAGTAGAACAATTATGGGCCCGGCAATAACGCTAATGATCCTGTTGTTGTTTTTGATAAGGCAAAACTGTAAGAAGTTTTTGGGGCTTTTATCGCCATCGCATTATGCTACAACAGTTCCGGCTTTACGCTGCAAGTCCTCACCACTCGTGCCTCGTGGTTGCGGGCTTTTCGCTTCAATCCGGCAGCCATTGGGCAATGGAATTACTATGAGGCTTTGCCCGCAAGATAGCATTGATTGTAAGGAGTATTATGCCTGAGGCAGTCCGAAGACTGTCTCTTATTTAAAATCCAAAGAGCCGCTTGACGCTAACTCTTTGGATAGCATCATGCTTTTATTTTGGCACATTCTACCAAAAGCAGGGGAACGTCCTCTCTGGCCGATGATTTCATTTAATTTTCGTCAATACATTTTTTTGTCCAATAGTTAGTTTAAAAAAAGAGTTCCGTCTAGCTTTATTATTTTCCAAAGCGATTGAGATTTCAATATCTTTTTCATGCTTTCGAAAATTAAGAATTTGACAAAACGAATACCCATAAATTCCTGAAACTGAACCGTAGCAAGCACAAGGTTTTTTATTAAGGCTCAGAGTTACAGTATCATGTTCATAATCAACTTTCAATGGGAAAAATTTTTCAATAACAAGATACTTGACAAAAGATTCAATCGAACAATCTATAATACAGTCTGAAATCTTTTTGTAAACTGCCGGACGATAATTATCGTACACGTTTTTATTAATAAGATTAAATTCAATTATTTGTAAATTGGAAAGATTAATCTTTCCAATATTTTTTACTTTTCCATTTGAAACCCCAAACAATCGATCTTCATTTTTTATATACAGTGATTTGAACTTATATTTAAAACTTCGTTCACCATATTGAATATCAATCACATACATTCTGATATTTTTGTCAAAAAAGATAGAAAAACCGCTTAATGGTCTAAATACCTTTTCTACTTTGGTCTCAAAGGCTAAAGCACTATCTATTTTTGAAGATGCCCATGTGCCAAATAATCTAGCAACTTGAATATTCTCCTTATTTGCTTGCCCTGGCTGGACGAGTTGTGATTTGACGCAAGAAAAAAACAGTAAATACATTGCTAAGAAATATAATATCTTCATAATGTTTCGTTTTGGAATAAAAATATATATAATGACTTGGAATTCCAGACATCATCATATTGGCTTTTTCGAATTCCTCGATGAATAAACCCAGCATGGTTTCCTGAAAACGCAGCATTAGTTAAGAAGCGCGGATAAATCAAACGTTTTTAAGGTTATTACTAATCGTGTTTAAGATTCTTTCCATAATAAATAATGGTTTTATTTTTTCTTAAACTGTCTCTTTCAATTACATATTCTTCGATAAGTGACTTTTTAAAAATATCATTCTTTTGCCCTAATTTAATATATGTATTAATACTGTCCGCATGTAAAATAAAAAGGTGTACTTTTTTATCATTTCCAGGTAGATTATCTGGACCATATAATCTGTAAGTGGAATTAGCATTTATAAAATGCCTAGTTCCATACCACAACCCATCATCCGTCGGGTATGATTCGTAAAGAATGTAAATAGCATTAGGCGACTTGTTTATAAAAATAGCGAGCAGAGGCTTTCGAGGCTCATAAACACAAGAAGAAATAAGAAAGAGTACAACTAAGACTTTATTCATATCAAGATCATTTTTTTTAATGAAATTTATTCTTTTTTGATTTGTTCGAACTTATCAGTAAACTCTTTTGGAAATGATGCATTTTGTCCGATTGCTGACTTGAGACCAAAGAATACAGTTGCCCAAGCGTTTGCGTCTTTTTCGGTCCAGAATTGTTGGTGATTGTAGTATGAGTTGGTTGCAGCACTCCAAAGACTAGCCGGAACAATTATCAGATTATAAACCATTGATCCATACACTTACGCTTGGATAAAATTGCCGTATTCATGTTGTAAGTCGGCCAATCCATTTCCCACCGTACTCATACGAATTCCTCCATTTGAAGTTGTAGCACCAGCGCCGTCCGTAACACCAAAATCTGTTATGCTTGCTCCAGGAAAAAAAACATATTCGCCTGTTGCATCACCCCGGAACACGGCATACCTATCACCTTTCCTTTCTCCGCAAAGTCTCCTGCAAGGGACTTTGCGGCAGGGATGACGCCAATGCAAAAAAAGTATTTAATTCCGCTCCTGCATTATTTGGTTAGATCAACATCCATCAGTTCGATACAACTGATGACAGGATAAATCAAGCTTATCCACTGTGCAAGGGTGAAGGCGAAATAAATGCCATCTGTTTCTGGGCACCTGTTCCAATTTTTCGGGAGATTTTGGCGTATCGTAACTTCAGGACAATAAACTTATTATTATAGTAAAAGAGGCATTTGTTTACTTATGGCTTCTGCATTCTCCCCTACCGCAAAGTCCCTTGCAGGAGACTTTGCGGAGAAGTGAAGTCCCTTGCAGGAGGCTTTAAGGAGAAGTAAATTTTCCCCGCCAATGCGCAGTTTTTTGGGGCAAAGTACCGGATAGCTAACTATCTATTTATCAAATTTTGATTTTAACCAGGAATCAAGCAGTTCTTTCTCTTTTTGTCTGTCAACGGTCATAATATTCACAGAAAATTCTTTTTTATCAAAAAGACGACTGTACATCAGACCATTCATAATCATGCCATTTGGAAAAGTTATCACAACTTTAAATGATTGAAACGTAAGCCCGCTTATAACCTGTGTCGAGGTTGACGAATCAAATTTTGCACCCGGCATCTGAGTTTCAAAAGCTCCATAGAGCATACTGTTAACTTCTTGGCAACTCTCAAGATAATTACCATCCACTGCAGTATCGAAGGGTTGCCAATTGGATTCGAAGTAATTAAACTGATCACTCTTAAAAACGAATATTGTTTTTGAGTTATTCTCAAGCTGCGCATTATATGTTTTTTCAATCGCTTCTTCACCGCGATTTTGCATATTGGCCCACGTACCGGTACTAACCGTGTCAAATCCTGCAGGAATGATTATAGTCCATTTAAAATCCTCGTTGTAAACAGTTTTTTGTTCTGATTTTGTTTGCGCTTTGCAGCCAGTTAAAAGAAAATTAATGAGGAGAAGAATAATAAAATACGTTTTCATTTCAGATATTGTAATATAAAAAAAATATTTGGCAAGTATATTTTGTAAATAGCAAAAAAAGGTTAAACAAACTAAAAGCAGCTCAGTATTGAAAAGATTTTTTTATAACCAGCAAGCTACTTAAACCAACCCAAAGCAGACCTCACTTTTCAAATACATTTCTTGCAAAATTCTTATTTTTTTTGTCCACTTACCTGTCTGTTTAATCAAAAAAATGTTAGCATGTCCATTTTCCTTTCCCTCAAAATGTCCCTCCCGAAGCCTTTCTCCGCAACAGTCTCCTGTACGAGATGACGCCAATGCAAAAAAAAGCAATCCCGCTCTTGCATTATTTGGTTAGATCAACACCGATCAGTTCCGTACAACTGGTGACAGAATGAAACAAACCTGTCCACCGTTCAAAGGGTGAAGGCGAAATAAATGCCATCTGTTTCGGATGCGCCTGCCCCAATTTTCGGGGGATTTTGGTGCCTTGTAACTTTAAGACAATAAACTTATTATTATGGTAAACGCGGCATTTGTTTATTTATGCGCATCTGCATTTTCCCTACCGCAAAACTTTAGTTATCATGCAACATTCTTTAGTTTTCAATAATTAACCCATTTTCTTCATCAAACTGTTTTCTTTCCTGTTCAGTCATGCGATTTCGTAACACTCTAATAGTATAGCCACCACGTAATCTTTGATTGTCAATATACATCCAATCACTAATGTTGTCATCTTTGATTTGAATAGTGTCGCCTAATTTCACGGCTGTAGTTGATTCTGGTAGATTGTCCACGACACCAAAATACTTATTGTCTTTAATTGTAATATTGCTTACCCAAATATGTTCAGCACCATCTGGAGTGTTAAATCGTGTTTTAAGAGCAAAATACTCAAAATTTGGATTGCCACTTTTTAATGCCTCATTAAATTTGGCAAGTGTCTGATTTGCTGTTTTTATCGCTCCATTCATTTCAGCGTCTGTGTCTGTAACACCGTAAATTTCTGGTTCCCCATCACGTTCGATTTTTGTCGTTTGATTATTATTGCAACTTACAAGTCCAATTAAAATGATCAATTTCAGCAAATATTGCTTCATAGCTAGATGTATCGTTTTAAAAATAGTGCTTAACAAATATTCCTTTCCCGCAAAATGTCCCACCCGAAGCCTTTCTCCGCAACAGTCTCCGTACTGGACTTTGCGGCAGAGATGATGCCAATGCAAAAATAATGCAATCCCGCTCTTGCATTATTTGGTTAGATCAACACCCATCAGTTCCATATAACCGGTG
>NZ_VVIP01000009.1 GCF_009650435.1 Foetidibacter luteolus
AAGGGCGCCATTATTCAGTTGCAACATATTCCCAAGGCTTTTTAGAACCGCACCAGCAAATTCACCACCCGACCCGATGCCTGCATTATTGATCAGACTGGTCACTTCAAGTTCGCGGTGTCTGCATTCCTGGTATATGGCTTCGGGTGCTTTTGGATCGAATAAATCAGCTGCAATGAAGTCAACATGCACATCGTACTTTTGCGATAATTCCTGGCTCAGACGTCTAAGGTTAGCTTCATTTCTGGCGACCAGTGTCAGGTTTTCCTTCTTTTCGGCCAGGCGTTTTGCTATTGCTTTTCCGATGCCCCCTGATGCACCAGTAATCAAAATAGTTTTCATTTCTTAAAATTATGGGGCAAAGATCCTGGCAGGGCCGGTATATTGTGTAACTATAATGCCTGAACTTGTAACCAAATGTCTGTAACCGGTTCGTCGATCTTGCTGGAAACTGGATCAGCATCTGCAAGGTGAGTCCGCAAGTGAGCTGTCAGCTCAACGGACATAAACGGCCCAAGTTTGACTTGTGCTTTGAAAAAAATTCCCAAGGTTTCATTGCAAATGCCATCACTGCAATTTTGTAATGCAATTATGAACTATTCTTTTGCTCAAAAGTTAATGTAGAACGGTTTACATATTTTTAATTAATTGAAAAACCGGAACAGGTTTGATATAATATAATGCTGGCTAATAACTACCGACATTAAATGTATCGTCACCACGAATGTCACTAAAAGGTTTTCCATTACTTTTATAAATTAAAAGTATATGTCATATATAATTTACCCTATGTCAGATAAACAAACTATTGATAAACCAATAAACCGTTCTATTTTGCTACTTCACGAGCAAAATAACTTAGCTAATAGCGAGTATGATAACTAATCATCCTATCCGTGTTTTCGCTCCGGATATAGTAGAATACAAAAATCCTTCCGCAGGTTATTTCGCGGCCGTAAGACTTGAAGAATTTTCGGCGGAAAGCCTGGCCGCAACTGCTTTATATAGCCGTAAAGATTTTTACAAAATATCATTAGTCCAAGGCAACGCCTCATACTTTTACCAAGGGGCAGAATATCGTTTGAATGGAGATGAATGGGCACTTGTATTTACCAATAGAGAAGTGCCATATCGATGGGAGGTGCATGAGGGTATTTGCAGTGGCTACGCTTGTATGTTCACGGAAGATTTTTTGCCGTTACACACCCACCTGCGGCCAGCAGACTGGGCGGTGTTCAATGGAAGTGCTCAATCCGTATTTCAACTGAACAAGTCCGACGAATCGCTTTTTGCCGGCCTGTTCCTAAAAATGCTTCAGGAGCAAGCATCCACCTATGCGCACAAATACGACCTTTTGTTCCTCTATGTACTGGAATGCATTCATGGTGCATTAAAGCTTCAACCGGAGCCAGAGAATAAAAGTTCTGCAGCGTCAACACGCCTCGCTAACTCCTTTAGATCTTTATTGGCTGGTCAATTTCCACTGGCTTACCCATACCAGCAGGTCAGCTTACGCACACCGCGACAATTTGCAGAGGAACTGGCAGTGCATATCAACTCGCTTAACCGGGCGCTCAAAGAAGCGACCGGAAAGACCACCACGCAGCTTATCAATGAAAGACTGATGCTTGAGGCGCGGGCCTTATTAGTACATTCCAACTGGACCATCAGCCAGATCAGCAACAGCCTTGGCTTTGAAGAGCCGACACATTTTGCCAGGGCATTCCGGGCTTATTCTGGACATTCTCCATCTTCATTCCGATAGCTGTTTGATTAGGGTCGGTATTGGTTTGCGCGTGGTTAACAGACCCGGTCCTTAGCTTATAATTTTGTATCAAAATATCAAACGATACACGATGAAAACATGGTTAATAACAGGGACGTCTACCGGTCTGGGCAATGTACTCACCGAAAAGCTATTGGCAAAAGGCGATCGCGTTGTGGCTACTGTTCGCAAACCAGATGCCCTTGATGAATTGAAAGAAACCTATCCTGAAACTTTGCGGGTTGCCGTGCTGGACGTAACCGAAACCGCAACTATTAAAACGGTGGTCGACCAGGCATTTGCAGATCTCGGACAAATCGATGTGGTGGTCAACAACGCAGGCTATGCCTTATTCTGCTCTGTGGAAGAGGCCAGCGACGAACAGATCGTGCATCAGATCAATACCAACATCATTGGTTCTATCCAGGTCATCCGGGCTGCGCTTCCACACTTCAGAAAGCAGGGTAATGGTCGTATTCTGCAACTTTCATCAGCAGGCGGGCAAACTACATATCCTAACTTCAGTTACTATCACACCACCAAATGGGCTGTTGAAGGTTTTTGCGATACCATCGCCAAGGAGCTGGCCCCGTTGAACATCGGCGTAACCATTGTTGAACCCGGAGCGCATCAGACCTCATTTGGCTCAGGCATGACGACCGCCCCGGTGATGGAAGCTTATGAGAACACGCCGGCGGGTGAAGTACGACGTGCCATTGCCGCGGGGACATTCCCCATAAAAGGTGATGTAGATAAGTCAGTTCAAGCGATGATCGATAGCGTTGAAGTCTCTCCCGCACCATTGCGTTTAGCCCTTGGCGGTGATGCTTACCGTGATATGAGAGCGGCTTTGGTATCACGCCTGGAATCCTTGGATGCACAAAAAGAGTTGGCTTTAGCAAGTGAGAAAAATGATTGATTTGTGTAAGCCTTTTTGCTGCTCATTTATAATGATCTGTCCTTCCTGTTACGGGCCAGCCATTGCTTGACCCATGCTCGACGTAGGCAATCAAAAGACTGTCCGTCTCAATAGTTTTTAGCGGATTCCCGTTAGTCCCCGGAAACTGTTTTTGGCATGATAAGGATTAAAGTATCTACTACAACAATTGTTGTTGTCCCTTGGTTTGCGAACATGGGTATAAATGAGGGTCTTTTTACGGCTGGTCAGGGTTTTTCTGGCTTCGACTCCATTTTTTCAATCATGAAAGGGCAGCCATTATCCTTGCTATGCGGCCAGTTTTCCCATCGCCCTGCTGGTCGAAAAGACCGACCTCCATAACTGGTCATGGAAATAACCGAATAAAGTATGGCCAGCAACAATATGACTTCGACAATGGCGTGCTGTTTTTCATGGCGCCTTACCAGGTCTTCAGGATATCACACGAAGCTGACATTGTACCGGAACATACAGGATGGCTCATGTTGATCCATCCTGATTTTTTTGGGATACGCCGTTTGCCAAGGCAATTAAGAAATACGGGTTCTTTGACTACGCTGTCAATGAAGCGTTGTTTCTTTCCGGGAAGGAAGAAGAAATTCTCAATAACATCATTCAAAATATTGTGCGGGAATATCATGCTAACATTGACGAATTCAGCCAGGATATTGTCCTCACCCAGATTGAAACACTGCTCAACTACTCACAACGGTATTACCGTCGCCAGTTCATCACGCGCAAAATTACCAGTCA
Source organism: Foetidibacter luteolus (assembly GCF_009650435.1). Taxonomy (GTDB): domain Bacteria; phylum Bacteroidota; class Bacteroidia; order Chitinophagales; family Chitinophagaceae; genus Foetidibacter; species Foetidibacter luteolus. The sequence continues at coordinate 3,456 of NZ_VVIP01000009.1, forward strand.
CCATATCCTGGGCAAACTTGAAACGTTGCTGACGGACTATTTTAATAACACAGACCTGTCCGGTGCGGGCTTACCGACCGTGCAATTTATTGCGGATGAATTGCATGTTTCTCCCAATTACCTGAGCAGTTTACTTAAGGTCCTGACCGGAAAAAGCACTCAACACCATATTCATGATAAACTTATAGAGAAAGCAAAAGAAAAACTTTCCACCACGAACTTAAGCGTCAAACAAATTGCTTTTGAACTTGGCTTTGAATACCCGCAATCCTTTACCAAGCTATTTAAAATGAAAACTAACGCAACACCACTGGAATTTCGTCAGTCATTCAATTGAAAAATCGCTACTACGGATTATAATTTTTCCATTCATAGCTTAGTCAAAATTGCAAGATCTTTATCATTTCATAGCTGCTGAAGACAGGACAACGGCGTCGAAGGTATTGAAAACACCTGCAAGGGCAGAAATTTGAGGCTTTAGATGCTGGATATAGAAAAATTTGGGATGTGGTCAGACCTGCCAAAGCGCAGCGACGGCAGCCCTGACCTTTGGGCCAGATTCTCTGAAAAGACCATATCACAAACATTATGCTGTATCTCGCTCCGTCATCCGTTGTCACAGCGACATGGATTTACCATGGAAAGCGCTTAGAGGGATCAGCCAAATTTACAGCCGGTGCGAGTGTACGTACGCCCATGGGCGTTGCCACGTTCCCTGACCCGGTGTTTGAACCTACGCCCCGATCATAGGCAGAAAAAACTTATTACTTCATTCACTGGACTGACATGGCGAAAGGGGACCACTTTGCTGCCATAGAGGAGCTTGAGCTAATGTTGGCCGACCTGAGAAAATTCATCGGCCTAATCGACGATAATTGATCCCGATAGCTTTCTTACAAAAAAATGAGGCCGGTCTGAAAAATCCATTAATGCCAATGTACTCGTTTCCAAATTTGGGCGATAGCATAAATGTGATGGCTGCGGTCCGGCTAGCCTAACGAAATTTGTTTCTCAATCGATGCCTTATCAATCACAGACCAAACTTTCCTTATTTTGTTATCTTTAAATTCATAGAATACATTTTCTGCAAACTGGACTCTACGGCCATTAACAGGCAGTTCCATAAACATTCCGAGCGGCGAACAATCGAATGCTAATCTACAAGCGACAAAAGATGAATTGACCACAAGCAATTCCGCCTTGAAATAAAGGTCTGGAATATCTCTGAAATTCTGTTCAAGCATTGATCGATATCCTGCCAATCCAATCTCCTGACTATTATAGCACACTTGATCACAAACAAAATTCTCGAGTTCGTCCCACGCTTGTCTGTTCAAACACTCCAGGTAATCACGATAAATGTTATCGAGAGGATTCATAATTAATTTTTTTATAAGCTCATCTCGACTAATTAATCTACATAAACGAGCGGAATTAAAACATAAATTCAACCAATCCGGTGATCGCAATTGTTTTATATTACATTGTAAGAAGACGGCAAATTCAATATAAGGTCTGTCTTCTTAACCTGCTTAATGTTTCTTTAGTAATTCCCAGATAAGACGCAATGCAATGCTGTGGGAACCGTTGCGGTGTGATAATCAGCATTTCTGTGTCTTCCCAAGCCTGGATATTATATTCAGATGGTTCTGTTGCCGTCAAGCTTGCGCGGTCATCCACCCAGTAATTTTCAATATAAAGCTGTACGATCTTTTCGTTTCCCTTATCATCCACGCAATACTGGCGCATCGCGCCCTTCGTTATAAACGCAGTGTACTTCGACAACTTGCCCGCCTTTAACAAGTATTGCCTTTTTCGCAGGGTTTTTGGATGAAATTTACTTTCTATCAATTTTATTTCCGGGTCATTTATTTCTAAACCTGAATAATCTTTTGCCATCGTAATTTACTAAAAAATGCGCAAAAACAATTTAGCTGTAAAAGCACTCTTTAGACATCTTAGTATGTAGAAAATTGCGACGAAAGTCAACCCTATGTTCAGTATGTTAGACAGTTCAGTTTAACTTTCGCCGCTGTGTTAATGGGAATGCGATCTCCTTTGTATTATATCACTGATCTTATCAGATTTGACAGAACCTCAATGATATTTTACTGTTTTACGAAGTGATAGCCACCGAAGTATTTTATGGGTGACCATGGCGGTAAAATTAGTACGCCAGCCGAGTTGGCTACTGCTGCCTTGCCAGGATCTCACTTTCACTTCCCTCCTTCCCGGACGAATGTTAACCGTCAGTTTTCAGCTAATAAAACCCGGTGAAGAGTTTAAAGGCAGGACGATAGCCCCAATCTTGTAACTGACAAAATATACACAAGGCCAAAGAGGATTTACCGTCTCAAAGCAGGGCTTTACTTGAATTGTCATCACGAAAGATTAGCTATTTTTACTGCTTATCAATCTTCAAAAATGACCGATCATTATTCATTTGTCCGGCTTTCTAAATTATTCCATGCTATAGTTATTGCTCTGCTTTGTAACGGCTGTCAACAACCGGGTATAAAAACTAATACCATGAGTATAGGGGAAGGCGGAATGCCCAATATCATCAGCGTGAATGATGAGCTACAGGTGATTTATGGCGCAGGGGACAGTATCCTATTTTCGGGTGTTTCTTTACCTGGAAAAACGAGCCCGGTCACGCCTGTTGGCATTCTTCCCGAACTGGCTGCTTCGCATTCGCGTGGGCCTCAGATTGCGGTTACAACCAGCGGCACAACGGTTCTTGCCGCCAATGCAGACGGGGATATTTACGCCTATCTAAAAGATAAAAAGGGGAAGTGGTTGCAGGGAGGCCGCGTAAATGATGTGGATACGACTGCTAAAGAAGGCCTGATGGCTTTGGCGGGAGACGGAGCGCATTTATTTGCCGTATGGCTGGATTTAAGAAGTAAGCACAATCAAATCTTTGGCGCCGGTTCGACGGACGGCGGAAAAAGCTGGTCGGAAAACAGGCTGGTGTATGCATCGCCGGATACAACGGTTTGCGAATGTTGCAAGCCTTCTGTAGAGATAAAAGGCGATCATATAGCTATTATGTTCCGCAACTGGCTGGGCGGTAACAGGAATTTGTATTTAATCGAATCTCATGACGGGGGACAATCTTTCGGCACCGCGCAAAAATTGGGTAGTGGTAACTGGAAACTGAATGGTTGCCCCATGGACGGTGGCAGCCTGGCCATTCAGAGCGATAATACTGTTCAAACAGTTTGGCGCAGGGAAGGAAATATCTTCGCATGCCAGTCCGGTCAGCCGGAAAAGGAGATCGGCCAGGGGAAGGGTTGTACCATGACCCTTGTTAACGATCGTCCTGTGTACGCATGGGTAGAAGATGGGAATATAACATGTTTATTACCCGGTTCGGTAAAAAAAGTACTCGGAAAAGGCAGTTACCCGGTTCTTCGGGCGGTTAACAGCAATACGTTTGCCTGTATATGGGAATCAGACAAACAAATACAATTACAGTTTATCAATTTATAGGAAAGTGTGATTTAAGCAGCAGAGTTCCCTGGGCAGGCATGCTAAACCTGATGATACAGTTAAAATAAATGATTCAATCTGATTTGTATTTGTACATACCTGATATCAATATAAAAAATCAAAGACTAACGTTAATGAATCAGGTGTGGGTATTATGCTAAGGGATGTCCGTAAAGCCATAAGCCGGGTAACGCAGTAAAGCCTGACTGGCTGCCGGATTGAAACGGAAACCCCGCCACCCCTGGCCCCTGAAGGGGAAATGCAGCGCTGCCGGTGGCGGAGTTGCAGTGAAAAGCCGGAACTATAGTCCAATTGAAATACTGTAACCGAAAGCCCCATATCTTTTCCTGAATAATTTACAGTAGGTGATCTGGTCTTTCATAATCTGGGGTTACCGCTCGTCTATTGGGTGTAAAGGATTACCTGGTTTTCGGATAAATCGGGAATAGCATCCACCGGAATATTCATTACCGGCTATATCCCCCGGCAATGACCATCCCAATTCCAATCCACACGAAAAAACGGTGCTGGGTTGATAAAGAGATTATTTTTTCTATCATAACAACTTGCTTTTGAGAAGTTGTGCATTTATAGCTACTACAATAGTGCTTAAACTCATTAATATAGCCCCCACTGCCGGGCTAAGCAGAATATCCCATTTGTACAACAGACCTGCTGCCAGGGGAATAGCAAAGAGATTGTAGCCCGCTGCCCACCAAAGGTTTTGTATCATCTTATGGTAAGTGGCTGTTCCAAATAAGATAAGGCTGGCAATATCTTTCGGGTTGGAGTTCACTAAAATTATATCAGCCGTTTCCGCTGCTATATCTGTGCCCGAACCAACAGCAATACCCACATCTGCCTGCGCAAGTGCAGGTGCGTCGTTGATGCCATCGCCTGTCATGGCAACAAACTCTCCTTTAGGATTTGGACTTTACCTGTGCAAAGCCATTATTCGCGCTCATGGTGGAGAAATCGTGGTAAACAGTGAACCGGGCAAAGGCTCAGCCTTTATTTTTACACTGCCTGTTTCGCGATCCGGTACCTAGCTGCTAAATTAAATGCTGCCAATTACATATTGAAATGCCTCAGTTAGAGGACTCACTGGACAAACCTGTGGGCTTGACCACTTTTTGCCAAACTGGATTAACCCCTCCCAAATAAATTCTAACCTTGCTTTAGTCAACTCAATCGAAAATGTCCATAATTCAATACAGGTTTGGGTTACGACAATTCAGATAAAACTGGTGCAGGTAGTCAATTGGTGCCGGTGCACTTGCCCAATGCATAATGGCGCAGGTGGTCAACGGCAATGTTTTTTCCACCCATAGTGTTTGAGATCTGTTGGTCGTTGTTATAGGAAATACTGCCTTCTTATCTTCTTCAAAATATGAAAACAATGTTGTGTGATATTAATGCAACAATGCCTAGGAATATGTCGCCGGGTGTAATATCTACCGGCTAACCCGGACAGACGCCCCTACTGCTTTCTTCAAGTGGTACCTGCAAGACTTGCCTTACTGTCCTATAACGCCCTCCTGAACTGCGCTGGAATAATCAGTATAACCATATTCGCCCCCGGTGTAGTAGGTTTCCCGATTACTGTGTGACAGCCGCAGGTTATACTTAAAGCGCTCAACCAGGTCCGGGTTGGCAATGAATGGCACACCAAAAGACACCAGATCGACCGTCCCTTCTTGCAGGATCGCATTAGCGGTTTGCTGCATAAAACCGAGGTTGGCCATCAAGGTGCCGCGGTAGTGTTTGCGGAAATGACTGAAATAGTTAACCTGCAACACTTGTACCGGTGTTCCACTTAAATCCTCTGCGGGTCCTTCTACCTGCAGGTAAGCAAGGTTATAGTCGTTTAACTTTTTCAGGATGTATTGGTACATAGGTATTGTTTCCTCATCGGGCCTCATGATGCCGACATTGCTGATTGCTACGGGGTTAAACTTTATGCCTACCCGGGTGCTATCCCAGACTTTTATGATGGCTTCCAGTATCTCAAATACTATACGTGCCCGGTTTTCAATACTGCCGCCGTACTCGTCCCGGCGTTGGTTAGTAGCCGCGCTAAGGAATTGCTGTATCAGCATCCCCGAATGTGCATGAACTTCCACGCCGTCAAACCCGGCTTTCGTGGCATTGTTGGCTGCCTGCTTGTAATCCTGGACCGTTTGCTTAATTTCCCTAATCGTTAGCTCACGTGGCGTTAATGTGTCTTTAAACCCTTCGGACGTAAAAGATTTGGTCTGTGGGTTGATAGCAGAAGGTCCGGCAGGCAATTCTCCGCCCAGGTGATCCGGGTGGGATGCTGTGCCGATATGGCCAAGCTGGGAGAAAATGAGGCCGCCCTTGTCATGTACTGCCCTGGTAACTAATTTCCATCCTTCCACCTGCTGCGGTGTGTATATGCCCGGAACATTAATAAAACCTATAGATTGACGGTTAACCCAGGTGCCTTCACTTAAGATAAGTCCCGCTGATGCCCGCTGAGCATAATATTCGGCCATCAAAGGTGTGGGTACGAGAACAGCATTGGTAGCGCGCCCCCTGGTCATCGATGCCATTACTACACGGTTTTTTAATGTCAAATCGCCCAACTGGTATTCCTCTAACAGAGGTTGTGCTGTATTTTTCATCTTTTTTTATGCAAACCTCCGGTTTGTGCCTTGACTACACAATACGGGATAAACTAACGGTATAGTGATAAATTTATCCCTATAGCTAATTAGGACGCTATGCCTAATTTTGGGTAAAACAAACAAGGCTATGTACGAAAGAAAGATTCCCCTTACGATAGACTGTGGCCTACACCTGACCAAGGAAGTGCTGAATGGCAAATGGAAGCCGGCCCTGTTGAATGCTATTTCTCTGGGTATTAAACGGCCAAGTCAGATTGTGCGCCTTTTGCCTGGAGCTACCCGTAGAGTACTTCACGTGCAGCTTAAAGAACTGGAAGACCACGGCATGGTAGAGAAAACGATATATGCACAATTGCCACCTAAAGTGGAATATTCCCTGACAGAAATAGGCTGGTCGCTTATGCCGATTATTGATGCCATGAACCAGTGGGGCGACGCCCACCGTCAATTTTTAGAAGCCGTATTATCCCAAGACCCAAGAACCACCCAAGTCTCAAAATCGGTCTGCCAGGTTTATCGGCATATGGCGGAAGAACGAAAAAAAGGTGAGATGAAAGCAGTAAAATAAAATAACTCAAGTTGGTTGATGTTAATATTATCACAAACAGGGAGCGAAAAAGAGTCAGGGCGGTAACATGCTGCACCTGCCATGTCCTTAAAGTACTTGCCCTAACTCAAAAAATACAGTGCCCGGAAACATGAATGATTTGTAATTAGAATCAGTGCACTAAATGTTTCTTGACAGAATCAATACCATTCAAGCATCCCTGCCTGGTATTATAGCCTTCTATAGAATTCAGGATGATTTTCATTTTTGTTGTCTTGTAGCCTGAAGCACCATTTATTAGCCCTGTTACTTTGGCCATAATAATCGTATCATAGTTAATAAACTTAAAAATATTCATTTATACTAACCTCCGTAATTTCCTTGTGGAAGATATAAACTTTGCGGCAGTACTATGAGGCATGAACGCGGGCGGTCCGCCCTTTATAATCCTGGCGCGAAGCCAGTACTGCCGGCATGTTTTCCGCTGCCCAGCGGGTAAGTCCTTCCAGTGCCGGTAAGAGGCTTTCGCCAAGCGGCGTTAGGCAATATTCAACCCTTGGCGGTATTTCGGGGTACATCGTTCTTGATACCAGGCCATCGGCCTCCAGTGCTCGGAGGGTTACAGTAAGCATCTTTTGTGAAATATTGCCGATCAGCTGATGCAGCTGATTAAAGCGCATAGTGCCGCATTCGCCTAAAATGGAAATGATGAGAATAGACCATTTGTCGCCGACGCGATCGAGCACATTGCGTACGGGGCAATCGTCATAAAATTCAAATTTTTTAAAATTTCCTTCGGTCATAAAATGTTGTATTATAATAATAGTCACTTGCAGGTAAGTGACTGATTATGAAGTGCCTTCTTGTTCGTTATTAAGTTGCTTTATACCTTTAACTCTCCAAAAGTAACTAAAGCATTAGGTAAATAAAAATTAAAAGAGAATGAGCAAAATTTTAGTAACAGGTGCCACGGGGCACCTTGGCAAAGCAATAGTTGAAGCCCTGCTTAAGAAAACAAGTTCTACACGGATCCACGTATTGGTAAGGGATGCCGCAAAAGCAGCAGATTTAATAGCAAAAGGCGTAACAGTACACGAAGGCAATTATGATGACCATGCTTCGCTAGTAAATGCCTTTAAGGGTATTAACAAAGTATACATGGTATCAGGTAACGAATTACACAAACGCATACAGCAGCATTATAATGTGGTTGATGCTGCGGTTGAAGCAGGTGTTAAACACCTTGTGTACACCAGTTTCCAAAGGAAAAATGAGACCGAAACTTCGCCTATCCAGCTCGTGGCTGAAACTCATTTGAAAACAGAGGAAAAGATCAAATCGTCCGGGCTGATCTATACAATATTGGAGCATGGCATTTATGCAGATATGATCCCAATTTTTGCCGGAGCGCATCTGCTGGAGAACCATACCATTTATCTGCCGGCAGGTAATGGAAAGACAGCATATGCAGTACGTAACGACCAGGCCGAAGCTGGCGCAATCATCCTGCTGGATGAGAGCGGCAAATATGATAACGAAAGTATTGAACTCGCCGGTCCGGAAGCTGTAAGCTGGGGTCAGGTCGCCGACATTATAAAAGACATTACCGGCAAACCTATTGTTTACGTTGCACCGCCGGTTGATGAGTTTAATGCGGCACTTCGTGCTGCCCATGTTCCGGATGAGGTCATCGGGTTAATGGCCGCCTTTAGTAAAGCCGCTGACGTAGGCGAATTTGATAACGTGAATAACGTAATGGAAGTTATTTTAGGCCGCAAGTGCATTACTCTCGCAGCGTATTTGCAGCAGGTTTACACTAGCAAATAAATTAACCGCAGCGGTCGCGGAATTTACACAGAGTGTAAGGATATTGTGCACTCTGTGTTTTTTATGCCGTAGCTTAGACGGAAAGAGATCGTGATAAAAGAATAAGCGTATTTAATTTATATAATAATATTATAATCCTTCCGCCAAACTGCATTGCTTTTAATACACAAGTTTTTTCAACTTGAGAAAGAACCGATCAGGCGTGTTAAGGGGACGATGATCGTCGCTAAGACAAAAACAGCCAACAGGGGGTGTTACTTTTGTTTACTCCATATGCGAGACACAATAAGTTTAAAAAAATGAATTTATTATCATCAATCAAAATCTGGAAAAGATATCGAAGAAATTTCCGTTGAAGAAATAAGATAAGCCTCGAACTCTTTTCAATTGAAGAAAGCTCGAAAATTTGAGAAAGTGAAACATTGTGTCCGGCGCATGACAATAATAGTAAAGCTACATTGCAACATGAGCATCTTTTTGGAAAATATTAAATTTGCGATTTGCCAGGAGCAGTAATAAGCGATAGAACAAAACGGCATGATCGAACAAAAAAACCAAACTATTAAGGATGTCCCGGAATAACAAATTGATTTTAGAAAAAGCGAACGATGCCATTATGCTAGGAGACAACGAAGGTTTTTTAGCTTTTTGCACAGACGACACCAAATGGGTTTTCGTGGGAGAAAGAACGCTTTCAGGCAAGAAAGCTGTTCGCGAATGGATGAAAGAATTTTACAAAGAGCCACCAAAGTTCACAGTAACTAATATGATTGTAGATGGCGACTTTGTTGTTGCACTTGGATCCATCAAAATAAAGGATGAGAAAGGAGAAGAGGAAAACTATTCATACTGTGATGTTTGGCAGTTTAGTGATAGTATGATTGCCTGGCTAAATGCCTTTGTTATTAAGTCTGCTGATTGAGTAAAGCGGCTCGATATTATTCAACAAAATCGATGGCAGTAAAAGGTATCTTAATTTGATCGCTGGCGAAGCTATTTAGATGTAATTAATCAGGTGTTTGCAAGTGCCAGGTATCGGATATAACTTTCCCTAAGACACGCTTTGAAAACGCTACTACGATGATTTAAGTAGTGAGGCCAACATATTAAAGAGATTATCAGCTTTAAAAGGTTTTTCGAGGGAGCCATCCGCTAATGCGTCCTGTGCGAGCTGTTCAATATCTGAGCTTGCGGACATTAAAATGACGGGGATGTTTTTGGTAAGTGGCTCACTTTTAAATTTCCTGCAGAGTGTTATTCCGTCAATGCCCGGCAGTTGCCTGTCCACAATCAGAAGGTCCGGCATCTCTAATTCATTATCAAGTATCACCGAGCCATTACTATAACCGGTAACTTTATAGCCTTCACTTTCCAGTAAAATGCTCATCGTATCTAATATAAAAGCGTCGTCTTCTATTATTACTATGTGTTTCATGCCGCCTTTGATTTATCAGCCGGTTTTACCGGCAATTCGAAGGAAAATATTGAGCCGATACCCTCTTTGCTTTCTACATATATCTTGCCGCCATGCTGTCTAATGATTTGCGCTGAGATATATAACCCAAGACCTACGCCAGGTATGGAAGACCTTCGCGTACTGTTGACGCGAAAATATCGCTCAAAAATTTTGTGATCAAGACCTTCGGGGATGCCAATGCCAAAATCCTGTACACTCACCCTCACATTTTCGCCTGTTTGTTTTAACGAAACGATGACGGTTTCGGCACCAGGAGAATATTTAACGGCATTGGATACAAAGTTTGCTATCACCTGGCCTATTAATTTGCTGTCAGCCCAGATATTAAAGCTCTTTTCGCCTTCAAATTTGATGTGATGTTGCGGAGACACCCGTTGAACAATTTCTATTTGCTCTTCGATTAAAGCACTGAGGTCAAAAAATTTCATATTCAAAAGAAGCTCGCCTGCTGATAGTTTTGTGGTATCCAGTAAGGTTTTGATCAGTTCAATAAGACGGTCGATTTGACGGTCCATTTTTGTCTGCAACGAGAAGTTAGCTTCGTCCGCCAGACTCTCGAACTTCCGAAGCAGTATTTCTGAATAGGCTTTGATGCTCGTAACCGGCGTTTTCAGCTCATGGCTGGCTACAGCGATAAACTCATCCTTCAACTGTTCCTGAAGCTTGGCCTCGGTAATATCCCGGGCAATAGTGGAAATCCCTATTACTTCGCCTGAAGAATTTCTCACCGGGGACAATGCAATCTGCAGGTCCGCCTGTTTTTGGCTTTTATGAATGCGTACCGTTTAATAAATAGGAACAGCTATTTCGTTTGCGATATCTTTCACCTTTGCAATAAGACCGACGATATCCTGCGGCAACATTACCATCGCCAAAGGTTTACCGATCACTTCGTCGGAGCTGTAGCCATATAGCCGTTCTGCCGCTTTGTTCCAGGTGGTTATCGTCCTATTCATGTCAATAGTCACAATGGAATCCTGGGAAGATTCCACGATTGCGGCAAGAAAATATTTCGCTTCATGATCATTTCGGCCATTCTTATCCCTAAATGCCAGATTTTCATTGTCCATATGTCAACTTTGTTTGCATGAAGAGGACAGCCTCGTTTCAAGCTATTCTCAATAAAGTTACCCTGTTGTCTCAGCTTCCTTTATGCGTTCAAGTGGGTTGAATAGCTTTGAGCGTATGTCTTTCGGAGTTCAGAGTATCGCTTCCTTGCTTTTTAACCTTGTGAATTGGTTCCCAAGTCATCCTCCTCTTTTGAAATCTTCGCTTACTATAGATTTCGATGATCTTTTAATATAAGCCGCAAACAACCAGCCAATAAAAGTTTCAGGTAAAGCCAGCCCTTACAGAGCAAATCAGATAAGCAAACGTGTAAGAAGTCCACGTTTCGCCAGTAATTGACTTATTATTT
>NZ_VVIP01000090.1 GCF_009650435.1 Foetidibacter luteolus
ATACTTCCATCCAACTGTTTAAAGGAATCAAAAATTTCGGATTGTTTGTGTAAGGGTATGCCTATACCGGTATCTATTACCGTGAAACTAATCGCCGCAATGTCCCGGACTGGTACATAGTCAACTTTCGGCAAACTGGTAGCAGATGCCTGGCTTATTTCGAGGCTTACGGTTCCATTTTTTTCCGTAAACTTAAAGGCATTGGATAACAGGTTTTTGAGAATCTGTTCCAACTTCTGCTGATCGGTTACGATTTGAAGAGGTACGTTATGGTCTGCATATATATTGAAGAAAATTTCCTTTTGGGTTGCTACCGGCGTAAATAAGTGCCCGATATTTCTCATCAGGTCTGTTAACTCCACACTGCTCATAACAATATCCATTTTCCCTGCTTCTATTTTGCTAAGATCAAGAATATCATCAATAAGAACACGCAGGTCGTTTCCCGCCGAATGTATCATGGCGACCTGCTCCATCTGCTTGTCAGTCAGATTGCCCGATTTATTGTTACTTAAAACCTTCGAAAGAATCAGCATGCTGTTCAGCGGCGTTCTGAGTTCATGGCTCATATTCGACAAAAACTCGCTCTTAAAATTATTACTCCGCTCCCGTTCTCCAGTCTTATTGATCAGTTCGATTTTTGTTTTTTCAAGTGATGCATTATTTGCCGTCAACTTTTCGACCATTTCCTGCAATGCTACCTGCGTTGCTCTCATATCGTCCTGGGCAGCCAGCAATTCCTCCTCTGCACTTCTTAGCTCTTCATTTGTTGCTGCAAGTTCTTCGTTACTTTCCTGCAGCTTTTTTTCCGCGTTCCTTTTCGAGGTAAGGTCACGGGTAATCTTTGAAAAACCGGTTACGTTTCCCTTCTCGTCATAGATAGCAGTAATGGTTACACTTGCCCAAAAAAGGGAACCGTCCTTCCTTACGCGCCACCCTTCATCGACGGCCGTTCCATTGACTGTTGCGCTTTGTAATAACTTTTCAGGTTGATTTTGATGAATATCGTTAGAGGTATAAAATACTTTAAAATTTTTGCCGATTACTTCGTTTGGTTTATAGCCTTTAATCCGCTCAGCGCCTATGTTCCAATTGTTGATGTTGCCGGCCGCGTCCATTAATATAACTGCATAGTCTTTGATTTCACCTATTATCCTGTTATACCTGTCATCAATATATTGAAGATTTCTTTCTGACTGGTACAGGTCGGTAACGTCTTCAACCTGGTGCATAATATACATAACCTTACCTTGATCATCAAAAACGGGACTGTTTAAAGGACGCCAGTATTTTTCAACAAAACCGTTTCCTGAAGGATCAGGTACATCATATTTTTGGATTGCCATTGCGTCAGGCAGGCCATACTCCAGGACACGCTCAAGTGATGCACGGAGATTCTTTACGCCGTCAGCATGAGGATCTTCGGGATTATCGGGAAATACTTCAAACAAATATCGTCCGGTGATTAACTCTCGCTTTGTAAGCGTATTTTTTAGATAGGAATCCGTAACTGCCACAATTTGCAGATCGGGTCGTAAAATCAGGTATAAACCAGGAGAAGCTTCAAATATTCTTTTGAAGTCAAGTGGGTAAAGTTCCATTTAGTATGCTTAAAATAGGTTAACTGCACAGCACAGGTCATCATTCAACCGGGAAGGAAGCTTTCATATAGGATGGAGTAAACATCCTACAAATTAGGCTTTTCTAATGATAAATCAGCAATGCAAAAAATTATGACCTGGCTACGGATTTGAGCACATGACAATAAGGAGCTGTACAGTCGGCGCTGTTGCAGGCAATATGAACTGTCTGTCACTTTTTTTAACCAGATTTAAAGTTGTCAATGAATTATTATCAACAGCATAATATTAGCTTTACAATAAGTTTATTTCTCAACTCACATTTAAGTGGCCAATTCCTGTGAAGTTCCGGCAAAATCACTTCGCCCATCGTTAATAGCGGAAAAGATATTACCGCAACCGCTGCCTGCCATTAGATAATCCTAATCCTGATTAAGCCACTGCATCAACCAATAAAAATTTCTTGATATGGTAACATCCCCCATTAAAGTATTGTATGTGGACGACGAGGTAAATAACCTGGTAGCCTTCCAGGCTGGCTTCCGTCGGGACTTTGATATACATATTGCTCAATCGGCCGAAGAGGGTCTGCAGATCCTTCAGTCAAATGAGATGCAGGTAATTATTAGTGATCAAAGAATGCCGGTAATGACAGGCATCGAATTCTTTGCAACAGTTATTAAGCGGTTCCCGGACCCAATCCGGATATTGCTTACCGGCTATTCAGATATAGCCGCCGTCATAGACGCCATCAATACCGGGCAGGTGTATAAATACCTGACCAAGCCCTGGGATGAAGAGACGATGAGAATTTTTATCCAAAAGAGTTTTGAAGTATACACATTACGCAAGCAGAATAAATTGCTGACAAAAAAGCTGGTGGACACCAATCGAAAGCTGGAACTGCTGGCAAGACATGCTGTACTTTCTTAAGCCTACAGTTATGTTTCACCGTTGTTTAATATGTCTGATACGGTGATAAAACTGCCGTCGGGGTAACTTCTGCCTTGAGAAGGACTGTTATTTTTGGATGAATTCATCACATCCTTAAACCAGTCACATGGCAAAACCTTTACTACGAATAAAAATACGTTTGCAACATATAAACGGGTTAATCAATAAACAAAAAAAATGTCGGCTTGAATTTCATTGCCTTAGAGAATGTAAAAAAGCAGCTGCTTAAAAAGCAAGAGGAAATACTTGATACAGTCCAGACAAAAAATGCTTTACTGGATCATTTTATTGAGCTAGGATAATTTTGCATTAAATACCTGTTTGGTCACATTCTTTTGTTAACGAAGCGACTCCGCAGAAGTTTCAACTTCCAGCTTCACTTGCAGCAATGCAAATGTTAGCTGGTCGTTTTTTTGTTGTCATCTGAATATTCTAAAATATCACCTGGCTGGCAATCTAATACATTACAAATCGTCTCCAATGTGCTAAATCTAATTGCCTTCGCTTTTCCTGTCTTTAAAATAGAAAGGTTCGATAAGGTCAGCCCAACTTTTTCGGACAGTTCATTTAGTGACATCTTCCTCCTTGCCATCATTACGTCTAAATTTACAATGATTGCCATACCTTATACAGTTAGATCATTTTCGTTTTGAATGTCTACGCCCTTTTTGAAAATAGTCGCAATAATATAAACTACCGCTCCCATTAAAATAAGGGCTTGGCTGTCTGTCCAAAATTGCTTTAAGTTGTCAATAGCAAAACCGTGATGCATTAAATTCTTAGCCAATTGCCTGACAATGTAACTTAACAGTTCAATGAAAAAGTGTAATAACTAATTTGTGAAATTTGTCTATCAACAAAGGCGTTAAAAGGTTTTGATAATGACGAAGGTGGTCAACGGCATTCTTTTTTCCACCCATAATTATTCGCCCGGCTGCCGAATGTTCCGTGCAACATCGGCTTCTTCTTTGGGGTTTCACACCCGACGAAGCCTTAGTTGCTGGCGGCAGTTTTATTCTTGCGCGATTTTGGTGGCGTATTCTTTTAGTGGATTTACAAAGTCACTTCTGTCGTCCATGTAGATGTTTGTCATAAAAATAATACCACAATTTTTATTAAATAGAATATTTGTACTTACGCCTGGGTCATCACCGTCGTGACCAATGAAGCCATCGGTGTACAAGTTCCAGAAAATACCTTTGGTTCGCTTTGAAGCATTAAAGTTTTCCGGGAGACTGTCTGAAGAAAAAACTGGAGAAAACATCACTTCAACGGAATTGTTATCTAAAAGCATTGAATGACCGTTTAATGAATTAATCATTTCTAATTCATATTTACTTAAATCATCAGCAGATGTTATTAAGCCGCCGTCCGGATAAGTAGTCAGCGAATAAAAAGGTAATGGAAAGTCGGCTGCGACGTAAGGTACTGCGTGCCTTTGCATATCAATGTCACTTAAAAACCAGCCTGAACTGTTCATGTGCAAAGGATGTAAAATATATTTTTCAGAGAAAGCCGCAAACGACATTCCTGCTTTTAGCTGGATTAAATATGCAGCAAGCGCAGAAGCTATATTGCTATAACTTGACCTTTCACCCGGCTTACTATTATAAAAGTTTTTACTGCTATACAATTTGCCGTTAGCTTTTAAATAGCTATGCAAAAATGTTTCAAGGGTTGTGTCACTCAGTCCACCAGAATAACCTCTTTCACCCATAGCAGAAAGTGCATCTTTGTTTGTGCAATCAGTAATTATAAATTTATAAGATTTATTATAAATACTATCATTGTCAACAATGCTAGAAGTATGCGTTGTGAGCTGTTTGATAGTGATTGGATAATTTGGGAAGTAAGGGTTTGTGACTTTAAAAGGCAGTATATCATTTATGTTTGTTGATAAAGTAAAATATCCTAAATCAATAGCCTTCATTAAAGCAACAGCAATAAAGGTTTTGCTAACTGAACCAACGTTTTCAATAGTTTGGGTCGTATAGGGCACGTGTGCATTACTGTTTGCATAACCTAAACTTTTTTCATAAACTATGCCATTTTTATTAATAATGATAGCTGTAAACCCAGGAATTTTTGTTTTGCTGAATGCTTGAGTCAACTTAAAATCCAGACTGTCTTTATATTCTTTTTGGGCACGCAAGTTTTCTGTCACAATAGTAATTAGCAAACTTAAAATCAAAAAAGTCTTTATCATTTTAATTTTATTAAGAAACGTCTAAAGGCTATAAAAGTTATAACAATGATTATGAGGTGCCACCAAAATTGCCACCAACGGACACGGCTTGGCGATGTGGCGGCATTTGAAAATCGCCAGCCCGTAACCGCTGCTGAATAAAGTTACAAAAGTTCATTGTTAATTCTGCTGCTCATTAGTATTCCGTCGGCTGGAACTGAAGCCAAATAGCAAATAAAAGTTGAGCATTTATTTGTCGCCCGCCATATTGCCAAACCACCTGTTGTGCGTTCGTACTTCTAGTTAATATTTTCTGTCAAAAGACTTGCCATTGAAACTATACACACCATTGGGATCACCGCCAAACCACAATTCTCCTGTTTTGCTTCTGTAAATAATCCAAATAAGGTCACCATCGAGACCATCTTTTTTGGTAAAATTTTTCACAGAATTACCATCATATCTCCATACACCAGATTCTGCAGTCCCAAACCAAATATTCCCTGAAGCATCCTCTCCAATGGAAAATACTCTCTCAAGAGAATTGCCTTTGGTGTCCTCCTTTTTCAGTTTTTGTTGGTCTGTGAAATTGACTACCTTTTTTCCCTCATATTTAAGAACCCCAATTCCATTATTACCAATCCAAAGATTCCCTTTGCTATCTTCCATAATACTGCGGATATGGAGATGTCCTGTTTCGTCGTTTAGTCCCAAAGAACCATCGTTTATTATTTTAAAATCTGAACCATTATACCCAATCAATGCACCATAAGTTCCAAACCAAACCGCTCCATTTTTACTTCTTACAAAATTTGTCGAAATTGAATAATGATTCTCTTGCCCTAATTTTGTTTTAACAGGCAATGTTCTATATGAAAGTATTTTTTTGTCATATTGATACACACCTGGATTTCCTTCAAGTTTGTTGTAGCCCGCAGTTTCATCCCCTTTAAACCAAAGGTCACTATCAGATAATTTCCATTGTTTTGTTGAGTCGTAATTTCTTTCTTTATAAATAGATATTTTTTGTCCATCATAAATACTTAATCCTTTTCCACATTCAAACCAAATTATTCCTTTTTTATCTTCATAGAAATTCCTCACCTGATTGTCACTTAGTCCGTTTTCCGTTGTAAAATATTGGAACTCTCCATTATGGAGTAAACAAACTCCTTCTTGGTGGCTACCAAACCAAATATTTCCTTTTCTATCCTCTAAAATTGAACGAACGCCTGTTTTGAATTTCAACAATTTGCTGTCAGTCTTAGTCTGTACTACCTGATTTTCCTGATTTGATTGACTTTGACTGTTGCAACAGATTGTAACAGCCAGCAAAAATGTCCAGCAAGGAATAAAAATGTTTTGATTACCAAATTTCATTTTCATTAAAACGGTGTCTTTAGTATGACGCACAACAAATAATATACGCAACACCCAAATGCAAGATATCCAAAATTTGGGGTATCGATAATTGTGTTTATCAGTGTGTTATGTTTTCCTTGTTTCTACTAAGGGAGTTGCGCAAATCTATGTGAGTATAGTTCCTGATACTGCCTCCGATAACACAATCCAACGTCACTTGAAATCCCTGGACGGGAATAATTCTCCCTGTACCAGTTTGGAAAGCGCCTTCTTTTTCTGTTGGGGGGAAAGTATATCCCCTTCTTTCTCATCGGCCCTTGATAAAGTGAGTAGCGGCGGGGTCTTGTCTTCAGGAGAACCAGGTTCCAGCAAGAGGCTGGACATGTCGTAACAACGTTGTATAATCACATGGGTTACCTCGCCTTCCCGCTGCAGGGTGCCTTCGACCATCAGCAGGGTGGAACGGAGTATTTCTTTGCGGTACTTGTTGAATAGATTTTGAAAAGCGACAAGGTTGGCTGTACCGGTTTCATCTTCAATGGTAATAAAGCAAATACCACTTGCGGTACCGGGCCTTTGCCTGACCAA
Source organism: Foetidibacter luteolus (assembly GCF_009650435.1). Taxonomy (GTDB): domain Bacteria; phylum Bacteroidota; class Bacteroidia; order Chitinophagales; family Chitinophagaceae; genus Foetidibacter; species Foetidibacter luteolus. The sequence continues at coordinate 6,670 of NZ_VVIP01000090.1, forward strand.
TACCAGGCCCACAACCCGCACCGGGGTGCCGTCGGGCCACTGACTTAGTCCGGCTGCGGAAAGCACCTGCCGTTTACTCAGTTTTTCCCTTATAAAACTTACGAGGTGGACCTTGAGTGACAAGGCTGTTGAAATATATTCCTGTATGACGTGCTCTGATGAAGTCGTACAGGGGAGCTGCACTTCCGGTTCTAATCTTGCGAAAAGAAATGTGAAACGTATGTTGACAAGTTTAAAGAATTTAGGGCATGTTTGCAAAATATTACGTGACAAAGTTTGTATCTAAAATAAAGGCAATGGCAGAATTTTGGGAAGAATCATTTAAGGACAAGAAAGAAATGTGGGGTTTAGAACCTGCAAAAGCTACAGTTTTGATAAAAGATTTTTTTGTTGAGCATAAAATTAAAAATATTCTAATTCCGGGGATTGGCTATGGAAGAAATGCACAAATTTTTATAGACAGCGGAATAAACGTAACAGGGATTGAAATTTCAAAGACTGCCATTGATTTGGCTAAAAAACATTTTGGAAACGGGTTGAAAATTTACCACGGTTCTGTAACTAAAATGCCTTTTGACAACATTTTGTATGACGGAATATTCTGTTATGGATTAGTGTATTTATTGAACAGAGATGAAAGAAAGAAGCTTATTCAAGACTGTTTTGACCAATTGAGTGAAAACGGATTTATGGTTTTCACAGCAATAACAAAAGATGCCCAAACTTATGGACAAGGAACACTAATAAGCAAAGATCGATTTGAAATGTTTGGTGGTGTTAAGATTTTCTTTTACGACCGGGAAACCATACAGGAAGAATTTGGGAATACTGGCCTTTTTGAAGTTACGTTAGTAACGGAGAACTATCCATTTCACTTGATTAAGTGTAAAAAAATCTTATAGAATTTCACAACAATCCGCCAATTAAAGCAGTTTTGCCAAATGATAAATGACAGTCGCAGACTATCGTTAATTTTTCGACAATGGAAGGGTTGAAAGCATGTGTATCGAGATTCAGCAACTTGAAACAGACAGCAAATTGACCTTATTGCCAGCAAAGTAAAAGTATGAGAACGGGGAAAGATGAGTATTTTTGAGAAGCTCGTAAAATTGCCGTACAAGTAGTTTCCGTTTTGGATGGCGATATTCATCGCTGTTATTCCGACAACAAAGGCGAAGAAATTACCCGTTATTTTATTTCCGAAAATAATCCGGCGGTTTATCATGTGGACTTTGATGCAAACACGGCATCAGCCGGATACATACAAGCCCAGGACCGACTTTAAACTCACCTTATATTTAAACAAGATAGGGAAGAACTTTCGAATATGAAAGTTGGTCAGGATAATATCAAAAACTGTCTACAAAATAGTCTAAACCAAAATCCACCTCCAGTCGAGTAATTTCTCGTGAGGGGAACAATACGTTATTTGGAATTTCTTGAAAACTATCCCACCCTTGATTAATTCAATCCCCTCAAGCTGTGTCAGTTTAAACTTATAATTTACCATAAAACTTTTGGATGAAGGTTACAAAATTTATGTGTCATACTACAGTTTCTTTCCGTATTTGAGTAGGCTTCGCCATCGTAAGAAATGCTATAACTTCAGGTTGTCCTTTTCTTTCAATATTTTCATCGGCAAATGTGATTCGACAAAATGCAGCCAACGTTTGTTTGGATTGTTTAAAGTCTCTATTACGGCGAAGAGACTTTTTGCCGCGCAACAAGACAAAAAATTATAAAAGTTTGCAGTATCTTTATAAACGTACCTAATATCGGATTATCCTTCTACAACATCTACATTCCCCTTTCCAAGTTTGCTTGTTGAACTTTTGCATGCCAGCCATTTTTGAAGACTAAACATTCGGGCATGATTCAAACAACTCCAAAAATCAAAGTTATTATTGCAGACAATCAGCAGGTATATCTTGATGGCTTAAAATTATCATTGGAACAGGATCCGACAATCGAAGTCGTTGCCGCGGCGACCCACGCAAAACTTTTTGTGCATTATGTCACCCAATACCAACCGGATGTTGCTATTACTGACATGAACATGCCGGACTATGACGGCGTGTGGGCTATCGAACAAATCAGAGTTGCAGTCCCTCATGTTAAGTGCATCGCGTTGTCCAATTACGATTTGGAGAGCTATATCACAGGCACGATTGCTGCTGGCGCTAAGGGATATGTAGCTAAAAATGCGACCACCACGGAGATAATCCAAGCGATAAAAACTGTATATGTAAACAAATCGTATTACTGCTCCATATCTCATCCCCGCGTTATTCAGCTTATTAACCGAAGCCGCAAAAAAACAATCAAAAAGAAAACAGAACCAAATTTTTCTGACAGGGAAATTGAAGTTATCAGGCTTATCTGCCAGGGCCAGACCAGTGAAGAGATCGGCAAAACTCTTTTCCTGAGTCCCCATACAGTGAACTGGCACCGCAGACAAATATTCGCGAAAATGGACACTCATAAACTTACTGATCTTGTGGTATACGCAATACGTAAAGGTATTTTCCTATTGGATGAGGAGTAGTTTTTAGCTCAACGGAATCAATATCTGAAAGTGGGTGCCAGGTTTTTTGCCGGAACTGTAATGCATTGTTCCTTTTAACGATTTGACTCTTGCCCGGATACCAGGCAAACCTCTGCCTGGATGAGAGAAGGTAAATGTCTTATTATCCAGTCCTGTTCCATTATCCTTTACAGAAAGTGATATCCTGTCCGCTTTCATACTTAAATCAACAGTAATTTCTGTGGCCTCAGCATGCTTGACAGCATTGTTTATGAGCTCCTGCACAATTCGATAGATGTTAATCTTTGTCTCATTGCTTAATATCACCTCATCAATTTGATAATTAAGCTGCAAATCAGCAGGTACAGAATCGCCCACCATACCTATCAAATCCCCAAGAGCCGGACCAAGTCCCCCTCGTTCGAGAGCCGGTGGATAAAGTTCATAAGCTAATGTCCTCCCGCTTGCGACTATCTCATCAATCAACCTGATTTGCTCCTTGATCCATGCCTCAAATGATTTATCAGCAGGCGCCCCCTTTTCAAGTCTTCTTTTCATTAATCCCAGCAGGGAACCGATTTCGTCGTGTATATCTCCTGCAATTCTCGCCCTTTCTTCCTCCACCAGGCTTAGGGTTATTTCCATTGCCCTCATTTGCCTGCGGTTATAACGGACAATACTGAAGAGGTAAAGGCCGAATACAAGGAAAAACACCACTCCCTGGAAAATTAAGATGAGGTAAATACCCGTCTGCGTTTGATGCATAATATGGCCATTGAATATAAAAGGTTGGAGATACCGTTGGCAACTGAAAGAATAAGATAAACCAGGCTGTAGAATTGTGGCTGTAAATTTACTTCAATGATAGAAAAAACTTCCCAGATGCTTTTCAGACCAAAGTAAAAACCAAACGCCAGGCATATCAGGAAACCGGGCGAACTAAAAAGGGGGCCGGGATCCAAAAATGTCAGTTCATTAATTTGCCTGGCGCTCAGCAGCGTAATGATGAGGGAGGCAAAGCAACGAAAAAGAGCTCCGTGACGGTGAAGGTTGTGCAACAAGAGTACATCAACGTTCCATACCAACAAACCGCTAACAAACAAGAGTATATAAATTTTTTTTCCGATGCACTTCCATAAGAGAAACTGCCGGAGTAACAAAAGGTACTCCAGCAGCACATAGACGTTAGAATTTACAGCGTTAGTTCCATCCTGATAGATCATCCAGACACTTAAGGTTTCATTGAGTGCACCCAGTATTAAAACAACAATGAATGGGTAGAACGTTTTTGGGAGATACCTTCGACGGATAAAAACGGCAGAGAGAGGTAGCAGGATGGAATAGGTTATAATGACTTCGATTGTGAACTGCCGCATAAGCTGTTGGATTTAACTATCCACCAGGGGTGAAAATGTAGGGCAGTTAGGTGGGCATCTCAGCCCATCTTCCAGGATAACCGGCGGCTGATCTGTTGAAGCTTCTCCTTCCGGCTCAACCACCGGCAGGATATCTTCTCCGGCACTATTTACCGCAATTAGCACCATGCAGATATCACCGCTTTCCTGTTCCCCCAAATATACACGTAAAGCAGCACATTGCTCCGCCGAAAGCAAGGTGTTTACCTGCCTTGCGTCAAATGTTTCACTTACCGGCAAGCTTGCCGCCCTGTTCTTTTGAAACCGGCGTGTTAAAGTCATAGCCTGTTCAAGGCCGATCACATGATTGTTGCTTGTACTCATAGGAAATAAATTTTGTTGAGTGCAAACTATTCTGTGTGGCTTCCATATCAGCCAACGTTTCCGGCAGTTTTGCACCATCGTTTTTAGTGGTATAAACCCATATGTTACAGGGTATTTAAATCGTAGTAATGGTTTTGAATACAGTTAGTTGAAAAACAAAAGAATCTTTAATAGTATTGTAGCCAGTTGAAAATCCAAAAGGTATGATGCCAATATCCTGCGCCGAAAAATCGATTGATCAACCTTCTTACACGAACATTATGCGGCCGGTTGTGTGCCCCTCCTGCACGTATCTACAAGAAGGGTGTTCACTAAGAACAAAAGAAAATGACAATAACGAATACATTGTGGAGCAATTGATGGCCGCGAAGGAATTCATGACAGGACAATTTCCAGTTCACGTACCCCTTGCCACCCTTTGCAGGAAAAGCGGTCTTAACCGCCAAAAGTTACAGCGTGGATTTAAAGGCATGTTTGGTAAGACTATCGGGCGGTTTCAGCTTGAGCGGCGGATGGAAACAGCGTCCAACCTGCTGGGCTACACAGATAAAGCCGTCAAAGAAATAGCTGTGCTTGCAGGCTACAGTTCAGCCGTTAATTTGTGTGCTGCTTTCAAGTCCTATTACAAGCTTACGCCGCTTATGTACCGAAGGCAATGCAAACAGGATAATAAATTGCAGACATGGTCTATTGTTACCACATAACCTATATTTTTTGATATGGCGGGCACCGTTTCGCAGACTTTTCCGGGAAGTATGCCACGGGTACCCCACAGCAGGCGCCGCTTGTGGCTTCCCGCCCGGACATTACCATAAAGATGATTATTACCGACAGCTCCCGCAGGATGGTATATCCCTGGCATGGCCTGGCCCGTCATATCCACCTGCCTTCCCGATCAAAAGGGAATCATAGTCGAAAAGGATGAAAACCTGCAGGGAGAGGATCAGCAGCCATTTTTTCATACGCTAAAAAAAATCAAATGAAAAGAACTTATCTGATATCAGCGGGCACCGTAGCCCTTGCCATGGTCCTGTTTTTTACTGCCAGTTCCTTTGACAAAAAAGTTCCACAAGCTACACCCAGGTACTACGAGTACAACTCGGGAACACAGTCCAATCCGGGTAGCTATTCCGTGTTAACAACCGCGCCCGACGATTGTGAAGGCGCAGCTACCATCTGTTATATCACAGTTCATGATCTCAACGGCGATAATGTTGTCAACAACGCCGATTTCGCCATCCGGTTTTCACAGTTGGATACCGATAGCGATGGTACGCTTGATGACCAAAGCCCCAGTTCTAATCTCGTTAAAAGGAACTAAGATCAAAAAATAATAATTTGCAATTCAGGGACCGCAACTCATCAGCGTTGCGGTCCTCTCATTTTTTGCTTTATCTGGCATTCTGCTCAATGCCAGTCAAGTTGACAACGTCTTCCGGAATCAGGAAAGCATACCTTCGGTCTCCGGGAGGAAGGACGTATTCCTGCCCTTCAATCAAACGAATGAGGGTCATTGCTTCCGCTGGTTCAAGAGAGAACCTCCTGATATCCCACCAACGTGTACCCCTGTACACAAGCTCTTTTTTTCTTTCCCGTAAGACTAGCGCTAGAGCTTCCGCCGAACCGGAGGCCGTCAGCGGCACAAAGCGCCCGCGCTTCCATCGTTTAATAAGCAACTTATTAAGCTGCTCGATGGCCGCAACTCCGTTATCCCGCCTCGCATAACATTCAGCTCGTGTCAGGTACAACTCATCGGTAGCGATTCCATTGAAAAGACTAGTCCGGCTGTTGTTATAAGAGCCTTTAAACCTGTAGGTGCCATCCCCATTGTCAGCAAAAAATACCACCTTTCGCAGGTCATCGTCTTGATAGGATTTGTACAGGTTTGAATCGGTCTTAGCCCTGGAAGTGGCATTGACTGGGGCGCTTGTATTGGTATAAAAGATGACTTCTTCATTAAACCTAGGGACAGGAGCGGATACGCCAGCGTCCAGGGTATTATAATCCATTAAATCGCTGCTGAGATTAAGGCCGGAATCCGCATATCTGCCTGCAAGCTCATAGTCCCCCGTAATCAGCGCCACCCTTGATAACATGCCATAGGCGGCCCCTTTGCCTGGCCGCGTCGCATGAATGGGGGTGGAGGGAAGTAATAAAAGCGCTTCCCTCAAATCCGTCTGTATCCGCTCATAGGTTTGGTCCAAGTCGGCCCGCTGCGTTGGCTGGTTAAAATCTGAGCTTAGCCTCAGGGGTATACCCGGCCCGTTTAAGGCAGAACCTTTCTGGTAAGGCATAGCAAAAATCTGGGCCAGTTGAAAAAAGTGATGTGCCCTGAAAAAAAGCGCGGCACCCTTCAGCTCATTCCACAGATCCCTGTTGTCACTGGCGGGAATTGTCTGCAGCTGATCAAGTACCGTATTGGCAATAAAAACGGCACGGTAAGCGATTACCCAATCGCTGTTATTCTGGGTCGCCGGGTGCCAGATATAGGAGTTCTTTCCCAATTCGTTGTACCCTGACCAGTCAGCGTCCAACATGAAATATTCATCGGCGGCGGCATTACTTGCAGACATGGCCACATTCAGGTCACCGTAGTTATCCAGCAGTGTCCTCAGGTCCTGCAAGCTCGACGGCGTTGAGAGGCGTTGATCAGATTTAGCCGCAAGATATTTCTTGCAGGAGCAGCATAACAACAACGCGAGGATTGTCATGCCCGGCAGCAGTTTATAAAACATGATGTAATGTTTAGTTTAAAAATCAATTTTTATTCCCAGTGAAATATTTTTTAATGGCGGGTACCATCTGTACCCTGCCGGAAAATCAGGGTCAAGCCCTTCTTTGTTAGCCCGCCAGAGGATGCCGAGGTTGCTGGCGTATAGATATACCTGCGCATGTCTTATTTTTGCCCGCAAAGGTCTGTCGATATCGTAGCTGATACGGATGTCCTGCAATCTAACATGGTCACCCTTGAGTACATTAACAGAAGCGCCGGCATAAAAGTCATCCCGGTAACTATCCCATAACGGATAGGTCATGGAGGGTACCGTTGTACGCAGTTCATCGCCGGATTGCTTCCAGCGGCTGCTGTAATCCGGATGGGTAACACCCTGGTTGAACAGGCTGCTGTACGAAAGAGTATTTTTCTTAAAAAAATACCCTAACCTGTAGGAGAGGGAAAAGCTTATGGTAATTCCTTTGTAACTGAAGTTGTTAATCAGGGAACCATAAGTACGGGGCAACCCGGAACCATGGAAAACGATTTCTGCGGTATCTATAGCCTGCAGGCCAATACCGAAATAATCTTTACTGATGATCTTGTTCAAATATCCCTGTGGATCGCCGTTTTCCGGGTCCAGGCCGGCGAACGGGTAGCTATAGACCGCGTAGGGGTCACGCCCCTTTACCGGAAGTATGGACATGCCCCCATTACTTACTAACCCGCGCACAGACCTACCCTGATCGCTCAATAGGTAGTCTTCCACTTTGTTGCGGATATACTGGAATAAGAACCGGGTTGTCCACAGAAAGTTTCCCTTAGTGTTGATGCTGTTCAAGGATACATCCACTCCTCTTGCGGAAAGCCTGGCGCTGTTGCGATAGACGCTTTCGATACCGGTAGTGGGATCCTGCACGGCGCCATAAATGAGGTTATCCGTTTTTTTAGAGTAGGTTTCTATGCTGCCGGATATCCTGTCCCCTGCCCCCCTGAAATCAATTCCGACATTTACCTGCCTGACAGTTTCCCAACTAAGACTGGGATCGGCGGGAGTGCTGATATAACCATAAGGTTCATTGATAATAGATCCGTCAGCCCCTGCAAGGAATATGATGGTATAAGGCGATATGGAATTATTCACGTTGCCCTGATAACCGTAAGATGCCCTCAATTTTAAAAAAGGGAGCATCGCGTTATTATAAAATTTTTCTTTCGACAGTTCCCATGCCAGGCCCGCCGACCAGAGCGGCTTCCATTTGTTATTAATATCAACACCGAACAGGTTAGCCGCATCCCTCCTGCCACTTGCCGAAACCGTGTACCTGCCCTGGTAGGTATATGCGGCATTGGCGTACAGCGATACAAACCTGTCAGTTACCTGTTGGTAGGTCTGGCCGCCTGGCACTCTCGCAAACCCGCCCGCCTGACCATTAAAGGTGGGATAAAAGGTAAGGTAGTCCATGCGGGATACAGACAGGTTTTCCGGGTTATAGCCATACACCCGCTGAAAAAAATTGCTTTGCCTTCTCTCTCTTATTTCTCCGCCCACAATCGCGGAGAGTTGATGAATACCTCCCCTGTTCATATTGACATTCATCTGCCCCCTGGCCTGATGAGATCGAAGTTCCTGGTAAGATTCATCCAGGATGCCACTGTTAGGGACCACATATCGCTCTGAAACTTCATCCAGTTGCGTATATTGATTAATCAGGTCCCGCGTGTACCAGCTTTTCGGCCCACGGTACTGCCTGTTATGCCCGGTGGCGTGCTCGTATTGGTAATTGACCTGCAGGTTCAGGTAATCGGTTGCCTTGTAGTCAATGGTGGTATTGAACACCATATCATGTAAGCGGCTGGTATTGTCAGCAGTCTCCAATTCTTCAAGGGGGCGGTAAGCCCAGTCCAGCAGCCGGTTGCTGCCCGCAGTATCAACATAACCCTCCCGGTAAACATGTGGCAGCGCCAGTCTGTTGCCATGCTCATCGGCAAACCTTGCATAGGGGTGCAGCTTCCGCCCGGAGCGGTAGTCCCATTCACTGCTGCCAATATCAGCAATACTGTTCCTGTGGCTGAAGCTCTGGCTGTAAGCCATAGCAGCCTGAACCTCCAGATTTTTAACGGGATAAAAGCTGTTATGTGACCGTAAAGTGATACGTCTGCTGCCATCGCCCCTCAATATACCTTGTCCGTTATCAAAGCCCGCTGATAGCATCGTCCTTATCTTAGGGCTGCCCCCTGTCAGGCTTAGTGAGTATTGACTGTTCAGCGGGGATTGATGAATGTAGCGGTTAAAGTCATGCCGGTAGTCATATCCAGCCAGTTGGGCAAGTTGGTGGGCGGTCTCCCCTTCGGACAAGTTACCGGTTCGTTTTTTTTGCAGCAGTTCCACTACCGGACTCAGGGCCGGCCAGGAATAGCTGTTTTGCAGATCAGCGTCATAAAACCCCTGGTCGAAAAGGTATTTTTCCACTTCAATATATTCAGCCGAGCTCATCTGCGGATAGGCAAAAAGGTCAGGTTTGCTGACAAAACTCCAATTGGTGTTCAACGACAGCCGAAAAGGCTGGTTAAGTTTGCCTTGCCGGGTATTAATAACAATGACGCCATTACCGGCACGAGCGCCCCAGATAGAAGCAGCGGCGGCATCTTTCAACACAGTCACCGACTCAATATCATTCGGGTTGATGTTGTTGATATCTCCGTCATAAGGAAAGTTATCGACGACAACCAGCGGTGATTTCATGGTACCGGTGAGAGTGCTGATACCCCTGATGTTGATATCTCCCGCGCCAATGGTAGTTTGGCCGGACGGAATATTACGGCGATCGAAAAAGATACCCGAAACCCCTTCCAGACGGCTCAGGACATCGGGCCCTACACTTCGGTTGAGCTGAGCGGAAGACACTATCTCAAAGGAACCGGTGGCTCTTTCCTTTGGAATTTTTTGATACCCGGTACTCATAACACTGACACTATCCAGCACTACTTCTGACCTATTCAGTTGAATTAAAAGCGGACTGGACATGGTGTTGTCAACAGGCAGCCGCAAAAGTTGGTAACCTATGAAACTGATTACAATGGTATCGGTTTTTACCAGTAAGGCGATGGCAAAATCACCACGGCTGTTTACCGTCGTATTGGTATTACTGTTGACCAGGTGGACGACAGCCCCTTCGAGTGGTTGTTTGGCAGCGCCGGTAACCTTACCGGCAATAAGGTTACTGCCCGGCGACTGTCCAGGGCAGGTTAAAACGAACATCAAAGCAATAAGGAATAGCATAAAAGCTCTCATGGCAGTAAGTTGTTTGAATAAGTAGATTCTGTGATGACACACATGTCAAGCAATCGCTGTTCTTCTACAAGGTCGAGACCATATTGTTGCAACGCATGGCGCAGTTGAGGGAGACCAGGTTTTTCCCCGGTGTGAAGCGTAATATCAACCGGGATTTGTGACGGGATGCCTGTTTCATCATAAACTTCCGGGAAGTAAGGGAAAAAAGTATTCAGGCTCCAGCACAGATCTGAAAAAGGCTGGTTGATCAGCTGCCTGACCGGGTTATCAGGTTCATCAAACGTTGTTGAGGCGGCTGCTCCCTTGGTTAAAAACGGAACCCCGCCTTCTCCCCTTCGGATCAGCCGCAGTATTTTTTGAGGACGTTTTTCCTGGCGGGCTGTAATGCCAAACAATACCTTGAGGCGATAACTCAGATCTTCCCTGATTATGTTTTCAATACTGTCCGGAGAAATGTCCATCGGCAGCATAATAGAATAGCAGTAAGTGTTGTCTTTTCTCCAGCGTGCGAAATAAGTAGAGGGTATATAGCGGTTGCGGTCGGCCACTTGCAAAATGAGCCGCCGCTGTTCAATGTTGCCTCCAGTTTGTCCTCCTGCTATACCGCTGCACAATTGAAGCAGGCTCATATTGAAAAAATTGTAGCAAACAGTTCGTACGGATGAATCAACGCAGACCGACCTGGTTGTCTTTACGCCATCTATATAAGGTAGCAATGCGGAGTAATGTAAAACAGGTGATTCCGCCGTCTGCTTGCTGTTAAAGGATAACAAGGGCCTGTTGTAATCAAAAGTTTGAAAATCGCGTTTGACCGGCCAATCCACATCCTCATGATTAAGCAGCTTTTCTATATTACCTGCGGTGACATATTCCGCGCCCGTAATGGCCTTAACAAGCCGGTCCGGTCCTATCCATACTTCATGCGAGATAGACTGGTGTGGGAAGTATTGTCTTAAAACGCTGTCCCCGATAACGATTGGCAAGCATATACGCTTGCCTGTCTTGTTATGCATAAGAAAGTTGACGATTCTTGGCTTTTCCTCACTGGTTACAAGTATAATCTGCAACCGCTCCTTATACAGTTGTTGCAGGCTGTCCAGCCGCGGCAGCGCTTTGATGCAGGCGCCGCAGGTGGTGGCCCAAAAATCAATGATAACAAGCTTATCATTAAAATCCTTCAGCGATGCGGAAGGGTTTTGATAGTGTATGAGGTTATTAAATCTTATTTCAGGAACCTTATCCCCAGGCCATAACGATCTTAGAGAAGGGGATTGCGCGTAAGATGGCCGCGCTATGGCCAATAAAAGGCATAGCAAGGCCACCATCCAATAAATGAGTTTCATGGAAGATGCAAGTTTTAGTGTCGTAGATTAATTTTTATCTGCCTTTGGATTATATTGGAGACTCAGCTATACCGGGTTTTTTGGTTTAGATGCGAACCTGGATCTGAGCATGGAAAGGGCTTTACCTGAAACGACAGTTCCGACTGATACTTTAAGTCTTTGAAAAAAGGATGGCTTCCTGTTTTGTGTTTTTTGATTTTTACAGACTGTAGAAGCGGTCTTAAAAGAACGCTCTTCACGTATTTTAAGTAATAAAAGTTGATGCAAAACAGTGTCTAATTCATCTTTGCGGATGCCTTTATCTAATAGGGATTGATATAACTGTTTTTCTTGCTGCATAAACGGATGGAGTTAATGTTGAATAGCTTAGGCTAGTGGGATGAAACATCTTAGAGAGACGAATCAGATGGGATTGCGTGGCTTTTTTGCAAACTGGGTTCGCAACAGATGGAGTTCTTTGTTTAGGTAATTCGTGCTCATAAACAACATCTAAATTGTTATATGAGTCCCAAAGGAGAAGCGGCTTTTAGGGATGGGCCCACTCGCGCCCTTTGCTGCATGGGACCTGGGAGCCCACTACCTTAAGGTAGCCAAACACAAAAAACAACGAATGAGCCCAGCCCCATACAATATGATGGGGTTGGGCATCTACTCATTGTCCCGTGTTTGCGAAATTTCCCAGGTTTCTGCAACGAGACTCATGAATACGACACCCCAACAATTATTGAAGAATCGCAAAAATACTTTTTCAGTCCTAAAGATAAAACAAAAGCTTTTGTATGCCAAGTGGATGACATCTTTTTTTAAGAATTTCTTCATCCTTGCATAATGGGCAGGTTGGACGATATAGATATAGATTTAAAACGTAAAATAGCTCAGCGGATGAAGGATTTAAGAATAAGCACGGGCAAAAAAATGTCTGAATTCGCCAAAGATTCTGAGAAAGATCGCCAAAGTTTACACAGGTGGGAAAAAGGCAGAGGTGCGACTGTATATACAATAAACAAATTTTGCCGTGAAATTGGGATCACAATGAAAGATTTTTGGAACGATTCACTATTTGAATAGCAATGCAAGCTGTAGGCTTTATGCATACAAAATTATTGCGTTCCATATAGCTCATTATCGTTTCAAAAAACGATTATTACATATTCATTCAAAGTTACTTTTTACAAAAATTTCTTCTCTCAACATAACCAGATACTACTCCCCTAATTTTATCTGTTGTTCTGCATGATATTAGATAATCATAACTAAAAATTTAAGTTATGATACAATTATTTAAGCTGTTGGATGACATCCATCTGCTACCAGATGCCTTACGTGGCCATTTGAAGCGAATTCTTAAACCTGAGCGCTTCAAAAAGAAGTCCTACCTGTTACAGGCAGGCCAGTCATCGTCCCGTATATATTTTATTGAACGTGGATTGGCCAGATGCTTTTACGAAGAAAAGGGTTCAGAAATAAACAAGTGGTTTGCGGCAGAAAATCATTTTTTGTTTGCTCCGGAAAGTTTTATCCAGCAGGTTGAGAGCGATGACTATATCCAGGCATTAGAAGATTTGGTGGTTCACTCCATCAGCAAGCAGGAATTATATGAAATATATGATCTTTTTCCATGTTTTGAGCGCCATGGCAGAGTGATAGCCTTGAACCTGTATATGAGAGCCGAAATACTTGCCAATCTACGCCGGGGTAGCTCCGCAGAGCGATACAATAAACTATTAGCCACGCATCCGGAATTAGTATTGAGGGTGAGAGCGAAAGACATCGCCAGCTACCTGGACATTGAACCTTCTTGGTTCAGCAAGATCAAAGGGGCGGCTGTCGCCTGAAAAAGTTTTTTGCAAATTTTTGAATTTGATGTGTTTCAACCATGCAGCAAAAGGCCATCCAGCCCTAATTTTATGTTGTCATTCAAGGGAAATAATTTCTTACTCTTCCAGCTTGGCGGCATAAGTTTCCCATTAAAAAGATTATTCTCCTGAATGACTTTATCCGCACCTGGTATGACTGAGGATATATAACGGCCGCTGATGGCTATTGTTAATGTGTGTAAACGAAAATGTGTGTTATGAAAATATCCGTTTCATGGGGAGATTTCTTCCTTGGCTGCGCCGTATTGACAGGCATTTGGTACCTGGTCGTTGGCGCGAAATATTACTACCAATCCATCAAAGACCGCCTGTTCAAAAATCCCTTCAAGACAATCAAAAGCGGTACGACCGAAATCGACAGGCCAGGTGTTCAACAAGCTTCACTATTCCAGCAACCAGAAAGCCTTGACAGGCAAGATGCGAAGGAGCGTGCTATAAATACTATTGTACATGAATTCGTTAATGAATTGAATGCCCTAATTGCGCTATCAGCAACAGATCAGTCGTCTAAAGATAAATTACTGCCAGCCTTACGAAAACTGTTGTCAAAATATTCTTCTTTAGCGAATTCCCCGCTCAGGCAGGACATCCTGAACCTGATCCAAATGGAAACCGGCAAACATTGTCATATTCATTTTTCAGCAGATGAATTAGCGCAGTTATGGTGAGAATGCCTTCGGATGCTAGCCATTAAAATTAAGAGTCATTTATTCAAACTATTGCTTCATAAGCCATGTGCCGAAGGGACATGTGTGTATCATTTGTGATAATAGAAGAACACATGTGAGAGAACATAGGGCTATGTGAAGCAGTGATAAGCCAGGCCTGTGAAAAGCCGCTCAATCATCGGGATACGGAAATACCTGAGGAGATGGTGTGATGTATTGGGCCGCCAGGTTGGTGACGCTGAAGGGCCGCACACAAGAAGAGGGGTTGAGTATTCATGAGGCAAGGGAAAGTGCGGCCCTTTTTATTGTATTGATCAACAAAAAATACAAGGCTATGTGTGTATCGAAAATGGGGAGGAGTCAAAGACTGGCCACCAGTCTCTTTGCAGTGTTGATGACTGGACTGTTGCTCTTTGGACTTGGGCTTGAGAGCAACGCCAAAATGTTTGGTAAAAGCTTTGACAGCAGCCACGATTATTCCTGCTGCCAGGGAGGATCCCTGTATATCTTCCACTATTATGAAACCAAATTTTTCTGGTTTTCAACCGGTAGCGGTTATGATCAGGAATACATAGGGTCCGGCACTTGCCAGTATCAATGCCCGGCAATGTGATGCGGCGGGGGTTTTATATCATTATAGGCAGCATAATAGTAATCTTAATATCCTGCAGAAGGGAAGGTCAAAACGCTGTGCTGATGCTAAGGCTAATGAAGCGGTTGCCTGCAGAACAGCAGGCCAGGATTTCATTCGGCAGGGACACGATAAAGTTATACGGCCGTGATACGATCCTGTATGCACGCAACCATGGCTCAAGGACTTTTAGAGTGGCTTCAATCGTGGGTTCTTACAGTTGTTTAAAGGCTTGCTATAATAAGCAGGTGGTCAGTCCGGGAGATAGCCTTCGAATATTTGTGCGGGTCAGAGAAAAAGAAAATGGTGCGGCCATCACTCTGATTGGAAATCTGCGGGATGGGCAACAGACGGTTCATTTGATCTGGATGACGCATGATAACCATGACAAATGAGTTTTCATCAAATAAAAAAACAACAGATTATGTGCAATGTGAAAAAAGAGGGAAAGAAAATCTTCAAGAGGTTATTACCGGATAGCTGCAAAAAGTATTATTGGGTAGCAGCTATTACCAGTTGCATGTTGCTGGTTAATACGTCATCATACGCAGGCGGTGAGGAAGGGATTCAGGAGGCCACCGACCAAGTGAAAGGGTACTTTGATGCAGGAACAGATCTTATGTATGCAGTTGGCGCAGTTCTGGGATTGGTGGGCGCGGTAAAGGTATACCAGAAATGGAGTGCCGGCCATCCTGACACAGGCTCAACCGCTGCTGCCTGGTTTGGGGCATGTGTATTCCTGGTAGTAGTAGCGACCGTGCTTAAAAGTTTCTTCGGATTGTAATCTGGTCTTCACGCATACAAAAAATCTTTATGGCAAACAGTATTTATCAAATCAATAAAGGGGTAGGCCAGCCAATAGTTTTCAAGGGCCTACAGGCGCAATATATCTGGTACCTGGGTGGAGGACTGGTGGGAACGATGATACTGTTTGCCTTCCTTTATATCTGCGGTGTCAATGCATTTGTTTGTGTTGCCATAGCGCTAATTACAGGAGGGATGATCTGTCATTGTGTATTGAAGATGAGCAAAACTTACGGGGAACATGGCTTAATGAAAAAAATGGCTGCCAGTAAAATTCCCCGCCTGATTAAATCAAAATCAAGAAAGGTATGGAAAGGATGATCGAAGATATTTTACCTGTGGCAAGTATGGAACACGATGCAATTCTGTCCCGGCAGGGGGATATTTCCTTTGTCTACCAGTTAACCTTGCCGGAAATATTCACTTTATCAGGTGATGATTTTGAACATATTCATCAGGGCACTGTGAGGGCGCTGAAAGCGCTGCCACCGGGAACGATATTCCATAAGCAGGATATTTTTTTCAAAAAAAAGTTTGGTGCTGAACAACCATCAATCGACACGAGTTTTCTTGAACAGGCGGCTAACGCCTACTTTAAAGGACGTTCTTATTTGCAACACGACTGTTATATCATCCTTACTAAACAGGCAACAGGTCGAAAGCCATCCACCTCAGCTTTATCGAACCTGCTCCATTCCCGCCTGGTACCTGAACAAACAACCAGCAAGGACGAGTTACAGTTGTGGGAGAGCCAGGCCAGCCAGTTTGTGCGGCTCATGAAAGAAGCTGGTATTACACTGAAACGCATGCCGGATGACGGGCTACGCAGTTCCGACAAGCAGGCAGGTTTACTGGAACGGTACTGTTATCTTCTGGAAAGCCCTGACAACCCATTAATAAAAGACGTTCAGCTTAGTAATGGTATCAGTGTCGGCCTGCAAAGCTGCCAGTTCTTTACGCTGTCCGATGCACCGGTACTGCCACCATTTTGCGGGCCCAGGATGACTTATGACAAATACAGCACTGACAAAACGGATTTCTCTATCAGCTTTGCAGCCCCTTGTGGACTATTGCTACCGTGTGACCATATTTACAACCAGTTAATTTTTATCAAAGACAACTTTACCGTTCGGCAGAAACTGGAAAAAAAAGCCCTGCGGCTGAGGTCTCTTGCTGCCTACAGCCGGGAAAATGCCATAGCCCATGATGCGGTCAACCAATACCTGAACGAATCAGTCAGCGAAAGCAGGATACCTGCCGCGATGCATTGTAATATTATGACCATTGCCTGGAACGCCGAACAGCAAAAGGAGCAAAGGAATATGGTAACAGCCGCGCTGGCTGGCATGGAAGCGGTGGCAAGGCTGGAGACAGCGGGTGCCGCACAAATATTCTGGGCATGTATGCCCGGTAACGAGGCAGATTTTCCGATGAATGACACTGTGGACACATTTATCGAACAAGCCTCCTGTTTCCTGAGCTGGGAAACCAATTACAGATCCTCCCCACCCGGCCAGGGCGTGCGTTTCAGTGACCGGCTGACAGGTTGCCCGGTATATGTGGACCTGTTTGATGCGCCGAGAAGAGAAGGCTATGCTTCCAATATGGGTGTGCTTGTTTGCGGCACTTCAGGCGGCGGCAAATCCATAACCATTAACCATATCCTGCGATCTGTCTATGACCAGGGTGCGCATTGCGTGACAGTGGATATTGGAGGCAGCTACAAGGGTCTTTGCGAGCTGGTGGGCGGTTATTATTTCACATACGAAGAAAATAATCCCATAAAGTTTAATCCATTCTTTTTAGCGGAAGGCGATACCATGGATACCGAAAAAAAAGAAAGTCTCAAAGCGCTGCTTGTCGCCCTCTGGAAACAGGAGAATGAAAATTTTAACCGCAGTGAATACGTAGCCCTGTCGAATGCACTAAAAGGATATTATCAGTTCCTTGAAGAAGACAAAAGCATCTTCCCCTGTTTTGACACATTCTACGAATACCTGGATACCCGCTATGTCGAGGTACTCAAAAGTCATCATGTGAAGGACAGGGATTTTGATATCAGCAACTTTCTCTATGTGCTGCGGCCTTACTATAAAGGAGGCGAGTTCGACTACCTGTTAAATGCCAGGGAGCATCTCAATTTATTAAACCAACCCTTTATCGTCTTTGAGTTGGACAGCATCAAAGACCATAGCATCCTGTTCCCTGTGGTGACGCTCATCATAATGGAATTGTTTATATCAAAAATGCGCAAACTACATGGAGTCAGAAAAGTGCTGACTATTGATGAAGCCTGGAAAGCCATTGCCAAAAGCGGTATGGCAGAATTCCTAAAATATGCCTTTAAAACCATCAGAAAATTTAACGGTGTCCCTATTGTTATCACGCAGGAACTCGATGATCTTATCTCCTCGCCCATTATTAAAGATGCAATCATTAACAATGCGGATATTAAGATACTGATGGATATGCGCAAGTTCATGAACAAGTTCGACCGGCTGCAGGAAGCCCTGGGCATGAGCGACAAAGGCAAAACGATACTTCTTTCTGTTAATAAGGATAACCGGGAGATCTACATTGATATCGGAGGACAGGTGATGAAAGTGTATAAAAATGAACTCTGCCCAGAGGAGTATTATGCCTATACCACAGAAGGCAAAGAACGGGTCAAGGTAGCAGCGTTCGCTGCTAAATACGGAAGTATGGAAAAAGGAATAACTGAATTAGTAAAAGAGGCTAAAAAAGAAAGTTTATGAAAAAGATCTTACAGTTATTATTTATTAGCGGGTTGGTTATTGGCGCCTGCCGGCAATCAGGCAAGGAGCAGCTCAAAGAATTTATACCCGGCAACTATATACGGGCGATCAGTCACGAATTCGCTATTGGCAGCGATACACTGATAGTGTCCCGAATGGAAGATCAGGAAAATACCTTCCGGCTTATCAAGAATGCCGGTTTCCGACAGCGGCGTGACGGCATATTATTGCCGCTCCGTCATACGACAGATACATGGGTGGCAGTGCTTGATCCGGAAACAGGGTTGCTTCATGAAACAAGGAGGGGTAAGGTGATCTACTTTAACAGACAGGAAAGATGCCTTCTGGTGGGCAGCTCTAAATACTTCAAAGCAGATCATTAACGAGCCACATAAAAGCTTTATATGAAAAAACTTATTGTAGTAGTGGCCGCATATTGCGCTACACTCTGCAAAGCGGATGCCCAAAATATACCGGGCGTTGGTTCTGTAGCAGGTCTGGGAACCCGTATTGTCAAAGCAATTGACCTGAAGATTCAGCGTCTGCAAAACCAGCAGATCTGGCTTCAAAATGCTCAAAAAATAATTGAGAATAACATGTCCCAATTGCACTTAAAAGAAATCGGCGGTTGGGTACAAAAGCAGCGGGATATGTACCAAGCTTTTTATGATGAACTATGGCAGGTAAAATCCATCATCACTCATTATCATAGAGTCCGCGAAATTGCTTCCAAGCAGGCAGCACTGATCAAAGCCTATCAACGCTTTTGGGATATGTTCAAGCAGGACAATCATTTTACTTACGGTGAAATAGACTACATGGCCAAAGTCTACAAAGGAATCATTGACCAGACTTTGCAAAACGCAGATCAGTTGTTGCTCATCGTGAATTCTTTTACCACACAGATGACCGATGCTGCACGGATCACGATCATTGACCGTGTCGCCGCTGAGGTACAGGAGAATTACGATGATCTCACTGCATTCAATACACAAAACGCATTACTGAGCCTCCAGCGGTCCGGAGATGAGGAAGAAATAATGATGATAAGGAAGATGTACGGCCTTAGCCCCTGACCAATTTATAAAACAGTGGCAGCCAGACTCGTACCTGATGGAAATTATATACAAATAAATAAAGATTATGAAATTGATAATAATCCCCACAATGATGTTCCTTTTATTTTTCCATCACCGCCTTAAGGCCCAGACTTTCTCCGAATTTTTTTCGCAGCGGAAAACACAAAAAAAATATTTACTGGAACAAATCGCTGCGTTAAAAGTGTATACCGGTTACTTAACAAAAACATACCATATCGCAAAGCAGGGGCTGGGCCTGATCAATACGATCAAAGCCGGTGAATTTGGATTGCATGCAATATTCTTTTCGCGTTTAAAATATGTAAGCCCGGGTATCAGGCATTACACCAGGATTACGGACATATTAGCCATGCATTACTATATCGTTTCCACCAGCCGCAACGCTGTGAAACAAGTACGCAGCAGCGGGTATATGCAGAACCACGAACAGCAATACGTTAGTGATGTATGGAACAGTCTTCTGGAAGGATGTAGTGAAAATCTCAACAGCTTATCCATTCTGCTCACAGATGGCGGACTTGAGCTGAAAGACGATGAAAGGTTCCGGCGGGTAGATGAATTATACAGCAATGTGTTGGAAAGATACCTGTTCGCCCAACGTTTTACCGCAGATATCTGCAGGGTCATCGTCGAAAGGAAAAAACTGTCATTATCAACAATGCAAATCAAATCCTGGTATGGATATACGGAATAGGGCTAGTCAAAAAGGTACGCTGATTACAGGCATCCTGGATGCTGTCACAGCCAACATGGAGATATTCGTCCGTGTAAGTAAAAAGTCAAAAGCAGAAGGCCTGTATACAGCCATGGAGAATGAATATATCGCAGCTAAGTTAAACGGTATTAATAAGGAAGGCAATCAATGCCTGGAAAAATTAAAGGAACTGATCACTTCCCGGCAGCCTGAAAACGAAAAATTAGAATCGTTGCGGCAAATGTACGCAATCATGCAGCGCCAGGCGGCTACTGCGAGGCATTTTGAAAAAGGATTTGCTAGACTCTCTGAAGCCAGAAAAAAGAAGTTATCAGAAATTGCCGAAGTTGAGAAACTGTTTGAAATACGCCGCCGGCGCAAAAACAGAACACCATGAGAATAGTGATAATCATCCTGCTGTCATTTTTTAGCATGACAACGGCCAAATCGCAAGACCAGGAAATACAGCAACTCATCCTGAATGTGGAGAAGCTTGCTCAATTTAAGCAGATACTTGCCGACATGAAAAAGGGCTATGACATTGTTACAAAAGGATATACTGCCATCCGTGATCTCAGCCAGGGGAATTTCCAGCTGCACAAACTTTTTCTGGATGGGCTGTTGGCTGTCAGCCCGGCCGTCAAAAAATATTATAAAGTCTCCGAAATCGTTTCCGGTGAAATCAGCCTGGTTAAACAATATAAGAAGGCTTTCAACAGGTTTAAGGCTTCCGGCGCTTTTAACCCGGATGAACTTGAATATCTTTTGAAAGTCTATAGTCATCTGGTGGATGCATCGCTCGAAGGTATCGGGGACTTAACCACAGTGGTTACGGCTAACCGGCTACGCATGAGTGACGAAGATAGGCTTGCAGCCATTGACCGGCTCCATGCAGAAATGAAAGACAGATTGTTTTTTCTTCGCTTCTTCAACAATCAAAATAGTGTGTTGCAGGTTCAAAGAATAAAGGAAGGTTTGGATGTTGAGGCGATGAGATCACTCACTCGCTGACAAGCTCAAAGCGGGTGGACAATTGGCATTGTTGTAAGAATCTGAAAATGTGGTGTATGAAAATGTGTATAAGGGCTGTCTTGGTGATGGCAGCAGGAGTAATTATTCCAAATTGCATATGGGCGCAGCAGGATGTCGGAGGTGTGGCTGGCAGTATAAAAAGCCTGCATCAGGTGTTAGATGAACTTTATGCTGACATGATGCCGCTTTGCAGCCAGCTCATCGGCGTAGGAAGAGGTATCGCAGGATTCGCCGCGCTGTTTTATATCGCTTCCCGTGTCTGGAAGCACCTGGCCTACGCTGAGCCAGTAGATTTCTATCCTCTTTTCCGGCCCTTTGTACTGGGTTTTATCATTCTCATTTTTCCGCTCTTCATCAACATGCTCAACGGGGTGTTGCAGCCTACTGTTACCGCAACGGAAGTAATGGTAGGTGATTCCGACGCTGCTATCACGGCGTTACTCAAACAAAAGGAAGAAGCCATCAAATCAACCCATGCATACCAGATGTACATTGGCCCTTCAGGTGAGGGTGACCGGGATAGGTGGTACAAGTACACCCACCCCGACGAACAGTCGGGTGAAGGACTGCTGGACGGCATTGGTAATGATATACGCTTTGCCATGGCAAAAGCCAGTTACAGTTTCCGTAATTCCATCAAGCAATGGATGAGCGAAGTGTTGCAGCTGCTCTTCCAGGCGGCCGCCCTGTGTATCAATACCCTGCGAACCTTTAACCTGATCGTGCTTGCTGTGCTTGGCCCCATTGTTTTTGGCCTATCCATCTTTGATGGTTTTCATCATACACTCCGCCACTGGATAGCAAGATATATCAATATGTTTTTATGGTTGCCCGTCGCCAATCTCTTCGGAGCCATCATCGGCAAAATACAGGAGAATATGCTGGTAGTGGATCTTCAACAGCTAACTGACCAGGGTGACACCTTTTTTTCATCTACCGACACAGGCTACCTGGTTTTTATGATCATCGGTATAGTTGGATATTTCACTGTACCATCCATCGCCAACTATATCATGCATGCCGGGGGCGGCAGTGCGCTTACAGGTAAAGTTACCGGGATGGCAATGGGCGGCGCCGCCGGGGCTGTATCTGGTGGTATGACCGCGGCGGGCATAGCTGGAAAAATGGGAGTTGGAGGACTTGACATGTTGGCGCCCGTGGCGGCAGTGGCCCCAGACAGGTTTGCCCAGGGAGCAAGGAATATCTGGAACTCCCCAGGCAATATCCGCGATGGCTACCAGCAAGGCGGATCGGGAAGCGGAGCGGGTGCTCAACTCGGCCGTGGCTATGCAGTGGCTTCTAAATTCCTGCAAAATAAAATAAGCGGAGATTTATCGGGAGGAAAAATTTCATAAAACAAATAGAAACATGTTTACAAAAATGAAAAGCATAGAGGAAGCTTACCGATCAGTACGCAGGGTGATGGTCGTGATCACAATCGGCTGTTTGTTGCTGTGTGGATATGTCTTTTTCAGGAGCTATCAGCTGGCTGTCATGGCGGAAAATAAAGTTTATGTACTTGCGGATGGCAAAGCACTGGAAGCCCTTGCCGGGGAAAGAAAAGACAATGTAACCGTTGAGGCAAGGGATCATATCAGCACTTTTCATCATCTTTTCTTTTCTCTCGAACCGGACAATAAAGTTATTGAAACCAATATCGCAAAAGCGCTCTACCTGGCTGACGGCAGTGCCAAAAAACAATACCAGGACCTCCGGGAGAGCGGCTACTACTCAGGCATCATTTCCGGGAATATCAGCCAGCATTTAAAAGTTGACAGCATCAGCCTCACCATGGACAGGCATCCATATTCCTTCAGGTGTTACGGGGTGCTTTCTATTGTTCGCTCCACCAATACTACTACCCGAAGCCTCGTCACCGAAGGCTACCTGCGTAATACCTCGCGAAGTGACAACAACCCGCACGGGTTCCTGATCGAAAAATGGATCACTGTGGAGAATAAGGACTTAAAAACAGATAGCCGATGAAGAAGGTATGGATGAAAATTGGAGAATCAATCCGGTTACGGCAAAGAAAATGTGCAGATTGGTTACAGAAGCAAAGCAGCAAGATAAGCAGGAAGAGCTTTATAACGATATTCTTACTTTTCTGCCTTGGTTTTGGCTCAGCATGCGGTTATGTGATTTACAGTGCCTGGCATAGTCCACCACAAGCTTTCAAAATAGGCCGCATCAAAAAACCTAAGTCATTGCAAAGCACTCCGGAAAAGATGCCGCTGTGCCTGCAGCCCAGGCAATTTCTTGAAAGGATAAAACAGTTGCCGGAGGGCACAGGCTTTTATGACAGCCTTATGCAGGCCAGGCCAGGGCTAATGGATTCACTTGAAAGGATCGAAAAAAAATATTATCGAAAATAATTACTTTAAAAATCAAGGATATGAAGCAACAGGAACACAGTGCGAAGTTTTCAAAGCAACGAAAACTCATGGTGGTATTACCACTTTTAGTGATGCCCTTTCTGACCATGATCTTCTGGGCACTCGGCGGCGGGAGAGTAAATGCGGCTGATGAAAGCCAGGCTGACAATAAGGGTTTCAATAAAAATCTGCCCGGCCCGACCCTTAAGCAATCTGTCATAGATAAAATGGGAGTTTATGCCCAGGCTGACCGTGACTCTGCAAAAATGATGGAGCGTAGAAAAAACGAAAACAGGTTCCTGCCTTTTTTCGGCAGCATCGCTGATACTGCGGCCATTGACAAGCGGGGCAGGCATATGTACAGGCAGACTGAGTATGATCATAAGGAAGAGCCGTCCGCTGTTTTGCCGGATGACAGTGAAGCCAAAGTCTTGCGAAAACTGGAAGAGTTGAACAAGGTATTAAGTCAGCCACCACCGTCCCATCCATCACCGTCAGAAACCGGGAAAGCCGGTATTGAGGAGATGGCAGGCATGCGCAGCGCAGATATTGACCGCCTGGAAAACATGATGCAGCTTATGAATCAAAAAGATACGGCAGCAGACCCGGAAGTCGTGCAGTTAAACAACCTGTTGGAAAAACTTATGGCAATACAAAATCCCGCTCCGGCTAATGACACATCGCCCGCTATCCAGCAAGATACACTCACGCTAACTGTACGTGACACTTCCGGTATGACAGAAAATGGGTTTTACTCGTTAGAAGAAGAAATTCATCTGGCCACGACAATATCGAGTCCCGTTGAAGCGGAGGCCGCAGAGACACAAACACTCGTCAGCGGCGCCATGATCAAACTGAGACTGCTATCAGCAATCACTGCTGGCGGTATCAATGTGCCCAAAGAATCTTTTGTATACGGCAGGGTTACACTTTCAGGAGAGCGGCTGCAGGTAAAAGTTTCTTCGGTGCAACTCAAAAACAATATCCTCCCTGTATTATTGGAGTTGTACGACCTCGACGGCAATGCGGGCATCTATGTACCAGGAGCAATAACCAGGGATGTAGCAAAGCAGTCTGCGGCCCAGGCTGCCCAGGGTGTCAGTATCGGCTCACTGGATCCATCCCTTGGTGCGCAGGCGGCCAGTGCAGGTATTGAAACCGCTAAAAATCTGTTTGGCAAAAAGTTCAGGCAGGTGAAGATCACTGTACCGGCAGGTTACCGGGTGCTGCTTAAGGAAAGTGGTAAAAAATAAAGATTTATCTGATAAAACTCGTGAGTATGAAAAGTGTGATTGTATTACTGACTTGTTGGTTTGTTATCGTTGCGCCGGTATTATCTGCACAGGAATTTTCCCCAGGCTTTATACATCCATATCATCTGTCTATCGGCTTAAACAAAACAACCAGCCTTATTTTTCCCTGCGGTATTAAAAGCGTTGACCGCGGCAGCAAGGATGTATTAATACAAAAGGCTAAGGGAGTCGAAAATATCTTGCAAGTAAAAGCTGCCGTTAAAGATTTTGAGCCAACTAATCTGAGCATCATTACCTGTGACGGAAAATTTTATTCCATAATGCTTGATTATGCGCAAAAGCCTGAGCCCCTGACGATTTCTTTTACACCGGCACCAAAAGCTGACATCAGCGGACAACTGCTGGATGAGCAGAGCTACCACTGGATTGCCGACAGCCTCAGTTCACTCAAGGGCTTTTTAAATAAAAGCACGGTTAATCAAAGAATCCGGTTTCAGTTAAAAGGTATGTATCTTAAAAACAAGGTTATGTGGTTTCTTCTTGAACTGCATAACATGTCGCTTATTGATTATACCCCCTCTTCCCTGCGGCTATTCCTGCGGGACAGGCAAAAGGCAAAGCGGACGGCATTACAGGAAACAGAACTGATACCGCTGTTTAATGATACGTTATCACAGGTAAAAGGATTAACCAGCCAACCGTTTATCCTTGCTTTAAGGCCATTTACCATCCCTTCTTCCAAACGACTTATCATCCACGTGAGGGAACAACATGGAGGCAGGTTACTTGAACTGTCGCTGTCAAACAGGCAATTGCTTAAAGTTAAAAAACTGTAGGATGCTGTACAATGCGCAACTGACGAAGTTCTTTGTTTCTGTGGTGAAAGACGGCCGTATAACCAGTGAACATATTACCATTTATATGGCCTTGTTCCAGCTATGGAACCTCAATAAGTTTATCAACCCAATTTCTGTTACCCGCAAAGAGGTAACAGAACTGGTGAAGATAACGCAGCCGTCAATCTATAACCGCTGCATGAAGGAACTTGCCGCCTTTGGTTATATCGAATATGTCCAGTCTTTTCATCCTGTTCTTGGCAGCCTTGTGCACCTCAAAGGTGAGCCTGTAAATGTTGAGCAGTAATAAACGGAGCAGTTACGTCAAGACCGTCGGCGTTTTACTCAGTTGAAATATAGATGTAGAGAAATAAGATCTTAAAAGTTGTACGCGCTGACCTGGAAGAGCAATTCCAAGAGAGAAACCGTTATGTCAGTTATCCTGGCTCACAATCAGCATCAAGGCCGGAACTGAAAAGCTTCCCGGACCGGTTTTAAGCGCTATAGTTTACTTGTGAACAGTCATCTGGCAGAACGGCATGCAGCCATTAACTCATTACCAAAATATCGGGTCAATTAGAAAAAATTATTTGTGAACAGGATAAAAGCAGTGTTATGGAACAGAAAAATTTTGAATACCTGAGTAATCAACTTGAAAAAACCGGGTTCGGCAAAACCCTCGACGCAGGACTTAAACGCGAAATGGAAAAAGGAGCCCCGGAATTCGAATTAAAATTGTACAGCAGTTATGGTTCCGGCAGGGCCGTTTCAGAAGCCACTTTGCATTTTAGGAAAGGTGCGGAATCGGAGCGGTATTTTTTCAATAAATATGATATGGCACTGAAAGGTCCTGACAATGACACGATCAGGGAAAATACTTTTTACATCAATAAGACCAACAATATCACCCACAAGGAAGCCTATAATTTATTGGAGGGTCGTGCGGTCAACAAAGACTTAACCAAGAAGGATGGGCAGAAATACAATGCATGGGTGGAGCTGGACCTATCGACGAAAGACAAATACGGCAACTTCGGGCAAAAACAGTATGGAGAGCGCTATGGATTTGACCTGGAAAAAGAACTCGGCAAATTACCGATCAAAGAATTGGAAAATGAAAGGTCTGCAAACTATCTAATCAATGGATTAAAGAAAGGAAACCTGACAGATGTTACATTGGTAACAGATGGGCAGGAACAAAGAGTGTTGCTTGATGTAAGTCCTAAAGACCGGTCTGTACTAGTTAGTAAGCAGGAACCGGAACCATTAAAAGGTATTATCCCGGGAAAACAGCAGACGGAAACCTTTGATAAAGAAAAAGATGCCGCAAAAGAAACAAAGCCTGATGTGGTAAAAGAGTTTTTTGAAAAAAAGGAAAACACCCGGCCCAGACAAATGGATAAAGGAATGGAGCAGTGATATGCAGCTCGGGCCACTATATCAGTTAGCAAGACTGCAGCAGGATAACCGTGCAGGCGCCATGCACATCTGCGTCTATACGGCACTGCTTCATTTATGGCACAGGAATTATTACAGAGTTCCGTTCGCCATTACCAGGAAACAGGTGATGTTGCTGGCAAAGATAAGATCCAAGGTTACTTATCATAAGGTGATGGATGAATTGAACATGTTTGGGTATATTTCCTATTATCCCTCCTTCCACCCATTGCGCGGGAGTATTATCTTCTTTAATCTGACTGATGATTTAGACTAAGCAGGTCTCAATATAGCCGCCTGCAGGAGGTTTTGACCATATTTCCACATTTGTGATTTGATGACTGGGAGCTACGCCAGTGGTTTTAAAGATTCTAAAATAGAGGTAATGGGAGCGGAAATACTTACAAAAGAAGATTTAGCAGCCTTTCGTGTAGAACTTATTACAGAAATAAGGAACCTGATACAAAAATCACAGCATGTAACTGACGAGTCATTATATGGACTTAAAACAGCACATGTCAGAAAGCTACTAGGCTGCTCAATCAACAAACTAAATGCCTTAAGGATCAGTAAAAAAATCCGCTCCAAAAAAATTGGAGGTACTGTGTATTATAGTAAGGAAGATATAAGAAAATTAGTGAATGAAGGTTTTACATTTTAAATGGCGAGATTTTGAAAGCCGGTTAGATTAAGTAATTATTGCTAAGTTTTATCAGCTTATATTCATTAACGCAGCTCTTGTAATTTATAGTGCAATATGCTTTTCATCCATGGCAATATCGGCTTCAAACTGATTATGCCATACGGTTGCATCAATTAGCATTTTGGCATCTTCTACAACCAGGTTTCTTAGCTTTTAAGTATAATGCTTTCAGCAGGCTGGGCATGCAGGCAATATTATCGCCGATGATGCATCTTTTTGGTATGAATCAGACCCTGCAAAAGATGTGCTTATCACCAATAACAGGTTTATCAACTGCGGCTAGAACCTTGGGTGAGAACAACTGTACCATTGCTATGGCGCCTGAAAGCCACTCTGACATTACCGACAATTTTGTGCATAGCAATATCCGCATCCTCAATAATCATTTTATCGTAACAACAAAGCCCCCACTTTTTGCAAGGAGAACAGATAAGTTTATTTTTAATGATAACATTCTCCAGTCAAATTTAGCGTGCAGCAGTACTATTCTTATGGATGATGCACGCATGCCTTCGCACAGCTACCACGGAAGAAATTGCCAGGATACTATGGCAGTTAATAATGTTTTTGCGAAAGTTCTTAACAGTTTTATCCTTTTTGTTTGCCGATTTATTTGTTTATCAAATAGGCTATTGTATAAGTTTAGCAGCTTTTAATTTATTAAATATTTGGTCTCATTATCCGACAGTCGTATCGTAAGTAGATTTCTTTGACAAATAATTACGCTTTGCCAGCATTTTATCTTCTATACCACGCATGTCATTCATGATCTTTTCTTCATCCACGTCCGCATAAATTTGTGTTGTACTTATTTTGGTATGGCCCATCATCATTTGAACTGTTTCCAATGGCACGCCGTTTTTTAACGCTACAGTTTTTGCAAAAGTATGCCTGGCTACATGAAACGTTAAAGGGGTTTGAATACCGCAAATTTCCTGGATTATTTTAAGCTTCTCATTTACGCATTGGTTGGTAATGGATTTAAATATAGGTTTATTGGCCCATCCTTCCCCTTCTTCTGAGTATTTTTCAATAATATTTGCAGCAGATTTCATTAATGGTACTGCAGACAATTCATCAGATTTAGTTCGATATATTTTACACCAAATAGTTCCATCTGTTTCTGTTTCAAAATGTGAATGGCACAAGGCCATTGCGTCCACGAATGCCAGCCCTGTGTAACAACTATACAAGAAAAGGTCTTTAACGTAGCATAACATAGGACTGACTAATTGCTTTTGTTCCAATACTACAAGCTCCTGAATTGAAAGCTTTTTTCTTTTGGATTTTTTCAACGGACAGCTATATTCTCCACAGGGATTATTTTTTATCCATTTTAGTTCGACCGCCCAATTAAGTATCCGTTTGAAACGCTGGATGTGTTTGCCAACGCCGTTGCCATTACAGGGATCATGTTCTTTAATGGGTGTTGTTCTGATATAGTGTTCAAGTTCAGTTGCGAATTGATTGTCAAGTTGAGATAAATGTGTGTCCGCTGAAGGAAAGCGAAAGGCGGCGAATAGTTTAATGTACTCAATGGTGGTTTTGTAGTTTTTAAAGCCCCCTTTTTTTAGCTTTGGTTCCCATATTTTTTTATAATAATCAAGCAACTCTATCAGCTTGTGACCCTTTAATTCAGCCTGTACTTTCAGATATGCCCCGCGCACTGTCTCCGCTGTTATAAGCGACCCTTCATCGTCAAGAATGCGGTATTTCTGCCTAATACGAAATCTTATACTGTCAATATGCTCATTAATCTTCTTAACTTCCATTGTTTTACCCTTAACACATTCTCTGGCTGTATCCCAATCTTTAATATCAATCTGCTCTTTAGTGGATATTTCTTTCCTTTGACCGTCAACAGTAATGCGTGCATATATATCCGCCTTTGCTTTATTGGATTTGTGCCTTCGGATAATGAAATTGATAGCAAATGTTTGTACTGCTTGCATAAGTTTTTTTAAAATGATTTGAAATTGTTATCGTCCTTCTCTTTTCTGGTGTCCGCTGCTTCGAATCCACTTTCGAATCCTGTCAAAAACATGCAAATAAATTGCTGTACCTCATTGAATATCAACAAATTGAGAGACATAGGTGAGTAACAAAGGCTATGCCTAAATCGTCTCACCGAATCACTCACCGGAGAATTGACATTTTTTACAAAAAACTGATTAGGCTTAAAAGAAAAATCCCTGTAAATCAATAAAATTTACAGGGAATGATACGAATTGAACAGTCAAAAAGTCGGGATGACTGGATTCGAACCAGCGGCCTCTTCGTCCCGAACGAAACGCGCTACCGGGCTGCGCTACATCCCGCAGGATGACAAAAATAATTTTTCATGGCACAATAACAAAAAAATACCACAGCGCTTTTGCCGGTAGTTGCGTCGCTACGCAACGATAAAACAAAGCAATGGTATTGCCCCACATTTTAACTAACGTGCCGGTTTATTGAGTACATTACGCAACCTGGAAAAAAGTAAGGCTGGTGCAGGAGTATATGACGAAATGCCCGGCAGGTTTAAGGGGCTGCTATTTTGTTTGCTGCGTAAAGCGGTACCAGTACAAGAGTGCGACGCAACGATGCTCAATAAGCGTTACTGCCGCCGGGCCCATAATAATCCAATTATGCGCAAGCATAATTTTACGCTGATAACGTATGAAAAAACAATTACTGCATGTATTGCTTACGTTGCTCGCATTACATGCGCAGGCGCAGCAGCCTGAACACAATCTTCGCTTTGATTCGCTGGCCTCATCTTGGGATGAAGCCATCCCGCTTGGCAACGCCACACTGGGTGTTTTAATTTGGCAAAAGGATGGCCGGGTGCGTTTCTCATTAGACCGCTCAGACCTTTGGGACCAACGCCCCATGAAGGGCCTGCACCGCAAAGAATTCAGCTATCAATGGGTGCAGCAACAGGTGGCCAAAAAAGAATACAAGCCTGTGCAGGAGTATCTTGACGCACCTTACGACAGGGAGCCTGCCCCCACCAAAATACCGGGCAGTGCGCTTGAATTTAACCTGCAAAACCCGGGGCAGGTACAATTTGCCGAACTGCACCTGGCAACAGCTTTATGCCGCGTTAAATGGAGCAGCGGGATACTGCTTACCAGTTTTGTGCATGCTACCCGGCCGGCGGGCTGGTTCAGGTTTGAAAATGTAACGGGCAACTTTCTTCCCCAACTGGTACCACCAAAATACCAGGGTGCTGTTACAGTTAGCGGCGACCCTGTTGGCGGCGACGACCTTAGCCGCCTCGGCTACAGCAATGGAACTCTAACTAAACAGACCAACAGCATTACATACAGGCAACAGGGCTGGAGTGGCTTTAGCTATGAAATTAGTGTACGCTGGAAAAACAACGGCCATACAATTGAAGGTACATGGAGCATATCTTCCCATGTTGCAGGCAAGGCTTCCGCAACAGCCTCAGCAGTTACCCAAAAAAGCCTGGTAACGGGCTATAACAATGCATACACATCGCATAGCAGTTGGTGGAAGAATTTCTGGTCTAAATCCGCCATTCATGTGCCCAACGACACGATAGAAAAGCAATGGTACCTGGAGCAATACAAGTTTGGCTCGGCATCCCGCAAAGGGGCGCCACCCATATCGCTGCAGGCTGTGTGGACTGCCGACAATGGCCGCATACCGCCATGGAAGGGAGACTATCACCACGACCTTAACACCCAGCTTAGCTACTGGCCATCGTACAGCGCCAACCACCTGGATGAAGGCATGGCTTACCTAGACCATCTTGATGGCAACAAAGCCAATTACAAGCGCTATACAAAACTAT
Organism: Foetidibacter luteolus; assembly: GCF_009650435.1. Classification (GTDB taxonomy): domain Bacteria; phylum Bacteroidota; class Bacteroidia; order Chitinophagales; family Chitinophagaceae; genus Foetidibacter; species Foetidibacter luteolus. The sequence goes on from NZ_VVIP01000090.1 coordinate 38,255, forward strand.
ATTTTGGCGTTAACGGCCTGGCTGTGCCAGGCGTAACTACCCTTGATGGAACAGAGATGGGCGGATGGATACAATACTCCTTATCACCAACAGTCTCGTGCTGGCTGGCACAACATTTTTACCTTCAGTGGCGCTATAGTATGAACCGCGGCTTCCTGCAACAACGGGCATACCCGTGGATTAAAGAAACCGCCAGCTTTATAGAAAACATCACCAGGCTTAATGCTGATGGCTACAGGCAACTGCCCATTAGCTCAAGCCCCGAAATAAACAACAACTCACTGCAGGCCTGGTTTACTCAAAATACCAACTACGACCTTGCCCTGATGAAATTTGTTTTCAACGCCGCGGCAGAACTGGCCATTGAACTGGGGCTTAACAAAGAGGCGGCACACTGGAAAAAGACAGAAAGCCAGTTTGCAGATTTTGCTGTTACCCCGCAACAGCAGTTAATGTTTGCCCCTACCCTTCCTTACAACCAATCGCACCGGCACTTTTCACATGCTATGGCCATACATCCGCTGGGCCTTATCAAGTGGGAGGATGGGCCCCAGGCACAAGCCATCATCAGCAATACCATCCGCCTGCTGGACAGCATAGGCCCGTCGGCATGGTGCGGTTATTCGTATGCGTGGCTGGCCAACCTTAAGGCACGTGCAAAAGATGGCCGGGGCGCTTTAACCGCGTTGCAGGTATTCGCCAAAGCGTTTTGTTCACCCAACAGTTTCCACCTGAATGGAGACCAGACAAAGTCTGGCTATTCTTCCTTTCAATACCGCCCTTTTACACTGGAAGGGAATTTTGCTTTTGCCGCGGGCCTGCAGGAAATGTTGTTGCAGAGCTATGCAGGCTTTATTGAAATAATGCCGGCCATACCGGTAGAATGGAAAGACGTTTCCTTCAACCAGTTGCGTGCAGAAGGTGCTTTACTGGTAAGCGCTAAAAAAACAAACGGGCAAATAAAAGAGGTAAAAATTATTGCGGAGAAGGCTGGTACAACAAAGCTAAAACTGCCATTTCAACAATATACGGTTACACAACAAAATAAGGTAACAGCAAACACTGCTGAAGATGGCTTTATCACACTAACCTGTCAGCCAGGTGCAGTTATTGTTTTGCAGCGGCAGTAGGTTCCTGTGCCTGCATAGCAGGCCACAGAAAGCATTTTATGGGCCCGGCAGCAGGAACTATTATGAGGCTTCGTTGCGTCGCACTCTTGTACGTTCTAATCTTTATGCAGCAACTTGTTCAGCATCCCGCGGCATCACCAACAATTGAGGTTGCCTGGCAGCCGTTGCAAAATTTAGTTTTTTTACTTAGTTTGTAGTTCATCATGCAAAGCATAGCGCTAACTATTAAAACAGCTCTACCCGGCAAATAAATTCTGGTATTGAAGATAACAACGATTATAACCAACATGCTGGCGTTGTCCATCTGCACAATGTGCCTGCATGCGCAAAAAATAATCTTCCAAAACTACAGCATACAGGATGGCCTTGCCGCCAACCATATCAACTGCATCATGCAGGATTCTGCAGGCTTCATGTGGTTTGGCACCAGTGAAGGTTTAAGCAAATACGATGGTTATAAATTCACCAACTATTCTACCATGAACGGTCTTGCATTTAACTATATCAACGATATAATCGAAATAGCGCCTAACCGGTTTTTGATTGCAGAAAACAATGGTGTTACCGATGTTGTTGAACACAGTGAAATAGCCGGCAGCAAACGCATCAGCAATGTTGTAATCAATAAAATAATCAGCGCAGGAGCTAACAAAATTTTGGCTGTAACCGATTATGAAGGTCTTTGTGTTTTCGAAAACAATACCTGGAAAAAAAATGGCGAAAAATTCATCAGCACAGAAATAAGCAGGCTTTCCGATTCTTTCCTCGCAGTTACAGCAATGGGGGCGCCTGTTACCATTTTGAATACGCATTCCTTAAAGCCAATAGGCAAAATAACCCCGGTTGATTATTGGTTTACCATGCTGTACACAGACCCTCAAAACACCACCTGGGTTGGAAGAAGCGGCAATGGCTTGCTGATACTTAAAAAACAGCAGGGAGATACCTTTACCACAAGCAAGCCACCTCCCATATTCACCACGGGAATTTTTACCCATACTGCCGTTAAATGTATGCTGCAGGATGATAAGGCAAACTACTGGATAGGCACCAATAACGGGCTGGTAAAAATACAGGCCGGCAAACAACAGCAAGTGTTTACCAGGCAGGATGGGTTGCCATCCAACATTATTCACTGCCTGCTGCAGGACAGGGAAAAGAATATATGGGTGGGTACACGGGAAGGGCTTTGCAAAATTGTTACTGTCAACAATGTACAGATATTGGAAGTAGGCCAGGAAACCGGCATGTATGGATGGCAGCAGTTATGGAAACAATCAGAAGAAGAACTGTTTGTTTATACAGGTTCTTCCATGAAAAAAGTAAACACTGCCACATGGCAGGTAAGCCCCTGGCAGGGCAAAGTAATTACCGGTAATGGCGCATATTTTCCGGGCAAAGGCACCCCGGTTAATTACCAACCGGCAAAAGCTGCGCCGCTCTTTACTAACATGGGTATTGCCGGCAACATAGCTGCCAGCAATATCTCCTCTTCACTTTTTGCCTGTGCCGCTAAAAACAGGTATGGAGATATGTATTATGGCGCTTATGATGGTGTTTTGTTTGCCAGGGCCAACAGCGCCATATCTGACACATTGGTTGGCTCACGTATTACCACCCTTGATTTTGACAATAAAGGGGCCCTATGGGCGGGCACATGGAGCAATGGCCTGTACCGTATTACCACAAAGGGAGAAAAAAACATGACGGAAGATGTTTCTTACCTGTTGCCGGATAAAAGCATACGCAGTTCATTTGAAGACCGCGATGGCAATTTTTGGGTTGGCTTGCGGAATGAAGGGCTCGCCATCATCAAAGGGTACGATACCGCCAAAGCGAACACTGTATGGCTCAGCAAAAAAGATGGCCTTTCTTCAGACTGGGTAAAATGCATGGCGCAGGATAGCTACGGTAATATATGGGTAGGTACCAACCAGGGGCTGGATAAGATCATTCCCCACAAGGGCAAATACCGTGTATACAATTTTGGAAGGATAAACAATTTCTCCCCCGTTATTTATGGCATTGTGCCGTTACAGGATGATATCATCTGGTGCGCCACTTCAAAAGGGCTAATACGTGTTAAGGATTTTCATCTTGATACAGTTGCAGGTTATGCAACGGTAATTACCGCTATTATCCCGGGCGGTGCAAAAAATAAGCTATCCTTTACACAACTGCACAGCAACCTTTCGTTGGGGTACCAGCACAGCGCCATCCAGTTTGAATATGCGGTTCCATCTTTCATTAACGAAAAGCAAATACTATACAGCTATCGCCTTTTGGGCAGCAGTGATACTTCGTGGAGCGGTCCATCCACAGGGCACGCCATATCTTATGGCAACCTGCAAAACGGAGACTACCAGTTCCAGGTAAGGTCTATGGGTTGGGATGGCAACTGGGGCAAGCCGGCCACGTACAGTTTTAACGTACGTCCGCCTTTCTGGAAAACCTGGTGGTTTTTCCTCGCTGTGTCGCTGGCTGTGCTTGTTGCTGTATACAGTTTTTATCGTTACCGCCTTTCGCAGGCTTTAAAACTTCAATCTATCAGAAACCGCATTGCAACAGACCTGCACGATGAAATCGGCTCAACGCTTACCAACATCAGCATACTTTCTGAACTTAGCAATCAAAACCTGCAACAGCCGGCGGAGGCACAAAAATTCCTGGGCCGTATAGCGGAAGAAGTAAACTACAGCGGCCAGGCGCTGGATGATATTATCTGGAGCGTTAACATGCACAACGACTCTTTTGAAGAACTGGTTAAAAGAATGCGCCGGTATGCCGGCGAACTCTTTGATGCCGGCCAGGTACAATACGAACTGCAGTTTGACGAAACACTTTCAGCTATTAAATTGAATATGGAAATGCGCCGGGATATCTACCTGTCTTTTAAGGAAGCGCTAAACAACATTTATAAACATGCGGCTGCCAGTTCTGTAAAAATAGCTTTACTGAAAAAAGACGGGTTTATCATTTTACAGGTAACAGATAACGGTAAAGGCTTTACGGTAACAGAAACACACCGCAATGGCTTAAAAAACATGCAACACCGTACAGCAAAATGGAATGGTGCAATAACCATCAATACAGCCCCGGGCAGCGGAACAGCAATAACCATCCGGCTGCCGGCCGGCAAATAAATCACTCAAAAAGGTGATAGGCCACTCCCCTCTTTATCAGTTAAATTCGTGTTGTGGCAGTACGCATCATCATATTTGAAGACAACGACCGCCTTCGCGAATCGCTTGTTTACCTGCTAAAAAGCAACAATGCCTTTGAAGTGGCCGGCGAATACAATAATTGCCGGGAGGCAGCAACTATTGCAAGGGTATACAAGCCAGATGTGGTTTTAATGGATATTGATATGCCGCTTAGCAATGGCATAGACGGTGTTAAACAAATAAAAGAAGCCATGCCACAAACAGCCGTTGTTATGTACACCGTATTTGAAGACGATGAAAAACTTTTTGCCTGCCTTTGCGCCGGCGCCAATGGTTACCTGCTAAAGAAAACCCCACCGGCACGGCTGTTCGATGCCATTGAAGAAGTGATAGCGGGCGGGGCGCCCATGAGCCCCAGCATTGCACGCCGGGTACTGGAATCGTTCAGCCCCAAAAAGCAGGCCCGGCAATATGATTTATCCGCAAGGGAAACAGAAGTACTGCAACTGCTGGTAAAAGGCCACAGCACAAAAATAATCGCCGATAAATTATTCATTTCTTTTGAAACCGTACGCTCCCACCTCAAGAACATCTATACCAAACTGCATGTAAACTGCGGCAAAGAAGCCATTGCCAAAGTACTAAGCGAAAGGATACTGTAAGTGCGGCACCTTAAAAGAAAGCCATACAGTCAACCAACCACAACTTCGTTGTGCTTACAAATTTTTTATGGGCCCGGCAGCAGGACTACTATAGAGCGTCCCTTGCGTCGCACTCTTGTACTGTACCGCTTTATGCAACAACAAACGCCGCATCGAGCAGCACAATGTCATTAAGTCAAGGTTGTCAGCCTGAGCTTGTCGAAGGCGGATTCGTGAAAAAGCAACTTGCATAACCCGGTTTCGACAAGCTCAACCTGACATTCAGAGCTTAACTTAATGACATTGTCCCGCAGCATCCTGCGCCTCCTGTAACATTCAGTTTTTATCAACCTCCCTATTTCACCCAAAGAGGGGATTGCGGATGCAGCTTTTTAATCAAAATTTTACTTAACGAATATGCCACGCATAAAAAATCAGGTCTCTTACTTATTTAACATGAATGCTACGCATATTCAGGGGTGTTGCTTTAGCAATGCCTACCATTATGCTACTTACTAATTTTAAAACTTCACCAAGTATGAAAAGTTCCGGCAGAAGATTAGCGCTCAGGCAAATGCTGTTATTTACAATGGGAGGAAGCGTTTTATTAAACAGTTGTAAAAGCGCAAAGAATTCAGGGGTTGTTTCCGGTAAACCACTGCAATCGCGTCATGTTCCGGCAGGGACTATTTCTCCGGCGGCTGACGGAATTGTTGCAGGCGCCCCAAAAATCAGGAGTGAATTTACAAATGGACAATTTTGTTGCCAGGAAGTTACAGTGCAACCTAAATTCGCGGGTCCTCCCCCTCATTTGCATAAAGAGCTTGATGAAATTATGTATGTTATTGAAGGGACTGCACAGGTAATGGTTGGCGATACAGTTACAGAGGTGCGTGCCGGTGACTATCACTTACGCCCCCACGGTATTGTTCACACATTTTGGAATTCAGAAGACGTGCCTGTGCGGTTTATTGACATGTACCTAAACCAGGACTTCATCAGCTATTTTGAAGAGTTTGCCCGCACTGGCAACAACCTCAAAAGCAAAGGGCTGGGTATTAACTCTTCCGAAGGAGAAAAAATAATTAATGACCTGAACCAAAAATTCGGAGTGGAAATTTTCTTTGATCAATACCCGCCTTTGCTTCAGAAATACGGGTTGAAAACATAGGTGTATCAAGGTTCAAAGCAAGGCCACATAACGAAAGGGCTGAACAATTCATCTTCCCACTTCCTTCGCAAATACCAGAAAGTTAGCAGCCACGTTTGAAGAGCCTTTATATTTTGATTATCTGATTACTCTTTCCTATTACTAAAAAAGCAGCAGTATGAAATTCTTTAAGAACTTAATCCTCGCAGGTGTCTTAGCGGGCACTGCACTCACATTGGCCGCTCAACCCCCGAAAGAAGCAGAAATTATCGGACTGGAGCAACAGGAAAAAGAAGCAATATTGTGGCAAGACACGGCCACAATGGAAAAATTGTGGGACACAGATTTAGTAGTAAACTCACCAACCAACAATGTAGTGGATAAGGCAGGAGGAATGTATGCTCTCAGAAATGGGTTTATACATTACTCTTACTATGAGAAGAAAATAGAAAAAATAATGTTTTACGGAGATGTGGGCATTGTAATGGGGCAGGAGACAGTAATACCAGTTGGGCTTGCTCCTAATGTAGGCAAAACCGTTAAAAGGCGCTTTACAAATATCTGGAGGCAAAAGGGTAGCTCGTGGACGCTTGTGGCACGGCAAGCAACAAACATATCTATTGAATGATCATTGCGGAAAAGTTAGCTCGTTGTCCGGGCATGACGGGCCATGAATTTCCTTACTTCGCCAATGCTTCAAAGTTATCAGCAGGTTTGGATATTGCACAATACCGAAAATATTACAGGGTGCCGGTGCAAATTGTCCAGTAAAGTACAGAACCACTCTTATTGTAGCCCCGGGCCAGGTTATTGCTTCAGTTGCTGAATAGAATTACAGCAGTACAAGAGTGCGACGCAAGGGACGCCTCATAGTAATCCTGCTGCCGGGCCCATAAAAATATTCATGCCGCAAGGCATTCATAAAACATGTATGATTAAACCAATAGCATTAACTGCCATACTTTGTTTGCTTTGCTGCCGGCAAGCGTTGCCGCAAAGCATTGGCCTTAACAACGACAACAGCCCGCCACATGCAAGCGCCTTGCTGGATGTTGCAAGCACCACCAAAGGTTTTTTACCGCCACGCATGACGCTGGCACAGAGAAACGCCATCAAAGACCCGGCTACAGGATTATTGGTTTATCAAACAAATAATAATCCGGGGTTCTATGTTTTTAAAGACGCATGGGTACAGTTGAGCGACCAGTGGCAAAGCAATGGCTTTAACAGTTACAACCGTTACAGTGGTAATGTTGGCATTGGAACAAGTACACCGCCATACAAACTAACCATAAGAACAGGATTGAAACAATATGGCTTTGTGCATACAGATGGCGATGGTATAGTTGGCAGTTGGATCGGCGATTTTCAGGGTTCTGGTTATGGGGGCTGGCTGGGCACATTATCCAACCACCCACTGCATTTTTATACAGCCGGCGGTGCCGCACAGCTAACGTTGCAATCCAACGGAAATGTTGGGATTGGAACCGCTTCCCCCAGCTTTAAACTTGATGTAGCAGGGAGGATAAGGCTGCGCAGCGAAACCAAGAGCGGCGCCGCGGCCGGCCTTTGGTTTAATGATCGTACCAATACTAATGCGATAGCATTTGTTGGTGTACCACAGCAAGATAACGCCATAGGTTTATATGGCAGTGTTGCCGGCTGGGGCATTATAATGAATACAATTTCCGGTAATGTTGGAATTGCGAAGAACCCTGGCAGCGCTAATTTCAGCGATGCATCTTTGCAGGTAAGAGGGCGAAAAATAAATGGTACAGAGATGGCTACACTAACACTGGAATCGCCAAGCGGTGTGTATAACTGGAGTTTTTTGATACCCGATTACATACAGAAAGGCCATAGCCTGGAGTTATACCGCAACAACTTATACATGGGTATGTTTGCTTCCGGGGATGGCAGCTATCACGGAGTCTCAGACATCAGGTTAAAAGAAAACCTGCAGCCGTATCCCGAAGTATTATCGAACGTAATGTTATTGAAGCCGTACCGCTATCATTTCAAAAACAACCCCGACACTTCCGCCTCCATCGGTTTTATAGCACAGCAGGTAGCAAGCGTTTTTCCTGAACTGGTTAAAGCGGGCTGTTACCGGAATAATGATTCTTTGCTTAGCCTTAACTACCAGGCATTATCTGTTATTGCCCTTAAAGCCATACAGGAACAGCAGGTAATGATTGATGAGTTAAAAGCAACCATTGTTAAAATAAAACAGGAGATGGAATTGTTAAAGCAACGGCTGTAAAGTAAGCCTTATTACTGCTCTTCAGCCAGCATTTTCTTACCTTCTTCTTTTATGGCCACATCATTTTCTGTACGTGTGGGCAGTTTAACCAGCTTGTTTAAAACTTCAAACATAGGCGTGGGCCGGTTTTTTATTTTGTAAGCTTTGGCAAGGTCAAGATAGTTGGCCGCGAAGTACATATCCAGGCTGCGGCATTTTTCCATGTAGGCAATGGCTGTATCAATATCAGGTTTGGCAAGCCCGCCGTACATGGTTTTGATGGCGGCTTTTTTAAACCAGGAAAGGTCCAGCACTTCCAGGTGCCATTTTCCGGCAGTGTAGTTGGCCTTTGCATGGTTGGGGTTTAGCTGCAGCGCCTTATCGGAGTATTGTTTTATGCGGCGTACAAAATCCACCATTTTTCTTTTATCGGTTTCCACTTCCGTCATTTTACCGCAGGCCATAGCCATGGCATAGTTGGCATCGGCGCTGTTGCTGTCTGCCGCAAGCGCTTTTTGTGCATAATCACTGCAGTTAAGGTAATACAGGTTACGGCTGTTCTTATCGGTTTGCCGCATACCAATAGCGGCATTCAGTTCGGCGCACTTAACAAGTGCTTTAATATTGGTAGGGTCAACAAGTGCGGCCTGTTTGTATTTGTCAAGCGCGGCAGATTCTTTTAATTGCTTCTCCAGGTTTTCCGCTTCTTTCAGCAGCACATTCACATCCTGTGCAAAAGCGCAAACAGCAAACACTACCATTATGTGGGTTAACAGCAACCTCTTCATAGAATAATCACGGTTTTGATAAGGCAATATAATTCTCTTTGGTTAAAACATAGCGTACACCAAGCCCGCCACGAAATGCAATAATAGGAGGATTGAGTTTGCGTACGCTAACGCTCACTTCTTCCACATGTGAAAATTTTGAAAATATTTCCTGCGCTATGTGCGTAGCCAAGGTTTCCAGCAATTCTGTTGGCCGGCCCATGTGGCGTTTTACTATTTCGTAAACAACCGTATAGTCAATGGTATCGCCAAGGTGCAACACTGGCACAGATGCGGGGTAATGGTGTACGGTAACATCTACTTCAAATTCAGCGCCCAATACCCTTTCTTCTTTATAAAGGCCATGGTTGGCATGAAAGCGCAATTGCTTTAATTCTATGCTTAACATCGGGTAAAATTAATGGTTACAGGCATTAATTAATGCGTCTCTGACTTATCATTTCTATAACCCGCGCAGGAAGTTTTGACGGGAGAACAGATTAAACAAGTATTGAAAAGCGGAAGCCCGCTATACTTTTTAATTGGGATAAAGCTGTTCAGGATGGCTTAGGGGAAAACTTTAACAGGCGCATCTCGCAATTAGGACATATATTTAGCACCTTAACATTTGAAAAAGAGCCTTCTGCATCAGAATTATTATTCTTACTCGCAACAGTAACAACTATTCTTCTCATCCTTTTTGCTCCGCTCATTTTTTTTAATCAGACAATTATTTGTATGAACATTTATGTTTCCAATGTGAGTTTTCACACCTCAGAATCAGATCTTAAAGATTTGTTTAGCCAGTTTGGCAATGTTGAATCTGTTAAACTGATAACAGATAAATTTACCGGCAAGCCACGGGGCTTTGGTTTTATTGAAATGCCATCCAGTGAAGAAGCCGGGGTTGCAATAACGCAACTTAACAACAAAGAAATTGAAGGAAGATATCTTTCTGTTACGGTAGCAAGGGATAAAGAAAGCAGCGGAGACCGCTCTTTTTCACCTGCAGCCAGAGCAAGAAAATGGTAAATAACAACGGGCCTGTAGCTGCAGGCCCGTTTCTTTTTCAAGTTGCTATAAATCTCAAGGAATATCGTCATGTCATTTATTGAAACGGTTCTTGATGTGCCATCTTATGGATGGAAGAACCTTAACGGCAGTTTATCCAAACCCTCTGCCAGCCAGTTGTTTGCCGAGTTCAGAAAAAAGCTGAATGTTTTTGCCAACCGCAAAAACTGGCTGTCTTTTTTTTCCTGGTTTTGCATGCTGTTGCTGGCCCCTTTCCTTGTAATGTTTATAACAATGCAGGTACAACATTTCAGCATTATGTATATACTCATTGCTTTTGTTTACGGCATGATAATGATGGGCACCCACGGCACTATCTGGTACCACCGTTACTGTACACATCACTCATATACTTTCAAGAACAAATTCTGGCGCTTTATTACAGCCAACCTTGTACTTAAGCTTATACCTGAAGAAGTGTATGTAATATCTCACCATGTACACCATGCCTTGTCTGATAAGCCGGGCGACCCATACAACGCAAGGGGCGGATTTTTATATTGTTTCCTGGCTGATGTAAACCATCAGCAGATCTCAAAAAATCTTAGTGGGGCAGATTATGAACGCACAGCTAAAATGTTGCGCCATACAGGCATTACAGCCAATAGCTATGCCGCCTATAAAAAGTGGGGCACAGTTTCAAAGCCGTTTACTGTAATTGCGGGCACTCTTGCCAACTGGGCTTTCTGGCTGGCTGTTTTTTATTTTGCAGGTGGCCTGTACCTTGCCTTGGCGGTATTTGCAGGCGCCTTTGTATGGGGCATGGGTGTAAGAACATTTAATTATGAGGGGCATGGTAAAGGCAAGAATAAACAGGTTGAGGGTACCGATTTCAATAATGCTGACATGTCTGTTAACCAATGGTGGCCGGGCATTGTAGCCGGGGAGTGGCACAATAACCATCACCTGTATCCATCAAGCGCAAGGTCAGGTTTTTTGCCGTGGCAAATAGACTTAGCCTGGTATTACATCAAAGCGCTTAAATGGTTGGGTGCCGTTACATCCTGCCGGGATGCGAAACAACAATTCATCAAAAAGTATATTCGGCCCTCATCGCAACAACCATAAGCAAATACAATAGCCTGCATCGTATATTATTTCAGCCGGCATAATGGAAACCAATTTTTTTGGAGCCCGGCAAAAGTACCTGTCATAAGGCTTTACTTGCGTATGTCCCGAGAGGAACGATTCGGGATCGCACTCTTCTACTGCCTGATTCGCTATGCAGCTTTTCTCACCATCACAGGGGCACTATAAACACCAACATCTTTCACTTCCTCAATCTATCAGCCACGCTTTGCAACCGCCAGGTTTCGTTACTAAAAACAAACCCGCTTATATTATTTTCTAACCGGTTTCGACATTGTTTTCAAATGCTTATCAATAAGAGCACCTATGTTCAGTACAGTTTCGCTGTTAATATTCGCCGGCCCTACCCAGGTTTTACGGCCACCGGGCATTAGCTTTCGCTGAATGGAAAAACCCGGGGCACCTTTAACCGATATGGTAAACCCTGCGGCGCCGGAAATGTAATAGACGCTAACTTCTACAGGTTTGCATAAATAGTGTATGATAAATGTATCGTAGGTACCGGTCATTATCCTATGGTTGAATGTATAGAGAGTGTTATTTGCAAATACTACTCGCCTTCCGGCAGGTTTACAGAATTAAGGGAGTGAATAACTCCGTTAGATGCCTGCCTGTCACGCGACAGCACTTTTGACCCATTGATAAATACCTGGCCGTCTTTAATTGCTACCGTAAGGGTTTTCCCGTTAATAGTGCGCAACTTTTCTCCATTTCTAAAGTCCTTTAGCAACTTTTTGCTTTCAAGAATATGAAATGAGAGTATATCCAGTAATTTACGGGCATTGCCAGGTTTTAACAGGCTGTCGTAACTGTCTTTACCTATGCTTTCAAAAGCCAGGTTAACCGGGGCAAATAGTGTAAATGGTCCTCTTTCATTTAAAGTATCGCCGAGCGTTGTTGCCTTTAGCCCTTTGGTAACATTGGTAAGAAAACGGTCTAAGCCTGCAATGTCGAGTATTGTTTGTGCCATATATTTTTTAAGAAATGAAGGCCCCATCAGCAGTATGTAAAGACACTGCACTTAAACGGCCATGATAGAAAAAAAGTAATAAGCGTAATAAAGGAAAGCAACAGCAACTTAGTTGGCCATAGTAGCATGGGCAAGCAACCAGCGGAAAACAGACAATTCGCTGGTAATACCAAGCGGCAGTTGATCGCCAATAAGCTTTTCCGCATAAGTTCCATAATTTACAGAACTGCGGTCTGTAACTTCCATAAGGTAGTTGATCATATTAAGCACCTGGTCGCCATTTTGACGGTGAAACCTACGCCTGTCTGGTTCATGCAGCGTTGGTGCTAAAGTATTACCAGCATCACCCAGCCATTCATATCCATGTTGTTCATCCATATTTTGTCTCTGGTATCGTAACCTGTGTTGCATGATAATGATGATTAAATGGTTCTAAAAAACATTACTGGTCGCGGCCACCGAAAAAAAGATAGGTCAAATCACTTTCACAAATGGAATACCTTTTATTGCCTTCCTGCCAAAACTTTAACGACGTAATATAAAATCCGGTATCAACAAGCTCTCCGCCAAACCTGGATATAATCTTACTTACATCCCGGCCGGAAAGTTCTTTTTGTTCATACTTGTGTTTATTGATTGTTCCCTTTACAAGATGCGCCTTTAGTTCAAAATCAGGAATGGACATACCATAGAGCTCAATAAACTTGATAACAGTATTTAATGTGTGCATCTTGCCGGTAAAGTGGGTAAGGTACACTTATTTATTTACTATGGCCGTTAAAGTTATTTGCGGCAAGCTGCCTTTACGCAAACACATGCATAATGCGTTAGGTTTCTGTAACTTGTTTTACTAAAACATTCATCGTGATTTTTAAAACAAGCCATAGAAAAACACAATGGAAAGTCTTACCCGTGTTGCTGCTGCTTTGGGGCTGCACAAATAAGCATGATGTTTCGAACGAAAAAGATACGCAATCCATTACAGCAGTAAGCGCGGCAAGGGCAAAAGCCTTTAATGATGGCGATGCCGAAGGCATAGCCATACACTTTACCGATGACGCGTTATTGATGGCGCCGGGTAAACCTGCTGCCCAAGGCAGGGAAGCGGTAAAAGCTTACTACCAGTTAATTTTTGATGAGTAAACTACCCAACTGGAAAGTCATTATGATGAAGTGAATGTATCCGGCAACCTGGCTTATGGAAGAGGTTATGCCAAAGTAACACTTATACCTAAAAAGGGTGGCGCACCTGTTGTATCCACCGCCAAATACCTGAATATTCTTAAAAAGCAGCCAGGTGGCGAATGGAAAACCACGCATGATATATGGAACAGTAACGAGTAGAAATTTCACTTGTTTGCCCTGTACAAATTGTAGCTCAGTGGAACTTTTAGTTAGGGGTCTGAAAAGACGCCCAATGAACCGTACGATGAATCCCGAAGTTTCGGGACGACGCAACGATGATCCCATAAAAATATGTCGCCTGCCACCCAGGAATATCGCAGTCCGCTTGCAAAGTCTCCGGACTTCGCAGCCTTATGCAGCAAGTGTAAGACTTAACACTCTCTACCTTAAGAAAAAAGTCCATAAGTATCTACCGGTGTGGCATTACTTTCCAAAGCCGCCCATTTACCCATGGCCTGTATTACAGGCATCAACGCTTTACCAGAAACTGTAAGGCTGTACACAACCACCGGCGGAACCACCTGCTTTGCCTCACGGGTTATTAGCTTATCTGTTTCCAGCTCTTTTAAATGCTGTATCAGCATTTTTTCCGTTATCGGCGGAATAGCTTTTTTCAACTCGTTGTACCTCCTGGGGCCAGCCAGCAGGTGATAGATTATTAATGGTTTCCACCGGCCGCCAATTTTGTTGATTACATACGATACAGGGCACTCCAGTGTGGCCTGGCGTTTATTGCTTTGCTGTGTGGAACTTTCTTTTATCTTAGCCATATACATACTTTTTGGTAAGTACTTGTATAAAAGTAAGTACAAAGCTAACTTTGTTTCTCATAAAAATGAACAAGAAAATGAAATATGTTATTACAGGTGGTTTAGGCCACATTAGCAAACCCGTAACGGAAGCGCTGGTTAAGAACGGAAAACAGGTTACCGTAGTTTCAAGCAGCGAAAGCCGCAAACCAGAAATAGAGAAAGCAGGCGCTGCAGCGGCCATTGGCTCTGTAGCCGACAGGGATTTTGTAACCACAGTTTTTCAGGATGCGGATATTGTTTACCTGATGATCCCCCCAAATTTCCAGGCAGATGATTTCCCGGCTTATCAAAAAATTGTGGCAGATAATTATGTAGCGGCCATAAAGAACAGCAAGATAACCCATGTTGTACTGCTGAGCAGCATTGGCGCCCATTTACGCAAAGGGGCCGGCCCTATTGACGCATTGGGATACCTGGAAGGCGAACTGGAAAAGCTGGATAACCTTAACCTTAAGTTGCTGCGCCCATCTTATTTTTATTATAACCTGTTTACCATGGCCGGTTTAATAAAGCACGCCGGCATTGCAGGTTCCAACTTTGGCAGTACCGATGAAAAACTGGTGCTGGTACACGACCAGGATATTGCGGAAAAAGTAACAAGCATATTGCTGAACCCAGATTTTACCGGGCACACCATTGAATACATTTCAAGCGATGAAAGGCACCCGCAGGAGATTGCCGCTGTACTTGGCAAAGCCATTGGTAAAGACAACCTTGCCTGGGTTACGTTTACAGACGAGCAGGCAGAACATGGCATGCTGCAGGCTGGGCTAAAGCCTACGATGGCAGAAAATTACACAGCAATGGGCCGGGCTTTACGCGAAGGCAGGGCGCAGGAAGATTATTGGCGTAACAAACCGTTGCAACAGGGAAAAACTAAACTGGAGGAATTTGCCGCAAGTTTTGCCGGCTATTATAAATCATTAGCAGATTAGTGCTCATTTAACTGGTGGCAGGTGCAACTTTAAAAAATTTTAAAAAAAAGTTATAGTTGTATGCAGCGGAAAGGTCTCCTGTATTGACTTAGACAGTACACACATCGAAGCCGCTTCCACAACAAACTGCTAAGCTAACCAGTAAACGATACCAAAAAAAGCTGGCCCCTGTAAAAACAGGGGCCGCAACCAAAACTAACTGCTTATGAGAAAATATTTTTGAGTGATATTTTTCTGAGCGTAAAATTACTTCAGCGTTTTTACTATCTGTGTTAAAGTAATATTATAATAAGCACATCACTTTTGTCTCTCCCGCGTTCAAATCCAGAATTTTTTTGTGGCCCGGCGACGGAATTATTATTGAACATCGTTGCGTCGCACTCTTGTGCGTTCAGTTCCGCTACGCAGCTTTTCCCGCAGGTTAGAAAATGTAATTGCCGCCTCCGGCCTGTTATCTTAGCGCTTCGAATGCATACCTGGCGGTAGCCCAAAACGCATCCAATGCAATTATCCGTGGTTTAAAAAACGTGATAATTTCCGGCCAGTCTGCCTGGTTAAAAATATTTACCCCTTCTGCCTGCTTGTAAATGGTGCTGATTATTTTTCCATGTTCATCATGTGTATGCAACAGCCATGTCCACTCTTCGTCCAGGGCGTTGTGCAACAGGTGTTTTAACTGTTCAAACTGCTCAAAGTACAAGGCCTGCAAACCGGTATCTTTATGGGTAAGCGTGATGGCGATAGAAGCTTTCTTATTATCAGCATTCATCCTGAAGTAAATATCTTTTTCACTGGTTTTGTAATTCATCCAGTTTACCCGTTCCCCATCAGCCGAAAGTATAGGCGCCATATACTGCCCGAACGCCGTCCAGAATTCCTGCTTTAACTGCGTAGCCTGCTGCCTTGAATACATGAGGCAAAAATAAGGGAGAACCTGGGGGCGACAAGATGATAATACCGGTATATATGTGGGTTATTATTTGGCATACAGACCACTCCACATAAAAAGCAGCGTGCTGCACCATCGGGTGAGGGATTGAAGCGGATACCCCGGTGAGGCCTTTGCAGCAGGGCCCTGTGCCGGAGTATGAGCGGAAAGCCCGGCCCCTTGCGCAGCTTGGGGACACCCCCAAAAGCAAGTACGAAAAGTGAAGTACAAAGTACTTGCGATATGTTTGATGTGGGATGTACGATGTGTATGTCTGAAATACCATTTTCTGCCGATCTTCACCGGGTAAACATGATTAAAGATGGCTAATCTGAAAGTTATCATTACCGGCGCTACGGGCATGGTGGGTGAAGGTGTACTGTTTGAATGCCTCGAAAACAAAAATGTTGGCGAAGTACTAATGATTAACCGCAGGCATTATGAACGGCAGCATACAAAACTGAAAGAGCTGATTGTTCCGGATTTTTTTGACATAGAAAAGTTTTCAGAACATGTTACCGGCTACGATGCCTGCTTTTTCTGCGCCGGCATAAGCTCAGTAGGCATGAAGGAAGACAAATACACCCGCATTACCTACGATACCACCATGGCATTTGCAAAAGCGTTGCTGGCCGCAAACAACAATATGGTGTTTACGTATGTATCAGGCAGCCATACAGACAGCACGGAAAAAGGCAGGGTAATGTGGGCAAGGGTAAAAGGGAAAACTGAAAACCAACTGGCCAAACTGCCATTTAAAGCGGAGTACAATTTCAGGCCGGGTATAATGCTGCCTTTCGCGGGCCAGCAAAATTGGAAAAGTGTCTACAAATTTATCGCAAAGGTTATTCGTGTTTTTGCACCGGGCAGTGTGCTAACCATGCAAGAGGTAGGGCGGGCCATGATTAACGCGGTTATTAGAGGCTATCCTAAACAAATACTGGAAATAACTGACATAAAACAACTGGCCAAAGCTTCTGGTGATAATTGAATGGCCTATGCGCTAATGCTGTAATATCTTATCTATCCAATCATTGGTTATGCTGGCAAGCTCTGAAATAACATCCCGTTTACCCGCTTTGAAAGAATGGTCGGCTCCGTCAATTTTTTCCAGTTGAGCAGCGGGCAAGGCGGCGCAAACTTCTTCTATCAACTCCCATGTTGCCAGTGTATCCTTGGTGCCTTGCAAAAACAGCATGGGCACTAAAATTTCTTTTAAGTGTTCAGCCCTTTCCACGGAAGGTTTACCGGCCGGGTGCAGCGGAAAACCATAAAAAATAATGCCTTTTACAGCAGCCGGTGGATGAGCCGCCAGCAACTGCGAACTCATTCTGCCACCGAATGATTTACCTGATACAAACAGCGGCAGCGCCGGCGAAGTTTTTTTAGCATGGGCAGTGACCGCCTGAATGGTTTGGTGTGCAACAGCAGGGGTATCTGGCCTTCCCTTTTTGTTTTCCATAAACGGAAAGTTAAACCGCACCGTAGCAATACCCGCATTGGCTAAGGCACCGGCAAGGGTTACTAAAAAAGCATGGTTCATACCGGCACCGGCGCCATGGGCCAGCGTTAAAAGGCATTTGGCTTTCTCCGGAAGAATGTATTCTGCCGTAACTGACCCTATAGTGGTGGCGACTTTAACAGACGCTGTTTTTTTCTTCATGGCCAACCTGTTTATACTTTTATGGAACTCAAATATAACGCAGCGGTAGAATGTTGCTGAAAGAGCAGAGCAATAAAAGGATTATGACCATCTCGTCGCAACACCTGCGGCCGGTAACAAAAGGTTAAACAGGTTGCGGAAACCCCGCCGTGTGGGCCCTTTTGTTAATAGGCACAAAAGCGCTTTTAATTATGTACCAAAACACCGGCAACAGAAAAGATGGAGCCAGCAATGCAGATAGGCCTGCCTGCATGTGCATAACATTGATGAATGTTTGATAGAGTTTTTTGTCTTTAGAAGTCACCTCAATGGCGTACCGCAAAAACCAGGAGATAACCGGCATAGCCGGTGGCCTGCTGCCTTTAGTTTGCGCATAGCTGAGATCTATGGCTGTGGTTAAAAACCAGGGCAGGTTTAAATGCCTGGATGCCTGGTACTGGAACTTTTTAGAAAGTCCAATGATGCTGTTTCCTGGCTTTGATGATTGCTTATTTAAAGATTGCTGTAAAGCTTTGGCGTAAAAAGCAGCCAGCGTAATGCCCTGGCCGAAGATGGGATTGAATACGCAATTGGCATCACCGGTTACAATAAGCCCTTCCGGAAAACGGGGGAGTTTTTCATAATATCTTCTGTAAACTTTAGGTATTTTATATACTTTGGTTTTGCCAAGCGGTACTTTGTCTTTTATGTAATTATAAATGTCAGGTTTCGGCAATGACCGGGCAAAAGCCAAAAAACCAGCATCGTCAACAGGTGCATGGTCACCAAAGTAGCCATTCATTGTAACCATGCACTGATTGCCCTGAATATGGGCCATCAGCCCCAGCCTCCATGCATGGGGCATTTTTGGAAAAAGCACCAGGGCTTTCCAGCCATCATCAAAATTCTCCTGCTGGCTGTATAAACGGCTGGCATAGCCAAGGTTTATTTCAAGCGCTGCTTCTTTTGGCGCCGTATAACCCATTTGTGTAAGCCACAAAGGTGTTTCAGAACCTCTGCCACAGGCATCCACCGTTAAGGCAGCCTCTATATTTTCTGTTTGATTATTGCTGCCGCATAACATAGTTACACCTGTAACAACACTTTTATCTTTATTGGTAAGCAGCCCTTTAACCATGCAATTTTCCCTGATGGTAACATTGTGACAATCCAGCATCAACCGGTTTCTTATGTGCCACTCCAGGTAGGGCCTCAAAGACAACAGGCATTTTACATTACTGGTATGGCGGGACCTCCATGAACCCTGGAAAAGCCAACATATATCCCGGGCAAAATCTACCAACTCTACACCAGGCTCTTCCATTTGCTGCACGATGCCGGGGAAAAAATTTTCCAAAAGGTTAAGCCCGGAACTTAATATAGCATGCAGGTGGTTACCCTGGGGTATGGTTTTGCGCAGCAGAGGCCCCTGGGGTAAATTATCTTTTTCAAGAATAGTAACCTTTTCAAAATAACCGGCCAACACACGGGCGGAAAGCAACCCGGCAACGCTTCCACCAATAACAACAGCGTGCAAGCCTATATGCTTTATCATAGAATGATTGTTAGAAGGGGGGTATAATTGTACCAGGCGCCTGTTAAAAGCAACGGGATAGTAAATTCAAAAACAAACATTTATATAAAGCCGATGCAATAACGCTTACATTTTTTACACAAACGTATCATAGCCGGATGATAAAACAACCCCATTTCCGCAGCAGTTGCCTACACAGGTTTTTGGCATGGTTTAAACCAGGATACGCAGGATAAATTTAACTAAAACCAATACAACGTAAACGGGGAATTTTTACGTACAGTTTAGATATGGTTTGAGATAACCGGCGTGCATGTTAATATTTTCTTACCTGCCTGACGGGCATTGTTTTTTTCGGGTTTAAAGTCCCAATGTTACTGCACAGCACACCAGAAATTTGTGTGATTTTTTTATACAAACATGCCGCCAGAGGCTTCAATTCTCTGGCCATTAATCCACCTTGCGTCTTCGGTACATAAAAAGGCAACAATGCCGCCAATATCTTCCGGCAAACCAGCCCTGCCAAGCGCAGTTACAGATGAAACAAAGTTGTTAATGGCTGGATTGTCCCTAACACCGCCACCATTAAAATCTGTTTCAATGGCGCCGGGTGCTACCACATTTGCAGCAATACCCCTGGGGCCTAACTCCCTGGCCAAATACCTGGTGAATGTTTCAACCGCACCTTTCATGGATGCATAAGCCGAAGCGCCTGCCAGTGAAAAACGTGCCAGTCCACTGGAGATATTAATAATGCGGCCACCATTGTTAACCAGCCCCAGCGACCCCTGCGTTAAAAAATAAACCCCTTTAAAATGCACGTTCACCAACTCATCAAATTGCTCTTCGGTAGTTTCGGCAATGGATGCGTGTAAGCCAGTACCTGCATTATTGACCAAGAAATCAAAATGGCTGGCATTAAACTTATCGTTTAATACTGTAACCAATTTCTCAAAAAATTCGGGAAAAGATTTTGTGTTGCCGGCATTTAACTGCAGTGCCGCCGCCTTTTGACCGCCAGCTTCAATTTCCGCTACTACTTTTTTAGCTTCAACCTCGTTGGAATGATAGGTGATAATTACATCTATGCCTTTTTTGGCAATGTTTAATGCCATGTTCTTACCCAACCCGCGGCTGCCCCCTGTAACCAGGGCTATTTTGTTTTTAGTACCCATCTTGCTATTGTTTTTATTGCTTTTGATGGCACAAAGTTGGCATCAAAACCAGTGGTGTTGTTTGTAAAAAGCAAAGCAAGATTTGCAAATTTCAAAGAATGGGCATGCAGCGCTTACACCCTGAAGTTGTTGGGGGAATAGTTGGTTTGCCTTTTAAAGAAGTTTGAAAAATGCGCCACTTCTTCAAAGCCCAGGGAGTAAGCTATTTCGGATATATTCCAGTCAGTTTGTTTTAAAAGAAATTTGGCTTCCTGTATAATCCGGTTACTGATAAGGTAGGTAGTTGTTTTGCCTGTGTTTTCCTTTAACACTGAGTTAAGGTGATTGATGTGTACTGATAACCTGTCTGCAAAATCTTTGGCAGACCGCAGCTCTATTTGTTGTTGCGGCGTTTCTATGGGAAATTGCCTCTCCAGCAACTCAAGAAACAGGGAAGCCACCCTTTCAGATGCTGTATGACCGGAATGCAGCGCAGTAGCAGGTTGCAGCTTTTGCCCGTAATGGATTAGCTCAAGTACATAATTGCGCAACAGGTCGTATTTAAACGCATAGCCTGAGTTTATTTCCCGATGCATTTTTTTAAATACAGCTTCAATTTCGGCCTCATCTTCTGGCGGTAGCTGGAAAACAGGATATCCGCTGGCCTTAAAAATAGGCAGCTCGTCCAATACAACGCCGCTTTTTGTTTTCACCAGGAAGTCGGACGTAAATACACAAAAGTGGCCGGATTGGCTGGCATCCAGGGGCTGCCAGTGATAGGGTATTTTAGGCGTAGCAAACAGCAACGCGTTCTTTTCAATATTGATTATTTTATCCGCGTATTCAGCCCTGTTCCTGCCTTTAACAAGGCTTATTTTATAATAGGCCCGCCGGTTGTAAGGCATTATCTTTTTCTCCTTCATTCTTTCAAACAAAGCGGCTATATCAAACACATTAAAATGCCCGATTTCTTTGTTAACGCCTTCCGGTAGGGTAGCGTCAATTTCTTTGTAAAACTGCTCGAGGGATGTTAGCTTCAATTGAGTTGATGTTTGCAAATTTCAAAGGTAGCAGAAAACACCTGCATATTCAACACCTGCTACTACCCTGCCACCTTACAAATTGGAATTGGGGATGATTATTGCGGGCATTGTTTTTATCTATTAAAATTGTCCGTTGTCTATTTTACCGGTATTTCCCTACCGTACGCAGTAGGTTTGTGCATCATTCTTTTTGCACCGTTAAAACCTGGCATAATGCTAAAAATCATCCTTCTGTTTATTGCCTCACTGGCTGCCTATGGCGCTTATGCGCAAAACCCTGTTGGAAAATGGAAAAAGATATCACATGTTTCTTCGTATAACGGTCAGAGTTTCGACTCTCACCTGGCGCTTTTGCAACAGCGGCCATGTGCAGCCAATATTGTATGGGAAATTAATGCGGATAATACTTTCCGCCTTAATGCCGCCAACAGTGGTTGCGACCAGCGCTACAAAGAAATACAGGAAAAACTGTGGAGCAAGACAAAGTGGAAAATGGAGGGCAACCTGTTCACCACATCGGCCACCAATTTTGCAGTGGGCCAAACCTATACAATCGTTTTTTCCGGCAACAAACTGGTGCTCACAGGTACTGAAGGCCAAGGTGTTATTACCTACCAGCGTATCCCCTAAACTTTTACCAATGCACTCTTAAGGTTACTGAATGATATGCGTAGTGCATATTGGGGGGTGCCCCCAAGCTGCGCAAGGGGTCGGGCTGAACTGCGTTCGCAACCTTCGTCAAAGCAACATTTAGTTGCTTCTCCTCGATTGTGCTCATACTCCGGCACAGAAGCCTACACACAAAACCTTCACCGGGGTAACCGCTTCAATCCCTCACCCAAAGTGCAACCTGCGGTATGGTGGCAGGCCGGCATTTGCGCAGATGGTAAAAATGCCATAGCCTTCCGTCCTGCTTAAAGAAATTCCGCAGCACGTTAATATTAGCTACTTTTAATGTCACGTTATCGCTTGCAACCGTCTTCAAGGCCCTTTATTATTCATTATTAAATTACCAAACAATGAAGCAGTCCAGCTTTACAGGCACGCTTTTTTGCGTAGTCCTGGTTATTGTATTTACCTCTTGCGGCGGCAGTAACGAAAAAACAGCAACTACAGACACCACTGCCAAAACCACCGCGCCGGAAGCGCCCAAAAACACCATCAGCACCACCCCTGAAAACCTGATGGTTGTAACACACAAGGTGGCAAATTTTGCAAAGTGGAAAGCATCTTACGAAGAGCATGATTCCATGCGGCTGGCCAATGGCATTCACAGCTATGTAATAGGCCGTGGTTTCCAGGATACCAATATGATAATGGTGGCAGTTAAGGTAGATGACGTTGCCAAAGCAAAAGCATTCGCCAAAGATGCCAGCCTCAGGAAAGCCATGCAAAAAGGAGGTGTAACAGGCACCCCTTCCATAGCATTTATTGTAACTACCTGGCAGGATACTGCTTCCATTTCAACCGACTTACGCTCAAGAACTTCTTTTACTGTAAAGGATTGGGACGCGTGGCTGAAAGCTTTTGAAGAAGGCAGGCAGGAACGGATAGACAACGGTATTACCGACCGGGTTATAAGCCATGATGCGGACGATAACAAAAAAGTTTCGCTGGTTACGGCAGTAACAGATACAGCCAAAGCCTTTGCCTACTACAAATCTGACGCGTTGAAACAAAGAAGGATTGCCGGAGGTGTAACCAGCGAGCCTGAACGGTTTCTTTTCAGGATTGTGCAACGCTATTAGTTAAACACTCAGCCGCTAAAAAAAGATGAGGGTTTTGGCCTCATCTTTTTTATGTGGCTACCTGTAATCATCAGCTTTATACTTTGTCACTAATGGCACTTCTGAATGTCTGTTTCGCCCCCTGTGTTACAGGTATTTGCTTACTAGCTTTACAACTTTCTGCTTTCTTAACATTGCAATACTTAATAAAATGGCAAGCGTTAGCACTTATCTCAACTTTTCGCGTAACACTGAGGAAGCTTTTAACTTTTACAAATCAGTTTTCGGTGGCGAATTTTTCGGCAATGGCTTCATGCGGTTTGGCGATGTGCCAGCTTCACCGGGCAACCCGCCCATGCCGGAAGAAGATAAAAACCTGGTAATGCATGTAGAGCTGCGCATTCTTGGCGTGCATAGCCTGATGGGTACAGATGCGCCTGAGTCAATGGGTTTTAAGCTAACCTTTGGCAACAACAGCTACATTAACCTTCAGCCGGATACGAGGAAGGAAACAAAAGAACTGTTTGCTAAACTTTCCGAAGGCGGCACAGTTACTACGCAACTGCAGGATATGTTTTGGGGCGATTATTTTGGCACCCTTACAGACAAATACGGCGTACAGTGGATGTTTAATTGTGGCGAAAAGCAATAACGGAGCCTGGCTATTAAATAGGGTTGCATGCAAATTGTTGCCCCGTTTAACCCGGCTCTATCTGCTCCTAACATAATAATACAATATGACTACAAGAGAAATAGCCAACCGGCTGGTAAACATGTGCCGCAATGGCCAGGTGGAAGAAGCCAAGGAAGCATTGTTTTCATCAGACATTATAAGTATTGAACCGGTGGAAGGCTTGCTGCCAAAGGAAACAAAAGGCATGGATGCCATCCGCAAGAAGGCGGAGCTTTTCATTAGTATGGTGGAGAATTTTTATGGGGACACGATATCTGACCCACTGGTGGCCGGCGATTACTTCTCCCTAACCTGGGATACAGATATTCAAATGAAAAACGAAGCCCGTAAAACCGTGAGCGAATTATGTGTATATAAAACAAGCGGCGGTAAAATTGTTTCCGAACAGTTTTTCTATTAGCAAAGCATATAGCAAACCAGCCTTTTTATTTAACTGTCGTGCATCATTATGTACTCCTGTGGCGTGTCTCCATGCAGATACCACTGTTGCGTGTCTTCACGCAACAGTACTGCAAGGGCTTAAAAGCTGCCCAATGAAACGAACGATGAAGTGATTGCGACGCAACGAAGCTCCCCCATGAAAAACCGAACGCTGGTATCTAAACTTTGCTGAATGCCCATTTATTCCTGGGTTAAAAGTTTTTTTACCGCTTCATCTTCATCACCAAGCATGTCAAAAACAGATGCACCTTCCACATTAGGAATATGTTTATCAGCGCCGGCTTCAAGCAGGCTTTTAATGCAGGCATAGTAGCTTTGCGGGTTGCCGGTGCAGGCATTCTTTAACCCGTGAACGGCCCAGAAAATTGGCGTTGCCTTAAAATCTATACATAGCTTGTTAATATCAGGCTTTTCCTGCAGCAGCCGTTCCACAAGCTTATCCCTTCCGCACCAGGCAGCCCAGTGCAAAGCAGTTCCACCATGGCATCCCCTATGGTTAATATCGGCGCCGTGCTCTATGTAAAGAAAAGCCACCTTGTCAGCATGCAGACTTGCCGCGGCAACGAGAGGCGAGTCTTTTTTCTCAGTTAGTTCTCCCCCATTTACATCTGCGCCGTGCTGCAAAAATATTGTTGCCATGGCAACAGCTTCTTCATCAGTATATGTGTTGGCAAAAACCCCATCGCAAATACGGTGCAGCGGGTGGGCCTTTGTTGTATTCACTTCATCATAAGCAATGCCTTCATTAGCCAGGCTGGCATTACTGGCCAGTGCCTGCTCAATGCCCTGGTAGTCTTTGTTATTAATAAGGTTCCGTATGTCCATCAGTTATATTTTTTCGTGTGTACAATACAGCTTCAAAAAAGGTTATACGGTACAAAAGATACCTGTTTCTGCCAATATACTTTTACTTTTTTGTATCTATACAACAGCCATAGCCAGGCGATTTACATTTAGGGCTTCCTTCAAAAATACCTGGCTTTCTTTTCAAAAAAACAATATTTTGCCGGCCTAATCTCACTAAAATGTATTCAACCACAAAAACCTGCTTAGCAGCTTTCCTGTTTTTTACATGTATTGCATTAACCAATGGCCTGCATGCACAAAAACAAATCTTTATTAACCAATTAAAAGAAGTTTCCAAAAGAATAAATATTGAAACAGCCGCCATTAAAATAAATAATAAAGATGCGTCTTACGCGGATTTACTGCAGATACCCGACAGCGCCTTGTTAAAAGCCGAAGTATATCCTAAAAAAGAGGCCGCAAAGCTATGGGGCAAAGAAGAAGGCAAAAACGGTGTGATCCTCATCAAGCTGCGCAAAGGCATTATGTTCCAGGCAGACAGTACCAGAAAACGTGGCAATTATCTTTACAATGATAATGGCGATTCTATTTATTGCGCCCACCTGACACCTGCCACCCTGGGCGGCGATACCACACATAAAAACTGGAACCAGTTTCTTGCAAAAAAACTTGGCGCCAGCGTTCCCGTTGAAAACGAGTGCCCACCCGGCATTTACAATGTAGACTTTAGCTTTACCATAAACAAAGACGGCGCCATTACCACGGTAAAAATTTTTGAAGACCCCGGCTATGGCTGCGGCGGCGAAGTACGGCGGCTAATGAAACAATCTCCTGTTTGGACAGTAGGCATGTGTGAAGAGGAACCCATTAATTACGTTCAAAGGCAGCGAATTATTTTTTTTGTTACAGAACGTTAATCAGCAGCGGGCAATACCAGCCACTCCTCTTGTCAATTTTTCAGCCAGGCAATAATACGCAGCGGGCCACCGGAGCCATTTTTAATTTTCATGGGCAAAGCCACAACGTAAGCACCCCTTGCAGCAAGCTTATCCAGGTTGGCCACATTTTCAAATGCCGGGATATTTTTTCCTAACAACAACTGGTGTGTTTTAAAGTCTTTCGACTGGCCATAATCAATACTCGGCGTATCAATACCCACCGCTTTAATTTTACGTTTGGCTGCAAGCCATTCTGCCGTTGCCGGGCCAATACCCGGAAAGTGCAGCAACGCAATACCTTCAGACCCTTTTTTATCCGTTCCAAAATATTTCTTTCTGTCTGTATAAAACTGCCCATAGCCCGTACGGAACAACACAATCGTTCCATCCTGCAGTGCGCCGTGCTCTTTTTCCCAGTCTTCCACATCTTTAACGGATATTAAATAATCTTCGTTCTTCAATGCTTTTGCTGATACATCAATTACTACCGCTGCCCCGGTAAGGCTTTCCAGTGGCACCTGTTCCGCGGTTTGTTTTCCTTCTGCAAAATGCACCGGCGCATCAAGGTGGGTACCACCATGTTCCGGCGCACAAAAACTGTTTGACGAATAAAAGAACCCGCCTTCCGTAATGCCATTGGCCTCTATATCCAGCCTAAAGCCTTCAGGGTTATTAGGCCAATAGGGTGTTGAGTCAGAAAAGGCATAACTAAGGTCAACCCAGCGCCCCTCTGCAAGCAATGCGGCGGCATTTTTATCATCCTGCTTAACGGCGCTGTCGCAACTCATCAGCAACAAAAGCAGGGCAAAAACGGTAACAGGTTTCATCGTAGTGGTTTTGCAAGAAAGTTACGAAGAGATGCAGGATGTTTTCCCGTGTTTGGGTGTTTTAAAATCACCGCTGCTGCGCAGCAGGATAAGAAGAATTTCCAGGGGGTGCCCCCAAGCTATCGCAAGGGGTCGGGCTTTCCGCTCATACTCCGGCACAGAAGCCCTGCTGCGATGGCTTCACCGGGGTATCCGCTTCAATCCCTCACCCGAGAGCCGGTTGCCGGTTACCGGTTACAGGATGCCGGTCTGTTGATGGGTAAAATGCAGGCATTGG
>NZ_VVIP01000091.1 GCF_009650435.1 Foetidibacter luteolus
TACAGAAGAAAACAAACTCCCGCTGCTAACATTAAACTTTGAACAAACAAACATTGAACAGTTGCCGGTTACAGGTAGCTGGATACCGGTCTGTTAAAGGGTAAAAACCTAATGGTCTGTTCAGTTGATAAACTACAGAAGAAAACAAACTCCCGCTGCTAACATTAAACTTTGAACAAACAAACATTGAACAGTTAAGCCCCATCGGGGCGGTATGTTAGTAGCAGGTAAAAGCTATGAGAAGTGGAACCCCGTAGGGGTGATATGTTAACCGGTCCATTACACAAAAAGTGGTACAAGACAGCAACCTCCTTTACATTAAAATCGCGTAACAATAGGCCGCCGTTGCGCAACTTTACAAATCCCACGGTGCCATTGGTATTTACTAAACCCGTTATTATGCGGGGCCAATCTTTTTAAATAGCTTCAAGCCTTCAAACAAGCTATATGAGTTCTTCTCCCCAAAATTCGGCCCCAGCTATACAAATATCCATTGCGCCCTGGTTAACCGTGGCAGATGCTACAACCGCGGTGGCGTTTTATAAAAATGCTTTCCATGCTGTTGAAACTTACCGGCTTGAAATACCCGGCGGAGGCCTGGTAGCAAAACTTGCTATTGGCCAGGCTGAATTTTGGGTAAGCAGCGCTGAAGATGCCGCAACTGTTCAAGGGCCGGTAGGTGGCAGCACAGTAAGAATGATACTTACTGTAAACAACCCTGATGAGCTTTTTGCCAGCGCCACCAGCGCTGGTGCAAAAGAAATCTTTCCGGTGGGGGAAAGCCATGGCTGGCGCCTGGGCCGTATTGAGGATCCGTTCGGTCTTCATTGGGAAATCGGGCACCCCTTACTGTAAAGGTTTGTGCTCTCTTCAGTATACTTTTTGCCTGTTACGTTACCCATTAATTGTTGTTTTCACGCCGTACTCAATTACCTTTGGTACAGATATTGAAATTGATATTGATAAATAATTACCCAGTATGAAAAGCAGATACTTTATTCTTTCTGTTGTTTTGTCCGTAGCAGTTATCGCATGTTCCAGAAATGCCATTACCGGCAGAAACCAATTATCCCTTGTATCCGATGCCGAGGTTCAGAACATGGCCGTTTCAGAATACAAGCAGTTTTTATCGCAAAGCAAAGTTATTTCCCCATCTGCCAGTAAAGATGCGGAAATGGTGAGGCGTGTAGGAAACAGGCTTATCACTGCCATCCAGGAATATTATAAAAAGGAGGGCCTTTCCAACGAATTGGCCAACTATTCCTGGGAGATCAACTTGGTAGACAGTAAAGATGTAAATGCCTGGTGTATGCCGGGTGGCAAGATCGTTGTTTACACAGGCTTATTGCCGGTTACACAAACTGAGCCTGCGCTGGCTGTGGTAATGGGCCATGAAATAGCCCATGCGCTGGCCAAACACGGAAAAGAGCGTATGAGCCAGGGCCTGGCCCAGCAATTGGGTGGGGTAGCGTTGCAGGTTGCATTAGCGAATAAACCTGCCGCCACCCAAAACCTGTTTATGAACGCTTATGGCATTGGCAGTAATGTAGGCGTTATGTTGCCCTTTAGCAGGTCTAATGAGTTGGAGGCGGATAAATTTGGTCTTCGCTTTAGCGCCTTAGCCGGTTACAATCCACGGGAAGCCATACCATTTTGGCAAAGAATGGCCAAAGCTGGCGGGCAAAAACCGGCTGAATTTTTAAGCACCCACCCTGCGGATGAAACCAGGATCAACCAGTTACAAAGCATCATGGATGAAACTGTACGGGATTATTACAAGCCGATGACAGGCTCTAAAAAGTAACTTTTCGCCTCAAAATACAGGCTGGTAGCCCATTTTAGCAAAAAAGATGGGCTTTTTTCTTTTGTGTACCGGTAGTATACTCTACCTTTGCAATCCTATTCTTTAAAAACCACAATTAATTTTTAAGGATGTCTACACAACAAAGTTTTTTTGAAAAGTTACAATTGCAGGATGAAAAGAATCTCCTGATCCAAGGTCTTCCTTCCTCTATTGAAAAACAGTTTGTTAAGCTCTCTTATTCCAAAAATGTAACGCCGCTCCTCAAAAGCAGGAAAATTGATTTTGCACTGGTTTTTTCAGTAAACCACAATCAAATGTGCAACATCTTAAATGATGTATTCCCCGCTTTACATGGCGAAAGCAAATTATGGGTGGCTTATCCTAAAACTACCAGCAAAATTGCAAGTGATTTAAACCGCGATTGCAGTTGGCAGATTTTAAGCGATAACGGCTTCGAGGCTGTAACCCAGATTGCTTTGGACCATGTGTGGACCGCGATGCGTTTTCAGAAGGCAGAACCTGCCCCTGTTAAAGCTAAGGCTACCAGGCAAAGGGCCAAACTGGAAATGGCTTAAGTTACCGGCAAAAGGCCGGAAAGGATTACCTCAGTTACGTTCCGTTGAATTTTTATGAATCATATCAACGTTGAAATTAAAGCGAAATGCTTTCACCTTGAAACGGTGGAAGCATTTTTGTTTGCGCACAATGCCCGTTATGTTGGTACCGATTACCAGCAGGATACCTATTTCAATGTACCGGATGGCCGGCTTAAATTAAGGCAGGGCAATATTGAAAATAGCCTGATTTTTTACCGCCGTGATAATCAAAAGGGCCCCAAACAGTCAGATTTTCAGCTTGTTGCCTTTAAAGACGGCCCAGCCCTGGAAAACCTGCTATCCGATGCACTGGGTATTAAAACCATTGTAAAGAAAACCCGCCGCATATTTTACCTGCATAATGTAAAAGTTCACCTTGACGAATTGGAAGGCCTTGGCAATTTTGTAGAAATTGAGGCCGGCAACCTGCTTGCGCCGGAGAAAACGGTTGAAGAACTACATGTTCAATGCCGGAAGCTTATGAAAGCCTTTGACATACAGGAAGCTGACCTGATTGACAAAAGTTACAGTGATATGCTGTTGGAAGGTTAGCGGCGATAGATATTCAATTCGGTGCCTGCTCTCCTGGTTTCCTACATATTAGTTTATACGCTATATAAGTTTCAGGGACATTTTTTCTCATAACACTTTGATAACTAAGGTTTGTTCGCCTGATTTTTCGTCTTTGTAATTAAACCAAATAAGTTTTATTGTTCTCTCATTGCCTCTTTTTCAGCGCCTAACACATTAGATTTTCACGCAAACGTTTTAATAGAAATGTTATAAGATATTACAAGTAACTTGGCATTCTTGTATATAAAAAAATCATCATCCTTCATGTCAGCAACACTACAGGCGAAAGCGGCGCCGGTTTCAGAGAAAAAAAATTACGCGGGGCCACTTATTATTATAGGTGTCTTATTTTTCATTTACGGGTTTGTTACCTGGGTTAACGGAACCTTAATACCTTATCTCAAAATTACCTGCCAGCTTAAATCAGACGTTCAATCTTACCTTGTTGCCACCGCTTTTTTTATTGCATACACTATTATGGCCTTGCCATCATCACTGATATTGAAGAAAGTAGGGTATAAAAAAGGGATGGCTTTAGGGCTTTTTATCATGGCCGTCGGCGCTGTGGTGTTTATACCTGCTGCCCAGGCGAGGAGTTTTCCGATGTTCCTGGTTGGCCTGTTTATTATTGGTACCGGTTTAGCACTTCTGCAAACAGCATCAAACCCGTACGCCTCTATTCTCGGGCCCCATGAAAGTGCTGCAACACGTATCAGCATAATGGGTATCTGTAACAAAGTTGCCGGCATAATAGCTGGGCTAATTTTTGGTTATATTGCCTTAAGCGATGCTGATGCCCTTGAGCAAAAGCTTTTAACCATTAGCGAGCAGGAAAAAAATGCCCTGCTGGACGAACTTTCGGGGCGTGTAATTGTGCCTTACATAATTATTTCTGTGGTGTTGGTACTTACTTCAATAGCAGTTTTAAAATCGGGCCTGCCAGATATTGATGACGGAAAGGAAGATGAAAATGCCGAAAGTGCCTTGCCTCAAAAAACGAATGTTTTACAGTTTCCCCACCTGGTATTGGGTGTGCTGGCCTTGTTTTTTTATGTAGGGGTAGAGGTTATGGCGGGTGATACAATTATCAGTTATGGCAAATCTTTAGGTATCCCTCTTTCTACGGCCAGGTATTTTACACAAGGCACACTTGCCTGTATGCTTATAGGATATATAGCCGGTATTGCCACTATTCCCAAATATATATCCCAGGAAGCTGCTTTAAAATTCTGCGCCATCTCAGGAGTAATTTTTACGATTCTTGCGGTAGTTACTACCGGCTATGCTTCTGTTGTTTTTATTGCTTTACTGGGCCTTTCCAATTCGCTTATGTGGCCGGCAATTTTTCCGCTGGCCATAAACGGCCTGGGAAAGTTTACCAAAACCGGCTCGGCGCTTTTAATTATGGCCATTTGCGGCGGGGCATTACTGCCATTAGCTTATGCTAAACTCTCAGAAGTATGGAATACCCAGCAGGCATATCTTTTAATGGTGCCCTGTTATTTGTTCATTCTGTATTTTGCTATATCAGGCCATAAAGCAGGGTTGAGGCAACAACAAGTTTCATAAAACTTTTTTCCAGATATGGGAACAGGCTTTCTATAAAACGGAATAACAAGCTTAAAAAGAATCATAAGTTATTGATTTTGAACACCTGCTGCTACTGGCATGACAGTTGAAAACATACAGCAGGTTTTTCATAGGATATTGGATTAAAAAACGGGGCAGCATTTCTATGCAGGCCCTTTTTTATTTTCACGGGGTTACCTGCTTCTCAATCTCTTACCACATCAATTAGAAAGGAAAGATATTATTTCAGCCATTCACGCATCAAACGTACCGGTATGTTGAACAGCCAGCGGATGCCGCGTGAGGGATTGAAGCGGAAAGCCCGCAACCACCGCAGCCTTAGCGGAGGTGGTGAGGACTTGCAGCGAACCCGGCCCGGACCTGCAGGAAGGGTTGGCTTTGTGCATTGCCTCTGCATGGGCCGGGACACGCCCTGAAAACTCTTCCCTAAAACATAAAAGCAGCCATGCGGCTGCCTTTATGTTTTATATATGTTGCTGTTAATTATGCTTCAACAACCAGGCCCTGTTTTTCGTTCTGCATCAAGTCAACACTGCGGTTGATGAAGTTGGTAAGGTCGTTGCCCTTGAGCAGGCCCTGCGATAGCAATGCCAGGTCGGCCAGGTTGCGTACCAGTTTTTCCTGCTTGTCTTTCTGCTCTTCTTTTAGCAGGCTTTGGTAAATGGGGTGGTTGCCATTTACGGTAAGCGTTACTTCGTCGGGCATGTTGCCGTAAAAAGAAGCCATGCCGCCGCCAATGGCCGCCATGTCTTTCATGCGGCGCATAAATTCAGGGCGTGTTGCTACAACAGGCGCTGTATTGGGGCTAAGGCCTTTTACTTCAACCGTAACGTGCAATTCGGGAATTTGCAGGCCAAACAGGTCTTTCAGCTTTGCTTCCTCGTCTTTATTAAGCACGCTGCTGTCATGTTCCTGTTTGTCTACCAGGTTGTCGGCTATGTCCGCATCCACCCTAACGAAATGGACGTTTTCCCATTTCATTTCCATGTTGTTGATGAAGGCAGCATCAACCAGTGTTTCCATTTTTACCACTTTGTAACCCTTAGCTGTGGCAACTTGTATGTAAGCATCCTGCTGTATGGGGTTGGTAGTGTAAATGATTACCTGCTTGCCATCTTTATTTTTTTGCAGCGTTTCTGTGGCTATCTTATATTCCTCCAGGGTAAAGAATTTTGAAGGGGCTTCCTGTCCTTCTTCAACGGCGGCGGGGCTGCTGTCTTCCATTACCAGGAACTTGTTGGCTTTTTCAGCAAACTTGTCATCCGTCATCATACCGTACTTAACAAACAGGCCCAGGCTTTCCCATTTTTCTTCGAACGCCTTGCGGTCGTTGCGGAAGATCTCGTCCAGTTTATCGGCCACTTTTTTGGTAATGTGGGCGTTGATTTTCTTTACGTTAGGGTCGCCCTGCAGGTAGCTGCGGCTTACATTCAGCGGAATATCCGGACTGTCTATAACGCCGTGCAGCAGCATCAGGAACTCAGGCACAATGTCCTTTACTTCATCTGTTACAAAAACCTGGTTGCTGTACAACTGTATCTTGTCTTTCTGTATTTCGTAGCTCTGCTTTATTTTGGGGAAGTAAAGGATACCCGTAAGGTTAAAGGGGTAATCCACATTCAGGTGTATCCAGAACAGCGGGGTTTCGCCAAAGGGATACAATTCCTTGTAAAAATTCTGGTAATCTTCGGTAGTTAGCTCAGAAGGCTTTTTAACCCATATAGGGTTGGTGTTGTTAATGGCCTTTTCTTCCTCGCCTTCCTTCTTTTCTTCGGCAACATCCCTGAAATAGATAGGAACCGGTAAAAACTTACAGAACCTTTCCAGTATACTTTTAATGCGGTGCGCTTCTAAAAATTCTTTGCTTTCCTCGTTAATGTGCAACACTATTTTGGTACCGCGGTCTGTTTTGTCAATTTCGTACAGCTCAAATTCGGGGCTTCCGTCGCAGCTCCAAAACACCGCATTGGCATCTTTAAAGCTCTTGGTGTAAATATCTACCTTATCGCTCACCATAAACGCACTGTAGAAGCCCAGCCCGAAATGGCCGATGATGTTGGCATCTTTATATTTGTCCAGGAACTCTTCAGCGCCGCTAAAAGCCACCTGGTTAATGTATTTGTCCACCTCTTCAGCGGTCATGCCGATGCCACGGTCAATAATGCTGAGGGTTTTTTCTTTAGCGTCCAGCTCTACATCAATGCGCAGTTCGCCCAGCTCTCCCCTTGCCTCGCCTATAGAGGAAAGGGTTTTCAGTTTTTGGGTAGCATCTACGGCATTGCTTATCAGCTCCCGCAGAAAAATTTCATGTTCGCTGTAAAGAAATTTTTTGATGATAGGAAAGATGTTCTCCGTTTGAACCCTTATCTGTCCTTTTTGCATAGTATTTATTTTTTGGATGTCAGCTTTTGACTGTTTGTGAATCGTTCCTTGCGTCGCACTCTTGTACTGTATAACCAGTGGCGGCAAGGCATTTCGTGTAATGTACAGGCATTGCAGGTTTTTGTGATAATCCGCAACGAAACCATGGTTAACAAAGAAAATACCAAAAAGTATAAGGCTGACAGCTTGGCAATTACATGCAGTATACCAACAAAAAGGGCCACCACATAGTGGCAGCCCCTGAAGTATAAACCTTAACAGAACTACGGGTTAATGGTAACTGTTTGCGCCTGCTCATCCAGCACAACAGTATATGTACCGCCTGCGGCAGGTGTTTTAAAATTGTCGCCGCCATCCCATTTTGTTTTACGGGCAACGCCGGTAGCATTGCTACCGCCACTATTGTCTTCATAGTCAAAAGCACCCCATGCATTACCAGCCAGGAACTTAATGTCTTTGCCGCCCAGCAGTTTGAGGGTAAGCTGCCATTTGCCTTTGCCCATATATGTCATTTGCGGGCTTGCTCCCGGGTCCCATGCGTTAACGCCATCAATGCCGTCGCCAACTATACGCATTTCTGTGGCGGGGGTCATTTCATATACTACTTTATCAACATTGCGGCCGTCCCATATTACGCGGTACCTGCCTGCGCTGGTAACATTGGGAAAGTTAGCGCCGTTAACTTCCAGTTCGCTGCCACTACTACCGGAGGAGCCATAGCTTCTTGTTTCATCCACCGCATTGCTGCCGTTGTTCCACTGATCGTTGTCAATCAATTTCCAGCCATCGGCCGCCAGGTCTGTTACGCCCAGGAAAAGGTTGGTGCCCACATTGCCCAACGCATAGGCGGGGAAAACATTCGGCGGGTTCCAGCCCGCGCCGGTAGCGCCACCCACAAAGCCCATACGGCCTTCGCGTATATCGTACTGCATGGTTTTGCGGTTAATGGAAATGCGGTAAAAGCCATCGGCGCCAACACCAATATCTGCACCTCCTGCTGATAAAACCCCTCCGCTGCCACCGTAGTTTACATCCCATGAACGCCCTTGCGTAATTTTGAACTTGGCCCCTGCAGGCAAATAAATGTACATGTAATACATATCGTTGAATACGCTGCTGCGTAAATCCCTTACAAATTCAGGCGCAGTACCAGGGTCCCAGTCGTTACCGTTACCAGTAGCATTCTGGTAACCGCCCGGCATGTAAAACCTAAGCAACGGAAAGTAGCTTTGTATGGTAATGGCAACCACATTAGAATAAACCGAAGCGCCAAATGAGGTTGATGCTTTTACCCGGTATTCAATCTTACCTTCTTCGCCACCAGCTACGCCGGAGTTAAGGGCTGTTTCATTCAACTCGCCTTGCGTAAGCGCCTTTGTATATAAAGAGCTGCCTACCGCAATTTCCTTAGGTGCGGCAAAATTTTTGCCCACAGAATCGTATTCTATCACGTAGTTAACAGTACCGCTGTAGCCATTAAATGAGGCTGACCAGTTAAAGTCAACCGCCTTTTGCGAGGCTGTATTCAATTCGCATACGGCCGATTCCACAGAGCTGGTTAAAACGGAAGAATCGCCATAGGGAGTAACCATTACATTGATAACATTGGATTTGTATTGCTCATTGTTATTACCGTAAGATGACAGTACACGAAAATCGAGGTTGCAGGCAGTACCTGGCGCAAAACCATAGTTAAGCAATATAACGTTCAGGTCTTTACCGGTAAGTGATGTATTGCGCTGGCCAATAACTTCTTTGGTTATTTTATTGCTGAAATTTCTGCCTGCAGAATCTATTTCCAGCACGTATTTAAAGGTACTGCTGTCAGAGGCATAGGCCGGGTCTGTCCAGGCAAAGCTGATGACATTGTTCAGAGAGTCGGCCGGTGCCGGCGCTACCGAGGTAACAGAAGAAGACAGGGTAACGGCCGTGCCGTTGTCGTAAAAGGGCAGGTCTTTAACCTTCTGGCATGCTACAAAGAGCATAGCCAGAGTGGTTGCAGTTAATAAAAAGTTGATTAATTTTTTCATAACACAGTTTTAAATGTGTAACAGGTTGATTAAGGTTCGTATTTATTGTTTGGTGACAGTGTATTTTCCCCGCTGAAAATCTACCTGTATTTTATAAGTGCCGCCTGCGGCAGGGCCCGGGAAGTTATCACTCCAGTTAAACCCAAAATCTCCGCCATCGGCGCTTTGGTCTGCGGTTTTCTTACATGCGAACTTGTTGCCCCAATCGCCATTTTTCGGGATGAAAAGGTATTGCTTGCCACCGGCTAACGGAACGGTTAATTCATACAATGTTTCGCTAACCCTGGTAAATTGCTGGGAAGGAACCGGTACAGGGTTATCCCAACCGCCATCTGTTGCATCGCCTACGAGGAAAAGTTCTCCTGTTGTTGGCGGGGCTACTTTTGGAGGGATGGCATAAGGTGTTACCCGAAACGACAGGGCGTTGGAACTTAAGGTAGCTGAATTATTAACGAGGTTTGATTTAACCCTTATCTCAATCTGGTGAGGAATGCCGGGTACCAACTGCAACTGGTTCAATAAATAGTCGTTAATCTCTGATACCTTAAAGGATTTGCCCAACTCTTTGCTAACCGCAACGGTTTGCTTCTGGGGATTAGAGAAGCTGGCGCCAACTGTATCTATCTCAATAAGGTATGACACATCCTGTGAACTTACGCCGGTTGTAAACCTATAATCAGGATTTGTCCAGTTTAATGAGATAGCGGATTTATCTGCGTCTGCAAAGTTGAGATTAATTGAATCAGTCGTCGCATTCGTCACTGCTGTGAGTTCAGGCGGGGTACCCCCTTCCAGGAAAACCTGGTTTTCATCTTTCTCACATGATAACAGCATAACTGCTGCAAGGAGTGAGAGCGTTATAGATTG
Organism: Foetidibacter luteolus; assembly: GCF_009650435.1. Taxonomy (GTDB): domain Bacteria; phylum Bacteroidota; class Bacteroidia; order Chitinophagales; family Chitinophagaceae; genus Foetidibacter; species Foetidibacter luteolus. Next base: position 9,843 of record NZ_VVIP01000091.1, read on the forward strand.
AATAATATTTTTCATTGCAAAAATTTTAATGATAATTAATACCCTGTGTTCTGGGTAAGGTTAGGATTCGCTGTTATATTGGATGCCGGTACAGGATAAATATTGTATTTGGCATCAACGCCGGTACCGGATGCCACACCCCCTTTCCAGGGCCACAGGTAAGTGCCGGTAGTAAGCAACCCGTAACGGATAAGGTCTGTACGGCGGTGCCCCTCCCAATACAATTCCCTTGCTCTTTCATCCAGCACCAGTTGCAACGATAAATCAGCCGTTTTTAATTCACCCACATTTCCGGGGCCGTAGCTTTGGCCATAAGCCCTGTACCTTATTTTATTCAGGTATTCCAAAGCCTTGGCTGCACTGCCGCCACCGCCACGTAACTGCGCTTCGGCATACACCAGGTACATTTCAGAAAGGCGGAAAACAGGGAAATCAATATCAGCAAAATCTCGTTTAGTGTCTGAAACAGGGTTGCCATCGGAACGGATATTCCTGTACTTGTTTACGTGTACACCGTTGTTGAAATCGCTGATATCATTTATCACTATCTGCGAAGCGCCTGTACCGTATTTTGAAGTGGTAAACCTTGCTCTTTTATCAGTACCGCCTGTAGGATCGCTGAATTTTGCAGACAGGGCCGATGTTGCCCTGTAACCATACCAGCCGCCGCTTACGCCAAAATCCGAATGATCATCCCCTGAAGCGCAATGCACAAAGAAGGTAGTGTTGCCATAAGACTGGGTGCGCAGGCCATCGCAGGTTATGGCGAATATAAATTCGTTTTTCTGCGTCTCGTTATCAGCCATGAACAGTCTTGCGTATTCCGGTTGCAGCTCATAACCGGCTGTGATAACTTTTTCTGCATAGGTAAGCGCATCTGCGGCCCTTGCAGTACCGGTGTACACTTCTGCATTCAGGTACAACCGCGCCAGCAAAGCCCAGGCTGAAGCCTGATCCACTCTGCCATATTCGGCAGTTTTGGCAGCGGCCATTTTAGATTCTATGTCCAGCAATTCGCTTTCTATGTAATCAAAAAGGTCTTTACGGGAAATTTCTTTTGGCAGGTCCGTGCCTATGGCATTTTCTTCAGTAATAAAGGTTGATTTGCCAAACAGATCCAACATTACCCAGTAGTTAAATGCCCTTAAGAACCTCACTTCCGCAACTGAGTTTTTAATATCTGTTGCCTCGGCGCCGGTAATGCCACGGGAGGCAAGCTTATCATCTGTAGATTCCCGCAGGTACTCGTTACTGATGGTGATGTTATAAATGGGCCTTGCATACATGCCCAATAAAAAAGGATCGGAACTGCTCCATTTTAAGCCATGGAAATCTTTGATGGTCTGGTCGTTCCAGGCAACTACCGCTTCATCGGTAGGTAATTCCTGGCAGTTGAAGAAACCCCTGATAAATGGAGATTGGGAGCCTTCGTCAAGCCCTTGTATATCAGAGCTGCCTGCCGGGCCTGTGTTACCAGTGCTGGCAAGGCCGCCATACACTTTTGCCAATACGCTTTTGTAACCGGCTGCAGTTGAGTAAGTGGTTGCCGGCGTTAAATCATTTTGCGGGTATAGGTCCAGCTTTTTGGCACATGACGATACTGTAGCCGCGGCCACACACGCTATAAAGATGTTTCTTATTTTAATACTTTTCATTGTGTCAATTTTTCAATTACTAAAAATCAAGGTTTACGCCAAGTGAATAAATGCGGGGACGTGGATAGATGTTGTTATCAACTCCCGAGTCACTTGCATTTTCAGGATCTAACCCTTTATATTTAGTGATGATGAAAACGTTTTGGATGCTCGCCGCAATTCTTAAGCTGGCTTTGTTGCTAAACACTTTGCCGGCATTGTAACCAAAATTGATATTGTCCAACCGCAGGAAAGAGGCATTCTCTATGTAATAATCAGAGAGGTATTGGTTGTTTTCAAAACGTGTTTCAAGATAGTTGCCGGAAACATTGCCAATGAAGTTGATTGGGTTTTTAATGGCCCTTAGCACACCACTGTTTGAGTGATAGTTGTTGTACAGGTAGTTGCCAAAATATCCATGTGCTGCCAGGCTTAGGCTAAACTGTTTGTAAGTAAGCTGTGTATTAATGCCCAGCAGTACATCAGCGGCAGGTTTCTTGTAAAAATACCTGTCATCGTTGTTAACAATACCATCGCGGTTAATGTCTTCATACAACCCCTCAATAGGAAGCCCTGTTTTTGAATCGTAAACCTGTTTGTATACATTAAAGGTATATGGGGCGTAGCCTACAAAATGTTTGCCCACGTTGTTGCCTGTACCGCCGCTGATACCGCTCACATCAATGCCTTTAAAGTTAGCGTCCTGCTGTTTTAACAGGTTGGTAATTTTAGAGGTATTATAGGTATAGTTAAAGCCAAAGTCCCAGGAGAAATTGGTGGTTTTAACAGGTGTTGTGTTAAGGGTAAATTCTACACCCCTCACTTCCATATTGCCTACGTTAATGGTAATCCTGTTTACAAAGTTGGCGCCTGGGGCTACCGGCACCTCGCTTAACAGGTCTTTGGTTTTTTTGAAGTAGTAGTCAACACTGCCTGATATCCTGTTGTTGAGAAATCCAAAATCAATACCAACGTTAGAGGTTGTGGTGGTTTCCCATTTCAAGCTCCTGTCATATCCTTCCGGGCGCAAATAAGAATAATAAGTGTCACCGAATAAATATTGAGCAGATACATTGCTCCTGGTGTACCTGGGCAGGTAAGAGTAATAGCCTATGCCATCCTGCTGCCCGGTTATGCCCCAGCCCAGCCTGAGCTTTAACTCAGTAACGGCAGGTATCATCTGGAAAAATTCTTCACGCAGTTTCCATGCTGCGGCAAAGGCGGGAAAGTAGCCCACCCTGTTTTCGGGGGCAAACTTAGAGCTGGCATCTCTTCTCAATGAACCGGTAAGAAGGTACTTATCCGCGATGGTTATGTTAACCCTTGCCAGGTAAGACTCCAGGCGATATTGCGGCTTATCAGTCAGGAATACCGGCTCTGAACCCTGGATGGTATCTTTTTTACCGGGGTTATTTACATCGGCTATTGCCCTATAGCTAAATGCGGCGTAATTATTAACATTGGTAGTAAAATCCTGGTAGGTGTGGCCCACCAAAACATCAAACTTGCTTTTCAGGCTTTTTATATCCTTTGCGTAAAACAATGAAACATCAGCAAGTGTATTTTGCTTTTTCTGCTGGTAGTAAGTTCTTCTTCCACCGGTTTTGTAGTTGGTGGCAGATAAGGAATCTATATTATCATTACCTGAACCTTTTGTATTGTCAAGCCCAAAGTTGGCCTGCAGGTGCAGGTCTGGTAAAAAATGCAGTTTGTAGTCAAACTGTATGTTTCCAATAAGCCTGTTAACATTAGAAGTATTGTGCCTTAAATTCAAAAGGCCAATGGGGTTGCGGGTGGAAAGGTCTATGGCGCTGTCGTTGTTCTGGCGCCATTCGTAGTAACCGCCAAAATTTACTGTATGCGATTTATCGTCCATTACCGGCTTTGTAGGGTCGAAGGAAACAGCAGACCCGATAGCCCCCTCATCTGCAAAGCGGTTGCTTGTTCTGCTGGCTTTTAAAGCCAGGTTAACAGATAAATGGTCATCAAAGAATTTGGGGTTAAGGTTTAAAGAAGAGGAAAGCCTCTTAAAATTGTTAGTTTGTAAAACGCCGTCCTGGTTAAGGTAGCCTACCGAAATACGGAAAGGTACGGTGCCAATGCTTCCGGTAGCGCTAAGGTTATTATCGTAACCAACAGCGCTGCGGTATATTTCATCCTGCCAGTTGGTTTTTGCAGTGCCCAACAAATCTTTGTATGCATTGCTGCCTGTTGTATTTGCATCGTCAATCACAATACTGCTTAGCTCATCTGCAGACAGTACATCTACCTGTTTGGCTACATTGGCAGAAGATACCATAGTGTTGTAGTTAAACTTTACTTTTCCCCTGTAACCCTTTTTTGTGGTAATGATAATCACACCATTAGATGCCCTGGCGCCGTATAAGGCTGTTGCAGACGCATCTTTCAACACGCTCATTGACTCAATATCGTTGGGGTTGATGGTGTTGAGCAAATTAGCCGATCCGGGCAGTGAATTGCTCTCTACCGGTACCCCGTCAATAACAATCAGCGGGTCGTTACTGGAGTTTAATGATGCGCCGCCACGTATGCGTATGCGGCTGCCCCCACCGGCAGAACCTCCTCCGCTTGTAACCTGCAGGCCCGCTACCTTGCCCTGCAGCAACTGCTCAGATGATGGGATGTTACCCTTCTGAAAATCCTTGGCAGATACAGAGGCCACGGAGCCGGTAAGGTCTCCCTTCTTACGGGTGCCGTAAGCAATCACAATTACATCATTCAAAGGGTTGGATATACCCAACAGGGCCACTGTAATGTTGCCATTACCAATACTTACTTCTCTTGCAGTGTAATTAATGTGAGAGATAAGCAATGTGGTGGCATTTTGCGGAACGGACAGGCGGAAAGCCCCGTCGGCCCCGGTTTGTGTACCGATAGTGGTGCTTTTAACCAGTACCGTTGCACCCGCAAGGGGGGCGCCGCTGGAGTCTGTCACCCTGCCGGTAACAACCTTGTCCTGCGCCAGTGCGGGAAGGCAAAGGCATAGCAGTGGCAGAACAACCGAAAAGAACAGTTTAGTCAATTTCATACATCATAGCATTTAAGGTTTATACATATTTCAGGCAAAAAACAGTTATGGGGCACAGGCTGGTAGCCCGCCCAAAGGCAGTAATAAATGAGTTTTATACTTATGTGGAAAGTTGATGATGGTTTTTGCGCTAACAAAAGGCAAGGCAAAGCAAATTGCATACACCCCAGGCAAAGCGGTTATGGCGGCAAAGCAGTTTAGTCTCATATAAAGCAAGCAATTTTTTGTTGGGCTTAAAGTGTAATATTTACACAATCTTGAACAAATGTGTATAAATTACACAAAACCGCCAAAATTTTTTGCCATTTTGTTAAAATTTTAATGTGGGGGCGGTAATTAAGTGGATAACACGTAAAAATTAACGGCCACATAATGCCGCCCAGGATTACCAGGCGTACAAGAGTGCGACGCAAGGGACGCCCAATAGCAGTTCCTCCTGCCGGGCCCATAATGATTCTTACCATGCCCATCGGGCATGATGGTTTTTACAGCCGTGTGATTGGGCTAAAAATCAATGCCGGTAAGCTTTCTCTTGGTTTTTTCGTACTTGTCAAAGTTAAACTGGTACAGCTTGCCTGGGCGGTGGGGCACATCATCTTCAAATTCGCCAGTGTCAATCAAAAAATCCATCGCAAAGAATTTCTTGCGAAAATTGCGCCTGTCTAATTTGGTGTCCAGTATGGCTTCGTAAAGGTTCTGCAGTTCGCGTAAGGAGAATTTTTCAGGTAAAAGGTTAAAGCCGAGCGGGTGTTCCAGTATTCTTTTCTGAAGCCATTTATAGCATTCGGTAAGTATTTCCTTGTGGTCAAAAGCCATTGTTTTAATGGCGTTTACGTTGTGCCAGTGCAACTCGTTGTCCATCTTCTTCAAATGGTGGTGCTGTATATTCAGCAGCGAGCAATAGGCAACGGTAAGTACCCGGCCGCCGGGGTGGCGCCTGGGATTGCTAAAGGTTTTTACCTGTTCAAGGTACACATCATCCATACCCGTCCTTTCCCGCAAAACGCGGTAAGCGGCATCGTCCAGTTCTTCGTTATTGTCTGCAAAGTCGCCCAGAAAGCTCCATTCGCCCTTAAAAATCTCAAGGTCGCTGCGTATCAACAGCACTTTAAGCTCGTTTTCTTCAAAGCCAAAAATTACACAGTCAACGGTTATGGGTACCCTTGGGTAAGATGCTACCAGTTTTTCGGCATCTTTTATCAAAGTTATTTCGGTTACTCCCTGTTCAGTTTGAGCAGTTGTTTCAATTGTCATGATGGCAAACATTTTATAAAGGGATCGGACAAGGATGGTGTTGCGGGCTCTAAATTAAGAATTTTAAATAATGTGTGATAAATACACTTTAAATTTTTATCCATCATTTTTGTATCAAACACAATGACACAGGTGTTTTTACATCGTACACCGTACATTCCACATCTTACCTATCACAAGTACTTCGTACTTGCCTTTGGGGGTGTTCCTCGTGACTCGGGTCGGGCAGAACTGCGTTCGCAACCTTCGTCAAAGCAACATTTAGTTGCTTTTTCTCGGTTGTGCTACTACTCCGGCACAAAATCCGTGCTGCGATGGCCTCACCGGGGTAGCCGCTTCAATCCCTCACCCAAGGTGTAGCACGCTTTTATTTTGCAGGCGGGCCGCTAAGTTAACGGTTATGCCTGCCGGCACCTAAAAACCGCGGCCAATAAACCGCTATGTACGGTAAGCTGCTGCCAAAGCGGCAAAACAACTAAATTTGCCATCCTTATAAGAAAAAGCGAGCTACATAATGAACGACAAGTTGCGGCAGTTGGCCCAATCCCTGACCGGGGAATTGTATTATGATGACACCATGCGTATTCTTTATGCTACCGATGCATCTGCTTACCGCGAAATGCCGCTGGCGGTGGCCATCCCTAAAACAACAGATGACCTTAAACAACTGATAAGTTTTGCACATGCCAACCAAACTTCGCTTATACCGCGTACCGCAGGCACATCGCTGGCGGGCCAGGTAGTGGGCGCAGGCATAGTGGTTGATGTATCTAAATACTTTACGCAGATTATTGAACTGAATAAGGAGGAAAAATGGGTGCGGGTACAGCCCGGCGTTGTACGGGATGAGCTGAACATGTTCCTGAAACCGCACGGCCTTTTTTTTGGCCCGGAAACATCCACTGCCAACCGCGCCATGATTGGCGGCATGGTAGGCAACAACTCCTGCGGCTCTAACTCTGTAGTGTACCGCAGTACCAGGGAGCATTTGCTGGAAGTAAAAGCATTATTGAGTGATGGAAGTGAAGCGGAGTTTAAAACACTGGGCCTGGATGAATTTCATGCCAAGTGCGAAGGGGATAGCCTGGAAGCTTCTATTTACAGGAAGGTAAGGGGCATGCTGGGCAATTACGATAACCAGGCAGAGATAAGGAAGGAATTTCCTAAAAAAAGCATTGAACGCAGGAACACCGGCTACGCCGTAGATATGTTGCTGGATACGGCGCCTTTTACCGCCGGGGAACCCGACTTTAATTTTTGCAAACTGATAGCGGGTTCTGAAGGCACACTGGCATTGATTACAGAAATTAAGTTAAACGTGGTACCGCTGCCGCCCAAAGAGGCTGGGCTGCTGTGCGTTCACTTTAATACCATCGACGAATCTTTAAGGGCCAACCTTATAGCTTTAAAATATGCACCCAGCGCCAGCGAGTTGATTGACCATTACATACTGGAATGTACCAAAGACAACATAGAGCAACGCAAGAACCGTTTTTTTGTACAGGGAGACCCCGGCGCCATACTGGTGGTGGAGTATGCCCGCCAAACCAGGGAAGAAGTAATAGCTGTTGCCGCCCAGGCCGAAGCGGAAATGAGAGCGGCGGGGCTGGGTTATCATTTTCCGTTGCTGTTTGGAGAAGATACCAAGAAGATATGGACACTACGCAAAGCCGGCCTTGGCCTGTTGAGTAACCTGCCCGGCGATGAGAAGGCTGTACCGGTTATTGAAGATACCGCGGTGGATGTAAACGACCTGCCGGATTTTATCCGCGACTTTAACCTGGTGCTTAAAAAGCACAACCTTTATTCCGTACATTATGCGCATGCAGGCAGCGGTGAAATACACTTGCGGCCTATTATTAACCTTAAAACCAAAGAAGGCAACCAGCTATTCCGCACCATTGCAGAAGAAATTGCCACGTTGGTTAAAAAATACAACGGCTCCCTTAGCGGCGAGCATGGAGACGGCCGCCTGCGTGGAGAATTTATTAAGCAGATGGTAGGTGAAAAAAACTACCGCCTGCTAAAGGAAATCAAGCAAACCTGGGACCCGGCTAATATCTTTAACCCCGGTAAAATTGTAGATACACCATCTATGAACAGCATGCTGCGTTACGCACCAGGCCAGCAAACACCACGGTTCAATACCATTTTCCGTTACCCCAACCAGGATGTGCTGCAGCATGCGGAACAGTGTAATGGCTCCGGCGATTGCCGTAAGTCTCACCTCTCCGGCGGCACCATGTGCCCTTCTTTCATGGCTACCCGCAACGAAAAAGATACCACCCGTGCCAGGGCCAACATTCTGAGGGAATTTCTTACCAACTCCAACAAGGTTAACCGTTTTGACCATAAAGAGATTTACGAGGTGATGGATTTGTGCCTGAGTTGCAAGGGCTGTAAATCCGAGTGCCCTTCTAATGTAGACATGGGAAAGTTGAAGGCCGAATTTCTTCAGCATTACTATGATGCCAACGGTGTTCCTTTCAGGAGCAGGTTGATTGCCAACTTTAGCAAATCGGCCAAGCTGGGTGCAATTGCGCCAGGCCTCTACAATTTTGTAATGACAAACAAGGGCATCAGCACACTGGTAAAGAAAATGTCAGGCTTTGCTGTTAACCGCTCTATGCCTGCCATGTACAAAACCACGCTGCAAAGCTGGTACCGTAAAAACAAGCAGGGTGCTGCCGGCGGCAGGCAACTGTACCTGTTCTGCGATGAATTTACCAACTATAACGATACTGAAATAGGCATTAAAGCCATCCTGCTATTGCAAAAGCTGGGTTACGAAGTAACCATTCCCAGCCATGAGGAAAGCGGCAGGGCATGGTTATCCAAAGGGCTGGTACGGCAGGCTAAAAAAATAGCCAACAAAAACATTGAGCTGCTGGCTAATGTGGTAACAGAAGATAGCCCACTGATTGGAATTGAGCCTTCTGCCATTCTTACTTTCAGAGATGAGTATGTGGACCTTGCTACAGATGAAAACTATGAAGCAGCCAAAAAGCTGGCGAAAAATGTATTTACCATAGATGAATTCCTGGCCCGGGAAATTGAAAAAGGCAATATTGGCAAAGAGCAGTTCAGCACAGAAAAACGTATTATAAAACTTCACGGGCATTGCCAGCAAAAAGCATTGTCTTCTGTAGCGCCTTCTGTAAAAATTCTTTCCTTACCAGAGAATTATCAAGTTGAAAATATACCTTCCGGCTGTTGTGGTATGGCCGGTTCTTTTGGTTATGAGAAGGAACACTACGATATCTCTATGAAAATAGCGGAGCTGGTATTACTGCCAACAATACGTAAACAGCCCGAAGATGTTATTATAGCCGCACCCGGCACCAGTTGCCGCCACCAGGTGAAAGACGGCACCGGCAGAACAGCCAAACACCCCGTGGAGATTTTATACGAAGCGCTTAAATAGGCTTATGGGTACTCAAACTATTTCGCTATACTGCAAACAGGGTAAAAATGTGCAATTGCATTCTTTTACCTATCCAGGGTTGTAGTATTATGGGTGCGTGAATGTTTTTTAGGGGGGTGTCCCTCGTACCTCGGGCCGGGCTTTCCGCTATTACTCCGGCACAAGGCCCCGCTGCGAAGGCCTCACCGGGGTAACCGCTTCAATCCCTCACCCGAAAGACAGTTACCGGTTACAAGTTGCTGGTTACCGGTGTGTTGAGTGGGTGAAAGGTTGGTTATATTTTTTGATTGATGAAACGCCTGGTAAAATATTCAACATAGTATTAACCAGAATAAACTTATTACACAACCTGTGTTGTGGCGGAACACTTTGTGGGTAAAACATTGCCCGAAGGGCATAAATAACAATAGCCCCGGTTGCAAACCGGGGTTAAAGAATGAATCGTACAGCAACCCTGCAAGGGTTGAACCCCACGCGTATTCAACCCTTGCAGGGTTGGGCTATAAGGATGCGGTAACCCGGGTTTCATCGGTGCTATTACACAGTTTTATTCTGCTCATACTATCATGAACATGCTACTTAATTTTCAGCCTTACGTCAAGTAACTGAATAACAAGTAAACTGGCCATCAGCAAATGCGCAGGTTGCGCAAAAGCCGGCATATTTAACCCGGCCAATATTAACCCCATGGCAATGGTAAGCAATACAGAAACCAGGATAAATACGCCTTTGCGCTGTACCTGCTTATAACCAAGGGACAGCCAGAAAATACCAATACACAATACAGCCACCAGCCATGCCATAATTTTGTGCAGGGTAAAATAATGGTCAAGGCGGGCTATCCAGGTTTCTCGCCGGGTGTACAACAGTGGTTTGGCTATTTCATCTATTTGCTCCCGCACTTCGGTGCCCAATACAATTTGCGCCAGCAATACCAGCAATGTTACCAGCGTTAACCATTTTAAACGTTTGTTGCTTAGTCTTTCCTGGCGCTTAAGCAGGTGTATAATGATTAATGGTATAGCCGCAATTACCAAAGCTACCAGCATGTGCGTGGTTACTTTTACTACAGCAAGGTTAGCATCAACTACCTTTTTGCCCAGCCAGCCCTGGAACCCTGTTGCCAGTAACAACAATAACGACAGCCAGAAAATTTTACGGTTGGTTTTAGAGTATTTTCTAAAGCTCCAGACGGTATGGATAAAAATCCAAACACCCAGCAAAGCGCCCAGCAAGCGGTTAATGTATTCAATCCAGGTATGGTAAGCATTAAAGGTATGGTCAATATCCTGCTGCTTCAGGTATTTTTCAAAATAAGGGGGCAACTGGCTGGCATCTGTAGGCGGTACCCACCTGCCAAAGCAGCGCGGCCAATCCGGGCAGCCCATACCGCTTTGCGTGGTGCGTACTACGCCGCCGGCAAGTATTACTAAAAAAACAAATACCAATACAAATCGTGTGTAGCGTATAAAAGCGGTATGCGTATTCATAAACGCTGCAAAGGTATTGGGGTAAAGGCAAGTATGCTTCAATAAAAAGAGGCAGATTTTATGAGCATGTTATTGAGCGTTTCAGTACAATAATCAACAGGCGTCACTTTTGGGTGAGGGATTGCAGCGGATACCCCGCTGAAGCCTTCGCAGCCCGGCCCTGTGGCGGAGTATGAGCGGAAAGCCCGACCCCTTGCGTAGCTTGGGGGCACCCCCAAGTACGATTTGCGAAGTACGAAGTACTTACTTATGTTAGATGTTAGATGTGGGATGTACGATGTAAAACAAGTACGATTTAGGATTTACGAAGTACCTGTAATATGTTAGATGTACGATGTGGGAAGTACGATGTAAACACGTACGAAGCACATAACCACTTAAGATGTTAGGTTTACAACTTAAACACCTATATAACCACCCTTGCAAAAACGGGAAAATGGTCTGATGAAAAACGCCCCTGCCATGTTTGCGAAAGTGTGGCGTGCTGCAAAACCTGTACGCCATTCCTGATAAAAATATGGTCAATAGGTTCGTTGCCCAGCTCCTTTTCTTTAAAGCCGGTAAAAGTTCCCTGCGGCCCATAGTGTGGCGTTTCGCTGATGGCCTTGCTGTCAGTTAACCGGTTAGGGTTATTGCTGTCGGTAATAATTTTTATCGGCTCGTCTGATGGGCGGGCATTAAAATCGCCGGTGATAAAAGCAGGCGTACTGCCGGCAATTTCTTTTACTTTTTGCAACAGCAGTTTGGCGCTTTCGGCCCTTGCCTGCTGGCCACGGTGGTCAAAATGCGTATTGAAAGCGTAGAAGGTTTTATTGGTTAGCCTGTCTTTAAAAAGACACCAGGTTACCAGCCTTGTTATATCGGCATCCCAGCCTTTGGAGCCTGGCACTTCCGGTGTTTGAGACAGCCAGAAAGTGGCGCCCTTTATCCAAAGCAGGCGGGTAGTATCGTAAAAAATAGCGCTGTATTCGCCGGCGGTTTTACCATCATCACGGCCTACACCAAAGTATTTAAACGCGGGCAGGCGCTGCAGCAGGTCCTCCATCTGGTCGTGCAGGGCTTCCTGCACACCCAAAAGATTGGTTTGATGAAACAATACCTGGGAGGCAGCATTGTCCTTACGGTAAGGCCAGGCATTTAGGCTGTCACCCGGGTTGTTGTAGCGGATATTAAACGTCATTACATTCAGCGGCGCCTGTGCAAAGGCATTTGCGCAAATAATCATCAGCAAACAAAAGAAAATGTTTTTCATGCGCTAAAAGTAGGGCAATAATGAACATTTGCAGCGAGCCTGGTTTATGTATATGTTAATAATCGGGGTTGTGCCCATAAACGCCAGGCATCATACGTATATAGCGTTTAACAGTGGCCGGGCTCATGTATCGTTCATTTTTATCAACACTACTGTTTTCTGTAGCCTCAGTTTGTTCGGCGTTGCCAAATTGTTTTTGTATAAACCTGCTCCAGGCCAATAGCTGGTAACCCAGGCCATGAGCTATGCACAGGCTGTCTGTAGCAAACTCAAACCTGTTCATATATGCCCGGGATAGATGGCCAATACCTGTTCTTATGAATCTGCCAAAACCACCGTTGACAAAGTAGGACACATGACTAAGCTCGTGCCCAATTACGCCAATACGGGCGTTATAATCCATGTACTTAATGAGTATTGGCGACAGAAATGCATTGCTGGAATCGCTGATGGTAATTATATATTTTGCCTTGCTGCCTTTTCTAAAAATGCTGAAAAATCTCGGCTTAGCAGCCAATGGAGAAATATAGTGCCTGTATTCAAACCTGATATATGTTTGCCTAAGCTCCGGAAAATAAGACAATGCTACCAGTATTGGCCTGGCAAGCGCTGCCGGAATTTCTTTATTAGCGCCAAATTCTTTTGCAAGTGTAGCACTGTCTTCTGCTAATAATGCATTTTCAGCAAATTGCTTAACTGGCTGTTGTGCCGATGCGTAATGCGCATTTTGTAAAAGCCATACAATCAGTATCGGGATTAGCAACCTTACCTTAAGCATTGTTATACACCTTAAGTACTGGTTCACGCAACGTTTGGCCGTTATCGCCAACAACAAACTCCAGTATGCCCGCAAGTGCTGCAGGGGTAACCCAGTTATCAAAACCGGCATTGGGCATAGCTTTGCGGTTGGCCGGCGTATCAATGGTTGAGGGAGCAACTACAACCGCGGCCACATTTTTTCCTTTAGCTTCTTCGTTCATTATTTCCGCCAACCTAAGCAGTAAAGATTTGCTAAGCGTGTACGCCAGCATGCTTTTGCCCAGGGCGGTATTAATGGCCGGGCGGGAGCCTATGAATACAATACGCCCATTGCCATGCTGCAGCATGTGGCTGAACAAAGGCCGGGCTACATGATATGCAGTATTAAAGTTTAACGCTACCTGCTTTTGAATATCATCCGATTTTGTATCTGCTATGCTGCCCATGGCAAAGCCGCCGGCAAGCAGTAAAGCGGCATCAATGTTTTTGTATTTGTCAATGTTGTTTTGCACAAACGCCGCGGTTTGCTGTTCGTTGCTTAAATCAACCACCTGCACGTCCAGCAGGCTATGCGGCTCCAGTTCTCTCTTTTTTTCTTCGCCTGACACGGTTGCGATAACCTGGTAGCCTTTATTTAAAAACTCTTTTACCACGGTAGTTCCAAGCCCGCCGCCTGCGCCTGTTATAATAACTGTCTTCATACTGTTTACTGTTTATAAAGAAGAATGGCTAAGCTACAAAACAATGCCCATTAAAGAGGTGTTCAAACACAGTAGGGGTTCACTTTAAACCTGTGTTACACGAGGGCCAGGCTGCAATTTATTTTATCAGCGGCATTGGCTGAAAATGATATTGTTGTAATTTCAGATAATATCTTATTTAACGAAGAATCAAAAGCACAAGCGTGGCAGGAAAGGAAAGGTTTATACATATAACAATAGCCCGGCTTCAGTTGCTTATATTAACGATAGCTTGTCTGCCTGTGGTATTACCAGCACAGGAACAGATATTGCCTGCCCCCGCTCAAAAGCTTACTACCCTCCCCTTTTACCAGATTACCGGCGGCATTATCATTATTCATGCCTTGTTGGATAACTATAAAGACACTTTAAACTTTGTGCTGGATACCGGCAGCGGCGGCATATCGCTTGACTCTTCTACCACAGAATACCTGGGCGTTAAAAAAGAAATGAGTGATAAAACAGTACGCGGCATTGCAGGTATGCGTACTGTTGAATTTGCTTACAACCACACACTAAAATTAAAGGGTCTTGATGTGGAGAGGCTTGATTTTCATGTAAACAATTACGACCTTCTTTCCAGCACCTATGGTGTAAAGATTGATGGCATTATCGGCTACAGTTTTTTGCGCCGTTATATCGTTGCCATAGACTACGATAAACTGGAAATAAATGTATTTGCACCCGGCACCTACAAGTATCCCCGCGGCGGGTTTATGCTAAGGCCCAGGTTTGGCACCATACCAATACAAAACGTGATGGTAAAAGATGAAAACGCTTTTGATGCACGCTATTACTTTGATACCGGCGCCGGGCTTTGCATGCTGCTGTGCGAGGAAATTGTAAAAGACAGCGCACTGCTTAAGCGCAAAAGGAAATTTTATACTACACAGGCGGAGGGCCTGGGCGGTAAAAAAAGCATGCAGCTTACGGTTATAAAGCAGGTAAAGCTGGGCCCTTATAAGTTCAGGAATGTGCCTGTGTACGTTTTTGATGACGAGTTTAACATTACATCGTACCCCATGTTGGGCGGCCTTATTGGCAACGATTTGCTGCGCAGGTTTAACACCGTTATCAATTATCCTGAAAGGGAAATTCACCTTAAGCCCAATACACATTATACAGACTCTTTCGACTATTCTTATGTGGGCATGAGCGTATATATGATAAATGGCCTTATTACCATTTCCGATGTAATAAAAGATTCCCCTGCCGATAAAGCCGGCCTTAAAGATGGCGACATCATTTTCGGCATTGACAATAACCTGTCCGGCAATATACAGGTGTACAAAGCCATGCTGCAAAGCGCCGGTAACAAACTTAAAATAATTGTTATACGCAATGGGGAGTTTGTAACCGTGCAAATGAAAGTGCGAAGTATTTACTGACGTAATATTTGGGGCTTTCGGCTGCAATAACTTTGTTGAGGCTGTGGTACCGGCTTTCCGCTGCAAGTCCTCGCCACTCGTACCTCGTGGCTGCGGGCTTTCCGCTTCAATCCGGCAGCCATTCAACTGCAGGATTTCTTCCAGGCAAAGCATCCGTTACTATTCAGCCAACCAACAAAAAAGAGCATTGTGCCCGGGCTTAACCATTGAAGCATATTAGCTGCTGTTTAACCACTCTGTAACTTTGAAGCATTTCTGCCTATCTTGTCAAAAAAAATACAGCGGCAATGGCTACAATGATCAAATGCCCCAACTGCGGCCATGAATTTCCTTTGGAAGATGCGCTAAACGATGAGTTGAAAGAGAATATTGAAAAGGAAAAGCAGCAGTTGCGGCAGCAGATGATGGATTATAAAAAATCCAAGGAAGATGAACTGCGAAAAAAGGAAGAAGAATATGTAAGGTTGCGCCAGCAACAGGAAGAATTGTACAATAAAAAACTGGATGAAGAACTGAAAAAGCGCAACCAGCAACTGGAAGAAAACATTCGCAGGAACATTACCGCCGATTATGAAAACCGCCTGAAACTTTTACAGGAAAACGCCAGCGACAACGAAGAGAAATTGAAGGAAGCCCGCAAAAGAGAACTGGAGTTTTTACAGAAGGAACAAGAGTTGAAAAACCGGGAAGCAGAGCTGGAACTGAATGTACAGCGCAAGCTGATGGATGAGCGGGAAAGGCTGAAGCAGCAATTGCAAAAAGAAGAGCAGGAACGCCTTGGCCTGAAAGAACAGGAACACCAGTTGCGCTTAAAAGAACTGGAAAAGCAACTGGAAGACCAGAAAAAACTGGCGGAAGAAATGCGCCGCAAGGCGGAACAGGGCAGCATGCAGTTGCAGGGTGAAGTGCAGGAACTGCTGCTGGAAGAAATTCTGCAAACCACTTTTCCCTTTGACGAGATAAAAGAAGTGGGCAAGGGCGTACGCGGTGCGGATTGCATACAAACCGTACGCAACAAGTTTGGCAGCGAAGCCGGAAAAATTATCTATGAAAGCAAACGCACGAAGGACTTTAGCAACGACTGGATTGAAAAGCTGAAAGCAGACATGCGCAGCCTGGGCGCCGATGTAGCCATTATTGTTACGCAGGCTTTGCCAAAAGATATGGAACGGTTTGGCGAGAAAGACGGCGTGTACATCTGCACTTTTACCGAAGTGCGGAGCGTGGCTTTGCTGCTGCGCAATGCCCTGCTTAAAATTGCTGACTTCAAAAAAAGTGAGGAAAACAAGGGGGATAAAATGGTGATGCTGTACGATTATCTCATCAGCAACGAGTTTGGCGAACAATGGAAAGCCATTCGTGAGGGTTTTATGAGTATGAAGCTAAGCATTCAGAAAGAGCGGGATGCGATGGAGAAGCTCTGGAAAGCAAGGGAGAAGCAACTGGAGAAAGTGTTGCTGAACGCCGCACATATAAAAGGTTCTATTGAAGGCATTGCCGGCGCTGATGCCGTTAATCTTAACCTGCTGGAAGATACCGGTGACAGCCTGCTGGAAAATTAAACCCGGCGGCTTGTACGTAACTTGCAATAATACATTACAAAACAAAAGCAGATTTATGCCGCAGAATGCCATACATGTAACCTCAGAAATAGGTACCCTGGAAAGATTGATTATACACAGCCCCGATGGCGGGATTGGTAAAGTGGTACCCAGCAAATTCCAGGAGTGGCTGTACGATGATACCGTTTACCTGGACAATATGCGCCGTGAGTACAACGAATACATTAAGGTATTGCTATACTTTCTTGATCCTGAGAAAATTGAATACATACGCGGGTTTGAACGTAACCATGATGGCCAGAAGCAAATGGATTGCTTTATACCCGGAAGCCCGCATTACTTTAACAGCGATAAAGTGCTGGATACACAACACCTGCTGGCCAAAGTGCTGGAGCAGGATGAAGTGCGTACAAAAATTATTTCGGCGGTTTGCGCCTGGGAGGGCTGCAGCTTCAGCACAGAAAAAAAGCTGCATGCGGTGGAAGACACACATGAGCTTGCCAAAGTACTTATTAGCGGCGTGATGCCCGTTGCCGGCAAAAAGCATGGGCAATTTGTATTTCAGCCATTACCCAATTTTATTTTTACCAGGGACATCGGCATAACCCTGCACAACCACCTGCTGCTTAGCAATGCTGCTACCGCGGCAAGGGAAAGGGAATCTCTGCTGATGAAATTTATCTCTTACTACCATTTGTTTAAAAACAACCAGGACGGCATAATTGAAATATCAGAATCAAGCCAGTTCTTTTTGCTGAATGAAGAAGAGCAGCGAAATTTTAAAACCTCTGTAGAAGGCGGCGATGTGATGATGATTTCCAAGGGGCACCTGCTGATTGGCATAAGTGAACGTACTACTGCCAGCGCTGTTAACGAAATTATACATGCCATTTTTAAAAACAGTGCAGTGGGTATTGATAAGATAACGGTTATTAAAATACCCCGCCACAGGGCACAAATGCATATTGATACGGTGTTTACCCAGGTAAGCTGCAATACATGGGTATTGTTTGGCAAGTTCTCAGAGTTGTTAAACAAGGTAAAGAATGAAAACCGCTATTCGTATTACCACGATTTAGATGACAGCGATGCCAAGCAAACTTTTGAACTGGTGGAAGTATTCCGTTACCAGAAGGCTCTGACAGAAGCCTATGATGCCGGCCGCAACTACCAGGTTGACATTTCAGCAAAAGTTACAGGCCTTGAATCTTTACTGCGCAACATAAGCCAGGAAGATTTTGGTATACCTGGAGATGAGGTAAAAATTATCTACAGTGGCAATAATGTTTTTCCTTATGATGAGCGTGAACAATGGACAGACTCCTGTAACCTGCTGGCTTTAAAAGATGGCGTTGTGGTTGGTTACGACCGCAACCCGGAAACGCTAAAGGGCTTTGCCGCCAATGGGTATAATATACTTAAAGCCGCTGAGCTTTTTGATTTGTTTGACAGGAAAGCTTTAATGCCGGAAACAATAAAAGATACCTTAATATTGCTGCCGTCCGGCGAGTTGTCACGGGCAAGGGGCGGGGCCCATTGCATGAGCATGCCACTGTTAAGAAAAGACTTTTAAATAATTACCTATGAGTTTAATTGCATCAACCATATTAATGGTACGGCCGGCCTGTTTTGGTTACAATACCGAAACCGCGGCCAATAATGTTTTCCAGTCGCAGGTGGCGCATGGCTCTACTAAAGAAGTGCAGAAAGCAGCGGTAGAAGAGTTTGACGAGTTTATAAAAACACTGAAGAAAAATAAGATTGATGTAATAGTTATACAGGACACACCGATGCCGGTAAAGCCTGATGCGGTGTTCCCCAACAACTGGTTTAGCACCATGCCGGGCGGCAAGCTGATTGTGTACCCTATGTTTGCCATAAACCGCCGAATTGAAAAAAGGGATGACCTGTTACAGCAGTTGCACCATGAGTATAAGGTTACAGACTTCCAGGACTGGAGTGAATTTGAAGCGGAGGGGTTTTTCCTGGAAGGTACAGGCAGCATGATAATAGACCACAACAGCAAACTGATATTCGCCTGCCTGTCTGACCGCACACATAAATCGCTGCTGGATAAATTTGCGGCAGCGCATGG
Source organism: Foetidibacter luteolus (assembly GCF_009650435.1). Taxonomy (GTDB): domain Bacteria; phylum Bacteroidota; class Bacteroidia; order Chitinophagales; family Chitinophagaceae; genus Foetidibacter; species Foetidibacter luteolus. Next base: position 28,490 of record NZ_VVIP01000091.1, read on the forward strand.
TTACAGGGCGGTATCGTTTAGCGCAACAGATGAAAAAGGATCGCCGGTTTACCATACGAATGTTATTATGCACCTGGGTGAAAGTTATGCGGTAATTTGTCTTGACAGCATTAAAGATGGCGCAGAACGAATAGGCGTGCAGCAATTGCTGATAGCATCGGGCCATGAAGTAATACCCATAAGTTTTGAACAGGTAAGGGCTTATGCCGGCAATATGCTGCAGGTAAAAAACAGCGCAGGCAAAAAGATAACCATATTAAGCAAAAGTGCCTATAAAAGCCTTACCAAAGAGCAAAAAGAAATTCTTGAAATACACACGGATTTGTTACCTATTGATATAAGTACTATCGAAACAATTGGCGGTGGCAGTGTGCGTTGCATGATGGCTGAAATATTTTTAGAGAAGAAGTAGTTGCAGCATCCAAAGGATAAAATTTGTAAATGAATTTTTGGAGCCAGGCTTTATAACAACTATTTGGCGTTCCTTGCGTCGCACTCTTCAACGCTTTGTTCATTATTGATCAAATTACCGCCGCCATTAATTTTATTCCTTGCAAAGTACAGTTGCCGCACCACTGCTTTTTTATGCATTCGGCAGCGGGTTGCACTTTGGGTGAGGGATTGCAGCGGATACCCCGGTGAAGGTCTTGTGTGCCGGCTCTTGTGCCGGAGTATGAGCGGAAAGCCCGACCCCTTGCGATAGCTTGGGGGCACCCCCAAGTACGAAGTACTTACTTATGTTAGATGTTTGATGTGGGATGTAAGATGTAATGGAAATGTTAGATGTTTGATGTGGGATGTAAGATGTAAACAAGTACGATTTGCGAAGTACAAAGCATGAAATATCTGTACTGCAAGATGTGGGATGTACGATGTATAAGCTATATGAGAAGACTTGATTTTTTGATGATATAAACAGTATGGATGATGAAGATTATTCCTTTATCGGAGGGTTCGTTTACAATTGATAAGACCAAGATTTTTGTGCCTTTTAACGAGGACAATGATAACCTGCAAAGCCGGCCTGTGGGCAGCCTGCTGGTAGAAGTGCAACCTTTTGTGGTAGTTACTGAAAAAGATGTGTTGCTGCTTGATACCGGGCTTGGATTTGGAAAAAGGGGGGAGCTGCAATTGCATGCTAACCTGAAAGCAAATGGTATTGACCCGGCCAGCATTACCAAAGTGTTGATGACGCACCTGCACAAAGACCATGCTGGTGGCGTAAGCAGAAAAGATAACCTGGGAAATTATCATATTTCTTTTCCTGAAGCCACCTATTACATTCAGAAAAGAGAGCTTGATTTTGCTTTTGACACAGGTTTTCCATCGTTTATGACCGAGGAGCTGTCTCTACTGCAGCATAGCAGCAATGTTGTGCTGCTTGAAGAAGACAAGGGCAGCATTGACAATTATATTACTTATGAAGTAACTGCCGGCCACAGCCCATACCACCAGGTGTTTTGGATGAAGGATAGTAGTGAAACGATTTTTTTTGGGGGTGATGATGCACCCCAGTTGCAGCAAATGAAAAGCCGTTTTGTAGCCAAGTACGACTATGACGGCAAGAAGTGCATGCAGTTAAGGCAACAATGGTGGGAAGCGGGTAGAGCAGCGGGCTGGACATTTCTTTTTTATCATGATATTGCAACGCCTTTTATTAAACAGGCATAAAATAAAAGCGGGGTTTGTTTAAATACAAACCCCGCCGTTTTAAAATATACGCTGTTAATTTAACTCCCGTGTATCTTCGTAATTCTTTATTTTATTGTACAACGTTTTACGGTCAATCTTTAAAATTTCGGCAGCCCGCTTTTTATTAAAGTTTACTTCTTTCAGCAGGTTCATAATGGTTTCGTATTCTGCTTTTGCCGCTGCGTTCTTTAAATCTCTCTCCTTGGGCGGAAATTCAATTTGAGAAATATCCACCTGCGGCTGGCCGGTATTTTCAGAAGACAATGCATTCTTTATTTCCCAGGGTAATGTAGCAACGCCAATTTTACCTGATGCCGTCAGCAGTACAGCCCGGCGTATAACATTTCTGAATTCACGCAGGTTACCGGGCCATCCATAGTTAAGGAAGGCATTCATTACTTCTTCTTCGAAACCTTCTATTTGCTTGCCGGTTTCCACATTCGTTTTTTCAAGAAAGTAATTGGCAAAAGAAAGTATATCCTGTTTTCTTTGCCTGAGCGGGGGCAGGTTAATGGAAAATTCATTGAAGCGGTGATAGAGGTCTTCCCTAAACTTGCCGCTTTTGTAAGCTTCCTGCAGGTTTTCGTTAGATGCCACCAGTATGCGTACATCAATATGAATTTCTTTGTTGCCGCCAACACGTTTAAATTTTCGTTCCTGTATAACCCTAAGAAGGGATGCCTGTATTTCGTAAGAAAGGTTGGCTACTTCATCCAGGAAAAGCGTGCCGCCATTGGCCAGTTCAAAGTGGCCTTCTTTATCGTTGAGGGCGCCGGTGAAGGCACCTTTAATGTGCCCGAACAGCTCGCTGCCGGCCAGCTCTTTTGACAGGGTACCGCAATCCATGGCGATAAAAGGCTTATCGCGGCGGTTACTTCTGTCGTGTATGGTTTTGGCAATCACTTCCTTACCGGTACCACTTTCGCCGTAGAGGATAACGCTGTAATTGGTAGGCGCCACAAGGTCAATTTGATTATACAGCTCCCTGGTAACCGAGGATTGGCCCACCATATACTCGCCGCTAAGCTTGTGAGGACCGGCAGTGCTTTTTACAGAGGATGGTGCTGCGGGGCTGCCAGGCACACCTGCCTGCCTGGAAAAACTGTCTGCAGGCTGCTTTAAAGCAGTGGCCAAAACATTTAAGACTTCGTCGGGGATGAGCGGTTTTGTAATATAATCGTAAGCGCCGTTTTTTATGACTTCAACGGCGGTTTTTATATCTGAATACCCGGTTATGATAAGTACAATTGTTTCAGGATTTATGGTTTTTATTTCAAGTAATACATCTTTACCTTCTTTGTCTCCCAGGCGGTAATCGCACAAAACAACATCAAATGTGGATTCTTTAACCTTGGCTATGCCTTTCAGGCCACTGTGTGCGGTATCTGTTTCGTAACCATTTTTAGTAAGAAGCCTGCTGAGAAGTAAGCACATATCCGTATCATCATCAATTATAAGCACTCTTTTTTTCATAAGTATAATCTCACTTTAATTTTGTTGCGGGGGAAATTTTAGCAAGCATGTGCAATGTTGCGGCAGTAAATTAACGCAGGGCGTAAATTTCACAGGTAACAACAGTGCAAAGACATTTGCAAAATTCGGGAATTTTTTGTGTAAGAAATCCCAATAAATATGCCTGAAAATGCTTCAACAATGTAGTTAATAAATTTTGTTTTGCCTTATAAAAAAGCCGGGCTGCGTAAAATACTGAAATTTAATTTTTTGAAGAGATTTATGGCACATTTTTATATCCGCATTGTTAATTCCTGATTTGAATAATACCTGAAAGTGCTGTGGAAAAGAGCGTTATAAATACTGTATGGCCCATGACTTTAAAAGTTCTTATAGTGGATGATGAGATTGATATCTGTTACCTGCTGAGCGGCATCCTGCGTCAAAAAAATTACAAAACTACCTATGTAAATACCCTTTCTGACGCGGAAGTGATGCTTAAAAGAGATCCGCCTTCTATTGTATTTCTCGATAACCATTTACCTGATGGATTAGGAGTTGATTTTATACAGTATATAAAAAAGTATTACCCCGAAACAAAGATTGTAATGGTTACAGCCAATGATACCGCCACAGACCGGCAGAAAGCTTTTAAACAAGGGGTAAACTATTTTATGGGCAAACCTTTTACCCGTGAAATGGTTTACAGGGTAATAGAAATACTCACTGAGGAGAAAGCCTGACCGCACCTGGGGAAAAAACTCCACAATTTTACGTTTGTTAGCTAAGGTTGAGGGTGATAGTAAATGTTGTACCCTTGGCGGGAGCGCTTTGCACAGATATACTTCCCTTATGATTTAAAATGATGTTCTGCGTATTGGTTAAACCTAAACCGTTGCCTTTTTGTTTGCTGGTAAAATAAGGCTCAAACAAACGGGAGACAGTATCTTCATTCATACCTTTTCCATTATCTGATATCCTGATAAGACACTGGTTATTTTTGCTTTCAGTTCTAATCTTTAGTATGCCGTGCTGTGGAGACATTGCTTCCACCGCATTTACTATTATGTTCAGAAACGCTATTTTCATTTTCTCTTTATCAACAGATATCTCGCATTTAACATCCGTATAATATTTCTGAAGCTTTATCCCGTTTAATTCAAGCCGGTCTTTGGCGTTTTCCAATGTTTCATCCATCAGATCATTTATGGATATACGCGAATACTCAAGTTGTGCAAACTTGGTGGAGTTAAGCAAATCGGTAATTAACTGGTTGATACGGGTAGAATTTCTTTCAATCATACTGAAGAGAATGCCTGTTTCATCGTTTTGCTCTACCTCGTTACGCAACTGTTCGCAAGCCAGGCTTATATTGGTAAGGGGGTTCCTTACTTCGTGTGCTATGGTACGTGCAATACGGCCTGTAGCAGCGAATTTTTCTATGCTTTTCAACTCTACCAGCTCCTGGTTAACGCGGTTTAGCTGCTCGATTCTCTTTTCCAGTTCCAGCCGGTAATCATCAGCTTTTTTATTGGCTTCTTCTTTTTGAGTGTTCTCCCGGTTATAATTCATTACAGAATAAATTGAAAGAAATATTGCTATTACCAGCGAAGTGGTATTAATAACACGCATTACCGAAGAATAAGAACCAAGTTGCCTGGCAGGTGTTTGTATTACCTGCTTTTCTTTGGCCTGCATAGCCATAACGGCCATTTTTAAAGAATCCATCACCACCCTTTCTTCGTAAGCACTTTTCCTTATGTCATTAGTAACAACCAATCCGCTGTCCCTGAAGGTATTTAGCGCAAAGGCAAGAGCGGCATACCTTTGTCTTACCAATTGCTTAACTTTTTCTAAAGTACCAAGTTGTTCCTTATCTGTAAGGTTGGTTTTTAAAACCCTTATTATACTGTCTGCCTGCGCATGGCTACGGTGGTAAGGGGCTAAAAAAGACTCATCGTTAAACAGCAGGTAACCACGCATGCCCCGTTCACCATCCTTCACATGTGATACCAGTATTTCAAGATTGTTTAGAACGCTGGTGGTATGGTTAACATTGTTAGCCAGCTTTATAAGCTCCCTTGAAGTATAAAAGTTTAGCAGAAAAGCAATAAACAGCAGTATAACAGCCGTCATGTAGCCTATGCGGATACGCTCGGCAACTTTTAACTTCATAGATTAGCAGGGTTTCATGGTAATTGAAAATAGCGTTACGCCGCTTAAAATTACAACAAACACACAGTTACGCATATTGCGGTAAACACTATTTTAAAACGGCCGCAAAGTTGCCGGTAACTTTTTGTTGCTTACGTTAGCCTTTAGCCACCCACACACTTACAGATCCCGCTTTAACCTTAAACTGAGCCCATCCCTCGTCATTTACCTTAACCATGCGCTTGTAGTTGCCCAACAGGTCGTACATTTTTTTGCCAGCAAATTTTTTGCCCATTTCCATGGCTTTGTGGCCGTTATCCCCATTTGATACAATTACCGCGCAGCCGGAACCCTGTTTTTCATCGGCGCCCTCCCTTGTCCAGCCTATGCAGTTACTATGATCAAAATAATCCCTTTGCAGGCCATACGCATATTCCCGGCGGGCATACAGCAGTTTATCAAGATTTGGACATTCAGGTAAAAAAATCTCATACTCGTTGCCGTCTTTCCCCTTGTCTTTGTAACCTGCCCCATACAAATCCGCATAAAAAACGCATGGGTATCCTGCTCCCCTTAACAATATTAAAGCATACGCTATGGGTTTAAACCAGGGTTCTACCGGCGCTTCGAGTGCCTGCAAGGGTTGTGTATCGTGCGTATCTACCAGGGTTACCGCCAGTTCAGGCCTTGCCGCCACCAGGGTATCGTTAAAGATGGAGGTAAGATCAAAATTCCTGCCTTCTTTGGAAGCCCGGTGCAGCTTATTTTGCAGCGGCGCATCAAACAGGGTTGTGCGCCCCCCGGTAGCATCAATATAAGCCAGCATAGACTGGAGGTTGTGCGGCGCCCAGAATTCAGCTACGGAAAACAAATCATTTCGGGTTTGGCTACGCATTGCATCCAGCCATTCATTATAAAAATAGGTGCTTATGTGTTTTACAGCATCCAGCCTAACCCCATCGAAACCCACCGTATCAAAATACCATTTGCCCCAGTATTTAAGCTGTTCACGCACTGCCGTGTTCCTGAATTCTATATCGCAAAACATCAGGTAGTCGTAATTGCCATGCTCATCGTCAACCATGTCCTCCCAACCTTCGCCATGCTCGTTTTGTATGCTGAAAATGGCGCACTCATCCAGGTCTTTGGCATAATCCGTACCGGTAAAGCAGGTATGGTCCCAAACAAAATCAGAATACTTACCCTGCCTGCCGGGAAAGGTGAATTTTGTATATGCCTCAATTTCAAAAGCATCGCTGGTAAAGTGGTTTCTGTCATGCGCATCAACCCGGCGTACATAAATTTTTTCATGTTCATCGGCCCCGCCCATGTGGTTAAGCACAATATCTACATATACTTTTACGCCGTTATCCTGTAAAGATTTAGCCGCGGCAACATACTCATCCTTTGTTCCGTACTTGGTGCGTACGCTGTTTTTCTGGTCAAACTCCCCCAGGTCGAAAATGTCGTACACATCATATCCAACAGAGTGCTCTCCGTGGGTGCCTTTATAGGCAGGCGGCAGCCATACCGCAGTAAAACCAAGTTCTGCAAGGTGCTTAGCATCGTCTTTAATCCTGTTCCATAAACTGCCGTCAGCAGGGTAATACCAATGAAAATACTGAAAGATGGTTCCGTTTTGCATGCAGGAGGTATTTGTTTTAATAAGTTAGCTTACAATTAAACATGGTACAACAAAGTGAATTACGGTTCTTGTTTTCATAAAAAGGGTATGAGTAAAAAACCTGCCTGCGAAAAAAGCAGCGTGCTACACTAAGGGGTGAGGGATTGCAGCGGATACCCCGGTGAAGCCTTTGCAGCGGGGCTTTTGTGCCGGAGTATGAGCGGAAAGCCCGACCCTTGCGATAGCTTGGGGCACCCCCTAATAACAATTATAGAAACACTAAGTTTTTAAAACGGGCCCGCTACCGTATAAGGTAACAAACTACAGCTAAACTTCTGCATTTCAAATAAGCATTTCCTTTGTGTTACAGAAGTTACGAAACTTTTAAAGCCAGGCAATTGCCTGGCTTTAGCGAATAATTATTATTAAACCTGCCTTTTATAACTTCCATGCTGTTACAACATCCCTGTTCAAATACTATTCCGTTTCTTCCAGGGCCTCGTAATTAATGTTATTCTCAGCTATGGAAGTAAGTAATTCGTCTGTTTGTTTTTCTTCTTCAAGCGTGCTGTATAAAACTTCGGCCACATCTTTATAGCCAAGTGTTTTTGCCAGTGTTACCAAACCGCCATAAGTGGATATTTCGTAATGCTCTACTTTTTGCGCAGCCATTATAAGTCCCACATCTCTTGTAGCGGTATCTTTCTCAGTATCTTCTATAATACTTTCACCTTCTTTGGTAATGCCTTCTATGGCTTCGCATTTTTTTGCCTGGGCCTTTTTACCCAGCATGTCAAACACCTGTTCCAATCGTGTTACATGTTCTTTGGATTGTTCAAGGTGTTCTGCAAAAGCTTGCTGCAATTCTTCAGAAGTAGCGGCTTTCTGCATTTTGGGCAATGTTTTTACAATGTGTTTTTCGGCCCAGTAGATATCCTTCAATTCGTCTGCAAAAAATTCTGCAAGCAATGACGAAGTAACGGTTGTGCTTTTATTCTGGGCGGTGCTTTTGTTAGTTGCGGCGCTTTTGCCTGTAGCGGATTCTTTTTTCATGGATTTATTTTTTGTGTATTGGTTAAAGGCTAAATACTGTGCCGGTAAAAAATTTTTTCTTTTACAACCTAAACCACACTTTTAACCAACGTTATTGAGGATTATTTTGCTCACCGGTTTTTCTGGTTTGTGGAATAGTGTCTCTGCAAACGGCTAGTTGCGTTATTAAAAAAGGGTTCTTTGTCCAGACAGCTCTTTAATGCTGAAGTTATTAAGCAGCTTAATTTTAAGATAAGCGTAAAGCATTTCGTTTAAATGCGCCTGCAGGTTATTGCGTATTTCAGGTATAATTTCATAATCGTTCAGCAAATCCCTAAACGCAAGAATGGTTTCCTTCTCGTAGTATTGGGCACAGGCAAAAGGGTTATCAAATAACAGATCATCGTTCAGGTCTTTTTTCACGAAATTCAAATCTGTAGCGGGAAAGACGTGGGCAAGCGACTCAATTTTTTTCTTTAATTCTGTTTCGCAGGGGGCTGTTTCGGCAACAAAAGTAAGTATGCTGCGTTTAAGGTAAGCATCATTCATTTGCAGGGCAGCCATTTCCATTTTAAGGCGTACCGCTGCAATTACGGCTTTCAATGTTTCCAATTTAGCGTAAGTGTATCTTATCTGGCGTTTGTCTTTTTTGGTTAGCGGGGCGTGTATCATGGCAAGTTTTTATACGTAACTCCATCAATTTTAATGCCTGCGCCCGTCAAACAACCCTTGTTAACAGCGCCCTAAGTTAAAAGTTACAGCTTGCAAACATCAATAAGATAGGGCGCTTCATCGTAATAGTATTTGTCGTAGTTCCACACCGTTTCCCCGGAAAAAAGTATCACCTGCCATAAACCGGCCGAAGAACGTATTGCCGTAAACATGTGACGCCGGTTGGAATGATAAATTTCATACACCTCGTAATCTCCGGAAATGTATTTATGAAAAGCGAAGCAATATTTACCATCGGGCTTATACAGCCATTGCAATGGCTTATATTCTGTAAAGCCATATTTAAAATGGTTGGTAAGCTGGTTGCCGGTTTCTTCGGCCAAGCGGGTAAAACCCATATCCTGCTCAACCCATTTACCACTTTCTACATCGGTAAAAAAAACATTTGCATACCCATCCTCAAACTTAACCAGCGCCATTAAATGAAAAGGATGGTCAATAATGGTAAAGTTGGCCACTCTTATATCCTCATCCACATTTACATAAATAATGTTGTCCATCTCAATATTATTTGGTTACACAACTTTGTTTCTCTGCAAGGCTTATACCTGTTGCGTGCTACGGGCGGCAGGCACATTGTTAGTTAAGTACAACCCTTTTATTTTCCGCCAGTATGTTCATCAGTATTTTTTCTTCGGCAGTAAGGCCGCTGCGGTTGTCATCCGCTTCAATATCTTCCAGTTGCTTTATATATTTTTCCAGCCCTTTATTCTCGTACATCTGCAGAATGGCCGGGTGTACATAATATTTTTTGCAAACAGTGCGGGTATTACCCAACTGTACTGAAACTGCATCCAGTGCCTGCACCACTTTTTTCTTTGCTTCCGTTTCGCTTTCAAAAAACCCCAGTTCTTTAAAAGATAGCAACGCTTGTACAGTTCCAGACCATGTTCTAAAGTCTTTGGCCGTAAAATCGCCGCCACTAACCTGTTTTATATACTCATTTACCATGCCCGAATCAACCGGCTTTCTCTCGTTATTACTGTCGTAATATTGAAACAGCTCTTTGCCCGGTATGTCCCGGCATTGGTGTATAATTCTTGAAAGCCGCCTGCTTTTAAGGCTTATCTTATGCTCAACTCCCTTTTTGCCCTTGAAGAAAAATTGCATTCGGGTACCGTTAATTTTTACATGTTTATCTTTTAAAGTAGTAACGCCGTAAGACCCGTATAGCTTTTCATAAAAGCTGCTGCCTATGCGTATATTGGTACGTTCCATAACGCTTACCACAGTAGCCAACACTTTTTCTGCGGGTAGCCCTGGCAAGGCAAGGTGCTTTTCCATTTGCAGCCTCATGGCCGGCAGGGCTTCACCAAAATCGTGCAGCCTGAAAAATTTGGTTTGGTTGCGCAGGCTGTTCCATAACTCGTGGTAGCGGTATTGCTTCCTGTTCTTTACATCAAAACCGGTAACCTGCAGGTGCCCGTTGGGCAGGTTGCATATCCATACGTTTTGCCATGCGGGTGGTATTACCAGGCTGCGTATACGCTTAAGCACTTCTTTATCTTTTACCTGTCGGTTATTAAAAACATAGCTAAAAGCCTTTCCGTTCTTAACACGCTGAATACCGGGGGCGGTATCGGTTATATAAACCAGGTCTATGGCTTTAGCGGTTTTTTCTGCGTCTTTCAGCAGGCTGCGCACTTTCTTTTCTGTAAGGTTAAGTACTGGTTCTTTAGTTGTTTCCATTCTGCAAGCGTTACAACAATTGGCAATGAAATAATTATGCCTTTGTAAAAAGGGTGGCCGCAACGGCTAAACAACTTGTTTAAATGCTTAACTGTTACCTTTTTTGAGGAAAATGTTCCACAGAAAAGCTGTTTTAATGAGGGTAAAAACACCGGGTTTTTCTGAGCCCATGGCTCTTGTATGTTGAATTGGTAATTGTTGGGGGTGTCCCTCGTACCTCGGGCCGGGCTTTCCGCTATTACTCCGGCACAGAAGCCGACCCACAAACCTTCACCGGGGTAGCCGCTGCAATCCCTCACCCGAAGGTGTAGCCTGTTACTTTTTTTGCAGCAGCGTTAAGGCCGGATGAGAATATTTGCGTAGGAACGCTTATCTATTTTACGGGAAGAAGTAGTGCCGGGCAGCGGCAAAATTTTGGAACAGGATTTACTGCCGCTTACCCGGGCTTAATAATGTTTAGCAGTAGCTGGTTAATTAATGGCCATTGTACGACTACAGCGGCCCGTTTGTAAAAATGACCTCCATTGAAAAATGATTCATAGCAAAGATGCCGCACCAGTATGCCCGGCCCTTATGCAATCGGGAAATTGCTTTACGGTATCAGGAAGAATAAAATGTGGCGGTACTATCTTTACCACATGGCGTGGGTTAAATACAAAGCAGATAAAATTTTTACAGGAACAGAACTATTGAACGGCAACCATGTTTTAATAACAGACGGCGCCGGCAAAGTGGAAGCCATAGTAACCGCCGCCGAAGCAGGGGAGGATGTGCAGCATGTACAAGGTATTTTATCGCCGGGGCTTATTAATTGCCATTGCCACCTGGAGCTTAGCCACATGCGTGGGCTATTGCCGGAAAAAACAGGCCTGGTTGACTTTGTTTTTAAGGTGGTAACGCAAAGGCATTTTGCTGAAGATGAAATTTTAGCAGCCATACAGCAGGCTGAAAATGAAATGCTGGCCAATGGCATAGTTGCCGTGGGTGATATTTGTAACAATACGCTTACACTGCCGCAAAAACTTAAGCAACGCCTGTTGTACTATAATTTTATTGAGGTTAGCGGCTGGATGCCCAATGTTGCCGCAACACGTTTTGCAAGAAGCAAGGCATTTTATGACAGTTTTCAAAGCAATGCAGCGGGCGTGTACCATGCATTGGTACCGCATGCTCCTTACTCGGTTTCAGAAGAGTTATGGCAGATGATGCAGCCATTTTTTGCGGGTAAAACAATTACCATTCATAACCAGGAAACTGCGTTTGAAGATGCGCTTTTTAAACATGGCTCAGGCGATTTTATGCGTATGTACCGCATGATGAATATGGACAGCGGTTTTTTTAAGCCTACCGGTAAAACCAGCCTGCAATCTTATTATCCAAAGCTGCGGGAAGCAAAGAATGTTGTACTTGTGCACAATACTTTTACCGGCCGGGAAGACCTGCTTTTTTTACATCAGCGCCCTGTTTATTTGTGCCTGTGCATTAATGCCAATCTCTATATAGAAAATACGGTGCCGCCGGTTGATATGTTTATACAGGAAAACTGCAGACTGGTATTGGGTACGGATAGCCTGGCAAGCAACCACAGCCTTAACCTGCTGGATGAAATGAAGAGCATACGCAAATACTCTCCGCAGGTTGGCGTTGAACAACTCTTGCAATGGGCTACCATTAACGGTGCAAAAGCACTTAACATGGAAGATAAGCTGGGCAGCTTTGAAAAGGGTAAGCAACCAGGCATTATTTGTATGGATGAAAATATGGAAACGGTAAAAAGGCTGGCCTGAAGTTAAAAAGTAAACTCCAGGTTAAGCAAAGCTGAGTAAAACCTGCCGGTTGCCTCGTAGGCTGGTTTATAAATGCCGTTTGTTAAAACCCATGCTTTTACTTTGTTGTTATCGGGGTTAACGGTAAAATATTCCTTTACACCGGCATGTTCATACAGCGCTTTCTTCAATACAAGGTCACGGTTTTTGTCGGCAGATAATACTTCCACAATCAAGTCTGGGGTGCCATGCACATAACCATCGTGTTTAAGAATATGCATGTTTTCTTTCAAAATAAAAACCAGGTCTGGTTGAACGGCAGACAGCAGATCATCAAAGTACACGTCAAACGGCGCTAATATAATTTCACCGGACTGCTCAACTTCAATATACTTTGAGATTTTGTTGAACAAAATGCCAAGCAGGCGTTGGTGGTTGTATTTGGGTGCGGGGGACATATAGAGTACGTTATCAATCACTTCGCACGGCGTTCCTTCCGGCAGGGTGCGGAATACATCCAGCGCTGTTTTAGGAATCTGTTCAATATCTGTTACCATGTATTCTTTCACAACAAAAAAGTGATTGCCCCTAAAATTACAAAACTTTTTAACCCAATACCTCCTGCAATACGGCCAGGCTGCGCATTTCGCCAAAATCGGGTATGTGCAGCGCCAGGTATTGCTGAAGGCCTTCCAACAGCGGCCGACGGGTATAACGGGTTAACGGTATGGAGGAAAGGTCTTCATAAAAGTTAATGCTGTTTATTTTATGTACTACGGCTGCGGTTTCGCCGGAAATATAATGTGGGTGATTGGGGATCTCATTTACAAATTGGCCTTCCTGCAAATCAAGCACAGGGGTTTGTTTGCTGTAGCTACCATGCAACTGAAAGCCAGATTCACTTGCCAGGTGCAATATAAAATACAAAGGCAGGTTGGCTGCAAGAGCATTATCTCCTTTGTCTAATTGCTTAAGGCTGTCTGTTATCAAATAAAAAAGTTCAGGGTTTGCTTCCGGTTGCTTCAGGCTGTGCTGCAGCAGTTCTATCATGTAAACCGCTACAGCATTTTTTACTACATCAAAAAAAACCTGCTCGTACAGGTAATCCCACTGAAAGTCTTTTATAAACTGCAGGTTCTTTAATTCGTTATGGTAGGCTTCCAACTGAAGTATGGCGCCCGGTTGAAAGTAACTGCTTTTACCCTGCGACTTTTTGGAAACTTGCCGCACCCCTTTTACAATGTAGCTCTGTATGCCAAACAGCTCTGTATACAGCGTTGAGATAATGCTTGTTTCTCCATACTTAACGGTACGCAGCACAACTGCTTTGGTTTTGTGGGTAACCTGACTCAACTAAGTTAATTATGTAATAAGTGTAATCTTTTGCAAAGACATATTTGGGGTGCCCAGCTACAATAGTGCCATTTGTAATTATTGCAGCAGCCCTGTAAAATCAATTTCCTTCCTGGGAATAAAAAAGCCTTTAATACAGTTTAAGTTACGAACACAAATCTGAATATGACTTTTCTCAAAAATGCCTGCACCATCAAAAGCTGGCCCACCTTCGGTAAAAACACCCCTTACTGTGTCAAACGCGTTAAAGTGCGAGAACCCTTTTTCACTGGTATCCTGATTTATTTGCCGTAATATCTCACCGTGCATAAATTCAATTGAGGCACAATCAAGTTCCCGGAGTATTTTATCCTTGTGCTTATCCTGTGGAATGTCTTTGTTGTATGGTAATTTTTTTCCGGCAGCTTTGTAAACTGCTGCCATAAGAGTAAAATAAGATTGCAATATGCTTATATACTTGCTGTCTAAAAAATCACAACAATACCCAAGGCTCAAAACAGCTCCTACAACGGACGGTTTTCCGGGTGCTCCACGCTTACTCTTCTCTGTTGCCCAATGCAAGGCACGCTCGTAATTGTTCTCCCAGAAATACATACCATGCCCTAACCAATCATAAGGCTGTTTACTGGTTCTTACTTCATCAGGATTGTTTACGAGTGCATTTCTCACGCTTAAATCGCAACCATGAAATCCAATTACGAGATTGGGCTTCACATCGTACATAGGGCAAGCTTAATAGGTTTAACTTCTGCTTACGGTAGCAAGATTTTTATATGGAGGTGTAAAATTACCGTGTTTATCAAGTATGCCGGCATCCATTAAAGAGCGCAGGGCATCCTTTTTTGAAATATTCTTTTTCAGCTTCTCAGTCGCTAAATCAGTAAGCCTTTTTACATCCTTATCACTCATAATTTTTAAATTAGGCAACTAAAAATAGCGAATATTCTTTACCCCTCAAACGAACTGTAGAAGTAAGGCGTTTTAGCTTCAAATTCAGCGCTGCAGGTATCTACCATTTTATATACACGGGTTATACCCAGTGCTTTGCGCTTTTCATACACCTGCTCATCTGTACAGTTGCCATGTAATATACGGGCAATCTGCTCGTCACTAAAGCCATTCTTCTTGGCTTCCTTTAACAGCGGTTCGGGCAGGGTATCCAATTTATATTGTTCCAGTTCTTTTTCTATGCGGCATATTTCCTGTATCTGGTAAATAAACCAACGGTCAATGCGGGTGGCCTGCACAATGGTTTTAATAGTAACGCCGTGCATCAAGGCATCTTTTATGCGGAAAATCCTGTCCCATTTCGGGGTTTTGATGTATTCAATCAGGTCCTCGGTTTTCATCAGGCTTTTGCCGTAATAGCCAAGCCCTACAGCTTCGTTCTCCAGGCTTTGGCAGGCTTTCTGGATGGCTTCCGTAAAACTTCTGCCAATGGCCATTACTTCGCCCACACTCTTCATTTGCAGGCCAAGCGTATCGTTGGCGCCTTTAAACTTGTCAAAGTTCCAGCGGGGCACTTTTACAATTACGTAATCCAGCGCAGGCTCGAAATAAGCCGAGGTAGTTTGCGTAATCTGGTTCTTTAATTCATCCAGGCTGTAACCGATGGCCAGTTTGGCGGCAATTTTAGCAATGGGGTAACCTGTAGCCTTACTTGCCAAAGCTGATGAGCGGCTAACACGGGGGTTAATCTCCACGGCAATCAACTCTTCTGTTTCAGGGTTTAAAGCAAACTGAACATTACAGCCGCCGGCAAAATTGCCCAGGCTGCGCATCATGAGCATAGCTTTGTTGCGCATGTCCTGGAAGGCGCTATCGCTTAACGTCATAGCAGGCGCTACGGTAATGGAGTCGCCTGTGTGTATGCCCATGGGGTCAAGGTTTTCCACGGTACATATAATCACTACGTTATCATTCTTATCACGCAAAAGCTCCAGCTCAAATTCTTTCCAGCCTAAAACAGCTTTTTCAACCAGCACTTCGTGTATCGGCGATGCTTTAAGGCCACGTTGTAAGGCTTCATCAAGCTCTTCTTTGCGGTGAACAAAACCACCGCCGGTACCGCCGAGCGTAAAAGAAGGCCGTATAACCAGTGGAAAACCAATTTCCTGGGCGAACTCTTTGCCTTCCAAAAAGCTGTTGGCTACCCTGCTGGGCGCTACCTGTATGCCAATCTTAATCATTAACTGCCGGAATTTTTCCCGGTCCTCCGCAGTATCTATGGCAGCTACATCAACGCCAATCATACGTACGTTGTAACTCTTCCAGATGCCCAACTCATCTGCCTCTTTACAAAGGTTTAGGGCAGTCTGGCCGCCCATGGTGGGCAACACTGCATCAATCTGGTTTTCCTGCAGAATTTTTTCTATGCTTTCAACAGTAAGCGGCAACAGGTATACTTTATCGGCCATCATGGGGTCTGTCATAATGGTGGCCGGGTTGCTGTTAATCAGTATTACTTTAATCCCTTCTTCCCTAAGGCTGCGTGCAGCTTGCGAGCCGGAATAATCAAACTCGCAGGCCTGGCCAATAACAATAGGACCTGAACCAACAATCAAAACCGATTTAATAGAAGTGTCTTTAGGCATGGTAGTACAAAATTGCGCAAATGTAAGGGCTGAGGCGCAATTGCGCTGGTTAATTTTACAGAAACAATAGCTTAGGTATGCTTACGAACATTAGCAATAATGTAAGGCTTTGGCAAAAAAGACCGGATTGACAGTATTAAGCAACATTCCATTAATGCGGCCAGGTGTAAATAAAAAAACTTATGGCGCCATGGGCGCCATAAGTAATTCTATCCTGTGGGAAAAGCTGCGTAGCGAATCCAACCGTAAAAGTGTGCGACGCAACGAAAGCTCAATACTTGTTCCCGCTGCCAGGCCCATAAAAAAATTCGCGGCGGTTTATTTGTTTCTGCCCCAGCCAAACCAGTCGTTACCGTTGGCATATAACATAAGGCCGAGCAGAATAACCATACCGGCAATTTGGGCGTATTCCAAAAATTTGTCGCTGGGCCTTCTGCGGGTTACCATTTCATATAGCAGAAACAGCACGTGACCGCCATCCAGTGCAGGTATAGGCAATATATTCATGAAAGCCAATACAATAGAAAGGAATGCGGTTAAAGACCAGAAATCCTGCCAGGCGCCCCACTGATCGGGGAAAATAGAGGCCATTCCTTTAAATCCACTTACACCTTTGTAAGCTTCGGTTTCAGGCGACAAAATTTTCTTAAACTGGTCTATGTAGTTTCCGAGCTTTGTCATTGCCAGTTTTGCGCCGGCTGGTATGGCCTCAAAAAAACTATAATTGTTTTCAATTACTTTAGCAATGCCTAAGCTATCTAATTGTTTAGGGCTAAAGTTGCGCCTGTAAAAACCCAGCGTGCCATCGTTGTTTACCGCTACATTTAATGGAATAATTTTTCCGCCACGTTCTACCTGTAATGTGGTCTGCCTGCCTTTGCTGGCCATTAACTGGTGTCGGTAAGTATCAAAGTATGGTGTAGATATAGAATCCACACCCACTATCCTGTCATTTTGCTTTAAACCAGCCACGGCTGCGGGAGATTTAGCCACTACTTCTTCTACTACTACCGGTAACTGAGGTATAAAAATGGCAGATTTGTTCCTGCGGCGTTCACTAAGCTTGCCCAGCAGGTTTACAGGTAATTTTACTAATTGTATTTTGCCATCCCGTTCAACAGTTACTTCTTTTCCCAGTAAAACCATATACTGGGCATCTTCAAAATAAGTTACAGATTTGCCATCCACACTTAAAACTTTGTCGCCATCTTTTAACCCAATATCATACATCAGGCTATCAACTACCTGTATGCCTGTTTTCATATCCGCAGTTGGCGTTTTGGTATCTCCCCAAACAAACAATATCATCGCATAAATAATAAATGCCACGATAACGTTTACCGTAACGCCACCAACCATAATAATCAGGCGCTGCCAGGCGGGTTTGCTGCGGAACTCCCATTGTTTAGGCGGTTCTTTCATCGCTTCTTTATCCATGCTTTCATCAATCATGCCCGATATTTTAACGTAACCGCCCAATGGCAGCCAGCCAATACCGTAAACAGTTTCACCTACTTTCTTTTTAAAAAGAGAAAAACCGGCATCGAAGAAAAGGAAGAATTTTTCTACCCGGCAGCCAAAAAGTTTCGCGGGGATAAAGTGGCCTAACTCATGTAAAATAACCAGAAGGGAAAGGGCCATTAACAGATACAGCGCCTGGATACCTACGCCGCCCCAATCAATTGCTAATAAAGTCATGTTGCTTGTAAGGGCCGTTTGCAACGGCTTTTAATTTTTTGTATGTCAAGGACAGAATACCTATTGGGCTTCGTTGTGTCACTCACTTCAGGGGTTTATTCTTTTCTCAGCATTTTCCGTACGTTAACATCATTTTCCCCATCCCTTTAATTAAGCGGCAGCCACAAAGCCCCGCAATGTTACGATGCTTTGCGGCATAAAATACGCCGTTCAGCACAATTTAACGCTTTACATCTGTACCAGCGAGGCAGCGAAATTACGGGCCTCGCCATCGGTTTCAAAGTATTCTTCCAGTGTGGGGTTTTGTATAAAAGGAATTTTATCCATGGTACGCTCTACCATTTCGGTAATATCCAAAAAGCCTATACGGTTGCGTAAAAAGGCATACACGGCTATTTCATTGGCTGCATTCAGCACACAGGGCATGTTGCCGCCTTTAAACAAAGCATCTGTAGCCAGCACCAGGTTGCGGAAGGTGCGTGTATCGGGCTCCTCAAAAGTTAAAGTGCCGGGCTTTTTAAAGTCGTAACGGGGAAAGTTATTGGGTATACGTTGCGGAAAAGCCATTGCATACTGAATGGGCAGTTTCATATCCGGCAACCCCATCTGCGCTTTAATACTGCCATCTTCAAACTGTACCATGCTGTGTATAATGCTTTGCGGGTGTATAACTACCTGTATTTGGTCTGGCTGAAGGTTAAAAAGCCATTTGGCTTCAATCATTTCCAGCCCTTTGTTCATCAGCGTAGCAGAGTCTATGGTAATTTTGGCGCCCATGCTCCAGTTAGGATGCTGCAGGGCATGGTCCCGCTTTACATTTACCAGGTAATTAGGTTTACGGCCTAAAAAAGGGCCACCGCTGGCAGTAAGGATGATTTTTTCAATTTTGTTTCTGCCTTCACCAACCAGGCATTGAAAAATGGCGGAATGCTCACTATCAACCGGAATTACGGGCACCCTTTTTTCCATGGCTTTCTGCATCACTATATCTCCTGCCACTACCAGGGTTTCTTTATTGGCCAGCGCTACAGGTTTGCCATTTTCCAGGGCTTGCAGGGTGGGCTTAAGTCCGGCGTACCCAACAATGGCTGCCAGCATAAGGTCGTAGTTATCCATAGCGGCAACCTCGTCTAAAGCCTGTTCCCCGGCAAAAACTTTGCTACCGGTAGCCTTCAAAGCATCTTTTACTTTCTGGTATTTTTTTTCATCGCCTATAACTACAATGTTGGGATTAAATTCCAGCGCCTGCTGCACCAGCAATTCATCGTTGGTATGAGCAGTAAGTATTTCTGCGGCAAACTTATCAGGATTAGCCTTGATAACTTCCAGCGCCTGTGTGCCTATAGAGCCTGTTGAACCAAAGATGGCGATGCGTTTGATGGATGTCATACGATAAAACTATAAAATTTCCTTTGCTTCCTTTAAAATAAGCAGGTACAATTCTTCATCTATCCATAGATGCGCTTTTTCTATCATTGCATCCAATAAAGACTGTACGCTTTCAATGAGCCTGTGTTGTTTTGCAAGAAGTAAAATTCCTAATACACCAATGGTTGAAATGTTGTAACGCTTGGCAATTTTTGTGCCTTTGCGCTCATCAATCAACAATACTTCTGCATTTATTTCCATGGCAAGGCTTATAGCGCTTGCTTCTGCATAATCAAGTTCGGCATTTAGTTTTTGAAATATCTCGTTTTCGGCAGGTTTTACAACAGATATCCAATTTAGTTGTTTTATCACTGAAGTATCAATGCCGTGCATTTTCAGTTCTTCAAGTTCCTGCAATACCCGTACAGGCATTACAATTGTTCCATAAAGCGATTGCAGGATATCCAGTCTGCCGATAAGAAAAAAGTTACTGATGGGGGAATTGTCACTTACAACAAGCACTACAATATGGTTTTTGAAGCAGCGATCTGTTCACGGATTTCGGTAATAGAAGTTTTAATGGTCGGAATTTTGCGGCTGGCCAGCTCTTTTTGAAACTGGAACCAATCCATATTGGCCAATTCAGCCGCCGCATATAGAGTAACCTCCTCATCCATATACATTTTTATGGCTAATCCCAGCAACGCATCTTCTTTGGTTAGTTTGCCGGAAAAAGAAAATTTATCAGGTATCTCCAATATCAATTCCATGTATTGTAAAGTTATACATTATTCATGTACAATAAACCCCTGCATGGCATCCGCTATCTTCCTGTCATTGCTGAGCCTGGGCAGTTTATTTTGGCCGCCCAGTTTTCCAATTGACTTCATGTAGTCTATAAATCCATTCTTACGTACCTGGGTTATTTTCAGTTTTTGAAGAATATTGCCGGCAATTAAATCATCATAATATACATTCTTTAACCTCAGGTTTTCATCAACCTTAGCAATAAAGCCTTCCATGTCAGCGGGCAGGTTCTCAAATTCAATAAACCACTCATGGTAACTTTTTCCCTCGCCCTGTTGCACAAAGGGGGCCACAGTAAATTCTACAATTTTTATACTTTCTTCGTTAGCAGCTTTCATTAACGCATGTTCCACCTCTTCTGCAATTACATGCTCGCCAAATGCGGATATGTAATGTTTGGTCCTGCCGCTTACTACCAGCCTGTATGGGTTAGTGCTTAAAAACTTAACTGTATCGCCTATATTATAGGCCCAAAGGCCTGCATTGTTGCTGATAACCAAGGCATAGTTTTCGCCAACTTTTACATCTGCAAGGCTAAGCCGGGTGGGGTTATCATTAAAAATTTCAGCGGCTGGTATAAACTCAAAAAATATTCCGGAATTGGTGTTCAGCAACAGGCCGGCAGCACGCTGGCTATCCTGGAAGGCAAAGAAACCTTCGCTTGCCGGAAAAGTCTCAATAGAATCTATTTTTTTGCCGATGGAATCAAACAATTTAGCCCGGTAAGGTTCAAAATTTACGCCGCCATATACCATTACCGAAAAATTGGGAAACAGGTCGGCAATTTTTTTGCCGCTGCGCTGGGTAAGACGGTCAAAATACATTTGCATCCACGGTGGTATGCCGCTTATAAGCGTCATATCCTGGTTAATGGTAAGGTCGACAATCTTATCCAGTTTGGTTTCCCAGTCTTCTATACAGTTGGTTTCATAATCCGGCAACTGATTGCTGCGCAGGTATTTTGGCACATGGTGGTTAACAATGCCGCTTAGCCTGCCGGTTGGTACGCCCCCCACTCTGTCAAGCACCGGAGAGCCGCTTAAAAAAATCATTTTGCCTTTGGTAAAAGCGGCATTGCCGGTTTCTGCAATGTAGCACAGCAAAGCATTGCGGGCAGAATCAATATGGTTGGATATGGAATCTTTTGAAATAGGGATGTATTTAATACCACTGGTAGTACCGCTGGTTTTAGCAAAATAAATGGGCTTGCCTTTCCAAAGTATGTTTTCTTTCCCCTCTTTTATTTTGGCTATGTAGGGTTTTATCTGCTCATAATCCCTTACAGGCACTTTCGTTTTAAAATCTTCATAGGATTGTATTCCTCCAAACTCATGGTCGCGGCCAAACTCGGTATCCTTTGCTCCTTTAATCAGCGATTTAAAAATGGCCTGCTGATCCTCTACCGCGGTTTCCATTCCCTTTCTTATCTTATTATATATGTACCCGGCAAACGGCTTTGCTAAAATTGATTTTAAGTCCATGGCAGAGTTATTCAGTATTGGAAGGGCAAAAATAGCAAGTGCGGAACAAGGCGGCATTATTTATTTTAACTGCCTGGTGTCTCCTTTTTATACTTTTTGGCCGCATAAGCATTTTTATGAACCCGGCGGCTGTGCCTTGTGGCATCACCTCTTGCGTCGCAGTACTTTCATCGTTCGGTTCATTGGGCGGCTTGCAGCCCGGATAGGTGCATACCCCAGCTTTTCCGTTTGTTTGCAGTAATAAAAAGCACAGGTAAGTTTTTTTTAAGGTTTGCTTGGTATTATATAGTTGAAAACCCATACCTTTGCCGTCCTAATTTTGGATAAGCCATGTTTGCAGTAGTAAAAATAGCAGGTCAACAATTCAGGGTACAGGAAGGTCAAAGCCTGTATGTACCACACCTGCAGTCAAAAAGCGGAGATAAAGTAGAATTCAGTGAAGTGTTACTTGTTGATAACAACGGAACACTTACTACCGGCGCCGATGTAAAGGCCGTTGTAAAAGCTGAAGTTGTAAGCGACCTTGTTAAAGGCGATACCGTTATAGCTTTCAAGATGAAAAGAAGGAAAGGTTTCCGTAAAAAACACGGTCACAGAACACACTATACCAAGATTAAGATTGAAAGCATAGCATAATCTTTTCGGTAACACCGGAATTCATCCACAATAATTCAAATTCATTTTTTATGGCACATAAAAAAGGTGAAGGCAGTGTAAAGAACGGCCGCGACTCACAAAGCAAGCGCCTTGGTGTTAAAATATATGGCGGGCAGCCTGCAATTGCCGGAAACATCATAGTACGCCAGCGTGGTACAGTTTATCATCCTGGTAAAAATGTAGGTGTTGGTAAAGACTTTACTTTATTCGCTTTAGCTGATGGCGTAGTAGAATTCAGAAAAGGAAAGTCAAATAAAACATCTGTTTCTGTTCAGCCTGCTGAAGCAACGGCTTAACAGTTAGTTCTTTGTGTAAAATTTTTTTGATGGTTGCCATAAAGTATCTATTTTTATCTAATATTTACTAACCATTAAATTTTAAAACTATGGCAACTGCAAAAAAAGCAGCTCCCAAAAAAGCTGCTGCTGCAAAGAAAGCTGCTCCTAAAAAAGCCGCTGTAAAAAAAGCTGCTGCTCCTAAGAAGGCTGCTCCTAAAAAAGCCGCCGCTCCTAAGAAAGCTGCTGTAAAGAAAGCCGCTCCTAAAAAGGCAGCTCCTAAAAAAGCAAAATAAGCTTTGCGTAAAAGCAAATAAATTAAGTCCTGGTTTAATACCGGGACTTTTTGTTTTTGGTAAGTCTCTTGTTATGTTTTCCTTTCGTATCAAAATCGTATCTAATCGTATAAAATCGTATACAGTATCGTATCAAAATCGTATCCAATCGGATAAAATCGTATATTTTTATTTTAGCAAATACGGATTTTGCAAATATGAACGGCCACATCTATACATTTAAGTTAATGCCGGACTGGCAACTGATACAGGAACTAAGTATGTTAGACAGATTTGATGCATCATGGTCAGTTGTTGAAAAAAGGGAAGGAAAAAGTCTGAAGCAACTTAAATCAATTGCAACAGTACGTAGTGTTGGCGCTTCTACCAGAATTGAAGGATCAATAATGACTGATGAAGAGGTAAAAGTGTTAATTGAAAACCTGGATATTTCAAAATTAGAAGATAGAGACTCGCAGGAGGTTGCAGGGTATTTTGAAGCATTAGACTTGATATCCGAGGAATATAATAACATGGAAGTTTCTGAAGGTTCCATAAAAAACCTCCATAATATTTTAATGAAGCATAGTCAAAAAGACCATTGGCATAGGGGAGGTTACAAACAACATAGCAATGCTGTTGAGGCAACAAGACCTGACGGAAGCAAGCAGATTATTTTTAAAACCACGCCTGCTGGTTTTGCCACAGAAGATGCCATGAGAATGTTGGTTGAGTGGTGGCATAATGATAAGGAAACACATCCTATAGTAAAATGTGCTTTGTTTTGTTATGATTTTGTAAGTATTCATCCTTTTCAGGATGGAAACGGACGGTTAAGCAGGCTTATTGGAACGCTTCTTTTACTTAAAAACGGATACACATGGATACAGTATGTAAGTTTTGAGCATGAAATTGAAAACAGAAAATCTGAATATTACCAGGAATTGATGAATGCCCAAAAACAGAGGCCAGGAGAAGATGTATATAACTGGGTGTCTTTTTTCTTAAGATGCCTAAATAACATTAGCAGCCAGCTAATGGCAAAGCTTTCAAGCCAGGGTGTTGTTAATAATCTTGGCCCTAAAGAAAAGTCTGTTTATCTGTTTATTGAAAACCATCCTGGAAGCAGGTCTGGAGATATTTCGGAGAAGTTGAACATACCATTGCCTACAGTGAAAAAGATATTAAGTTCCCTGGTTAAAAGTAAGACTGTTGCAAAACATGGAGCAGGGGCTGGCACTAATTATTCATTATAATCTTCAAATGTTTGTATCTATCGCTTTGGTGCGCATTATCTTACCCGGGTCTGAAAAGATGCCAAATGAACTGAACGATGAAAGGGTTGCCAGCCAGGTTTGTTATTTTATTTTGGCACTGGCGAACCTCCTTCGTCGGTTTGCGACGCAACAGGCGATGCCATGAAACTATGTTGCCGGTATCTAAAAAATCTGCCCACAATAAGCACTTTTGCTTAATGCTTTATTTGGATGTATTCCTTTACTTTCGGGGTTGTGTCTTCAGTAATTTTTATGTAAAATAACCTGTATGGATAATTATGCCATTGCCGATAATTTTTCGCTGCTTGCCAAACTGATGGATATACACGGCGAAAACAGTTTTAAAACCAAATCATATTCGTCGGCCGCATTTACCATTGAAAAGTTACCAATGGAATTATCGGCATTGCCGCATGACAAAATTTTTTCTATTAAAGGCATTGGTGAAACCATTGGTAAAAAGATTATTGAACAACTGCAGCTTGGCAGCCTGCCTTTACTGGATGAATACCTGCAAAAAACACCGCCGGGTATTATTGAAATGCTTAACATTAAAGGGATAGGACCCAAAAAAATATCAACCATCTGGAAAGAGCTTGAAATAGAAAGCCTGGGCGAATTACTGTATGCCTGCAACGAAAACAGGCTTACCCTGTATAAAGGTTTTGGCGAAAAAACGCAGCAAAACGTAAAAGAGGCAATTGAGTTTTATTTGAGTAACCAGGGCAGTTACCTATACGCACAAACTGAAGCTTTTGCTGATGCGATAAGCAATAAACTGAAGGAAGCCTTTACGAGCTACAACTTTTTACCCACGGGCGACTACAGGAAACACAGTGAAATAATCAGCAAACTTGAATGGGTTACCAATGCACCTGCCAACGTATTGAATGATTATTTTTTGCAGCATAATTACCAGCCTGTTGCCCAGCATGACGAGCAGGTGTCATACAAAGGCGAAGAGAACCTGGAATTGATGTTTTACATTTCTACGGATAACATTTACCTGAAACAATTTATTACCAGCAGCAGCGAAGCATTTTTAACGGAATGGATAGAACAGGGGGCTTTTGATAAACAGAAACAGTACGCATCTGAAGAAGAAATTTTTACAGATGCCGGCGCAGCATTTGTTCCGGCATACCTGCGGGAAAAGTCAACCGCGGTTGCATGGGCCAAAGCGGACCAACTGCCTTCGGTAATACAAGAGGAAGATATAACTTCAGTTATACACAGCCACAGCAAATGGAGCGACGGCGCCAATACGCTGGAAGAAATGGCCAAAGGCGCTATGGCCAAAGGATTGCAATACCTGGTGATAAGTGACCACTCCAAAACAGCCTTTTATGCCAACGGCCTTACTGAAGAAAGGCTGGCGTCTCAACACGCGGAAATTGATGAACTGAACAAAAAACTTACCCCGTTTAAGATTTTCAAGAGTATTGAAAGCGACATACTGAATGATGGCAGCCTTGATTACGCGGATGATGTACTGGCTACATTTGACCTGGTAATTGCTTCTGTACACTCTAACCTAAAAATGAGTGAAGAGAAGGCGATGACAAGGCTGCTAAAAGCTATTGAAAACCCTTACACCAGTATTCTTGGCCACATGACCGGGCGGCTGTTGCTCAGCCGCAATGGCTACCCTGTTGACCATAAGAAAATTATTGAAGCATGCGCTGCCAATGATGTGGTGATTGAACTGAATGCCCACCCACGAAGGCTGGATATAGATTGGCGCTGGATTGATTATGCACTTGAAAAAAATGTATTGATCTCTATTGACCCCGATGCGCATTCTGTTGACGGTTTTGCCGACATAAAATACGGCGTACTGGCTGCACAAAAAGCCGGGCTTACAAAAGCAAGCAATTTAAGCAGCTTTAGCCTGCCTGAATTTGAAGTGTTTATTGCAAAGCAAAAAGCGAAAAGAAAATAGGCCTTACAATTTTGCCAATGGAATAGACACAAAGAAGGTTGTGCCTATGTTTTCTTTGGTCTCAAACCATATTTGCCCCTTCGCAGTTTCTACAATGGCTTTGCATATAGCCAGGCCCAGGCCCGTGCCCGATGATTTGGTGGTAAAATTGGGCTCGAATATTTTGGTCTTCATGTTTTGAGGAATGCCTGTGCCATAATCCTGGATGGCAACCACCACATGGTCATCTTTGATATGTTGCGTAACCAATATCCTTATAGGATTATTATCCCCGGAAGCTTCAATAGCGTTTTTAATAAGGTTGGTAAACAACCGGCTTAACTGAAGCTTATCGGCCTCAATAATACAGGCTTCATCAGATTTTTCCCATAGTATGAGAATATCTGCATCGGCTTTAAACAGGTTGATGACAGACTCCAGCACTTCATTAGCTGAGAACCTTTCCAACATCATATTACTGCCAATATTGGCAAACTGGGAAAAATCACCCGCTATTTTGGATAGCTGCTCAATTTGCTCAATTAACGTATTGGCTACACGGGAGGAAAGCTCTTTTACATTATCCGCATTATTGTTTATGGCTTTCTGCAGGTATTGTATGCTCAGCTTCATAGGTGTTAGCGGGTTCTTTATTTCATGGGCCACCTGCCGCGCCATTTCCCTCCAGGCGCCTTCTCTTTCGCTTTGGGCAAGGGCCATGGCACTTTCTTCCAACTGGTGCACCATTTTATTGTATTCCTTTACCAGAACACCAATTTCATCGTTGCTTTCCCATTCAATCTCTTCATTGGTTTTGCCCAGGCTTACCTGTTTCATACGGCTGCTTATAAGGGCGAATGAAGAAGTAATCCTGTTGGTTACCAGTAACGCGATAGCGCCGGCCAGTAAAAAGATAAGGGCGTTTAAATCTATCAGCGTTACAAGAAAGTTGGATATTTCCTGATTTAATTCCCGTTCTGTATTAAGGTAGGGTATGTTAAGGTAAGCGATTACTTTTCCGTTGTTTTCCCTAATTGGGGCGTAAGCGCTCTGGTAAGAAAAGTTGCCCACTTTTTCATCCTGCATATACTGCAACCTGCGGGCATAATGCAGGTTATAGTAAGCATCCGGCTGCATTTTGGTACTGAATATTTGCTTGTTATACAGCAGTTGTTGGGTAGAAGCCCGTAGGTTTCCTGTTTCGTCGTAAATATTAACGTCCGCATTGTGCTCTTCCGCTATTTCGATTATTTTTCGCTCCAGGTCGCCTTTTAAACCAATCTCCACCAGGTCATACTGATCGTCAAAAATCAACTGGCTTTTTATGCGGTTTTCCACCTCGTTGGATATTACCTGGATGGTTTTGGCCAAACGTTCCTGGTTATTGTTGTAATAGCGCTTGATGAAGAACGATATGGTAGCTATACCAATAATGATGAAAGAAAACAGGCTGATAAAAATAATGATGGACAATATTTGGGTGCGGATGTTAAAGCTGAAAACATTCTTCACTTCCTTCCAGCGAAACCTGGCATTAAAGAATATCAAACCCAATTGAAACAATACTACCACCAGTATAAAATTGGTAAACAGGTAAGAGAAGAAAGTAAGCGATTCGGCAAACCAATTATCTTTTTTTATAACCAATACTGTTTTAGCGTTGCCGGCATTATGCCATAGCTCCTCCACACCCTTTCTTTTTCTTATCTCAAATTCAAATTTTGGCAACTGGTTGTTTAAAAGAGTGTCTGAAAAACTGTAAGCATTAAAATTGGCAATAAGCTTTTGCTTACTGTAAAGGGCGTAGGAGTACCCGGCATTTATATCGTTAATAATGCTGTTATCCTGCTTAAAGAGTTCAGGAAATAATGATTCTGTTCTGTACCGCTTTGGCTTGGATACTATAAAAAGATACCCCAACGTGTCTTTACGAAAGCCTCGTATAACATGATCGTAGATATAAGTAAAGCCCTCGTTGATGCTTTCGTAGTAGTATAGGCCAGGAATGGTGGTACCCTTACCGCGGTTATTAATGATTGATTTAAGGCCGTAATACGAAGTTGGGTCTTCATTAAACAAGGGGCTAAAATCTTTACCAAAGGTGTAAATGCGTGTATCGTATTTGTTCAGGTAGCTGGAAAAATTATCTTTCAGCAGGCTGTCTTTAAAACTGCGGTTGCTGCTTTCGCCTGTAAGTAGTTTAAAATTTTCGGCTCTGAACGCGTTGGTAAAATTGGTGGTGGTAAGCCCCATCAGGTTTTCGCCCAGTGGGTCTGTTTGAAAAGAAAGCTTTTCGGCAAAATTTTTACGTTGCACCACTTCCTTTGTTTTATAGTGATGTATTACCAGCGTAGTAACAAATGCGGAGAAGAAAATTACCCAAAACAGGAAAAAGGGCGAACGTATCAACTGTACATTATTATCCTGCTTGCGCAACTGGGTTAACAGTATAAAACCGATAATCCACAACAGTATCATTATTTTAACATCAATAGGATCGTTGTAAACCCGCAGTACAATCAGCAACAGCCCCGATGCCGCTATTACCGCAACACGTATAAACAAACTGTACGAAAGTTTTAACGATGGCAAGAGCAACATGGTTGCCAGGTGGTAATAAGAGAGGATAAGGAAACAAAGTATAAGCAGGCAAATAATTACGTAGGCATTCAGGCTGAAGAAATTGGTTACGTCGAACGATATTTGTGAATCAAGCACCAACCCCTTAATTAAATCAGCAAAGCCGAATGTAACCAGCGGCAGCGTACACAGTGCCGCCACCGCTACCACATGCATCCATTTTTTTATTACGGGTGGCTTCCAGTTCCACTGGCCTGTATTGTTAAACTTAACAAATACCACCAGCCAGTAAAAAAGGATAACATTAATAATTAAATCACCCAGACTGCGGTGTATTTCGCTGGATGCATAGTTGCCCGGATAAAACAGATCGTAGCTCCTGAAGTTAAAGGGAAAGGAAAAATAGTAGCCAGGTATGCGTATCAGCAAAATCATAGCCACCAAAAAAGCAAAACCGGTATAAAATCCTTTCATTTTTACCAGTTGCGTGGCTACGGCATTAATAAAAACAAATACCAGTATAATAGCCAGCACCCGCAAGGTTATGGAAAGCCCCCCCGGCTGGTCAATATCTGCCCTGTCTTTTTTTACAATTCTGTAAAGCAGTTTATTGTATGAGTTATAGATGGGTATACTGTTATCGCCACTGCCGGTTTCGTAAAAATCATCAAGCGATGGATATTGAGCAAAACGTGTTTGCAGGTAGCGGTTCTGTATAAAGTACTGCCAGCGCAGCGGAATAAGCCCTGCAATAATGTAAGAAGCGCCGTTAACATACCGGGTTGCTTTTACCAGCTCAAATAAACCATTTTGATACTCCACTGCGTAAGTACCGTCGGGCTTTTTCAGGTCGGCCGGGTTAATGGCCATCAGGTTGGTGTTCCAGTAAACCTGAACCGGGTTGCCAAGGTCGTTAACCAAATAAGCAAACAGCCCATAGTTTTTTTTGGTAAGCGCAGTTTTATAGGCATTGCCCGCGTCTGCAATAATACCTTTTACAAAAGCCTGGTCTTCCAGCAGGTTTTCAAAATCTTTTTCCTGGGTGGCTATATATTGTTCCAGGTTTCTTTTAACGCCGGCGGGCGAAGCATTGAAAGAAATATAATTGGTTAAAACAAACGATATGGTGTACAGCCATGCCGCGGCAATGAATAGATATCCATGCCTGAAAACCGCTGTCTTAAGTACACGAATCAATTTGCAGAGTTTGTTTTTTTAACCTGGTTCCAGATGGCATCCATTTCGGCAAGGGTCATATCATGCAGATTCTTTCCCTGCTGTTCAGCTATCTGCTCCATTTGGGTAAAACGGTCAATAAATTTTTTGTTGGTCCTTTCAAGAACGCCTTCGGCGTCCACACGCAAAAACCGTGCGTAGTTTACCAGGCTAAACAGCACATCGCCAAACTCCTCGTCTATCTTGTCCTGCTCATCCAGGGTTATCGCTTCTTTCAGTTCAGCCACTTCTTCTTCCACTTTTTTCCATACATCCTCTTTATTCTCCCACTCAAATCCTACCTGCTTAGCCTTCTCCTGTATACGGGCCGCTTTTACCATAGCGGGTAAAGATGTGGGCACACCGCTTAAAACAGATTTCTTCCCTTCCTGCTTCTTTATTTTTTCCCAGTTGCGTTTTACATCTTCCTCATCGTTTACCTGCACATCGCCATAAATATGCGGGTGGCGTTTAACCAGTTTTTCGCTTATGCCGTTAATTACTTCCTGCAAAGTAAACCGCTGCTGCTCGCTGCCAATTTTTGAATAAAACAAAACATGCAGCAGTATATCGCCAAGTTCTTCCTTAATGTTAGCCCAGTCTTCACCGGTAATAGCATCTGCCAGCTCGTAGGTTTCTTCAATGGTCATAGGGCGCAGGGTATGTATGGTTTGCTTCCTGTCCCAGGGGCATTTTTCCCGCAGGTCGTCCATAATCTCCACCAGCCTGTTAAATGAGTTTGCCGTATCCATACGCTTTATTTAAAATGCCAGCGCTTTGCCGCCGGTAAATTTTGATAAAAATACAGAACTCACTTAAAGGCCGCCTTTATATTGTAATGTAATTTTTACTCGCCAGCAATACAAATCATCTGTACAGCAGCAACAAGAAGAATTTGGATACCAGCGACAGATACAGTGTGGCATCGCCAGTTGCGTCGCAATCCTTTCATCGTTCGGTTCATTAGGCATCTTTTCAGACCCGGATAAGAAATATCGAACAAGGATCAAGGAATATTGAATGACTAACAAAGAGCCAACCTGCAAAGTGAATACCGAAGCAGTAACTCTAACATGCTGCCTCTACGAGGCTTTGGCTGTTCAATGTTCTTTTGTTCAACGTTTAATGTTAGCGGCTCTACCGCTATACGGACTTTGCGCTTTATCGCCTTAAAAAAATTTGACCCAATTACGTAATGAACAGACCGGCAACTTGTATCCGGTAACCGGCTTTCGGGTGAGGGATTGAAGCGGTTACCCCGGTGAGGCCATCGCAGCAGGGCCTTGTGCCGGAGTAATAGCGGAAAGCCCGACCCGAGGTACGAGGGGCACCCCCAAAAAATTACTACTGATAGCGGAGAAGTGTAATGGCTTTACCATTTTGCAGGAAATTTTTGCGGGGATAAACATTGTTATATTTCAAAATTAATCCCTTCTTTCAGCAACTGTTCGTACCGTTTTTTATTAAACTGGTACATTTTGCTGGGCCTGCCCTTGCCTTCTGACCGGGCCAGTTCATTCGTCTCGTCAAGAATGCCCAGCGCCAGCATTTTTTTAGAGAAATTGCGGCGGTCTATATCCCGGCCAAGCAATGCTATGTAAAGCTTTTCCAAATCGGCAAAAGGAAACTTTTTATCAAGCAACTCAAAACCAATGGGCTGGTAGCGCACTTTGGCTTTTACCCTTTCTACGGCTGTATCCAGTATAAGCTGGTGGTCAAAAGCAAGCTGCGGCAGTTGCTGTATATTAAACCACTGAGCGTTTTCAGCATCGGTGCTGGCCCTAAGCTGTTGAAATTGAGATGATTTTACCAAAGCAAGGTAGGCTACGGAAATAATGCGCTGGCGGGGGTCCCGGCCGGGTTTGCCAAAGGTGTAAAGCTGTTCCAGGTAATTAACGGTTATGCCTGTTTCTTCACCCAGTTCCCGCTGCACGGCTTCCTCCAACGATTCATGCTCAAGCACAAAACCGCCGGGTATGGCCCAGCTATTTTTAAAAGGCTCGTATTTGCGCTGTATTAACAGTACAGAAACGCCCTCGTTTTTAGAATATCCAAACACAATAGCGTCAACCGCAACTTTTATATCTGAAACCGGGGAGTGCATGGGGCAAATTAATGCATAACCGGGGCGCTTTATGATTTATTTAATATAACGGTTAATATTACAAGGGTATTTTAACATTGCGTGTTACACCTGTAAGGTAAATTTGCATCAGAATATAACACACAAAAAATAAATTACATTTTTCTCATAAGCAGTTAGTTTTGGTTGCGGCCCCTGTTTTTACAGGGGCTTACTTTTTGTACTAAAAAGCTGCATACCTGCACTCATCCACTTCGTTATTGGCTACAATGTTTGTTCCTTCCGGCGCTGTAAAACCTGGTTTAAAAATTATATCGCCCTGTGCCTGCATGGTAACCAAGTACCCGGTAGCGCTAACATTTGCATCGCAAACAGGGCCAGCCACATCCATATACGTTGTGCTGCTTAATACATAGGCAAAACTGCCAAGGCTGTAATAAAAGCCGTTGTTGTAGGTTACCGTGCACACCTGCTCGGCATTGGTACCGGGTGGCGGCAGCCCAACAGCATTCCAGGCTTTGCCCGTTTGTATGGCTTCATAGCTGCAGGTGCCGTATAATGCCACCGCAGCTTGTACCCAGGCGTTTCTTGCTTCTGCATAACCGGAAGTTTCTGTCAGGTAATTCTGAGAGGCATAGGCTATGGCTATGGCCTTGTCAAAGCCAATACCCGCCACCTCGTACCTAAAGCCTATATGCGCCCCGTCTACACCGTGAGATGTGGCATTGTTGGTATAGCCGTTTCCCCCGTTAGTTAAAAGATAAAACATGTAATTCTGTACGCCGCTGTTGCGGTGCACACCGCCGTGGTCATCATCCAGGTTGGTGGTGGGTTTCCAGCCGGTACCCTTATACCTGTCTGGCTGCTGTTCTATACGCCAGCCTGTATCCTGTGGATTGATAAGGCTTCTTACCGAGTTGCGGAAATAAAGCGGGCCGCCACTGTTTGAGCCTGCTGTAATTTCGTTACCTACCAGGTAATCGCAATCACCCCTTATATAACGTTCAACCGCTTCGCCAAAAATATCGCTGTAAGATTCATCCAGTGCGCCGGATTCTGCTTCATAGTCAAAATCAGCACGGTATTCTGTTACGCCATGCGTGTATTCATGACCGGTAATATCCGGAGGTATAAAACAATCAGTTACCTGGGCGCCTACGCCAAAGCCAAACTTTAGTTCATCGTTACCAAAAGCATCATAAGAGTAGCTGGCATTGGTACTGTAATAGCTGCCGTCCGGCCGCTGAAAGGTTACCGGAAAGTAAGCGTCTATATCTCCATTATCATTGTCGTGGCCATAAGACTGGCGGTTAAAACGTGCATAGTAGTAGTTGGCGCATTGCCGTAATGTCCAGCCTATTACGCCTGTGCCCCGGTTTTGCCAGGCCGGCCGGCCTGGCAGGGCAACATCCCAGTTATTCGTGTTGGGCGCAGTGGCGCCTGCGGTGCCCAGCGAATCCATTACAGTTATAACAGCCGGTGTGCAATTGTCAATGCTGCGGTAAGGGTAGGTTGGGTTGTCGCTGTTATAAACGGCGTACACCGTTTTCAATCCGTCCCAGGGAGATGTTACGGTTGAAAAGGCGCAGTTTAATTCTGCCATTGGCCCCGGTGCATATTCTTTAGCGTAATGCCCGCAGTTGTGTTGCAGGTTTTTTATTTTTTCAATATTGCCGTTGCGGGCATTAATAAAATACTGCAAAGCTTGTTGAGGCCGCACGGCATACACATACAACCTGTAACACAAAGCAAGGCTGCTGTCGCTGTTTTTGTAAAAACATAGTTCAGGGTTAGGGTAGTAAGATTTACCTTTTTGTTTTGCCTTTGCTTCTTTGGTTTCATCCTGCCAATAGTAAACACTGGCTTTGCTGTTTTGCAGGGCAATGGCAATTGCCTGTTGTGCTGCAACTGCGGGTGTGGTATCGGCTTCTGCCTCAAAGCTAAGAATGGTTCCATTGGCTGTTTCCGCTATATCGTTTGCGGCATGTATTAAAAAAGTGGCGCTTTCAACCGGTATATTTTTATAGTATTGTTTATACCGGTAATGCACACTGCCATCCGGACTTTTTTCCGTGCCCTGCAGCCTCATCTCATCCAG
This sequence comes from Foetidibacter luteolus, assembly GCF_009650435.1. Classification (GTDB taxonomy): domain Bacteria; phylum Bacteroidota; class Bacteroidia; order Chitinophagales; family Chitinophagaceae; genus Foetidibacter; species Foetidibacter luteolus. The sequence goes on from NZ_VVIP01000091.1 coordinate 62,313, forward strand.
CGGCGAAAGTTGCAGGCTTTGCTTGTAACGGGTTACCATTTCCTGCGGCTTTATTTTCTTTTCCCGTTTAAATTGTATGGAACCACCGGCGGATACGGCCTGCACAACGGTAGTATCCAATACCAGTTTTTTCCTAAGCCGTTGCGCAGATAAGCTGCCTGCTGCCAGCAATAAAAAGCAGGTTATTAATAGTTGCTTCACAGCATAAAATTTTGTTGGTAAATAATTCATCAGGCCATGTACCCGGGCAAAGACAATTATGGGCCCGGCAGCAGGAACTACTATTGAGCGTCCCTTGCGTCGCACTCTTGTACTGCAACGCTTTACGCAGCAGCTAATACTGCATCCCTGGGTATTCCGTTGTCATGATAAATGAACAATTGGCTAATGCACCGCGTATTAAAAACCGTTGTTGATGGTATTTCCCAAAGCCCGTTGCAGCAGCCTTTTAATCTCAGTGTTCTCTTTTTGTAAAACGGCCAGTTTTTTTTCGGTGGCGATAAGGTATAAGGTAAGCTCTTCAATTTTGGCCATCATTTTGGTTTGCATCTCACTTACATCAACACCTTCTTTTTGCAGCAGGCCAGCTTCGGGTATGCCGGGTAAATGCTTATGCCGGTTAATGTAACGCTCAACTTCTGCAAGCGGCATTAGCGGGTAATCGTCTTCAAAAACATAATCGGCCCAACCGGTATTTACACGCAGTTCTTTTGCGCGGATGGTACCATTTACCGTAAGCTTATGGGTAGGGTTTGGTGTACCTATGCCAACGTTACCCCCGTCGTCGTTGATAATCACTGTGCTGTTTGCTTTGCCGCCGCGTATGTAAGTGTTTTCATCTGCGCCGTAATAAAAATGACTGTAATTGATGGAGCCTTTTATGTCCAGCTTACCACTGGGTTCGGTTGTATTAATGCCTACATTGCCGTTGGGTAACAGCGTTACCTGCGCCCACTGGGAATTGGTAAAAAAATGCAGTGGTACGGATTGGCCCCCTGTACCCAGGTAACAACCTTCGCTGTTGGGGCTTCTGCCGGCCCCACCCAAAAAGCTGTGCATGTTGTATTTGCCGTTGCCCACTGCCCAGCCCCTTTCTCCATTCGCAATGCTTATTTCCAGCCTTGCGTAGCCAGGCAGGTAATCTGTGCCAATGCCTACATTACCGCCCAGGGGGTTTAGCAGCAGGGGTATGGCTTCATCATCCACGCCATCTGCGTCAGCCCGGTTGTAGGCCTGCATTTTATTACCTGTAAGCAACATTTCGTTGTTAGATTCCAGCCGCCAGTCGGTTGCCACGTATCCGGTTGAAAAACCGCTGCCCCAATAGCGAAAATTGCCGTGATCGTCATAACCGGTATGTAAGCCGGCGCCTTTGGCAAACCAGGTGCCATCTATACGGCTGTTGCCCGCAATGTGCAGTTTAGCGAATGGTGTTAACGTTCCAATGCCTACATTACCGCCGTTGCTGTTGTAAATATTAGCGCCATCGGCTACCCACAGGCCGCTGCTGCCGCCGGATGGCTGCACCCATGCTGTACCATTGTAGTACCAGAAAGACCTGGTGGTAATATCGTACACCTGTAAGCCCGCCGCAGGCGATGCGATGGCCACACGTTGATCCGTTGTCATGCGGGGCATCAGCAGCCCCCGGGTGGTGCTGGTAATATCCAATTGGGCGCTTGGAGCCGGTGTGGTGGTACCTATGCCCATGCCCTGGGCGCAGAGGTATGTACAATGCAATAGAATTGCAGCGGCCGTAATGGCCGTACGAAAGCTGAATATCATTTTACCGATGTTTAAAGGAGTTTTTGAATATCCCGGAAGTATATGCCTGGTGCTGCAGCCTGGTGTTTAACCAAAGCTACAAGTGCCGGCATGCATTTGAAAGGGCAAATCGCTTAACTGCGTTTTAAATAGATGAATTGCAGGCAGGAAAAGAGTAGCCTGCTATAATTGTATGAAATAAGCTATTGAATTTTAGCGAAGTATTCCTGGTTTGATTAATTGCTGCAGAGTGGGTAAATGCGTAACCTATCTACCTTAACTTACCGATTAAATTTACTTTTTTACCTTCGCGGGCAATAAAAAAGCGATTAAGGCATTATTACTGCTGAAAATTTGCTATTTTTCAGACTCCCAAATAGAATTACATGCAGACAAGAAGACACCTGTTGGTTTTTGTATTGTGCATTGCTGCCTCTATTTCTGCCTCTGCCAGGTATAAATTTTTTACAGACGATAAGAAAAAGTTCGTTTCCCTGCTGCCTGATGCGGCGGCTTCTGAAAGGGCTAACCAGCTTGTAGATTCTTTGTATGTTCAACTGGGCCTGGATACCTCTGGCTTGTCAAGGGATGTATTCTTTTTTGCTTACAAAGGCTACCAATACCTGTTGAGCGAAAATAAACTGGCTAATCCCAACTATCTTACTATTTGCGACTACAGCCAAAGCAGCGCCCATAAAAGATTGTACGTGGTTGACCTGCTAGCTAAAAAGCTGATGTTTAATACTTATGTTTCTCATGGTAAAAAGTCAGGGGAAGAGTTTGCCACCAGCTTTAGCAATTCCACCAATTCTCATAAAAGTTCTTTAGGCTTTTTTGTAACCGGCGAAACTTACCGCGGACGTGCAGGTTTTAGCCTTAGGTTTGATGGTATGGAGCCAGGCATTAACGACCGCGTACGTGCCAGAGGCGTAGTGCTGCATGGCAGCCGTTATGTAAATGAAGAACGTATTGATGAAAAAGGATTTGTTGGCAGAAGCTTTGGCTGCCCGGCAGTGCCTATGGAATGCTATCGCGATATTATTGAAACAATTAAAGACGGAAGCTGCTTTTTTACCTATAACCCCGACATGCGCTACGGCATGGTTTCCAAAATAATGAATGCCAACTTTGAATGGCCTGCTTTTAAGCCGGTAATTGACCCAGTTGTTATTACCGCACCGGAAAACAACGAGCTAATGCCACCCGCGCTAATGGGTGTGAAAAGCACAGCTAATACCGGCAAAAAGTAGCCGCCTCCCCTTTTAATTCCCGTAAACCTTCCACAATTCATTTCGTGCAATTGTAAACATCTGTTATACCGGAGCAACTGCGGTTAAACGCCAACTGTTACACTACAGCCGGGACGATGCCCAAAGAACAGAACGATGAACGGATTGATTATTCATTATTCTTTCACTGAAAGACTAATGAATAACAAAATCATATTTGCAACAGGCGAAGCCATGAAAATATATAGCTGGTATCATGGTTGGCCGCAGTGGGAAAAATCAACAGGGCGGGAAGCTTGTTTAAAACGTGATAATGTATGCCAGTAACTGGCTGATGACCCCTACAAAAAAACCAACATAAATTTCTTTTGTTGAATGCTCACTAAGGGCCAGTCTTGCGGAACATATCAGACCGGCAAGAATGGTGGCTACACTAAGGTCTGTGCCGAGGTGTAAACCATAATGAAAGCAAACCAGTATCATAAAAACCCAGCCACCGGCGGCCCCCATGGCATGCATGCTGAGCTTTAGAAAATTATTGATGGTGAGGCCAAGAATGGTTGAAAAGAAAATACCAAGAAAAAAACTTTTGAGGGCTAAAGGTTGGTCTGTAAAATTTTTACTGAGGTACCACAGCCACCAGTAAAAAAACATGGTGGCCACATAAGGTACAATCCTGTCTTTTTGATTGCGCAGAAAAATGCCGCTGATAAATTTAAGGCGCCATAACAGGAACACGGTAAAGGCGGGAAAGAAGGCAGACGTCCAGAAAACGGTTACCATGCGCAGTTTCAGCATCCTCTCCTGTATGTTGAACTCGTAGGGAAACCGCATTGTCATCCATATAAAAATGAAGGTGGGTACAAAAAGCGGGTGCAGCAGGTAAGAAACAAGCTTTGCCGGTATTTTTACCAACGCGTTACTGCTGCCGGCTGTTAATTGTGTATCCATAAATAGTTTTCAAGAACCTTTTTATAACTCTTTGCGCAGCCTTGCCACGGGTATGTTTAACTGCTCCCTGTATTTGGCCACTGTGCGGCGTGCAATGTTGTAACCTTTTTCCTGCAGTAATTCAGTCAGGCGTTCGTCGCTAAGAGGTTTCAATTTGTCTTCACCTTCAATTAAATCGCTCAGTATCTTTTTTACTTCCCGGGTGCTTACTTCTTCGCCGCTTTCTGTACTCAGCGATTCGCTGAAGAAAAACTTAAGCCGGTAAGTGCCAAATTCCGTTTGCACAAACTTGCTGTTGGCAACGCGGCTTACCGTGGATATATCAAGGCCGGTTATTTCGGCAATGTCTTTTAAAATCATCGGGCGAAGGCTGGTTTCATCGCCGGTTAAGAAAAACTCACGCTGGTAGTTCATGATAGCGTCCATAGTGCTGAGCAATGTGTGCTGGCGCTGCTTTATCATGTCTATAAACCATTTGGCGGAATCAATTTTCTGTTTAATGAACAGTACTGCTTCTTTCTGCCGTTTGTCTTTTTTAGAGCCGCGGTCATAGTCCTTCAGCATATCGCGGTAACCTTCGCTGATGCGCAGGTCTGGTGCGTTGCGGGAGTTAAGGGTAAGCTCCAGCTTGCCATTGTTATTCAAAATAAAAAAGTCAGGAACTATGTAGCTTTCGGCCTTGTTTATTTCGCCCATGTTACCGCCTGGCTTGGGATTAAGGCGTATGATAGCAGTAATAACATCTTTCAGGTCGTCATCAGTAAGGTTAAGGCCGCGTTGTATTTTTTCGTAATGCTTTTTGGTAAACTCTTCAAAGTATTTTTCCAGCACCAGTATGGCCAGGGCAACATCCTTGCCTTCAACCACCTGCCGTTTAAGCTGCAGTAAAAGGCATTCCTGCAGGTCGCGGGCACAAATACCGGGCGGGTCAAACTGCTGTATTTGTTTTATGATGCTTTCAATTTCTTCATCGGCTGCCATTATATTCTGGCGAAAAGCAAGGTCGTCTGAAATGGATGAAATTTCCCTGCGCAGGTATCCGTCATCATCTATGCTGCCAACAATCTGTTCTGCTATCTTAAAACTCTTCTCGTCCAGGGAAAGCATGCCCAACTGGTTAAGCAGGTGTTCGTGAAAGCTGTCTTCAATCCTGAAGGGGATAGTTTTGTTATCATCCGCCTCCGGGTAATTATCGTCGCGTAATTTGTAATCTCCTACCTCATCATCGCTGTCAGACACATACTCGCTGATGTCGAGATTTCCGTAATCGTCTTCGCTGCCGTCTTTTTCGTATTCATCCTCTTCTTTGCTGGTAAATTCATCCTGCATCTCTTCCGAAAAACTGTCCTCGTGGTTCTCATCGCTCATTTCAAGCGCCGGGTTTTCTTCCAGCTCCTCTTTAATGCGTTCCTCAAGGTTAGCTGTAGGTATCTGCAACAGCTTCATTAACTGAATCTGCTGTGGTGATAGTTTCTGTAAAAGTTTCTGCTGTAAACTTTGACTTAATGACATTTTTAGGTTTCCAATTTTTTAAAATCCAGCCGGCCCGGTAGCAAAGGCTTACGCTTTCCTTTCTTAATTGTTGCGGCAAAAAAACTAATCAGCCTGTCAACATCGTAAATTTAAGGCACAAATATCGCTTTCATGTACAAAAGAATAACGATACTGGTTGTTAATTTAGTTTTTGTCGTTGTTGTAAAGGCATTCGACAAAACAGATACTACCCAGGCGCATCTACCTGTTATCCTGCGCCTTACTGACAGCGTTGCTTTAACCGGCGTAAAGCCATATACGCTGCCGCCCGGGCATTACACTAAAAATCTGCCATTTTTTTGCAGGAAAGAATTACAACTGCAAAAGGCTACCGGTAGGGCGATAAAGATAAGGCTAGGAGCATTAGAGTATGTAAATAAATTAGAGGGTAAACATTAAGGCTATTGCGCTTTGCCAGCGTGTTGCACCCGTGGGTGAGGGATTGAAGCGGCTACCCCGGTGAGGCCATTGTAGCAGGGCTTTTGTGCCGGAGTAATAGCGGAAAGCCCGACCCCTTTCGATAGCTTGGGGGCACCCCCTGCCTGTCATGGTTTAACATACTGCCAATGCCATGCGTACGAAACGGATTATTAATTGGTCAATCTACTTTTTGCGTGTACTCCCGCAAATATTCCCGAGGTGATTTGCGTAACACTTTTCTAAAAACCCTGTTGAACGTAACGGCATTGCTGAAGCCTGTATCGTAAGCTACCGAAGCTATGTTTTCAAAGTTACCATTCAGCATAATTTTGCAGGCCTCGCTTACCCGTATTTCGTTAAGGAAGGTAACATAGGTTTTACGTGTGTGCTTTTTAAAGTAGCGGCAAAAGGCATGTGGGGTAAGGTGCGCTATGGAGGCTATTTTTTTCAGGGAAATATTTTCGGTGTAGTGCTCCATGGTATATTGGTAAATATCGTTCATGCGCAGGCCTTCGGTATCGGTAATCTCTTTTTCGGTAGAGGCATTGGCCAGCGGCGCCAGCGCTTTAATGCCCGCAAAAAGTTGCATTAGCTCAATAAATGCCGCTACCCGCAGGCCATTTTTGCTGTCCCTTACTTTTAGCATGGCCTTGGCAACATCGTCGGCATATTCTTTGGGTATCTTGTAACCAGACGACATGGATAGCACAAACCGTTTAAGCGCCTTCATTTCAGGCAGTTCCAGTAACGGCATAAACCATCCATCCGGGTTAAAGAATACAGTAAGCGCTTCTACGGATTTTTTTCTGCGCTTGTCAAAATAAGATGGATCACTTTTTAGTATGTGGGATTGATTGGGCCCGAGAATGTAAATATCTCCCGTTTTAAATGGCTGCATATAATTACCTGCGATCAGCGTACCATCCCCTTTAATAATCCAGGTAATCTGTGCCTCGTTATGGCGGTGCAGGTGATTGTAAAAATGCGGCAGCTTTTCTTCCTGCACAACAATGGAATGCTCTTTGGCAACGGGAATAGTAAACTGAAGCACCTTCATATTAACTGATATTGCAGGTTTATTTTATTTTTCTTTTAAAGATAGCTAATATCGGTAAATAATTCAGCAAATGAGGTATTGCTTCTTTTAAGCAGGAAAAATACCTTTGAAAAAAAACTTTATGGGCCTACAATGGAAAGGAGTGTTTCCCGCTCTTACAACAAATCTTACCAAAACAGAACAACTGGATATAGAAGGGTTTAAAAACAATGTTACCGCGCAGGTAGAAGCTGGTGTGGACGGCATTGTACTGGGCGGCAGCCTTGGTGAAGCCAGCGTGCTTACACTGGAAGAAAAAGAAACACTTGTTAGAACGGCGGTTGAACTGGTTGATGGTAAAGTGCCCGTAATTATAAATATAGCTGAAAGCGCCACCAGTGAAGCCGTTAAACTGGCAAAACTGGCATTAGACTGGGGTGCAGAAGGATTAATGCTTTTACCCCCGATGCGCTACAAAGCGGATGACAGGGAAACGGTTCATTTTTTTAAAACCGTTGCCAATGCTACCAGCCTGCCTATAATGTTGTACAACAACCCGGTTGATTACAAGATAGAAATAACACTGGAGATGTTTGAGGAACTGGCTGAATGCAACAACATACAGGCCGTAAAAGAATCTACCAGGGACGTAACAAATGTTACCCGCATGATTAACCGTTTTGGCGACAGGTACAAAATTCTTTGCGGCGTAGATACCATTGCCGTTGAAGAGTTGTTACTAGGTGCAGACGGATGGGTAGCAGGCCTGGTTTGCGCCTTCCCCAAAGAAACGGTAGCCATATACCGGCTGGTAAAAGCTGGCCGTATCCAGGAAGCTGTTGCCATTTACCGTTGGTTTATGCCTTTGCTGGAGCTGGATATACATCCTAAGCTTGTTCAATACATTAAGCTGGCCGGTGCCCGTGCGGGTGTTGGTTCAGAATATGTAAGGGCGCCACGCTTAACCATTGCAGGCGCTGAAAGAGATCGTGTGCTGAAGATTATTGATACCGCCCTGGCCAACAGGCCGGAACTGCCGGACTACCTGTCAATTGAGCTGGATAAGCCAAAGAGCAAAGTTGCCGTACCTTCGTTTTAAAAGCTTACCAATGACAAACACAATTACAGCTCCGGAAATTTCTACAGATATCAAGACGGTAATGCAGCAATCTGCTAAAGCGTTTGATGAATACAAACGGTTACCTGGTTCTGCAAAGGCATCTTTTTTGGAAGAGATTGCCGCGCAGATAGAATTAAAACGTGAACAGCTTGTTGCCATAGCCAACCAGGAATCTAACCTGCCCCTGGCCAGGCTTAACGGAGAGCTTACGCGTACCACCAACCAGTTAAAGTTATTTGCAGAAGTTATAAGAGAAGGCAGTTGGGTTGAAGCAGCCATAGACGAAGCCGATGGTACAAGAACACCAGCCAGGCCGGATATACGTAAAATGCTGGTAGCGCTGGGCCCTGTTGTGGTATTTGGCGCAAGCAATTTTCCATTTGCGTTTTCCACCGCCGGTGGCGATACAGCCAGCGCCCTGGCCGCCGGTTGCAGCGTGGTTATTAAAGCACATCCTGCGCATGCGCAAACTTCGTTGCTGGTTTATGAGGCTATTCAAAAAGCCATTGCCGCAAGCGGTGTTCCCGAACATACGGTACAGCATGTGGAAGGAAAAAGCAACGAAACAGGCAAAGCATTGGTGCAACACCCTGCTACGGCCGGTGTTGGTTTTACTGGTTCTTTCGCGGGGGGCAAAGCATTGCAGGCTTATAGCAACGAAAGAGAAAAACCGGTACCGGTTTTTGCAGAAATGAGCAGCATTAACCCGGTAGTATTTTATCCCGCGGCTTTACAAAGCAATGCGGCCGCACTGGCCCAGCAATACGCGGGTTCCATCACTTTAGGCATGGGGCAGTTTTGTACCAACCCGGGCTTATTATTGGCTGTAAAAGGCCAGGCGCTGGATAACTTCTTGGCGTTGCTGTCAACGGAAATTAAAAAAGTAACGCCGCAAAAAATGCTGCACAGCGGCATTTGCCAGGCTTACAACAAAGGCTTGCACGAAATGCTGGAAGAAAAAGGCATAGATGTGTTGGCGCAAAGCGAACAAAAGCCTGAAGGATTGGAAGCCTACCCCACACTGGCCAAAGTAAGCGCTGCCACTTTTCTGGATATCCCGCATTTTAAGGAAGAGTTGTTTGGCCCTTTTTCGCTCGTTATTGAATGCAGCGATATGGATGAGCTGAAACAAGTACTCCTTTCCCTGCACGGGCAGTTAACTACTACAGCCATGGCAACGCAGGATGATTTGTCATCTTATGCAGATGTGCTTGAGTTGCAAAAAACTTTAGCCGGAAGGATTATCATCAACGCGGCGCCAACCGGTGTGGAAGTTTGCGCAGCCATGGTGCATGGCGGGCCATACCCGGCCACTACCGATGCCAGGTTTACTTCCGTTGGTACTTCCGCCATCAAACGCTGGGCTAGGCCCTTGTGCTTCCAGGGTTTTCCTGATGCATTGCTTCCACCCGAACTGCAGCAGGCCAATCCATTAGGTATCGTAAGAATTTTCAACAATAAATATGTTGCCCCTGCTAAATAACGGGCAACCATGTGTGTGTTTATTAAACATCACACGTTGTTAGTGCAGCATTTTTTTTATGGGCCCGGCAGGACGAACTTCTATGAGGCTTCGTTGCGTCGCACTCTTGTACGTTCAGAACATTACTCATCCTTTTCCCTTCTCCTTTAGGAGAAGGTACCCGAAGGGCGGATGAGGCTTATTCAGCAATTGCCTTAGTAGCCTGCCCTGAGCAAAACGAAGGGCCTGGTACTTTATTGAGCAGGCAGTGTAAACAGGTATTCATTTGCCTTATATCATGGTTCAGTTAATATCGTATGACAATAAATACCAGTGTATCATCTCTTAAGAATAAAGTAACAGGTATCGTTACCGGGGAGTTTAGCCCTCCTTCAGCAGGTAAGGGTTTGTTCTTTTGTGTAGATGCCCATACCTGTGGTAACCCTGTAAGATTAGTTGCCGCAGGCGGGCCTGAACTGCATGGCAGTAACATGAGCGAGAAGCGCCAGCATTTTTTAAAGGAGTACGACTGGATACGAAAGGGCCTTATGTTCGAGCCCCGGGGCCATGATATGATGAGTGGCAGCATACTGTATAAACCGCACAACGAAGCCAACGATGTGGCTGTACTTTTTATTGAAACCAGCGGCTGCCTGCCTATGTGCGGTCATGGTACTATCGGCACCATTACCATCGCTATAGAAGAAGGCCTGGTTGTGCCAAAAACACCGGGCATCGTCCGTATGGAGGCGCCCGCCGGTCTTGTAATGATTGAGTACAAACAGGAAGGTGATAAGGTTAAAAGTGTTAAGCTTACCAATGTGCCGGCTTACCTGGCCGCTGCAGAGTTAACTGTAGATTGCCCGGAGCTTGGCGAACTGGTGGTTGACGTTTCTTATGGTGGTAATTTTTATGCCATTGTTGATGTACAGAAAAATTTCAAAGGGCTGGAGCATTACTCAGCGGATAAACTAATTACCTGGGCAAGGGAAATGCGCAAACGCATCAACGAAAAGTACCAGTTTGTACACCCTGAAAACCCAACCATCAACGGCTGTTCACATATACTCTGGACAGGCGCTGTTCTTGACCCCGCATCCACTGCCCGGAATGCTGTGTTTTACGGTGACAAAGCTATAGACCGCAGCCCCTGCGGTACAGGTACCTCAGCACGTATGGCACAGTGGTATGCCAAGGGCAAATTGAAGAAGGGAGACGAGTTTATACACGAGAGTATTATAGGTTCAAAATTTATAGGGCGGATAGAAGAAGAAACAACGGTGGACGGAAAGCCATCCATAAGGCCAAGTGTTGAAGGATGGGCCAGGATTTATGGGTACAATACCATCTCCATTAATCCCGCTGATGACCCCTATGCGTATGGGTTCCAGGTGATATAGTGAGTGGTGAGTGGTGAGTGGTGAGTGGTGAGTGGTGAGTGGTGAGTGGTGAGTGGTGAGTAAAAATAACAGATAAAGTTAGCAGTAAAGCAGGAAGGGCAAACGCCGGTACCTGAAAATTGATTATTGAATGCTATATCTCATAGCTCGTAACTCAAAACTAACAGCTTAAACACCCCCATGTCAAATAACAGCAACACATTTAAACAATCACTCGGCCTGCTGGATGGCACTATGCTGGTGGCCGGCGCTATGATTGGTTCCGGAATTTTTATTGTAAGCGCCGATATTACACGTAACGTTGGCTCTGCCGGCTGGCTGCTGTTGATATGGGTATTAACAGGCGCTATAACGCTAACCGCGGCATTGAGTTATGGCGAACTAAGCGGCATGTACCCTAAGGCTGGCGGTCAATATGTTTATCTGCGGGAGGCTTACAACCCGCTTACAGGTTTTTTATATGGCTGGAGCTTTTTCTCCGTTATACAAACAGGTTCCATAGCTGCGGTGGGTGTAGCTTTTTCCAAGTTTGCGGCATACATTTTCCCCTCACTGAGCGAAACGAATATTCTTGCGGATGTTGGCTTTATTAAAATATCTGCTGCACAAATTGTGTCTATTGTAATGATAGTTGTGCTTACCTACATTAATACACTTGGTGTTAAGGAAGGCAAAATGATACAAACAACGTTTACCATTACCAAAATTGCAACGCTGGTTGGTTTGGTGGTGCTGGGCCTTTTGTTTGGCGCTGATAAAAATGTATGGCAGGCCAACTGGGCCAATGCTTTTTCCATGAAAAATTTGTCAGCGGGTGGTGGCGTAACCGGTTACATGGGCTTAGCGGCTATAGGCGCTATTGCCGGCAGCATGGTGGGCAGTTTATTTAGCAGCGATTCCTGGAACAACGTAACCTTTATTGCCGGCGAAATAAAAAACCCCAAACGCAATATTGGTTTAAGCCTGTTGCTGGGCACCCTGATTGTTACAATCATTTATGTAACCGTTAACCTGGTGTACATAGCCGTACTGCCGCTTAACGAGATAGCTTTTGCCGCCAACGACAGGGTAGCTGTAGCAGCAAGCCATAACATTTTTGGCAACAGCGGCACCTATGTAATAGCTGTTATGATTATGATATCCACCTTTGGCTGCAACAACGGGTTAATACTTGCCGGCGCAAGGGTTTATTACACCATGGCCAAGGATGGTTTATTCTTTAAGCAGGCTGGCGAGCTTAACAAAAACGCTGTTCCTGCAAAAGCCTTGTGGATGCAATGCCTGTGGGCATCAGTATTGTGCCTCAGCGGCCGTTATGGAGATCTGCTGGATTATGTAATATTCGTAGTGCTTATTTTTTACATACTTACCATCATCGGCATATTCAGGCTGCGCAAAACACAGCCTGCAATTGCAAGGCCATACAAAGCTTTCGGTTATCCTGTATTGCCGGCATTGTATGTGCTCCTGGCTTCCATTATATGCGTTGCATTGTTTGTGTATAAGCCTAAGTATACATGGCCGGGCCTGGGTATTGTATTGCTGGGCATACCACTATATTTTATGGCAAGAAAATCGGCTGATCCGGGGTTTAAAACTGATTTGGCTGATGTTGCTGATTAATGTTTTGTATATTTTTTTATGGACCCGGCATTTGTATTTCATGGTCCCGAAACTTCGGGATTGCGTCGCACAGCGTGTACGTCCGGATTAATATGGCAGCAATTGCGATTCGTAGAACATTGTTCCTTAGTACTGATGTTAAATCGCGGCGACGATAGAATAAACATCTGAAGGGTCTACACTTCATATAGCGGGATAAGCAAAACTGTTAAGAGCGCCGTAGGTGCGATATGTTTAATACCCGCTTAAATGCCGCCCAATGATGCAGGCGATGAAGTGATTGCGACGCAACAGGCGATGCTATAAAAATATGTCGTTGGTATCTATAACATAAACGGTAACGTACGGAATATCATTCATTAATTAAACATAGTGAAGGCATGAAAATTTTTTTTTGCAGTAGTGTGTTAATCGCGGCAATATGTTTACAGGCATCGGCGCAATCATATCTTCCTGAAAGGAATGACAGCCGCTTTAAGGTAAAACCTGTAGTACAGTTAAAAACGTATGGCTTTAGCCTGAAGGATGTAAAGCTGCTGCCCGGCAGCGCATTGCACCATGCTATGCAAAAAGATTCAGCCTACCTGGTTAGTCTTGATGTAAACAGGCTGCTGCACCGCTTTTACAGGAATGCAGGATTGCCCACCAAAGGAGATGTATATGGAGGCTGGGAGAGCGAGGGGCTTTCGGGCCACACGCTGGGGCATTACTTATCGGCCATTAGCATGATGTATGTGTCAACAGGTAATGTGGAATTTAAAGAACGGGTCAATTATATTGTTGAGGAGCTGGCCCGCTGCCAGGCTGCACGAAAAACAGGTTATGTAGGCGCCATACCCAACGAAGACAGTATTTTTTACAAAGTATCCATAGGGCAGATAAAAACAGGCGGCTTTGATTTGAATGGTGGCTGGAGCCCCTGGTACACCGTGCATAAAGTAATGGCCGGGTTGGTAGATGCTTACCTGTATTGTGGTAATACCAAAGCAATGGATGTGGTAACGGGCATGGCCGACTGGACCGGCGATGTTCTGAAGAACCTTAATGAAGAACAACTGCAAAAAATGCTGCGTTGCGAGTATGGCGGCATGAACGATGTGCTGGCCAGCATTTATTCTATAACAGGCAATAAAAAATACCTGGATTTATCCTATAAATTCTACGATGATTTTGTGATGAAACCCTTGTCGCAAAAGATTGACCCTATGCCAGGCAAACACAGCAATACCAATGTGCCCAAGGCCATCGGAAGCGCTTACCAGTACGATTTAACCGGCAGGGAAAGCGATAAAACAATCGCTACTTTTTTCTGGCAAACCATGGTGTACCACCACAGCTATGTAATTGGGGGCAACAGCAACTATGAATACTGTGGCGAAGCAGATAAGCTGAATGACAGGCTTAGCGACAATACCTGCGAGACTTGCAATACATATAACATGCTTAAGCTAACCCGTCACCTGTTTAGCTGGCAACCCACCAGCGAGTTGGGCGATTATTATGAACGTGCGTTATATAATCACATACTTGCATCGCAAAACCCTGAAGATGGCATGATGTGTTATTTTGTTCCGCTGCGCATGGGTACTAAAAAAGAGTTCAGCAAACCCTTTAATACTTTTACCTGTTGTGTGGGCAGCGGCATGGAAAACCACAGTAAATACAGCGAAGGCATTTATTACCAGGGTGCTGATGGCAGCTTGTATGTAAACCTGTTTGTCCCATCTCAGTTAAACTGGAAAGAAAATAATGTTGTTATTACACAGCAAACAGCTTTTCCGGAGGCGGATGACATCAATTTCACTGTTGAGGGTAAACCGGGCAGCTTTGTACTGCGTGTACGCAAGCCTTACTGGGCCAACAATACAGCGGTATTGGTAAATGGTAAACCGGTGAATGCAGAAACAGATGCTGATGGCTTTATTGTTATTAATCGTAAGTGGAAAAACAACGATAAGGTAAAACTTACCCTCGCTAAAACATTACATACCCAAAGCATGCCAGACAATGCAAACCGCATTGCGGTAATGTACGGCCCGCTGGTATTGGCTGGGGTACTTGGCGATACTATGCCTGACCCTGTGTTTGGTACACCTGTACTGTTAACTGATAACAAAAATGTAAGCGACTGGATTAAACCATCAGGAGATGCGCCGCTTAGCTTTGAAATGAAGAACGTGGGTAAACCTTACGATGTTAAGCTGGTACCCTTTTATAAAATGTACAACAAGTACTACAGTGTATATTGGGATTACTTTACTAATGCAGACTGGAGTGCAAGGCAGGCAGAATACGAAGCGGATAAAAAGCGGCAGAAAGAAATAGCTGAACGTACCATTGATGTATTCCGTATCGGCGAAATGCAGCCGGAGCGTGACCATAACCTAACCGCAAGCGAAAAAAGTTATGTCAGCGATGCCATTGGTGTTAACGGCAGGGAAGTGCGTGCCGGCGGTTTCTTTTCTTTTGAGATGAAAGTTGACCCATCTTTACAAAACAATTTGCTGCTAACCTATATAGGCGATGATAAAGACCGCAAATTTGATATTCTTGTTAACGGTGTAAAAATTGCCACCGAAGAATTAACCGGCGGCAAAACCGGTAAATTTTACGATAAAGAATACAGTATTCCCAAAGAGGTTATTGGCGATAAAACAGGTATTACAGTGCGTATAGAATCCAATTACCAAAAAACAGCGGGGCGTGTGTTTGGCGTTAGGGTAATAAGGTAACGGCCATGTCCCTTACCCACAATCGCCCACATTAAACATTGAACAAAAAACATTGAACAGTTAAAAATGAAAGTGAGTTTTATGTATAACCAGGCCGGGGCATCAGGTTCTTCAGCAGGGCGTGCCGTGGTTATTGGCGGCGGCATTATAGGTTTAAGTTCAGCTTATTACCTGCGGCAGAGCGGCTGGCAGGTTACCGTGTTAGACAAAAGTGATTTTAACGACAACTGTTCCTACGGTAATGCAGGCTATGTTTGTCCAAGCCACTTTATACCATTGGCCACACCGGGTATAGTAAAGCAGGGGTTAAAGTGGATGCTGAATTCAAAGAGCCCTTTTTACGTACAGCCAAGGCTTAACAAAGCGCTTATTGACTGGGGGCTTAAGTTTATGAAAAGCGCTACGCCGCAACATGTGCAGCAATCAGCAAAACCTTTAACGGATATAGCCCTGTTAAGCCAGCATGAATATGAACGGTGGGCAAAAGATTTCGATTTTTCTTATGAGCATAAAGGCCTGCTGGATATTTTTCAAACAGAACCAAACAGGGAACATGCTAAACATACTGTAGAAAAGGCGCATGAACTTGGCCTGGATGCGGAACTGCTCTCTTATGATGAAATGCAGGCACTGGAACCTCACACCAAAATAAATGGATTGGGCGCCATCTTTTTTAAATGTGATGCACACCTGTACCCCTATAAGCTGATGCATGGGCTGATGGATAAGCTAAAAGCTTCAGGCGTTCAGTTGCAGCCCAATGAAGAAGTGACCAGGTTTGAAAAAGCCAATGGTAAAGTAAACCGTGTCATCACAAAAAGCGGGGCTTACGATGCTGATCATGTAGTAATAGCCACAGGCTCCTGGAGCCGCGAAATTGCCGCCCTGGCCGATACAAAAATTCCTTTGATGCCGGGAAGGGGTTATTCGCTAACGCTGGAAAATTCGCCATACAAGCTTAATTATCCGGCTATATTGGTAGAGGGCCGCGCAGCCATTACGCCCATGGACGGCAACAAGATTCGTTTTGGGGGTACCATGGAAGTTACCAGCACCAATACCCCGCCACGTATGAACCGCATAGAAGGTTTGCTGAATGCGGTTAAAAGGTTTTTTCCCGAGTTTGACATACCTATGCCAACCGTGGATAAGATTTGGTACGGCTACAGGCCATGCTCCGCAGACGGTATCCCTTACATTGGAAAGATAAAAAAGTATAAGAATGTAGTGGTTGCTACGGGGCATTCCATGCTGGGTTTAAGCCTTGGGCCCGGCACCGGCAAGCTGGTAAGCGAAGCGGTAAACGGTCAACCGGCAAGCATTGACATGAAAGCATTTGAGGTGGAAAGGTTTGGATGAGCTATGCCGGTTTTTTCTTACCAGGTTTCTATACTGATTTTGTCAATCTCATTAAAATGCACATCTCTTGTTACAAGCGTAAGGCTGTGCTCGTAAGCTATTGCGGCAATCCATACATCATTCGTGGGTATGGGCTTGCCTTTTTTGTATAAACGTGCAATCATCTCACCATAAATATTGGCCGTTTGCCCATTTACGTTTAATACAGTGCCAAGCGCCAGAAAATTAGTGAGCATTTTTAAATGCTTGGTTTTATTAGTAACTCTATTAACGCCAATGTAGAGTTCCCCAAGAACAATTACGGGAATGTAAAAAGTTGGCAGTTTGTCCAGCCTGTCGGCAATTGCTTTATCCCCGTCAAATATTTCAATGATTATATTGCTGTCCAACAGGTAATTATTTCCAGTCATTTTCATTAATGGTTTCGCAGGTATCTTCAATCGCTTTTCGCATTTGGGCAGCTTCCTTTTTTGTAACTACACCTACAAAGTCGTATATGCCATTCTTTTTTCCCCTGGTTTTCTTTGCCTTCTTCAAAACGCTTTCCAGTGCGTTCAGGGTAGATTCATCCTCCACTTTTAGCACCTCCTCTATAAGGTGAATTTTTCTGGACTCTATGTACATGGGCAAATGTTTTTGTATTGCAATTTAACTTTTATAAAGCAGAGTTTACTTAAAGCATTTGGTGTTCTGTTCTTAAAAAGCAATGGAAATCCTTTCACAGCCAAAAAACACACGCTAAAAGATGTTAACTGCGCATTAATCTATACTAACAATTCACTAACAGCGGGCAGGGATAATATTGCCCGGCATTCATCTTTTCTTACATAATATTTTACATGACTAAACCGGTGCACACCGTTGTTTTTGCAATGCTGGTATTGTTTATTACCCTTACGGCATGTGAGAAAACAAACATTTCTTTTGGTGAACAGTTTATTGATAACGATTATACAAAAATTGTTAAGACAGATACATTTGCCGTAAATGTATCTACGGTTTATATAGATTCGTTTGCTACCAGCGCCAGCGGTACAGGATTGGCAGGTGTTTACAGGGATAATTTGTTCGGCCTGGTAAAAGCTTCCTCCTTCATGCTGCTCGCACCGCCGGCGGATGAAGACATTTACAGCAATACCATTTACGATTCAACCAGGCTGGTAATAAAGCTGAAACGTACCTGGTACGGCGATACGCTTAAGCCTGTTCACCTGGCTGTTTACCGCGTTACGGATGAAATAGCTTTTCCCTCCGGCGCCACCCAGTTTTACAATACCACTTCCTTTGCTACGGGTTCAACGCCTATTGGTGAAAAAGTACTTTACCTGCGCCCAACAGGTATAGATTCTACTATATCCATTAACATATCTGATGTGCTGGGGCAGGAGTGGTTAACCATGTTGCAAAACAGGAGCGATGATATACGGGTGGCAGAAAATTTCCAACGCTATTTCAAAGGTATTTCCATTGCAGCTACAGGCGATGACGGTGTTGTGTTCGGTTTTCAGGACAGCGCTCACATAGATCTTCATTACAGCAAAAAAGACCTGGTGAAGCAGGATAAAGTGGCCAGCTTCACACTCAGCAACAACAGCAAACAGTTCAACCACATCAGTGTTGACAGAACCGGTACAGTGTTACAGTCCATTGGTTCGTCCAATAAAGAAATAAGTTCATCCTTAACTGGCAATGCAGCCTATATGCAGTATATAACCGGTACCCGCATAAAATTTACCATACCCAATTTGCAGCAGTTGTTAAATGCACCCGGGTACGTAAAAATCTATGCGGCTTCGTTGCTTATTACGCCTGTAAGCGGCACGTTCAATAATGTTTACAGCCTGCCAGATACACTGCGCCTCACCCAAACCGACAGAACAAATGTGGCCGGCGCAGATTTAACATCCGCTGCAACAGCACAAACCCAAACAGGTAATTTGTATATAGACGACCTGTATGGAAAAGATACCCGCTACACGTACGATGTTACCAGCTATCTGCAGTCAAAAATAACCGCCAGCGATTACAGTTACATGAATTATGGCTTTTTTCTGCAGCCTTTTTCCGGTAAGGATTACACTACATTCAACAGGTTGGTGGTGGGCAGCCAGCAACAAAAAACAGACAGGGTTCAACTGGTTATCTATTACATATCTATTCAATAACAATCATGCATTTGTATAAAAATACCATAGCGCTGTTTGCTGTTTTTGTAACAGGTGCATCCTATGCGCAAAACAATGTGTCACCCTATTCCATAGCCGGTATTGGGGATATAGAATCCGGCTGGTTCGACCGCTCTGCCGGTATGGCCAATACCGGTGTTAGTCTTTCTTCCCCCAGGTATATATACCAGGCAAACCCTGCCTCTCTTTCAAAACTGGACGATTATTTTTTTTCGTTCGAGTTAAGCGGCAGGTACCAATACACCCGTTATACGGGTAAACCTGTAGGTACAGGTACATCCACTTACGCAGATGACATGCAGATTAAGCGGCTGGCGCTTGGGCTTAAAGTAAAAAAATGGTGGGGTATCGGCATCGGTCTAACGCCGTTCAGTACCAGCAATTATTCTTTTTACTCCAAAAAAGACATACAGGGCTCTGGCGATAAAGTAGATGCTTATTACGAAGGCAGCGGTGGCATTAACCAGGTGTATATCACGAACGCTTTCAGGCTAAACAAAAATTTTTCAGTGGGCGTTCAGTCAAGTGTATTGTTTGGCTCTTTGCAGCAAACAGAAACGCTGGATTATAACAGCAGTTCCGCCATTGCTTCAACAAGAGATATTTATGTTAGCAAAATGTATTTTAAAGGCGGCATACAGTACCAGGCAGACATTACCAAAAAAGTTGCGCTTGCGCTGGGCTTAACGGCCTCTAACAAAACCACATTGCCAGCCGAGTATACGCTTACCGTAAAAGAAGGAAGCACCACTATTGTTGACAATAAATCAATTAAAGACAGCTACTTTAGTTTGCCCGTTATTTACACGGCAGGGGCGGCGCTTATTTTTAATAAACAGTTTACCGTTAGTGCAGACTACCAACAACAAAACTGGAACAGTGTTAACTACAGCGGTTTAAACTATACGCTTGTAAACAGTAACCGCGTAAGCGGGGGTGTTGAATATGCTAAAAAAATATCTTATGCCAACCGTCTTATTGAAAGGTGGTACCTTCAGGCAGGTGGTTTTTACAGCAATTCTTACCTGCAGATAAAAGGCGAGCAGTTAAACGACAGGGGCTTCACCGTAGGCGCCGGTTTTAGTACATTGCGCAGCCAGTTGGCGTTGCAGGCCAACCTGCAGATAGGCCAGCGTGGCACAACCAATTCCGGCCTTATCAAAGAAAATTATACACAGGTAGGGTTCTCCGTATTCTACCGCGACTTCTGGTTGCCAAGAAAATTAAAACGGTACGATTAGCAGCATAGGGCCAGGAATTTTTGGTGACGGGCTTTGGTATTTCATGGCATCGGCTGTTGTGTCACTCTCTTGTACGTCCCGTGTTTCATGGCGGCTTTTCAGACCCGGATAGATAAAACGCTGCCCGGCGCTTTCTTATTTTGCAGATGATTTTTCCTGCTTCATCTACACATTCTCCGCAAGCTTCCTTAGGCGTTTTTTACTTGCTACCTTGCGTGCATGAAATTGTTTCAGCACAAGTGGTTTGTGGTATTTGTTCATGTAGCAATATGGGTAGTTTACCTGTATTCACCTTACTTTTTCCGTCCCTCCGTTTCAGATATGCAAAAGCCCGGTAATGTAAGGCTATGGCCGCATGGGCAAGGCAATGGCCAGCCAGGTGGGCGCTCTTTCAGGTATAATCCCGGCGGGCCGGATGCCAGGCTGGATAACGAGCGCCGGGTGCAGTTTAACAGGTTTAACTTAGCGCTTGATGCTGTTTGGGTGGCGCTCTTCTATCTTAATGCTTTCTTTCTGATGCCCAGGCTGGTTTTCCGCAAAAAATACTTCTCTTATGTGGCTGCGCTGGCTGCTGTAATTGGCCTGCTGGTAGCTTTGCATTACCTTATTTTTCACGATGTAGGGTTTCGTTTTCCCAATGGCAGGGGTGGCCCTCCGTTTCCCTTTGTATTTTTCAAATTTGTCACCATACTTGTTTGCAGTGCCTCTTATAAAATTATCACCGATAAAATAAAGGAAGACCAGCGGCAGCAGGAAAAAGAGAACGAAAACCTTAAAACGGAGTTATCCCTGCTGCGCTCACAGGTAAGCCCGCATTTCATGTTTAATGTGTTAAACAGCATGGTATCTATGGCGCGGCTTAAGAATGATAACCTGGAGCCATCGCTCATCAAGCTGTCATCGTTGATGCGTTATATGTTGTACGATGCAGAGGAGGATAAGGTAACACTGCAAACCGAGATAGAATACCTGGAAAGCTATATTGACCTGCAAAAGCAACGCTTTGATGACAGTGTGGAAGTAAATGTTACTGTTGATGTAGATAACATGAACCACCAGATTGAGCCCATGCTGCTGATACCGTTTGTAGAAAATGCTTTTAAGCACGGCACAGGCATGATTGAAGCCGCCGCCATAAACATTAAGCTTACAGTAAAAGGCGGACAGCTCGAATTTTTGGTAAGCAACAAATTTAACCCACGCATTAAAGAAGTTAAAGACAGGGTTTCCGGTATAGGGCTAAACAATGTAAAGCGCAGGCTTAACCTGTTATATGCCAAAAACCACCAACTTAACATTACTGAAGAGAACGATAACTTTATAGTGCACTTACAAGTAAAACTTTCCTGATGCTGAACTGTATAGCGATAGATGACGAAAAGCTTTCGCTCGACCTGCTGGCCGATAACATTAGTAAAGTGCCCTACCTGAAGCTGGTGGCCAGGTGCCGCAATGCTGTGGAGGCCATGGCCATGATGGAGCAGGAAAAAATTGACCTGCTGTTCCTGGATATACAGATGCCAGGGCTTACAGGCCTGCAGTTTGCCGAAAGCATGACCAACAGGCCCATGATTATTTTTATTACGGCTTACGAAAAATACGCCCTGGATGGTTTTAACCTGGATGTGGTGGATTACCTGCTTAAACCCGTATCGCTGGAGCGGTTTATAAAAGCATGTAACAAAGCCCGTGAGCTGCACCAGTTGCGCAGTATGGCGCCACAGCCGGCAGCTATACAGGCAACCGCATTTACAGACCATGTGTTTGTACCGGTTGAGTATAGCCAGGTAAAAGTTAACCTTACTGACATACGCTATATTGAAGGTTTAAAGGATTACATTAAAATTCACCTGGGTACCGGGGCAAGACCCGTTATTACCAGGATGAGCCTTAAAAACATAGAGGAGAAGCTGCCGCCGCAAAAATTTGTACGCATCCACAAGTCGTATATAGTAGCCATCGCTCATATTACGTCGGTAAGAAAATCCAGTGTTACACTGCAATCTCTGGAGCTGCCTGTAAGCGAATTGTATAAACCCAACATAATAGCGCTTACCGGCAGTGTATAACCCGGGTGTTAGGTGTGGGATGGGATTGTACGATGTTGATGAAGCGGATGTAAAATTCTACAAGGTGGGCAAGCTGCGTAGCGGATACAAAGTACAAGAGTGCGACGCAAGTAAAGCCTCATAGCGGCACTTCTGCCGGGTTCATAAATTCTTCCTGTATTCCGCCCTGTCTTGTTTAAAATACCTGTAAACAAACTCGCTGCAACATTGGCTGCTTGGTCGCATCATTTGGCCGGTTCACAGCATTTGTACTTCTTTCTGTGGCGGGTTCCGGTAGTTTTACTTCACAATCAGCAAGCCGCCGCCGCATTAACTTTTACCACGGCAACAGCGCTAACTTAAAACTGTATAATAATGATAGCCCCTAATTATTTTATTGATGTTGCAGAAGTGCCTTTGCCTGCAATGGACAGCCGCAAAAATTTTATACTTATTAAAAGTGAATACAAGCTGGTAAAAGCATGGCTGGACGATATCATTTTTATTTCAGCTATGAAGGATTATACGCAGGTATACATTAATGGCCGTAATGCCCCAATTACCACCTTGCAAAACCTGAAAGATTTTGAAGTAAAGCTGCCACAGCATGAATTTATACGGGTGCACCGCTCGTTTATGATTTCGCTGCAGCATATAGACTGTATAGCAAGAAACGAAGTGCTGATTGGCAAACACAACATTCCCATAGGCGATGCTTACAGGGAGGAGCTAAAGAAAAAAATTGCACCGTATTTATAGCAGGGGCCAGTGGGAGGGCAGAAAATGGTTAGCGGGTTTTACCACTGCTGTTACTGTTAACCACTTGCCAGCCATATTACATCTTTGAGCATTGCAGCTCAATTACGTTAAATAAGGGTGAGGGGGGATAGTCTTATTCCCCCAATTTTATTTTCCAAACTCGCTAAGGTTGCTGGCAAATATTTTAACCGCGATGGCCAGCAGTATTACGCCAAAAAATTTTCTAATAGCGGTAAGGCCTGCTTTACCCAGTACACGCTCAATCCATTTAAGAGATTTTAGTACGGCAAAAACAATAATAAGGTTAAGGAGAATGCCGGCCAGTATGTATGTTTCTTCGTAATTGGCTTTTAAAGATATAATGGTGGTAAGTGTACCGCTGCCCGCTATGATGGGGAAGGCTATAGGCACAACAGTGCCGCTTTTGGCATCGGCATCGCCCTTGAATATTTCGTGGCCCAGCACCATTTCAAGGCCAAGTAAAAAGATAACTATAGAACCGCCGATGGCGAATGATTTTACATCAAGGTCAAGTATGCTTAAAAAGTTTTCGCCAACCAGCAAAAACAAAATCATTAAACCGCCGGAAATAAGGGTGGCTGGTAGTGCTCTTATGCCACCCATTTTTTCCTTAAGCGAAATAAGCAGGGGAATGGAGCCGACAATGTCAATTACCGCGAATAATGTAAACGTGATGGTAATAAGATTGTCAACATTAAAGCCCATAACAACGCAGATTGTTATGCAACTTAAATGTTTTTTATGAGAGTTGCAGAAAGGTTAAGAGAGGGTTGTCCAGGTTTCATAAATTTTCATCAGGAAGCGAAATTCCTGCAGGGCATTATAGCCTTTTTCAAAATCATCCCAGCAGCTAATATTGCCCTGGTAGCCGGCCATTTCAAAATACAGCATGCTCACGTTTTGAGAAGCGTCAATTTTGCTAAAGGTTAATATCTGGCAATGCTCAATGTCAAACATCTTTTCATTGTCGTTAACAAGCAAAATCATCTTCTGGTAAAAATCGTTGCAGTAGGCAAGCCTGTATTTTTGCGGATAGCGGCTTACAAGCAGAAGGGCGTATTTTCTTACATCGTTCCAGGGATAAATGTAAGATTCCGTTTGGCAGGGGTTGGTAATGATAACGTCACGCATAGGTAAATATTGGACTTTGAAATATTGGATTTACACGTTAAAGTTAACCAGCCTCCGGCAGGTTTTTCTTTAAAAGGCGGTTAACCGCGTTTAAAAAAGGCTTAGTAGAAATTAAAAGAAGGGATGATGCGGCCCGGGATTTGGGGCTTTCACCGGCATACTATTGCCCAACTTTGGTACCGGCTATCCATTGCAACTCCGCCACAAAGCCCGCTGCACAAGGCCTCAGCGGGGTTTCCATTCCTATCCGGCAGCCATTCAGCAGCAGGAACAAAGCCCGGCAGCCCACCCACGGGGCTTACTTTTCCGGCCTGTGTGTTTCCGCGTCGGCAGGCGCAACATTGTACAGATGTTCAAATTTCCAGCCTTGCTGCCAGGGTTTTAACCGTATAACGCAACCATAGTGAATGCTGAAGCGGTTGAAAGAATCTTTCAGTTCAACACCGCTTATGTGGGAAAGAATGCTTCTTAATACACCGCCATGCGCAACAATAGCGGCTTTTGTTTTATGGTAGCTGATGTCTTCAAAATGCCGCACTACCCTTTGCTGCAGTTGCACATAATTCTCCCCGCCGGGAAAAGGGTTGTTCACAAAATCATTCATCCACTTTGTTGAAATGTCCTCAGGAATATCCGCCCAGCTTTTCATTTCCCAATGGCCGCAGTTTATTTCCATAAGGCCGGGCAGTAGCTGTACTGTGTGAAATGGAAACAGCTTTGCAGCCAGTTTGGCGCAGCGTTGCAGGGGGCTGCTGAAAACCATTTCAATATCTGGGGGAATGTGTTTACTAATGGCGGCAGCTTCTTCTTCAAAAGAAGCGGTAACATCTATATCGGTTTGCCCGTAACAAACACCACGTTCAACCGCCGGTTGGGTATGCCTGATTAAATAAATTTCCATATCAATAAACAGCCAATATAAAAGAATATCTCTGTTACCTGTTGCGT
This sequence comes from Foetidibacter luteolus, assembly GCF_009650435.1. GTDB lineage: Bacteria > Bacteroidota > Bacteroidia > Chitinophagales > Chitinophagaceae > Foetidibacter > Foetidibacter luteolus. The sequence continues at coordinate 87,276 of NZ_VVIP01000091.1, forward strand.
GGCGCCCAGGCAATCGCCTGTATAGCCGCCAATCCATTTATGAAAATACCAGCCGAGGTATAACCTTGCCGGAATCACTAAAAGTATAGCCAGCAAAAAGGTATAAGGCAAAAATATAAAAGGCAGTGCCGCACCTGCGCAGGCAATGGTTAGTTCCGCGGCGGTAAGCTTCCTGGTGGTTACTGGTTTGGATTTGCTGGTATCCATATCTGCCACATAGCTGTACTGGTGCATCATGGTTAGCCCGGCAAGGCGGCTTATACCATGGGCTGCGATGATGATGACCAGAAAACGGTTAAGGCTGCCAGGCATAGCAACCAATTCAAGCAGCAGTAAAAACTTAACTGACAGTATGCAGATAAGCCCAACTACGCCATAAGTGCCCAGGCGGCTGTCTTTCATAATCAGCAGTATTTTTTCTTTGGTCCACCCACCACCAAAGGCGTCACATACATCGGCAAAGCCATCTTCATGAAAAGCACCGGTGGTAAGTATGCTTACTGCCATAGAAAAAGCAAGGGCCAAAGCAGGGGAAAATATATGCTGTAACAGCCAATAGGCTGTAGCGGCAATAACGCCTACCAGCAGGCCCACCCAGGTAAAATAACGGGCTGATTTCTGCAGCATGCTATCGCTGTGGTTGATGATGGGCGGCACGGGTATCCTTGTAAGAAACATAAGTGCTGTTAAAAAATAGTGCAGTTGCTTTTTCATGTTGCAGCGGTAGAAACGTTGGCGCTTTCAAAGCTCGCCATTTCATTTAAAAAATTTACAGCGCTTTGTATCAGTGGTATGGCCAGGGCTGCGCCTGTGCCTTCGCCCAGGCGCATGCCCAGGTTAAGCAAAGGCCTGGCGTTCAGGTAGCCAAGCATTTGTTCATGGCCTTTTTCTCCGCTGGTATGTGCGTAAATGCAGTTGTTTGCAACACCAGGCTTTACAATGCCCGCTACCAGCAGCGCCGCTGTGGAGATAAAGCCATCCACCACAGTTATCATCCTTTCTTCCGCTGCCTGTATATAAGCGCCCACCATCATGGCAATCTCAAAGCCGCCAACTTTAGAAAGTAGTTCAACCGGGTGCTGCGACAACTTATCAAGCTGGTGCAAACGGAATACCTGTTGCAGCGTTTGCAGTTTTACTTTTAGTTGTTCATCGTTGGCGCCGGTTCCCCTGCCTGTGCAATCATCCAGCGGAATTGCTGTAACAGCGCTCATTAGTAATGATGCTGAAGAGGTATTGCCTATGCCCATTTCGCCAAAGCCAATGCAGTTGCATTGTTCAGCAGCAAGCTGCCGCACGATGGATTTACCGGTTTCAATTGCTTTGTTTACCTGTGGTATCGTCATAGCAGCCTCCTGCAGGTAATTATTGGTGCCCTGTGCAATTTTTGCATCAACAAACCGGGGGGCTTTTGCTGTACGGCTGCCGAAGTTATAGTTAACACCGGCATCAACAACGGTTAAGCCAATTTGGTTTTGCCTGCAAAACACATTGATAGCCGCGCCGCCACTTAAAAAGTTAAGCACCATTTGCGCTGTTACTGCCTGCGGGTAAGGATTTACCAAACCCGTTAACGCAATGCCGTGGTCAGCAGCAAAAACAACAACCTGCGGGTTAGCAATAACGGGTGTTATGGTTTGCTGTATTAAGCCAGCCTGCAGAGCGATATCTTCCAGCCGGCCCAACGCACCCAGCGGTTTTGTTTTATTGTTGATGATGTGTTGCAGTTGCTGCTGAAGGTTGTTCATGTTTGTTTGTTCTGTGTTTAATGTGTCATGCTTAAGGGTTGCGATTGCGTTGTGAATATTCGGACATAGCAAGAAACGAATGTCGGGTTGAGCTTGCCGAAACCGTTTTTGTCCGTTGCTTTTGACGTATCCGCCTTGGATAGGCCCAGGCTGACATGCTTAATTAAACAACATTGATTCACTATTCACGCCAGCAGGTCGCAAAAATAAAAACCATATTCCTTTTCGGCGCCGCCTGCATCGTCATCATTTTTAGGGGCGGCATATTTCCGGTAAACAGTTTCTCCTTTTGTAAACGGTATAGCGTTGCTGTAAATAGGCCCGTCAAAACAATAGGTATGAAATTCGCCATTCTCCCCACACGGGTCAACGTTTACGGGCAAATCATCCAGGAATGATTCATCAATGATTCTGCCGCAAAAGCTTTTGTCGAGGTATTGTTCATTTACGCAAACAATGATGGTCTTAAAGCCTAGGGAAAGAAATTCTTTCAGCAGCGCTGTTGTATCTGTTTTCCATAAAGGGAATACGCATTCAATACCTGCTGCCTTCAATTTACTTTCGCGGTATAGTTTAAGGTCTTCCAGGAAAATATCTCCAAACAGGGCATGGGTACATCCGGCCAGGTTCAGTTCTGCAACCTTTTGCTGCATGGCTTCTTCGTATTGGGCCATGCCGGGCTGTTCCGGCAGTTCTATGGTTTGTAAAGGAATGTTTAACGCCGCTGATTGTGCCTCTAACAATTGCCGCCTTACGCCGTGCATGGATATGCGGTTATGCGCCGCATTAACGCTGGTAAGCAGGCAGCGGATATTGTATTGCTTTGATTGCAAAGCTTTGTACAGGCAAAGAGCCGAATCTTTACCGCCGCTCCAGTTTATGTAGGATGTATGTTGCTGCATATTGTATTAACCAGGATTTTTGTGATTTAAATGATTAACCTGATTGAATGTGACCTGTTGCAGATTTACAATCCTGCCGCACATTGCTGAGTAATGAGCCAACCGTACAAGTGAGTGACACAACAGAAGCCTCATAGCAGTAATCCTGCCGGGTACATACATAAAAAAACCAATAAGGCCCTGAGGCCTTATTGGTTAAAATAGTTTATGCACTGCAGGCTTCGCAACTGCCGTCAATGGAGCAGGACGGGCCGGCTGAGGCTTCGTCTTCCGCTATTGCCTGCTGGTTTGTAACAGGTTGTACCTGCGCCGTTGCCTGTTTTTCTACGGTAAACTGTACGGCTTGCGCCGCGGCCTGTGTGCGCAGGTAATACATGCCGGTTTTAAGGCCCTTTTTCCAGGCGTAAAAGTGCATGCTGGTAAGTTTACTTTTGGTGGGCTGCTGTACAAACAGGTTTAGCGACTGGCTTTGGCAAATGTATGCGCCGCGGTCTGCCGCCATATCAATTAACGTGCGTTGCTTTATTTCCCAAACGGTTTTGTAAATGTCTTTTATTTCCTGCGGTATTTCGTCAATGCCTTGCACAGAGCCGTTGGCTGCAATGATTTTGTTTTTCATGCCGTCGTTCCATAGGCCCGCATTTACCAGGTCTTTCAACAGGTATTTATTTACCACGACGAACTCGCCGGAAAGCACACGGCGCACATATATGTTGGAAGTATAAGGTTCAAAACATTCGTTGTTGCCGAGTATCTGCGAGGTGGAAGCTGTAGGCATGGGCGCTATCAGCAACGAGTTGCGAACGCCATGCTGTTTGATTTCGTTTTGCAGTGCCGTCCAGTTCCAACGATTGCCGGGCACAACCCCCCAAAAATCAAACTGGAAAATGCCTTTTGACAATGGCGAACCCTGGTAAGTGCTATAAGCCCCTTCTTCTTTGGCTATGTCTTTTGAAGCCGTTAATGCTGCATAGTACATGGTTTCTGCAATATCAGTATTCAACTGCCTTGCAGCATCACTGTCAAATGGCATGCGCAGCAAAATAAACGCGTCTGCCAGACCCTGCACGCCAAGGCCGATGGGCCGGTGCCGCAGGTTACTGTTCCTGGCTTCTTCAACAGGGTAATAGTTACGGTCTATGATCCTGTTAAGGTTAACGGTTGCCTGGTAGGTTACGTCGAAGAGCTTCTGATGATCAAAGCTGTTATCGATAACAAACCGCGGCAAGGCAATGGAAGCAAGGTTACATACGGCTACTTCATCGGGAGCGCAGTATTCAACAATTTCTGTACACAGGTTGCTGTTTTTAATAGTGCCCAGGTTTTGCTGGTTGCTTTTGCGGTTGCAGGCATCTTTATACAGCATGTAGGGCGTACCGGTTTCTATCTGCGCATCAAGAATGGCAAACCAAAGGTCCTGCGCTTTTACGGTTCTTCTTGCTTTGCCTTCTTTTTCGTACTTAGCATAAAGCTCTTCAAAAGCCTGTCCCCAGCTATCTGCCAGGCCGGGCGCCTCATGGGGGCAGAACAGGCTCCAGTCCTCGTTGGCTTCCACACGCTGCATAAACAGGTCGCTTATCCACAGGGCGTAGAATAAATCCCTTGCACGCAGCTCTTCTTTGCCATGGTTTTTCTTTAACTCAAGAAACTCAAAAATATCAGCATGCCAGGGCTCCAGGTAAATAGCAAAAGCTCCCTTGCGCTTGCCGCCACCCTGGTCAACATAGCGTGCCGTATCATTAAACACACGCAGCATAGGTATAATGCCGTTGCTTGTTCCGTTGGTGCCGCTTATATAAGAGCCTGTAGCCCTTATGTTATGTATGCTTAAGCCAATACCACCCGCCGATTGCGATATACGTGCCGTTTGTTTGAGCGTATCGTAAATACCTTCAATACTGTCATCCTTCATGGTAAGCAAAAAGCAGGATGACATTTGCGGCTTGGGCGTACCGGCATTAAACAGGGTAGGCGTGGCATGGGTAAACCAGCGTTCTGAAAGCAGGTTGTAGGTTTTGATGACCTGCTCCATATCATCCAGGTGAATGCCAACCGCCACACGCATGTACATGTGCTGGGGCCGCTCTGCAATTTTTCCGTTAAGCTTAAGAAGGTAAGAACGCTCCAGCGTTTTAAAGCCGAAATAATCAAAAGCAAAGTCACGGTCGTAAATGATGGTAGAATCCAGCAGGTCCGCATGCTGTTTAACAACGTTATATACTTTTTCATCAATCAGTGCGGCGTTAAGCCCGGTAGAAGGTTCTTTGTACTGATAAAGTTTTTCGATGGTGGCAGAGAATGATTTGGTAGTATTCTTGTGCAGGTTGCTAACGGCAATGCGGGATGCCAGCAGGCTGTAATCAGGATGTATGGTACTCATAGAAGCGGAGGTTTCCGCGGCCAGGTTATCCAGCTCTGTAGTGGTAACGCCATCGTACAGCCCTTCAATTACTTTCATGGCAACTTTAACAGGCTCTACCAGTTTGTTAAGCCCATAGCACAGCTTCTGTATGCGTGCTGTTATCTTATCAAATTTTACGGATTCTTTGCGTCCGTTTCTTTTTATTACATGCATGGTGGTGAGTTGTGAATGGTGAGTGGTGAATGGTGAGTGGTGAATGGTGAGTTGTGAATAAAACGATAGTAACAAACAGCCTTATTCACCATTCACTTTAAAAATCTTCCTCTGTAGAAAAAACCTCTTCTTCCTTCCTGCTGGTTACGCCGGCTTTCTGGTAATCGCCAACGCGTTTTTCAAAGAAGTTGGTTTTGCCCTGCAGGGATATCATCTCCATAAAATCGAATGGATTACTGCTGTTGAACAGTTTGGTATAACCAAGCGAGGTTAGCCACCTGTCTGCTACAAATTCAATGTATTGTTTCATCAGGTCAGCATTCATACCAATAAGCTTTACAGGCAGCGCTTCTGTAATAAATTCCTTTTCAATTTGCACCGCATCGCCAATAATGCCGTGTACCTGCTGCTCGGTTAATTTGGTTTGCAGCATGCTGTACAGCAGGCAGGCAAATTCGCAGTGCAGGCCTTCATCCCTGGATATAAGCTCGTTGCTGAAGCTAAGCCCGGGCATAAGCCCTCTTTTCTTTAACCAGAAAACAGAACAGAAACTGCCGCTGAAAAAAATGCCTTCCACTGCCGCGAAAGCCACCAGCCTTTCTGCAAAGCTGCCATTGCTTATCCAGCGCAGTGCCCATTCCGCTTTTTGCTTTACGCAATCAACCGTTTCGATAGCGTTGAACAACCTTGCTTTTTCCGCCGGGTCTTTAATATAAGTATCAATCAGCAGGGCATAGGTTTCAGAGTGTATGTTTTCCATCATAATCTGGAAGCCATAAAAGCACCTTGCTTCCGGCAATTGTACTTCGCTCATGAAGTTAACAGCAAGGTTTTCATTCACAATGCCATCGCTTGCGGCAAAGAATGCCAGCACATGTTTAATAAAATGCTGTTCCCCTTCATTCATGTTTTCCCAGTCTTTCTGGTCTTGCGAAAGGTCAATTTCTTCCGCCGTCCAAAAGCTGGCTTCATGCTTTTTGTACATCTCCCAAACCTGCGGGTATTTAATGGGTAGCAGTACAAAGCGTTCTTTGTTTTCTTTCAATAAAATTTCCTGTTGCATGCCGGTTAATTTTTTGAAGTAAAAAAATTATAACCTGGCAGAGAAGAGAAGGCGTAACTGCATTACACTGCAGCAAGAAGTGCATTACTCAAACCCTGACAGCTTATAGAGCGTAAGCTTATCAAATACTTGCAGCAAGGCAGATTTTCTGGCTTATCCTTATGCAGAATTTACAGTTGCGCCACAGCCCGGGATTTGCACCCGGTTCCCTTTTAATTCCGAAAACTCGGAAACCTTATTGCGTCTGCAATCTTAAGACAGAATTGAGCGGGCCAAAAAATAACTTGTTAACAGGTGTGAAAAGAATAGGCAAAAGGCAGGTGCAAGTAGTAAAATAAGCTAGCTTCCCCCACTCGCTATTTTGCCTTCCCCACTTGCTTTCTCATGATACCAGCGACAGTTTTTTATAGCATCGCCTGTTGCGTCGCAATCACTTTATCGTTCGGTTTTTCATGGCATCTTTTCAGACCCGGGTAGAAAGCGAGAGCATCCCTCAAAGCTCATAGCTCAGGGCCCGCAGCTCATAACTCATAGCCCGCGCCTCAAAGCCCTTAATCCGCGGCCTCGTCTTTGTATTCATGGCCTTCAAAATTGCCGGAGAAGTATTGTTTGGGGTGATAGCCGGAGAATTGTTTAAAGTCGTGTATAAAGTGCGATTGGTCGTAATAACCGCAGTCGTAAGCGATACCGGTTAAAGACGTGCCCGGCAGTTTGGGATATTTTGCCAGCGCTTTTTCAAACCGGGCAAGACGGTTGAAAAATTTGGGGCTAAAGCCTGCAAAGTCATTGAACCTGCGCTCCAGTTGCCGTGCCGATAAGTTGAACTGCCCGCTTAGTTCATTAACGGTTATAAACTCGTTAGTATGTACAATATACTTAATGGCCTCAATTACCGGGTGCTGCTCAGCGGGTGGGTTAACCAGCTTTTTTTCCAGGAAGCCGCAGAGTATTTGCAGCCGCTGGCTGTTGTTATTGGCCAGCATCATTTGCTCCTCCAACATACGGCCTTTGCTGCCCAGCAAATTAGCCAGGCCAATCATACAATTGCTGGTGGCCGCTGCGGATTGGCCAAACAGCCTGGGAACCGCGAAGGGATAAATAAATGCGCCAAAAATGCCAAAGCTTTCCATTGTAGTAAACCTTCTGTAACTGCTGCTTTGCGCATGAAACAAGGCTGGGCTTTTATCCGCGGCACTGCCGTCGGCAGGTTCAAAAGCGCCTTTGTAATGAAATACAAGTTCAGGGCAGCCGCAGGCCATAGTGCGGTGTGTATAGCTATCGCCATTGCCCACCTCCAATTCCAGCGCCCAGAAATACCTTACATAAGGTTGCAATATTTGCGGCGGTGCAAAGGTTTGGTAGATCATAACAACAGCTTTTGGTTAGCGGCGCCTGTTACTGCAGGAATATTTTCGCCGCTTCCTCCCAGTTGTTGATGCGTTCGTATTCCGTAACATCTAGGTTATGCGGTGTTGTATAAATATAAGGCTTGCCGTTAAAAGTAACCAGGTTCTTCACGTGGTCATCAATCATAAAGTCTCCCTGTATTACGCGTTTGTCGCCACACAATACCAGTTGCTTCCAGGTAAGAAAAGGAAAGTGTTCCAGCAGCCATTCCAGTTTATCTTTTAGCGAGTTGGGAAACTCTGTAGCGGCGGAAACGATAAAAACTTCATACTTTTTATTCAGCTCACGTATTACATCCACCGCGTCTTTCATTACTGGCAGGTCGCGAAAAAAACCGGGGGACAATAACCTTGTCCATATCATTTCCTGGTGGTGTTCAGGAAACCCCTTTACCCAACCCGTGCCCAGCATACGGTTATAGTCAATAGGCAGGCCATGTTCTTTTTCATACCATGTTACCATAGCGCCCATTGTGTCGCTCATAACTTCATCCATGTCAATAATGATACGTTGCATCTTGGTGTTTTATATTAAGTTTTAAAACGCTTTTTCAAGTACGATTTACGAAGTACGAAGTACCTATGCTATAACACGCTTTAGACATAATAAGTGCTTATGTCAGTCATGTCCAATCCCCACGTGCCACTTTCCACTCACGTTTTAATACCCGCTTAAATGTCGCCCAAAGAACCGGACGATGAACGGATTGCGACGCAACAGGCGATGCTATGAAAGGCTATTGCTGGTATCAAAAAAAGCGAGTGGGGAATGGTAAATAGCAAGTAGGCAGGGATTTCATACCTGCTATATACTGCCCCACATTACAAAAACATGCAACACCAGCGTACTTCGTACTTCTTAGTTCGTACCTGCTTTCAGTTCTTCCTTCAAATACTTAGCCGTATGGCTTTCTTTGTTGCCAATCATTTCTTCCGGTGTGCCTTCAAACAAAATTCTGCCGCCGCCATCGCCGCCTTCAGGTCCCAGGTCAATAATATGGTCGGCCACTTTAATCACATCCAGGTTATGTTCTATAACCAATACACTGTTACCCCGGTCAACCAGCTTGTTCAACACATCCAGCAGGTGCTGGATATCCTGAAAATGCAGGCCGGTGGTAGGCTCATCCAATATATAAAATGTTTTGCCTGTATCTTTCTTTGCCAGCTCTGTTGCCAGTTTTACCCGCTGCGCTTCGCCACCGCTTAATGTTACCGCAGACTGGCCAAGCGTTATATAACCAAGGCCTACATCCTGCAGCACTTTTATTTTGCGGTAGAGATAGCTGACAGGCTGAAAAAATTCGCAGGCATCATCCACCGTCATATCCAGCACATCGCTGATGCTTTTGCCTTTGTAACGTATCTCAAGCGTTTCGCGGTTATAGCGTTTGCCATTGCATTTTTCGCAGTGCACATATACATCCGGCAAAAAGTTCATTTCTATCACACGCATGCCGCCGCCCTCGCAAACATCGCAACGGCCGCTTTTTACGTTAAAGGAAAAACGGCCCGCATTATACCCCCTTATCTTGGCTTCGGGTATGGAGGCGTACAAGGTTCTTATCTCTGTAAAAAAGCCGCAGTAAGTAGCAGGGTTGCTGCGGGGGGTACGGCCAATGGGCGATTGGTCTATTTCAATCACTTTGTCAATATGCTCCAGCCCTTTAACGGTTTTATACTCCATAGGGTTTACCCTGGAGTTGTATGCATGCCTGCTTAGTATGGGGTACAGTGTTTCATTAATCAGTGTTGACTTTCCGCTGCCGCTTACACCTGTTACAACCACCAGTTTGCCCAATGGAAATTTTACGGACACGTCCTTCAGGTTATTGCCTTTGGCGCCTTTTATTTCCAGCAGCTTGCCATTGCCTTTACGGCGTTCTTTGGGTACATCAATATTCTTCTTGCCGCTTAGGTATTGCGCAGTTTCAGAGTTGCTTTTCAGCACTTCCTTTGGCGTGCCGGCAGCCACCACCTCCCCACCGTGTTTGCCTGCTTTGGGGCCAATATCCACCAGGTGGTCAGATGCCAGCATGATATCCTTATCATGCTCTACCACCAAAACACTGTTGCCAATATCCCGCAGGTTTTGCAATGCGGAAATAAGGCGGTGGTTATCCCGCTGGTGCAGGCCGATGGATGGCTCGTCGAGAATATAAGTAATGCCCTGCAACTGGCTGCCAATTTGGGTTGCCAGGCGTATGCGCTGGGATTCGCCGCCACTCAGCGTTCTTGATGCCCGGTTAAGCGTAAGGTAGGTAAGGCCAACATCCAGCAGAAACTGCAAACGCTCCCTTATCTCCTTCAGCACATCTTTGGCAATGGCGTTTTGTTTGCTGCTCAACCGCTTTTCTACATTGGCAAACCAATCTGCCAGTTTATCCAGGTTCTTTTCACTCAGTTGCGAAATATTGTGGTCATCCACCTTAAACCAAAGGCTTTCTTTTTTTAAACGGGCGCCATCGCAGGAAGGGCATTTCTTCAGTTCCATAAATTTTTCCACCCATTCACGCATGCTTTCTGTACTGCCGCTGCCTGCAAACCAGCGCTTAAGCATGGGTATAATGCCTTCAAACTCGCCTTCGTAGGGTTGTTGTGCTGCTTCATTGTCAAAGTCCATCGTGTCTTCCTGTGCGCCGGCGGTATTACCATACAAAAGAATATTCAGCTTGTCCTGCGGAATATCTTTTATTGGCTTATCCAGGTTTATTTTGTTTTTGCGTGCAAGCTGTTCAACATTTTTATACATGTAGGCTTCCCGCTCTTCGCCCAGCGGTGCAATGCCGCCTTCCTTAATGCTTTTGCTGTTATCGGGTATAACAGCCTCCATGCTAACGGTATAAACAGAACCCAACCCCTTGCAAACGGGGCAGGCGCCATAAGGAGAGTTAAAGGAGAAAGAGTTAGGCGAAGGCTCTTCGTAACTGATGCCGGTATCCGCACACATCAGTTGCCTGGAGTAAGAAATAACTTCACTGCTTTTTTCCGGCAATACAAACATCAGGTCTTTGCCCATTTTTAAAGACTGCTGCACACTTTGGCTGATGCGCACTTTGAACTCCTCATCCACTTTCAGGCGGTCAATTACCACTTCAATATCATGAATTTTATAGCGGTCAACCTGCATGCGGGCAGTAAGATCGAGCACCTCACCGTCCACTCTAACTTTTACAAAGCCTTTTTTGCGGATTTCCTCGAACAACTCCCGGTAATGCCCTTTACGGCCACGCACCAAGGGCGCCAGTAACGTTATTTTCTGGCCCTTTAGCCGGGTGAATATGTTGCTTACAATTTCTTCTTCGCTAAACTTCACCATTTTCTTGCCGGTGTTATAGCTATAGGCTTCGCCAATGCGGGCAAACAGCAGGCGCAGAAAATCGTATATTTCGGTAACAGTGCCCACTGTAGAGCGGGGATTTTTGTTGGTGGTTTTTTGCTCAATGGATATTACCGGGGAAAGGCCTGTTATCTTGTCCACGTCGGGCCGCTCCATATCGCCAATGAATTGCCTGGCATAAGCGCTAAAACTTTCCATGTAACGGCGCTGCCCTTCATTGTAAATGGTATCAAAAGCCAGCGACGATTTGCCGCTTCCGCTAACGCCGGTAAACACCACCAGCTTGTTTTTAGGTATGCTGATGTCCAGGTTTTTCAGGTTATGCTCTCTTGCGCCGTACACTTCAATCACCTCATCCGGCTGCGCAGGAACGCCGTTCGCAAGGTTTTTCGTTTTGTTTGCCATAATCAAAATCAAATGTAAGCAACAGGGGGATTACTAAAAAATTTGGCTTTTTAGAGGTTTGTCCGCATCATCTTTTCACATCTCACACAGGTACTTTAAATGCAGCCTGCCTGCAAATAGAACAACAGGTTACACTTTGGGTGAGGGATTGAAGCGGTTACCCCGGTGAGGCCGTAGCAGCAGGGCTTTGTGCCGGAGTAATAGCACAACCGAGAAAAAGTAACTAAATGTTGCTTTGACGAAGGTTGCGAACGCAGTTCTGCCCCGCCCAAGGTACGAGGGCCCCCCCAAAATATTACCAATAAGGGGCTGCGACAGATTTCAAAATGCTTTTTATTAGCGTACATACCTGTTAATCATCTTTGTGCGAACAGCAATGTTTATTACCTTGCGGCAAACCTTTTTTCCGCTCATCTAAATTTTGGGTGTTAACTGCCACATTCCTATATTTTTGTTTGTATGAAGAAAAATGCGTTACTACTACTCGCGGTTTTGTTTTCGTTAAGTATTGCTGCGCAGGATAAGTGGGACCTGAGACGTTGTGTAGCCTATGCTTTGCAAAACAATATTTCTATAAAACAGGCAGATGTGCAGGCCAGGCTTGCCGCACTGCAAACCAGGTTAAACAAGGGCCTGGCTTACCCCACCCTGGGTTTTAATACTTCCGGCGGCGTACAGTTTGGCCGTAATATTGACCCTACCACCAACCAATACACTACCAACGAAGTATGGTTTCAAAGCCTTAATGTACAAAGCGGGGTAACGCTGTTTAATTTTTTCAGCATCAAAAACAATATTGCATCTGCAAGGTTTGATGAAGAAGCCAGCCGCACCAATGTTGACCGCGCCAAAAACGATGTATCGCTGAATGTGGCAGCGGCTTACCTGCAGTACCTGTTGTCAATTGAGCAGGCTAACATAGCAGCGGTGCAGATACAGCAAACACAATCGCAGCTTGACAATACCCGCAAACTGGTGGATGCCGGCAGCATGCCGGAACTAAATGCTGCCCAGTTAGAAGCGCAGCTTGCCACAGACAGCAGCACTTATATTACCGCCAAAGCAACGGAAGATCAAAACAAGTTGCAGCTATTTGCCCTGCTTAATTTTGATGCGGCCCAGCCTTTTGAAGTTTCTTTGCCCGATGTAAATAAAATACCGCTGGAACCCATTTCTGAACTGCAGCCCGCTTATGTGTACCAATTGGCATTAGGCAACCAGCCTTTGCAAAAGGTAGACAGCCTTAGAATTAAAGCAGCGGAATACGCAGTTAAATCTGCCAGGGGCGCTATGTACCCAACGCTATCTGCTTTTGTGCAGTTGGGCAGTAACTACGCTAGTACGTTTAGAGAATTTTCTGGTGTTACACCTACCGGCAAGTTTGATACAGTTGCCGCAGTAATACCTGTTAACAGCAACACGGTTACGCATTATGCGGTAACACCCGGCTATAACCAAATTTTTACCAAGCCATCTTATTTCAGGCAGGTAAGCGATATTAACTTTAGCCAGGCTGTTGGTGTGCAGTTAAGCATCCCTATTGCTAATAACGGCAGGTTAAAGAACACTTATCAGCGTGCCAAAGTAACTGTAGAAAACCTGAAGCTGCAGCTACAGCAGGATAACCTCACGCTGCAACAGAATGTTTACCAGTCTTACAATAACGCCTTGGCTGCCTCGCAAAAACTCAGCGCCACAACCAAGGCAGCACAAACACAGGAGTATGCTTTTGAACTAAGCAAGAAACGGTACGATATAGGCATGCTTTCTACCATTGATTACATAACTACACAAAATACCTTGTTCAGGGCACGTATTGACAGGGCGGCCGCCCATTACGACTATGTGTTTAAAATGAAAGTGCTTGAATTTTACAAAGGCCAGGGTGTAAAACTGGATTAACCCATCAACTATAAAGCATACCGAAATTTATCTATATGAGTAAAAAACTAAAATGGATACTTGGCTCTCTGGTTCTACTGGTTGTTTTGCTGCTGGTACTTAGCAAAACAGGAGCTTTTGGCAAAGACGAAGGCACAAAAGTTACTGCCGAAAAAGCCGCTAAGAGAACTATTACCGAAACGGTTACAGCCAGCGGCAAAATATATCCTGAAGTGGAAGTGAAAGTAAGTTCTGATATTTCCGGTGAAATTGTTGAGCTGAATGTGGAGGAGGGCGATACGGTAAAAAAAGGGCAGGTACTTACTAAAGTGTATGCGGATATATATGCTTCCACCAGGGACCAGGCTGCTGCCGTTGTGGCCCAGTCACGGGCACAGGTAGCCAACTCAAAGTCGCAGCTTGGCTCTTTGAAAGCTACGCTTGACCAAACGGAATCTGCCTTCAAGCGGCAAAAAACATTGCTGGATCAAAAAGTCATCTCCCAGAACGAATTTGAAATTGCCCAGCAGGCCTACCTTTCCGCCAAGTCCAGCTACGATGCCTCCGTAAACAGCATAAAAGCCAATGAAGCCAATGTACTTAGCGCCCAGGCCAGCCTTGACAGGGCTCAGAAAGATGTTGGCCGTACTACTATTACTGCTAGTATGGATGGCGTAGTTACCTTACTGGGTGTTAAAAAAGGCGAACGTGTGGCCGGCAACAGTTTTAATGTGGGTACAGAAATTATGCGTATTGCCGACCTTAGCAGTATTGAAGCGCAGGTTGATGTAGGCGAAAATGATATACCCAAAGTAAAATTTGGCGATACAGCCCTGGTTGAAGTGGATGCTTTTAACAACCGCAAGTTTAAGGGCGTTGTGTATAAGATAGCCAACCCCAATACTTCGGCGTCCCTGTCTTCCGCCGCTTCTTCTACCACCGTTACCAATTACAAAGTACATATACGCCTGTTGCCAGACAGCTATAAAGACCTTGTGGCGCCTGGCAAACCCTTTCCGTTTAGGCCTAACATGACGGCCAGCGCCGATATACAAACAAAAACAAACAAAAATGTACTTTCTGTTCCCTTGAACGCCGTAACTACCAGGGATAAAAAAGACGACAGCGCCCCGGCTGACAAAGACAAAAAAGACGATAAAGCTAAAAACGACAACCCGCCTGCGCCAACGGCCGAAACAAATTCTTCTGATGACGATATACAGGAAGTGGTGTTTGTATTGCAAAAAGATGGCACTGTTAAAAAGTTTAAGGTAAGCACCGGCATACAGGATTTAAACTATATAGAAATCGCCAGCGGCATATCAGATACATCACAGGTAATTACCGGCCCTTACGATGTGGTTAGTAAACAACTAAAAGATGGAACAAGGGTAAAAGTGGTGCCCAAAGATGAACTGGTACAGGCGGTTAAAAAATAAACATTCACCTGCAATAACAAAGTATCAACCGGCATTCAGAATATGGGTGCCGTTTTTTTTATGAGGCAGTATTAAACTCACGTAAAAGGAAAATTCAGGGGGTGTCCCTCGTACCTCGGGCCGGGCTTTTCGCTGCAAGTCCTCACCACCTTCGCTAAGGCTACGGTGGTTGCGGGCTTTCCGCTTCAATCCCTCACCCGAAAGTGCAGCACCCTGCTACTTTTGCAGCCAGGTTTTAGCCCGGGTTATCCAGCTATTGCTATGCTTAAAAGGCTTTATTATTTGCCATGTAATGATGATTTTTTATACAACCCTACCTTTGCCGCATGTTTATAAATGATGATTTGCAGCAGCGCTGGTGGACATTAGAAGCAAAACTTGTAGAGCGCTTTGGTAAAAAGCCCGACCTTGATGCCATCCTTTTCTTAATAGGCCTCCAGGAAACCGGCCTGGTACAGGAAAAAATTACCAAAGAACAAAAGCAAGACCTGATGCATGTAGCCGTTTGCACTGTTTTAAGCCCCAGCGGTTATTACGAACTGGAAGGCCATGACGATGAAGGCTGGCCGCATTTTAAACAGGTAAAAGAATTACCTGTTATTAATCTTTTTGAACAGGAGAGCTTTTTAAAAGATCATATACTTATGTATTTTGACGAACAGGGTTTTTAACTGTGCAGTGATGTTTAATAATTGGCAGTTCCATGTTCAGGTTCAGGAGCGTGTTTTGCTATTTCTACGGGTTGATGAACCGGCACATTATTTTTCTTCTTCGGCATCAAACCTGTCTACAGTATGAATACCGTTTAGCTGCTTCAACCGGGTTACCAGTTCTTCCAGTTCTTCCTTATCGTGAACAAACACCTTAATGGACCCGTGAAATATACCTTCGCCACTTTCAATGGTAAGGGCCGCAATGTTTACCCGCATCTCGCCGCTGATAACATTGGTAATCTTGTTGATAACGCCCACATCATCCATGCCCACAATTTTAAGACCGGTAAGAAATGATATTTCTTTGTTTTTGGCCCATTTGGTTTTTACGATACGGTGGCCGTAGTTAGCCATCATTTGCGTGGCGTTGGGGCAATTGGTACGGTGTATAATCAACCCTTTTCCGGTGCTTACAAAACCAAATACATCATCCCCGGGTATTGGGTTACAACACTTGGCCAGCGAGTACATAATCTTGTCGCTGCTCTCGCCAAAGATGATAAGTTCTGAATCTTTTTTGTTGGGCTGTGGTTTGTAATCTGTTTCAATTTTAACCTCGGTAACTGTTTTTTGAGGTTTGGGCGCCTCCAGTTTATCCCCCAAAAGGTTAAACTCTTTTAGCTCCTTAAGGTCATTTTGTTTTATGGCAATGTTGTAGAATAAATCAAGCTGTGAAGGCAGTTTGTAAAAGTTTACCAACTCTTCAATATTGTGTTGGTTAAACGCTGCGCCCATGCCTTCCAGCTTGCGTTGGGCTATGTATTTCCCTTCGTCGGCTATGCGGCGGCGGTCTTCTTTCAGCGAGTCTTTTATTTTACTGCGTGCCTTAGCGGTAACCACAAAGTTCAGCCAGTCTTCCGTTGGCTTTTGCTTGTTGCTGGTTATAATTTCCACCTGGTCTCCGCTGCGCAGCTTATAACTTATGGGTACCAGCTTATGGTTAACTTTTGCGCCAATACATTTACTGCCAATAGCCGAGTGGATGGAAAACGCAAAATCCAGCGCGGTAGAGCCAATGGGCAACATCTTTACATCTCCGCGTGGTGTATAAATAAAGATTTCCTCAACCAAAAAGCTGGTTTTGAAATCCTGCAAAAAGTCAACGGTATCCGTATCCTGGCTGCTGATAACCTCTCTTATCTGGCCAAACCATTTATCAAAGCGGTCTTCGTCATTACTGCCTTCTTTGTATTTGTAGTGGGCGGCCAGGCCTTTTTCGGCAATCTCATTCATACGGCGGGTACGTATCTGCACTTCCACCCATTTGCCTTGCGGGCCCATAACCGTGGTGTGCAAGGCCTCGTAACCGTTGCTTTTAGGGTTACTGAGCCAATCCCGCATACGCTCCGGCGATGGGGTGTATTCGTCCGTAATCATAGAATACACTTTCCAGCAGTCTTCCTTTTCTTTTTCCGGTGGTGAATTAAGTATTACCCTTATGGCAAACAGGTCATACACTTCTTCAAATGCTACTGCTTTTTTCTTAATCTTATTCCAGATAGAGTGAATGCTTTTGGGCCGGCCATAAATTTCAAAGTTAAAATCGCCCTTTTGCAGCTTTTCCTTTAGCGGTTTTATAAACTCGTTTATATAGCGGGTGCGTTCCCGTTTGGTTTCGGCCAGTTTGCGGGCAATATCTTTGTAAGCTTCCGGCTCCAGGTATTTCATCGAAAGGTCCTCAAGCTCGGTTTTAATATTGTACAGCCCCATGCGGTGTGCCAGCGGCGCATATACCCAAACGGTTTCACTGGCTATTTTTAGTTGTTTTTCCCGCTTCATATAGTCAAGCGTACGCATGTTATGCAGCCTGTCTGCCAGCTTTATTAAAATAACCCGTGGGTCATCGGTAAGGGTAAGCAGTATTTTTTTAAAGTTCTCAGCCTGGGCGCTGGTATTTGTGTCAATTACGTTGGATATTTTGGTAAGCCCATCCACAATACGGGCAATTTCATTACCAAATTCCCGCTCCACATCTTCCAGGGTAATATCGGTATCTTCCACTGTATCGTGCAGCAGGGCGCAAATGGTGCTGCGCACACCCAAACCTATTTCTTCCACACAAATGCGGGCTACATCCAGCGGGTGTAAAATATAAGGCTCGCCACTTTTGCGGCGCATGGTTTTATGGGCTTCCACTGCCATTTCAAAAGCCCTGCGCACCAGCTCTTTATCGCCCCTTTTCAGTTTAGTCCGCAGGCTGCGCAGCAAAGCCCGGTACTGGCGCAAAATCTCCTTTCGCTCCTGCTCTTCATTAAGGGTATATTTTGGCAATGGTAATTCTGTAACGGTAACTTGCTCATCCATAAGGATTACGAATTTACGAAATATGAAGCAAAGCATAAGGGCATGGTTTAAGGTGTTTAATTGAAAGATGGGCAAACTTTGGGTTTATGGGCATTGGGTTGTGCATAAGGTTTGTTTGTGCAAAAAGCAACAGGCTACACCTGCGGGTGAGGGATTGAAGCGGATACCCCGGTGAGGCCTTTGCAGCCCGGGCTTTGTGCCGGAGTATGAGCGGAAAGCCCGACCCCTTGCGCAGCTTGGGGGCACCCCCTAAACTTTCGCCAAAAAATACTGCTTAAAAAAGCACTTTGGTGGTATGGATTAGTTTTGCCAGTGCATCCTAAACGGCAACTACATTGTTATGAGACCTTTATACCTGCTTTTTTGTTTGGGATTATTGGTAAACTGTAAAAGCAGCCCACACCATCAGCCTGTTGTTGCGAAAAAAGATACCCTGAAACTTCCTGTTGCCAAAAGGCTGCAAGGACAAAAAATGGTGCATGTTTTTGTGGCGCTTTGCGATAACAAGTACCAGGGTATTGTGCCTGTGCCCAAAGCGATAGGTAATGGCCAGGATGCCGGGCATAACCTGTATTGGGGCTGCAATTATGGCATTAAAACGTACTTTAAAAAAAGCAAGAGGTGGAAGCTTGTTGCAACCTACCCCAGGCCAGCCAGCCACATTATAGAGCGTTGTGTTTTCAGGCATGCGGAAAACAATACCTGGCTGGTGGCAGACGCGTATGATGGTGAGTACATCCGCCTGTGCACAGAAGATTTTTTGAAGAGTTGCGCAGGTATAAAAACAGATTCTTTAACGGTTGCGGGGCAACAGATTTTTATGGCCGGCAGTGCTAACCTGGTTAGTTACATAGGCCACGACGGGTTGATGGATTTTGCCTTAACTGGCTCATTCAAAACCTGTGATACACTTAAACGTGAAGCCATCGTGTTGGCATGTATCAGTAAAAACTATTTTGGCCCCCATATAAAGGCTACTCATGCAAGCCCGTTGTTATGGTCAACAGGCCTTATGGCGCCGGAGGCTTATACCCTGCACGATGCAGTGGAAGCATGGATAAAAAATGAACCTGCCGAAACGGTGAGGCAGCGGGCAGCGCAGGCATACAGCCAGTATCAAAACTGTTCTGTTAAAGCAGCCAGGCGTTTGCTGGTAACAGGTTGGTAGTTATTTTCCGATGATGGCCAATACAATTTCCCGCTCGTTTTCCAATGGTTGGTTTTTTTCGTGGGCTTCCACTACTTTGCCGAGGGCTGTATCAAGCCGCTGTTTTAGTTTCCTGCTTATTTTAAGCCTTATGCCATGTACGGTTTCTTTGTAAATAAGGGTACCTTCTTCTGTATAAAAGTAAATAATGGCATGGTCTGGCTCCCGCCGGTTGTTTTCAATTACCCAATATCCTTTGTAAACTGTATTGGCGGCTGTTGTTTCTTTTTTCACCGGCTGGCTATAGGCAGGCAGGCATGCCAGCGCAAAGCAAATTGTTATTACGGCCAGGGTGTTTTTTAAGGTTTGCTTCATAATCCTTTCTTTTTAAATCCATACGGCTGTAAAAATCAGTCATTTAAAAAAGTGGCATGGCTGTTAGGTAATGAACGGTAATTTATTCTGAATGAACTGGAATTTGGTACAGTTTTTAAAGCTGTTTGTATAAAACATTTATGCCCGCAAGATTGCCGGCGGATACTGCCATATACCTGCATTCAGAAGCGCTGGTAATGATAAATTATTCGGCTGGCCGGCGCATAATTGAGGCGGAATTCAGCAACCACAAAGTATATCAATACCAAAAAGTACCGCTAAAAAAGTGGCAGGCATTTTTAAGCGTAATAAATAGCGGAGGTTCTGCGGGTGAGTTCATCAACAGGCAGGTAAAACCCTTTTACAAATTTGTGCAAATACAGTAAGCATTCTGTGTAGTGTTGTTACCAGTTGCTGCATCTTTTTCATTTCTTTAACTCCCGTTGTGCACATTTTTACCACTCCTAAAAAAAGTTTATGAAAAGAATATTCATCGCCTTTACTGTTTTGATTTTTACCGGTTGCACATCCGCTAAAATTGCACTTGACAATAACTGGATTAACCCGGTGGAATACGCTGTTAAAGGCCGCCAGGGCCTGCTGATAAACCAACAGCTAAGCTTTGCGGAATACAAAACCACGCAGGTAAAGCGGTCATGGACAAAAGAATCCGCCTTCAGCAGCGGCTGGGCTAAGCGTAACCCCGCAGGAGATATTACAAACCGTATTTCCATGGAATATGTTAGTAAAAACCAAACCATTCATTTTTCTCTTGCGGATGGTAAGGGAGCAGAGTCTGATGTGTTCTGCGTTTCTAATATGGAGGCTACCAGCCTGGTAATTGGCAATAACCCCAACAGCATCATGAGCGTTATGACCGAGATAAATATGGGCGATCAACGTGGCCGTAACAACTACTATGTGCAGCTATACAGTAATGGCAGCGATAAACCCTGGGAAATGCTGGTGGATAACGAGGCTGCGGAGGTTAGCCCTTCTTCTTACCGCGGCCTGCTGGCACAATCTAAAAGCAATTATTTTACTATTGTTCCCATCAACAGGCTGGCTGGCAAAAATGGCAAGCCAACTGGTTTGCCCATGCGGGGTATCGGGTTCGAGTTTCGTGATAAGGATAACAATCCCGTAGCTGCGGTGTCACTAATTGATGCAGGCATTGTGTACCTGCAAAATGCAGATGGAGCAACCCGTTTTTTGTTGGCCAATGCCTGTACTGCTTTGCTGTTGCAGGAAAAAATATAGCTCAAATTAATCGTTTTTATCTATCAAATTATAGAAACAATAAATTGTGTCTTCAATCTTGCTGCCTCATATTTGCAACTCTATTCTTTACAACTACGTTTGCTCGCCATCCCTGAAGATTTTACAAGCACATTGTTTAATAAGTATAAAAACTGAAAATTATATGAGCAACAGGGTATTGTCAACAGGCAGCCAGTTACCGGTATTTAAGAAGAAAGCGGTAGTATCATTAGAAAAGGGAAAAGAGTTTGCAGAAATAACGCATGAATTTGCTTCTGCAAAAGGCAAATGGACAGTGTTATTTTGGTGGCCCAAAGATTTCACTTTTGTGTGCCCCACAGAAATAGCTGAATTCAATAAAAAGAACAGCGAATTTTCCGACCGTGACGCGGTTGTAATCGGTGCTTCTACCGATTCAGAATTTGTACACCTGGCCTGGAGAAAAGACCATAGCGACCTTCGCGATCTTAAGTTTCCTATGTTGGCCGACACTTCCAAATCACTTGCTGAAGAGCTGGGCATTTTAGATGCGGATGAAAAAGTAGCTTACCGTGCTACTTTTATCATAGATCCACATGGCATCATTCGCTGGGTAAGCGTTTACGATCTTAATGTTGGCCGCAACGTACAGGAAGTTGTGCGTGTGCTGGATGCCCTGCAAACAGACGAGCTTTGCCCCTGCAACTGGAAAAAAGGCGAGGAAACTTTAACTGCGCAGTTAAGCCTCAATTAAAAGCAAGGGTTATAAGTCACATATCAAAGGCAGGTGTAACACATCTGCCTTTCTTTTAAAATCTATAAGATAATCATGAGCAGCACAACAGCTATACAGAACGAAACATTCGCTAATCTCCTGAATGATTTACAGCTTGGCAGCTACATACCTTCTGCCAATGCCGAAACATTGCTGAATGTTGAGCACCGTTACATAAAAGACCTTAAAATAAACGTAAGCAACGTTATTAACAACACGCAATACCTGTCTAAAAAAGAGGCCCTTTTGCTGGCCCTTGGCGTGGCCATTAACGAACGTTATGATTTACTGAAGGAAAGCCTTACCCAACTGGCGCAGCAGGAAGGCGCAACAGATGCGGAGCTGGCCGAGGTTACAGCCTGCACATCATTAATGAATGCCAATAATATTTTTTACCGTTTCCGCCATTTTGTAAACAAAGAGTATTACAGCACGCAGCCGGCCGGTATTAAAATGAGCATTATGATGAACCCCGTGCTGGGCAAAGAATTCTTCGAGCTGTTAAGTCTTGTTATCAGCGCGGTAAACGGTTGCGAAATGTGTGTAACATCCCACGAGCAATCGGTATTGCAGCATGGCAGCAGCGAAGCACGGGTGTACGAAGCCGTAAAGCTGGGCGCCATCATCAAAAGCCTGGTTACGGTGTTGTCGTAAACGGCGTTATTAAAAATGTTTCATGTCAAAACCCCCAAACAGGCATCCTGCATTTGCAGGGTGCTTTTGTATTTGGGCGGCACAGAAACAAGAATCATCAGGGCGCCTGCCCAAGCTATCGCAAGGGCACCGGGCTTTCCGCTCATACTCCGGCACAAAAGCCCGGGCACAATGCCTTCACCGGGGTATCCGCTGCAATCCCTGGCGCGATGGTTACACAGCGTAACTCTTTACAAAGCTGTTGTACAGAAAGTTTTTTATCACATTATCTTGTAGTGCTTCAACTTATCCAGCAGCATTTTTTTCTGCCCGTAAAGAATGTATTCATGCAACCCCTGGCTACGTTTTAAGCTCTATTTTAATTAGGGGGGCGGGTTGCCGGGGTAATTAAAAAACTAGCCTTTAAGTTTGGCAAAGCCTGAAACCACACAGGCATGCCGCACCCCAATGTCATTAAGTTGAGCTGTCAGCCTGAACCTGTTGAAGGCGGATTGGTGAAAAAGTGGCTTGCATAACCCGGTTTCGACAAGCTCAACCTGACATTCGTTCCTTAACTTAATGGCATTGTGCCGCACCTCTATCTGGAATATCTTATCCATTTCTTTGCATATTTTGTCCTGCCTGTTAAATATTCAAATAGCCGCGCCGCTTAAGCACTTCAATTGTTGTAACTTACCCGTCTAATTATGCTTGCGATGCCTAAAAGGATTACATCAGTTGTGTTGTTGATGGTGATAAGTATTAGTGTTTTCACCTTTGCCTGTAATAATCAAAAAAGCGGGCAGGCTATCCCCGAAACGGTAAGCTACAATTTTAATATACGTCCCATTTTATCGGATAAATGCTTTGCCTGCCATGGCCCTGACGCCAACAAGCGGGAAGCAAAACTAAGGCTGGACATTGCTGACTCTGCTTATGCGCCTCTTAAAGAAACCAAAGGCGGTTTTGCCATTGTGCCAGGCAAGCCTGAAGAAAGCGAATTATTTAAACGCGTAAGCTCTGTTGATCCCACTTACCAAATGCCTACCCCGGAATCTCACCTTGGGGCACTTACAGATCATGAAATAGCCCTAATGAAAAAATGGATTGAACAGGGCGCTAAATATGAGCGCCACTGGGCTTTTTCTACCCCGCAAAAACCCACAGTACCAAAACTGGATGACGATAAGTGGGCAAAAAACGAAATAGACCATTTTACATTTAAAAAGATGGACGAGATGGGTTTAAAGCCCAACGGAGAAGCAGATAAGGAGCGCTTACTGAAAAGAATCTCTGAAGACTTAACTGGCCTGCCACCATCCCTGCAAATGATGGACGATTTTTTAAACGACAAAAGCGACAATGCTTACGAAAAAGCGGTTGACCGCTTATTGCAAAGCACTGCTTACGGTGAAAAGATGGCGGTTCACTGGCTGGATGTGGCCCGCTATGCGGATAGCTATGGCTACCAGGATGATAATATACGCACCCAGTGGCCCTGGCGGGATTGGGTGATACACGCTTTTAACGAAAACCTGCCTTACGATAAATTTATTACCTGGCAGTTGGCCGGCGATAAACTGCCTGATGCTAACAAGGAACAAATATTGGCGACCGGTTTTTTCCGTAACCACAAATACACGGAGGAGGGCGGCGTTATTCCCGAAGAATACCGCATTGAGTATATACTTGACAAAACAAAAACCTACAGCAAAGGCATCATGGGGCTTACGGTAGAATGCGCCCAATGCCACGATCATAAGTACGACCCCTTTAGCCAGAAAGATTATTACTCACTCTTTGCCTTTTTCAATAACACCAAAGAAGTTGGGTACGAGGGGGATGTTTCACAGTCTAAGCCGGCAAAGAACCCGTTGTTGACTATAGATAATGAGGACAGGAAAAAACTGATGAGCTTCATCAATTTTAAAGATACCGGCAGCCTTACGGTTTCTGTAATGGGCGACCAGGATACCCTGCGTAAAACCTATGTATTGAACAGGGGTGTGTATGATGCGCCTACCTATGAAGTAAGACCTGCCGCACTGCCGGCGGTTATGAGTTTTGATACAGCCCAATACCCCCGTGACCGCCTGGGCCTGGCCGCCTGGACGGTGAACAAAAACAACCCGCTTACGGCAAGGGTATATGTTAACCAGTTATGGCAGGACTTTTTTGGAAGGGGCATTGTTAAAACCACCGGCGACTTTGGTATGCAGGGAGAACTGCCATCCCACCCTGAATTGCTGGATTGGCTGGCCGTTGACTTTATGGAACATGGGTGGGATATAAAACGCCTGGTAAAGCAAATAGTAATGAGCGCCACTTATCGCCAATCCTCTAAGGTAACCGAAGACAAACTAAGCATAGATCCCGAAAATATCTATCTCTCCCGTGGGCCGCGTTTCCGCCTGTCTGCCGAGTTTGTAAGAGACCTGGTGTTGGCCAGCAGCGGCTTACTGGTAAGAACCATCGGCGGGCCAAGTGTAAAGCCTTACCAGCCCAAAGGCTTGTGGGAGATGGCCACATCTGGCCGCGGCGTACTGGCCACCTACAAGCAAGACCATGGAGATGCCCTGTACCGCCGTGGTATGTACACATTCATTAAGCTTACGGTACCACCACCATCCATGATTATGTTTGATGCCAGCAACCGTGACCAGTGTGAGGTTAAACGAAGCAAAACCAATACGCCCCTGCAGGCTTTGATTATGATGAACGACCCCACGGTGCTGGAAGCATCCAGGGTTTTATCGCAAGTGTTGAACAAGGAACAGACCGCCACTAAAGACAAAATAGCCAAAGCGTTTCGACTGATTGTTTCCAGGAAGGCCAACGAAAAAGAACTGCAGGTGCTGAACAGCTATTACGAAGAACAATTAAAGCTGTACAAGGATAAAAAACTGGATGCCGCCCTTACTTTGAAAGTAGGCGAATATGCCCGTGATGAAAAGCTGGATGCCAACCAGGTGGCAGCGTTGATGAAAACCATCAGCACCATATACAACCTGGAAGAAACGATAACCAAAGGCTGATTTGCTTTTGATGTTAAAACGGATGTAATGATGTTATGACCGCTTTAGCTTGCCGGGCCGGGTTATACAGCTTAATGGCTGCCGGATAGAAGTGAAAACCCCGCTGAAGGCTTTGTGCGTCGGGCTTTTGTGGCGGAGTTGTAACGGATAGCCGGAACCGAAGTATGGAAATGGACAAAAGCCGAAAGCCCCAAACTGTTTTAAATCCGTAAGCTATGGGCGCCATTTTAAAATGATCCTAACTATTGCACTATGCAAAAAGAAATTCTTGAACACGGCCTGAATATGAACCGCCGCCGCTTTTTATCCCGCATGAGCCTGGGGTTAGGCAGTGTGGCATTGGGCTCGTTGCTGATACCTGATTTGTTCAGCAAGAGCGAAGAAGAAACCGTGTTAACCGGCCTGCCGCAATTTGCGCCAAAGGCCAAACGCATTATTTACCTGTTTCAGAACGGCGCCCCCTCTCAACTGGATTTGTTTGATTATAAACCCCTGCTGCAAAAAATGCAGGGCGAAGATTTACCTGCCAGCATACGTATGGGCCAGCGTCTTACGGGAATGACGGCTGACCAGGCCAAGTTTCCGCTGGCTGGTACTGTTTTTCGTTTTGGGGAGTATGGGCAGGCAAGGGCACAGATTAGCGAAACACTGCCTTACACCGCCAGCGTGGTAGATGACCTTTGCATTATTAAAAGCCTGTGGACGGAAGCCATTAACCACGACCCTGCGCTTACTTTTTTTCAAACCGGTGCGCAGGTAGGCAACCGGCCCAGCATGGGCGCCTGGCTTAGCTATGGGCTGGGCAGCGAAAATAAAAACCTGCCTGCCTATTGTGTACTGTTGTCAAAAGGCAAGGGTAACGGCCAGGGTGTATACAGCAAGCTGTGGACGAACGGGTTTTTAGACAGCGTACACCAGGGTGTGCAGTTTAGCAGCGGCGAAAACCCGGTACTTTACCTGGCCAACCCCGAGGGTATGGATAAAGAAGACCGCAGAAGGATGCTGGATAAACTGAGTGAACTTAACCAGGCCTCTTATGCCGAATTTGGCGACCCCGAAATAAATGCCAAAGTGCAGCAGTACGAAATGGCTTACCGCATGCAAACAGCAGTGCCGGAAATTACCGACATGAGTAAGGAGCCGGAAAGCATTATTAAAATGTATGGGCCAGACTGCCTGGTGCCGGGTACTTTTGCCGCCAACTGCCTGCTTGCACGCAAGCTTAGTGAAAATGGCGTTCGCTTTGTGCAGTTGTATCACCAGGGTTGGGATAGCCACGGCAACCTGCCCGCTGAAGTAAGGAGCCAGTGTAAAGATGTTGACCAGGCCAGCGCCGCGCTGATAACTGATTTAAAACAAAGGGGCATGCTGGATGAAACGCTGGTAATATGGGGTGGGGAGTTTGGCCGTACCAACTATTGCCAGGGCGCCCTTTCCAAAGAAAACTATGGCCGGGACCATCACCCACGGTGCTTTACCGTTTGGATGGCTGGCGGTGGCGTTAAACCGGGCGTATATGGCGAAACCGACGAATTTGGTTACAACATTGCCAAAGACCCTGTGCATGTGCATGATTTTCATGCCACCATTTTATCGCTGATGGGGCTTAACCACGAACAGTTAACTTTCAAGCATTTAGGCCGCCGCTACCGGTTAACAGATGTAGCTGGCAATGTGGTGAAAGGATTGATTGCATAATGTTTTAAACCGGCGGCTTTACTGTTGGTTAAATATCGTAGCGGGGCTAAAAAAAAGATTGAAACCTTTGCAGGCTTCAATCTTTACGTGATAGATACCAGGAACTATTAAGAGGGGTTATGCTTGAATTGCCATGTAATGCCTGCTCAGGCCGCTTTGGAAAACAGGTGCTTAAGCTTTTCTATAGAAAGCGGCTTAACGATGTAATCCCTGATAAACGAAAAAGATTTTGCCTTGTTCATATCCGCTATATCTACAGACGAGCTGGCTACATACACTGTCATGTTATTTTCCGGTATATAGGGTAACTGCATAAAATGCTGCAGAAACCCCCAACCATCCATTACCGGCATGTTAATGTCAACAAAAACCAACTCGGGCAACAGGTTTTTATCGTTTACATTTTTAAAGTAGTTAATGGCTTCCAAACCGTTTTTAAACTCGAGAATACGGTTGCACAGCTCGTATTTCTCAATGATCTTTTTCATAGTGTATTGATAGATGGGGTCGTCATCTATAATACACGCGGTTGCAATTTTACGCATCTTCAGTTTCGTTAAATTGAATGATAAAAGTTGTTCCTATGCCAGGCTCGCTTTCAACCTGTATGGAGCCACCCATGGCTTCTACCTGGTTTTTGGTCATAAAAAGACCAATGCCGTGGGCTTCAGGGTTTTGATGAAATGTTTTATACAGCCCAAAAATTTTGCTTCCATGCTTATCAAGGTCAATACCCTGGCCATTGTCTTTGATGGAAAGTATTTTGTAGCCGTTTTTTATATACGATCTTACCACCACCAGCGGGTTTTTACCGGGCTGCCTGTATTTAATGGCATTGGAAATAAGGTTTTGAAGAATGCTTTCCAGGTAGGCCGGTACATACGTAACATAGGCGCAACGGGAAAAATCTCCCTGTACATGGGCGGCGGTTTCATTGATGTTGCGGCTAAGGGCATTAACAACATTGTCAAAAACGGTTTGAAAGTAAACCGTTTCCCTGTATTCTTCCAGCTCTCCGTCAACTTTTACCAGTTCATTTAAATGGTCAAGGGTTTGGTTAAGCGATGCGGAAACTTTTTTAACCGCTTCCATAAAAAACAGTTTTTCTGCCTCATTATCGGATGAATCAACATGCTGAAGTGTTAGCTTCAGGTTGTTGGCATGTGTTTGCAGGTTATGTGCAGCTATATGCGCAAAATTGGTGAGGCGTTTGTTTTTGTTGATAATAAGCCTGTTGGATTCTGTAAGCGACAACTCTGTTCTTTTTCTTTTGTCAATATCCTCCAGTACACCGAATATGCCGGTAAGGTTACCGTCTTTATCCAGTATAGGTTTGCCTACTTCCCGCACCCACTTTTTATGTCCTTTGGCGGTAATACATAAAAGGTCAAGGTCGTATTCCTTCTGGTGGTAAACCACATCGCCTAAAGCTTTTTGTAACAACGGGCGGGATTCTTCAGCATATAGTTCTATAACATTTTCAAAGCTGGGCTTGTAATCAGGCCCCAGCTCAAATAATTTAAATACCTCGGCAGACCAAACAATATTCTCATCGGCAATATTGTACACCCATTCGCCAATATTTGACAGGCCTACATGCTCCTCTTTAAAAGCAAAGGCCTTAGGCATAGCATTTTTTTTGTTTTGCTGCGCTTCTTGTTTATTCAGAACATAGCCCATCAAAATTTCTTCTTTTGTAGATTTATCGGTGTATAGTTTGCCGCCGATAACATACCATGCATACGCCCCGCCCTTGCGCTGCATTCTTATTTCCAGCTTAAAGGGTTCATTCTTTTTTATGTGCAGGTCTATAGCCTGCAATACACGGCTGCTATCGTCTTTGTTGATAAGCACATGAAAAAATGTAAAGTATGATGCCTTAATTTCTTCTTTTGTGTAACCGGTAAAAAGGTATAATCCGTCAGACCATTCTACGTCGCCGGTTTTAATATTCCATTGCCAGCGTGCAAGTTGTGCTGCATCGGCTACCTGTTGCCAGCGTTCATTTTCCTTTTGCTGCTGGCTGCCATGGTGCAGGGTTCCCGTAACATCAGCATAATAGCCCACCATTTTAAGGGGGTTGCCAAAAGCATCCCATTCCGTTACATGGCCTTTTGAAAGGATATGGATGGTAGAGCCGTTTTTGTGGTAATACCTCACGGTATTTTCGTAAGGCACTTCGCCGCCGGAGGATATATGTTCCTGGTAAGATTTTACCACACGGCTTAAGTCTTCTTTATAAATAAGCTGCAACCACAGGTCCGCATTATTGGAAATTTCAAAATCCTCATAGCCCAGCATTTTTTTAAATGCCGGGCTCATATATTTTTCCCTTGAAGGAATATTCCACTGCCACAATCCTAATAATTGTGTATGCTGGATTTGGTCAAATATGTTTTCAACACTACTGGTATGCATAATCAGCAATAGCAGGTTTGCCGGTTGATTGTAGGTTACCGGAAACCGGTTTGATTTCTTTCTAAAAATCTAAATGCCGGTGTTGAAAAAGAGGGTTAACGGCAAAGTTTAATTCTGTAACACGGTTATTACTACTTCACGTTGTGCTCTGCTTCGCAACAAGGCCAAAATTTAATTACCACCAGATTTTAGATAAGATTTGGGAAAGACGGTGTTCTCAGGATAAGATATTGGCTACGCAGTGCCGGAGATAGACGATTTGGAGATTGCTGACCTGCCCGCCAAATATATGTCTTTTTTCAGGAAACGGATTTTTTTAATCTTTTTTTGCCTGAAATCAGCCGCTGTGCTGTTGCCGCGCAAAACCTATGCCAATGGCCAGTTTTGCAATAGCTAATGTTGGTATAGCAGTAAGCTATTCTTAGGATAACCTTTCAGAAAATTAAAGTGAGGTAAAATAGCCGGAGAATATTTAAACCAGTAATTCCTTTAGCTGCGTTACCGATACAGGTTTTATTACATAGCCGGTAACAACTTTATAGGTTTTAGCCTTGGCCTTATCAATACTATCAATAGAAGAGCTTACAACATACACCTTGCCCGTTTTTTTAGAGTTTCCACAGAGTTTTTGATAGGCGTCCAAAAACTCCCAACCGTTCATAATGGGCATGTTAATATCAAGAAAAATTACATCCGGCAAAGATTCTTTGTTGGCCAAACTGTTACTGATGTAATTAATGGCCTCCTGCCCGTTTTTGCACTCAGCAATGGTACCACACAATTGATTTATCTCTATCATGCGGCGCATGCTGAACAAATAAAACTGGTCATCATCTATCAGGCAAATCTTGTCAATAGTGCGCATATTGGGACGATTTGTTCAGGGCAGAAATAATTACTTTTTCATAGATGGACAGGTACTATAACCGTGCAATTAACCAATGTTTCAGTGGTAAAATAGATAAATTTTTTTAAACGGCATACTATTGCCCGCTTTTCTTAAATCGGAGCCGGGTATTCAAAGGGTGGTTTTACAAATGGAAAGGTGTAAAATGGTTAGAATTTATTCTTCCACATCATGCTTTCCACAGGCCGGTTAGGTTGCCCGCTGTATTTGGCATTTTTCTTCTGGTTATATTTTACTTCAATTTCACCTTCTACCGGAAAGTAGATTAGCTGGCCTATCGGCATGCCCTTGTACACTTTTACCGGCTGTTTTACAGAAATTTCCAAAGTCCAGTTGCCACAAAAGCCAACATCCCCTTTACCGGCCGTAGCGTGTATATCAATACCCAGCCGCCCGGTAGAAGATTTACCTTCAAGAAAGGGCACATGCGCATGGGTTTCTGTATATTCCATAGTTACACCCAGGTAAAAGATGTGCGGGTACAGAACAAATCCTTCTTCAGGTATTTCAAAATATTCAATTTCATTGTGCTTTTTGGCATCCAGAATATGCTCACGGTAGGTGGCCAGGCAGGCCCCCAGGTGTACATCGTAGCTGTTGCTGCCAAGGCATTCACGGTTATAAGGCTCAATTTTAATGGTGCCTTTTTCTATCTCTTCCAGTATGCGCAAATCAGAAAGAATCATCGGTGTATGTTTTAAATATCCATTGCAGCAATTTTATGAGCCCGGCAGAACGGCTGCTATCTGGCTTTCGTTGCGTCGCACTCTTGTACGTTCCAAACATAATTCATCTTTTTTCCCTTCTCCTTCAGGAGAAGGTGCCCGGAGGGCGGATGAGGCTCTATGGGCCATTGTGCAACAGCATTTATTGTTTTTAGTCTGCTGTGCAACCTTACAGCCTGTACAGGCCAATAATGTGCAAATAAATCGGTAATTCTGCAATGTAAAAAGCGTTTATACAAATTGGCCCTGTTTTATCAACACAATATCAACGATACCACCAGGCTGGGTATTTGGTACATAGATGAGCCGGAAGAATTTTTTGCTGAAAAGGTTCCGTTGCAGCGTGGCATAAGCCACCCGCACAAACGCCTGCAACACCTGGCAGGCAGGTATTTGCTAAAGCATTTATTTCCCGATTTTCCTTACCACGAAATTCTTATAGCCGATACCCGCAAACCTTACCTGCCTTACGAGCAATATCACTTTTCCATATCGCATTGCGGCAACTACGCCGCCGCTGTTGTAAGCAGCAGCCAGCGTGTAGGCATTGATATTGAAATACCATCTGATAAAGTGGCCCGCATACAGCACAAGTTCCTGGATGTAAAAGAACGCAGTTTTGTACAGGAGTATGTAAAAAGCGGCCTTGAATTTAATGCGCAACTGTTAACTGTTTTATGGAGTTGCAAGGAGGCCATATTTAAATGGTACAGCCTTGGGGAAGTGGATTTTAAAAAGCATATACAGCTTAATGGCCCTGTTACCATCCGGGAAGATGAGAATGTTGAACTGCCTTTTATATTCTGCAAGCACGAAACTGAGACCCTGCAGGTTAACGCTCATGTTTTTAGTGATATAGTTTTAAGCTGGGTGGTAACCTGATCAATCATCAAACCTGCTTTTGGTGCGTGGTATAACCAGCAGGCTTTTACGCAGGGTTTGTTTTAGCTGCTGCTTAACCAGTTGCCCCATGGTGCGGCAGCGCAGGTAAAGGGTTTGGTGAAAATAGTCTGCCAGCTCTATGCGTAACTGTTCAATCTTTTCTTTTTTGGAAATATTGTCATCATGCATAATATCCAGCAGCTCTTTTACCCTGTAACGGGATGATACCAACCTTATGGCCATCATGGTTCTTTCCTCGGCCTGGTACTGCGAAATACTGTCGCGGTCAAGATGCTTCAGCACTTCTTCTACAAAAGGCTTGTTCTCTTTAAAAAACTGCGGCAGGTACAGGTTTTTCCGCCCTTCGTAGCTCTGCTGGTCAAAGTCAATGGCACGTATGCGGTATTGAAAATCTTCTATATCAGGCGTTATGTTTACCACAAAGTTGTAACTGCGCATATCGCCCAGCAGGCGTACAAAACAACGTTCATTAAACTTTACAAACTCTTTGGCAAAGCGGATTACGTTGGTGGTTTTTTCAAACAGGTAGTTATTAATAAAATCATCGCCCGGAATGCCGGGTATATGCTCTTCTACCAGGGTGTTTTGCCAGGTGATAAAAGTAATCCTGTTGGGGGATAGCAGGTGCTCAAGTTCCAGCCCGTAAACACGGCTGGCATCGGCCTGCTTTATGTAGTAATGGTCGTAATTATCGTTGAATTTGTTTACAATGCGTATGCGGAAGGGCTGGCTGTTGCCAAAGCTGCAAAAGTCAATACGGGCAACATCCAGGTGGGTGCTGTAGCTAAGGTCTCCCTCAGTTTTTAAAATAGCGTAAATGTTTACCAGGGCCTCCCGCAGGTATTCCCATTCCCGCATATCGTAAGTAACGGTTTCCCAAAAAGTTTCTTTGCCAAATTTGTCTTTAAGGGGTATGGAATAGGTAAAACGCAACAGGTCGTTATAACCGGCAGGCAGCTTTAATTCCCGGCCATATTTTTTAAGGTATTGGCGCAGCAGGTTATTTACCGGGAACAACGGCTTTTTGCGGGACGGACGGATATGTTCTATCGCATGTTTATCAACATCAAGCATATAATGAAGATAATTATTTAAGCGCATTAAGCGGCAGTATGAGGATGGGAGCCTGGTTAGAAGTTACAGGTAGCTGGTTGCTGGTATGTCCAATTTTACTATGCGGGGAAAGCTGAAGAGAAATAATGCCGGTGAATGGCTGCCGGATTGAAGCGGAAAGCCCGCAACCACCGGAGCCTTAGCGGAGGTGGTGAGGACTTGCAGCGAAAAGCCGGGACTGAAGCCCAATTAAAAAGCAAAAGCCGAAAGCCCCAAAAAGGCTTCCGGCTTTTGTTGAAAAGCGGTAATGTGCAGCTTTAATTTTTACGGCTTATCCACTTGATCATCTCTTTCCAGGTAATTTTTTTGCCGTACATTAAAATGCCGGTGCGGTATATTTTGCCGGCCAGCCAGGTGGTGCCAATAAACCCGGCGATTAACAATATCATACTGATGGCAAGCTGGCTGTAAGTTACGCCATCTGGTATGCCGTGGGCCAAACGGGCCATCATTACAATGGGGGATGTAAGCGGGAACATACTGCCGAATACAGCCAGGCCGCTGGTGGGGTCGTTAACGGCTTTCATCATAATAACCATGGCGAAAATGATGGGCATTATAATGGGCAGGGTAAGGCTCTGTGCATCCTGCGGGTCCTCGTTTACCGAACTGCCTACCGCCGCGAATAACGAAGAATACAACAGGTAGCCACCTAAAAAGTAGAACAGGAAACAGCTTAACATTAACGGAAAGTTTACCTGGGCCAGGCTGTTTAAAAGGCCGCTGCTTTTGGCTGTATTTACCGCTTGCACGGCACCCGGTTGTATAGGCTGACTTTGCATTTGCTCTGCCATGCCGGGGAAAATAACGGGCAGCAAAAACTGCAAGCCTATCATTAGCACTATCCAGATAAGGAACTGCACCAGGCCAACTGCGCCGATGCCTGTAATTTTGCCCATCATTAACTGAAAGGGCTTTACGCTGCTTACAATAACTTCGGCTATGCGGTTTACTTTTTCTTCCATTACACCACGCATTACCATGGTGCCGTAAATAAACAGGATGATATAAATTAAGAAACCGGATACAAACCCAACGGCGTAGCTAACACCTGCCCGTGAAGGTTTATCGCCCCCGCTGAAGGTGGTAAATTGTACATCATTATCGCTTTGGATACTGTCTAACTGGGCTTTGCTGATATTAAGGGAAAGGAACCTTTTATCTTCTATGGTGCTGGAAATTTTTTTCCTTATTTTCTCTTGTGTCATCAGACCTGTTGCCTTATCTGAATGGTAGGTAAGGCGGTCGTGGCCCAGCACGTTGTAATCCGCGGGCACAAAAACATAGCCGCTGTACTTTTTGCTTTCCACATCCTTACGCAGCAGGGCG
The DNA here is from genome assembly GCF_009650435.1 of Foetidibacter luteolus. GTDB lineage: Bacteria > Bacteroidota > Bacteroidia > Chitinophagales > Chitinophagaceae > Foetidibacter > Foetidibacter luteolus. The sequence continues at coordinate 121,349 of NZ_VVIP01000091.1, forward strand.
GTGTCTTTGTTGGTAAATTCAAAACTTATGTCGCTGCCGGCGTTTTCAATTTTGCCGCCGAAGAGGTTGGCTTTGTCAACAACAGCAATTTTGATATTATCCTCACTCTTTACGGAGAAATAGATAATTAAGGCGTAAAAGCCAAATATTAGCGCCGGTACCAGAATGGTGGTTAACAGAAAGGTTTTCTTTTGCACCCGGCTTAGAAATTCCCTCCTTGCTATAATAAAAATCTTATTCATAATCGGTTAATGCAGTTTGGTTAAATGCAGTTGGTGATAGTTTAAGTTGCCCGGCTTATACCGCCTCTACTTTTTGAAAAGAACGGGTTACTGATTTGGTGCCTTCTACCAGGTGAATGAATATGTCGTTAAGGGAAGGCAGTATTTCATTGAAAGACTCTACGCTCAACCCCTTGCTAATAAAGTATTGCAGGATATCGTTATTGGTATAATCCACATGGCGCTGCAACACCAGCTCGTGATCTTTCTTTTGTTTTACTTCAAACAGGTGGGTAGCCAGGTGCTCCGGCATAAGCTTATTGGCAAAAGTTATTTTAAAAACGTCTTCTTTAAAGTCGTGTTTTACCTGTTGTACGGTACCGTCCAGTATTTTTTTGCCCAGGTTAACCAGTACAATATGGTCGCATATCTCTTCTACCTGTTCCATGCGGTGGGTGCTGAATATGATGGTGCTGCCCCGCTCTTTAAGGCCGTAAATCTCGTCTTTAATAAGGTTGGCATTTACCGGGTCAAGCCCGCTGAAAGGTTCGTCCAGGATGATGAGTTTAGGCTCATGCAGCACGGTGGTTACAAACTGCAATTTCTGGCTCATGCCTTTGCTGAGGTCTTCCACCTTTTTGTTCCACCAGGTCTGCATCTCCAGCCGTTCAAACCAAAAACGCACTTTGTCCATAGCGTCGCTTTTGCTTAGCCCTTTTAACTGTGCCAGGTAAAGCGCCTGTTCGCCAATTTTCATTTTTTTGTACAGGCCCCTTTCTTCGGGCATGTAGCCTATTTTAAGGGAATCTTCCAGCGGGTTAAATTTTTGGCCATCCAGTATAATCTCCCCTTCATCCGGGAAAAATATACCGGTAATCATGCGCAGCAGCGTGGTTTTGCCGGCGCCATTGGGGCCCAGCAGACCGAAAATGCTGCCATGTTCAAGCGTAAAGCTAATGTCGTCAACCGCTTTTTGCGTAGCGTAGTACTTCTTCAGATTTTTTAATTCTAACAAGGGCATAAGCAGCGTGCTTTTAATGTGATGTGCCGCATAAAACGCAGTTGTTTGCGGCCTTAAAAAAGATGAATGGATGTTAACCTGCCGTTATTAGTTGTCAAGATATCCAAAATATTACAGCCCCTGTTTTTTTGATTCGATATTTTCGCCCACAAATTTATTTCCTGTGAGAAAAACACTTTTGCTAACCACCTTACTTGCCTGTATGATGGCGTTTTGCAGTTGGGGTTTCCTGGTGCATAAAACGGCGCATCAACTGGCGGTGTACCAACTGCCTTCAACACTTTGCCGTTTCTTTTACCGCAATATGGATTACATGCAGTACAACGCCGTAAGGCCCGATGTACGCAGGAATACCGACTCAACAGAAGACACCAAACACTTTATTGACCTGGAGATATACGGAGATTCCGCAGCATGGAGAATGCCCCTATACTGGAAGGATGCGGTAAAGCAGTACTCAAAAGATACCTTGTTAACGTATGGCTACGCACCTTACCACATTATTTATATGCAGCAAAAATTAACAGATGCCTTCCGGCAAAAAAATGCCGACAGCATTTTGTTTTATGCTGCAGACCTGGGCCATTACATTGAGGATATTTATGTGCCCCTGCACCTGTCAGTAAACTACGATGGCCAGTTGACCAATCAAAAAGGCCTGCACAGCCTGTGGGAAACCATGGTGCCCGAAATTGAAATAAGCAACTACAATCTCAGGAGCAGGCACAAAGCGGCTTATATTAAGAATAAGGAAGCCGCGGTTTGGGGCATCATCCGTAAAACCGAGCGCCTGCTGCCGGATGTTTTTGCCAAAGAAAAAGAAGTATCAGCAAGGTTTACCGACGCTGCCAAATACCGCATGCAGAAAAGCCGTAAGGGCGAAGAATACAGGAGCTATACAACAGAGTTTGCCAAAGCGTATGCCGCGGCACTTAAGCATATCATAAACCAGCAGCTTATTTATTCCGCCAATTCCGTTGCAGACTTTTGGTACACGGCGTGGGTAGATGCAGGCAAACCCGGCCTTGACGCTTTGATAAAAACAGAGTTTACACCCGCCGAAAAAGATAAGCTTAAGGCTGAACTGAAAGCTTACCGCCGCAATGAGTTGATAGAAAAAAATATGTTGCGTGCAAAGGAAAAAAAGCCTGCGGAATAGTGGCTTATCCTTTTAATACCCTGCTTATTACATTGGCCACCCGTTCGCCGTCCATCGCAGCGCTTACAATGCCACCGGCATAGCCCGCGCCTTCCCCACAGGGGTACAGGTTATCAAACTGGGGGTGGCTTAAAGTCTCCGCATCCCTGGGTATGCGTACCGGCGATGACGTTCTGCTTTCCGTAGCCACCACAACAGCATCATTGGTATAATAACCTTTCATTTTTTTACCAAACATCTTAAAGCCATCCTGCAGCCGGGTATGTATAAAAGCGGGCAAAACATGGCCCAGGCCCGTGCTTCGCAGTCCGGGCACATAACTGCAAACCGGCAGGTCTGCTGAAGTTTTATTGTTGCAAAAATCAACCAGCCGCTGGGCAGGCGCAACAAAATTGCCACCGCCGGCGGTGTATGCTTTTTGCTCTGTCATTTGCTGAAAATGCATTAACAACAAAGGGTGGCTGGCCGTAAGTTTTTCATCTTTCATTAGCTTTTTAAAGCCGGGGTCTTTTAAAGCATCTTCCACCGAAGTGCTTACCACTATACCGCTGTTACTGTATGGGTTGTTTCTTTTGCTCGGGCTCCAGCCGTTTACCACCAGTTCTCCCGGAGAAGTAGCCGCAGGCGCTATAATACCGCCGGGGCACATGCAAAAGCTGAATACGCCTTTTTCTCCAACCTGTTCAACCAGGCTGTATGAGGCCGGGGGCAGGTGCTCGCCACGTATAAGTTTATTTGCCGGGCCGGTTTGCGGCAATGGGCAATGGTATTGTATGCTGTCAATCAGTTGCTGCGGGTGCTCAACACGTACGCCCAGGGCAAAAGGCTTGGCCTCTACCATTATTTGTTCACGGTAAAAAAGTTCAAAAATATCCCTGGCAGAGTGGCCGGTGGCCAGTATTACAGCATCAGCATGCAGTTTATCGCCATTGGCAGTAATAATGCCGGTTAGCTTGTTGCTTTCTTTAATAAAGCCGGTAAGCTTTTTATCAAACAATACCTGGCCACCGCAGGCAATAATTTGCTCCCGCATGGCAGTGATTATTTTCGGCAACTGGTTGGTACCAATATGCGGGTGGGCTTCGTACAAAATGTTTTCCGCTGCACCAAATTGCACCAGCAGGTTCAGCACTTTATGTACATCGCCCCGTTTGGTGCTGCGGGTATATAGTTTGCCATCGCTGTAAGTACCTGCGCCACCTTCACCAAAGCAGTAGTTGCTGTCCGGGTTTACTATGCCTTCTTTGTTAAGGGCAGCAAGGTCGCGGCGGCGGGCCCGTACATCTTTGCCGCGTTCTATTACAATAGGTTGTATGCCCTCTTCCAGCAGTCGGAGTGCCGCAAACAGACCTGCCGGGCCAGCGCCTACCACAATTACCTTATGTGGGGCATGTGTAACATCTTTAAAAATGCTTTTTTCAGGCTGGCGGCCATAAAAAGGTTCATCAATAAAAGCGTTGGCGGTAACGTTAAACCACACCTGGCGGCCACGGGCATCAATAGATTGCTTAACGCGGTAAAAGCCGGTTACTTTTTGGGGCGCAATATTTTCCGTACGGGCAATGTATTCCTTAATGATGGTATCGTCTGCCGCCTCACGGGGCAACAGTTTGAGGCTTATTTTTTTTTGCATTTGGGCAGGTATTTATCCTGTAACGGTGCAAAAATATAAAACAGGCCGGGATGGCCTGTTTTATTTGCAAGAAAGAAGATTTATGGGCCCGGCAGGAGGAACTGCTATGAGGCTTTACTTGCGTCGCACTCGTGTGCTGTTATATACGCTACGCAGCTTTTCCCACCAGGTAGCCTTGTTTCCGCCGCCTTCGGCGGCAGGAACAAAAGCTTTTGAGTTATAGCTTAAAACCCAGGCTTATAGCGAATGCATTATTCTTCATGCTGCCTTCGCCTTCGGCCTCCTTAAAAATGTTGGAGAAACCAAACTGGTAGCGGGCTATAATGCCAACCTTTTTAAAAAAATACTCTGCTCCCACAACACCCGCAAACTCACCTGATTTGTAAAGCTCTTTTGTGCTGCCGCTCTCACCACCTTCCAGCGAACCTTTTGCACTTGCCAGGAAGCTGTACTGAGGCCCGGCATAGATGCCTAAACCTGTCAGAGGTATTTTATACTTGGCCAGTACAGGCACGGATATATAATCTGTTTTTAGTTTAACGTTGGATAAATCAATACCGTTTTCACCTTCAAAGCCTTCGCCCAGTTTGGCGCCCAGCATATTGTAGATAAGTTCCGGCTGAACAAAGAAGCTTACACCGGCAGGTATTTCAACAAAAGCCCCACCGTGAAACCCGGTTATGGAAGAGAGGCTTAAAGACATGCCGCCTTCTGACAGTCTAACATTGGAAAGGTTTACACCCGCTTTAAGGCCAAACTGGATGGGGAGTTTTTGCGCACTTGCTACTGACAGGGAGAGCACTAATGCTAATAAGGAGATTGTTTTTCTCATGAATTAAGGATTTTGAGGTTTTTAATGATGTTAACTAAAAGAGCCATCTTAAAGACGGCTCTTTTAGTTTTTCCTGTAATAGTATTAGTTACTTCCAAAAGGGAAAGCGTAAGCTATGCGCAGGCCGATGAATGATAAAGTTGAACCAGATTTAGAGATGCCTTCGTAGCGGGCACTAATGTCAATGCCGGGAGATGTACGGTAACCAAGGTTTGCAGCATAAGTAAAGCCTGTACCACCGCCGTTGTTCATTGAAGTAAAACCAAATTGAGGTTCGCCATAAAAACCACCGGGAAATGTGTAGCGTAAGCCAGCTTTTACAGGGATAGTACCAGTAGCCGGCCATTTAATTCCTTCTCCAAGATCTTTACCGCCAAAGCTAATATAGCCACTGGTTAAAGTAGCAGCTACATTCTCATTAAAGTTATAAGCGAATTTAACCGTTCCGCCGATTCCAAATTTAGCAATCTGCTTAAAATCGCCGGTAGGAATGCCGCCATCTAAACCAATGCTTAATTCGGGGCCGGTTGCGCCATCCTGTGCTTTAAGGGCTGTGGTTGCTAGTACAATAGAGAGGACTAAAAACACTTTTTTCATGATTCAAGGTTTTGTTTGTTTAATGTTTAAGTTTCGAAGGCAAAAAAATTGCTTAAAAGCACGCCATCAAAATATTTTTATCGCTTATAAGCGTTTTTTAATCGGTCAAACGTTTGCGTTAAAATATGGAGGTTATGCAGCGAATCAGGTGAATAAGTGCAGACTAGGCGCTTTGTAGGTAAAGCAAATATCAAGGTAATACCCGCTTAAATGCCGCCATGAAAAACCAACCGTACAAGTATTCCAATCTTGCTGCTTCGTCACGCAAGATTGCTCAACAGGCGATGCCATGAAACACTTAAGCCGGGTCATTAAAGTTTCAGCAATAAAAAAAGCAGCCAAGCGGCTGCCTTTTTTATTGTACGATAAATTGCTTGTTATTTACCGAAAGAGAAAGCGTAAGCTACCCTTATACCGATAAATGAAATGTTTGCACCATTCTTTTTACTGCCTTCATACCGGGCGCTCAAATCTATGCCAGGTGCTGTGCGGTAACCCAGGTTACCTGCATAAGTAAAGGCTGTGCCGCCCCCATCGCTGATAGATGTGAAGCCAAATTGAGGTTCAGCATAAAAACCGCCTGGGAAAGTGTAACGTACACCGGCTTTTACAGGAATAAGCCCGGTAGCATCTGTTTTACCTCCCGCAACATCTTTACCTCCGAAGCTCATATAGCCACCTGTAAGAGTTGCGGCTACATTCTCGTCAAAGTTGTAAGCAAACTTAACAGAGCCACCAATTCCAAACTTATTGTAGGTTTTCAGATCACTCAACGGAATTCCACCGTCAATACCAATACTAAGTTCGGGGCCGGTTGCACCATCCTGTGCGTACATTTTTGCGGAACATGCAAGTACAATAGCGAAGACTAAAATCGCTTTTTTCATGATTTAAGGTTTTGTGTTAAACAAGGTTAATTAATATAAATACGGCTGCAAAGAAAGTGCCGGATAATACACAATACAAACCGTTCATCAAAAAGGAAGGTCGTCAACAATATCAGGTGGGGTATTGTCTGGCACAAAACCACCTGCCTGCGGCTGCGGTTGTTCGCCCAGTTTTACATGCTCCATGCGCCATGCATCAAGGTTGGTTATATAATTCTCTTTGCCATCTTTTACCCATTTGGTACCCTTAATATTAAACAGCACTTTTACCTCATCGCCGGTATTAAACCTGTCCGGCATTGCCGTTTTATCCTGTACGCATTGAAACTTAATATAATTGGTAATTGGGCGGCCGGCTATTTCCTCCGTTTTCTCAATAACAAATTCCCTGGTTTTAAAGGTCTCTGTACGCTGTACAATGTTATACTTAGCTACCAGGCGGCCTGTAATTTCAAACGACATGCGCTGTATTTTTTGCTGCAAATGTAGAAGAAAACTTATGTTATTTATAGACAGAAAAAAATTGCGATTTTCAATTTCATTATTGTACCTTACACAAACAATCATCCTGATGAAAACGGTTGCTTTAATTCGTTGTTTTACCCATAATATACAGGAAGTGCTGAGTATGTTCTTTTTATATGATCCTCTTGGTTTATATGAGCATTCAAGACCATGCAACACCCTTTCATGCAGTATCCATCTGAACAAAATCCTCCCTTACGGTAAAAACGTCAAGGCGTCCAAATCTTGGTTGTGCAGTAGCTTTAAAACAGGTTTTAAACGGTAAAAAATTAGTGTGGATTATTTTTATTAACAGGAACGATTATTGTTATTAGACCACGGCAAAAATGTTTTGCAGGTACTTTTCGTTATAGCTGGGTGCGTGGTAATGAGTTCTTTGTTTATTCGTTTGCAGCCTTAGCGGACAATTGGCTGAAACCATTGCTGCTATTGGGTTACAGCATATATAAGCAAATTTACGGTAACAAAACAGCAGGTGTTCATAAGACATTTGCGCCGATATAAAAAGAAAAAATTTGTTGAAAGAAATTTTAAGTGTAGTGATGAATTAATCGGGACTAAAAAATTTTTTTTTCAACATAAAACATAGATATTCGCCGTCCTGTCCCAAAAAATTTTTTCATGACTTATGAACGAATTTTTTGGGATTTTTTTCCCGGTATAACATTCATAAATCCATATAAACAGTGTACCATTCTACTATGACGAAAACCGCGGAATCAGTTTGGAATAATTGCCTCAAGATTATAAAAGATATAGTCGAATGGCAGCATTTTAAAACCTGGTTCGAACCCATAAAGCCCGTTGATATTAAAGGCAACGTACTGATGATACAGGTACCGAGCCAGTTCTTTTTTGAGTACCTTGAAGAGCATTATGTAAACCTGCTTGCAAAGACATTAAAAAGAGAAATGGGTAAGGAAGCCAGGCTGGAATACCGTATAATGGTTGACAGCGGCAACGGCAAAAACGGTTCGATGGATATTCCTGCGGGCAGCGCTAAAATTTTTTCCAATAACGAAATGGACTTTCCATTGGTTATAAACAATCCGGTTAAAAACCCGTTCGTTATACCTGGTCTTAAAAAGATGCAGATTGACCCACAGTTAAACCACATATATACGTTTGACGCGTTTATTGAGGGCGATTGTAACAGGGTAGCAAGAAGGGCAGGTAAAACTGTGGCAGAAAAGCCCGGGGCCAATTCATTTAACCCATTGGTTATTTATGGCGGCGTTGGCCTGGGGAAAACGCACCTGGTGCAAAGCATTGGTAACGAGGTTAAGAAAATGCACCCTAATAAAGTGGTGTTGTACGTAAGCAGCGAAAAATTCATTAACCAGTTCCAGGACCATAGCCGCAACAACGCCATTAACGATTTTATACACTTTTACCAGCTAATAGATGTATTAATAATAGATGATGTGCAATTCTTTAGCCGGGCCGAAAAATCGCAGGATGCTTTCTTTGCCATATTTAACCATCTGCACCAAAGCGGCAAGCAACTGGTGCTTACATCAGACAAGCCGCCAAAGGATCTTGATGGCATGCAGGAAAGGCTGCTCAGCCGTTTTCGCTGGGGCTTAAGCGCAGATTTGCAGGTGCCAGACTATGAAACAAGGATAGAGATATTGGAGCGTAAGATGAAAAATGATGGCCTTGACATGCCGAAAGAGGTTGTTAAGTACGTTGCATACAACATCAATTCCAATGTCAGGGAACTGGAAGGCGCATTAATATCATTACTTGCGCAATCATCCCTTAACAAAAGGGATATTGACCTGGAACTGGCTAAAAAAGTGCTCCGCAATTTTATTAAAACCAGCAGTAAAGAAATTACCATTGAAGCCATACAAAAAATGGTGTGCGACTATTTTGATGTTTCTTACGAAAAACTGCTGCATAAAACCAGGAAACGGGAAATAGTACAGGCAAGGCAAATAACCATGTACCTGGCCAAAGCGTTCACCAAAAACTCACTTAAAACCATTGGCGAACATTTTGGTGGCCGCGACCATACTACGGTAATTCACAGTTGCCAAACCGTAAAGGATTTAATGGATACGGACAGCCTTTTTAGGGAGAATGTGATGGAGCTAACGCAGAAAGTGCAGCTTGCAGCCATGTAATACAACCTATTTAATAACAATTCCAGGTTAGTGCCAATACACACAGCCTGGAATTTGTTTTTTCAGGGCGTTTAATACTGTCCTGTACTTAGCAACACCAGTGTACAGGCTTCCACCGGCTGAATATTATTTTCCACAGCCAGCTTTGCCAGTTCATCGTTTTCAGCGCCTGGGTTAAAAATAATCCGCTTTGGGTGCAACGATAATATATAATCGTAATACTGCCGTTGGTTGCCGGCGTTCAGGTAAAGCGTAATGCTGTCAATATCGCTAAAAGCCGGCCGTTCTTTGGTAATGTCCACATCAGCCACTTTGCCTTCCCTAAGGCCAATGGCTTCTACCGGGTGCCCGTTGGCCCGCAGCCTGTTAACCGCAAGGTAGCTGTACCGTGCAGGGTTTGGCGATGCACCCAATACAAGCGTTTTCTTTTTTACATTATTCATCTGGTAAATTTAATTTGTCAGCCGCATTATTGCCATTAATAAATAACGGTTACAAATAGCATTCCGGATGCTGTTGATAGTTATTTGGTGGCGGGCTGCGGATACTTTGTGGAGACATCGTTGCGTCGCACTACGTTCATCGTTCGGTTAGTATGGCATCTTTTCAGACCCGGGTAGATAGAGTGTTGTTAGAAAAATAACAGATTATACCCGCAGCAATTTTCGGGGAAATACTTTTATGGCAGAACCTGTTGACACAAAAACAGAGGATGGTTTTTTCATATGTTGATTGAAGGCTTCCCCATACAAGTCCTTTATGTTGCACCTGATATCGTGATTAGTTGTATTGTTTATCTCCCACGGAGGGTGTTGTACCTTGTATTCAGACGTTAAATGTTTTCCCTGCTTGGTGTAACCCCAATAATGTTCAGTAATAAACTCTTCTTCGGAGCCTGGCAGGGGTAATGCGCCTGTATGCCCGGTTGTTGCCTGAAAATAATTCCAATCTCCATTAAAACGAAAACCATATTGTATGGTAAGTTCGTCCGCTGTTTGGTGTAGGGTGTTGTTCATCTTACAATAAACATAATGCTCATCGTATAGCCAGCGTGCAACACGTGCAATCATTCTCCTTGGTACAATTTCCTTAATAAAAACAACACCCCGCTTGAAGTTCTCACCTTCATTTCTAACAACATAAAAGCGCAGGTTGAATTCTTCAAAGTTTTGATAGGCAGGTATTTTTACACCATACAATCTTGTATTGCTGAACATGAAACCAACAAGGCTTACAAAGCATTTGCCATTATACAAATCCAGCTCTGTACCGGCAGGAACATATGGTATTAAAATATCCTCGGGTACCTGGTAGTTTGCAAAAACCAGGTTTTTCCATTCCGCGGAGAGAAACGCTTTTTCCATACCTAAAATAGCATTTGGAGGTGATTTTATAGGCCCCTGCTCCACGTAGGTTATAATCAGCGCAAACCAGGTAAAATCGTGGTTAATGCAAATTACCGGGGCCTGAAAAGCCGCCCAAAGTACCTGGCGATGAACGGATTGCGACGCAACAGGCGATGCCATGAAATTATGTCGCCGGTATATAAATCAAAACAAAAATGCGGAGCATTTTTAAAAAAGGTGATATTGGGTTCTTTTAAAAGTAGGTACAATTTCAGCAAAAGCATCCTCCAGCATGGGATACTTAAAAACAAACCCCTGCTGCAGTAGCTTTGCCGGTAATACCCATCGGCTTTTTAATACCAATTCGGGCTCCGTACCAAGAAAAAATGCCCCGGCTTTCAACATCCATTCATATGCGGGCAATCCAAATGTGTGCCCGGTTGCTTTTCGTAAAGCACCCATAAAATGAGTATTGGCAACGGGGTTAGGTGCAGATACATTAAAAACGCCTTCCAACTCGTTTTTTGCCCACATAAACTCAATAACCCTGCACACATCCTGTATATGCACCCAACTGAACATTTGCTGACCGCTGCCCTGCCTGCCACCCAGGCCAAAACGGCAAAGGTTTAAATAGGGTACCATTACGCCGCCGCTGCCTAAAGTAATAGCCATGCGCAGCGCCACTTTACGGGTAAAAGGGGTGCGTTGGTTGAAAAAAGTACCTTCCCAGCGTTTGCAAACCTGCACGCTGAAATCGTTGTGGTACTCACCGGTAAATTCATCCTGAGCCCTGTCTGTGGCATGCCGGTAAATAGTGGCTGAAGCCGCGTTAATCCAGAGTTTGGGAGGAATAGTGGCTTTGCGTATAGCTTCGCCAATGGCCTCGGTTGTTACTGTTCTGCTGTCGAATATTTCCTGTTTATTACTCTTATTGTAACGACAGTTGACTGATTTGCCCGCCAGGTTGATGACGAGGGAACAGCCATCAATTTCACGAATCCAGTCGCCCTGTATTGCAGGGTTCCATTTTACCAGCCGAACGTTTTTATAGCCATCATCATTGGCTTTAAAGCTGCTGAAGCCATTATTAGCAGCAGATGGCAAACTGCGGCTGAGTATAACTACCTGGTTGTTGGCGCCAAAGAAACTGGCAAGTTCCCTGCCGATAAATCCGGTGCCGCCGGCTATAACTATCTTAAGGTTTTGCATATATCAATTTTTAACGGGCTAAATAAATAAGGAACAGCAACAGGCAATAAATATTAAAGCAAACAATGTTAAGGTGGTGGCTTAATATGCCCGCAAACTGCATTCGCCTGAAGTATTCTTTAATAATAAACAACGTAACCATTGCTATGTACATGTTGTTGAGCAATGACGGTACAGCGCTTATAACCATGTTTACAACCATAAGCGGTAACAGCAGCAAAACAGCCAAAAGCGCCAGCATATTAACCTGGGCAGCATATTCAAAACCCTGCTGTTTTTTTAGTGTGGAGGCTGTGCAAATGTTGGCTGCTACAAACAATACATGGGCTGCCTGCGCTTGTGCAACACCCGCGGAGCCAAAAATGCTGTTGGTAAACAGGTAATGGTGCAGCGGGAATAGCAAAACGCTGTTAAACAACAGCCCCGCGGCAAGAAAGAGCAGCCGGTATTTAGCGTTGAAGGTAGGGCAGCAGTTGTACGTGCCGGGGACAGGCGTAGTTGCCACAATGCTTCTGCGGTTATAGGATACCAGCTTGTATAGCCTTGTGAGCAAGTATTTTACCGGGCCTGCGCTGCCTGCCTTTTTTGCAAAAGGAAACCGGCCGCCAAGAATGGCCAGCAACGCATCAATACCATACAGCACCTGGCCGGTTTCCATGTTTATCAAGGGTATTTCGTCATTGCGTTTTAAAGGGTTGGTTTTGTTAAGCAGGTCACTACTTGCTTCGGAGAAAGACTGCCGCCCGTTTTCGGGCAGCAAGCCCGCTTTTACAAACGCGGATGAGTAGGCCGAGCAAAGCGGGCATGCATCGTCGTAAACAAGAATCTGCTGTTTCATGATCGGGTTATTTGAGTTGAGAAAGGGGACGTTTTTGTAAGCTTTGTATTTCACGAAAACAGAGTGCTAAATAATAAGCTGCCATAAGAGGCGCGGCAAAAAGAAGGATCGCAAAAACAAGCAAAAATGGTTCAAAAAAATAGCTCAGCAACATGAGTGCAACAGCTATATATGTGGTAACATGATACCTGTTTCTGGCAGATCCTTTTACGGTGAAGGATCTGCTAATATCATGTACAACTATGCTTAAAAATTGCCAGCCACCAACAACAAAGTAGGGTGCAAAAAAGTGAGAGCCGGGTAATGAAATAACCAGTGCCAACGAGGCGGCAATCAATAATAATTGCACCCAGGCGTCAATTTGTTTCCAGAGTTTCATATATATTTGTTTTTTCTAAATTTTCAGTAAAAATTGAAAATAATACCTTAAAATAAAACCGCTGGTGCGGCTTTATGCAAAAAAATGCTTACTTCAGCAGTTTTATAAAGCTGTTTAAAAACCAGTTTTCCTCGGCTTTAATCATAACATCCATGGTTTTTTCGGCATGTCCGGCAAAGCGTTTAATGCTTTCAATTGTATCCGTAAATGCTTTTATTTCAGGGTTTCTTTTGTCTCCTTCCACATCGGTTAGCTGGTTAAGTACTTTTACCATCGGGTCAAGTTCACGTTTTTTTCGCTGGTACATTATATGGGTAGCCACTTTCCAGATATCCTTTTCGGCTGTAAAATATTCTTTCCTGTCTCCAGGCACAATCACTTTGTCAATAAGGTTCCAATCCATCAAGTCTCTAAGGTTCATGTTCGCATTTCCACGGCTTATACTTAGCTGTTCCATAATATCATCTGTGCTAAGCGGTGTGCCAGCTATTAAAAGCAAAGCATGCACCTGTGCCATGCTGCGGTTAATACCCCATTGGCTTCCTAATATCCCCCAGCTTTGTATAAATTGTTGCTTTGCTTCTGCGAGTTTCATAAACCAAAATTGCACATATTTTCTGAATTTTCAAAATTTATTGAAAATTTGTTTTCGAGATTCTCAATAACGTCAACAGGCAACATTTGCACTGGTTTTTCTAAGGCATTCGTGTGTAAAATTCATTACAGTAATTCACTGTTTTAAACGCTGTGGGTAAACTGTCCTTTACTTTTTTACTGCATTTTAACAGGTATTGTAATGCCCTGAAGCGCAATGCGGCAAAGCGTTTTGCCTGCATCATCGGTTGTTAACATTCCACCGGTAATCAGTTGGATAAATTTTTTTATGCAATTGTACTTTATATGAGAATCTGTTTATAACTTAACCAATCAATTAAAAAAATACTAATCCCATGGCAAAAGCAAATAAAAAAGCAGCCAAAAAAGCTGCTCCTAAAAAAGCCGCAAAAAAGGTTGCTCCTAAAAAAGCAGCGCCGAAAAAAGTTGCTAAAAAAGCTGCTCCAAAAAAGGCCGTAGCTAAAAAGGCCGCACCCAAGAAAGCTGCTCCCAAAAAAGTTGTAAAAAAGGCCGCGCCTAAGAAGGCTGCACCTAAAAAAGCGGCTGCTAAAAAAGCCGCGCCTAAGAAAGCTGCTCCTAAAAAAGCTGTAGCGAAGAAGGCCGCGCCTAAAAAGGCTGCACCTAAAAAAGCGGCTGCTAAAAAAGCGGTTAAAAAAGTTGCCCCTCCGCCACCCCCTCCAGCTCCGGTTGAGGAAGCACCGGTTACTCCGTCTGAGCCAGCAGCGGATGCACCTGTTGCTGAGTAAAGAACTAAAATAGTATGCATATAAAAGCCGTTGAGAGTATCAACGGCTTTTTTTTAAGCAAATGGCGAATAACAACTATTATTCAACACCTTCCTCTTCCCTGGTCTCACCATCGCTTTCCAGTTCTTTAATATATGTTTTAAAAAAGTTCTGCGCATGCTGTGCACTGTATTCTTCCTGCCAGTAAATGCCCGTAAATGAGTCTGCCGGTTCCAGTAATTTACCGGCAATATCGTAACCTCCGGCAATACCCAGGTAAGATTTATCATCTCCCTTTTCACCAAACACTACTTTATACAAGTAAAATTTATACTTCTTCCCTTTGCAGCTTGCAATCTTTTCCGATAGAAAATTTATTGAAGAGGGGGTATCATCGTATGAAGCAAATAAGTGCATTTCTGATTCTGCAAAGTTTTTTTGTGTAAGGTATTGAGACGGAAAAAGTTGCTGCCTGTTTAGTTTCTTCAATTCTTCATAGAAGCCTGTTCTTGTTTCTTTATCTGCGGCTAAAGAATTTAACGCTGCCGGATTAACTACCTGGTTGCGTTCCAGCAGCAATTTTACTGCTTCTTGCTTTATATATTGATCTGCCGCCTGTTGATAATTGCTGAGCTGTTGTAGCGATGCGGCACTGTTTACTCGGCTTAATACTTTCAACAGCGATGTAACAGAATAATCATATTCAGTATCCTTCATTTTTAATGCCAGTAATAATTTTTCAGCCGCTTTTATAAAGCTGCCTTCGGCTTTGCCTAGTTCGCTCATCTGTATAAATCCACTATCTAAGAGTGTTATCGAGATATCTGCAATAATTGGCGCCAGAACGCTATCGCCTGCTAGGCTTAGCAAATTACTGTAAATACTGGTAGTCAGGGCAAGGCTATCCTCAAGGCCTGTAGTAAAAGAATAGCCAGGACTTTTCTTTAGCTGGTAGCGGTTTAGCAAGCCGGCTAGGGCATGATAACTTTCTTTTGTATGAATGCCTGCCAATATACTTATTGCAGTTGGCTGCAGCGCTTCTTTATTGCCTGTCAGGGTTGAAAATTTTTCTTTGATATATTCTACTGTTGACGGGCTTTTTAACTCTTCCAGGCTATTGGCAATCTGGCGGTTTACCTGGGTTGAGTCACTGTAGAAGTAAACTTTCCCGTAGCTTTTAAAAAGGGCATCTTCCAATAGCGCAGCTTCACTACTGTCAAATGTGGCGTTGGTTAAAGCCTGGTATGCTTCAGTCCGGGTAGTTGAGTCGGCAGAGGAAAGGTCTGTTAATAATAACCGCGCCTTAGATGTTATTATACTGAAATTGTTTGAGGGTGTATGCACGGCAAAGTCATTAAAAAACCTGTTTACATTTTCACTGTAAACCTGCTCTTTTTCTGCGTTCACAAATATTGTGTAGTAAATGTTTCCGGATAGCAGTAACCGCACCCGGGAATAGCGGGTGCTGCTCTTTTTATTAACCAACAGTTCCCGGCCAGCCAGCTTTCCATTCGTTACTGGTATGTTTACCAAAAGGGTGTCGTCATCATTTTCGTAAGCTTCTGCCTGGCGGCTCCAAAAAATGCTGTCGCTTGCCCACCAGGTATATTTTCCCAGCGTATCTGCCTCAATTTTATAGGAAGTGGCGGTTGCTGTGTCGTAAGTAATTTGGTATGGGCGGTTTTTGGAGGCTATAGTTTCTTGCTGTTCATCGTGTTCTTTAAAGGCGGAAGGGGCCCACGTAGACAAACTGCTGTCAGTTGAAAATTCTTTTTGCCATGCTGAAGATTTGTTGGGAATGAATTGGAAAGAGTTGAAAATAGTTTCAATTGCCGGGCTGTTGTAATGGCTTGAATCCATTAGTGTCATTAGCAGCACATTTCTATTGCCGCGTATAGCGGTAACCATTCTTATACTTAATCTTTCCTCTCCCTGGTTTATTCCTTCCATAAGCATTAGCTTTCTGCCCTGCCTTGTTGTGTAAGATTTTTTAAGGCCTGGGTAGTGCTGGGTCATTGAGCTAAAAAATTGCTCAAGAAAACTGCTGTCATTGGGTATGTAGCTGCCAGGTTTCACCTCTTTGGAAAAAAGCATAATGTAACTCCCACTGCTCATATCAGTGCCGGTAAAAGCACTTACTTTCCAGCCATTTTCATCATTGCTCATTTTTTTGTTATAGGTTAACCTGGTTGGCGATTGAAAGCTGATGCCCATTATTGAATCCGTAAAGGTGGTTGCATTGCTTATTTGTGCAACCGCAGGTTTGTTTATTGTAAAAGCCGAAAAAAACTTTTCTGCCTGGCTTGAGTTAAGATGTTCTTTTTTCAAAGCATACATCATGGCCATGTAAATGGCTTTCTTGTGCAGATATACCTGCACTTTTATGTATACGCCATCTTTTTGTTCCACATATTCGCGGCCTTGTATGCTGTCTTTTTCTATTTTTTTTGTAGCGGGTGTTTTTTTGCCCGGAAACATACGGGTGCTCAGATCCAAAAAAACACTGTCTGGTTGCGAATGGTCCCGTGGGCTTGGCGCAGCTATCGTGCAATAGCCCGAGAAGTTGAATATGTCTATCAGAAATTTCATTTCCATTAAGCCGAGTAATTTCACAGATGCAGGATTGGCGGGCATTTTTGCATTGTAAAAATTATTTTCGTCAGTCACGTCAAACCAGGGCAATTCAACTTCCTTAAACTTATAATTCGCGGCATCAATTTTCTTATTCGATAGCACAGGCTCAACTGTAAAACCTCTTTGCCGCAGCAGGGTAATAACGCCCTCTTCACCCGGCAGGTGTGCTGCGCCAATTGCAAAAAACATAGTTCTCACAAATGCCAGGCTATCTATACGGCGGGCCATTTTTTTATTGCGTTTTACCAGTAAAACATCTTTTTCAATTGCAGGCTGGTTAGCCGTATAATTTTCTATGTCATCAAGGTTCTGGGCTGAATACCAATTAATCATCTTATCCATTTCCTTACTGGCATAAGATTTATCATCCGCAAGCAAAAAATCTATATCGGTTTTATCCACAAGGTCTTCCAGTAATCCAGCCTGGTCCGCAATATCTTCAATCCCGCCAACCCATTTACCCTGCCGCCTGGCTACATTGTATAAATAGGCATCAACAAACGTAGGCATCTCACCTTTTTCAAAAAATTCACTTACCCATTTGTTTTTTTCCTTTACAATATCGCGGGTAGTAATTTCATCGGCAGGCTTTTTTAGCCTTTTAGCCAATGCCACACTGTACCTGTTGTAGTCAGACTCTTTTAAAACTTTATTCAATTTTTTCCCTTCCAGCCCATCAAAAATATTGTTAACATAGTAGGCCGCCATTTCATCCGGGTTAACTTCCATCGCAAAACCGGCTGATTGCTCAATTGCTTTATAAACTGAATCGGTAAAACTAAATAAACGCTTATCATTAAGATGCATGGTACCAAAAAGATACGACGGCTTTTCAAGCCCTTTGCCGCAAATGCGCCACAGCAAAGTATTCGTTGTTTTTGTTTGAGAGAAAGCTATACTTGCAGGTACAAAGGCTACGGATACTAATAACTTGCGTAAAAGATTCATAAACAGGTTAATGGTTGAAAACTAAATGCAATATTAGCAGTCTTTGCAATACTTTCTGGCCAGGCGGCATTAAATAAAATTCAATAATTCATTAAAAACCACATGCTGTTCTATCAGGTAGTATAGATGTTTAGGGGGTGCCCCCAAGCTGCGCAAGGGGTCGGGCAGAACTGCGTTCGCAACCTTCGTCAAAGCAACATTTAGTTGCTTTTTCTCGGTTGTGCTCATACTCCGGCACAAAGCCCAAGCACAAGTCCTTCACCGGGGTATCCGCTTCAATCCCTCACCCAAAGTATAACCTGCTGCCGTTTTTGCTGCTAAGGTTAAGTGTATCATTCTGCATAACATATTTGCTCAATTGCATATGCCGGATGTTTTTGAATGGGTGGCTGTATCAGCGTAATACACATGCCGCCAGTCATCATCTTTCAGCATTAAACGGTATAGGATAGCGCCTGTTTTAAAATCCTGCCGTGCAAGCCTGCCAGATTTTTTTCAATTTTTTTAGCGGCCTGACCAACTGCTGAAACCCTTTGCTGGCCTCACTTTTAACAACCAGAACTAAAGGTTTAAACCATACAGCCCCTGATTTTTTTAAAAATAATTCTACTTTTTTTTGTTGGAATGGAAAACACCCCTACTTTTGCAACCCCAAACGAAATGAGAGCAACGGTAAAGAGGGGGATAAGTTCTTAAAGTACAGCAAAATTTGATGAGGCAAAAGGCCTGAAGATTCATAATCTTAGCATCAGCAAAACCCGGGTAAAACTGGTGTTAAAGCTCTTTGAAAGAAAGGAACAATAGAACATGAACGTTATTAAATGTTTATGGTAAGGTTTTT
>NZ_VVIP01000092.1 GCF_009650435.1 Foetidibacter luteolus
TAATGCTGCTGATCTTGCCATATACCGTCCACTCAATCTTACTTTGCTGCGATTGCCCTATACCCTCCGCTTTATCCTTTACAAGGTTGCCTATTTCATCGTACTCATAATTGTTGGTACCCTGCCCGTCAATATCTTCCGTATAATTGGCCGCATTCACATCATCCGTAATATGGTCAAGCTGGTTGGTATTGGGCTTGTACCGGTACCCAAGTTTATCCATCGCCAGCGGCTTACCGGCAAAGGTGTGGTTGCCGTTCCTGTCATAGCTTAAGATGTTTCCATTCGGGTCATAGCTAATCGTTTCCTTAAAGTCAGGTATAGCATTCAACCCCGCCCACACCACATTACCAGCCTGATGCGCATTCATACCCACCAGCCTGTTCAACTGGTCGTAATGATAATTGTATAACAGCGGGCTGCCCAGCTTCTCCACGTTCACACCCATGCTGCTAATATTACCATTGTACAGCGGCTGGCTTACCCTTATGTTAAAAGCGTTTTGCGCCGAGCCATTGGTAAAAATGCTGAACGACTGGAAGTTTATGCCCATGCGTTTGTAATAGCCGTTGAAACTGGTTTGGGTGGCCGGTATAAACGATGCCAGTTTTATAGAATAAGCTTCGTTTGAATGATCCTTAAAACTAAGTGCTCCGGATGGTTTGTTAGCTGTATAATACGGCGCGGAAGATTTGGCTATCTCGGCCGTAAGCAAATTGTTGCGGTCTATGCGGTAATTACCTTCCACCGTGAAACCCATGATATAGGGCGAAGGTGATTGTGCAGGCCGGCTGATTGTATCTGTAAAGTAATTATACATCTGCCTGCGGCCGGTATAGTAAGTAAAAATCACATTGTTGCCTTCCTTCATACCCATGCCGGCACGAAGAACTGCCACATACTGGCCTGGCTGTTTGTTGTTGCTTACGATAAAATCGCGGAAGCGGTATTCCACCGTTCCCGCCGCGAAAGCAAGATACCAGGATGGGTTATACTCTACCTGCACACCGGTGGCGCTGATGTTTTTAACAGAGAGTTCGGAATAGTTGAGAATATTGGTGCCGATACCAAGCGTTTTGAGCGCCATTAATGTTTTGTAACCTTTGGGCATGGATGAATCAGGCATGTCCAGCTCCTGCATTTTTTGGCGCAGCTCTTTTGAGTTGCGGATAGCGTCTACCTGTTTTGCATCAAGCAATGATTTACCGGTATACAGTTCTTTTAGCCGGTTATACTTTTGCTGTAGTGCCATGACCTGCGCATACAACGAATCATAATGTTTTTGTGCAGAGTCGTAGCGGTTTATGATGGAATCGGCTTTGCCTGTTAAGGATGAATCCGGCTTGATTTTATCTGCTGTGTTTTTTTGCTGAAGGACGTTCAGGGCTTTAGTTTTTGCCACATCCATCAATTGCCCTGGGCTGGAAGGAATGCTGCCGGCCTTTTGATGGATACTGTCATACAAGTGCAGGATGGAATCTTTCTTATTGTGTGAGGACGAATCTAATACCGCATCAAGGCCAGGGGATGATATACTGTTTAAACCACCCGGCTGCCTGCCTTTTTGTTCTGCCAGTTGCCGGGCAAAAGCCCTTTCCCTTGCCTCTACCATTTTCTGTAATATGCCGGGATCGGCCTGGCCTTTTTTTATTAAGTCAAGTTCGTGGTATTTTTTTTCAAGCAGGTTTTTTAAAGAATCCAGGCCGGATAGTGAGCGGGCTGACTCAAACATTTTTTGTTTGAGCCGTTCTTTTATATGCTGGCTGAACATGTTGCTGCTGTACAGCATATTGGCATTGGTAAAATTTCGGAATAAGCCCGTATTACCAAAGCGGGTGGTAAAATATACCCGCATGGGATAATGGTCCTTTACCGTTATATCCAGGTAGGCCTGCAGTGTGTGCTGGTAAACATCTTTAAGTAGAAATGGTGTGTCTATGTTGGAATAATAATTTACATCGTATAACACATTACCGTGTACGGTTAACCAGGGTTTGCGGATTGGTTTTACTGTAGCTGGCATTGTTTGTTTGCTGAAATTCCTGGATGTGGAAGCGATATGTGAGCCGCGGTCTGTAAGAAAAATAGACAAATGGGGCTGGCGGGTGCTGTCTATGATGTACTCGTAAAAATTTTTGAGTGGATGGATTGCCGTATCCTGCAGCGACTGCGAGATGGCGGGGGCCACCAGGAGCAGATATAGGAGTATTTGCAGGGATACGGATTTCATTAAAACTTCTATTTGTGGTGAATGCGTTTACAGGGTGAACACCCTATTGCCAAAATTTCTTTTTATGGATTAAAGATTGACAAATCTGTTATTACAGTAGGCTGAGTTTGCCCAAAAAAGGTAATTGTCGAAGGATAGCCCCAGCTTAAAGTTAGATTCGATGCTTTGAGGTTGCACGACGTAGAAGGATTACCAATAGCCTGTATCCCTGTTTTACTGATCAGTGTACAGTCTTTCAAAAAGACATTATCAAAATTTGTTACTCCTGGAATGAATTGAAGAACTTCCTGAGTTCCGGCAGACAAATACGTACCTGAAATAATGTACTTGTTATGTGTTTCCCCTATGTCAAATGGATTGCCAATCATGTCTTTTGCATAGTCAGCATTCAATTTTACAATAATGGACGATCCGGAGTACCCGCCATGAACATAAAACATACAGTTTGTTCCACCCGCAGCGGTTTCAACAACCGGCCTTCTGATGGCTTTCTTTAAATTAATGGTTATCTGGTTATTTTGAGAAGAAGCATTATTGGTAAGGTTAACATCGCCCAATAATTTGTCATTGCCTATGTAATTATCAATATTAAAATTCCAGCTTGTATTACTTACCAATCCGGTTGTACCATTTCCAAAATATATCAATCCCGAACCTAAACCCAGAGTATTGATATTGGCTACGTGAAGATTTTTGACATTACAATTGATGGTGGTATTTACAATATAAACGGATGGGTTCTCAGAACCAAAATAAAAAAGAGTGCCCTCTCCATAGTTATTGAGAAAAACATCACCGAAATTCAGATTGATGGTTTTTGTTCTTGCGGAAGACGATCCGGTGTTATTGTTGACATCAGGCCCGGGATACGTTGAAACCAGGTACCAATAATCAGTAGGGTGGTCTCCTATTGGATACATGTTATTACTGAACTGTATTTCGGAAAAATTTGCAGAAAAATTTGAGGGGGAGCCATCCCCGTTTCTTGCATTTGATTCAAACGCGATTAAATCGGCATCCGCCATAATTATTTTACGGGCACCAAGAAAAATTGTTTTATAACTGAAAATCTCAAAATTCCTCCATTGCTGAAGCCAAAGTTCATCTGCCTCCAATGTCACGATAGCCTTTGCATTATCCACCTTGAAAAATCTGCTGCTGGTTTTCCCTCCGCCTTGCATGCCTTGAGCTTCGCCAAAATATTGCTTAAAGAAGCCCCTGCCTTGTATCTTCGATTCAAATGACTGATCGGAACCATCAACTGCATACACTGCAAAAATTGGGTACGTTGAATTTATATAATACAGCCCTGCATTAACCCCGAAATAATAGTTTATTTTATTGTGTGCAAGTGAGGCTACCGGGCTAAAACCATTAGCCTGCGAGAATTGAATATCAGCTATACCCCCGGTGGTAGATGTTCCCGCATAGTTTCCGTTTTGCTCGGAATTATTGGAGCCAACATACCATTGTTGATTGTCTACAACAACTATCGTAGCGGATTGTATTACGCCCTGCGAAATTTGCTCTAAAGCAGCATTGCGTGCGGAAAATGGATCCGGGTATGAGGAAAGAAGGCTTCCCATCTTGGCCGCCTGCAGTTGTTGCGTATAAGAAGCTTCAGTAGAGCTGATACTTGCAACAGTGAGGCCATTTATCGTGGCTTTTGCAGTGCCGGCATACTTTTTTGACACAAAAAACACACCTCCGCTAATCAGGTTCGCGGCATTCTCCAAACCGGTAATTTCCTTAAACTGGGTTAACCCGTTACCCATATTGTATAGATAACCCTGAACAGTTTTTGTTGCATTTTCAATCGTCAACTCACCGTTTACAACTTTTACAGAATTGGGCTGCACATCAATTGAAGTCTGGGCCACAGCCACGGCACAAAAATGGAAGTAAAGAGTAACAAAGCAAACTTTGAGTATTGCGTAACTAAGTTTCCCTGAAAATTGGCAATTCATATTGGTACTGGATTTTACTTGTACAAATTATTTTATTTACCCAAAGCCTATGGATGCAGTTATTAAATTTAACAGCATTACATTACCACATACGAGAACAGAAAACGGATACTAAGACTCGTTACTATCCTCAATATGTCAAAGGCAATTTGCAATCAAGGTAGTAAGCTGAAGAGCACAAACCCTCCAAGCTTGCTCAGTTGCAAGGCGCATTAAAATAGGTTAAAAGCAAAAGGTTATATATCAAATGATTAGCCCACAAAGGAAATGAAATACGCTGACTTAAAACGGATAGGATAAGGTTTATTGGTTGATTTTGTTGTATAATTAGTTTTGTCAAAACGAAAATATCATAAAATGTTTTACCAACAAATTTTTTTTGGTTCTCAAAATATTGTAATAACCTCCCCCTTTTTATTAAGGGCAAAGGCAAATAATTCTTGTCCTATATCCTATGCCATTTACGCATTCAACTTTTAGCATAAAAAATTTCATCTTTTATTACAGTACAGCTCCATTTCGTTGTGATACTTTCCAATGCGATATTCTAGAATATCACAACAGTATTATCACTACTGCGTAACAATTAATCTGTGATAATAAAAATTATCACAACAAAAAAATCACAAACAGGCAAAAAATAGTTTCAGCAGGCCAGGCATCTCCAAGCATTCCACTTAAAATGTAAACAGTTCTTCTTCACAACTTTTTTTATAAGGGCAAAGGATGCCTCCTTCGCTTCTTCCCGCAATGCATGTAAATCTTATCACACATTCCACCATCTCTCCCTAACTTTACACCCTAACGATTTTTTTGCCATGCCGGAATTTCCAAACATACTGGTACAGGCCGTACCCGGCTTTATTTTGCTGATTGTTGTAGAAGTAATCTTCGCTATTAAAACACAGCGGGAATTATACGAGGTTAAAGATGCCGCTACCAGCATTTCGCTGGGCCTTGGCAACCTGTTCACCGGCATCCTTACCAAAACACTAATACTTGCTGTCTATTCTTTCATTTACGAGTTGAGGCTGTTTACCATCCCTTACAGTGCCTGGTGGGCATGGGCAATTTGCTTTTTTGCAGATGACTTCAGCTACTACTGGTTTCACCGGGTAAGCCACAGTGTTAGATGGTTCTGGGCCAGCCATGTGGTGCACCACTCATCAGAACGTTATAACCTGGCCGCTGCTTTGCGACAAACATGGACGGGCAACCTTACCGGCGCTTTCCTGTTCTGGATATGGATGCCTTTCGCAGGCTTTCATCCGGGCATGATAATGACCATGCAGGCCATCAGCCTGCTGTACCAGTTCTGGATACATACCGAAGCCATCGACAAAATGCCGCGCTGGTACGAGTTTATATTCAACACGCCATCCCATCACAGGGTACACCATGGCAGCGATTTACTTTACCTCGACAAAAACCATGCAGGCACCCTGATAATATGGGACAGGCTGTTCGGTACTTTCCAGGCCGAACAGCACCGCCCAAAATATGGCCTCACTAAAAATGTGAACACATTCAATCCCGTTCGTGTGGCCTTTCACGAATGGATGAACATTGGCAAAGATCTGCGCAAAGCCAAAACCTTTAAAGATGTCTGGAACTACCTTTTTAACTCTCCCGGCTGGAGCCACGATGGCAGCAGCAAAACAACACGGCAGTTAAGAAAAGAGCAGCATTGATGTCTCAAGCATCGTTAGTTGTCATATTCAGTAACACGCTTCATCAGTTGCATAGCATTCTCACTTTTGGGATTTAACAGCAATGCTTTTTCAAGGCTGGCTTTTGCTTTATTTTTATCTGTCAGCAAATAAACTTCCCCAAGGTTTTCATAAGCCATGCTGTTTTGCGGATACAGCAACGCGTTTAACCGTAATACATTCAACGCTTCCACAGGGTTTCCACCATAAAACAATACAACACCGTATGCGTTAAACTCTCCAAAAGAGGCTACCAGTGGCTTACATGCGGCGGCGGCTTCTTCTATTGCCAGGTCGCTCATTTCCACGTTTCTGCCGGTTATATTTTTTTGCCAGTAAACAACGGCTTTATATTTTGGCGTGTAGGGCTGCCGCTGCAAAATGGCCAGCAAATCTTTCTCAAGGCTTTGAACAGGCCATTCAACAATTCGGTTCATTTCATGGCCTTTGTCATATACTATAAATGTGGGTATATGGTGAATATTCCTGCCCCGCTCTTCATGTTGCGGGCTTTGTTTATAAGCAGTCTCCGCGTTGCTTACAAAAATCAATTGTATATGGCCGGTATCCATACCGGCGCTTTGCAACACCTTCATCATGCGGGGCACTTCTCTCCTGCTGTCTCCACACCAGGTGCCCAGGAATACCTGGATGGTTTTGTTTTTCAGCAGTGGGCTTATTGATTGCACAATACTTTGGTCTGGCTTGTAATTAAGGTAAGCGGTATCGTACCAATGCTTGTAAGTTCCCTGGCTTAGCAGGTAAGGCGGGCAATGGCCCAGCAACATTTTATCGCCCCGGGCATTTACGGTTTCAATGTTGTTATAAACAGCAGATGGCAAAGCCATGCGGCGCTGGCAGGCGCTAACAAAAAGGCATAATGCAACAAGTATAACAGAACAAAATTTCATATACAGAAGTATTAAGTATGGATATAATGAGTACACATACAGGCGCAGCATTGCAGCACAGCAACATGCGCACTGGTGAAGAATGTTGAATAAAATACCTGGCCCATAAATAGCTACTACCACAGCCACAATTAACATTGTACAAGTAACTGGCGCCAACAGCAGCAGATACAAATCTACCCTGTGGGAAAAGCTGCATAGCGAATCTAACCGCACAAGAGTGCGACGCAACGAAGCTTCATAGCAGATTCTAAAGATGGGCTCATAAATACTCCCCATTGGAGAGGACGGCGGGGTTTGTTACACAATTCGCGGAGGATGAAATATGCCGTAAAGAAAAGAGTGGGGCAATTTGTCGCAGGCTGGTTTTATATGGTTGCAGCATAATGCCACCACCGGGCAGGCAATACTTTCTAACGCTGCTGTTCCGGTATATTTCCAGTCAGTCTTAAGTGTTATTTCTTTTTGCTTATCGGGTAATGAATGAGAAGAAGGCGTGTGATGACTGTTGCTGGCGCCGATGCAATCACAAAACTCTTCAGTACCTGGCGACGCGGCTGCTAAACACTCTGCAAATGCCAATATGCGTGCCACTGAGGGCGCATACAAAGACATGGAAAGTATAATTACCAGCAGTTGTTTCATAACGGATAATCGAATGTACTGAATAATAGCACAAGCTATACAATAAAAAAGCTGCCGCAAAATATGCGGCAGCCAACATGATTAACTGAAGTGACCTTGATAGGAATATATTTTATGGGGTGCCCCCAAGCTATCGCAAGGGGTCGGGCTTTCCGCTATTACTCCGGCACAGTGCCCTCACACAAACCTTCACCGGTGTAACCGCTTCAATCCCTCACCCAAAGTGTAACACGCGGCATCTTTTGCAAAAAGGTTTACAGCGTATCACTATGTTTATTTAACCAGCCTGATAACTTTATCCTTTTCTCCGGGGATGCTTATTTTAACAAAGTAAAGTCCATTGCTAATACCAGCATCGCTCAGTGCAAGGTTTTGTTGCCATTTACCTTTTGAAACATTGCTGAACCTCCAGGCTTTAATGGCATTACCTTTTACATCCGTCATAGTCACTACAACCTTCTTAACATCCTGCTGCAGGTTTACAGAAAGCGTTACATAATCTACAAATGGGTTGGGGTAAGCAAAAGCTTTTATGTTTTCGTTAGCCGGCGCCGCCACTGCCTGCGCTGGTTTTGTTACTGCCACTGTATTGGCCGCAGTTGCCTTTCTTGCCGCAACAACCGGGTTGGGCGAAGGCAATGCCTGTATGCTCATGTAGTTAAGATAACCAAAGCTTACAGGTGAATAAATGGTGATAAGCACATTGCCATTGGCATCAGGCTGCACATTGTTTATCTGCACCGTATTGCTGGTGTTTTGGTATGGGTTAAGGCTTACTGACTCGTTACCAATCCAGTATAATGTTGTGGTGTTGGAAACAGTAGTGGTGCTGCCGAAGAAAACAAAATTGTACAGCATGCTTTGGTTAAGGTTGGTAATAAGCAGGCGGGCTGTATCCTTAAAGTTTACATAGTAAAACCCTTTTATCACGTTATCCGGCACAATACCTGAATTATTACCTGTTACCGCTCCTTTTGTATTATAACCGCTGAAGTTTTGGGCAACGCCAAGGTTAATACCCGTATTGATGGCTTCATCTGTTACCAGGTTGCTGAGCGTAAACCCTGTAGAAATAAGGGTGTTGGTATTGTTCCAGTTACCACCCTGTGCCGGCGATGTTACAGACCCATCATTAAAGTTGATGTTAACATTGTACAAAACAGTACCAGATGCAGCAACATTGCTGTAGGCTGAATACAGGGGGGCTTTAGCCGCCCTTATCTTGTAATAGTAAATGGTATTACCGGTAAGGCCTGCATCGGTAAAGGTTGTGGCGGTACCAACAGTTGCGCCTACCTTAACAAACCCCGTATTTGCAGATACCGACCGCCATATTTCCACACTGTCCTGAACAGAGTCGTTCAGTTGCCAGGCCAGTTTAATTTTATCTTTTGCCGCACCTGTAGCTGTAAGGCTTACCGGTATATAAGGCGTACCATCGTACCAATGTGGCACCAGTACAATACTGTTTAGCACGGCCATGGCAGAGTTGGCATCTTTAGCCACGCTTACGAGTATTTGCCCGGAAGCATCAGGCGATACGCTCTTAATGGTAACAGTTTGGGTTGTATTGTTAGCGGCTGACAATGACACCGATTTTGCGCCGATGGAGTATTGTGTTATCCTGTTATCAGTAGCGGTAGTATTGCCTGAGCGGCTGCCAAAGAAAACAACATCATACTTCTTATTCGCAGAAAGCCCGTTTAACTGTATATGCTTAACAGCACCGGATGACTCATAATACAAAGACTTCATTACATTATCAGGATACACACCGCTGTTGTTGCCTGTACCGGCGCCTGTATAAGCGGCACCTGTCCAGGCTTCTTCCAGCAGAAGCGTAATGCCGGTTGCCGCCCCTGCTTCATCATTAATACCTGTTAAGCTGGCGCCGGCGCTGATAAGGCCGTTCAGGTTGTTCCATGGTGTGGCCTGCTGTGTTGATGTGGCGGTGTTGAAGTTAATATAGACGGCAGGTATGTTTTCGCTGTAAGTAGCCGCGCTAACTGTATTTGTATAATCCGAATAGTTACCGTTTACGGCGGCTCTTATTTTATAGAAATAGGTGGTTGCCGCCGTTAAGAAAGAATCTTTGTAATTGCCGCTATTGCCTGCCAGAGTTGCTATTACAGCATAGTTGCCATTAACGCTATTGGAACGCAGCACTTCAAACGCGGTTTCATTACCCAGCAGAGACCAGGATAATACTATCTTGTTTGTCCAGGCCGCGGTGGCGGTTAAGCCGGCAGGCACTGCCACAATACCTGAAGGCGTGGTAGCATTTACAGCATTGCTGAAAGCGGAATAGTTAGTGCCTGCGGCAGACCTTAGTACGTAATAATAGGCGGTGGAGGCAGAAAGGCTGCTATCAACGTATGTATAAACGCCGGTTCCTGCCGTACCTATTTTGGTAAATGCCGCGGTAGCGGATGCGCCTCTCCATAGTTCTGTTGAAGCTGTATTACCGGAAGCGTTTGTCCAGTCAATTCTTATTTTGTTTTTAGCAATAGCAGTAGCTGTCGCAATGGGTATTGCTAACCCATTGCTGTTATCAGCAGGTTTTGATTTAATTACCAATGCTCCGATGTGTGCAAACTGAGAACCTGCATCTTTTGCGATATTGATTTGAACCTGGCCCGCACTGTCAGCGATTATGCCAGCTATCTGCACAGTCTGCGAAATATTGTTGGGGGATGCGCCCAACTGTACAGTCTGCGTACCAATGCTGTAACGGGTTATCCTGTTATCTGCTGAAGTGGCACTACCTGAACGGCTGGCGAAAAATTCAAAGTCGTATTTGTTGGCAGAAGAAAGGCCAGATAACAGCAGCCTTTTGGTAGCTGATGAGTTTTCATAATACATCGTTTTGATAACGTTGTCAGGATAAACACCTGCGCCGTTGGCAGTAGCGCCTGTAGCGGCTGTACCTGTCCATGCATCAACCAGCGTAAGGTTAACATTGGTTGAAGCGCTGTTCTCATCTTTCAGGTTGGCAAAAATGCTGCCGGCGCTAATAATACCTTTGGTACTGTTCCATGGTAAGGCCTGCTGCACACCACTGGCAGCATTAAAGTTGATTAAAATACTGGTGCTTGTCTTAGCAGCAACCAATACATTAAATGTTTGGGTGGCGCTAACACCATCCTGGTTGGTAGCGGTTAAGGTAATGTTGTTGTAAGACCCTACCTGGGCAGCAGAAGGGTTCAACAGCATGGAAAAACTGTTGTTGCCCGCAGCCAGCAAGGTAGCGAAGGCAGGAAGGTTAGTGGCCGTTAAACTGATGACATCGCCGGACTGGTAAGTGCCGGTAATGTTAACGGATGATGTACTGCCTTCGGTTACCGTAACATTGGCTATGGAATTTAAAACGGGAGACTGTCTATTGTTTACCGTGATGGTAAATGCAACCGTATCGGCGCCGCCATGGGCATCTGCAGCAATAGCCTTGATGTTATAAACGCCCACATTGCTTGCCGCAGGGCTAAAGGTTAATGAACCTGTACCATTGCCGGTACCGGTATAAACCGCGAAAGATGGCAGTTGCAGGAATGAGATACTGATGTTTTCACTATCTGCATCAGTGGCGGAAATTGCCTGAACATACTGCGTGGAAGCCGGCACTGTTTTGCCGGGTATTGCAGCCAGCTTAGGAATGTTATTAAGCGTGGTTTTATTTACCTCGCTGCTGTAGCCTGAGTAACCGCTTACATTAAACGCCCTTACCTTGTAGTAGTAGGCTGTATTAGAAGTAAGGCCGCTATCCGCATAAGCAAGGGTTGAGCCATTTACTGTTGCGGCCAGCGTGTAAAAACTGTTGCTGGCAGCAGAACGGTATAACTCAAACTTGGTTACTGTAGCATCACTGTTGTTCCAGTTGATGCGTATAGATGAGCTGCTTTCGGCCACCGCGCTTACACCTGACGGTACAGCCGGGGCACCCGGTATGGCAAAAGTAGTTGCATTGGCAGGGGTTATTTTCAATACCGCATCAGGAATGGCTTGTTTGGCAAACCCGGGGCCCTGCCAGTTTACATTCAATACCTGGTCGCCGCCTCTTTCAAAAAAAGTAACCCTTATGTTGTGAACACCTGCGGTAAGGCTAACCTGTCCAGACCTTTCTACTGTGCCATGAAGGCCATCATTATTCACCACCAGGTTACCATCAATAAACAGTTGGCTGCCATCGTCGCTGGCAGTGTAAAAGGTGTAATTGCCTGTGGTTGGTATATTAATGATGCTTTCAAAACGGAAAGCGAAATTATCCTGC
The DNA here is from genome assembly GCF_009650435.1 of Foetidibacter luteolus. Lineage (GTDB taxonomy): Bacteria > Bacteroidota > Bacteroidia > Chitinophagales > Chitinophagaceae > Foetidibacter > Foetidibacter luteolus. Next base: position 11,730 of record NZ_VVIP01000092.1, read on the forward strand.
ACACTGGCTATGCTGATATTAAAGTTGCTGATGTTGCCTGTTCTCTTAGCCGTCATTGCGCTAAAATTGGGCAGCACATCGTAGCTGCCTTCGTAATAATAGTAAACTGGCTGAGATGTAGCGCCATCGCTGTAGTCAGACTCACCGTACTTGCCAATAGCCTTTATTTTATAGTAATAAGTTGTTGAAGCTGAAAGCAGGCTATCTGTATAAGTACTGCTGTTCGCTACGCTTATAGCAACTTTAGAAAATGGTCCTGTTGCATTAGAAGAACGGTAGATTTCAAAACCTGTTTCGTTGTTGCTTTTGTCAGTCCACTGCAGTTTGATGGCATTGTAAGCCTTTGCCGTGGCCGTTAAGGCAGAAGGTGCGGCAGGCGCTGTGCCCGGCACAACAAAGCCATCAGTAAATACGCTATCCGGTACCGCAACAAAGCTTGAAGAGCCTGGCACTTTCCACGAAAGGTTGCAATTAGCGCCCCCTGCTTTCTGGAAGAACGTTACGGCTATTGGGTAAACACCTGCATTAAGAGTGATGTTACCATCCACATCCTGCGAACCATGTAGTCCGTCGTTATTTACCAACGGAGTGGCAGTATGGCTATAAGGAACATTGATATACAGTTTGCTGCCGTCATCGGAATTAAGACGGAAAGTGTAGCTACCAGCCTGCGTTATTTTAATATAACCCTGGAAAAGGAAACCAAAATATTCACTTTCATCCGCAGTACTGATGCTGATGTTAGGAACCACACCCCTTGCAGCAGGCATGAGCGCATTAAAATCAGGAAGCACATCCCAGATGCCGTTATAATACTGGTAAGTTAACCCTTTGGCATAAGTGGTAGCTGTAACCTGGTTGCTTGTTGCCGTATTGCCCTGGTAATCCCTGGCTTTTACGATAAAGTTATAAGTAGTGTTGGCAGTTAACGCATGCAACGTAAAAGCAGTGCCGGTGGTAACATACGATTTTACGCCATTGCTGTAGATATCATACGCAATAACACCAACATCATCGGTTGAAGCATCCCATTGCAAGGTAACTTCATTGCGGCTGAAAGCAGACACACGCAGGTTTTGCGGAGCTGAAGGCGCAAGTGTATCCTTAAGCGTAACAACCTGAACCGGCGCCGTTACTGATGAAGCTGCATTGGCATTAACCGCACGTAGTTTAAACCAATAAGCTGTCGCGGAAGTAAGGCCCGTTGCAGTATAAGCCGCGGCATTCTGTGCTGTTACGGTAACCAGTTTGTAAGGCCCTGCCTGTGCTGTGGCCTGGTATACTTCAAAGCCGGTTTCATTGAATACGGGGGCTGCATCCTGTGCCCATGCAAGACTGGCAGAAGTAATACCGGCCGGGGTTACCGTTAATGAAGTTGGCGCTGTGGGCCCGTTAGCCGCATTGCCATCAACAACAGTAAACGGATTTGAAAAGCTGCTGTAACAGCCATATTGCTCGGTTACTTTTACTTCATATTTTCCGGGTGCGGTGGCAGTTAGAAAACGTGTAGTGCTGAGTGTAGTTGCAGAATCTTTTTTACGCCACAGGTAAGAAGTGTACCCGGCAGGCACTTCCAGCTTTACGCCTTCGCTGCCATCCAATACCGGTAATACGGCGCTTGAACCTGCTGTTAATTGTATATCGGGGCTTAGGGTAGCCTGTTTTAATTTTATAATAACCGGTATGCGTGACCATTCTGACCAGTTTGCCCCATTCTTAATACGGCATTCGTAGGTACCAATCGCCGTAACTGTTATGGCATTGGATGTTTCACTCATCAACACGCCGTCTTTACGCCATTCGTAAGCATCAAAGCCCGGTGTAACGCCAACGGTTATATTTATTGGGTCGCCAGGGCAAAATTCTGTTCTGCCACCCAATACCCAGGGGTTCGATTTGTAGGCCCTTACCATGAAAGGAAAATAGTCAGCTTCGTTCCATGCGCTGTACCAGCAACCGTGGCCCTGGTCTGGATAGACAGTTACTTTATAATTACCGCCTGCAGCAAGTATGGAATCGCCCAGTTGTTTTGTATAACCCGGTGCCGGCGCCGCATCCACACCACCCTGGAACTGCCAGGTGGGCGTAAACTTAAACTGCTGCAATGCAGCCAGGTAATCAAAATTGGTATTGCTTATCGGCAGGCAGGCAGTTGTAAATTTTGGAAACTGAACCATGTATTTCCATGTTGCCTCACCACCAGCGGAAAGTCCATTCACGTAAACCCTCCAGGGGTCGGCCTTTACCTGGGGAACCAGGTAATTCTGTATAATTTCATTGATGATAGATTGAGAGCTCCAGCCATCTGTTTGAGATTGCGGGTACAGCAAAAAGCCATCAAACAAACCATTGTCAACAGCATTCATGTGCAGCTCGCCGCCATGGTACAACTGGTATTCGTTATCATAGATGGTACCTTTCTCGCCACGGCCATGAAAAAACACAAACACCGGGTACTTCTTGCCATCATTAACATTGTGCTGGTAAGTTTTGGGGAATTTTAACCGGAAGGCTACTCCTTTGTAGAAGTATGATTTAAACGAAGAAGTATTCCAGCCAAGGCGGTTGGTTTTTACCCATTTGGCCATAGTGCCAAAAGCAGGGTTTGCAGGCGGGGCATCAGGGTTGTACACTACAATGTTGTCCGCGGGGTCCAGTACACCGGTTTGCGCCTGTGTTGACTGTAAACCTGCAAGAGCAAAAAAGAGCATCATGGCTACAAGTGATCGTGTAAAAAGGTTCATGTTGAATAAGCGTTTACGAATGGTATTTGTGAGGTGGTTTAGCTTTGGTATGCGGCTACCTATTTGGTAAGACCGGCTGTTGGATATACAAAAAATCTCCCGCTGTCAACTGTTGTAAACAATTAAACCAGGCGTGAAATATTTATCTGGAAGTTTTGCGCAGGAATGGAAAATTGGGGTTGAATTGCTGCGCAAGTTAAAGTGTTTATCAATTCCACAGTAAATTATATTTTCCTTTAAGGGCTTAATAAAAGCTGAAGAAACCGGTTTTTTCATATTAGTATGTGCTATGTTTAGGCGGTTACTTCACCAGGAAATCTCACAAAACCTAACGCGTCTAAAGAATAAAGGGCTTGCATAGAAATGCGGCCCCGTTTTTTAATCCAATATCCTATGAAAAACCTGCCAGCATATTGGCAATGCCGATGCCAGAAAAAAGCATATTCATTATCAACCTGTTACGCATCATCCGTTTCTTAAAATTTCCAAATATGGGAAACCTCGTTCTCTCAAAAAGACAAATACTGTAACGGCTGCCGGCAGCATTCTGTCGCAGCGAGAGGCTGTAAACATTTTTGAAGGTGGCCTTAGCCCTTATCAACACATATACCCAGGGCTGCGGGTAATGTGCGTGAGGGATTGAAGCGGATACCCCGGTGAAGGCCCTGTGCAATGGCCCTGTGCCGGAGTATGAGCGGAAAGCCCGGCCCCTTGCGATAGCTTGGGGACACGCCGAAGTACAAAGTTAGAGGTACGAAGTACTTTTTTATATTGGATGTACGATGTGGGATGTAAACTCCCTACTAACCATTCACTATTCACTATTCACCATTCACTATTCACCATTCCCTACTCACTCTTCACCATTCACCTTTCAGCATATACATTTGCGTAGTTAAACCTGCCAATCTATGCTGGACCACTTTCCTTTTTACCTGGCTTTAATTATTGCCATCGTGCTGTTGATTATGCTGGCCAATAAAATAAAGGTTGCCTACCCCGTGCTGCTGGTGTTAGCTGGCTTGGCCATCAGTTTTATACCGGGCATACCAGCCCTGCATATTGATCCTGACCTAATCTTCGTTATTTTTCTGCCTCCGCTTCTGTATGAAGCTGCATGGGCTATCTCATGGAAGGAATTGTGGCGGTGGCGGCGCATCATCAGCAGTTTTGCTTTTGTGGTGGTGTTTCTTACCGCGCTATCCGTGGCACTTATTGCCAACCGCTTTATACCGGGCTTTTCGCTGGCATTAGGCTTTTTACTGGGCGGCATTGTATCCCCACCGGATGCGGTAAGCGCCGGCGCTATCCTGAAATTTGTAAAAGCGCCGCGGCGCCTGGTTTCCATCCTGGAAGGGGAAAGCTTACTAAACGATGCATCGTCACTTATTATATTCCGTTTTGCATCGGTGGCAGTAACTACAGGGCAATTTCTTTGGTATAAAGCTGCATTAAGCTTTTCGTGGATGCTTATTGGCGGCATAGGCGCCGGCTTGCTTATCGGCTGGATATTTATGAAAGTACACAAATACCTGCCTACGGATGATAATACCAATATTGTACTTACTATCGTAGCCCCCTATTTAATGTATATAGCAGCGGAAGAAGTGCATGGCTCCGGCGTACTGGCTGTGGTAAGTGGCGGTTTGTTATTGGCCAGTAACAGGCATGTTTTTTTACCTACGAGTGCCCGGCTACGTGGCGCCAATGTTTGGGAGAGCCTGGTGTTTGTGTTAAACGGACTGGTATTTATGCTGATAGGGCTTGATTTGCCAGAGATAACAGCCGGGCTGGAAGGGGTAAGCCTAACCTCTGCCATTTGGTATGGGGTATTGGTAACTTTGGTACTGATTATTGGCAGGATATTATCAGCCTACGGTGCTGTAATTGTTACATTGATAGCCAGGAATTTTATTACTGTTGCAGACACCAGGAACCCCGGCGCTAAAGCCCCCCTGCTGATAGGCTGGACAGGCATGAGAGGTGTGGTATCGCTGGCTGCCGCTTTATCTATACCGGCCACGCTGCCTGATGGCTCCGCTTTTCCGCAACGCAACCTTATACTGTTTATTACCTTCGTTGTTATACTGCTAACCCTGGTAGTACAGGGCCTTACGCTGCCATGGTTGATACGCAAAATAAACATGGAAGACCCCGATAAAACCCTTACAGAAGAGGAAGCGGAACAGCAACTGCAAAAACAGCTTTCCCAATATGCGCTTCAACAGTTAAAAGATGCCTACAGCGAGCAGCTAAACAGCCACACGGTATTGCAACAGATGGCCCAGAAGTGGGAACACCATGCCACTTCAATCGAAACCGAAAGCATCCTTAATGAAGAATGTAAAATGGTTTGCCTGGCGCTTTTAAAAAAACAGCGCCTGTGGCTGTTGGCCAAAAACAAAGAAGAACAAAGCCTGGATGAAGAAATAGTACGCAAACACCTGGTACGGCTTGACCTTGAAGAGGAAAAGCTGCGCTACCTGTAAACAGGTTACTCCTGCGGGTGAGGATTACAGCCGCTAACCGGTGAGCCCCCTCCGACTCCCGATAAAGGCGTAGAGACTGCGCTGCTTTGTGCCGGAGTAATGGCATAACCAAGGAAAAAGTTACCAAATGTTGCTTTAACGAAGGTTGCGAACGAAGTTCTGCCCGACCCCTTGCGTAGCCTGGGACACCTCATGATAATGTTAGGTGTATGGTGTGGGATGGATGATGTACGTTTACGAAGTACCTTTTTAATCTTAGATAAATTATTTTAAAAAAAATTTGTTTTAATCGTTTAAAATAATATTTTTGAAACTCAAAGCATGAAGATTACTTTAGCGGTATAAGACTGCTTATGAAAAGAAAGGTAGCCCTGAAAGATATTGCTAAGGAACTGGGAGTTTCTACAGCGCTGGTTTCTTATGTAATGAATAACCAGGAAGAAGAGAAAGGTGTAAACAAAGAATCTGCTTTAAAAATAAGGGAGGCTGCTGCAAGGCTTAATTACAGGCCCAACCAGATTGCCAAAAGCCTTAAGACCAATAAGACCCATACGATAGGATTGATTGTTGCCGATATAGCTTACCGTTTTACTACTGGTGTTACAAGGGCCATTGAAGCCGAAGCAAAGAAGAATAATTATACGGTTATTTTCGGCAGCTCCGACGAGAGCAATAAAAAGTTTCATGAACTGGCCAATGTACTGATTAACAGGCAGGTGGATGGGTTGATACTGGTTCCGGTTGAAAATTCTGAGCAGGAAATTGAGTACCTTCAGAAACATGACATTCCGTTTGTGCTGATAGACCGGTATTTTCCCGGGCTGGACGCCAACATGGTAGCCATTGACAATTACAAAGCGGCTTATCAATGTACTGCGCACCTGGTTAAAACAGGGCATCGTAACATAGCTTTCGTAAATTATAAAACCACGCTCTTTCATTTACAGGAACGCAACAGGGGCTACCGGCAGGCCCTGCAGGACAATGGCATTGAACCCCAGCCAGGCCTGGTGATTGATGTGAGGGAAAAACATCTAGAAGAAGATGTACGAAAAGGCATTAAGCAGGTAATGGCTTTAAACCCGGCGGCTGATAGTGTTTTCTTCGCTACCGATATACTGGCCATTCACGGGTTAAAGAACATCAACGCCATGAAAATAAAAGTACCTGGTGAGTTGGGCGTGCTAAGCTTTGACGAATCGGAAGCGTTTGAATTGTTCAGTTGCCCTGTTACCCATGGCAGGCAACCGATAGAAGACATAGGAAAGTTGGCAGTTACCACCTTGCTTGACCTTGTTGCCAACAATAAAGTAAAGCGCAGGATTGTACTTGAGTCTGATTTTATCAAAGGCAAGAGTTGTGGTGAATGATGTTTCTGAAACAGGATGATGAATAGCCCGTTAATCGCTGCCCATAGAACCAGGCGATGAAAGGATTGCCAGCCAGCTTTGTTATTTTATTTTAGCGCTGGCGAACCTCCTTCGTCGGTTTGCGACGCAAGAAACGATGCCACAAGTCCTGAAAGCTGGTATCCAGAAAATTCAATTCCGTAAAGGAATTTTTTAACCCTAAATACTTTAAACGTTTAAGGAAGCAAAGGCTTCCTTATTTCACAGATAAAATTTTAAACGATTAAACCAACCATTATGCTTGCTTTTCACAAACCGGTACATCCGCCTTAACAAGAAATATCACCATACTCCACACCTAAATGCAAACCAATCAAAAAAGTTTATGAGACTATTATTAACGATTGCTGTGCTACTGCTTAGCCTTTGCGCCATGGCGCAGCAAAAAATAACCGGAACGGTTATTCAAAAAGAAACAAATACACCCCTGGAAGGTGTAACAGTTCAATCAAAAAGCCAGACTGTTATTACAGACAGCCTGGGCCGTTTTTCTATTACGGCTACCCCGGGTGAAAGCCTGGTATTTTCTTATGTAGGCATGAAAACCATCACCATGGCGGCCCCGGCTTCGGGCACGCTTGATGTAACGCTGGAAACCAGCGGCAACGATCTAAACCAGATAGTTGTAACGGGCTATCAAACTCAAAAAAAGGCAGACCTTACAGGCGCCGTTTCAGTTGTAAACCTCAATGATGTAAAAGACATTCCGTTAGGTAACCCCGTAAAGGCGCTGCAGGGCAGGATACCGGGTGTTTTTATCAATACGGACGGCGCCCCTAACTCCAACGCCACCATCAGGATAAGGGGCATTGGCACCCTGGGTAACAACGACCCACTGTATGTTATTGACGGCATCCCCACCAAAAGGGGCTTACAGGAATTAAACCCCAACGATATCCAATCCATACAGGTATTGAAAGACGCTTCTTCGGCCAGCATTTATGGCTCCCGTGCGGCCAATGGCGTTATCATCGTTACCACCAAACAGGGCCGCAAAGGCTTCAGCCGTATTGATGTTAACGCTTCTACCTCGCTTCAATACTATGACAGCAAGCTGAAGATGCTTAACGCTGAGGAACGTGGCCGGGCTTACTGGCAGGCTGCCGTTAACGACAGGTCGAACCCCAACAACAACCAGATTTACCAATACGAATGGAATAACGATTTTAACAACCCGGTACTAAACAAAGTGATTATGCCGGAGTTTATTGACGCGGCCAAAACCATGCGCCCTGCCAATACCAACTGGTACGATGAAATAGCGCAAACATCGCTGCTCCAGTTTTACAATCTTACTTTCTCCAATGGTGGCGAACGCGGCAACTCCATGTTTTCCATCAGCTATTACGATAACAAAGGCATACTTAAACAAACTTTCTCCAAAAAAGTAACCGCCAGGTTTAATACAGATTACTCTTTCTTTAACGGCAAATTGAAAGTGGGCGAAAATCTTTCGGCCAACTATATCAAGAACAGCATTATCAACATTGGCGATGTAATGTTTACGGCGTTGGTAGGCCAGCCGATAGTTCCGGTTTATACGGTTGATGGCGGCTGGGGAGGCCCGGCACCCGGCATGTCTGACAGGCATAACCCAGTTCGCCTTATTGAAGACAATAAGCAAAACAGAAGCAATTTTTTCCGGGTGTTCGGTAACGCTTATGCTGACCTCACCATTCTGCAGGGCCTGCATTTCCGCACCAGCTTCGGTGTTGACTATGCAGGAAACTATCAACGCACTTTGCGGAAGTCTTATGTATCTGGCTTCCTGTCAGACCCTTCCAACCTTGCCCAGACATCGCAGGGTTACGACGGCAACTGGGTTTGGCAAAACACCGCCAGTTACCAGTTTACTGTAAACAGGAATAAGTTTGATGTACTGGCCGGTTCTGAACTAATCAAATACATCAACCAGAATTTTGCTGCCAGCAGGCAGGGCTATGCGTTGGAAAACATCAACTATGCCTACCTTGATGCAGGCTCGTCCAACCTCAATAACAGTGGCAGTGGCAGTAATTATTCCCTGCAAAGCTGGTTTGGAAAAGTAAACTATTCATGGGATGATAAATACCTCCTGTCCGCCACAGTGCGCCGGGATGGTTCTTCCCGCTTCGGCTCCGCCAACCGTTACGGTACATTCCCTGCGTTTTCAGTGGGCTGGCGTTTAAGTGAAGAAAGTTTTATCAAAGAACATATTCCTGCCATCAGCGATTTAAAACTGCGTTATGGCTGGGGCAGGAACGGCAACCAGGAAATAGCTAACAATGCTACTTTCGGACTCTATTCCGCCATCTATGGAACAGACCACGTTTTCGACAGCGACAGGGGCACCGCCTACGATATGAACGGTGTTGGCCAGGGCCAGTTGCAATCCGGTTTTGTAAGGATACAGCAGGGCAACGACTCGCTGAAATGGGAATCTACCACACAGTCCAATATCGGCGTTGACTTTGGCCTTTTTAACAACAAGCTTTCAGGCTCTGTAGATTATTTCATTAAAAAAACTTCCGACATCTTAATAAGCCCGCCCTATCTCGCCGTTATTGGCGAAGGTGGCAACCGCTGGTTTAACGGCGCTTCCATGCAAAACAAAGGCATAGAAATTCTTTTGTCTTACACCGGCCGCCTGGCCAATGGCCTGGACTTTTCCATCACCGGCAACATGGCCACTTTCAGGAACAGGGTAACTTATTTACCAGATGAAGTTTTGACAGCTTACCCTGGCAACGGCCAGGATAAAACCATCCTCGGTCATCCGGTTAACTCCCTGTTCGGTTACGTGGCAGACGGTCTTTTCCGCTCGCAGGACGAGGTTGAAAAATCAGCCGCGCAACCCGGTAAAGGGCTGGGCCGCATACGCTTCAAAGACCTCAACAGCGATGGCGTTATTGATGACAAAGACAGGGATTATATTGCCAACGTTAACCCCGATTTTACTTACGGCCTCAATGTTTCCCTGTCCTGGAAAAAATTTGATCTCAACTTTTTCTTCCAGGGCCTTAAAGGCGGCCAGGTGGTTAACAATTACAAAACATATACAGATTTTTCGTCCATCACGCAGGGCACCAACTGGGGTGTAAGAACGCTGGACGCATGGACGCCGCAAAACGTTAACAGCACCATACCGGCGCTTACCGTGGCAGACAGGAACAATGAAAGCCGTTTGTCAACTTATCTTATAGAACCCGGCTCCTATCTCAAGTTGCGCAACCTGCAGCTGGCATATAATTTAACCGGCGCATTCAAAACACTCAAATTTCAAAACGCCAAAGTATTTATACAGGCCAGCAACCTGCTCACGTTTAAAAGCAGTGGTTTTACCGCCGTTGATCCGGAGAACCCCAACAACTTTTACCCGATACCTGTCATTGGGACCATCGGTATTGACGTAAGTTTTTAAATACATTTTATGGACCGGACAGTATTGCTACTATCATCGCCTGTTGTGTCACTCACTTGTACGCTTTGTTCTTTACTGAGCAACCCGGCCACGAACTGCAGGTCTCACCGGCGAACTGGTATCAGCGTGCTTCCCTTCATTTCCTCATCTTATCTGTATAACAGTTACTGACTAAAAATAATTTCAAATGAAACGAATTGTTTATATCATCATCGCAACAGGCAGCATCTTTCTTGCCGCCTCCTGCGACAAGTTCCTGGAGCAACCGCCGCAGGGTGTTGTATCCGGCGATGACCTTAACACGCCTGAAAATGTAGAAAAGCTGGTAGTATCTGCTTACTCCGCATTGGGCAACGAAGCCATACACACATCCTACAGCCTGTGGCCCTGGGGCAGTATGCGCAGCGGCGATGCTTATAAGGGTGGCGATGGCCCCGGCGACAATACGGAATGGCACGATTATGAAACCTATGTCACCAATCGCAACACCAACTCCCGTTCAGATTTGATGTGGGCACAGATCTACAATGCCATTGCCCGCATTAACGAAGCGCTGGGCCGCATTAACAACATGGAAGAGCCTTTGTACCCACAAAAAGTGCAGCGCCAGGCTGAAATGCGTTTCCTGCGTGGGCATTTTTACTTCATGCTCAAAATTCTGTTCAAGTATGTACCCTACTTAGATGAGACAGTGCCCAAAGAACAATATGCAACCATCTCTAACAGGCAGTTTTCCAATGATGAGCTGTGGACCAAAATAGCTGATGAATTCCGCTATGCGGCAGACCATTTGCCCGAAACGCAAACCCAAATAGCGAGGCCCCTGAAATTTACAGCCAAGGCCTACCTTGCCAAAACATTGCTGTACCAGGCCTATGCGCAAAACGAAGACAATTCCATAAGTGGCATAGACAATAGTAAGCTGCAGGAAGTGGTAAGCCTTTGCAATGAAGTTATCGCCAGCGGCCGTTATAACCTTGCCGCTGATTTTGCAGAAAATTTCCTTGGCGCTACTGAAAACGGGCCTGAATCTGTTTTTGCCATACAGTACTCCCGCAATGACAATACCACCTACGGCAGGATAAATATGGGCCAGGCGCTCGTTTATCCTATGAATAAAGAGTTTGGTTGCTGCTGGCAGCACATACCCAGCCAAAACCTGGTAAACTCCTTTAAAACAGATGTCAAAGGCTTACCGATGTTCACCGGCTACAACCAGTCAGACGCGGTGGAAGGTGATGATTTTTTCGACAACACATTCGACCCACGCTTAGACCACACCGTAGCCATACCCGGCCACCCCTGGAAGTACAAACCAGATTTTGTGTACCAGAAAACCTGGGCCAGGGCGCCGCAGATTTATGGCTTCTTTACCACATTAAAAGGCACCGTTGCGCCTGATGATCCTACCTTTCAAAAGATACCGCCTTTTATGTCAAGCTCTGCCAATTGGGAGTTGATACGTTATGCGGATTTACTTCTTTGGAAAGCAGAGGCATTGATTGAACTGGGCAGGCAGGATGAAGCGCTACCCCTGATTAACCAGGTACGTGCACGAGCTGCCAACAGCGTCAGCAGGCTAAAACAGCAGGATGGCAGTTTTACTTCCAACTATTTAGTACATACCTACCAGCCGGGCGTCAACTGTACGTGGGACCAGGCTTTTGCAAGGCAGGCACTCCGGTGGGAACGCCGCCTGGAATTCGCAATGGAAGGCAACCGCCTGTTCGACCTGGTGCGCTGGGGAATTGCAGATGTGTACATGAATAACTATTTTAAGGAAGAATCGCCCAAACGCACTTACCTGCAAACAGCAAAATTTCAAAAAGGGCGGGATGAGTATTTGCCCATACCGCTTAACCAGATAAACTTCAGCAAGGGGCTTTATCAACAGAACGCAGGATGGTGAGTGGTGAATGGTGAGTGGGGAGTAGTGAGTGGGGACGCATTCCACTTCTTTTTTCTTCATTCCTTGTTCCTTGTGCGATATTAAAATGGCGAGTGGTGAATGGGGAGTAGTGAATGGGGATGCATTCTACTTCCTTATTCAAAATTCCTTGTTCCTTGTTCGATATTCATTCGGTGAATGGTGAGTGGGGGAATTGCGCTTCGCCGTTTATTATTCAAAATTCCTTGTTCCTTGTTCGATATTCATTCCGTACCACTTGGAGGCGGATAATTACAGATAGCTGATAACAACATAAGACATGGGCATAAAACTAAAGGTTCTTTTAATAGCAGTAATTGCCGCAACCGGCGGTTTATTGTTTGGCTTTGATACCGGTGTTATTTCCGGGGCATTGCCTTTTTTGAAACAACACTGGCAACTGGATGATGCCAGCCTGGAATGGGTAACCACTACGGTATTGATTGGCGCCGTAATAGGCGCACTGGGCAGCGGAAAGCTCTCTGATGTACTGGGCCGCAAAAAAATGATCATTATAAATGCCGTCATTTTCTGCGCCGGAGCGCTGGGCTGCGCCTTTGCCTGGAACATAACCGTACTGATGCTGATGCGCATGGTAATTGGCATTGCCATCGGCATAACCTCTTATGTGGTGCCCATGTACATTGCCGAAATAGCCCCGGTAAGAAAACGGGGGGCGCTGGTTACACTTAACCAGTTGATGATAACCATCGGCATACTTGTTTCTTATATCACAGACTATGCCCTGTCAGACGATAATAACCCGGCCTCCTGGCGGTGGATGTTTTTTGCGGGCTTTATACCGGCAATCATACTGCTGGTGGGCATGTTCTTTCTCCCGGAGTCACCAAGGTGGCTTATCAGCAAGGGCCGTTGGGAAGAAGGCAAAAGGGTATTGCAAAAAACAGAAGACGCCGACCTGGTTGAACAGGCTTTGCAGGACCTGCAGAAAGAAACGGCCCTTGCCGCAGAGCAAAAAGGTGAACTGAAAGAAATACTAAAGCCCTGGTTGCGGCCTGCTTTGATTATTACAATCGGCATCTTTTTCTTTCAGCAGTTTTCCGGGGTTAACACCATTATCTACTACTCCCCTATCATATTCCAGATGGCGGGCATTGTAAGCAATACGGGCTCCATATTACCAGCCATTATTATTGGCGCTGTTAATGTGCTGGCTTGTTTTGTATCCATACTGTTGCTGGACAAAATAGGGCGAAGAAAACTGTATATGATCGGCATTAGCGGCATGGTGCCCTCGCTGGCTTTACTGGGCTGCTGCTTTTACTTTAAAGAAGCCCTGGGCGCAAGCCTTCCCTATTTTGCTGTGCTAAGCATTGTATGCTTCATTATTTTCATTGCCATTAGCCTTGCCCCTTTGGGGTGGCTGCTTATCTCTGAAGTATTTCCCCTGTCAGTACGTGGCGTGGGCATGAGCATTGGTTCGCTGGCGCACTGGGGTTTTAATGCCATCATCGCTTTTACCTTTTTGAAGCTGGTAAACACCATTGGTGTATCAGCCACTTTTTTAAGTTATTCGCTCATTTGCATAGCAGGCATTGTCTGGGGCTATTTTTATATACCGGAAACGAAGGGCAAGTCGCTGGAAGATATAGAACAATCGTGGCGGCAGGGCCGCAAGCCAAGGGAGATATAGTATCCGTAAGGCCAATGTTATTAAGCTAGGTTGTCAGCCTGAGCTTGTCGAAGGCGGAGTGGTGAAAAACAACTTGCATAACCCCGGTTTCGACAAGCTCTACCTGACATTCGTTTTCTTAACTTAATGACATTGTCCGGCAGGCAATTACTCATCATAGTTTTAGCGGTTAGTTTTGGAAATGTTTATTTTTTACTTTGTTTAATGGGCGGCAATTGTCTAATTGCTGCATTTAGTGAATGGTGAGTGGGGAGTGGTGAAGGGTGAGTGGGGAGTGGCGAGTGGGGATGCATTCCACTCCTTCATTCTTCATTCCTTGTTCCTTGTTCGATATTAAAATGGCGAGTGGGGAGTTGTGAGTGGGGACGCATTCCACTTCTTCATTCTTCATTCCTTGTTCCTTGCTCAATATTCATTTGATGAAGTTAGCCTAAGCTTGTCGGATGCGGGTGAGGGATTGAAGCGGAAAGCCCACAGCCGTGAGGAACGAACGGCGAGGACTTGCAGCGGAAAGCCCGACCCGAGGCACGAGGGGCACCCCCAAATAACACTAACAACTATCATTGAAAAATGCAGACAATAACCTTAATAAAATTTGAAACACTTTATTCTAAAACCAGTTACATGAAGAAATTAATGTTAGCATTTGTTACCGCTTTTTTAGTGCTGTCTGCAAATGCGCAATTTATCAGCAGCTTTCACCCGGAACAGGAGCCCACCAACGGCATACAGTATTTTAAACCAACAGGCAATTTATTTGTAGGTGACTGCATACCGTTTTATCATGAAGGCACTTATTACCTGTACTGGCTGCTGGATTCCGGGCACCACTCCGCATTGGGCGGGCTGGGCGGCCACCAATGGACGTTGAGCACATCAAAAGATTTAAAAACATGGAAGCATTACCCCGTTGTATTGGGCATAGATGAAGACTGGGAAAAATCAATTTGCACAGGCTCTGTAGTGTACCACAATAAAAAGTTTTACGCTTTTTATGCAACGCGGTTAATTGACGCAAACGGCAATGTAAATGAACAACTGAGCTATGCCATAAGCGACGATGGCATACACTTTAACAAACAAAAACCCAACCCGTTTTATACCTCTGCGCCGGGTTACAACAAACGTAATTTTCGCGACCCCAAGGTAATAGTGGACAATGCCGGCGTTTTTCACCTGTTTGTATCTTCAGCCAAAGAACCTTCTGAAACCGCGGAAGACGGCGCATTGGTGCACCTAACCTCTAACGACCTGAAAACATGGACGGTTAATGAACCCCTGATATACGGCCAGCTTGATGTGCCCGAATGCCCAGATTACTTTTTATGGAAGGGCTGGTACTACCTGGTATATGGCCGTGGTGGAAGTACTTTTTACCTGAAATCAAAAAAGCCTTACGGGCCATGGGAGTACCCCCGTTACCAGGCGTTGGATGAAGACTGGGTAAACGTTGCCAAAACCGCTGAATTTACCAATGGCCGCCGCATTGTAGCAGGCTGGATACCCAACAAAAAAGACAGTAAGGACAACGGACACGAAATATTTGGCGGCAGTATTGTTCTGCGAGAGTTAACACAGGAACAGGATGGCACCTTAAATACCGGTTGGCCTGCGGAGGCCTTGCCTGCTACCACGGCAACACTTACCCCTACCGGCACTAGCGGCAACCATGTTACAAAAACCGGCGCGGACAATTACACCATAAACACGCCGGGAGGATTAGATGCTGTTTTCTTTGAAAATATTCCCACAGATTGTTACATTAGTTTTGAGATGGAAACATCGGGCCTGGTGGAAGACTGGGGGCTTTACCTGCGCAGCAATGCCACCGGTGGCGAGGGTTATAAACTAAGCTTCTCCGCCATTAACAGAGAAGTGCGCCTGGCCAACTCCTCTATTAAAGCCGTTGATGGCCTTGATAAAAAAACAAAGGTGCAGGTAGTTATGAAAGGCGACATTATTGATGTATGCATCGGCGGCAAACGTTGTATTGTTAACAGGTTATATGAGCGTAAGGGAGCCGCACTCGGATTATTCGCCAAACATGGCAAAGTTACTTTCAGTGCTTTTAAGATTGCCCCATTGCAACCATAAACAGATAACACTTGTATGATGATTTTAGGATTTGATATAGGCGGCACCAAATGCGCTGTAATACTGGGCGAAGAAATGCGCAGTGATAAGATTGTTATTAAAGACAAGCTGGTAATGCCTACAGATAAGCCGGTGTACGAAATGATTGGATTTTTATTTGACCAGGCAGATGTTCTGTTGCAGCAAAACAATATAGCATTAGAAGGCATACAGGGAATTGGCATAAGTTGCGGCGGTCCGTTAAGCAGCAGGCATGGGGTTATATTGTCCCCGCCCAATTTACCCGGCTGGGATAATATACCGATTGTTGAACTTGCACTTAAGAGGTTTGATAAACCGGTATTGCTGCAAAACGATGCCAATGCCGGTGCTATTGCCGAGTGGAAATATGGCGCAGGCAAAGGCTACGAAAACTTAATTTTTCTCACTTTCGGCACAGGTATGGGCGCCGGGCTAATACTCAACGGAAAATTATATTCAGGCACAACAGACCTGGCTGGAGAAGTAGGCCATCTGCGCCTGTCTGATATGGGCCCTGTTGGCTTTGGCAAAGCAGGTTCTTTTGAGGGCTGGTGCAGCGGCGGCGGCATTGCGCAACTGGCACAAATAAGGGTAAGGCAACAACTGCAGATGGGGCAACAGGTTTCTTTCTGTAAAAGCCTTGATGAACTGCCTGGCCTAACGGCTAAAACAGTAGCGGAGGCAGCTTATGAAGGCGACCAGACAGCAATTGAAATTTATACTGATTGTGGCACCTATCTTGGTAAAGGCCTGTCTTTGCTGATTGATGTACTTAACCCCGAGCTGATCTTGCTCGGCAGTATTTATGGCAGGGCACAATCGCTGCTTGAAGACGCGATGAGAAAAGTGTTGGAGAAAGAAACCATCAGAACGTCTTACGAAGCCTGTAAAATAATGCCTGCAAGCCTTGCGGAGAACATTGGTGACATGGCAGCCTTGTCGTTGGGCGTACAGGCCGCCAGCCAGGCAGTACCCGTAGGCGGGTGAATTTACATGGGGTGCCCCCAAGCTGCGCAAGGGGTCGGGCAGAACTGCGTTCGCAACCTTCGTTAAAGCAACACTTAGTTGCTTTTTCTCGGTTGTGCTATTACTCCGCCACAGGAGCTTGGCTGCGAAGGCTTCAGCGGGGTAACCGCTTCAATCCCTCACCCGACAGCCCGTTGCAGGTTACCGGTTACAAATTGCCGGTTTGTTAATCCTGAAGACTGGAAAAACAACTGGCACCATATAGCTGGTGTTTGCACTGATTCCTCCCCCCAGATTCATATAGATGGTCAATTGCAGGGCGAAGCACTCATCGCAGAGCCAGTACAACCAACCAGTCCTTCGCCTTGGGCAATCGGCCCCAACTGCGAGTTTTTGCTTAACAGAGTTTTTAACAGCGAGACTAGCCACATAGCATTGTTACGGCTGCGCTTTGCGCTGAGGAAATAAAAAAGGAGAAAGAAACTATAGCCCGGCGGAAGATAAACAGGAAGCTTTTTTAAGCAATCTTGCGTGACGAAGCAGCAAGGCTGGAACACGTGTACACTTCGCCCACTGCTGATTTTTTTCTGATACTTATAGAAGGGCTTTGGTTAATTGTAATTGTTTATATATTAGAGTGCGTTAAAGACGACTTTAGCAGTCATTTCTATAGAATCAAACATCATGAAAAAGTTCACAATATTTTTTCTTTCCGTTACCTTATTAAGCTGTTCTAATTCGTCGAATGAACCAGTGCAGGTCGAGAAAGCATCTAACACCGCTTCTGATTTAGGTAATACAACATACAAACAGCTTGTGGATGGCTTAAAGCTCAACTATGTTCTATATTACAGAAGTATCAAAGAGATTGATAGTAACCTAAATAGCTGGGGCATGCCAACGTCTGACTCAATATTCAGAATCGACAGCATTAGATATTGGAAAAGCAATGAAAAGTTTTTTAAACAAGACCGGGACTTTGTCACATGGCTTTTGAGCTTTAAGTATGACACCACAAATTCCGGGCTTTGGATCAAATATCATAATCCCATAAGCTCATATTTATCAGAGTGCAACTTACCTGGTCTGGTTAATTCAAGATCGGTTATTATCTTACTTGAAAATTTCTTGACCGGATACAAAGATGAGTTGGAGTGTTTTGAATGTAAATATGATAATGGTTCAAATTGCAATTTTGACAAATATGATGAGATAGAAGCTTTTCTTTCCAGGAACAAGAAAAAAAGTATTGCAGAGTTGAGAACCTTATGGAGACGAAAAAACGACCACTAACATTGCCTGGCAATATTTCGGGCAACAAGTATATTCACAGTCCTAAACACAGAATATTACCACATCACAATGCTTAACATTAGCGGTCATCTAAAAAAATAGTAATAAACCACAGACAACCATAAAAACAGAACCAATGAGAAAAGTGATTTCATTTATACACATTTCGCTTGACGGTTTTGTAGCAGGCCCGAACGGAGAAATGGACTGGATTAAAGTTGACGAAGAAATTTTTGACCATGTTGGTAAGCGGATAAGCGGAGGCGACACTGCATTATATGGACGGATAACCTACGAGATGATGGAAGGTTACTGGCCTACCGCAGCAGACCAACCGGCAGCGAGCAGGCACGACATCGAACATTCAAAGTGGTATAGTAAAGTTCATAAAGTTGTTCTATCAAAAACATTAAAAGAAGCGGATTTAACTAATACAACAATTATTAGCGATAACCTTACGGACAGGATAAATGAACTAAAACAATCCGGCATTGGTAGTAGTGAAGACATATTGCTTTTTGGCAGCCCTATAGCAACACATTCGCTTATTCAACTGAACTTAATTGACGGCTACTGGCTTTTTGTTAACCCAGTTATTCTCGGGGAAGGTATCCCATTGTTTAAAGACATCAAAGACAAAATAAAACTCAATCTGTTGTCTACCCGCCAATTTACCTGCGGGGTAACTGAACTAAATTATATAGTGGACAGATAATTACAATGAACCCCCACCCAATTATATAACCAATTAACAGGCCCGTGATAATGCCGGGCAACTGCATAACCAATAAGCTTTTGTATCTTCAGTTGGTATTGGTACCGGCAGAAGCACAGCATGCCATCACATTTCCAATGGTCTTAAACCAGTGAGAATGGCACTATCGATATAAATAATTAATAAAGCATAGTTTATGGCAGTAAAAAACAAAACAACCTGGACACCAGTTGATGTAAAAGGATTTATAGAATCTTACGTTGAGAATGAACAAAAGAAAGCCGACTCTTATACGTTGATTGAGCTGATGACCAGGTGGTCTGGCTGTGAGCCTGAAATGTGGGGGCCAACGATTGTTGGCTTCGGCAGGTATCATTACAAGTATGCAAGCGGCCATGAAGGTGACGCTCCTATCATTGGCTTCTCACCACGGAAGCCAGAATTTTCATTCTATATTTATTCGCCTACGGAGAACAGTAAACAACTTCTTAGCAGTTTGGGCAAATTCAAAATGGGCAAGTCCTGCATTTATGTAAAAAAACTTTCCGACATAAGTATTCCCACCCTGGAAGCGCTTTGCAAAGCTTCTATTGAATATGTTGCAGAGCATCACAAATGTTGATATCACGATAACCAAAAAGACAGTTAAGTTAACGGCAGGCAACGGCTAGCCGTACCCATGCGGAAGACCACTTGAGTCTGAAAGATCTTTTTCGGCATGCCACAGACTAATTACAGCAATAATATCATCTTCCGGATACCTCAAACCATCATCCGTGTTATTGAGGTTGCAGCCATAGATTTACGGGTTTATCAACTGATGCCTTGAAAGGAAGGCTTATTTTCCTGCCCTGCCCGGCGGAAGCATAAGCCGCATAGATAAGTTCCAGCACGGCTTTTCCATCGTGGCCGGTAACCAGCGGGGCGGTATTATTACGTACGCAACCGATAAAGTGTGCCAGCTCCTGCGGGTAACCCTGGTTAAAGGCTTCTTCAAAAATGGGGAAGCTCCAGCCTGCAGTGCTCCCTGCTTTTTCCATAGCATAACCGTAGCCGTTTAAGCTGTAGGCGAGGGAAGAGTTACCCCTGAACAGGTCCGCATAAATTACCCCCTCTTTTCCGTAAACTTCGCAGTGGTCGTCCATACCGCCGTGTTTGGCCCAGCTATTTTCCGCAATACAGGTAGCGCCATTTTCAAACTCCACAATCACTACGGAATTATCTTCCCCCTTTGTTCTTCCCTTATGCAGTATGGTACCCATGGTTGCATAAACGCTAACAGGTTTAATTGCAGGCAGCATCCATTGAAACCAGCCCAGGGCATGGCAGCCCATGTCCATCAGAACGCCGCCGCCTGCCTGCTGTATATCGTAAAACCAGTCAGAGTGCGGGCCGGAATGTTTTTCAGCCTGTTTAAGCATGTAAATTTCACCTACGGCGCCCTCCTTTACCATTTGGCGAACCCTTTCGTATTTTGGTGCAAAACAAAGCTCTTCGGCATACATTAGCAATACCCCCGCCTTGCTGCAGGCTGCAATCATTTCATCGGCTTCCTCAAGGGTTACGGCCAGGGGTTTTTCGATGATGATATGCTTGCCGGCCGCTGCAGCTTTCAGCGTAGCCTTATGGTGCAGAAAGTTGGGCAGACAGATATCCACCACTTCACATGCTGACTGTTGCAACAGTTGGTCAATATCATTAAACCATTGGGCGATATGATGTTTTTTGGCAAAGGCTTCGGCCTTATCCAGGTTACGGGCATATACAGCCACCACTTCAGCATCAGGTACAAAACGCTGGTAGCTTTCAATATGAATATCACTGATAAAACCGGCACCCAGTATGGCCACTTTAGTTTTTTGCATAAGTAAACAATTGTAGGTTATAATACTTGAATGAAGATAATGAGATAGCATACTTCTTTTGCCGAGTGGCTCAGAAAAATATGACGGTGTTGTAAAGTAACCAACACGTAAACAGCACAACCTTCGCAACTGCAATAATTGATTGCGTTTGCGAAGGTTGCAAATACAGTATTGCCTAAATGCAATGGGTTCCAAACAACAAAAGATATCTACAAGTCTTTTAAGCCCTTTCCATTACCTCAACTAAGAGTGGCCAAAGGTCTTTATTAAATTTCCGGCTGAAGATACCCATGTGGCCTACCTTTTTTGCTGTGTGTTTTTTCACGTTTATCTTAATCACTTCAACCGGTGCGTTGGGAAAAAATTGCATCATTAACGGCACGGTCTTGTCATTAGCAATAAAATCATCACTGGTATATATCGAAGTAATAGGGGTTGTGAATTGGTGAAAGGCATCCGTATTTAGGTAATTCATCAAGAAGCTGCGGAAATAATATTTACTCATACACCATTTGCGCCATTCCATCAACACATTGCGGGGAAGGTTTTCGCCCCAGCCTACCGCTTTCATGGTGCCATAGCCATACAGTTTTGTAAGTACCGGACTTATTATATACCATAGCAGGCAAACGATAATGTTTTTCGGAAAGGGAAAGTATCCCCAGTAACCAAGGGCTGCATTGATAGCTATTACCTTCTTTACATGATGGCTGTTCTCCAGGAAGCCTGTTAACTGGGCGCCTATGCTGTGCCCCAGCCAAATTATACCGGTGAGTTTTTTTTCATTAACCAGGAAACCGAGAACCGCATTCATATCTTTAATACCCCAATCGTGCATATACGAGGTAGAGGCCTTCAGGTTAGCAGGCGCCGACTCCCCCACACCGCGATAATCGTATAACAATACCCTGTAACCATTTTGCACAAGGAACCTGGCAAAGTGCAGGTAAAATTCTTTTTTAACAGCGGTAGCAGAACTGATAACAACAGTTCCTGTGCTTTCCCCGGGTGGTGTGGCATATAAAGCACCAAGCTGGTAACCATCCGCCGCTGTTATAATAATATTTTGCATAGCTAATAAGTTCAGGTGTTTGTTTACAAAGGGTTTATTAAAAAACACAGGTGGTAAACACCACCCGTTTAATCCATCAGATTCCAATTCACATGCTCGTTTTTGGCGTTGCTGCCGGGCCTTTGCCTGCGGCTATCTTAAATGGCTATCGCCATTTTGAACAAGGCTTTATGGCCATTCAGAACTGCTACTATCAGGTTTTGTTGTGTCACTCACTTGTACGTTCGGTATTTCTATTCGCCATTGTGCAACAACTTTATTTTGATGGCAAAGCCCGGCAACGCCAGTTTTTTTTACCTGGACAGAATCATTCGTTTTGTAGCAACGACCCGGCCATTAACGTATAAAGAATAATGATAGGAGCCGGCCGAAAGAGAAGCGGCATCCAGCCTGAGATTGCCCTTACCTGCGGCGGTAATATTTATCTGCTTTAATGCTTTGCCATTTGCATCGTACACAACAATGCTTGCGGTGGAAAATTTCTGAGGTATGTTGTAATTGATCACTGTGCTGCCGTTGAAAGGGTTGGGAGTGTTCTGCGACAGGGATGCATCGGTAATGCTGGTGGCAGATTCGCTCTTTACCAGCAGGGCTTCCAGTTTTTCGATGCGTGCCTGCAGTGTTGCAATTTCTTCATCTTTCTCTTTGCTTAACTGCTGAACAGCTTTAACCAGCGGAACCACAAACTCGCTGTAGCTTAGACCATACACATCTTTATCATTCTGTGGCTTGTGCACGCCGCTGAAATTGTAGTTAACCTTTTGGGCGGCTTTTTCCACTTCTTGCGCCACGAAGCCGGTATAGGTTATTTTTTCTTTCTGGGTGATGGCTTTTTCTTCTACCTCGGCCCTCTCTTTGTCAGCGGCACTTTTGGTTGCTTTCATATTTTTAACAGCCTCGGGGCCTCCTATTTTGGCATTCAACCCGTGTATATCGTAGGTGTAAGTAACAGGCCGTAAAAGCTTAATAAATTCAAGTCCGGGTACATTTTCCTGCAGATTTTTCTTGAACCTTCCATCGGAGTAAATAACAAAGCCGCTGCCAGACCTGATGCTGGTAACCGTTGTGTTTCCCAGTACAATTTGATTGCTGGCTGTAATTTTAGCATTTTGCCCCAGCGCCGTAGAGTTGGAAGTGAAGGCGGTTGTAGCCGCGGTGTAGGATCCTACATAAGTATTGTAACCACTGCTTTGGGCTGAATTTCCCGCTGCATAACCGATAGCGGTGTTATAGTGTTCTGCGGTTGCAGAATACAGGGCAAACATACCCACGCCTACGTTGCGTTCACCGGTTGTATTGCTATACATAGCATACCCACCTGTACCCACGTTGTAAGACGCTGTGGTGTTATATCTTAAGGCATAAGTTCCGGAAGCAGTGTTGAACTCGCCGATCTTATTGGAAAAAAGCGATTCAAAACCTATGGCCGCATTGTAAGACCCCTGTTCATTAAGGTAAAGGCTCGAAGCGCCAAAGGCTGAATTGCCGGGAGCAAAATTGTTGTATAAAGATAAAGCGCCGTTGGCTGTGTTGTTGTCTGCCGTCTTATTAAACAAGAGTGCTCCAAAGCCGGTTCCGGTATTATGGTTTCCAGTGGTGTTTTCAGTAAGCGCCGACGTACCATTGGCGGTATTGTGAAAACCTGTTGAATTTCTATGAAGGGCGAAATTACCCGAAGCAACATTTTCGAAGCCTGTACTGTTATAATACATAGAGCGGTAGCCAATGGCTGTGTTAGACGTACCATCTGTATTAAAAAACATGGAACCATAACCTACCGCTGTATTATAATTGGAGGTTGTGTTTGTTTTAAGCGCAAGGCTCCCCACCGCGGTGTTGAAGATGCCGGTAGTATTGGCAAGCAACGCATCATTTCCTACAGCAGTATTGTTGTTGCCGGAAATGTTGTTGTAAAGGCTGCGATAGCCAAGGGCTGTATTAAAGCTGGACCTGTTTTTGTACAAACTGCCCGAGCCCATGGCTGTATTGTTACTGCCGGTGGTATTAGCGTACAAAGCGCTCTGCCCTGTTGCTGTATTGTTGTTGCCCGTGGTGTTAAAGGGCAGAACCATAAAGCCCACACCAGTATTATTAGAGCCGGTGGTAAGCGCTGTTAGCGCCGAATCGCCAAACCCGATATTTTTTGTGCCCGTAGCGGTTGATTTGCCGGATACGGGACCTGCAAAAAAGTTGGTGGTTCCGGGCCGTTGCAAAATAGGCTCTCCTTTAAAAATAAAACTTCCACGCAGGTAAAGGCTTCGCCAGCTAAAAGTACTGCTGCCGAGATCTATGGTTGAATTAGCGTTTGGCAGCAAAGCCGTGTTTACAGCCGTTGGCGCTGTAAGGTTGGAAAGCTTTTGATTCGCGTTTTGCGCATGGTTGTTTTGATATGCGCAAACTGCCAGGGCCATTAAGGCCGCTTTGTAGATTTTTGAAGACATACAATTTTTTTAATGATCCAATAATGGTGTA
Organism: Foetidibacter luteolus; assembly: GCF_009650435.1. Lineage (GTDB taxonomy): Bacteria > Bacteroidota > Bacteroidia > Chitinophagales > Chitinophagaceae > Foetidibacter > Foetidibacter luteolus. Next base: position 35,851 of record NZ_VVIP01000092.1, read on the forward strand.
TGGCAACAATGTTGAAAAATGGTGGCAGTTTTAAACTGCCACCCGTCCATCTCACTCAACACTGCTACTTAAAAGTTTTCTCCCCCGATAAGGGCACGGTTAAAAACCCCGGTTGCTTAGATGGATACTAAGCAAACAAGGCGATTATTGCCTGGCCAGGCTGCTGCCACAATCATCTTCGTTAGTAGATTAGCCGTTAAGCTTTAGCTGCTGTTAAGGCCTGTAAAGAGGGGGCAACCTTGAGGCGTTTTCAACAAGAAGCATCTTCACCAACATGATTTTTGGTTATACAGGAAGGATATTGTTGCAGGGAGGTTTCAACAAAATTTCAAAACCTTACTCATGGTTGCAAGTACGCTTTAAGCAACGGCGGTAAAATAGAAATGAACGGCGGGGATGATTGTGTAATCATTTTTGAATTGCTTTTACTAATAAAGCAATAAAAGAGGGCTCCCGGTAAAAGCAGCGGCGTGTTACACTTTCGGGTGAGGGATTGCAGCGGCTACCCCGGTGAAGCCGTTGCAGCAGGGCTTTTGTGCCGGAGTAATAGCGGAAAGCCCGACCCCTTGCGCAGCTTGGGGGCACCCCCAAAAGCAAGTACAAAGGGTGAAGTACGAAGTACTTAAATATGTAAGATGTACGATGTGGGGTGTATGATGTAAAGGACATGTAAGATGTTAGGTGTGGGATGTACGATGTAAGCAAGTACGAAGAGTGAAGTACGAAATACTTTTTTTATGTTAGATATTTGATGTGGGATGCACGATGTAAAGGAAATGTAAGATGCTAGGTGTGGGACGTACGGTGTAAAAGAGATGTGACAATATGTTAATTACGATAAAATTTTTTGCCAGTCCAATTACTCAACGGTTGGTTATAAATAGTGAACGGCGGAAACAAACCTATCTGTGGCAATAGAACTTTTATAGCCTTCATATGCAGGGTATGCCATGACAAGATTAGCTTAACTTTAATGGCTCCTGAAAAACACTTATGCCCCTTTTAGCCAAAACTATTTTAATCTTACTTGCAGCTATGGCCGGCACTGCAATAAATGCACAGGTGCCGGACGAAAACCAGTTTACCCGTTACACTACTGCGGAAGGTTTATCGTCTAACGTTGTTACTGGTATTGTGCAGGATAACAAGGGTTTTATATGGATAGCTACCTCTAATGGTTTAAACCGGTTTGACGGCAGCAGCTTTAAAAAATTTGACAAAAGCACGCCTAAAACAAGCCTGCCCAATAATTACATTTATAAACTAAAAATAAAAAATGGCAACCGCCTTGTCGGCAGTACGCTGGGTGGCGCATTCGCTGTAAATACAGATACTTATGTGTTTACATCGTTACTGGTACCTGCCTCAAAGGAGCTGTATACTTATCACAATACCGGCAGGGATGCATGGCTGGATGCGCAAGGCAATTACGTTGTTTCTACCCGTTCCGGCCTGTTTATATTTGACAGCGCAGGCATACTGTTGCGGGAAAATGTAACCGAGAGGATGCCTGAACTGGATAAGCTGCCGCCCAACTACGGAACCGATCTGTATGAATTGCAAAGTGGTGTGATTATGCACAACAATCCCTACACTTTTATATTTTCCCGCTATGACCCGTTTAAGCAACAAATTGAAATACCGGATAAAGAATCCGCTGATTTTTTAAGGAGCAGGTATATCAGCAAACGAACAGGTCTTGAAACACGTTGCATTTGGGGGCCTGGTAACAATCTTTTCTTTTTTAACGAGCAAATTAATGGAGTAGAAGTGGGTGATGTTGATAAAAGCAATTTTGTGTCTTCCATATTGCCATTTGATTTAAAAACGGAGATTAGTTGGCGTACTCATTTCTGGGAACTTTCACCAACGAGTATTGCTGTTAATTCCAACTCAACCGGTTTTTATATACTCAATTTTAACCCCCAGACCCGCAAGGTAACCTGTGATGGCGTGAAGTATTTTCCAGGTAAGCATTGCTACGCTATACTAAAAGACAAAGATGGTTTTGTATGGGTGGGTACAGAGAATGGCCTGTACAAGCAACGCTTTACCATGAACCTTTTTAAAAACATTAACCTGGCAAAATTGCCTGGGGGAAATGAAACAGTACTGGTAAAAGATATTGAAGTGGCTGATGGTAAAATTTTTCTTGCCTCGCTGAACCTGCATGGCTTGCTGGTGTTGGATAAAACTACTTTTACACTCCGGAGTAAGATTTTGTTTGACCCTGGCGACCCACCTTCCAACGATTTATTTAATCTTTTGCGCATTAGTGAAGACACATTATGGGCCGGTACCAACAGGGGTATTTACTGGGTTAATATTAAAACATTGCAAAGCGGCAAGGTAAGCATACCGGCCTCGCCTGAACGGCATACAATGACACCTAGTTTTGTGTACCTGCGTGACTCGAAGAACAATGCCTGGGCAGGTTTTAACCGGTATAAAGGCAGCGAAGAGCTGGATATTTACAATCCTGCTGCAGGTGTGTTTACTGCTGTATCAAGAGAAGAAAACCCATTGTTTAAGCCATTGGCAATAATTTCGTCGCTGGCAGAAGATAAACAAGGTAATGTATGGATTGGTGGCGCTAACGGTATTTGCCGCTGGAATACCGGCAGTAAAAAAATAGACCAGTCCCTGCTCTTCCCCAAAGTATCTGCCTGCAACAACGGCAGGTTGGATGTGGTAGGCATTGACGAAAACAACAGTGCCTGGCTGATTAACCCAGATAATGAAATAATAGAGTACAATTTAAATACGGGTGCAACATACCTGCGGCTGCCGCAAGCCAAGATAGGCGAGATGGTAAAATGCTTTAAGCTTATACCCGGCAGCATATGGATGGGAACCGATGATGGCCTTATACGTTTTGATACCCGCGATTACTCCCTGCAAAAATTTAATGCCGGCGATGGGTTGCCAGCTATAAGTACATCCATACAGGACCAGAACATGTTTTACGATTCTACAGAACAATTGCTGTACCATGCCACCAGGTATTACCTTACACTGTTCAATACACCTAAAAAGGCACTTAACCTTGTAAGGCCAGCTTTGGTAATTGAAGACATCACTACATCCGACAGCTCTTACTATAATGTAACGGGGCCTGTTACGCTTGATTACCATCAGTCTAACATACAGGTGCATTTTACCGCCATCAATTATTCCAACCCGGAATGCAACCTTTTTGAATATCGTTTTCTTTCTTCCAAAGACAGCGCCTGGCAAAAGCTTTCCAACAAAAACATCCTTAACCTGTATGGCCTTCCGGCTGGTAACCACCTTATCCAGATAAAGCTTACCTCCGAAAACAACAGGTGGCCGGAACAGGTAAAAGAGCTTTCGTTGATGGTGGTACCCCCTTTTTATCAAACATGGTGGTTCAGGCTAATTGCATTGGTTTCGCTGGCAGGGTTATTCATGCTCATTTACCGCAAAGGACTGACAACCGTACGTGAAAAGGCAGATATGGACAGGCTGTTATCTGAATACGAATTCAAAGCCCTTCATGCGCAGATGAACCCGCATTTTATCTTCAACAGCCTGGGCAGCATCAAGCAAATGATAATGGCCAATGAAACAGAAAATGCATCCCGCTATCTTAACAAGTTCGCTAAACTTATCAGGCTAACACTGGAACATTCCATGAAGGATTCTATCGCCTTAAGCGATAATAACGGTTACCTGCAGAATTACCTGGTTATGGAGCAGCTAAGGCTTAACAATTCATTCGGCTTCAGCATAATAACTGCAGCTAATATTGACGATGCCCATACCATGATACCACCATTCATGATACAGCCACTTGCTGAAAACGCTATCTGGCATGGACTGCAATCCATCAGCGGAGAAAAAATACTGCGCATAGAGTATGCTGAAGAAGAGGATATGCTTATCTGCAAGGTGGATGATAATGGCGTAGGCATTAACAGCACCAGGAATACTTCAAAGGACCATCATTCCATAGGGCTGGAAAACCTGAATAAACGGCTGCAGTTATTAAACAGCAAATACGGTTATAAAGCGCAACTGGTGCTTACCGATAAAAGCACTGGTGGCGGTACGCAACGCGGTACGGTGGCAACACTGCTCTTGCCCTTGCTCAAAACGGTATAAAATCAAAACATCACTTATGATCACAACCATTCTTGTAGATGATGAATTGCGGTTGTTAAGCAGCCTTAGCAATATGATTGAGTTGTATTGCCCCCAGCTAACAGTTACCGCCATGTGCGATAACCCGGCAACGGCCATAGATAAAATAAAAACCATGCAGCCGGGGCTGGTATTTCTTGATATATCGTTGCCGGGTAAAACGGCATTCGATCTTTTGCGTGAAATTGGTGACATTAATTTTGCTATCATTTTTGTTACCGCACACAACAACTATATGGAACAGGCATTTAAGTTCAGCGCAATAGACTACCTGCTGAAACCTGTTGACGAGGAAGACCTTGTTAAAGCCGTTCACAGGGCAGTAAAAAGAGTGGAGGAGCAAAGCTTTCGCAACAGCATGGCTTCGCTGCTGCACAATATGCAAAAGCACAGTATAGATGGCGACCCCAAGCTGTGCATTCCTATTTTAAACGGTTTTGAAATGATCAGTGTTTCAGAAATTGTTTTTTGCGAGGCTGATGGCGCCTACACAAATTTTCATTTAACCAGCGGTAAGAAATTATGTGCGTCGCGTCCGTTGCTTGATTATGAATTGCTGCTGCAGGATAAGATGTTTACCCGCATACACAAGTCTTATCTAATCAACACGAGATATATAAAAAAATACATCAAGGGCGAGGGAGGCACAGTAGTCATGAATAATGGGTCGGAGATATCCGTAAGCCGCAGGAAAAAAGAACTGTTCCTGGAAATGATCCGGGAAAATTTCCACCACTAAGCGATAAGCATTAAATAATTTCAAAGGCCGGAAAACATAAGTTTTTTGCAGTTGCAGGCAAAAAACAAAAAGGGACTACTTTTTAAGTAATCCCTTTTCTGTGATCCCGCTGGGATTGGTAAGGCAATTTTTAATCTTACATAGTCTTATCTTTTGTTATTTTAATTTGTTGATTTTCAGTATTTTATAACTTTTTACAATTTCTTTCCATTATATCTTTACTACGGTTAATAACATCTTAATAGACTAAAAAATAGACTAAATTATGTTATTACCTATCAAGCCTATTTGCAAGAAAACGAAGATGAGGCGTGATGGCACCTCGCTTATTTGCATACAGTATTGTTTACGCTCCGAAAAGAGAACAGAAGTAAGTACAGGAATTTCTATTCCTCCGGCATTCTGGAATAGAAAAAGTTTAAAAGTGACATCCGACCTCCCGGCAGTCTTTGGAGTTCCTGACGTTTTAAACAATGAGGTGAAACGAATGACAAGGCTGGCCGAGGATATCGTATCTTTCGCCATAGCAAACAAGATTCCTGATCCACTGCATTTTCTTAAGAAGACCTTTAGGCCAGACTTTGATATTTCAAGATTGGAAGAAAAAGCTAAAGAGGTGGAAGAACCCAACATTAACCTGGATGTTTTTTTTCAGATTGAAGAATATATCAATTCTAAAAGAAAACAGGTAACGCCTAAAATGATCAATGTCTATAATAACATGCGGGATACATTGAAAGCATTTCAGGATCATCGTAAAACCCCAATCAGCTTTAAGTCTTTTGATTTCAATTTTTATGAGGAATTCGTTGACTATATGACATATGAGCATATTCAGCGAAGAAGGAAAGAAATAGTCAAGGGGTTCAAGATCAGTACCATAGGCAAAACTATTAAACAGTTGCGTATTTTTTTACGTAACAGGATACGAAGAAAAATTATTGCACCAATTAATCTAGAGGATTTTAGAATACTTGATGAAGAAACGGACGCAGTTTACTTGACATTAGGTGAGATTAACCACATATATGAAATGGACTTGTCTGCCCATCCATACCTATGTAAGTACCGAGACCTCTTTGTCTTCGGTTGTCTAACAGGACTTCGCTTTTCTGACTTTTCAACAATCAGTTCAGATGACGTGAGAGGCAGGATGCTTTATAAGAAACAGAATAAATCAGATCATTGGGTTGTTATTCCCTTAAGGGACGAAGCTTACAATATATTTATGAATTATAAAAAGAACATACCAAACATCACTAACTCCGATTTTAATTTCTATATTAAAGAAGTCGCTAAACTTGCCGGCATTAATGCATTAATCAAGTTTTCCCATAAAAAGGGAAATAAAGACATAGTGGAAGTTAAACCAAAATATGCCTGGATCACTTCACATACCTGTCGTCGTTCTTTCTGCACCAATGAATTTTTGGCAGGAACACCGGTTGATCTCATTATGAAAATCAGTGGGCATAAAAGCCTGCGGGATTTTTATCGATATATACGTATCACCCCTGAGGAAGCGGGCCATAAAATAAGGCAGCTTTGGGAAAAACGTGGGGATATGAAGATTGTCAATTGCAAATCTTAAAGTCGAAGCAATTCCTGCAATCTTATCAATGGAATTGTATGTTGCATTATCCTGCTCTGATGACATCTAGGAAGGAATGTCTGCATAAGGGGTGGTAGATGTATCTACATTCAATTCGGCATTCCTCCCTTGCTTACATGATAAATTAGACCATCTAATATGTGCAGACGTCAGATTGCAGTATACACAAAATGTGTGAAAGGCCTGATAATACGAAGGTATTTCTGGTTGTTGCTAGTGGTGGTAGCGATTCTGAAGGCCCGACAGAATAAATCGACCTCACTAAAAATCCCGCCGGGAAAGCTCGGACGAGTCGTTACTTATCTCCACCTTATAGAACTTGTCAATAAGTGATTGACTTTTAAATAATTGCAACACTTATCACTTTTTTAGCCTTGAACTTTACAAAGGGTAGCAACAATTTATTCGACTAAAAATTCGACTAATTATGTTGTTTCCAATCAGACCAATTTGCAATCCAGGGAAAACCCGCAGAGACGGAACAAGTCTTATCCAGATTCAGTATTGTTACAGTGGAGACAAAAAAACACTGCTTAATACCGGTATAGCGATACCGCCACCGTACTGGATGAAAAGACGCTTATCCATTTCTGATGATTTGCCAGCAATTTATGGCAACCTTATGAATTTAAATAGTGAACTCAAGCGAATGCTGCGCATTGCGGAAGATATCGTTGAGTTTTCTA
>NZ_VVIP01000093.1 GCF_009650435.1 Foetidibacter luteolus
TCTGAAGAGTATCAATAAGGAACTGTTCTACTACAGCGAAAGGCTGAAGGAATACAAAGCCCTTATCAAAGACCGCAAGAAGCTGGAAGAAAAAGCCATTGCCACCATAAGAGAGATACCCGCCTTCAAATCATTTTTCCAGAAAAACAGCTACCTGTCGCAGTTGTTCCGGTTACCGGGTTCATCCCTCCCCTCCGTTGGAGGGGCCGGGGGAGGTCTTGCCGGCTTGCAAACCCGTGCCCAAGTGCAGCAACAGCTACAACAGGTATTGGGCGGTGCGGCGGGTCTCTCCCCAGCAGGGGGAGCCGGAGGGGGTATTATCCAACAACAGGTACAGGCCGCACAAGGCCAGCTTAACCAGTTAAAAGACAAACTTAACAAACTGGGCGGCGGCAGCAGCGATGATGCCATGCCGGATTTTAAGCCCAACGGTCAAAAGACTAAAAGCTTCCTCAAGCGCATAGAACACCAACTGAGCATACAAACCAGCGGTACTACTAATTACCTGCCTGCCACTATGGACATGGCCTTAATGGTGGGCTACAAACTAAGTGATAAGATATCCTTTGGCGTAGGCAGTGGTTACAAGCTGGGCCTGGGCCGTGGCTGGAAACATATCAGCCTCAGCCACCAGGGTGTCTCCATAAGAAGTTACCTGGATGTTAAAGCCAAGGGGAGCATTTGGTTAAGCGGCGGCTTTGAATACCAGTACCTCAAAGAGTTTGAAAACTTCCGCCAGATAAAGAACATGGATTTGTGGCAGCGCAGTGCCTTATTCGGCATCACGAAAAAGTATAAGATTGGCAAGAAGAAAGAGGGTCGTATGCAGTTGCTATTTGACACATTAGCTGGTCAACAGGTGCCGAGAGGGCAGTCGCTGAAGTTTAGGGTGGGATGGGGGTTGTGAGTAACCAAACTTTTCAATTAAACCGAAAACAATACAATCAAAAAATAAAAGCGATATCATGTACAAATTAATGTTTTCCGCAATGTTGTTTTGCACAATAGGAACAACAGGGATTTTTGGCCAGAATACTTTTCCCTCAACAGGAAATGTTGGCATCGGAACAACAAGCCCGTCGGAAGCTTTACAGGTAAATGGCAATATTTCCCTTAGTTCATTTGGGCAGTTAAAATCAAGCCGTTTCTATTGGCAAGCCACACCTAATCCATTAGCTGCAAATGCAAGAGGAATTATCGGGAATAATCTTATATGGAATGAGGCTAATGGAACGTGGAAGGTACCTTCCGGGGGATCAAGCATAGATTTCGGTATAATCCGTTTCCAGGCAAGTGGGCATATCAGCTTCTTTAACAGGCCAATACCTCCAGAAAATCCAATTGATCCAGTAGATGCTTATGTTGATCTAACCGATGCTCAATTAGAAAAATACCGACGGTTGACTATAACCAATGTTGGAAAAGTAGGTATCGGCACTTCAACTCCATCCGATATGCTGCATGTTATCGGTTCCATATCTTCAAACACTTCTTCATCCGCTACAAACAACTCAATCATTATCAATGGCGGTAATACTAATACAGCGGCTTCTGCTAATACCAACAGGCTGCGTTTTGGCGGAGCGGATGTCAATGCCAATTACTTTACCATCCAGGGGCCATCTAATGTAGATATGATAACCGTTAATAATGGTAATGTGGGCATAGGAATAAATAATCCCTCTCAAAAACTTCACGTGAGTGGGAATATATTAGCAAGCGGACAAGTGCTTGTTGGCTCTGTGAGCGGCTCTCCTGATTTGTCTGCCTACAAACTCGCTGTAAACGGTTCTGCAATTTTTACAAAGGCAGTAGTAAAAGAATACGCCAACTGGCCTGACTATGTTTTTGATAAAAATTATAACCTGATGCCGCTTGACAAAGTGGAGGCCTTTATTCAGCAAAATAAACATTTGCCGGGTGTGCTGTCTGCTAAAGAAGTGTCAGAGAAAGGGCTTGATTTAGGGAATACACAGACTATTCTTTTAAAGAAAATAGAAGAACTGACATTATATAGTATCCAGCAAGAAAAGGAAATTACCGACTTAAAAAGCCAAGTACAAAAGCTGATTAAATTAATAGAAGAAAAAAGATAGCTATAGTGGTTAAGTAGTAATACTGTAATCTCCCCTTCCTGCTCGTGAACGTAAAGCCGATTTATGTCCAATTAATTTAAATATAAATCGGCTTAAAATATTGATTTGCAACTGTTAAAGCGGTTGATAAAAAATTCAAAGATGAAACTGATCATTTCTTTCTTATTAACATTTTTCTCAGCAACAATTCTTGCACAGGATGATAAACCCTGGTTAGAAGTTTCTAAAACGGAATTTAAAGCAAAGCAGGTTATACCACCTTCGCCAGATGCAGCAGAACTCGGCAAGTATGGGAATGTACCTGTCAGCCTCTTTACTGGAACTCCAAATATCAGCATACCGTTGATGGAACTAAAAGGGCGCTTGGTGTCATTACCGGTATCTCTTAATTATAACGCTACAGGATTTAAGCCCGAAGAAATAGCATCATGGGTTGGCTTGGGGTGGACACTAAATGCAGGGGGTGTCATTACTCGTTCAGTTTTAGGTAATCCTGATATTGCAAACAATTATTTTACTAATCCATCACCATTCGAAAGGCCATTGGCAACTGATGTTTTTGGCATGAATCAATATTACACAGAATTACGGGACGGACTTAAGGAGACTCAGCCAGATACTTATTATTTCAATTTTATGGGCCGTAGCGGAAAATTTATAATTAACCCTGATGGAACGATTGCTAAGAAAGAAAAAGACATGTTGGCTATTTCGCATTGCATCACTTGCGAAAATAGCAGCTTCACCATTATTGACGAGCAAGGAACTAAATATACGTTTGCAGAACGTGAAACAACCCGAATAACCCCAAGCGATGATATTGGGGCAGATCAACTTTACTTTAATTTTACTTCTTCCTGGTATTTGAGTAGCGTAGAATCTTCCAATGGAAAAGAAAAAATTCTATTCACTTATCACTCACCCGCTGCCGAACAAAATACTTCTGTTCACGAATTAAAAAATCAAGCCCAGGTAAACACCTACAAAATTTCGTCTTGTCATATATTAAATGAGTTAAATCCTGAATTAAGGCTTTCCCGGGAAATGAGCTATTCTTCCAGTCCCTTTACTTATATTAAAAGAAAATTTCTGCAATCAGTCAATCTAACCAAAGATGGGATATCTGTCGGATACCTTGATTTTGAATCATTAGCCGATTCCAGAACTGATTTGAGGGAAGCAGACTTTTCGGGGGAAAGGGTTTTGAAGAAGGTAAAATTATATAGTGCTGCCGGTGGTATAAATAAGCTGATAAAGCAGTTCGATCTTACCCAGGGATATTTTGGTAGTGGAAACACCCAAATACTTAGGCTGGAGAGTTTAAAAGAGACTGCGGTAGATGCAAGTACAACCGCGAAACCGCCATACCAGTTTGATTACGAGAATGGGGCTACCATTCCAAAAAGATTTACTGCAGGTGTTGACCATTGGGGCTTTTATAACGGGACTTCTAATGCCATTAATGGGGTTGAAACCCTTATTCCCGAATTCACAGTTACCGATCCCGCTTACGGAATTCTACCCGGTATTTATGGGCGGGCTGCCAATCGCAATGCAGATTTTACAGGGTCTGTTACAACTGTCCTTAGAAAAATTGTTTATCCAACAGGCGGATACACTTCATTTGAGTATGAATCCCATGATTTTAATAATGAAGAGCTTCCTTACGATAATAAGCTTGGAGGAATTCGGGTGAAAACAATCACTGATTATTCTTTCGAGACCAATAAAGCAACTGTAAAAAATTATGAGTATAAAACAGATGATGGTAAGTCAAGCGGCAAAACAGGCGAAAAACCAAAGTATGAAACTTTTTCAGCTTATGATTTCTATACACTAGGTTGTTGGAAACAGATATGTGCACGTAAAACGAGCCCTGATCAACCTGATTTGGATATCAACTGTTTTAATTACTCTCTGTACACATTGACGCTTTCGGCGACACCTGTGTTTGGATTGGGAACTGTGCAGGGAAGTCATATTGGTTATACAAGAGTAGTTGAATACCAAAACGACGCAATAACAGGGGAAGCATTGGGTAAAACTGTATATAAGTACAAAGTGGTCGGTTTTCATCAATATGATGACGATATTAATAATGGCAACCTGCTTGAGCAGGAGCTTTATGATAATGAGGGAAAGTTATTGAAGCACATTATTAATGAGTATTCTTCATCACTTAATGGCAACGTGGTTACAATTAGAAAGATTACCCCAAAATATAGGCAAGATAATAAAACTATTATTTGCAAAAAGAGCGAAACTGAATATGTAAATTATGCGACTTATCAAAGCAGTTTATGCACAACCGAAAGGCGTATCCTACCTCGAGGTACTCAATACATGATTGAGGATTATGGCATAGCCCCACAACAGAAGCTCATGTCCAAGCAAACGGAAATACTTTACGATGCAACCTCCGGATCGTATCTGACAAGTGTAAAAGAGTTTGACTATGGCAATCCTAATCATATTTATCCAACTTTAATCACACAAACTGCAAACAATAATGAAATTGTGGTTACATCTGTAAAATATACGGGTGATTACAACGCCAGTGGATCTACAGGGGCGGCAGCCAGTATCAGCTCATTGGTGAATAAAAACATCAAAGGTGCTGAAGTTGAAAAGCTGCAATACCGGGAAAATATAAGTGGGGGTAACAGGCGCTATATTAATGGTTCTATAACTACTTACGAGCCGGATGCCGCATTGCCCAAAAGTATTATGCGATTGGAAATACAAGCACCGCTTTCCAGCATCACATCTTCATCTGTGAACGGTGGAGCATTTACTTACGATAACCGGTATAAAGATATTGCTGTGTTTGGGTATGACAATAATGGAAACATTAATAGTCAATCTAAAAAAGATGACGCTATTACTTCATATCTGTGGGATGCAAGTGGCAGTTATCCCATTGCGACTGTACTCAATTCTGATGCTAATTCAATCCTCTATAGCAGTTTTGAGCTAAATGAGTCCGCGTTTTCATGGCTTTTGGACCAGGTTAGTTTCAACACCTCATATTCAGTAACTGGGAAACGCTCTTGTGTATTTGTTTCAGGTTCAAAAGTTTATAAATTGTATTCAAATCCTTTACCGCTTAAGCTAAAGCTATCTTACTGGTCCCGGAATGGTGCTGTAGCAGTTAAACGTAATGGTGCCTCAGTTTCTAGCACTCAACTTGGTGCCGCACATATGGGATGGATGTATTATGAGCATTTGCTGCCTGCAGGGACACTTAGTATTGAATTGTCTTCGGCAAACGCGACGATTGATGAATTACGACTTTACCCTGAAAATGCCCAGATGACAACTTTTACTTATGAACCAATGGTTGGCGTTAATAGCCAGTGTGATGTAGTAAACAGGATAACAAAATACGATTACGACGGATACAACAGATTGGTCAATGTAATAGACGACAATGGAAATATTTTGAAAAACTATGTTTACAACTATGGATTGGGAAGTGCTTTAACCCCATCGACGCAATCACTTTTTTACAGCCCTAGAAAATATCAAAATTTTACAAGAAACACAGCTTGTCCTGTAGGGGCTTCTCCCCAAACAGTAACTTATGTGGTTCCATTTGGTAAATATGTTTCAACAACATCTGCTAATGCACTCGCAAAAGCACAACAGGATATTGTGGATAATGGTCAGAATTATGCCAATCAGTTTCCATGCCTTTACTACAATACAGCTAAAACAATAAAACTGCAAAGAAATAACTGTATTGAGGACGTGCAAGGCATTGGGTTGTTTTACAATTTTTATTTGGCTGCTGGGGTAGTAAGTGCCGGCTCTCCTGAAGAATTGGCCATTGCTGAACAAAACTATATCAATACTATTGGTCAAAATACGGCAAACGAAAACGCAGGGTGCTCCTGTCTCGCCGAAAACAAGAAAATCGTTAATGGAAGCTGTGAAATAAGCTCCAGCAAAGTTTATGTAGGAAGTTCTTATGCCAACGGGATATATACATGCAGCTATCGATATGTATTTACCGACGGGACAGCGAGTGCAGTTTATACAGAAACAAGTACCACTCCTTGCCCACAAAGTAACTAACCCTTTCAAAACTCAATGATGAAAAACTATTGTATAGTAACACTGATAATCTTGTATTCAATTCTTTCGGCAAACAGCCTTTACGGCCAGTTAAGTTCAGATAGGAACTATGTTTCAAAAACTGAAATCAAGCAGCCGGGTATTCAAACGCAAGCGGCTGTTGACGCTCTTGCGCCATTGGGGAAAAATCTGCAGGTAGCTTATTTTGATGGCTTGGGAAGACCATTACAGCAAGTAATCTGGCGTGGCAATCCAAATGGTAAGGATATTATTACACCGATAGAATTTGATGGCTACGGCAGGCAGGTAAAACAATTCCTGCCTTATGTGGATGTGGCAGGCACGGCTTACGGAAGCCTTCGAACTGGAGCTTACGCTGCGCAATCAACATTTTACAGCCCAACTAATACTTCTGTTTCCGTCGCAAGGGATGAAAATCCTTACAGCCAGATTTTTATGGAGTTCTCACCCTTAAGCCGCCCGTTGGAAAATGGGGCGCCAGGCAAAACCTGGCAACCGGGTAGTGGGCGCACGATAAGATCTGTTCAGTCGCTCAATACAATAGCCGACGATGTGAAAATATGGAAGGTTACAAACATTGCAGGTGCCTTTGGAAGCTATGCAGTAACCGGTGCTTTTGTTGCCTCAGACCTTTTAAAAACGATTGTGAATGATGAGGCTGGAAAGCAGGTAATAGAATTTAAAGACAGGGAGGGAAAGGTGCTTCTTAAGAAAGTACAGTTAACTGCTGCTGCGGATAATGGTACAGGTAGCGGTTATCCAGGATGGCTTTGCACCTATTATATCTACGATGATTTTAATAACCTCCGCTGTGTGGTGCAACCCCGTGGCGTTGAATTGCTGATTGAGAACAACTGGAACATTACTGCCCTAAGCAATGATATCCTGGATGAGCAATGTTTTCGTTATGAGTATGATGAGCGGCAGCGGATGATTACCAAAAAAGTTCCAGGCGCCGGTGAGATTTATATGGTGTACGATAAAAGGGACAGGCTGGTATTTACGCAGGATGCTAAAATGCGCCCACAAAACCAGTGGATGTACACACTGTATGATGAAATCAACCGGCCGGTGGAAACGGGCATGATGGTTTACAACAGTACTGTATCCAATCTGAGGGCGCATGTAAACTCTGTAAATACAGGTACACAAACAGGGAATGTTACCGGCAGCAATGTGGATGGCACTGTTCCTATTCTTGTTTTGAAAGAAAGGGATCCGGTTGTTGTTTCTTATACAGCCACATTATCCATTGAAATTTTGCCAGGATTTGAAAGTGAGAGCGGGGCTTCATTTGAAGCCAAAATTGTCCCGGCTTCAGGCAGCAGTTTCAGCAGCCCGCAGTCTGTTCATAACAAGCCCTTTCCCGGTGGAGTAACTTATAATGCCTTAACTTATACATTTTACGACAACTATAACTGGACAACCCGTGCTTACAGCACAGCAGACAATGGCAAACTGGATGCCGGAACAAACCCTTATGCGGAAGCACTGCCTGCCGCGGCCAACATGGTTTTAACCGGTGCTGTTACAGGCACAAGGGTAAGGGTGATAGAAGACCCTGCTAATCTCGCCCAGGGCAAGTGGATGGAATCTGTGAGCTTTTATGATGAGAAAATGCGGATCATCCAGGTGCAAAATGTGAATGTAACAGGTGGGGTAGATATCACGACTTCTCTCTATGATTTTTCGGGGAAAGTGCTCTCTATTTTCATCAACCATGAGAAAAAAGGCGGCACTACCAAGAACTATGCAGTAGCAACCCGTACCAGTTATGATAACATGGGCCGTCCGCTTAAAACGGAAAAGAAGCTGAACAATACGGGTAGCTGGAAAACCATAGCTGTAATGACTTATGATGAACTTGGCCAACTGAAAACCAAGAAGCTAGGTACAAATCCACAAAGCACATCCCAGCCGCTGGAAACATTGACGTTTGATTACAATATCCGCGGGTGGATGCTAGGCATGAACCGGGACTATGCCAAAACTGTTAATAGCACCAGCAATTATTTTGGTTTTGACCTGGGCTACGATCAAACAGCCATCAAGCCGGCTTCGGGCACACAGCTTGGCACTTATGCAACCGCGGCTTACAACGGAAATATCAGCGGCTCAGTTTGGAAAAGCACTGGTGATGACCAGGTACGAAAATTCGATTATACCTACGATGCCGCCAACCGTTTGAAAACCGCTCCATTCAGGCAATACAATGCAACCAACAGCGCATTCGACCTGAGCGCCGGCATTGATTTTTCCGTTAGTAACCTTAACTATGATGCCAATGGCAACATAACCTCCATGACGCAACGTGGCGTAAAGGTGAACAGCAGCAGCAATGTTGACCAGTTAACCTATACTTACCTGCCCAACAGCAACAAATTGCAGAATGTAATAGATACCGTGAACGTGGTGGGAACAAAGCTGGGGGATTTCAGGGCATCGTCAGCATACATGAGTGCATTGGGCGGTACAAAAACAACGGCGGCGGTAGATTACACCTATGACGTAAATGGCAACATGAATGCCGACAAGAACAAAGATATCAGCGGTATTGCCTATAACCACCTGAACCTGCCTTATACGGTTACCGTAACTGGTAAAGGAACCATTAAATACATCTATGATGCCACTGGTGCCAAGTTGAAGAAAATTGTGCAGGAGACCGGTAAGCCGGATAAGACCACCCTTTACCTGTTTGGTATATATGAAGATGATGCTTTGCAGTTTTTACCACAGGAAGAAGGCCGGATAAGAAGGAAGGAAGACGGCAGCTTTGTGTATGACTTTATGCTGAAAGACCATTTGGGTAATGTGCGTATGGTGCTTACGGAAGAACAGCAAACCGATGCCTACCCGGCAGCATCGCTGGAAACAGCTACTGTCAACGATGAAAAAACATATTACAGCATACCTGACGATGCCTCAGTACGAGTAAATAAAAGCACCGTATCTGGTTATCCTTCAGACGCTTACACTAACCCCAATGATTTTATCCATAAACTCAAGGGTGATGCCACCAAAATAGGCAGCAGCATGGTGGTGAAGGTAATGGCTGGCGATAAAGTAAATATACATGCCAGTAGCTGGTGGAAAAGCAACGGAACCGCCCCTAATCCCAACAATGTATCTAACGCTTTAACGGATATAATAACGGCCCTTACTACCGGCATACCGGCTGCACCCGGCAGCAAAGTAGCCACAGGGCAGTTAACCAGTACGATATTAAACCCTGCCGTAGCAGACCTGCTGGATGACCGGAACAACAACAATTTTGTTACCAGCCGCCCCAAAGCGTACCTAAACTGGGTATTATTGGATGAGCAGTTTAAACCTGTGATTACCAACGACGGTAAAAACAGCGGTTTTGAACAGGTAGGAACAGATAACCAGTTTACACCACATAACAAGGCTGGTATTGAACTAACGAAGAACGGTTACCTTTATGTGTACGTAAGCAACGAAAGCACGGATACCTACGTTTATTTTGATAACCTGCAGGTAACACATGTAAGAGGGCAAATACTGGAGGAGACACATTATTATCCATTCGGGCTCACTATGGCGGGAATTAGTTCTAAATCAGCTGGCAAACTTGACAATAAATTTGAGTATAATGGCAAAGAAAAGCAGGAGAAAGAATTTAGTGATGGAAGTGGGTTGGATTGGTATGATTATGGAGCAAGAATGTATGATGCGCAAATTGGTAGATGGAATACAATTGATCCTGCGGCAGACTCTATGAGGAGATGGAGTCCTTATAATTATGCTTTTAATAATCCAATGAGGTTTATTGATCCAGACGGAATGACTCCTGATGATATTATCCCATTACCCAAACCTGTTCATAATGTTAACTTGGTTAGTATAGATCCTGCAGAATTGGCCGATCAGTTTGGAAACAAGATCATACAGTTAACGGATGGTAAGCTTAGTGATTTGTCAATAGAAGGTAATCCGATTGATTTTATTATTAGAGCTATGCTAATGGGAGGCGGTACTACTGATGATTTTGAAATACCGGATTGGGGAAAAAATGAAACATTAAAAATAGAGGTAAATGCCTATTACGAAGATGGAAGTTTAAAAAAGGACGGAACTATAAACACAGAAACTCAAAAAGAATCATCGGAGGATAAGGGAAAAACAAAAAATAATGATGCTGTGGTGAAAGTGGAAGGCAATAAAGGCAAAGTAAAGGCATCTGGTGAGGTGTCGACTAAAAAAGGAAAAACCACCAGTACTTCTTACAAAGAGACAACAAATACTAATCAAAAAGAAAAAAGATATAACGGAACCCTAGTGTTTGTAGTGAAAATAACTATACAATATAATGGACTTCTTGATGGTGGCAAAGCAAGGAGTACAACATTTACAGTTTCCACGCCGGGGTCATTTTCCACTCCTTTAAACCTCAAAACAGGCAAAGATAAATGATGATTTAATTATGAAAATAAATAGTAGAATTTGGAAACTAATAATTTTTGCTATTGTCAGTTGCGTCATATATTTCTCTTTCAAGTTATTTGACAATATGTTTGCTGTTGATTCTATTAGTAATAGTTATTTTATTCGGTATCAGTTTTTTGAGAGTGGATTTTTTAAATTAATGGGCTGTTATTCCGCTTTTTGGGGGATAATATGCGTAAAATTAGCGTGCGCAAAAATTAAGGAAAGTGATGTTCGTGAAGAAAAGTTGATGTTAACATCCTTTTTATTCAGTTCTATTATTACTTCTATACCCTTGCTGGTTTCGGGCATTTTTGGATTTAGACTTGTAGGCTTAGTAATTATTTTGATTGGTGCATATATGTATGTCTTAAACATTTATATGAAAAGTACAAAATAAGGTAAATATCTTCCTGCCGCCGTGGGTGTTAATAAGCTGCAATTTTACAGCAGGTGTTCTTGCCTGCCCGTGTAATGTTAAGGGGAGTTTTATCCCCCCTGCGGGCAAACCCCCATAGCAATCCCACCGCCCAATGGCTGCCGGATGGAAATGAAAACCCCGCTGAGGGTTTGGGCGTATGGTCTTGCGGCGGAGTTGCAATGAACAGCCGGGACAGGAGCCAAATAGTTTTCCAGGTGATGAAAGCCCCAAAATAAGCGTATTTCAAGCAGGTGAAAAAAGGGGCATAAACCTCCAGCAGTCACTAACAAGCACAATGTAAATGGCGGTAGTGGAAACAAAAATCCGGTATATTCTTTTTTTAGTGTTACTAACAACTGTGGGATGTAGCCATGGTTATATAAAAAGCAGGTACCCAATCCCCGGTAAATCATTAGCTAAACTACAGGTTAAATATCAACAGAGGTATGGATATTTGGATGTTCCGATAGATACTGTTATTGTTGATAAGACCCTCTGCAGAATCTATAAAAGGGGGTTCTGCATAAAATTGGAAATTTATCCATCAGTAAAAGAACAGGTTATTGGTTTTACTTTAATGATTCCCTGGATGTAGATTATATCGTAAAATATTCGAAGCACGATGTTGACTCTTTTCATCATCCATTTTCTATCGTCCATAAAAGATGGCTGTTTTAGTTAAATTGTACTTCACCTCACCCACCTTTCCCCCTCCGCCACTGCACCAGTCCCCCAAACAGCAACACCAGCGCAATACTCCCGCCGATATTCACCAACTGCCACAAACCGCGTTGTTCAGCTACTTTGGTTTTGTTCAGCAGGCGCAGCGTAAAATCTTTTACTTTGTAGGCAACAGCATTGTAATCGTTAACAACTTGCAGGGCCATGTTGCGCCAGGATGATAAGAAAAGTGATACGTGGGGAACACACACTAGGGCTTAGGGGTACGATAACCCATTTTTCCGTGCTTCCGTGGCTATGCTCCACAAAGTTTCTGGCGCCAAAGGCGGCAGAAACAAAAGTTACATGGTGGGAAAAGTAAATAAGTACCCATTAGTTAAGGGCAAAGTACTATGCTTCGCGTCACCCCTCTCCACTGCGTGGAGAGGGGCCGGGGGTGAGGTCACTCCCACCTCATGGAGAGGGGCCGGGGGTGAGGTACAAAAAACGGCATCCCCGTTAAGGAATGCCGTTACAAAAGTTATTGTAAATAAGTGAGTTTATTGCGCTTTTACCAGTTTTATCGTTCTGCTGCCGGAACCACCGATAACGCTTAGGCTATAGTTGCCCATGCTGAGGTTGCCGGTGTTAATGGTCCTGGTATTTAAACCTTTCTGCAACACAGTGGAAAGCTGGTAGAGTATTTTGCCGTTGGCATCTGTAATGCGCAGGGCTACCTTCTCTTCTTTGGGGTGGTTTATTTTAACCACTGCGCTTGACCTTACCGGGTTGGGCGTTACGATAAAGGCGCCTTCCTGCAATGCCACCAGCACATTACGTACCGGGCTGGCCGAGCGTTTACCATCTTTATCCACCTGTGCTATCTGGTAGTAGATATAACCGTCAGATTTTTGCTTCGCCACGCCTTCGTCTGTAAAGCTGTAACGCTGCATGCCTGCGCCTTTGCTGGAAACCTGCGCAACGGGGCTGAATTTTGTGCCATCCAGGCTGCGCATTACTTCAAAATATTTGTTGTTCTTTTCTTCTGCTGTCCAGTCAAGAACAGCGCTGCTGTTTTTGAGGGAGGCGGTGAAAGAAAGCCATTTAACGGGAAGAAGGATGCCATCAACAGGAGCGTAGGAATAACCGGCGTAGCTATTGCCATCGTTTACAGATCCATCACCGAAAAACTGATTTACACTCGTCACATCTGTTCCGCCAATTGCCATATAACAATTATATTGGCCGGGGCTTGTTCCGCCTGTCCCTCCATTGGGTATTTGCAGCAACCTAACTTGATTAGCAGTAGCTGGGCCATCAGCAAACTGTATTTCAAGTACATTGTATTCCTGACCTGCCGTGTAAGTTTCACTTGGTTGAGAAGCACCAGCTACTCCATCAAAGGTATAAACATACATATCTCCATCAGTTGTTGTTTCGGTAGATTCATAAGGCGCTGGATACGCTATCTGCCCCGCGCCACCATAATAGTTTTGCAATATTGAAGCAGTCGGTTTGGAAGATACAGACGCTAATACGCCAACGGTTAGCTGCATACTTGATATTTGGCCTGTGGTAGTAGTTCCTGGCTTAAAAACAATAAGAACTGAATTGTTCTTGCTCCCTTTTTTAATTCCGAACTGAAAGTCCTGGGCCTTAAGCTGAATCAAGCCCCCAAAAACAAGTAATAAGATTGCGTAAAAATGTTTCATAAGTAAATCTATTTTTCTTTTGATTCTGTCAATAATTATTATGGTAAATCATTGCACTCTTGAAATGATCAGTTCGGGAGAGCCTGGGTTCTAACCTGTCCGGCTACACCTCCCAAAATGCTGGCTAACAAATAATCCCTGTCATTAGCGGGGCCAGTGTATCTTACGGTCCTGTTGAAATTTAGGTCCCCCTGACTATAAACATTGTTTATTACAGTTCCCTGTACCCCGCTTAGAATTGTAGCGAGCATGTAATCTCTGTCGTTAGCTGGGCCTGTGTATTTTGATTGAGTATTAAAATTCGCATTACCCGCCCACAATACATTCTTCGCATTCACAATATTATAAGCTGTATTCGTTCCAAAAATTTGCGCATCTGTAGCCGCTGTAAAATCAAAAGTATTTCCGGCAGATGGATTAGATACGCTGAGTGTTTTGGTATAGGTGGCCCTGTCTGCAGCTATACCCAGATGGTTGCGGTGCCTTACGGCAACTATGTAGCTGGCCCCATCAAAGTTTTTAAAGAATACGGGGCTTTTGCCATCCACATCAACAATATCGCCATCCCGTTGTAGCAAAGCGCTTCTTGTGGCCAGTACCGTATTGCCAGGTGAGGCATTGGTATTCCTCAATTCCAGGAACACCCAGTCAACTATGTTGTCACCAACTGTAGCATTGGTATTAAACACAGCCGCATCCGCCGTTTCGGCTACTGTATTGTTTACATGGGAAAACTGTGTGCTGTAAGGTGCAGACCTGTAAGGGTCTGTAAGGGGTATCAGGTTGGTGGGTGTTCTCAAAGCGTCGGTCATCATGCCGGTACCGCTGTTGTAAGCACCCTGCAAAAAAGCCTTGGCTTTTACCAGTACAAATTTGTTCATGGCATATAGCTCCGCATTATTGGCCACGCCGTTGTAGGTAGCGGTGTTGGCTGCCGCACTGATGCTGCTGTTGGCAAGCGACCAATCAGTGCCGTTCCAGCGTATGGCATTCAACTGCGCTTCAGCGCCGGTAATGCTGCCGGCATCCACATAAGTGGCTACAGCGTTTAACGTGCCACCGGTAACACCGCTAACACTGGCTTTCCAGTAGCTCTTCAGGTAATCCTCCGCCCTTATGGGTTTTGAAGGATGTGCCGCGTTTACCGCCTGCACACCCAATACCGCATTGCTTAATGTGGGGCTGCCACTTAACTGGTACTGAAAAGGCGTATAGTTGTTGCCCGCACCTACAGGAAGGCTGTAGTTGCCAATGGCTGTAATTTCTTTCTTCAAAAAACCGGTTCCGTTGGTTTCCACAAATTTGCCGGCGCCGGCGCCAGCCACGGTAACGGTGTTGCCCAGCGTAAAATCAAAATTACCCAGGCGCAGTTTACCTGTAGTAAAAGTTAGGGAACTACCCACTTTTACAGCGCCGGTAAGCGCTACATTGGCGGCATTGTCAATTTCAAGATTAGGAATGGCCTTGCCATTCATGTTAAGGTTTTGAGCGGCGGCGCCTTTCATAACAATTTTACCGGTGCCCTGTATGTCAGCATTGCTGGTAAGGCTTCCTTGTATGGTTACTACGCTGCCAGGCTCAAGAAAAAGCGTGGCGCCGCTTTCAATATTTAACTGGGCTTTTACGCCGCTGGCAAGCAGCAGCAGAAACAGGGTGTAAAGGTTTTTTTTCATTTCAAAACAAATTTAGTTTTAGTATGGTCCGGCTGGGTTGTGCAATATCCGCATATTTAATCAATCCCTGCAATTAATTTTCGGGTACAGCAGTCCATTGGCTGCGTGTTTTTACCAACGGTGCATAGGCCAGCACAAACGCAGTGATAAGATAATCAGCTTTTGGTATTGCTGCAAATTTTTCCGGTGATTTACATTAAAAATCGACAAGCGACGGCCGGTGGCTGCACAGGATGAAGGATTTATGTGCCCGCTGCCTTTAGGCGTTACCGCCCGGCAGCTTTATTATGTGCCTATTAAAAATACAGCGTTTTCGCTACCAACCCCCGGTTCATTGATTAACCGGCCGCTTTGGGGCATTTTCTGCGGCGGATAATGAAAATAGTGCGAAGGGGCGTGGGATGTGAAAGCCGGTTACAGGTTGCAGGTAGCTGGTTGCCGGTCTGTTGGTGTGTAAATCCCGCGTTTAATAATGATTTACATAAAAAGTACTTCGCACTTCTACTCTCATACTTTGATTTTGGGGGTGCCCCTCGTGCCTCGGGCCGGGCTTTCCGCTATTACTCCGGCACAAAAGCCCTGCTGCCATGGCCTCACCGGGGTAACCGCTTCAATCCCTCACCCGAAAGAAGGTTACCGGTTACAAGTTGCTGGTTGCCGGTCTGTTGATGTGTAAGCGGTTGAGGTTTTTTAGGGAGGGTGATGTGCAAGTGCCGCACTGCGGCAGAGCCGCAAACATTGAACATTAAACAAAAGAACATTAAACAATCAAAGCCCCGTAGGGGCGGCATGTTAGTAGATAAGAAAAGAGACGATTTGCCAAGAG
>NZ_VVIP01000094.1 GCF_009650435.1 Foetidibacter luteolus
CGGCGCCAAAGCACCTTCTTTTCCTAATAGTGGCTTTCCACTCTTGAGTTGTTCCAGGGCCTTGTTCTTCACGGCCTCGTAATCAAACCCGAACGGTGTTTCTGTTTTTGACTTCATCTTGATGTGTTAAAGGTTATCTTATTTTTTAACCTTGACACAGTTTATTTTACAGCCTCTCGGGAAGCTGACATTTTTGCCTCAAATGATCTTCCGCATGCCTCAAATGATCTTCCGCATGCCTCAAACGATCTTCCGCATGCCTCAAACGATCTTCCGCATGCCTCAAATCATCTTCCGTAGGCCTCAAACGATCTTCCGCAGGCCTCAAACGATCTTCCGCACGCCTCAAACGATCTTCCGCACGCCTCAAATCATCTTCCGCATGCCTCAAACGATCTTCCGCATGCCTCAACCGATCTTCCGCAGGCGGCAAATGGTCTTCCGTATCCCCCAAACGGTCTTCCGCCCACCGCCTGCACCGCTATCAGGCCATTGATACCTATTGCCGGTGAACACAGGGCGATGTTTTTCATCTTGTGACCCCAACAGTATTAAAAGGCAAATCATGTTAAACAACAAACTTCTCCCGTTGTTGCTAAGCCTGCTGTTGGTTAGCAACTCCTTCTCTCAAACAATTGATAAAGCAAAACTGGACAATTACCTCCGGCTATTAGAGAGCAGTAATAAACTCATGGGCAATGTACTGGTACGCCAGCACAACAAAAACCTGTATTCGCGGTCAGTAGGTTTTTCTAACATAAAAGCGGGTACAAGGGCTAACGGGCAAACAATGTACAGGATTGGGTCCATCACAAAAACCATTACCGCGGTTTTGATACTCAAAGCCATCGAAGAAGGGCGGCTTCAACTTTCAGACAATATAAAGGCTTATTTCCCCTCTATACAACATGCAGAGCAGGTTACGGTAAACCAACTGCTTAACCACCACAGCGGCATCCATAATTTTACAGGTGGCAATTACCTTGGCTGGAATACACAACCTAAAAACCGGCAAGACCTTATTGACACTATCGCTAAAGGCGGCAGTGATTTTCCACCAGGTACCAAAGCATCGTATAGTAATTCTAACTATGTACTGCTTTCTTTTATTCTTGAAGATATTTATCATTCCACCTACGGTGAAATACTGAAAGCCAAAATAACCGAACCCCTGCAGTTAACACGTTTTCAATTGGGAGATAAAATGATTGATCCCCAAAGCAAATCGCTGTCTTATAACTTTACGGCGGGGTGGGATGCCGCTGTGCAGACAGACCTTTCCATTCCCCTTGGGGCCGGCGCCATTGTTGCTTCGGCAGATGATTTGGCAAAAGTGCTGGAAGCTATCTTCCAGGGCCGGATAATATCCGCAGCGATGCTCGCAACAATGGAAGAACAAACCGATGGAATGGGGCTGGGTGTTTTCCAAAAAAACATACTGGGCCAAAACGCTTATATGCATGATGGCGCCATTGATGGCTTCAACTCTTACTATTACTATTTTCCGCAAGATCAAACACTGTACGTATTACTCTCCAACGCTAAAAACTATAAACTGGAGACCGTGAATGAAACCATCTTATCCATTGTTTTTGATAAGCCGGTTAAGTTGCCGGTATTTAACACCTATGCCGCTACTGCTGAAGACATGCAGCAATACAGCGGCACTTACACCAGTGAAAGCAGCCCTTTGATTATTGACATTTGGGTTAAGAATAATTTTTTACTTGCGCAGCCACATGGCCAAAGAATATATACCATGGAAGCCACAGCAAAAGATGAATTTTTGCATGAAGAAACAAACGTTACCCTCAATTTTGTTCCTGGTAAAAAACAGATGATATTAAAGCAGGGGCCGCAAACAATTGTGTTTACAAAGCAGTAAAAGCCTGGTGTGTGGATGGCGTATCCGGTAAAAACTCCACCTGCATTCACACACCAGTGCTCATCATAACATTACCAGCCCCTACGCTTCGGTAAAAGCTGCATAGCGAACAAGCCGTACAAGAGTGCGACGCAAGTAAAGCCCAATAGTAGTTCCTGCTGCACGGCCCAAAAAAATGCTTTCACCATGCAACAGCCAACCCCCTTCAGGGGATCAACCGTTAGGACACATCTTTTCAACGAAAGAAAGGGAACACGGATGACACGGATTCAATGGATTTTCAGGGTTTTTTTTCGCATGCGAAAACCTTCATTAGGAAATCAGACTTACACGCTAAGAAAAATATGGATTAGCACGGATAATGCTGCATTGCAGCATTAAAAATCCTGCTTATCCGTTCTATCCGTGTCATCCGTGTTCTATTTAATATTTGTGTACACACGATAGCCTTCAGGGCATGGGGGTGGCGCCCACCCTTACTCGCAGTTGTTGTTCCATTTCTGGTCGAGCGATGTACCGTAAGATTTAAAGCATTTGGCAGGTGGCGTATTAAAAGATTCGCTGAATGTAGTTCGCCATACTTCCCATGCTAACCCGGTTTTTCCCTCGCCCTTTACTTTAATGCCTGTGGCTGCGGCGGGTATCTCGTACCGTTGTTTGTTGCCCAGGTTCATATTGCCTGTGGTAAAAGTTTTTAATTCTCCGTTAAGTGTGTAAGTAAGTGTGTATTTGGCTACATAACCTGATTGGTTAAAAAAAGTAACCCAGCCATCCGCCTGCGGGGTTGCAACCGCAATGGGTTGGTCAAATACGGTAATTTCTGTTTTATTGCTGCGGGTAGCGGCCCCATCCAGGCTGGAAACATTTTCAACAATCAGCTTGTTGCCTTTAAAGTTGGCCAGCAAATATTTGCTTTGCGAGGCAGACCCGCAATAAAAAACCGGGGTGGTGCCATAAGTGGCGGTAGCACGCCTTGGCGAAGTTTGTTTGCCAAGCCACTTGTGGTAATGGCCAACAAAAACGGCAGATACTTTGTAAGTATCCAGTATGGCCTTAAAGTCGGCGGTTAAGGTGGTCAGCTCATCCGTTGTATAGTAGTCTCCCCAATGCTCGTCAGAATCGTGGTAATTCAAAATAATAATTTTACCGGCCTGGCGGGCAAGTGCCAAATCGGTTTTAAGCCAGCTAAGGGACGAAGTGATTTTTACTGTTTTTCTTTTGGCCGCGCCTATGCTTACGTAGTTACTCCATTCACGTTTGTACAGCGGGTAGTTTTGTAACTGCACAAAGTGTACGTTGCCAATATCCCAGGAGTAGGCAAGGCTGCCGGTAATGGTGGTTACTACATCAGGAAAAGTATAGGAGTCTGATTTCTTGTAATCTGACCTGGTGCTGCCGTTACTCTTAATATGGTCAACCATATATTCCACCATCCTGTTGGCCGAGTTGTTTTCGTAGGTGTCATCAATATTGTTGGCATAATCGTGGTTGCCCAGCCCTGCATAAATGGTAGCGTTTGCCCCTTTATAAATGGAAGTGTATTTGTCAAACTCGGGCGAATGCCCGTAGGCGGTAAGGTCTCCGTTTAAAATAATGCCTTTTACCAGGTTAAGTTCGCTGATAAGGGTATTCATGCTTTTAACATGGTTTTGGTTAAGGGTAGTGGCGTCAGATTCCTTTTCAGATTCGGTTTGTGTTATCTCATCATCTGTTTTATTGGTCCAGGGCCATTGCGGGTCAGATGCGAAGATCATATAAAACCCCGGGTCTTCAACCACGGCATGCATCCTGGTTAACTTCCAAAACTGGCCGCTGTAAAGACCGGTATTTGCTAATTGAAGCCTGTTGTTTTTGCCATCGTTAATAACATCCAGGCTTTTTCCATCGCCCTGCCACATAGTTGTAAAACGGTAGTAGCCGTTGCCCAGCGTGGTAACCTTCCAGTTTTGCCCGGAGTAGCTTCCCGTGTTGGCCAAAATGGGGCTATTATTCTTCCCGTCATTCAATATATCTAAAGATTTTAAGGCGCCTTGCCACTGGTTGGTTAGCCGGTAGTAGCCGTTGCCAATGGGGGTAAATTTCCAATACTGCCCGCTGTAATTGCCCGTGGTGGCTAACTGAAGCTGGTTATTGTTTTTGCCGTCGTTAATTACATCCAGGCTTTTTCCATCGCCCTGCCATTGGGTGGTAAGCCTGTAATAAAAACCGGTATCAACCTGGGCCGTAGCGGCTGTTGAAAAACAAAGAAGAAAAAGAAGCGGCAAGAACGAAGGGTGTTTGCTGTTCATTTTATTAGTGTCAGTGATTATGGTGCTGACTCCGCACTTTTTAAGTTGCTTGGTATGGTCAGTTTTAGGCTAACCCGTTTTTAATTGGCAGGGTTATTTTCCATATCATCACGGTATCAACAAGGGCAGTTGTGTTCTGCGGTAACGAAGGTTTTTTGGGGGTGTCCCCAAGCTGCGCAAGGGGCCGGGCTTTCCGCTATTACTCCGCCACAAGGCCCGGCTGCGAAGGCTTCAGCGGGGTAGCCGCTTCAATCCCTCACCCGAAGGCCGGTTGCCGGTTGCAAGTTGCTGGTTAACGGTCTGTTGTTGGGTAAGGGGCTGAGGATTTTTTAGCTGATAAATACACGGAAAACCTAATACAGCCGTTAACATTAAACTTTGAACAAGAGAACATTGAACAGTTGCCGGGTAGTCAGACAACATCATTCATTGTAACTGCATCATCAGGTTTGGTATGCCTTGTATAAGAACATTCTACTGCTGAAATCACAGTAGTGCAAAAGTTTAATCAGGGCGAATGGAAGAAACGTGCTGTATATCGTTTCTTCCTTGACCTTTTTTGTTACTTTTTTGTGTCAAGACAAAAAAGTAAATAAGTTTTATTTAATACAGGTATGTGCGACACCCAAAACTCACGTTATTTAAGCTACTCCAAGATAAAAACCTTTAAAGCCAAATGCAAGCCTGCTGAACCAGGTTTTTTATAATAGCCGGGCTATAAACAGGTTAGCGTAAAAAAATGTTACCAGGTAATAGTGAAAAATATAGGTTGGCCCCTACGCTTCGGTAAAAGCTGCGTAGCGAACATGGCGTACAAGTGAGTGACACAACGAAGTTTAATAGATGTTACCGCTGCCTGGCTCATAATTACTCCACTCAGGGTATGGGATTGCGTTGCTGTATTAGAATTCCATTAGAATCTGCAACACCGCAATCCGGCGGCCTGCGCCTGCCGTAAATACATTATTCCTTCACCAAAATCAAGCTAACATATGAAACCAATTCTATCCGCAATGCTATGGTGCTTAGCCATTATTGCCATTAATGGTTGTAAAAAACACGATTTTCCTTTTCCCGGCAACAAAACCTTCGACCTTGAATTTTACGGCCTTACCGAAGGCAATACGCTGGTAAAGCTGCACGGCAAAAAACCGGGTCAGTCTTACTCGCCGGTATCCGTTACCGGTTTGCAGCAGGGAGAAAAGCTGCTGGCTATTGACTTCAGGCCGGCAACAGGCCAGCTTTACGGGCTGGGTAACAGTAACAGGCTGTACATTATTAACCATGTTACCGGCGCAGCAACCGCCCTTGGCACTGAGGCTTTTACGCCGGCCCTTAACGGCACGGTAGCCGGCTTTGATTTTAACCCCACTGTTGACAGGATACGCGTTGTAACCGCTAACGGCCAAAACCTGCGGCTGCACCCGGAACTGGGCACGGTTGCGTTTGTTGACGGCAACTTAAACCCGGGTACACCTGCCGTTAATGCAGTGGCGTATCTTAACAACTTTGCCGGTGCAACGGCCACCACCTTATTTAATATTGATGTAGCATCAGGAAAACTATACCGGCAAGACCCACCCAACAACGGCACCCTTGTAGAAGTAGGCAGCCTTAACGAAAACATTAGCGGCGAGGGCGGGTTTGATATTTCGCCGGACAACAAATACGCTCTGGCGGCGTTGGGCAAGAGCGACAAAAACGGCGCAAAACAAATGCTTTATCATGTGGATTTAAACAGCGGCAAACTGTCTGGCATTTGCGAACTGGATAAAAAAATCATCGGCCTTGCCATACCCACTAACCCGGTAGCTTATGCCGCGGATGGCTCCAACAACCTGCACATTTTTAACCCTGCCATGCCAGGCACAACCATCAGCAAACCCATTAGCGGCATGCAAAGCGGCGAAACGGTTGCGGGGCTTGATATGAGGCCTGTAACAGGACAATTATATGCACTGGGCAGCACCAACAGGATATATACTATAAACACGGCCACAGGCGGGGCAACCGCTATCAGCGCTACGCCGTTTGCGGCTGTTGCTGCAGGTGTTAGCTATGGTTTTGATTTTAATCCTGTTGTTGACAGGATCAGGGTTGTAAACAGCAATGGCGCTAACATGCGGGTACACCCGGTAACCGGTGAACTGGCAGCTACTGATGCCAATCTTAACCCCGGCAGTCCTGCTGTATCTGCGGCTGCTTACACCAACAGCTTTCCCGGAACTACTTCAACAGTTTTATTCGATATAGACCATGCCGCGGGTAAATTGTATAAGCAAGACCCTCCTAATAACGGCACGTTGGTAGAAGTGGGCAGCCTCGGGGTGAGTATTAATGCATCCAACGGTTTTGACATAGGTGGCAGCAGTAACAACGCCTGGGCCCTGCTAACTTCGGGCGGCAATACCAAACTGTATTCCATCAACCTTTCAACAGGTAAGGCACAGGCTACGGGCAGCTTCCCGGTACAGGCCACCAGTTTTGCAGTGGGTGCAGGATTCTAACTATTCCATGTTAACCGGAAAATCTCATAAGAAACAGGGTTAAAGCGGCCGCTTTAACCCTGTTTCTTTATCATCTGTGTTGGCTGGCCTTAAAGTGGCAGTTATCATTTTAGCCATACGGTTATGCAAGGCGAAATTGCGTGTGCTGTTATTGTGGTATAGCCTCCGCAAATATTTCATGGCCTGCCAGGTTATAGTAAGTGCAGGTCATGGCTGCCATGCTAACAACCCATTTTGCAATGCCGGATATGGCACAGTCGTTACAAAAAGTTGGATAATCTGTTTGGCCTTGCTGGTGCGCTTTCAGGCGGGCTTTAAAATTTTCCGCATCGGTTTCGGTAGATATTACCTGGGGCGGGTACCCGGCAGGTGATGACGTGCTGTAATTATCATTTCCAAAATAGCTGGTGTGCCCGTCTTCCACAAAAGTTTCATATTGGGTTACACCCAGCGTTTTTAAGTCGCCTATGTAAGCCGGAAAATCTGCGCCGGATTTTACTTTCGAATGGGCGCTTTTAATCTGTTCAATGGTAAACATGGTACTTGTTTTAATTGCATTGATAAGGTTACAACACAAAGATGCGGCAGTTAAAAATTGTGAAGCTGTAAAAAATAGTTTTCTCAAAAAGTCTTACGTAAAGCGCCGGTTTCGATTAAACGCAGTGCTAAGGATTCCGGCACTTATCCTGGGATTTACCGTTTGTTCGGGCTTGTAATAAAGATTATTGCGCCACAAGTTTTCCTTTATATACAACCTGTCCGTCTAAACTAATGGCGTAGAAATAAACACCCCTGGCTAAGATGCCTGGGTAGATTTCGTTGGAAATATCCGGAAGGTTGGCCTGAATAAGTTTTTTGCCAAGTGAGGAATACAGGATAAACTGGTAGTTGTTTAATTGTGAGGTAAGTATTTTGATGGTTTGTCCGGCTCGCAAAGGATTGGGAAAAACAATAAAATTCTTATTGTTTAGATAGTTAACCGTTTGTATATCACTGCTGATAGAACGCCCATCGGTTAATACAACCCGCAAACGGTAAAGGTTTAAGCCCTGCGTAAGGGAGTCGTCTGTAAAGGTATAAGAAGTGCTTGTTACGGGTTGCCAGGTGGCCAGGTTCTTTATTTGGGTACCGTATTGCTTTTCCAGGGTAACATATCTCAAATTAATATTAGTACCTAATTCTATGCGCACCAAAGCTGTTGAAGGGGTTGCCAGGTCTGCAAGAAAACTGCGTATATAGCAATCCACACCCTGCGTGGTATAGTCAAAACCATAGGACTTTATGCCGTCGTAGTTTCCTATAACCGGCGAAACTGCATAGTATAATGGGTTACCGGCTTTTGGTATAAGCATAAAGGTATCGCTGGTAATTGCTTTTTGCTCTAGGAAAAATTGCCCAAGTCCGTAAACCCTGTATTGTTGTATGCCAGGCGCCTGTTGCCAGTACAGCAGGAATGAATCGGGGCAGTTAAACCCAACACCTGTGCCGAGCCTTTTGGAAACGGTAAAGCTATCCGAATAAAAATAATTGCCGTTGAACAATACCCGTAACTGCGCTATGCGAAAACTATCTTTTACGGTAAAGGAATGGAGGTTGTTGCTGATGTTTGTTTGCCCCACGTTTTGCCAACCAGCGTTTTTGTTATAGCTTATTTCCAGGCGGGCCTGTTCGTCAGCAAGGTTAGATTGCCACCTTACAGTATTTATATCCCCGGCAGCAAGGTTATCGTTTTTAGTAGGGTAAAGCCACGTAAAACTGTTAAGGGTATCCCACTGGTAGGCAATAGCAAAAGCCTGCCTGCCCTGTGGTACATCCCGGCCAGATACCTGTACCTGGTAAGTCGCGGCGCCAGGATGAAGAATGGTTACCTGCTCTACATTATTCAGGCTGTCCCTGCCGGGCCGGGCCTGTTGTTGCAAAGAGTCTTTTAATGGAAATGCGTTTAAAACAAGCGGCTGGTGTATTTCGTTGGTTAATGTATTTACAAGTTGCAGATCAAGATCGTTCACCAGTGCCTTATAACTGTTAGGAGTAGCTGGTGGGTCGGCCCAGCAAACCAGCACTTTAAGGTTAACTGCATTTGCAGGTAGTTGTAAGCTGTATTGTTTTGTCTCGCCGGTACTTAATGAGTCAAAAGTAAAGTGTTGTGCCTGGTTTTCCTCTAAAGCCCGTAAGGCATTTAAACTTCCAAAACCAGATTGGTAGTCAATACCCTTTGCGGCAACGTCATCCGCCGTATTCAGCAGCAGGGCTTTTACAATTGGGCCTGGTGGTAAATGGCCGTGCTTCTGTTTATATGCTTGCTGCAGCAGTAACGCTGTACCTGATACAATAGCCGCTGCTCCCGAACTGCCGTCGGTACCGTAGGCTACAAGTTCTGGCTTTACCCTTCCGTCAAATGCCGGCCCTCTTGAGCTAAGCGGCAAAACATGGTAAAAAGAATCTATGGAGCCAACCGTAATAATGTTTTTGGCCATTTTAAAGCTGCCTGTTATGTTGGCATAGTTTGCAATCCCTTTGTAAACGCCCGTATCACTGGTTTTGTCGCCGGAATTGCCCGCGGAAAAAACATGCACCAACGAGGGATGCCTGGTGGCTGTTTCGTCATAAGCCGCGGCATCTGCTCCGTAGTAGTTTTCTATGCCGGTGCCGTAAGAATGGTTTTGGACTGAGATACTGTAATTACTGTAAGTATCATCACTATCCGGCAGCAGGTTGGTAAAATCTGACGAGGTAAGATTGGCCCTGTATGCCACGCCTTTGCCGGTATAATAGCTATTGCCGGCGCCGCCAATAAGGGTGGCCATGATGCCTGCATGGCTTTCTGTAATACTTGACGCCAGGCCTGTGGAAATATAGCGGTTGGTTAAATCCACATCCGTTGTGTCAAATAGATTTTCTTTGATGGAAGCTGTAAGGCTGTCCCCTGCTATAGCCGGGTACAAGGAATGGGCCGCAGTTATTTTGTTGGTGGATAAATCCATTCCGTTCAGCACCGTTTCAACCACAGGGCTTTTGTGGTTGTCAATAAACAAAACATTATCATCAGCAAGTAACCCGGCGGGCAAAACAGATTGTTGTGCCGAAACGATATAACTGTTTTGGTAACTGTAAAGTACTGTAAGCTTGTGTTTGTTTAAAGTGTTAACCTTACGGTTCAGCAACCTGATTAAGTATTTCCCTTTGCCCGTTGGGCTTGTTGAAAACCGGGGAGATAGCTTCCATTTGTTATTGGCAGGAAAAAGAAACCTGAGATGATTTCTTATGCTGTCTGTTAAGCGTTCAACATGTATTATCGCTAAATTCTTGCCTAATCTTCTTACGATTGAAAATTCTTCAGGCCGGCAAAACACGTTATCGCTGTTAAGTCCGGCAATATAGTAATGTTGGCCTGCGGGTAAAGAGTCTTTTAAATCATGAAGAGCATAATCCTTCACATACTCCTGCTCTGTAACCTGGGCATGTAAAAGCAAACAGCAGAAAGAAAATAGTAAACAGAATATGGCCGGTTTATTCATAATTAGTGCTAAGCCTCAAAACACGACATGGCGACTTTGAGTCTGAATCTGTGGCTGTGAAAAATACATGCGGAAATATAATGACTTTAGGCACAAATACCGCCTGGTATAGCTTTTTTCGCCAATCTCCATTTTTTTTATACAAACCGGTTAAAAATTGCTGCAAAAGGTCTTTATCCTTAAATTTTTTTATCCTCTTCTTCTAAAATGTTTTACAGCAATTAATCATGCAACAATGTTGCTTTTTTGAAGATTTATAATAAAATGTTAAAGGGTTAATTTGAGTGTTCAATTTTTAATTCCAAATCAAGACACAATGAGAAAGATCTTATCCTCAGCCGTGCTGGTGTTATTAGCCGGTGGTATTTTAAGTTCATGTACCAAAAACAATTCTGAACCCGCGCCTGGCAACCGTATTAGCCAGGAGGCCCTGGATGGTATTTATAACCTGGGGTTCAGTAATAAAGATGTAACGCTGGATGAAGACGGCAGTTACATTGTGGAAGGCGATATAAGTATTTCGCCCAAAGACTTAAAAACAAACCCGGGTTACCAATTGCTGCGTATTGCCAATACAGAACAGTACCGCACTTTTAACCTTGTTACCGGTTTGCCCAGGGTAATAACCGTACGGGTAGATTCAAAGCTGCCCAGCTCTTATGTTGCCGCTACAGATGAAGCTTTAAGCCGGTACAATGCTTTGGGTTTGCGCATCACTTTTCAGCGTGTAAGCTCTAACGCGTCTATTACGCTGGTAAAAGGTAATGGCAGTTATCTTGCTTCAGCAGGCTTTCCCACCTCTTCCGGACAGCCATACAACCAGGTAAAGGTAAATTCCCGGGCTATAGGTAATCAGCCACAGGCTACTGTAGCCAGCATTATTGCACACGAGATAGGGCATTGCATAGGCTTTCGCCATACAGATTATATGGACAGGAGCTATAGCTGCGGTGGTTCTCCAACTAATGAAGGCGCTTCCACAGTAGGTGCGGTTTATATTCCGGGTACAGCCAGCGGGCCAGACCCCAATTCCTGGATGCTGGCATGTATCGGCAGCGGCGATAACAGGCCCTTTAACGCTAATGACAGAACGGCGCTTAATTATCTCTACAAATAGTAGTTTGCAATCATACACCATGCGGCCCCGTATAAAAGTGCGGGGCTGTTTTATTAACGCCTGCCGGTATAAAAGATAAGGGCGCCTGCTTAAGGCACCGGGCAAAACTACGTTCGCAACCTTCGTCAAAGCAACATTTGGTTGCTCTTTCCCGGTTGTGCTACTACTCTGCCACAAAGCCATGCTGCTAGCTTCGGCGGGGTAACCGCTTCAATCCCTGGCGCGGTGACAATACCATGCTACTGATAACATTGCCTTAAAAGGGGAAAAATTGGTGCATATTTTATCCTGCGGGCAGTAAAGCAGTAAGAGTTTCGTTTTATAAGTGCAGTATGCAAAACAGTTTTAGCAGCCTGCCCAACTGTTGCAAATCAACAAAGCTGCCTGTGTTCTTTTAGCAGGAAATCAAGCCGGTTAAGCAGTGTAATAAGGGAGTTGTCTTTTATCTTATTGATAAAGTATCCTTCGGTTACCTTGTCAGTCCAGATAAAGTAGGTGATACATTTAATGATGTAGGGCAGGCTTAGGTTATTAGTATGAATATAATCCGCTAAAGACTGGTAACCAACAGCGTCTTTTTGCACTTCTGTATAATCCGTATCAGCAAGCGCATGTTCGCAAAAAACAGAAATAAATCGTTCCGCGGTTTTTTTAATGCCTTTATCTATATGGCCATAAGCCTTGTTAAGCTCGGCCTCACAATTCAGCAGGCCTTCCTTAAAAGAAAGCAGCTTTATAAGCCCGGCAATTTTATCGGTAAAAGCTTCCTGCATAGAGGAACGAAATTAGCTGTCCGTGTGGGCTGGCAAAGCCCGCCGGTCATTTTTATGGTTATTTTAATCTGTTGTTTTCTGCGGAGGGAAAACGTTACTTTTGCGGCGCATTTTGCCCGCCCTGCAAGCGGGTCCATAATTATTGTTTAATGGAATATCGGTGGCGTAAAAACGCCGCTGATGTCTGAAATTGTCAAGTTTATGCCAGTGTTGCACAACCGTGTTTCCAACCAGGAGCTAAAGAAGCGCCTGTTGCAGGAAACAGAAATTCGTTCTACCGTAAGCTTCTATCATTACTTTCCTGTTCAGAACCCGCAATTTTTCAGGGATGATTTGTACAAAAAATTAGTGGAATTAAAAGTCTTTGGCCGCATTTACGTTGCTTCAGAAGGCATCAATGCGCAGGTAAGCGTTCCCCAAAACAACGTGGATGCTTTCAGGCAGGTGCTGTATGCCTATGAACCGCTTAATAATATTCGATTGAACATTGCGGTAGATGATAATGGCAAATCGTTCTGGGTACTTAAGATTAAAGTGCGTGACAAAATTGTTGCCGATGGCATAGAAGACCCTTCCTTTAACATGCAAAACAAAGGCCGTTACGTAAACGCGGTTGAAATGAACGAACTGATGGATAAGGATGATACTATTGTTATTGATATGCGCAACCATTACGAATACGAAGTGGGCCATTTTGATAATGCCGTAGAAGTACCATCAGATACTTTCAGGGAGCAGTTGCCCATGGCCGCGGATATGTTGCAGGGTAAGGAAGACCGTAACATCATCATGTACTGTACCGGCGGCATACGTTGCGAGAAAGCCAGCGCTTACATGCTGCACAAAGGGTTTAAGAATGTGTTTCACCTGGAGGGTGGTATTATTAATTATGCCAGGCAGGTGAAGGAGAACGGGTTACCCAGCCGGTTTACCGGTAAAAATTTTGTGTTTGATGACCGCCTGGGAGAAAGGATTACCGACGATGTAATCGCCAAATGCCACCAGTGCGGCAAACCCTGCGATACGCACACCAATTGCAAAAACAATGGCTGCCACCTGTTATTTATACAGTGTGAAGAATGTGCAAGGCAATACGAAGGTTGCTGCAGCACAGAATGCCACGATACCATACACATGCCGGTAGAGCGGCAAAAAGAAATACGCAGCGGTATTGATAAAGGCCGTAATATTTTCAATAAATCAAAAGCCCGGCTGCGGCCAAGGCTCAATGAGAAAGGGTAGCGTACTGCCCCCTGGTGTCATCCGTGTTCCTTTTGTTTCTTCAAAAAATGTGTACACACGGTAGCCCTGGTGCGTATCCCCACGTACCACCATCCTGCTCCGTGGTGCGTGTCCACACGCACCACCATCTCTACCCGGGCCTGCAAAGCCGCCCAATGTACCGAACGATGAACGTAGTGCGACGCAACGATGTCTCCATAAAGTACTATTGCCGGCCACCAAAAAAATACCCCGTGCAAAATGCTCCGGGGCAGCGAAAGTTATCATTAAAGGCTCTAACTCTTCCAGTTAAAAGTTACGTCCACCTCAATATCGGGATGTATGCTTTTAGCTACGGGGCAGGTTAAAGCGGCACGTTCAAGTATGGCTTTTTGCTTTTCGTCAACAACGGTATTGTCAGTAAAATCAAATACCAGCTTAACGCCGCTTATGCGCCTTGGGTCTGAAGCCATAATTTTGGTAATGCCAATTTGTGTGCCATCCAGGTTTACCTGCATGTCCCTGGCCTTAATACCCATAATGGTAAGCATGCAGCTACCCAGGGCGGTTGACACAATATCTGTCGGGGAAAAACGTTCTCCATTTCCCTGGTTGTCCACAGGCGCATCCGTTTCAATAACTGTGTTGCTTTGCAGGTGGGTAGCCTCGGTACGCAGGTTGCCTTTATAAATTATTTGTGAAGTCATTGCCTTATTTTTATCATAAATTTACAAGCATCAAATATACATATCGTGAAGAAGATATTCTTGGTTTTAACGATTAGCTCGGTAGTGTTGGCAGGTTATGGACAAGGTAAAAAAAGCAGGGAGCAAAAACGGCAGGAGAGAAAAGAGAAGATAAACCAATTGGCAAAACAGGAAGAAGAAGGGGCATTGATATACAACAAGCAAGGGGCATTTGGCATAAAACTAAGCACGGATGGATATGGCCTTTTTTACGAGCATGGCCGCTATAAAACCATTACAAAAACTTTTTTATGGTGGGCCGAATTAAGTGAGCGTAAACACTCCAAAGAAGAAAGAAAAACCCCTACCTCTGTTTCCGGCCCGTTTATTATTTTGGGCAACCCCGTTATTTACGGCAAAATCAACAATTTTTACCAGCTTAAACTAGGTATTGGCGAGCAGCGGCTTATTGGTGGCAAAGGCAACAAGAACGGTGTGGCGGTTTCCGCTATCTATGGCGGCGGTTTTAGCGGCGGCTTCTTAAAGCCTTACTACCTTACCATTACCGATGAAAATAACCAAACCCGCGATGTGCGCTACGACGACAGCACTGCCCGTTACTTTAAAGACCCAAGTTATATAGTAGGTTCCGCCGGCCTTTTTAAAG
This sequence comes from Foetidibacter luteolus, assembly GCF_009650435.1. GTDB lineage: Bacteria > Bacteroidota > Bacteroidia > Chitinophagales > Chitinophagaceae > Foetidibacter > Foetidibacter luteolus. The sequence continues at coordinate 14,663 of NZ_VVIP01000094.1, forward strand.
GCTGGGGCAATATTAAGTTTGTACCCGGCGTGCATGCAAGGCTGGCGTTGCGGTTTGATTATGGCCGGTTTAACGAGTTGCTGTCTGCCGTGGAAACAGGTGTAAACGCTGAGTATTACACACAGGACATGCCCATCCTCTTCAGCGTGCCATCCAAAAAGTTCTTCTTCAATGCCTATGTATCCGTTGTATTTGGAAAGAGAAAGTGAGTTAATTTTGAGGCTTAACTGTTCAATGTTTTACTGTTCAATGTTCAAAGTTTTGATATAAAGCTTTAACGTTGAACATTGAACAACTGAACAATCAAACATTCAGAGCAATGCAGGAATTACCAATAGCATCAAACACCGTTATACCAGAAGTGAAAGTAAAAAAGCCGGATTGGCTTCGTGTTAAATTGCCAGTAGGGGAAAGCTATAAGCATGTACGTGGATTGGTTGATACCCACAAGCTGCATACCATTTGCGAAAGCGGCAACTGCCCCAATATGGGCGAATGCTGGGGTGCTGGTACCGCCACTTTTATGATATTGGGTAATGTATGTACCCGCAGTTGCGGTTTTTGTGCCGTAACTACCGGCAGGCCCGACGCGGTTGACTGGGATGAGCCGCAGCGTGTGGCCGAAGCCATTCACCTGATGAAGGTAAAACACGCCGTTATTACCAGTGTGGACAGGGATGAGCTGAGAGATGGCGGCTCCATCATCTGGTACAACACCATAAAAGCCGTAAAAGCACTTAACCCCGGTACTACGCTGGAAACCCTGGTGCCCGATTTTAAAGGCCAGGCTGAGAATATTCAACGCATTATTGATGCCGCCCCGGAAGTGGTTAGCCATAACATGGAAACCGTTGAGCGCCTTACCCGCCAGGTGCGCATACAGGCCAAATACCGCCGCAGTATAGAAGTGCTGCGCATTTTAAAAGAGGGTGGCATGCGTACCAAAACAGGTATTATGCTGGGCCTTGGCGAAACAAAGGAAGAAGTGGTGCAAACCCTGGAAGACCTTGCGGCCGTTAACGTAGATGTAATTACGCTGGGCCAGTACCTGCAGCCTACCAAAAAACACCTGGCCGTACAGCGTTTTGTGCACCCGGATGAGTTTGCCGAGCTAAGGGAAATCGGTTACGAACTGGGCTTTGACTATGTGGAAAGCGGCCCCCTTGTCCGCTCTTCTTACCACAGCGAGCGCCATGTTTTTGAAGGCTACGGCCGTAAAAAATGGATGGAAGAAAAAGAAATGGCCGTGGCTTCATAGCTTCCCTTGCAATTTTTCAATCTCATTTTAGTATAGCCCAATGGGCTAAAATGTTACCGGCCCCGGATACAAATCCGGGGTTGGTATTTTACAATGAAGCATAATACTTAAAGGGTTGAAAAGTAGAATTCAGGGCGCCTGCCGAAGGCACCGGGCTTTCCGCTCATACTCCGGCACAAGGCCCGCCGCACAAAACCTTCACCGGGGTATCCGCTTCAATCCCTGGCGCGGTGGTGACACAGCGTAACCATATTTATAAGACTATATTTTTTAGCTTTTTGAGCTCATTCTTCCTTGTAAGACTGGTTATGTTTGTTTACTTTACAGATTAAGGCAACCGGTTGACCTTTATTTTCGTATTATTTGCCGGAAACCCAAACAAGCCAAACACTTGGAACATATCTTACACATAGTGCAAGGTTGTATTGCCTTTGACCAAAAGTGTCAAAGGCAGCTTTACGAGCGGTACTATGGGTATTCGCTAAAAGTAGTGTTCCGATATATCTACCGGTACGAAAAAGCGGTGGATGTGGTAAATGATGGCTTTGTAAAACTGTTCAGGAATTTCAACAAATTCGAATGTAAAGAGCCCGACGCCCTGGAAAAGATACTTATGGGGTGGATAAGGAGAATAATGATCAACACCGCTATTGATGAACTGAGAAGGCATAACATGATGCCCGAGATTGGCCCATTACCTGAACATGTATGGAACGACCCGGACAATTCAGGGAATGCAGATCAGAAAATTTTGTACAAAGAACTGGTAGCCCAGGTAAAAAAGCTGCCCCCGGCCTACAGAACGGTTTTCAACTTGTTTGTAATTGATGGATATACCCACCAGGAAATTGCCGCAATGCTGGGCATTTCCGTAGGTACGTCCAAATCTAACCTCGCAAAGGCACGGGCACATTTACAAAAATTTATCAATAACGATAAACAGGAAGCTGATTCTTATGCAGCAATTGAATGACGATATGGATGAGTTGTTCCGAAAGGCGGCAGATAATTATCCCCTAAACACGCAAGGTGCAGATTGGGATAAGGTGATGCATGCGATGAACGAACAGCCCGATGCCCCTGATGAAGCCATAACGGATAAAAAGGGTAATAACTACCGCAGGCTGCTGTGGCTGTTGTTGTTGCTGCCCGTTATATGGATTTGTAACAGGTTTACAGGAGGTACTGATAACGCCGTTGCCCCAAATGAAACAGTGGCCGCAAAAGCAAAAGATACCGGCGAAACCGCGGCGAACACAACAGTGCAGGAAAATGAAGCAGGTGTAAACAAAACTCAGCCACAACCGGATGAAAAGCCTGGTGCAACTGTTACCCCGCCGGAAGGTGTAGATGCCGGAACAGGAACAAATGCTTCCCAGCCAAGGGCAGACAAAACTTTTACTGCCAACAGTACTAAACAAACCACTGTAAAAGCTAACCGACAAAATACAATAGCGAAAGATAATGTCACAAAAAGTCCTGCCGGTATTGTTGCCGAAGAGGAAACAAGAGCAGGCGTTATTAATGCTGAAAAAAAGACTGGCCCTGCCGTAGAACAACCTACAAACACATTGAAACCACAGAATGATACGCCAGCCGCTGATGTTACCGCGACAACCCTTGCAAATCAAATAGCGGATACCGGCAAACTTTCTTCTGCCACCAGCGATTCAACAGCAACAAAAGACAGTACTGCACTAACTACACCGGTAATAGCAAAGAAAAAACCGGGAAAACCTGCTGCCGGTAATCACTTTTACGTGGGGCTTTTTACCGGGCCTGATGTAAGTACAGTTAAGGCGCAGCGCATGAGCCTCGGTTATGGTACTGGTGTAATGCTGGGTTATCGTTTTGCCGGGCGCTGGGCAGTAGAAACAGGGCTTTTTTGGGATTACAAAAAGTATCACACCGAAGGCAAGCATGTAAACACGGAAAAACTTGACCTGCCCTACCACAGCATGGTAATTAATGCCGATGGGGTATGTTACATGTTTGAAATACCGGTGAACGTAAATTACTACTTTGGCAAAAAAACCGGTTATAACTGGTTTGTAAGTGCCGGATCCTCCTCCTACATTATGAATAAGGAAGATTACAGCTATCTCTACGAGCGGTACAACAACCAATACAGCGGCAGCCGTAACTATTATACTTCTTCCAGTGACTGGTTTTCTATGCTTAACCTTTCCGCCGGTTTTGAAAAGCAAATTGGTAAATCAGGCAAACTCAGGTTACAGCCTTATCTCAGAATTCCCCTGCGTGGGGTAGGTATAGCCCAACTGCCCATCAGCAGTTCTGGTTTTTATATCGGTTATACCAAAAAGCTCTTCTAAAATGTGTGCTGAGGTCGCACTTAATTAACCCGGTTTTGCGGCTTGCCATCCAGGAAGGCTTTTATATTTTCTTCCGTAATCTGCATAATCCTTATTCTTGCTTCCTTGCTCATCCAAGCGTTGTGCGGGGTGATAATGATGTTCTTCGCGGAAAGAAGCGGGTTGGTTGCAACAGGCGGTTCTGCCGATAAAACATCCACTCCTGCGCCGGCAATAACGCCCTCGTTAAGGGCCTGGGCAAGGTGGGCCTCGTTAATTAGCTGTCCACGGGCAGTGTTAAGCAAAAAGGCTGTTGGCTTCATCAATTGCAGTAATTGTCGGTTGACAAACTGCTGGTTATCGCTTTTTAACGGGCAGTGCAGCGATACCACGTCGCTTTCTTTAAAAAGGCTTTCCAGGTCTCTATATTCAGCCAAATCAGTGTCTTTTTGCCTCGGGGTATAGTACAGCACTTTCATACCGAAAGCCCTGGCGATGATAGCCGTTTGTCGGCCTATGCTGCCAAAGCCAACAAGGCCCATGGTTTTGCCGGCCAGCTCCATTAAAGGCGTTTTGCTGTAGCCAAAATCTTCGCAGGCTACCCAGCCGCCCGCTGCTACAGATGCCGAATTTTTTCCAACGCCATTGCTTAACTCCAGCAGCAGTGCAAAAGTGTGTTGCGCAACGGAGTCGGTACCATAATCCGGTACATTGCAAACGGCTATGCCCTGCGCCGCCGCGGCAGCAGTATCTACAATATTGTAGCCTGTGGCGGTAACGGCAATTAGTTTTAAGTTGGGTAATGCGGCTAAGGTTTCTTTGCTAAAAGGCACTTTATTGGTTATGGCTATCTCCGCTTCTCGGCACCTTGCAGCAACATCCGCGGCGGGAGTACGGTCATAATTAATTACTTCGCCTAAGTTTTCTATGCCCTGCCAGCTAAGGTCGCCAGGGTTTAATGTATAGCCATCCGTTATAATTATTTTCATGCTCTTCTATTTTTGAAGTGTTGGCAAAAGCCGGTTGGGAAGGATAAAAGTAAACAAGCTTGCTGGTAAAATGCATGATGTTTAATGTTCTCTTGTTCAAAGTTTAATGTTAAAGGCTGTGTTAGATTTCCCTGTATTTATCAGCTAAAAAATCGTCAGCCTCTTACCCAACAACAGACCGGTAATAGTTCAATGTTCTCTTGTTCAAAGTTTAATGTTAAAGGCTGTATTAGATTTCCCTGTATTTATCAGCTAAAAAATCCTCAGCCTATTACCCAACAACAGACCGGCAACAGTTCAATGTTCTCTTGTTCAAAGTTTAATGTTAAAGGCTGTATTAGATTTCCCCGTATTTATCAGCTAAAAAATTCTCAGCCTCTTACCCAACAACAGACCAGAAACCTGCAACTTGTAACTGGTAACCGGTTTTCGGGTGAGGGATTGGAGCGGCTACCCCGCTGAAGCCTTCGCAGCATGGCCTTGTGGCGGAGTAATAGCGGAAAGCCCGGCCCGAGGCACGAGGGACACCCCCAAAAAAATCCTGAACTGCTGTAAGTATTTTGTAACCAGCTATTTAACAGCACACGTTATTTTCGCAATACAGAAATTGAAAAGCTGCAGCTATTTATGCGCCCCATTTTAAGAAAAGTAGATATTGGTTACGATGCATCATTTAGCATAAGGGAGGACATTTACCCCTACCTGTATAACCACTGGCATTACCACCCCGAAGTGGAGCTTACGCTGATACGTAAGGGCACGGGGGTACGCCTTGTTGGCGACAGTATGGAACAGTTTGACGATGGCGACCTTATTTTGCTGGGGGCCAACCTGCCACACATGTGGCGAAGCGATGCGGCTTATTTTAAGGGCCTGCCCGATTTACATATAGAAGCTATTGCCATACACTTTAGGGAAGATTTTTGGGGCAGCGATTTTTTAAACCTGCCGGAACTGCGTGGCATAAGGGAACTGCTGCAGAAAAGTAAGCGGGGGCTTAAAATAACAGGCAAAGCAAAGCAAACAGTGAGCGCCAAAATGGAGGCTGCATTGAATGCGACAGGCGTGCAGCGGATTGAATACCTGCTGGGTATGCTGAATGTAATAGCCGCCTGTACCGACTCTCTTTCTCTTTCCAGCGCCGGCTTTGGCAAAACATACGATTTGCAGAATACAGACAAGATTAACCTGATATATACTTACACATTCAACAATTTTCAGCAGAAAATATCCATACAGGAAGCTGCGGCTGCTGCCAACATAAGCCCGCATTCTTTTTGCCGTTACTTTAAAACCAGAACGCTGAAAACCTACTGGCAGTTTGTGCAGGAAGTGCGCATTGGTTATGCCTGCCGCCTGCTGATTGAAAACAAGCTGGGTGTATCGCAGATATGCTTTAACTGCGGTTATAATAATCTTTCTAATTTTAACAGGCAGTTTAAAGCGGTAACCGGTAAAACGCCACTACAGTATGTGAAAGAATACCTGCGCAGGCAGTCGGTGGTGTAGGGGTTATATGTAAAAGACGTGCCCTTTATTTCTCCGCTTTCTTTTCGCCCTGGTGGGTGTGGGCATATTCAGTGGGCGTCATTTTAAACTGTTTTAAAAAGTTGCGTGCAAAGTTGCTTTGAGAACTAAAACCGGCCATATCGGATACTTCATAGATTTTATAATCGCCGGAAGCCAGCAGTTCAGCCGCACGTTTAAGACGGGTAACATTTATTAGCTCAACCGGGCTAAGGTTGGATACGGCTTTTATTTTTCGGTACAGCGTAATGCGGCTCATATTCATAATGCCGGCCAGTTTCTCTACGTCAAGGCCGGTATCCTCCATGTTACTGAGTATGGTATTGTTAAGCGTTTCCAGGAAGCGCTCATCGGCCCGGGTATGCGCCATGCTTTTAATATGCACCAGCGGAGAGCTGGCGAAGTATTCCCGCACCATATTACGGTTGTTGAGCAGGCTGGCAATCTGCGCCAGTAAATGTTCTTTGCTAAAAGGCTTTTCAATGTAGGCGTCGGCGCCAAGCTCCAGGCCTTCTACCTTGGCCTGTATGGTATTGCGGGCCGTAAGCAAAATAACCGGTATGTGCGAATGCTCAAAGTTAGACTTTACGTTCTTGCAAAGTTCAAACCCGTCCATTTCCGGCATCATTACATCGCTAACAATCAATTGCACTGCCTCTGTTTCCAGTAATTGTAAAGCCTGGCGGCCATCTTCGGCCCTTAGTATGTTATAGCGGGTGTTTAGCGTACGTTCAAGAAAATCCAGTATATCTTCTTCATCGTCAACCAATAAAATCAATGGCAGCATATCAGCGTATTATTTTGTTTTAGCAAGCTGTTGGTTATCCATGGCGGCACTGGTTTTACCAGTAGCCGGTTGCAGCGGCAGGCAAAGTACGAAAGTATTAAATGCGGTTACCGGTTCTTTAAGGTATAAAGTACCGTTGTGCAATTCTGCCAGCGAACGGGCCAGCGTTAAGCCTATGCCTGTGCCTTTTTGTTTCAGGTTTTCTTTTAAACGGTAAAAGGGTTCAAAAATTTTTTCACGCATGTGGGCGGGTATAATAAACCCGTCGTTAGATATTTCTACCGTAAAATGAGTGTCTTCTTTTTGCAGCGGCAGCAGCTTTACCTGCACTTCTTTGGCGGCGTACTTAACCGCATTACTAAACAGGTTGCTGAATATTTTATTGAGTGCCTCCTCGTCTGCCATTGCCACTATGGGTGTGGCAGGTACATCAATGCTATAAACAAGGTTTCTTTTACGGGCAAGGGCGGTAAAATCCTGGTATTCTTCCTGCAACAATCGGGTTATGTTTACTTCTTCAAAAGCCAGGCTAAAGCCACGTGTTTCCGTTTGCCTGAAATCCAGTATCTGCGTTACCAGCGCTACAAGGCGGTTGGTATTGCGTTCCATGGTTTTTACATCTTCTTTAATACCCGGCGTTTCGTCAATCTTTTCCATCAGGTTTTCAACCGGGCCTTTTATCAGGGTTAAAGGCGTTCTTATTTCGTGGGCTACGTTGGTAAAAAAGTCAATTTTCGATTCATAGATTTCCTTTTCTTTCTTAATCTCAATCCTGCGGTGATAGCTGCGTACCAGGTACCACACCAGCACTGCGGCCAGCACAGTGTACAGCAGGTAAGCCCAGGTGGTTTTCCAAAAAGGGGGCAGTATTTCTATCATCAACTGTTTTTCATAATTGTTCCAATGCCTGTCAGCCGCAGCGGTTAAACGGAAAATGTACCGGCCCGGTGCAATATTGGTAAAATACACTTTGCGGTTGGCAGGCAGGTAAGTCCAGTCTTTGTCAAGGCCATCCATACGGTATTTATAAGCGGTCATACCCGGCGATGTGTAGCTTAGAGCCGCAAAGTCTATACTGAAAGACGACTTATCATAAGGAAGTACAATCTTATCAGTAAATACTATGGAATTGCTTTGGCGGGTGCTGTCACGTAAAATGGGCCACTCTTCGTTATGTACCTGCAGGCCCGTAATGTAAATAGGGGGTATAAACCTCTTTTGGGCAAAGCTGGCCGGCGTAAAGCTTATCATGCCTTTTACGCTTCCAAAATACAGGGTGCCGTCTGTATCCTTAAAACCGGAGTGATAGTTAAACTGGTCGTTAAGCAAGCCATTGGCGTTTGTGTACACAACAGCCGAAGAATTGGCAGGATTGAAATTAACCAGGCCCCTGGAAGTCGTTACCCAGAGGTTCTTTTCATCATCTTCCAGCACCTTGAAGATAAAATTGCTGGGTAACCCGTTTTTGGTGCTATAGCGGGTAAAGGTTTTTCTATCCGCATCCAGCTTGCAAAGGCCACCGCCTTCTGTGGCAATCCATATATGGTGGTTGCTGTCTTCAAATAACGCGTTTATGTTATTGTTGCTAAGGCTGTTTTTATTGTTGGGGTCGTTTACATGGTGCCCCTGCGCATGTGTAACAGGGTTAAACCAAAAAACACCCCAGCGGCTGCCTGCCCAAATGGTGCCGGTATGGTCTTCAATAATAGTGGCAAAAAACTGGCTAATGTTCAGCTCAGCGGGTTTTTCAAACCCATCGGCTTTTTTGTTGTAATGGTACAGGCCATTGCTGGTGCCTGTGTATATTTCGCCGGTTTTGGTTTGCACAAAGCAGAGCGGAAAATTACTTTTCATTTCCAGCGGGCCGGGGCCGGCCTTGTAGCGTTTAACAATTTTTCCCGTGGCAATATCCATAACGTCCAGCCCATGCTCAAATGTGCCTATCCATAACTGGTTGCCCACTACCAGCAGCCCGTGAATGTTATAATAAGCAATATCGCCGGGTTTGCCGGTAGGCTCAAAATGGGTAATGGCCCCGGTGGTTTTGTTAAGTTTGTTAAGGCCCTGGTCTTCGGTGCCAATCCATAGGTTGCCTTCATTATCGGCACAAATTTCCCTAACCGCGTTGCCGCTTATGGAAAGGCCGGTATTATCAGGAAAGTATTTTTGAAAAACGCCGTATTGCCTGGTGTAGTAGTTAATGCCGCCAAAAAAAGTACCCGCCCAAATGCCGCCCTCCGTATCGCGGGATAAGGAATAAACAGCATTGTCAGAAAGCGAGTAGGGGTCTAAGAATTTTTTTTTCAGGTTTACATACTTGCCGGTAGCGGTGTTTAATATAAACACGCCGGATTCTGTTGCAAACCAGTATTCGTTCTCCCGATTTTTCAAAATGTCCCTTACAAAAACATTTGTCTTGTCTGGGTTATAGGTAATAACATCTGTATAGTCAAGCGCTGCAACATCAAACTGTTTAAGCCCCTGGGTAGTGGTGCCTACAAACAAAGTGTTGCCGGGGCCGCCGGCAATTTTTTGTACCCATCGGGATGCGGGTATGGGTGAGTGGTTAAATAAGTCGTAACGGGCAAAGCTTTCATTGGCTGCGTTAAACTGCAGCAGGTAGCCATTGTTAGTGGTAAACCACATAATACCATTGTCAGCGCAAAGCAATGAGGTTACATTGTAATCCCCGGTGGGCGAAAACCTTTTGCATTGCCGTGTAACAAGGTTATAGCGATAAATATTGTTGTTGCTTAACAACCACAGGTTGCCCAGCTTATCCATTTGAAGGGCGCTTACATTGGGCAGCGAATCCAAATGGCGTACTAGTTGTTCAGTAGCCGGCAGATATTGGTAAAGTCCTTTTTCGCCACCAATCCATAAGGTGCCGTAGGTATCTGTAAAAAGGCAAAAAATAAGGTCCGGGGTAAGTGTACGGTCATTATCGCTGTCAAGGTCAAAAAGTTTAAAGCGGTAACCGTCAAAGCGGTTAAGCCCCTCTTTGGTGCCAAACCACATAAAGCCGTTCCTGTCTTGTATGCTGCAGAAAACTGTGCTGTTAGACAAGCCGTTTTCCACCTGGTAATGCCTGAAATAGTAAGGCTGGCCCAACGCCCACAGGCAGGCGGTTATATAAACGGCAGTTAGCAAACAGAATTTTCTTTTCACGTTGTAAATCTCTTTAAAAAACACATTCAACGGGCTTTTATACGAAGACAGCCCCTGTATTTTTTGGTGGCCGGCAGGTGGAACACAGATGGAGCATCGTTGCGTCGCACTACGTTCATCGGCTGGTTCATTGGGCGGCTTTTCAGACCCGGGTATATTGGTGCGTGAAGACACGCACCATGGTAGGAGGCAGATAAGGGACACGACGCAACATTAAACATTGAACTAACAAACATTGAACAATCAACACATCTACCAGGTGGGAAAAGCCGCGTAGCGAACAAGGCGCAGACGAGTGCGACGCAAGTAAAGCCCAATGGTAGTTCCTGCAGCCGGGCTCATAAAAATTTCTTTTCGCCAGATGGCGGTAGCTGTTTTGACAGGGTTAAAAATTCTTTTCTAAAAAAACAACAGCATTACAGATGATTGTTATATAATTGGCCTTGTTTACAGATTTGAATAATTGTTAATACTTTTGCGCCCTTCAACTTATCATTCACGTATGAGTAAGATTACAGCAGCTATTACTTCGATTGGTGGATACGTACCGGAATATCGTCTCACAAATTTTGAACTGGAAAAGATGGTGGATACCAACGATGAGTGGATACGTACCCGTACAGGCATTAGTGAACGCAGGATACTGAAGGGTGAGGGCCTTGCCACCAGTGATATGATAGTGCCGGCCATACAGGAGATACTGCAAAAGAAAAACCTTGACCCAAAAGAAATTGACTGCATTATTTGCGCAACGGTAACGCCAGACATGGTTTTTCCCGCTACGGCTAATATTGTGGCTGATAAAATTGGCGCAACCAATGCCTGGGGCTTTGACCTTAGCGCCGCCTGCAGCGGCTTTTTATACGGCCTTACCACAGGCGCCGGCTTTATTGAAAGCGGCCGCTATAAAAAAGTGATTGTTGCCGGCGGCGATAAAATGAGTGCTATTATTGACTATACAGACCGCAATACCTGTGTGATTTTTGGTGATGGCGCCGGCGCCGTACTGCTGGAAGCCAATGATGAAGGCCTGGGTGTGCTGGACAGCATTTTAAAAAGCGATGGCAGCGGCCGCAACTACCTTAATATGAAAGCCGGCGGCTCTTTAAAGCCGGCCAGCATAGAAACTGTTACCGCCCGTGAGCACTACGCTTACCAGGAAGGTAAAACGGTGTTTAAGTTTGCTGTAAAAGGGATGGCCGATGTTAGCGCCCAGATAATGGAACGTAACAACCTTACTGCCGATGATATTGCCTGGCTGGTACCTCACCAGGCTAACCTGAGAATTATAGATGCAACCGCCAGCCGTATGGGTTTGCCGTCGGAGAAAGTGATGGTAAATATTCAACGCTATGGTAATACTACCGCCGGCACCATACCACTATGCCTGTGGGATTGGGAAAAGCAATTAAACAAAGGTGATAATATTGTATTGGCTGCCTTTGGCGGCGGCTTTACCTGGGGCGCAACCTGGATAAAGTGGGCGTACAATAGTTAATACAGGTTGCAGGTAGCTGGTTTCTGGTATTAGATGCAAAGGGTATCTTGTATAGCTGTACGTACAGAAAAGTAATCAAAACAAAAAATAAACAGACCTGCAACCAGCTACCTGTAACCTGCCTCACTCTACAATTATCCCATCTTTCATGTGAAGCTCCCTGTCGCTCATGGCGGCCAGTTCTTCGTTATGGGTAACTATCAGGAATGTTTGCTGAAATTCGTTGCGCAGCCGCACGAAAAGTTCGTGCAGTTCTTTGGCGTTATTGCTGTCAAGATTGCCGGTAGGTTCATCCGCAAAAACAATGGAAGGCTTATTAATGAGGGCACGGGCAACAGCAACACGCTGTTGTTCGCCGCCGCTAAGCTGCTGGGGCTTATTGTCAAGCCTGTCCTGCAGGCCCAGCAGTTGAAGTAATTTGGCGGCTTCGGCTGCCACCTCGGTTCTGTTGCGCCCCGCAATCCACCCCGGTATGCTAACGTTTTCGATAGCCGAAAACTCAGGCAGCAAGTGGTGAAACTGGAACACAAAACCGATGTTGTGGTTGCGAAAACCGGCCAGTTTTTTGCCCTTAAAATTATGCAGGGGGCTGTTGTTTAAAAAAATATCGCCGGCATCGGGGGTATCAAGTGTGCCAAGGATATGCAGCAATGTGCTTTTACCGGCGCCCGAAGAGCCTACGATGGAAACTATTTCTCCCTTGTTAACCGATATATCCACACCCTTTAAAACCTGTAACTGGCCATACCTTTTGCGGATGCCCGAAGCCTTAAGCATAAGCTGTAATTAAAGGCTGCAAACCTACCTAATCTTTTTTTAATTAATTATTTACAGGTGTGAACAATCGCGGGTTTGGTTATTTCGTTACAAAACTTACATTTGCGCAAAAATTTAACGCTTACTATGTTCTGGACATTAGAATTGGCAAGTTACCTGGAAGACGCTCCCTGGCCCGCCACCAAGGACGAGCTGATTGATTACGCCATACGTTCCGGCGCCCCTATTGAGGTGGTGGAAAATCTCCAGGAACTGGAAGATGAAGGCGAAGTGTATGAGAGCATTGAAGATATATGGCCTGATTACCCCAGCCAGGAAGATTTTCTTTTTAACGAAGACGAATATTAGGTAAAACAACCTTTTAAAAGCCCTCTTTCATGCGGATGGAAGAGGGCTTTTTTATTTGTGGTATACCTGCCCCCATACCCAATAATCTGGCACCTTATTTTACTGTACAGCATAATCGCTTTACTGCAACCTGGCCCATATTTTACCAGTTTTTGCCTATATATTATCATTTGGCTTTCCTGCAGCGTTTTTAATATTTCCTGCCTGTTCTTTTTGCATCATGTTTCCTATATTCGGTACTAATCTGTGAAAAACCGGCATGAATGCTCTTGCTAAAAATCCTCTATACAAGGGTAAAAAACAGGAATAAAACGCATTTAAAATGCCATTTCTTTGATAGCGCATCAAAAGCCTGTAATACCGCCGGAAATGCCATATTCAAGATCAGCCAGGTTTCACAAACACTAACGATGTAAACCATATACGAATGCCAAAGAACAAATACCTTTTTCCGTTTATTCTTGTAACATCTTTGTTTTTTTTATGGGCCTTTTTGCACAATCTTAACCCGATACTTATTCCACACTTAAAAAAAGCTTGCCAGCTTACGGATTTTCAATCTTCCCTGATTGATTCTTCTGTGTATTTCGGATATTTTTTAATTGCTATGCCGGCTGGCCTGTTTATGCATAAGTATGGTTATAAAAAAGGCATACTGATTGGGTTGCTATTGTATGCCATTGGGGCTATGCTTTTTATACCGGCAGCTTCTGCACGTAATTACAGCATCTTCCTGGCCGGGCTGTTTATAATTGCCAGCGGCGCTACCTTTTTAGAAACAGTAGGCAATCCCTACATTACCATATTAGGCCCGAAAGAAACATCAGAGCAAAGGCTAAACCTGGCGCAATCTTTTAACGGAGTTGGGGCCTTTGTCGCCCCTATTGTGGGTGGGTTTGTCATTCTTTCGGGTATTGAGCATACCCCGGAGCAATTGAAAGCGATGGAGACAGCGGGAACTTTAAGTGCTTACCTGCAATCGGAAGCAGACACCATAAAGCTGCCATACATTATTATTGCGGTAGTGGTGGTTATTGTTGGCATTTTCTTTTTGTTTACCAAACTGCCCGAAGTAAAAGAACCAGACGGTGATGCACACGGCACTTCTTTTTCTCTTAGCGTATTAAAACATTCGCATGTAAGGTGGGCGGTTATTGCCCAGTTCTTTTATGTAGGGGCCCAGGTTGGCGTGGGCAGCTTTTTCGTTCGCTTTTCCAAATTTGCTGTAAACATGCCCGAGAAAACTGCTGCCACCATTTACTGGGGTTCTATAGCAATGGTTGGCTTTATGGTAGGACGATTTGTTGGAACCTTTTTAATGAAATACATAAAGCCGGCAAAGCTGCTAAGCATTTATGCCGCTATCAATATTGCATTGCTTGCCATAGCGCTTGCAACGGATGGTTACGCTGCTGTGTATGCAGTAATGGCTACGCCGTTCTTTATGTCAATTATGTTCCCTACCATATTTGCACTGGGCATAAAAGAGTTGGGTGAAGAAACAAAAATGGCGTCTTCGCTGTTGGTAATGTCTATTATAGGGGGCGCATTTGCACCCATGTTGATGGGCATTATTTCCGATAAAACGGGCAGCATGCAGGTAGCATATATAGTACCCTTGGTATGCTTCGTAGTGATATTGTATTTTGGGATAAAAGGTTACAAAATGAAACCTTTGCAGGAAAAAGGTAAAGCAATGCCGCTGGCCACTAATCCGTAAAAAATAAACAGGTATACTCATGAAAAGATATTGCCTTGCATTAGACTTAAAGGATGATGCAGCATTAATTGAAGAATATGAAACATTGCATAAAGCTGTAGCGCCGGAAATAATTAAAAGCATTACAGATGCCGGCATTACTGTGATGGATATTTACCGCGTAGGCAACCGTCTCTTCATGATAATGGAAACCGAGGATGATTTTTCTTTTGAAGAAAAAGACAAAATGGACAGGGATAACCCTAAAGTGCAGGAGTGGGAAAACCGGGTTTGGAAATACCAGCAGGCCTTGCCCGTGGCCAAGCCAGGTGAAAAATGGATACTGATGGAGCAGATATTCGCATTGCCTGGTTAAAGGGGCAATTACCAATAACAAAACGTAGATGAGCATTTTTTCTTTACAAGACAAACAAGCAATAATAACCGGCGCGGGTAGTGGTATTGGCAAAGCCGTGGCCTTGCTGTTTGCTAAGCAGGGTGCTGTTGTGCATATTGTTGATATAGGCGAAGAAGCTGCCGGCCAAACGGCGCAGGAGATTAACCAAAGTGGTGGCCAGGCAGTAGCGCATGTGGTAAACGTTGCCAACCAGCAACAGGTTGTTGAGGCGTTTGCAAAAATTGATAAGATAGACATACTGGTAAACAGTGCCGGTGTATCGCATATTGGCAAGGCCGATAATACCAGCGAAGCAGACTTTGACCGCATCTTTAATGTAAACGTAAAAGGTATTTATAATACGTTGTTCGCGGCCATACCGCTAATGAAAAAGCAAGGCGGCGGTGTTATACTTAACATGAGTTCCGTTGCCGCGGTAGTTGGCCTGCCAGACAGGTTTGCCTACTCCATGAGCAAAGGCGCGGTAGCATCCATGTCATTGTCTGTAGCTAAGGATTATATAGCGGATAATATACGCTGCAATTCCATTTCGCCGGGCCGTGTGCATACACCGTTTGTAGATGGCTTTTTGAAAAAGAATTATCCGGGCAAAGAAGCAGAGATGTACGAGAAGCTGTCTAAAACGCAGCCCATTGGCCGCATGGCAAAGCCAGAGGAAATTGCCAATCTTATCTTGTATTTGTGCAGTAATGAGGCATCTTTTATAACGGGCAGCGACTATGCCATAGATGGTGGGTTTATTAAGCTGAACAATTAAAACTCACGCAAAGACAGCAAAGGCGCAAAGAAAGCTGAGAATAGTCAAGGCTTAATCAGAGAATCTTAATGTGTTTGCGTGTGATAGTTATCATATTAATCCATGTATCTTATGAATGAAAACGAACTTTCGGCCATTATTGTGGATTGCTGTTTTCAAGTACACACAAAACTTGGGCCCGGCTTACTGGAATCTGTATATGAAGCAGTTCTTTGTTACGAGTTGCAGAAAAGAGGGTTAGAGATAAGAAGGCAGGCTGCAATACCAGTTATATATGAAGAAGTAAAGCTTGATTTGGGATTTAGGGCAGACATTATCGTGGAGGACCTGGTTATTGTTGAGTTGAAATCTGTAGAAACGTTGGCTCCAGTGCATCCCAAGCAATTGCTAACCCACTTAAGGTTGTGTGGTTTGAAATTAGGACTGCTTGTAAACTTTAATGTAGTATTGATAAAGGACGGAATCAGAAGGATTGTAAACAATTTGTAGACTAATGCCCAGGCTGAATAAGCCCAAGTGATTATTGCAAAACCTACTTACTTGAAAGTACACACAAAACTTGGCGGGCTTAGCGTCTTTGCGTGAAACAAAAACAAAACTTATGAAACTTATACGCTTCGGAGAGCTTAACAAAGAAAGCACAGGCATTGTAATAGGAGATATCACTTACGATACCTCCGCATTCGGCGAAGATTACAATGAACATTTTTTTGAGACGGATGGGTTGGGCAGGCTGCAAAAATTCCTGGATGACAACCAGGGTAATTTGCCTGAAGTACCGGCCGGTACCAGATTGGGCAGCCCTGTAGCGCGGCCCTCCAAAATTGTCTGCATTGGATTAAACTATGCTGACCATGCCCGGGAAACGGGTGCAACACCACCACCGGAGCCCGTAATATTTCTGAAGTCAACAACCGCACTGGTTGGCCCGTTTGATGATATCATGATCCCGAAGGGATCAGAAAAAACTGACTGGGAAGTAGAGTTTGCCATAGTAATTGGCAGGAAAGCCAGCTATGTGGAAGAAGCCACTGCCATGGACTATGTAGCCGGCTATGCACTGCACAATGATGTAAGTGAGCGGGCCTTTCAACTTGAAAGGAGCGGCACCTGGGATAAGGGCAAAGGTTGCGACACCTTTGCGCCGGTGGGTCCGTGGCTGGTTACAAAAGATGAAATAGACGACATCAATAACCTTCGTTTGTGGTTAACAGTAAATGGCCAGAAAATGCAGGATGGCAACACCAGCAATTTCATTTTTAATGTGCCGTTTGTTATCTCTTATGTTAGCCAGTTTATGACTTTGCTGCCGGGAGATATTATATCTACCGGTACGCCCGCCGGTGTGGGCATGGGCTTCAAGCCATCCATCTACCTTAAGCCGGGCGATGTGATTGAGTTGGGTATTGACGGATTGGGAACGTCTAAGCAGAATGTGGTGGGGTATAAGGCCCCCTAGGCCGGAAGGGGTTGCAGGTTGCCGGTTACTGGTTGCCAGTCTGTTGCAGGATAGATGGCTGATGAATAGTTTAAAAGATGATGCAGATGTTTATCTATCTGGGTCTGAAAAGCCGCCATGAAAAATCAACCGATGAAAGGATTGCGACGCAACGAAGTCGCCATAACAACTAAAGCTGGTATCTAAAAAAAAATCGTTGAATACAAGCGAAATTATATTTACGGAGCCTCTTAAGAGCCCCGCGTCAGGGGATGGGGGTATTATTGACGCCCACCAGCATTTCTGGAAGTATGATGCGCAGCGGCATGCATGGATTAATGAGGACATGAAGAACATACGCAGAGATTTTATGCCGGAGGATTTATACCCTGTGTTGCAGCAGAACGGTGTAGATGGATGTGTGTTGGTGCAGGTTGACCAAACGGAAGAGGAAAACGAATTTCAATTAAACAATGCGGCTTCATTTGATTTTATCAAGGGCGTTGTAGGCTGGGTGGATTTGCAGGCGGAAAATGTGGAGGAACGTTTGGCATGGTATGGTGATTTTAAAAAGATGCGTGGCTTCAGGCATATACTGCAGGGAGAAGCGGACAGGGCGCTTATGCTGAAACCCGCTTTTAAAAGAGGTATAAGCCTTCTGGATAAGTATGGCTTTACTTATGATATTTTGATTTATCCTGACCAGTTGAAACATGCACTTGAACTGGTGGCTGAATTTCCGCACCAGCGCTTTGTGATTGACCATATTGCAAAGCCATACATAAAGGATAAAAAGATAGAAGGTTGGCGGGAAGATATACTTGCCTTTAAGCCTTATGCCAATGTATCTGTAAAGGTATCAGGCATGGTAACAGAGGCTCATTTTAAAGGGTGGAAACCACAGGATTTTACCCCCTACCTGGATACCGTTGTGGAAGCATTCGGAACGCAGCGTATTATGTACGGCAGCGATTGGCCTGTGTGTTTGGCGGCGGCATCTTATGGGCAGATGATGGCCATTGTAAAGGATTACTTTGCTTCATTTTCAAAAAGTGAGCAGGCGGCAGTTTTTGGTGGCAATGCTACACAGTTTTATCAGTTGTTCTTATAATTTTTAATCGCTTACCATAAAGAAATTGATATGAATTTACATCTGCAGTACAAAATAATTATCGTAACGGGCGGCGCTAAAGGAATAGGGGAAGGCATTGTAAAAGTATTGGCTGCTGAAGGGGCTATACCTGTTATTGTAGGCAGAAATGAAGAAGATAATAAGAAAACGTTAGCTGAAATTGAAAATGCCGGAGGCAAAGGTTTCCAGGTGGTAGCAGAGCTTACCAAACCGGAAGCCTGCGAGGCAGCCGTAAAAGCTGTGTTAGACAAATTCGGCAGGATTGACGGCCTTGTGAACAATGCCGGTGTTAATGACAGTGTAGGCCTGGAGAATGGTAGCTACGAAGGATTTATTGCCTCTTTACATAAGAATGTGGTACACTATTATCTTATGGCCCAATACGCATTGCCTGAATTGAAAAAGAGCAAAGGCGCTATCGTTAACATTGGTTCCAAAACAGCGGAAACAGGCCAGGGTGGTACCTCAGCCTATGCCGCCGCTAATGGTGGCCGCAATGCCTTAACCAGGGAATGGGCGGTTGAATTATTGAAATATGGCATTCGTGTAAACGCGGTAATTGTAGCTGAATGCTGGACTCCTTTGTACGAGAGCTGGATACAAACATTGCCAAATCCGGAGGAAAAACTGAAAGAGATCGTATCCAAAATTCCATTAGAAAACAGGATGACTACCAACGAGGAAATTGCCAACGCGGTGGCGTTTTTGTTGAGTGTTAAATCAAGCCATACCACAGGCCAGTTGATACATGTGGATGGCGGCTATGTGCACCTGGACAGGGCGCTGGCAAAGGCGTAAGCAAAGTCAGAAAGTCAAGGAAGTCAGGAAGGGGGGAAGTTAGTCTTGTGACAAATGAGGAAGCAAAAAGAAAAATACATACAGGAAGCCAGCATGCAGAAACTGTATTTCTAACCTGCATCTTGCAGCCGTCAATTAATTTAACCTATATGCTAACTAAACATTTTGCTGCGTTCTTTTTTGCCGCGGTTTTTTTATGCGGCAATGCGGGTGCGCAAACCTTTGACAGGTACCAAAGTAACTGGGAGTCTTTAAAAAAGTACCAGGTGCCAGATTGGTTCAGAGATGCCAAGTTTGGCATCTTTATTCACTGGGGCGTTTACTCGGTTCCTGCTTTCAGGAACGAATGGTATCCACGTAATATGTACCAGCAGGGGTCAGACGAATATAAGCACCAGCTTGAAAAGTATGGCCCCCTGGATAAGTTTGGCTACAAAGATTTTATACCGCAGTTTAAAGCCGAAAAATTTAACGCGGATGAGTGGGCTGCACTCTTCGCAAAAGCCGGGGCTAAGTATGTAGTGCCCGTAGCGGAACACCACGACGGCTTTGCCATGTATAAAACAACCTTATCTAAATGGAATGCTGTTGAAATGGGCCCTAAGCGTGATGTGATTGAAGAACTGGCTGCCGCCTTTAAAAAACAAAACCTGGTGTTGGGCCTGTCTTCCCACCGTATTGAGCATTGGTTTTTTATGAATGGTGGCAGAAAGTTCATGAGCGATGTAATAGACCCCGCCTATGCCGATTTCTATGGCCCTGCCAGGGAGGAAAATGAAACGATGACACCCGAATATATGAACGACTGGCTGCTGCGTTGCACAGAACTGGTAGATAAATACCAGCCCCAGTTGGTGTGGTTTGACTGGTGGATTGAACAACCGGCTTTGGATGCCTATAAAAAGTCTTTTGCTTCTTACTACTACAACAAAGGGCTTGAGTGGAACAAAGGTGTGGTGATAAATTACAAGAACACCGGTTTTCCTGAAGGTACTGCCGTGCTTGATATAGAACGTGGCAAGCTTACCGGCATAAGGAACATGAGCTGGCAAACAGACGATGCGGTGGGCTTTAAATCGTGGGGCTATATACCTGATGACAATTTTAAGTCATCAAAATATCTAATCACTAATCTTGTTGATATAGTCAGCAAAAACGGCAACCTGTTGTTGAATATCGGCCCAAGGCCGGATGGAACTATTCCGCAGGAAGAGCAGGACATATTACTGGCAGTGGGTAAGTGGCTGCAGGTAAACGGAGAAGCCATCTATGGCACACGCCCCTGGAAGACTTTCGGCGAAGGCCCCACGGAAGTAATAGGTGGATCATTTGTAGATGATAAGGTAAAACCATTCACTGCGCAGGACATACGTTTTACAACAAAAGGCGATACGTTGTATGCCATCGCTTTGGACATACCATCCGCACCGGTTACGGTAAAAACACTTGCTTTAAAAGCCGGTAACGGAAATGTTGCGGGCATTGAATTGGTGGGCAGCACGGAAAAGGTTAGCTGGCAGCAAAAAGCTGATGGTTTGGTTATTCAGCCGCTAAAGCAATACCCGGCAGAGAGTGCTGTGGTATATAAAATAACTTTTAAAAAGTAAATCGGTACAACCCGGGTAAAACTTGGTTGGTCTGTTGAAACTTTTGCCAAATAGGTTTTGCCCCTCTCTTTTGGAGTGGGGTTGGGGTGAGGTGAAAGATTGCATCTTTTGCTTGCTGCAACCATCAAAAACATTTTGACATGACATCATTGGTGTGCACACAGCCGGGATTTTTTGAGTACAGCAACACAGCAAAGCCCGAATTAGAAAAAAACAAGGCACTGTTGCGCATCAGGCGCATCGGTATTTGCGGAACAGATTTACACGCTTTTGAAGGCACACAGCCTTTCTTCAGTTATCCGCGGGTGCTTGGTCATGAGATTGCCGCGGAACTGGTTGATGCGGACGGTGCCGATGATTTTAAACCAGGCGAACTTGTTACCATCATCCCCTATTTCAATTGCGGCAGGTGTATAGCTTGCCGCAACGGAAAACCCAACTGCTGCACGTCAATACAGGTGGCGGGGGTACATACGGATGGGGGCATGGCGGAGTATTACAGTGTGCCATCTTACTCACTGGTGCATGGTAATGGCTTAACTGCGGATGAACTTGCATTGGTAGAGCCGCTGGCCATAGGTGCGCATGGTGTTAAAAGGGCGGCAGTGCAGCCTGGTGAATATGTATTGGTAATCGGCGCCGGGCCTATTGGGTTGGGTACAATGGAGTTTGCCCGCATTGCCGGCGCCAATGTTATTGCGTTGGATATTAACGAGGCCCGTCTGCAGTTTTGCAGGCAGCACCTTGCCGTTACGCATACTGTGCTTGCCAATAGCGACGCAATGCAACAGCTAAGCGCTATTACAAACGGCGATATGCCAACCGTGGTAATTGACGCTACGGGTAACCTTAAGGCCATTAATAATGCGTTTCAATATATGGCGCATGGAGCAAGGTATGTGCTCATTGGGTTGCAAAAGGGCGATATCAGTTTCAGTCACCCCGAGTTTCACAAACGTGAAGGTACGTTAATGAGCAGCCGCAATGCAACACGGCAGGATTTTGAACACGTTATCGCAAGTATGAAAGCGGGGCTTGTAAACCCTGCCACATACATAACACACAGGGTTGCTTTTGGTAATGTAAAAACTGAATTCGAAAGTTTTTTAAACCCGGCCAACGGTGTTATTAAAGCAATGATTGAAGTATAACTACAGGCGTAAAGCTGCGGGCTACAGGTACTGCTCAAAGCTCGCAGCTCGCAGCTCAAAGCTCATAGCTCATAGCTCATAGCTCGTAGCTTTTTATGGCCTTAGCTGTATTGCTACTATTAAGCATCGTTGTGTCACTCACTTGTACGTTCGGTAATGCTACTCACCATAGTGTAACTTGTTCAGTGTTGGGTAAAATGAAGTATGCGGGAATAAACTTTGGCTTAAGCCTTTCAAGAACGTCTAATTAAACCCAGGGCTTATTGCCCCTCTCCGGGCGGCGAGGGGTTGGAGGTGAGGCGATGCAGGTAGTATAATATTTCAGCAATTCAGCCGGATCAAAGCTTATAAACCCTTAAAACAAAAAGACATTCTAAGATTATGAAGAACATAGCGATACTTTTTATCTTCTTTGCCCTCAGCATCACCAATGCACTTGCCCAGGATGACTTAACCCTTTGGTATAGGCAACCAGCCGCCGTTTGGACAGAGGCTTTGCCCGTTGGCAATGGCCGCCTGGGTGCAATGGTGTTTGGTAGGGTGGATGAAGAGTTGCTGCAGTTGAATGAAGCAACATTGTGGTCAGGCGGGCCTGTTAAACACAATGTTAACCCTCAGTCAAAAGATTACCTGCCGCAGGTAAGGGAAGCCTTGTTCCGTCATGATTATGACAGTGCCTACAAACTGGCCAGGCACATGCAGGGCGTATACTCTCAAAACTACCTTCCGCTCGGCGATTTGCTGATCCGGCAAAAGTTCGGCGGTAATAGTAATACCCCTGCTTCCTACAAACGTAACTTAAACATTGCCGATGCGGTTACCACTACCAGTTTTACTGTTAACGGAGTTGATTATAAGCGGGAAATATTTGCTTCAGCCCCGGCACAGGTTATCGTAATAAAGCTTTCGGCAAGTAAGCCGAAGCAGATAAGTGCACTTATTAAGGCAAACAGTTTAATAAGGCACCACAACGAAGCCGCGGGTAAAGATTTGCTGCTGTTGAAGGGCAAAGCACCGGCGCATTCAGATCCCAATTATCACAGCAGTAAAGAACCCATTATTTATGAAGACGCTTCCGGGTGTAACGGCATGCGGTTTGAAATGCTGGTGAAAGCGGTAACCCAGGATGGAATGGTAAGTACAGATACCAGCGGTATTACAATCAAAGATGCGTCAGAAGTGTTGCTCTTCGTATCTGCTGCCACAAGCTTCAATAGTTTTGACAAATGCCCCGATAGTGAAGGCAAGGATGAACACCAGCTTGCACTTCGTTACCTGCAACAAAGTCTTAACAAGAATTATTCATCCTTGCTTAAAGAGCACCTTGCCGACTATCAGCATTTCTTTAACCGTGTTTCTTTAGCGTTTAACAATAGCCAAAGCAGTAAGGCCAGCCTGCCAACAGATGAAAGGCTGGAGGCGTACACAAAAGGCGGAGATGATGATGGCCTGGAAGCATTGTATTTCCAGTATGGGCGTTACCTGCTGATAGCATCTTCCCGTACGCCAAATGCACCGGCCAACCTGCAGGGTATATGGAACAATATGATGCAGCCGCCATGGAGCTCTAACTACACCATCAATATCAATACACAGATGAACTACTGGCCTTCAGAGGTTGGAAATTTATCTGAGCTTCACCAGCCTGCGCTGGACCTGGTAAAGAATCTTTCTGTTACCGGTGCGGTTACTGCAAAAGAATTTTATGGTATTGATAAGGGCTGGGTGGCGCATCATAATTCAGATATATGG
Organism: Foetidibacter luteolus; assembly: GCF_009650435.1. GTDB lineage: Bacteria > Bacteroidota > Bacteroidia > Chitinophagales > Chitinophagaceae > Foetidibacter > Foetidibacter luteolus. The sequence continues at coordinate 38,079 of NZ_VVIP01000094.1, forward strand.
GCACTGTCCAACGCCGTAGGTAATGTGGGCAGTGGCGACCCCAAATGGGCCAACTGGTCAATGGGCGCCAACTGGATGAGCCGCGATTTGTGGGAACATTACCTGTTTACGGGGGACAAAAAATTCCTGGAAAAAACAGCCTATCCTATCATGAAAGGGGCTGCTGAATTTGCCCTGCGATGGTTGGTTACAGATGATAGCGGTTATCTTGTAACGGCTCCGTCCTTCTCACCGGAGAACGAGTATTTTTTCGACGGCAAAAAACAGTCTTCTATATCCATCGCAACTACCATGGATATCAGTATCATCAGGGATTTGTTCGGCAACCTGGTAACAGCCGGAAAAATACTGGGTACCGATAAAGCTTTTACCGATACACTTCAGAAAAAAATAGCCAGGTTATACCCCTTTCGCATCGGCCGCAAGGGCAACCTGCAGGAATGGTTCCAGGATTATGAGGACCCGGAACCCCACCACAGGCATGTTTCGCACCTGTATGCGCTGCATCCCGCAACGCAAATTTCACCGGTTACAACACCTGTGCTGGCAAATGCGGCAAAACGTACACTGGAACTTCGTGGCGATGATGGCACAGGCTGGAGCCTTGCATGGAAAGTAAATTTCTGGGCCCGCCTGCTGGATGGCGACCATGCCTACAAACTGTACCGCAATCTGCTGCGCCTTACTAAGGAAACGGCTACGGATTATGGTTCGCATGGTGGTGCTTATCCCAACCTTTTCGATGCGCATCCGCCGTTCCAGATTGATGGTAACTTTGCCGGTACGGCCGGCGTGGCGGAAATGTTGCTGCAAAGCCAGAATAATGAGTTGCATTTACTGCCGGCCATACCGGCAAAATGGGCCTCCGGCTCGGTAAAAGGCTTGCGTGCAAGGGGCGGTTTTGAAGTTAGTATAAACTGGAACAACCAACTTGTTCAAAACGCGGTTATCACTTCCTTAAATGGTGGTGTTTGCAATATCCGCACGGCTAATAAAGTAGGTGTAAAAGGCATAAGCGCAAAGGCAACCAACACAGCCAGTGGTTATGTGCTGTCTTTTAACACAGAGAAAGGTAAAAAATATGAAGTGGTGAGTAGTGAATAGTAAATCAATGTCTTTTAGTTAAGGATGTCAGCCTGAGCCTGTCGAAGGCGGATGCGTGAAAAGCAAGATACATAAAGCGGTTTCGACAAGTTCAACCTGACATTCGTTTCTTAACTAAATGACAATAAATAGTGAATGGTCAGCGGCGGGCAGTGAGCAATGGACAACTTAAAAGGGGTTTGATAAGCCCATTTAGGTAGTGTGGGTACCCGGCTTTGAGAATAAGCATGAAGCATCGTTGCGTCGCACTCTTCTGCGTTTTGCTCTCTATTCAGCATGGTGATACAGGCTTTGGCGAAGTAAGAACACGCAATGTAAAACCGGTAAAACTTTGGCTAAAGCCAGTGCGGCCAGGCTCCTGTTAACCCAAGGCTTAAGCCTTGGGTTAACGTAACATTATGTGGTTTGGCTTTAGCCAAAGTAAACAGGTGTGGTTGGCATAATCAACAGAAGTATAAAGGAAAGAAAACGGCAACAGGTAACTGTTAACCCGCAACAAATAAATTTAAACAAATACAACATGAAACACGCAATTACAAAAGTGCATCCGAAAGACAATGTGATAGTGGCATTGCGTAATTTGGACAAAGGAGAACATTTTACCTATAATGGCGAAGAGTTTGTAACTGCCGAACCTGTGGCAGCCAAGCATAAATTTACTACACAGGAGCTACAGCCCGGCGATGAGGTATATATGTATGGCGTGCTTGTGGGCAAAGCAAAAACGGCGATACCTAAAGCGGCCAGGATATCTGTTGAAAACCTGCAGCACGCATCAGATTCGTTTACGCTTGGTAAGCGTAAAACAGAGTGGCATGTGCCGGATGTATCCAGATGGAAAGAGGCAACATTCAACGGGTATCATCGTGGCGATGGCAGCGTGGGGGTAGCCAATTATTGGGTAATCGTGCCATTGGTTTTTTGCGAAAACCGCAATGTGGAAGTGTTGCGTGAAGCATTGGTGGAAAAGCTCGGCTATGGCAGAAAGAACAAGTATAACCAGTTTACGGATGAAATTATTTCGTCGTATAAGGCTGGCAAAAATATCAGCGAAATAACCGTAGAGTACACACCTTCCGCAAATAAGGAAGACAGGTTATTTAAGAACGTAGATGGCATTAAGTTCTTGTTGCATGATGGCGGTTGCGGCGGCACCAGGCAGGATGCAAGGGCTTTGTGCGGCTTGCTCGCAGGCTATATTACCCACAGCAATGTGGCCGGCGCTACAGTACTTAGCCTGGGTTGCCAGAATGCCCAGTTTTCCATCCTGCAGGAGGAAATAGCCAAACGCTCCGCCGGTTTTGATAAGCCTTTATACCTTGTTGAGCAACAAAAAATAGGGCTCGAAAAAGATGTAATGGCTGAGGCCATACGCAAAACCTTTGAAGGCCTTACCATTGCCGATAAACAAGAGCGCAAACCTGCGCCTTTAAGTAAGCTGGTAATAGGGCTGGAGTGTGGTGGTTCCGATGGCTTTAGCGGCATATCTGCCAACCCTGCCATCGGCTACACATCAGATTTGCTGGTGGCGTTAGGTGGCAGTGTAATACTGTCTGAGTTTCCGGAGCTTTGCGGTGTTGAACAGGAGCTAAGCGACCGGTGTGTTGACGAAACCACAGCCCTGCGTTTTAATGAACTGATGACTGTGTATAACAACCGGGCTAAAGCTGTAGGCAGCGGGTTTGATATGAATCCCTCGCCCGGCAACATTAAAGACGGATTGATAACAGATGCCATAAAAAGTGCCGGCGCGGCTAAAAAAGGTGGCAGTTCTCCGGTAACGGATGTGCTGGACTATCCTGAAAAAGTAACCAAGCCCGGCCTTAACCTGCTATGTACGCCTGGCAACGATGTAGAGAGTACCACCGCGGAAGTGGGCAGCGGCGCCAATGTTGTGCTGTTTACCACCGGCCTGGGCACACCTACCGGCAATCCTATTACCCCGGTAATCAAATTATCCAGCAATACAGCTTTGTACAATAAAATGCCCGACATAATTGATATTAACACAGGTACCATTATAGACGGTGAGGAAACCATTGAACAGGCGGGTGAACGTATTTTGGAGTATGTTGTTAAAGTAGCCAGCGGGGAACAGGTTGTAGCGGCGGTTAAACATGGCCAGGATGATTTTATTGTCTGGAAACGTGGGGTAAGCCTTTAAAGTAAAATGAAATATTGAACTCTTGTAGCCGGGCGAAAGCCCGGTTATTTTTTGCGGTTTTGTTTCTGCCACCGCAGGTGCCGGAAACTTTATTACCTATGGGGCTGAAAAGCTGCCCAATGAACCAACTGATGAAAGGATTGCGACGCAACAGGCGATGCCATGAAACTATATAGCTGGTATCAAAAGTATCGGCAAAAAGTGATTGTTTTGCCGGTTAAAATTCTACTTTTCTTCCTCTTCTTTATGGTTGTTGAACAATGGCTCATCATCGTCCATTAATTCCCGTTCAATTTCTTCCATCTGTACAATATCCCAGGCTTCGCTTTCGGTGGGGGTTATGTTCATTATATCCAAAGCTTCATATTCTTCCAACTGTTCTTCCAGTTTTTCGTTTACCTCGCAAATGACGAAAGAAGCGTTTTTTTCGTAAAAATGCTGTTGCAAATTCACTAACTTTATCACAGAGCTTTCATCAATTACAGATACATTCTTTAAATTGAGTACAACGTTTCCAATATCCGGTTGAGAATTTGTTTGTATAAGTTTTGCGAGTTCATCTGTTAAATTGTCAGACAAAGCATCAACATCAGGCGTAATTACTGTAAATTTCTCTCTGGTATCAATTTTGACTTGCATACGACTTATTAAGGTTTAACAGACAGGACAAAGCGGTGCAGAATTCGGCTCAAAAATATTCGTTATAATTGTATCAATTCTAATTTATTTAATATGGATAATAATTTTTCGGCCCAGGTAAAGGAGATTATTTCGTTTAGCAGGGAGGAGGCGCTAAGGTTGGGAAATGACTTTATAGGAACGGAGCATTTGCTGCTGGGCCTGATAAGGGAGGGAGAGAATACGGCCATCAAAATACTGAAGCAATTGAATGTTGATTTGTATGAGTTGCGTAAGGAAGTTGAGCTGGCTGTAAAAGATAAAACGGGTAAGAATATTGCTAATATTAACAGTTTGCCTTTGACCAAACAGGCAGAAAAAGTAATACGGGTAACCGTTTTGGAAGCGAAAGCTTTAAAAAGTCCTCTTGTTGAAACGGAACATTTGATGCTTTCTATTTTAAAGAACAAAGAAAATATTGCCACGCAAATTCTTGGTCAGTTTGATGTGGACTATGATATTTTCAGAAACGAATTAGGTATGGTAAAGAGCAATGATCCACGCAGTGAGTACACTGAAGAAAATGATGACGATTTTGAAGATGAAAGGAAAGGTTATTCATCTTCGCAACAAAGAAGCAAGCAGCAGGGTGCGGCCAAAAGCAAAACACCTGTGCTGGATAATTTTGGACGGGATATTACCAAATTGGCAGAAACCGGCGCCCTTGACCCCATAGTTGGCAGGGAGGAAGAAATTGAAAGGGTTTCGCAGATATTGTCCCGCCGTAAAAAGAACAATCCTATTCTTATCGGCGAACCGGGTGTGGGTAAAACAGCGATAGTAGAAGGGTTGGCGCTGCGTATAGTACAGCGCAAGGTAAGCAGGGTGCTGTTTGATAAAAGAGTAATTTCTCTTGACCTTGCGGCCCTGGTGGCAGGTACCAAATACCGCGGCCAGTTTGAAGAGCGTATGAAGGCCATCATGAATGAATTGGAAAAGAACAGGGATGTTATCTTGTTCATAGATGAAATTCACACAATTGTAGGTGCTGGTGGCGCCAGCGGTTCGCTTGATGCAAGCAACATATTTAAACCGGCACTTGCCCGTGGAGAACTCCAGTGCATAGGCGCTTCTACACTGGATGAATACAGGATGTACATAGAAAAAGACGGCGCTCTTGACCGCCGTTTCCAGAAAGTGATGGTTGATCCGCCAACTGTAGAAGAAACTATCCAGATACTTACCAACATCAAAAGCAAATACGAAGATTACCACAATGTGTCTTATAGTGAAGATGCTATTGATGCCTGCGTTAAGCTGAGCGACCGTTATATGACAGACAGGCTGTTGCCCGATAAAGCGATTGATGTACTGGATGAAGTAGGCGCAAGGGTGCACCTTAAAAACATTAACGTTCCGCAAAACATTCTTGACCTGGAAAAGCAGATTGAGGATATTAAGCAAGAAAAGAATAAAGTGGTTAAAAGCCAGCGTTTTGAAGAAGCTGCAGCGCTTCGTGATACAGAAAAACGCCTGGGCGAGGAACTGGAAAAAGCCAAAAACCAGTGGGAAGAAGAAAGCAAGCACAAACGCTACCCCATAGATGAAGAGGCCATTGCCGAAGTGGTGAGCATGATGACCGGCATTCCTGTTAAAAGGATGGTGCAGGCTGAAAGCGAAAAGCTCCGCAAAATGGGTGAGGATATGAAGGGTATGGTAGTTGGCCAGAATGAAGCTATCAGCAAAGTGGTGAAGGCCATACAGCGTAACCGCGTTGGTTTAAAAGACCCTAAAAAGCCGATTGGAACATTCATTTTCCTGGGGCCTACCGGCGTAGGTAAAACCGAGTTGGCAAGGGCATTGGCCAGGTATATGTTCGATTCTGAAGACTCCCTCATCAGGATTGACATGAGTGAGTATATGGAGAAATTTACGGTTAGCCGTTTGATAGGTGCTCCTCCCGGTTATGTGGGTTATGAAGAAGGTGGCCAGTTAACAGAAAAAGTGCGCCGCAAACCGTACAGCGTAATCCTGTTGGATGAAATTGAAAAAGCGCATCCAGATATTTACAACATTCTTTTACAGGTGTTGGATGACGGCCAGTTGACAGATGGGCTTGGAAGAAAGGTTGATTTTAAAAACACTACCATCATCATGACTTCCAACATTGGCGTACGCCAGTTGAAAGAATTTGGGGACGGGGTAGGTTTTGCAACCGCTGCCCGTTTGCAAAACCAGGATGAGAACAACAAAGCGGTAATTGAAAAAGCTTTAAAACGTACTTTCTCCCCTGAGTTCCTCAACCGTATAGATGATGTGGTGATATTTAACTCCCTTAACAAAGAAAATATCTTTGAAATCATTGATATCCTGATGAAGGGGGTAATGAAACGCCTGGTTACTTTGGGCTTCTCATTAGAGCTTACACCCGAGGCCAAAGATTTTATCGCGGAAAAGGGATATGATGTTCAGTTTGGTGCAAGGCCACTGCACAGGGCCATCCAAAAATACCTGGAAGACCCCTTGGCCGAAGAGATCCTGAATATGAACGTAAAGCAGGGCGATATTCTGCTGGCCGATCTTGATAAAGAAGCGGGTAAAATAATATTCGACTTTAAGCAGAAAGAAGAAAAAGCGAGTGTTTAAAAAACACTTATGCATAGTAAAAGGCCGGGGCTTGCCCCGGCCTTTTTTGTTACTTTTATCGGCGGTTATTCGCTGGTAGGTGCGGTTGTTTTATGAGCCCGGCTGCAAGACTGCTATCGGGCATCGTTGCGTCGCACACTTGTACGGTTGGTAACTCTACTCATCACTGTGCTATCATCTTTCATTGACTTTAGCATATTTGTTACAAAGAGAATAAATGACAAAGTATACTTAATACCAAAGCACGAACTGTTTAAAATAAAGCCCCGGCAAACGGGGCTTTATTTATGATGACCTTTTGCAAGGCAATTATACCACTCCTTTAGCACTTAAATACCTTTCTGCATCCAGCGCTGCCATACAGCCACTGCCTGCAGCCGTTACAGCCTGGCGGTATATTTTATCCTGTACATCGCCGGCAGCGAACACGCCTTCTACATTTGTTTTGGATGACCCCGGAATAGTTTGAATATAACCGGCTTCATCCATATCAAGCCAGCCTTTGAAAATATCACTGTTGGGTTGGTGGCCAATGGCAACAAAAAAAGCGCTTACAGGTATTTCCTGCTCCTGGCCTGTTTCATTGTTTTTAATTTTCACGGAGGTTACCTTGTTTTCTCCCACCACTTCCAGGGTTTCTGAATGCCAGTATATTTTTATGTTGGCCGTATTCTTTACCCTGTCCTGCATAATCTTGCTGGCTTTCATGCCATCTTGACCTTTACGTACAATCATGTGCACTGTACTGGCCAGTTTGGAAAGATACACAGCTTCTTCGCAGGCAGTATCTCCGGCCCCTACTATGGCCACTTCTTTACCACGAAAGAAAAAACCATCGCAAACGGCACAGGCGCTAACGCCGTAACCGTTCAGCCGTTGTTCGCTTTCCAGCCCCAGCCATTTGGCAGAAGCGCCGGTGGAAACAATAACCGTATCGGCTTCAATCCATTTGCCTTCGTCAATTTGTACTTTATGTACGGGGCCTGCAAAATCTACATTGGTAGCCAGGCCAAAACGTATATCCGCACCCATTCGGGCCGCCTGCTTTTCAAAATGTACCATCATTTCCGGGCCCTGCACACCGTCTGCATAGCCGGGATAATTTTCAACTTCTGTTGTAATTGTCAACTGGCCGCCCGGCTGAATGCCCTGGTATAAAACGGGCTTCATGTTGGCACGGGCAGCATATATGGCGGCAGTATATCCTGCCGGGCCCGAGCCTATAATTAAACAATGTACTTTTTCTGCTACTTCATTTGCCATGCTTATATTTTTTTAGTATCGTTAATGGTGAATTGTCAATGGTGAATTAATGTGGCTTTCATAATAAAACCAATACCGCTAAGCTGGTTAAAACCGTGTTAGCTACCCCGCCTTCGACAAGCTCAGGCTGACAGCCGACAGTGACTCAAGCTTACAGCCTGCCGGCAAACCAACGTTTACCCGGTGGGTGCGTGAGGGATTGCAGCACAACCGAGAAAAAGCAACTGAATGTTGCTTTGACGAAGGTTGCGAACGAAGTTCTGCCCGACCCCTTGCGATAGCTTGGGGGCACGCCCTAAAAACCTGCTACCTGCTCATTATTCTCCAAAGAACTGCCTGCAAAAATAGGCGTCACACCCATTCCGCAGTTACGATTTGCACAATTAGTGGGTTATTTGGGGATAATGATGGTGCGGTACTGCGCGGCATAGCCATAAAAGGCGCCCAGCGCATTGTTGGATACATTGCCCAAAACTTTTATGGGCGATGAAAACGGGTTGCCCGTTGCCTGCCATGAATACTCCCAGGTGCGCCAAAAATCAAAAGTAGTTTTATCCAGGTTGCACAACTTAAGGGTTACCGTATCGCCACGCTTGTAAAAGCCATAATCGTCGCCGGTAATGTCTGGCCTTTCTTCGTTGCGGCTATAGCTTTTGTCAACCCGAAAGTTATAAGTAGTGCCATCTGTAACAAGGTCGTCAAAAACAGAGGTGTAAGGCGTATAGAAAGGTTCGCTGTTCACACTTGTCATAGCCCTTACATAATCACCATATCCCTTAGGGTCTGTAAAACGGCCCATTACCACGGCCAGTGTCCGGTCTTTCACATTTTCCGGCGGTTCCATCCACCACAGTGAATCGCAGGTTTTCTTTACGCTGGTAATCCTTGTTTCTGCCTGGTATTTCTTTCCGTCCGGCGTAGTTATGTGCAACTGGTAGCTGCTGTTAAAACGGCCAACAAAGGCGGTGGACAAATCGGAGGAATCAACCGTGTAAAAGTAAACGATATAGCCACTGCTGTCATCCGTTTGCGAATACTCCCGCAGCTTGTGTGTTAAAGAGCCGTTGCTTACTGTAATATCCGCATCGTGTATAAAAGATGCGGCCAATTCTTCCGGGTTAATCTTGCTGAAATATTTAAGCGAATTGGAAAGCACCACTACAGGTGGCTGGTCGTTTTCTATCCGTGCATCTACCACTACTTTGGCCGGCTGGTCTTCTACAGCCAGCTTAATCTCCTTCTCGCAGGAAGAGATGAATGCACATGATAGCAAAACCAAAAACCAAAACCAATGCCTGCTTTTTACCAACATATTGCCTTATTTTAAGCAAAAACGGTGCTAAACTGGCCTGCCGGAAAAGCTGTCAGCCGCTACCGTTTTTACTGTAAGTGTATTGCTGGCATAATGCAACCGTTAAGGCTAAAATAAGCCTTCTATACTTAAGTATCTTTCACCGGTATCGTAGTTAAAAATAAGCACTTTGCTGCCCGCGGGTATGTCTTTTACTTTTTTAGCAAGGGCGGCCATGGTAGCCCCGCTGGATATGCCCTGAAAAATACCTTCTTCCAATGCGGCCCGGCGGGTAAATTCGTAAGCTTCATCTTTACCAACGGTAATTACGCCATCCAGTATATTGGTGTGCAGGTTGGCCGGAATAAAGCCGGCGCCAATGCCTTGTATGGGGTGGGGGGCAGGGCTTCCGCCGCTGATAACGGGCGAAAGCTCCGGCTCTACGGCAAAGACTTTAAGGTTGGGAAATGTTTTCTTAAGTAATGTGGCCACACCGGTAATATGGCCGCCGGTACCAACGCCGGTTATAAGATAATCAAGTCCCTCTGGAAAGTCTGACAGTACCTCGGCCGCCGTTGTTTTTACATGTATTTCTACATTGGCTGGGTTATCAAACTGCTGGGGCATCCATGCATGAGGGGTGGAGGCAACCAGCTCTTTGGCTTTTTCAATAGCGCCTTTCATGCCTTTTTCACGTGGGGTAAGTTCAAAAGTGGCGCCGTACACGCTCATTAATTTGCGGCGCTCTACACTCATGCTTTCTGGCATTACCAGTATCAGTTTGTAACCTTTAACCGCGGCTACCATGGCAAGGCCTATGCCGGTATTGCCAGAGGTTGGCTCTATAATTACACTTTCTTTATTCAGCAGGCCTTTCTTTTCCGCGTCTTCTACCATGGATAGCGCAATCCTGTCTTTAATACTGCCGCCGGGGTTGGCCCGTTCCAGTTTGCTCCAGACTTCAACGGTATCCGGGTACAACCTGTTGATACGCACATGAGGGGTATTTCCTATCGTTTCTAAAATGCTGTTCGCTTTCATTTTGTTGCTAAGATTATTGTTGTGGATATATGATAAAATTGAGCAGCCGGGGCCAGGAATTTGTAGATACCAGCGTCCGGCCTTTCATAGCAGCCCAGTTGCGTCGCAATCCTTTCATCGCCTGGTTCAATGGGCGGCTTTTCAGACCCTTACAGAAGCCCGGGTTATATTACAAAGTTGATGGGTTCTTCCAGGTCCCTTCTGTCATTTACCACCGTTTGATTTTTGTGGTACACAATACTAAACGGCGGCACACTCTTGGTTATCCAGGTATTACCCCCAATAATGCTTTCCCGGCCAATAACCGTGTTTCCGCCCAGTATGGTGCTGCCGGCGTAAATAATTACATCATCTTCAATAGTAGGATGGCGCTTGCTTTGGGCATCTTCTTTGCGTACGGCCAGTGCGCCAAGGGTTACGCCCTGGTAAATTTTTACGTTATTGCCAATAACGGTGGTTTCGCCTATTACTACACCTGTACCGTGGTCTATAAAAAACGGGCAGCCAATACTTGCCCCGGGGTTAATGTCTATACCTGTTTTGCTATGCGCCCATTCACTCATAATGCGTGGCACCAACGGCACTTTTACCTGGTAAAGCAAGTGGGCCAGCCGGTGTACCATAATGGCATAAAAACCGGGATATGAAAGGATAATTTCTTCCAGCGAAGTGGCTGCAGGGTCAAATTCCAGTATCAACCTGGCATCAGTGAGCAACATGTCTTTCACTTCTTCCAGCGAGTTGCAGAATTCATCGGCAATGATTTCCTTCTCCAGTAACTGCTTTTTGTCAACTGATTCAATTAAGTCAATAAGGTTTTTCTGCAGCTTATACAAGGTTACCTCGTGGTGTTGCAGAAAAAGTTCAGGCTCGTCAGTTACAGGAAACAAATAGCAAATAAGCGATTCAGTAAATTGGTGAATCTCTTTGCTGGAGGGGAGGTTATCACTTAAAATAAAGCCGGGATATTTCATACAAATGCTTTCATAAAACAAAAAAACCCTTCGCGTAACCGGAAGGGCAGATTATATACGTACACAACAACCCTTCTCAACTGTGTAAACAACAACAAGTATTGAAAAAGGCTGCCTGCATATTTTTTAGATTGGCTACAAAATTAATAGACTAAATAATACAATGGCAAAATGTTTTGTAAAGCAAGGTTAATATCGTTACTCAGCCTGGCTGGGCAAAATATTTACCCGTTAACGGCTTTTCTAAGCTTAACAAGTTTTGCCAGCAAACCTTCCAGCAAGTCAAGCTTCAGCATATTGGCGCCATCGCTTTTGGCAACCGCCGGGTTGGGGTGGGTTTCAATAAACAGGCCGTCAGCGCCGGTAGCAATAGCGGCGCTGGCTATGGTGCCTATCAATTGCGGATTGCCGCCGGTAACGCCCGATGTTTGATTGGGCTGTTGCAGGCTATGTGTACAATCCATCACAACTGGTGCGTTGTGTTCTTTCATCCAGGGTATGTTGCGGTAATCAACCACCAGGTCCTGGTAACCAAAAGTGTTACCCCGTTCTGTAAGTATTACTTTCTCATTACCGGCGCCCCTTATTTTTTCGGCGGCAAACTTCATGGAAGGGCCGCTTAAAAACTGGCCTTTTTTCACATTTACAATTTTGCCCGTTTCCGCGGCGGCAACCAGTAAGTCTGTTTGCCGGCAAAGAAAGGCCGGTATCTGCAATATGTCAATATACTTAGCGGCAACAGCGGCTTCATCATGCGCATGAATATCTGAAGTGGTGGGTAGCTGGTATTTATCACCCACTTTCTTTACAAGTTGCAAAGCTGCTTCGTCGCCTATGCCGGTAAATGAGTTGCTACTGGTCCGGTTAGCTTTTCTGTACGAAGATTTAAAAACATAGGGTATGCCCAGGTTGCGGCAAATAACAGAGACCTTATCGGCTACTTCCATTACCAGTTCTTCACTTTCCACTACACAGGGCCCTGCAATTAAAAAGAAGTTTTGCTCATCGTATTGCTGGTTGCTGAACAGGTGTTTCAAAAAATTTTCCATCGGGCAAAGATAGCGTATAGTAATATGCTGCTATACATGGTTAGAACCCAAAGAGCTGATTTTAAATAAAGATGCGGGTATCTAAATGCATTATTTCGGGCAACATATTGTTAGTGGCCCCTGTTGAAAATAATCTGTAACAATAGCAAAAATAGTATCACTAATAGCCGGCAAAGCTGGCTATTTTAGTCTTTGCTTGTGTGATATGCATTGCCGCATTTTAGCTATTGTATGATTTCTTTATCATGCTACAATGAAATTGGCGCCGAAGGCGGCAAGTACAAAAGTTACCTGGTGGGAAAAGCCGCGTAGCGAACAGAACGTACAAGAGTGCGACGCAAGTAAAGCCTTATAGCAGCAATGCCGTTGGGCTACAAAAAAATTTCTTTTAAACATGTTTACCAAACGATAGCACGATGAACAGACGAAAGTTTATAGCTGCCGGCAGCCTTGCTACAGCCGGTTTTGCGCTTGCACACGTAAAGGCTTCCGCATTTTTACCCCAGGGAGGCAATACCTTGCCCAAGTGGAAGGGCTTTAACCTGCTGGACTTTTTTTCGCCCAGCCCTACGCCGACCAAACAACCTACAACAGAAGAGCATTTTAAATGGATGCAGGATTGGGGCTTTGATTTTGTAAGGATACCCATTGCTTACCCATACTACCTGGATATAGACCGGGCAAAGGATATTGTGCCCAGCGACGTGTATAAGATAAACACAGCAGCAACAGACCGCATTGAGGCACTGGTGGCCAATGCACACAAATACAACCTGCATGTTAGCCTTAACCTGCACCGGGCGCCGGGTTATTGTATAAATTCCGGATTTCATGAGCCTTATAATTTGTGGAAGGATGAAGAAGCGCAGAAAGCATTTTATTATCACTGGGGTATGTGGGCGAAGAAGTATAAGAACACCAGCGCCGGTAAAATAAGTTTTGATCTGGTGAACGAGCCCAGCATGCGGGAAGATATGAACGACCAGCATTCCAAATCAGGACCGGTACCGGGTGATGTTTACCGCAAAGTAGCAAAGGGCGCCGCCGATGCCATAAGAAGCGAAAATGCCAGCCACCTGGTGATAGCCGACGGCAACAATGTGGGCAATACGCCCATACCTGAAATAACAGATTTAAAAATAGCGCAAAGCTGCCGTGGATATTACCCGGGCGCCATATCGCATTATAAAGCGCCCTGGGCCAATAAGGATGTTAATAACCTGCCCGACCCGAAATGGCCCGGCCAGGTAGGTGATAAGTACTTTAGCCGGCCGATGCTGGAAGAGTACTATAAACCCTGGGTTGAGCTAACCAAACAGGGGGTAGGTGTGCATTGCGGAGAATGCGGATGCTGGAACAAAACACCACACGATGTATTTATTGCCTGGTTTACTGATGTGCTGGATATTCTGTCTGCCAATAAAATAGGTTTTGCCACCTGGAACTTTATTGGCGATTTTGGCCTGCTGGATTCCGGGCGTACAGATGTGGCTTATGAGGACTGGCATGGCCATAAACTTGACCGCAAACTGCTTGACTTGATGCGCAGGTACTAAGCGTTGGGCGGCAACCATACTTTTTTTGCTTTTGCCGGCTTTACCTGCTTTAATAAATTGCTATAGGCTTTGGTAATAAGCGTACTGTAAGAGCTGCTCTCAAAGCTTTGCATGCTGCCATCGGTTTTGTCAACCAGGGTAAGCTGCATACAGCCGTCATCATCCATAGAAAGGTCTATGCTGTATTTGGAAAGTATATGCTTAAGCTTGGTTGTATTGCGCATGCTGCAATGTAATTAAGTATAATGGTTACCGGTGCGCTGTGTAATAATTAACGGGTATTGATGATTTTAGCAGGGCTGTTTCTTCAACGGTTAGCGCAGGGCTGATAGTTGTTTGCAAAGCGGCCTCCATTTGCTGCATGTTGCGCATACCAACCACCGCGGAAGTTACAGCCGGGTGCTGCAAAACAAATTGCAGGGTAGTTGGTGTGGCTGCCCGCTGGTTAGATGAAGCCGCTTTTATTGCCTGGGCAGCTTGTGTAACCTGTTCAGCAGAATAGTCAAGATAAGGTGCGGCAGGCTTATCAAGCAGCAGGCCCTGCGCAACACTGCCCCTTGCCAAAACGGAAATATGGTTGTCGTGCAAAAGCTGAAAGCAGGTTTCTTCAGGCCGGCGGTCCAGCAGGCTGTATTGCATCATAACGCTGGCAATATTGGAACGTTTTACATACTCTCTTATTACGTTGGGCCGTATGGATGAGATACCGTAGCTGCGTATCTTGCCCTGCTGCAGCAATAGTTCAAAAGCCTCGATGGTTTCGTCAATATTATCGTCCAAAGTGCCGCCGTGCAGTTGGTACAGGTCTATATAATCGGTTTGCAATCTTTGCAGGCTTTTTTCAACGGCGCTCAGAATATGCTCTTTGGTGGCGTTCCAGCTAAGCCCCCCATCCGGCCTGCGCACATTGCCGGCCTTGGTGGCAATGATTACATCCTTCCTGCGTTGTTTAAAAGCCCTGCCAATGATTACTTCATTTTCGCCATCCTGGTAAATGTCGGCTGTGTCAAAATAGTTAATGCCGTTGTCAAGCGCCGTAAGCAGCAATTGCTCATTGGTAGCCGCATCGTTTTTTAGAGCCATGCAGCCATAGCCTATTTCGCTTACCCGTATGTTTGTTTTGCCCAGGTTGTTGTATTTCATCCCGTAATGGTTATGTGATAAAAGTACAACCGAAACCTAAGAGAGGCTGAGGCTGCTGCCGGCTTTTGTTATGTTTAACAGCAGATAATGATTATACTGGCGATTAGTTCAGCCATGGATAAAGCATACCCCAATGCTGCGGGATGCTGAAGTTGTTGTTGCGTAAAGAGATAGCGTACAAGTGTGCGACGCAACCGGGCCTCATAGTAATTATTCTGCTGGGCCCCAAAAAATCTACGCATGTTTTACCCCCTGCTTACTTTACTATAAGTGCTTAATGCCTGGGTTACCTTGTTATTGCACGGTACCTGCAAATTGTTTTATCTTGCGGTTTATGGCAAAGGCAAAAAAGAAAGAAAAGCCGGTTATTCTTGTAACAAACGACGATGGCATTACAGCGCCCGGCATAAGAGCACTGGTAGATGCGGTTAAAGACCTTGGCAAGGTAGTGGTAGTTGCGCCGGATAAACCTCAAAGCGGTATGGGCCACGCTATAACCATTGGGCAGCCGCTGCGGTTGCATGCTTCAACAACTTTTGGCGACATAGAAGCCTATGAATGTACAGGCACACCTGTTGACTGTGTTAAACTGGCGGTAGATAAAATATTGCGCCGCAAACCCGATATATGCCTCAGCGGTATTAACCACGGCGCCAACCATTCCATTAACGTTATTTATTCAGGCACCATGTCTGCCGCGCTGGAAGCAGCCATAGAAAGTATACCCAGCATTGGTTTTAGCCTTTTGGATTACAGCATAGAGGCAGACTTTGCAGGCGCACAGCAATATGCCAAAATACTGGTGGAGCAAATTTTGAAAAAGCCGCTTGACAAACACTTGTGTTTAAATGTAAATATTCCTGCTGTATCTGCCAGCCTTATAAAAGGCCTTAAGGTTTGCCGCCAGGCTTATGCCAAGTACGAGGAAGATTTTAACGAACGTACAGACCCCCGTGGCCGCAATTATTACTGGCTTACCGGCGAGTTTGTAAACTTTGATAAAGGCCGCGATACAGATGTGTGGGCGCTTAACAATAACTATGTTAGCGTAGTACCGGTTCAGTTCGATCTTACCCATTACGGGCTTAAAACCAAGCTTGAAAAAATCTTTAAGTAAACAATGGTAAAAAAAAATAATCTTGTACTGGGTTTGATATTGGGTATTATTGCCCCTTTTTTAGGAATGGCTTTGTTCTATTACTGGAAGTTTAAACCCTTAACCTTTTCAGAATTCCTTCAGTTTGCAAACATGCAGCGCAGCATTATTACAGGCATGGTAAGTTTTTCATTAATGATGAATGCCATTTTGTTTACCATTTTCATCAACACAAAAAAAGATCAAACAGCTATCGGTATATTCATTGTTACCTGCATATACGCAATAGCTGTGTTGATCTACAGATGGGCTTTCTAAAGGGCACGTTTGTGGGAAACTTAAACAATAACCAAAAAAATAGTTCTGGCTGCGGCCTTATATATGTAACGCAGTAAGTTTTTATTTAATCCTTCTCAAAACCATGTATTGAACAGTGTCGCCACGGTTTACCGCCACGTTCTGCATAGGTTTTACCCCGCTTACCGGGCGTACTTTAACACGGTAAGTACCGCGGGAATTTTGCACCACGTCTGTAACAACCTGGTTTTGTATAACGGTTTCATATTCTGCACGGCAACTGGCAAGCCCGGCGGCAGCAATACAAATGAAAAATAAACGTTTCATGCTTTTTTGTTTTATGTAGTTCAGAATTGTAACGCTTTCAGGAGGTTTAACGCAGCAGGAAACTGATGCCGGATAAAGGATGAAACGAGATTTAAAAAGGAATTGGAAAGTGTTTTAAAGCTTGTATGGAAATCTGTGCTTACGGAAAAAGAGGAGATATCACGGATATTGGTTGGATAATCAAAAATATATTCTTTAAATGAATGTTCCAAATAGAATTTGCCGTAAACCCGGGCTTTTGGCCGATTTTAAGGGGCCGTGGTCTTAGGTAGTGATTCCTGGCTTTTGTTCCGGCTTTTCACTGCAACTCCGCCACAGCCCCGCCCACACGGCCGTCAGCGGGGTTTCCGTTTCAATCCGGCTGCCCATCACCTTATGGATTTTTCTTCAGCTTCCCCGCAGGATAGGAGTTTTGCTGCCGGTTGGCCGTAATAGTAAAAGGTATAATTTTACTGATATCAAAATCCTGTATTATGAGGACTGCCCTGAAACTCTTTATGTCATCACTCCTGGTATTACTGTTAGTAAAATGCCGTAATGCAAAAGATGAGCGAATCAATATGAATTTCAATTTTAAAGCTGCAGAATCCCCGTTTAATGTTGCCCGGCCCAACGTCTTATTCCCTTCTGTAACCAGGCCATTGTCCTTACAAGGCGTTTGGGAATTCAGCGTTCCATTTTATGGAAGGGAACTAACCGTAAAAGAAAATGGTAAGTTTACTTACTATGACCGCGGCTGCATGGCACAGAGTTACAGTGAAGGTAACTGGGAAAAGAGTGGGAATGATTTATTGCTCACCAGTTTGGAAAAATACCGCCCTGCGGATAGTAAGCCTGTTTTTTTAGAAATGGCTGATTATAGCACACCAGAAGAAACGGGTTACGATACCTGTGAATCAACCAGCCTGGATACGGCCAGCTATCATTTTAAAGAGCTGGTTACATATACGCCGGTAAAATTTTATGTAAAAAATTCTTCCATTAAAATGTGGCCGGATACCGCTTATGTTTTTTTCGATAAGTCATTATTCAGGCTTGTTGGGGATAGCCTTGTATGCATGGATGAAAAACTGCAGTTGAAGGGGAGTAGTTTTGCTAAACGCTTTTAAAAAATACGTGTATTCAAAAGAAGTTTGTTCTGCTTCATTATTTTAATACCCGCTTAAATGCCGCCATGAAAAACAGAAAGTACAAGTGAGTGACACAATCCCGAAGTTTCGGGACCATGAAACTCAATCGCCCGGGCCATAAGAGAAAAATTATTTGCCCATCCACTTTTTAAAATCTGAAACTTTTTCGCGGCTTACCACAGCCTCTTTATCTACCGGGGGCTTCACCTGCAGCATAAGGCGGTTGCCGAAGTAGTCGTGTATCTGTTCTACACTTTCCACAGATACAAAGAAGGAGCGGCTGATGCGGAAGTAGCGGTCGGGGTCAAGCATTTCTTCCAGTTCGTCCATGGTGTAGTCAACAATAAACTTGCGGTTGTCAGTAGTTTTAAAAAAGTTTAAACGGCCATCGCTGAAGAAGTAAGCAATCTCTTCTACATCAATGGAGATGAGTTTTTGGCCGTGCTTTACCAGGAAGCGTTTGCGGTATTCTTTGGGCTGCAGTTTTTTCTGCAGTTCTTTTACCAGTTCATCCATGGCAAGGGCGGGTGTTACCGGCGCTTCTTTGCGGTACAGGTTGCCCATTTTCCGGTACTTGTCCAGCGCATTGGCAAGGTCTTCTTTTTGCACCGGTTTAAGCAGGTAGTCTATGCTGTTAACCTTAAATGCTTTAAGCGCATACTCATCGTAAGATGTAATAAATATTACCGGGCTGGTTATTTTAGTGCGGTTGAATATTTCAAAACTCTGGCCATCGGCAAGCTCAATATCCATTAAAATAAGGTCTGGTGCAGGGTTGCTTTCCAGCCAATCCACAGTGGCGGCAATACTGTCTGCCACACCAGCCACTCTAGCGGACTCATCTACCGTTGCCAGTGTTTTCTCTAATTTTTTTACGGCCAGTTCTTCATCTTCTACAATAAGTACGTTCATAGCTGGGGTATTTACAGGTTAAATAAATGTGCCTGGGCTGTTTTTTGTTTTTGTATAATATTGTTTTGCCAGATAAGCGGCAATATAACGGTAAAATTCTTATCGTCTTCCAGTACGCGAAAGCCGTCTTTGTTCAGCAACTCATACTTGGAGCGTATGTTCTCCAGTCCAATTTTGGTGGAAGGCGCCGCCTGGCTTTTCTTTTGCAGGTTGTTATTTATAACAAGCTTGTTGCCGGTGGTGGTAAATATGTCTATCAGCAAAGGCGAGCCTTTAGATACCACGTTGTGCTTAACCGCGTTTTCAACAAGCAGTTGCAGGGTTAAAGAAGGTATCAGGTACTGTTCGTATTTGCGGTCAACATCAACCTGCATTTCAAGCCCACTGCCGTAGCGGGTTTTCAAAAGCTCGTGGTAAGACTTTATAAAGCTTAGTTCTTTTTGCAGCGTAGAAAGGCTGTCCTCATTATTGCTGAGCAGGTAACGGTACACTTTGCTAAGTTCATTCAAAAAAGCGTCGGCCCTTTTTGTATCTTCTGTAATAAGCGATGACAAAGTATTAAAGCAGTTGAATAAAAAGTGAGGGTTTACCTGGCTTTTTAGTAACTCAAATTCCTGTTGTATGCTTAGTTGTTCCAGGGTTTCTTTTTCCTGCAGGCTTTGCTTGTATTTACGCAGTATGTAATCACCTTCCCAGGATGTCATGAAAATAAGGTTTACAGAAAAGCCAAGTATAATGCCTTTGAATATATCGCCTTGCTTAATATCGTACCCCGCTATGTTAAGCCTGTCGTAGAGCATAAAAATGGTCACCATGCTTACAGACATAACCGGTATGGCCAGGCAAACCAGCAGCAATACACGTTTGGCATTGTGCTGTATGCCGGGATAGCGGGTTTGTATGGCATGCATTAAAGCCACTTCAGAATACCACACATTAATGCCTATGGCATACAGCAAAGGAATGGCCACCTGCCATACGGCATTGTAGGTGTAAAAGTCTTCGCCGTACATGATTAGCATCATGATATAAGTAATTACCGGCATGGGCAGCCAGAAAGAAAGCCATTGCAGTTTGGTTGGTTTTACCAGCTTCATACGGCGTTACTTAGATGGTTACTGAATAACGGCACCTGCATACGATGGTAATCTTCATCAGCGCTGAATTTTATATGCCTGTCGCTAAGGAGTTTGTATTTGTTAATGATGTTTTCGATGCCCGATTTGTCAAAGTCTTCATCGTTCATCACCCGTTTCTGACGGTTGTTTTGTATCAGCACATCGCATTCATCGCAGGAGGTTATGGATACCGTTAATGGCGAATGTTTGCTAACTGTGTTATAGTTAAACGTCGCTTCGGCCAGCATCTGCAGCGTTAGCGGCGGAATGTTCATTTCTTTTTGCGCATCACTTACGTCTATTTCAAGTGTAATGCCGTCTCCATGCCTGGCTTTGAGTATGTAGAAGTACGATTGCAAAAAACTAAGCTCATCTTTTACCTTCACCAGTTGTTCTTCGTTGTTCTTAAGCAGGTAACGGTACACCTTGCTCATCTCGTCTAAAAACTTCTCTGCCTCTTCGGGGTTCTCATTAATTAAAGACGAAAGGGAGTTTAAACTGTTAAACAAAAAGTGCGGCCGCATTTGGCTTTTCAAGCCAATTAACTGGCTTTGCAGGTATTCTTTTTTCAGTTGCTCCGTTTCAAGCAGTGTGGTTTTCCAGTTTTCAAAACGCGATACACCTTCGTGCAGCAGCGTAACAAAAATGTTGCTTACAAAACCAACTATGTATGCACCGGTAAATGTTTTCTCGTTTAGTGTATAACCCAGGAAACCTATATAGTCGTAGCCCCAAAAAACCATGGTAAGGGTAATACCCGTCATAAGGGTAAAAAGGCAAATGGCAATAATAAGCCGTTTATTGGTTTGGCTTTCATGTGGCAGCCTGTTGCGCAGCGTAATGGCCACCCATCCATGCGCCATCCACGACAGGGTAAGAATAATAAATGTTACAATGCCAGCCGCCGCAAACACCGGCAACTCTTTAAAATACCTCGCACCAAAAAGGGCATAGTTTAACAGAACCGACATTGGAATGAGTACGGCGAGCAATATATAATTGTCTTTGCTGGTATATTGGGGCAATCTCATGTTATCTGCGACTATAAATTCCTCTATAGCAATTTAATGTCTTAAGGGTAAAAAAGTGCCATAAACACCACAAACTGGTATATCGCCGCACTGAAATGAGTATAATGCTGTATGAATTGTAAAAAAAGCTGTATGAAAAGTGGTTTTTCAATTGTGTGTGGTGTACATAACAAGGGGCTGCTGTGATATTATAGCTGTGCAAGAATTTTTTTAGGGGGTGTCCCCAAGCTATCGCAAGGGGTCGGGCTTTCCGCTCATACTCCGGCGCAGAAGCCCCGCTGCCATGGCCTCACCGGGGTATCCGCTTCAATCCCTCACCCGAAAGACAGTTACCGGTTACAAGTTGCAGGTTACCGGTCTGTTGATCTTTAAACGGCTAATGATTTGGTTAGTTAATGAAGCACAGGGGAAATTTAATAATTGCTGCAAACATTAAACATTGAACAACCAAACACAGAACAATTCCTACTTCACGGCGTCAATCCCTTTTGCAACCATAGGGTCTTTCAGGTTATTCACTTCAAAATAACCTTCGGTTCTCCATATCTGCCTTGCTATTAAAGCTTCCAGCCGTTTTAGCAGGTCGCTTTTTGCCGCTGCAGGTACGCTGCTGATATCTACAGAGTCTTTTTTGGCAAAGTTGGTTAACTGCTGCCATTCTTTTTCACCGGGTGTAAACTGTTTTTCAAACTCTTCCGGCGATGTAAATTTTTGCAGGTAAGCTTTATTTTCTACAAAGTAGTTATACACAAAATTGTTTAAGGTGCCCCGCAGGTACAGTTGGTTAATTTCCCTGGGCAGGGTAGTGGTATCAAAAGCCACAAATACATCAGGGGTAATGCCGCCACCGCCATACACCAGTCTTCCGCGGGGTGTTTTATAAGCCGGGCCTTTGGGTTTGCTGGTATCGCCTACCACCACTTCCCCATCGTGAAAGCGGTGTATCAGTTCTTCTTCATATTCATCTTTGCCTTTGTTGTAAGGTTTCTGAATATTGCGGCCCAGCGGCGTATAATACCGGGCAATGGTAAGCCTTAAAGCCGAGCCATCCGTTAACTGGAATTGCTGCTGAACAAGGCCTTTGCCAAATGTTCTGCGGCCAATAATCGTGGCCCTGTCCCAATCCTGTAGGGCGCCTGCGAGTATCTCGCTGGCTGATGCGGATGTTTCATCTACCAATACCGCCAGTTTGCCTGTTTCAAACAGGCCGGTACGTTTGCACTTGTATTCAAAGGAGGGCACATTACTGCCCTTGGTGTAAACAATCATTTTTTGGTCATCCAAAAACTCATCGGCAATGTCCGCTGCTTCCTGCAATATGCCGCCGCCATTGCCCCGCAGGTCCAGCACCAGGCTGGTGAGCCCTTTTTTCTGTAAACCTTCCAGCGCATACATGAACTCTTCGTAGGTGGTTTCTGAAAATTTGTTGATGCGTATAAAGCCGGTTTTTGGGGTTATCATGTACGCCACATCTACTGACGGCAGGGGGATAGTACCGCGGGTTATTTCAATTTTCTTCTGGGCATTATCCCGCCAAACGGTAATGTTTACTTTAGAATCTTTAGGGCCCCGCAACAGTTTTCTTACATCATCCGGTTTGGCGTTAATGCCGGCTATTTTTACGGTATCGTTTACCTTAATGATCTTGTCGCCAATTTCAACGCCGGCTTTGGCGGATGGCCCGCCCGCCAACACGTTGAGTATGTTAACGGTATCATCAAATATCTGGAATTCAACGCCGATGCCCTGGAAATTGCCCTGCAGGTCTTCATTAACCATCATCAGGTCTTTGGCAGGTATGAAAACAGAATGTGGGTCCAGGTGAGAAAGCACATCTTCAATTACTACTTCATTAACGCTGTCTGCCGGCAGTTTGTCAACATATTTGCTGTTTACCAGGTCTAATATTTCCTGCAGGCTGCTCTTTTTACTGTTGCTTAAAAAAGTAATGTTGCCACCTGTTTTTTCCCTTAGCCTGAAACCAATCCACATGCCCACTGTTAACACAACCGCCAGCAAAAGAGGCAGGGCAACCTGTAATTTCTTATTGTTCATAAATTGCCTTTGTAGCTTAATACAACAGGTGCGAATATCTGCATTTAAGTTTTAAGTTATCCTGTTTTGTGTGCGAAGCCTTATTTTTAACAGCTTAGCGGTTATTGATGGCGCCAGTGCGGAGCGATAAAATAAATCCCAACGTTCTTTCTGTTTTATATTTCTTTGGCAAATGAAAAAATTCGCTGTTATAGTTGCGGGTGGGTCCGGTAAACGCATGGGTAATGCTGTGCCCAAACAATTTTTGTTGCTGAAAGACAAACCTGTTCTTTGGTACACCCTCGATTCTTTTCTGCGTGCCTATGCGGATTTGCAGGTGATACTTGTATTACCGCCGGAGCATGTTGACAAGGGTAAAACTATTGCAGCTACATTGCCCGGCGGCGACCGTATTACCATTACCACCGGCGGCGAAACACGCTACCATTCCGTTCAAAACGGGCTTAAACTGGTAACAGCATCTTCCGTGGTGTTTGTGCACGATGGTGTGCGTTGCCTTATTTCTGTACCGCTGATACAGCGTTGTTATAACCAGGCTTTGGTTAAGGGAAGCGCCGTGCCTGCCGTTGCCGCAACAGACAGCATACGCATTCTTAACGGCGCCGGCCATGCTGTGGCAGACAGGCAACTGGTGCGTATTATTCAAACGCCGCAAACGTTTTTGAGCAATATTATTGTTCCTGCCTTTCAGCAGCAATACAGCGATAGCTTTACCGATGAAGCCACCGTTGTTGAAGCCGCGGGTAACGAGGTTTTTCTTACTGAAGGTGAGTATGACAATATCAAAATAACCCGGCCTGTTGATTTAATCATCGCGGAAAGAATAGTTTCAGAACGCACCAGGATGATGTAGGTTGTTATAGTATATAACACAATTACCCACACTTCGGTGCAATCAGTGGGTCTAACATAAAACGCAATCAATTAACGTTATCCTTGCCTTCTTTCAGCATTTCAACCACCTTTTCAACACTTACTTTGTTGCCTGGGTCCGGCGCCTGCAGCAAAGCTTTTTGAGCATACTTCAACGCTTCTTTGTAGTTGCCGGTAGCAGAGTATGCCCTTGTCATCCCCATATTGGTGGTAAAGTTGTCCGGGTGCTTATCATAGTTCATCTTAAAAGCTTCAAACGCTTCTTTGGTTTTTTTCTGTTTTAAAAGCTGCCTGGCATAGTTATGTATCTGCACTTCATTACCCATGGGTAATGCCTGTTTCATCAATGCGTCTGCTTCTGTTGTTTTGCCTAATCTTTCCAGCACCTGTGCCTTTGTTGTAAGCGTGGCAAAATTGGTTTCGCCAACAAATACGCCATTAATGGCGTAGTCACTCCATTGCAGCGCTTCCTGCAGGTTGGTATTGTTTTGCAGGCAAAACTGCGCGGCCTGTACCCAGGCGTCGGAATTAAAACCTTTATCAGTACGTAACTCGCGGCGGTAAGAAGCCAGTTGCTGGCTTACATAATCTACCGAAACAGTAAAAGGAATTTTCCACTTTTCCCAGTAAAGGGCAATGGTGGCACTGTTGGGCTTTTCATCTTCAAATTCATATTTCAACCATTCGGTTGATTTATCCTGGGCCAGTTGTTTTACAGGTACACGCAACACATCTTCAGTGGAGTCGTAAAAGAAACTGCCCCAGCTTGTGTAGTTTCTGGAAAAAATTAAAGTACACTGGTCCGGGTAAAAAGCAATATGAAAACCATATTTGCCGGCAGGCAGGTCCTTTCCTTCCACTTTTACATCTTCAGAAAAACTGATGACGGTATTTTCGTTAGCGCCTGCACGCCAGGGTGCTCTTTTGCTGGTGCCAAATCCCAGGTCGCTAAATCCGTAAGGCACCAGGGCTCCCCACACTTTGCCTTCGCGGCCTTTTACCGCGGGCCTGTCGTACTGAATACTAACATCAGTAATGCCTATTCTTTCACCTATCCAGGCCTTTTTGTTACCGCCGTCCGGCGCTTGTGTTAACTGGCCAAAAGAATGCTGGGTACATAGTATGGCAAGAAGAAAATATAGCTTTCTCATACATCATTAGTTTTTACCAAGCTACAAAGCTTTATACTAATTGTTCCGGCATTTTGATTAATGCAGCAGGCCGATGATGAGCGGGCATAAAAAAGCCCGGTGACGTACCGGGCTCAGTAAAAGATTAGTGAGTTATTTATTCTACGGTAAACTCAACCTGGTAATCGCCCCAGTGAAGTGAAACCAAACCACTGTTAATTGTATAATTCAGTTTTTCGGCAAAAGAAGCTGCTTTCTTGGGCGTAACGGTAACTTTCAACGCATCTGCGCCTTTGTTTTTTTCATAGTCATAGGCGCCCCATGTTTTCCATGTTTTGTTGAAGATGATTGTCCAGGTATCATCGGGGTTAATCAATGTAAACAAAGCGTATTTGCCGGCAGGCAATGGCTGGCCCTGTATTTTTACGTCTTTGCTTGTTTCAAAAACCGTAGCCTCGTTAGCGCCTGCACGCCATATTTCCCCTTTTTTAGGTTCCAGGTCTTTACCGATAGTGCGGCCTTTTACAGATGGCTGGCTGTAATCAATACTAACCGAAGCGCCCCCTGCTGTAGTGCCTGTGGCTTTGGCGGGCGGGCTTGGCCGTTTTGATTTATCGTCCTGGGCGCATGCCTGAAAAGAAGTAATGGCTATTGAAGCGATTGCCATTATTGCGAATAACTTTTTCATAGATTTTTCATTTTTGGTTTACAATCGTTGAAAATAGTGGAAGCAATTTTTATACCGTTGTTAAATTTTGATGAATGGAGATTTTTAATGTACATCGTACACCTGGTATTTCATATCGCAGATTTTTAAGATACCAGCGATATAATTTCATAGCGACCCAGTTGCGTCGCAATCACTTCATCGTTCTGTTCATTGGGCGGCTTTTCAGACCCGTGTATGTTGGTGCGTGGAGACACGCACCAAGGGGGCGGAAAATATCGAACAAGGAGCAGGGAATAAAGAACGAAATCAACAACAACATTAAACTTTGAACAAAAGAACATTAAACAGTAAAAACCTGTTGCACATTGCCGCATAGAGAACAAAGCGTACAAGTGAGTGACACAACCGAAGCCTCATAGCAGTAATGCAGCTAAGTGCAAAATAGTAAAAATGCCGAAGGCATTTATGCTATAAACTCAGGTTGGTTTCCACGCCTGTTTTCAAAGGATATGTTTTACCCTTCCACACAAAATTACCACTAACCGCGGTTGGCAATAAAACAGAAGCCTTTAGTTTGCCATCATTGCCATACTGGTATTTTACCTTTATTTTCCCGTTGGGGTGGGGCATTTCTCCTTCCGCATTTTTTAGCTGGCCCAGGTGCGGCTCAATCTTCACTTTGCCAAAGCCCGGCGCATCGCTGTCTATACCCAGCACAATGCGGAAGAACTCAATATTGGGGCTGGAACCCCAGGCATGGCAATCTGAGCGGGAGCGGTTAATGTCTGACATTTCGGCCCAGGTGCTCATGCCCATGTCAAAATTTTGACGCCATATATCCAGCCATTGCAGGTAGTTGTTGCCATAACCGGCTTTGGTTAATGCCAGGTGCACATAATATTTGAAATAGATGGTAGCTTCCGTGAGTAGTTTGTCTGTCATTATTTTGTCCGCCAGTTTCCTGGCGTCGTCCCCGGTAATCAGGCCGGTTAGTATGGCCAGCGTATTGGCATGCTGGGAGTAAACATCTTTCTCCTGCGTATCTGCCAATAGCTGTTTGCCGGCATCCCAATAATTTGCTTTTATGGATTGCTTTAGTTTACCGGCTGCTGCATTATAAATGGCGGCATATTCTTTCATGCCTGTTTCACTTTCCAGTTGTGCTGCCAGTTGATAAGCCCACAGCAATTGCAGGTCAAGCACGGAAGACGTGCCGTTCTTACCGATGGGTGCTGTGCCGCCACTCCAGCCTTTGGTGCTGCACCAGTCAGTAAAGTTCCAGTAAGGCGGGTTTTTTAAAGCGCCATCGGCCTGCTGGTATTTGCTGAAAAAATTAAGCACCGTACGCATGCCCTGCAGGTGCTGCTGCACAAAAGCTTTATCGTTTCGGTACATCCAGCAATCATGCAGCATACCAATCCACCAAAGCGAAAAGGTAGGTATCTCCTGCGCATTCGCGGTGGGGTAGCGGCTAAGTGTTATGCCTTCTGCCATGCGGGAGTTATCCAGCAGTGTTATAGCATTGCGCATCATCCTGTCATCGCCGCTGTTGTACAGGCTAACCAATGCCTGTATGCGGGTATCGCCTACATATTGCAGTTGCTCGTAGTACGGGCAATCCATATAGGTTTCCATAGCACATAGCCGGGCAGTATGCCAGCCGGTTTGCATTATCCTGTCCAGTACATTATCCCCGGCGTTAAAGGTGGCCTTCATTTCAAAAGGGTAACCGCTAAAAGTGCCGTAAACGTCATCAATAACAAGCGGCTCGCTTTTGGTTTCAACTTTCAGTTGCAGGTAACGGTAAGTGCGGTACCACAGGGCCGTAAACTCCTGTTTAATGTTTCCGTTAGAGATAATGCTGTCCTGTTTGCCCACAAAGCGCTTGCCTTCTACTTCATCCCGGTTGCCTTTTTGGGATTCTCTTCTCCAGTCGCTGCTGCCTTCATCTACATATAGCGCTTCGGCATAGCGCAGGGATAGCGCAGCACTGTCTCCTTTGCTGAAGATAATCGTGGGGTAGGCGTTGGTAAGTTTTGCCTGGTCCAGCAACAGGGTAATGGTTGAGTTGGGGGGCACCGTAATAGCTGTTTTTTTAGCCGGGAAACTTTCCGGTAAACTAATGCCCTCTGCCTTGCGTACTTTGGCCAGGCGCTGCGTGGTAAACTCCATTTGTGGAATGGTACGCGGTACCAGCATCCAGCCTGTCGTCCAGTCAAATACGCCTTTGGGCAGGCCATGAAAAAGCTCGGCGGCGCCGCTCCAGTTGCTGTCGTTAAAGCCGGCATTCATCCAGCCGGGTTGGTAATCGTTCATGTCCACCAGTTCTCCCGGGCCGGCAACGTAATAAGAGTAGATTAGTTTAACCGCCAGCGGCCGGTGGCTTTTATCGCGTATGCACTTCCAGCTTTTATCCGTATTAACAGCGGATTCAGCATCCGTATTGCCCTGCAAAATAAAAGCCGTGCGGGATGAGATCTGCGCCTCTGGTTTATCTTCCCCGTCATTCCATACAATAGCTGCAATGCTGTTTTTGCCGGGCCTTAGGTATTGCGCTATATCAACCGTTTCAAAGTTCCAGTGGTAAAGGTCGCTGCGGGCAGGCCCCAGCGAAACCATGTACCCGTTTACATACAGCTTGTAGCGGTTATCCGCAGACACATGTACAACAAAGGAAGCAGGCGCCGTGCTTAGCTCTAAGCTTTTCCTGAAGTGGTAAACGCCATATTCCCGGGCAGGTTCGCCGGGTACAGCAATCCAGCTTGCCTTCCATATTTTGTTGAGTATATCTTCATGAATCTTTTGCGCAGGCAGATTATTGCCAAAGAGTAAAATGGTAAGCATGCTAACAACCGCTGCCGAAAAATTTTTCATAAGTGCTAATTGAAGCACACAATATAAACCATCTAAGGCAAAGCTGTCAATCCCAGCAGCATGGGGACTATTTTATCAACTGCAAGGCGTTTAGTTCTGTGGTAATCAAGCTTATCTCGTCTGCCGTAAGTTTGGCTTCTATGGCTTTGGCGTTCAGTATGGCCTGTTGTGCATTACGGGCGCCCACCAGCGCAATGGTAATGCCGGGTTGTTCAATGGTCCAGCGCAGCACCAGTTGCGAAAGCGATACGTTTTTTTCATCGGCCAGCGGCTTTATCTTTTGCAAAAAGGCATCCGTACGGGCAAGGTTTTCGTCTTTAAAAAAATAAAGTGCTGCACGGTGGTCGCCTTCACTAAACTTATAGCCCGGTTTCATCTTGCCGGTCAGCAGGCCACGTTCCAGCGGACTGTAAGCCAGTATGGCTTTGTTGTGCTGTATGCACCAGGGTACAAGTTCGGTTTCTATGTCCCGTTTAACCATGCTGTAAGGCACCTGGTTAGATACAAGGCTAATTGTTTTCTCCGCTTCCTCCATCTGTGCGGCATTGTAGTTGCACACCCCTGCATAACGCACTTTACCTTGTTGTATAAGCCGGGCAACAGCTTCCATCGTTTCATGTATGGGGGTTGTCACGTCTGGCCAGTGTATTTGGTACAGGTCTATATAATCGGTGCCCAGCCTCTTCAGGCTTTGCTCACATTCGTATATAATGCTTTCCTTGCCGGCATATTTGTAAATGTCAATATCCTGGCCCTGGTTGTTCTTTGTTTTAAAACCGAAATCTCCTTTGTTATCATCCCATCGCATGCCGTACTTGGTAATAATCTGCAGCTTCTCCCGCGGTATATTTTTAATGGCCTCGCCAACAATTTCTTCACTTTCGCCCTGGCCATATACCGGTGCAGTGTCAATGGATGTTACGCCCAGTTCGTAAGATGCCTGTATGGCTTCAATAGCTTCTTTGCGGTCGTTGCCGCCCCACATCCAGCCGCCTGCGGCCCATGCGCCAAACGTAATTACTGATAGCTGTAAATCTGAGTTGCCAAGCGTTCTGTTTTCCATGGTTCTTTGTTTGTGAGCGTTTGCAGAAGGGCCGAATATAATAAAACCGCTGTCAATATGCCGACAGCATTGCAGGTAAGAATTTTCTTAGTGGTTATTTTGGGGCTTTGGGCTTTTGTTTTTCAACGCGGCACCTGTCCCGGCTTTTCGCTGCAAGTCCTCGCCACTCGTACCTCGTGGCTGCGGGCTTTCCGCTTCAATCCGGCAGCCATTCAGCTACAGGAATGCTACCGTGCCGCCCACATGATAGGTTGTGGCTACCAGGCTTACAATTGGTAATCAGCCTCAATACACAGGTAATAACTATTGTTGATTTTCCGCAAACCGGTAGCCCCTTAAAAAATCTGTAACCAGCATCCTTTTCTTGCCTTCCAGTTGAAGGTCTGTAACGTGTATGAACCCATCGGAACAGGCAAATTTTAGAAAAGTTTTTTTGTCTGTTTCCCAAGCACCCGGCTGTAAATTATGTTGGCCGGCTTCTTTTGTGCAGGCAAATACTTTCAGCATTTTTTCGTCAAGAAAGGTAAAAGCGGCAGGGTAGGGGGAGAGGCCCCTTACCAGGTTATGTATCTCGAATGCTGTTTTGCCCCAGTCTATTTTGCAGGTATCTGTAAAGAGCTTAGGCGCATGAGGAAGTGCTGAAACATCTGTGCCGGACAGTGCTTCCTGTTTCATTTCTTCCAGCTTGCCTTCTGCCAGTAACTGTAATGTTTTCACCAGCAAAGCGGCGCCGGTTTCTTTCATTTTGTCGTGCAGTTCCCCGGCTGTTTCATTTTCCCCAATGGGTATAACTTCCTGCAGCAGCACATTACCGGTATCAATTTCGTGTTGCAGCCTGAAGGTGGTTACACCGGTTTCCTTTTCACCGTTTATAATGGCCCAGTTGATGGGGGCGGCACCCCTGTACTTGGGCAAAAGAGAACCGTGAACATTGATGGTTCCCAACGGGGGCATGTTCCAAACAACAACCGGTAACATGCGAAAGGCTACCACCACCTGTACATCAGCCTGCAATGCTTGTAAAGCGGCGATGAATTCCAGGTTTTTCAGTTTTTCAGGCTGTAGTATATACAGGTCATGCTCAACTGCGTACTTTTTTACCGCGCTTTCGTTCATCTTCATGCCGCGGCCTGAAGGTTTATCCGGCGCTGTGATAACGCCAACAACGTTGGCGCCGGCCTTAACCAGCGCATCCAGCGATGCCACCGCAAATTCTGGCGTGCCCATAAAAACAATCCGTAATTCACCAAAACTTTTCATGCCGCAAATGTAAGTGAGACTTGATTAGCTGTTGAAGTTTGTAAAGCAAAAGGCATAATCCATGAAATATCCAGCCATTCGTTGGTAAAGCTGTGGAGAATGTTTTTCACTGAGTTAATATTACGCGAATAATTATTTCAATTAAAATTGCAAAATTTGCGCATGCTTCAGCAACTCCATATACAGAACTATGCTATTATAGACGAGATAGAGATACACTTTTCAGCCAACCTCAACATTATTACCGGCGAAACGGGAGCGGGGAAAAGCATACTGATGGGGGCGCTTGGCCTTATACTGGGCGAAAGGGCCGACACCGCTGTACTGATGAACCAGGAAAAAAAGTGTTTTATCGAAGGCTTTTTTGCTGTACAGGGCAAGCACGCTGTAAAGGATTTTCTTTTGGCCAATGAGTTGGATGCCGGTGATGAGCTGGTGATACGCAGGGAAATAAACGCCAGCGGTAAATCCCGGGCCTTTATTAATGATACCCCTGCAACCTTGCAGCAGTTAAAGGCACTGGCTTCGTTGCTGGTTGACCTGCACCAGCAGTTTGATACACTTGAACTTGGCGACAGCGATTTTCAACGGGAAGTATTGGATGCGCTGGCTGCCAACCACGATGCTTTAAAAGCGTATGCTGCTGTTTTCAGCAACTGGCAATCTGCAAAGAAGGAGCTTGGGCATTTGCAGCAACAAAAAAGCAACTTTACCAAAGAACTTGATTATTTCCAGTTTTTATACGACGAACTGAATGATGCTGGCCTTAAAGAAAATGAACTGGAAGACCTGGATGCCGAGCTAAAAATGCTGAGCAACGCGGAGGGTATTAAAACCGCTTTCTCGAAAGTGTATTTTGAATTAAAGGAAAGCGAGCAGCCCCTGGCACAAACCGTAAAACAACTGGCCAACCAGTTGAACAGCTATGCAGGCTATCACCAGGATATACCCTTGTTGGTGCAGCGCCTGCAAAGCAGTTATATAGAACTGCAGGACATTGCCGATGAGGTTGACCGTATTAACGAGTCTGTTAACTACGATGAGCAACGCATTGAGCAGATTAATGAAAAACTGGCAACCGGGTATAAACTGCTAAAAAAGCATGGAGTACAAACCACGGCAGAATTGTTGGCCATACAGGCTGACCTTGAGCAAAAGCTGCAGGCCGTGCTGAATATTGATGATGCCATTGCCGGTAAAGAAAAAGAGGTTGCCGGCCTGCTGAAGCAGGCTGACGGATTAGCAGAAAATATATCATTGTCAAGAAAAGCACAGTGCCCGCCGTTGGAAGAGCAGGTGAACGATTTGCTTAAACAGGTAGGCA
Source organism: Foetidibacter luteolus (assembly GCF_009650435.1). GTDB lineage: Bacteria > Bacteroidota > Bacteroidia > Chitinophagales > Chitinophagaceae > Foetidibacter > Foetidibacter luteolus. The sequence goes on from NZ_VVIP01000094.1 coordinate 70,088, forward strand.
TGCCCAATGCAAGGTTAAAAATTCAGCTAAAGGATAAGCCGCTGGCAGGTGACGGTAAGGATGAGATTGAGTTTTTGTTCGACGCCAACAAGAGCAACCGTTTTGAACCTATACGAAAAGTGGCCAGCGGTGGTGAGCTTAGCCGGTTAATGCTTTGCATAAAGTCGCTGGTGGCACAATCTATTGATTTGCCTACACTGATATTTGATGAAATTGATACCGGTATTTCCGGTGAAGCTGCCAAACAGGTGGGCATAATTATGAAGAGCCTTGCGGTAAACCGGCAAGTGATAAGCATCACCCACCAGCCGCAGATTGCCGGCAAAGCGGATGCCCACTTTTTTGTGTACAAGGAGATAAAAGGTGATGCCGTTAAGACCAATATACGCCTGCTGAATGAAGATGAACGCATTACCGCCATTGCAAGAATGCTGAGCGGGGAAAGGCCTACGGCAGCAGCGTTGGAAAATGCAAGAGAAATGCTGATGAATTAACCTGCTTCTGCCTCTGTCTGCCGCCGAAGGCGGCAGCAAAGCTAAACTGTGGAAAAAGCCGCGTAAAGAACCCTCAGCACAAGAGTGCGACGCAAGTAAAGCCTCATAGTAGTTCCTGCGGCCGGGCCCATAATAATTCTCTTATTAGTACTCATCTTGTTCTGTTCCTCTCCACCACATATTCCAGCAACAATGCTTTATTGTAAGCCGTGCAATAGAAGTAATAATTAAGCCGGTTACAATTAAGAAATACTTGTTTGAACGGATTGGCCATTTGCGAACCTGCCCTTGCCTGGTAAAAAATAAAACGGTCATCCTGCCGCGTAAATGTTTCTATGGAGTTTATTACGAGCGGCGCCGGTTTTTGTCCAAGCCTTAGCAACGAAGTGTGCAGAATTACCTTATCCATAGGTATTTTGCATAACGCTAATTCATTGTACAGTTGGGCTACCAACTGGGGCTTGTAATTGTTGAGCGCCGGTATATCAAACCTGCCCATCAACCTGGCAAGGTGATACAGAATAACCGGTCTTCTTACATAGTACGGGGCAATGTAAGCACCCTGCCGCAGGTGTTCCTGGTTACTGAGCATGGAGGATGCCAGGTGTATTGTGGCGGAATCGTACCTGTTGAGCGGTATGTTGTTGGCAAGCGCAAAATACAGCACATTGGTATGAACGCAGAGGTCAAAATCGCTGTGCATTTTTTTGCCCAGGTAAGTATTATAAGCAGGTACCCCGCTGTATTTTTTAAACGTGCTTTTGTTATTTCTAAACCTGGTATTGGCAAAGCTGTCAATAAGGTTTTTCGCAAGCCGGTTAATACTGTCGTTTTGGTTGAGCAGGCCCATAAGTATCAGTACCGTGTCGTCAGCATCTTCGGCGGTGGAAATATGGCTGGTCAAATGCTGCGCCAGCAGCGTATGTGGCATGATAGGTTTACCACGCGGCCAGAAGAAATACAGAGGCTTGCCATCTTTATTCTGAAAGTATGTGTAAGCTTGTTCAGCATTTTGCAAAACCTGTAGGGCAAGTTGTAACTGCGGGGCTGAAAAACTGTTGGTTACTGATTGCAGCGTAAAACTGATTAAGCCGGTAAAGAAAATGCTGTTGTCGGGCCGGTTATTGGGCGGAAAGCCTGCAAAATGCCTGCGGGTAGGGAAACTGCCGGCGTAAAACTCACCGCCACCTGCTGTTACCTGTTCTTCTTTAATATCCCGCAGCAGCCTGGTGATAATGGTTGAATCCGGCTGCAGCGTTTGCGCAAAACTGCCCTGGCAGCAAACAAAAATTAGTAAGGCGGAGAAAAGGCGCATGGCAGTTTCATTCATGTTGGCTTAAATATACATCAGTTGTTTAAGCCATTTTACCTGCACCCGCCACCTGTCTGCATCGCATACCAATTCATTACGTTGTGCAAGCCGCCAATCGTTTTGTAGCTGTTCTTTATTTTGTTGGTAAATAAGCTTGTTTAGGGCAACAAACGTCATGGCAAACAACATCTGCGGCCGCCGCATGTATCGTTTTACCTGTTGCCGGGGTAAGCATAACGAGCAATGTTGGGCTTGTTGCAGCAATGCATCGTACTGTTGTTTGTAGTAGGTCTTTAAATCCCGCAGGTCGCTGTAATTGTGTACCAGCGTGTAAATGTTCTTTTCCTTGTCTTTGTGGGCGTCAAATATATCGTTGCTCAACTGCAGCAGGGCGCCCGTGTTGTAAACCAGTTCCTGTATTTGCCTGTTAATCGGCGCTTTAATAGCGGAGTAATAAAACAGGAGGGATGAGCCACCTTTTTGCCTGGCCAGCACCTGGTTGGTGTGCAGGCTAATACCGGGGCTTTCCTGCAGTTGCGAGCCCGCCTGTGCAGCAAACACCTGGGTGGAGATTTCCTGGAAAAAAGCTACATCCGGCACGGTACTTATTATTTCGCGGCCAAAATGCAAAAATGCATGCTGCATCAAAGTATCTGGAACGGCATTAAAAGGGTCACTCATCAGTTGCTTTATCCTTTCTTCACTTAGCTGCTCCACGTCAAAAAAATCGTCAAAGAAAGGCGTTATCACACCCAGCAGGGTAAGCAATCTTTTTTCGTGGGCAGATAGCTGCCGCCCATGCAGCCGGGCAAAACTGTTGCCGATAACAACAGGAACATAAAGGGCGTAGTAGTTAAAAACTTTGTGTTTCAGGTAATGGTCAAGACTGGTGCCCCAGCTTTTTTCAAGCTGCTCAATTTCAGGAAGGATATTTTGATGAAAATAGTGTTGCTGTTCTTGCCGCTCTTTTTTAAACGACCGTATTTCCGGATACAACATTAAAATATTCATACTTGGCAATCGTGGCTTTAAGCAAAAAAGGATAAATGAAAGTAAGTTATTTGATTGAAAATTATGCTGTTGCGGCTACTACAATTTTAGTGATGCCTGTCAACGGTATTTGCTTAGCTTTTTAATGCATTTCAACAGTTGCAGGCGGGTGGGCCAGCGCTCCATGTCAATAACAAGTTCTTTCCTGGTGGCTTCTTTCCATGGTACCGGTTTGCCTCTTTTTTGCTCAATAAGCCTAAACTGGTTAAACGCAACCAGCGCATACCCATGAAAGCAGGCAAAGCGGTTAATTAACCGGTCTTTATTTTTTGTGCTGGCATTTGTTTGCATAATAAGGGCAACCAGCTTTCTCCATTCAGCCAAAAAAAATGTTTCTGCCTCATCAATACTCTTCGTACGTTGTATATAGGTTTGCACCCCTGCCGGAACATCTTTGTACACATCGTACGAGTCGTTTACCAATTGCCCCAGGTAGCCGGAGTAATGGATAACCGCTTTTTCGGCCTCTGTCCAATCTTCATCCATCAGGCTGGCGAACATTAAAGAGGTGTTGCCGTTTTTCTCGCGGGAAATTTCAATAATTCTTCCTGTAGATATTCCCGGGCTCAGTTGCTGTAAAGAAGCAGCCTGCCATTCTATGGCTGTTCTTAATTGTTGTTCATATGCCGCGGATGGTGGGTTTTGCCGGTGCAGTTCTTCATTCAGCCGTAGTATCATATTGGTTTTGGGCGAAATGGGCAGGTTGTCAAGCTTTAAATCCAGCAATTGCAAAAGCTGGTCAGCGTTCCAGTTTTCTTCGTCAATCAGGTCGTCGCACAGGCTCGACATAGCGCTCACCACCGTAAGCCGCCAGTTTTCCTGTGGTGTAATACTGCGGTTTTTAAGCAAAGCAAAGTTGTCAGCGCCGCCAAGCACCGTAAAGCAAGGGTAATAAATCAGTACTTTTTTTCTGTCTGCCTTGTTTAGCCGGTAACCCAGCTCTGTTTCATAGCTGTTGATGAATGGTTCCAGGTGCTGCGCTATAAATTTCTTCTGCCGCTGCAGGGCGGTATAATATTCAAAAAAGTAGCCAGCAAGCTGCAGGTAGTTCATAAGGGTCAAATATCAAATTTGCGTCGGCAAATTCCAAATCAGTTACTTATAGTGTGTTCTCTGGCACATGCCTTAACTCCTTATATTTGCAGCCCTGTTTGTCGGTTAGGTTAAAGAGGTTCAAAAATGGGCGTGAATTAAGGTTTTTTAAGCTGGAAGAATTTAGGGGGTGCCCCCAAGCTATCGCAAGGGGTCGGGCTTTCCGCTCATACTCCGGCACAAGGCCAAAGCACAGAGGCTTCACCGGGGTATCCGCTTCAATCCCTCACCCTAAGGTGACACCTGCTCATTCTTTACAGCCAGGTTGTAGTGGGTAATAATCAGGTGAATGGCCAGGCAGGAAATTATACATCATTAACAACACAGTACATGTTTAATAATCTTACTGAGCGCCTGGAATCGGCGTTTAAAAACTTAAAAGGCGAGGCCCGGATTACCGATCTCAATATCGCCAACACCCTTAAAGATATCCGTCGTGCACTAATTGATGCCGACGTAAACTATAAAATTGCCAAAGAGTTTACTGACAAGGTGAAGGACAAGGCATTGGGCGAAAAAGTGATTAATGCCATTAGCCCCGGACAGTTGATGGTAAAAATTGTACAGGATGAATTGGCCGAACTGATGGGTGGCGAGGAAGCCGATTTTAATATAACAGGCAACCCGGCTGTAATTCTTATTGCTGGTTTGCAGGGTAGTGGTAAAACCACTTTTAGTGGTAAGCTGGCTAATTTCCTTAAAACTAAGAAAGGAAAATCACCCCTGTTGGTGGCAGCCGATATCTACCGTCCGGCGGCTATTGACCAGTTAACCGTTTTGGCCGGGCAGATTGGCGTGGATATTTACAGCGACCGGGAAAATAAAGATGCCGTTTCTATTGCACAGGCTGCAATAAAGGAGGCTAAAAGCAAAAACAAGAATGTTGTAATTATAGATACGGCCGGCCGCCTTGCCATTGACGAAGTGATGATGACGGAGGTAGCCAATATTAAAGCAGCGGTTAACCCAACTGAGATATTGTTCGTGGTGGATTCCATGACAGGCCAGGATGCGGTTAATACGGCCAAGGCATTTAACGACCGTCTTGATTTTACCGGCGTTGTGCTTACCAAGCTGGATGGCGATACAAGGGGCGGCGCCGCTCTATCCATTAAATACACTGTGGATAAGCCCATTAAGTTTGCCAGCAGTGGCGAAAAAATGGAAACGCTGGATGTGTTTTATCCGGATCGTATGGCGCAGCGTATCCTGGGCATGGGCGATATAGCATCTTTGGTGGAGAAAGCCCAGGAGCAGTTTGATGAAGAGCAGGCTAAAAAGCTGGAGAAAAAAATCCGCCGCAACCAGTTTGACTTCCAGGACTTTTTAGACCAGTTGCAGCAAATAAAAAGAATGGGCAACCTGAAAGACCTGATGGGCATGATACCGGGTGTGGGCAAAGCTATAAAGGATGTTGACATTAGCGACGATGCCTTTAAAGGGGTTGAAGCCATTATACATTCCATGACGCCCCAGGAAAGGGCCAATCCAGACTTAATTGACCAGAAACGAAAACTGCGCATAGCCAAAGGCAGCGGCAAAGACATTTCCGACGTTAATGCTTTCATGAAGCAGTTTGAGCAAATGCGCCAGATGATGAAGATGATGAATAAGATGCCGATGGGTATGCCGGGCATGGGTAAAATGCCGGGTATGAGAAGGTAAGGCAGGCAGACGCGGAAAGCAGGAATAGCAGTTTACTGTTCAATGTTATACAGGGGTCGCTTTAGGGGAGGGAATTTGTTTAGCCTAAAAATAAATGGCCTGCATTTTTCAACGCAGGCCATTTATTTTATTTGTATAACTGATTACTATTGCTGGTTGTAGGCTTTTACTAAAAACACACAATCAGCTACTTCTTTAATTTGTTTAGAACGCTCAACACCTTTAAGTGAAGCCCCGCCGGAAGGCATTTTTATTTTGGCCAGCGAACTGTCAGACTTTTTCAGTTCTTCAATCATTTTGTAAATGCCTTTGGCCTTTACCGCAAAAACAACGCCTTCTGCACTGGTTTGGCGTGTGCTGAGCACACCTACAATTTCCCCGTTTTTGTTAAAGATAGGGCCACCGGAGTTGCCGGGGTTAGCTGTAAGAGAAAGCTGGTAGCTGGATGTGTCGCCATTAAAACCGCTCTCTGCACTCAGATAACCCATGTTATAAACTATCTCATCACGTGGATAACCTAACGTGTAAAGCTCTTCGCCCAAATCAACATCACTCTTTTTAATAGCGTAAGGTAAACTGTTGAAAGATTTATAGGTATTATCGTCTATTTTAAGGATAGCGAGATCCCTCGTTTGATCTATATTAATGATCTTGGCGAAAAATTCCTGGCCTTTATTGTTAACCACAATAGCCCCAGATCCTTTTAATACGTGTGCATTGGTAACCAGGTAGCCTTTGCCATCTATAAGAAATGCTGTACCACTGCTGATAACTGTTACATCTTTTGGCAGGACTGCACCTGAATTTAATTCATTTATTTTGGAACCTTGCGCCTGTTGCACTTTACGTAACTGGTTGATGGCGCCATTTAACTGCTGTATCTGCGTTTTATTTACAGTAGGAGAGAGTGCTGCAACCAAAACACTAATGGTAAGGGCAGTAAAACCTGCTATGGAAGCTGCAATAGCGGTAACCTTTTTATAACGGTGGAACAACTGTATTACTTTACCTTTTGCGCTAACCTCGCCACCTTCATTTATATCACCTCTTTCCAGCAGCCTTGCATGGCTTTCGTGCAGGGCGTGTTTCAGGTTACGGTGTTCAGAATAGGTGCCCATCTGTTGCAGGAACAATTTGTGTTCTACCACCATCTGGTCTATTTCCGGTGTGTTTTTGCGAAGCTGTTCGAAGTATGCTTTCTCTTCAGGAAGCATTGCGCCGCTCAGGTAACGTTCTACGGCATCTAAAAGTAAAATATCTTCCATCACTACTCTCCAATATTATATTGAGCAAAAAATAACTTTTTCAAACGCATAAGGCACTTGTACTTCTGGTTTTTGGCGTTATCCGCGTTGGTATAGCCAAAATCCGTGGCAATATCCCCCATTCCTTTTTTGCGGATGTAATAGGCTTCCAAAAGACTTTTACAGGGTTCCCCCAGGCTGTTAAGTGCCCTGTCCATAATAGCGAATTCGGCATTTCGTTTCTCGTGTATTTCCATATCTTCCTCTACAGCCACTGTTTCCTCAATATCCTCACCATGTATGGTAAACCGCCCCATTTGTTGCAGGCGTTTCAGCCATAACCTTCTGCAAACTGAATACAGGTAGGTTTTAATCTGGCAGGTAAGCACAAACGATTCGCTTTTAGCCTTTTCATAGAGCGTTATCATAGCTTCCTGGAATATATCCCTTGCATCGTCATAGGTACCATTATTATTCAGGATTAAAGCCTGTATAACAGAAAAGTTTTCTTTGTAAATAGTATCTATGGCTTTTCCGTCGTTATTGGCCAATCCTTTCAGTAGTAATTGTTCGTTGCTGTCTGCTTTCACCTGGAAACTACTTTTTAATACAGTTGGGGGATAAAAGTAACCCAAATTAGAGGCAAAAAACTTTTTAAAAAAAATTTCGGTTACCCAGGTTACCTTTCTTTAAATGCGGTATTAACTACAAAATTCACTTACAAAAAATCTAAACAATGAAAAAATTATTGCTCGTTTTAGCTGTTGCAGCTTTTGCATCTTGCGGTGGTGGCGAATCTACAGAAACTGCTACTGATTCTACAGTTACACCCGTTGACACAACTCCAGCTCCTGTTACAGTTGATACAACTGCTGTAAAAGACAGCACAGTTGCTGACACAACTAAGAAATAATTAATGAAAACTACAGTGCGTTAGTTTTTTGACGTGGCAGCTTGCGCCAGAAATGTAGTTTAACTCTTTTCATATGGCAAGCAATCGTTAGAGGCCGTCCTTAGTCTTAAGGAGGGCTTTCTTTTTTAGAGCAAGACTTGCCTGTGTATTACTTCATGCCGCCCAGTTCCATAATTATTTGATATTCTTCGTCTGTTACTGGTTGTACAGATAACCTTCCCAACCGTACCAGCGCCATGTTGGCCAGGCGTTTATCGGCTTTTACCTGTTCCAGGCTTACCGGCTTTTTTATTTTTTTGTATGGCTTCAGGTCAACCACTACCCAGGCATCTTCTTCTGTGGTGGGGTCCTGGTAATGTTCTTTGGCTACTTTGGCTATGCCCACAATTTCCAGGCCTTCGTTGCTGTGATAAAACAAAACTTCATCCCCTTTTTTCATTGCTTTCAGGTTGTTACGGGCAGCGTAATTGCGAACGCCATCCCAAAAAGTTTGTTTGTCTTTTTCAAACTGCTGCCAACTGTATTTAAAAGGTTCTGATTTTACCAGCCAGTATGCCATAAAGTGTATTTGTTGTTTGTGTAATAATTGGGGTATGTAAAAATAAGGGAAATGAAAAAACAGTGTGGATGTGGTTTGCCAGGGTTTTCAATGATAACCGCCGGAGGCGGTTAAAACTAATACCCGCGTAAAAGATGCCATGAAAAACAGAACGTACAAGTGAGTGACACAACGAAGATGCCACAGGGGGTCAAAAAGCCCGTCCCCATAAATTATTTATAAAAAACCAGGCGGCTATATAGCCGCCTGGTTTACAGAAATTAATATCAGTTTATTATTTATACAGCAGTTCATAATACTCGTGGGCCATGCGGTTGCTTTCAAACTGAAAGCGTACATCTCTCATGCCGTTTTTGGTAACCTGGCGCCAGGTATCGTAGTTGTCGTAGTACAAAGGCAAAATTTGATCTTCCAGTATTTCGTAAAGCTTGTTTAAATCGTATTCATCCTGTTCCTGTGTGTTCATGCGGGCATAATCAGCTTTGGGAACAACAAAGCCATTGTAACCGTGGTTAATGAACTCTGGTATCCAGCCATCATCGGTAGAAAAGTTGACCGCACCGTTCATGGCCGCAGTCATGCCGCTGGTGCCGCTGGCTTCACGGGGAACTCGGGGGTTATTAAGCCAGATGTCGGCAGATTGTTTAAGGCGCTTGCTCAACGCCAGTTCGTAGCCTATAAGTACCGCTACATTTTTATAATTCTTGCTGATGTGTACCAGGTGGTTAAATTGAGAAATTGCCGGGTAATCCACCGGGTAAGGCTTGCCGGCCCAAATAATTTGTACCGGGTATTTGGCATTGCTGGTAAGCTTGTTAAAGCGTTGCAGGGTTTGGGTAAGAAAATCTGCCCGTTTGTAACCCGCAAAGCGGCGTGCCCAAACTATGGTAAGCACATTAGGGTCAAAAACTTTACCGGTTTGATCGGCAACAATTTCGAAAGCCCTTTTCTTCAAATATTTTTTGCGGTCGTCAAAAGCCCAGTCATTGCCTTCTTCTATTGATTTGTACAGTTGCTTATCGGCCCAGTAACGCCAGTTTTGCGCATTGGTTATGGCAATGATTGGGCATACTCCTTCATACTTGCCCCACATTTCCCGTGATACATGCCCATGCAACTGAGATACGCCATTCGCCAGCCTTGCAAAGCGCAAAGCCACCAGTGAGTGGTTAAACTGGTCATCGTGCAACCCGGTTAGCTTTCTAACCTCATCAATGCTAAGACCGCAGAAATAGCTCATTTTATGGCACAGGTAGATATCATGTTTTTCATTGCCCGCTTCTTCCGGCGTATGTGTAGTAAACACCAGGTGGCTGCGTAATGTATCTACACTTTTGAACTTGTTAAGCAGGTAAAACGCAGCGGATATGCCATGAGCCTCGTTAAGGTGATAAAGGTCTGGGTTATAATTCAGTTCATCTATCAATTTAGCGCCACCCACACCCAGCAGTATAAACTGGGCAACTTTGGTAGCCACATTGGCATCGTACAACCTGTGGGTAATGGTTTGAGAAACATAATCATTCTCAGGCAAATCTGTGCTCAACAAAAACAGCGGGGCGCTTTTGAAGGTTTCCGGGTTAAGGTAGTATGCTTTAACCCATACAGGGTGATCGTGAATAAGAATCTGAAACTTTATGCCGGTATCTTCCAAAAAGCTGCAGTGCTTTTCCATCCAGGTTACCTGCAGGGTTTGGTCCTGGTTACGGGCCTGGTCGTAATAACCGTATTTCCATAAGATGCCTATGCCGATTAAATTCTGTTGCAATTCGTAAGCGCTGCGCATGTGAGAGCCTGATAAAAAGCCTAAACCGCCACTGTAAATTTTTAGGGGCTGGTGTACCGCAAACTCCATAGAGAAGTAAGCAACTTTTTTTGAATAGCGTTCATTAATCGGGTAGGGTACCTGGAAATTTCTAAAGTTCATAATCATTGGTTTGTTTAACGGAAAAAAGCAAGCAACGTTGCGGACGGGGCATGGCAATACAGGCAAAGGTTACGGCAATATTTACAGAAATATATTGTGTGTACTTTTTGTTGCTTGCCAAAACCCTTTCGATTCGCAATCGAAGCAGGTAAATTATTGAGGAACAATGATACAATTTATTATGTAAACCAACGGCCTTCAAATAATTCTGGCGCAAGATACTTTTTAATTGCTGAAATGAATTTTTAACATATTAAAATTCATATAAAGAAGCAGCTATGTATAAGTGTGTTTAACGAATGGGAAGATATTACAGTCAAATGTTATTCAGCCGCTTTACCAGCCAACGCGGCTACAGCATCCCTGTAGCCATCGCCAACAGGCAATTCAAGCGTATTGATGAATACACTGTTTTTTCTGATAGCAGTAATGTATTCTTTGGAGACGATATAAGACTTTTGGATGCGTATAAACATGCTGCCGGGCAACTGCTCTTCCATAGCTTTCATGCTCATGCGGGCCACAATAGGTTTGGTGGTGCTGTTTAAGTGAATCTTGATATAATCTTTCAACCCTTCAATCCATATAATGTCTGCGAAAACCACTTTCAGCATGCTGTAATCTACGTTAATAAAAAAGTAAGCCGGCGGCGCAGATGCCAGCATTGTTGCAGAATTGCTTTTTTCTTTTAACTGGTACAGTTCCAGGGCTTTGTTGGCTGCTTTAAAAAAACGTTCCAGCGCTACAGGTTTTACCAGGTAATCAACCACATCCAGGTTATATCCTTCCAACGCGTATTTTTCATAAGCTGTAATAAGAATAAACATAGGCTTAACGCTTAAGCTCTGTATAAACTGCAAACCGGTAAGCCCGGGCATTTGTATATCCAGGAATACCAGGTCAACAGGTTGTTCCTGCATTACTTTAATTGCCTCCAGCGGGTTGCCGCAAGCGGCCACAAGCTGCAAAAAGGGTAGCTTGCTTATGTTATCCACCAGTAATTCAAGCGCCAGTTCTTCATCGTCTATGGCAATACAACGTAGCATTAATGAAGATTTATATTAAGTGAAATGGTAAACCAGCCATCCTGTTTAGTAATTTGAATGTTATGGTTTTTACCATACAATAAATTTAAACGTCTTTTTACGTTGGCAAGGCCAATGCCCGATGTTTTGTCTTTTGGCTCATCAACAAATTCACTGTATTTATTCTTTACAAAAAAATGCAGCAATCCCTCTTTCGCTGTAAGCTCTATGTGTATACTGGCATTTTCTATTAGCCCGGTTCCATGTTTAAAGGCATTTTCTACAAAAGGAATCAGCAACATGGGCTCTATTTCATAATTCCTGTCAATATCGTTCATACAGGTATGTATGGCTACTTTTTTGCCAAACCGTTGCTGCTGAAGGTCAATATAGCTTTGCAGGTATTCGGTTTCCTTTTCCAGCAGTACTTTTTGTTCATCTGTTTCGTACAGCATATACCGCATTAGCGATGACAGCTTAATAAGCGATGGTTCCAGCTTTTCGGGATACTTCCTGGATAGCGCTACCATGTTATTGAGTACATTGAACATAAAATGCGGGCTAACCTGGGAGCGTAAAAATGAAAGCTCTGTTTTAAGGTTTTCGTTTTCCCTTTCGTTGGCCAGCTTATCAGCAATAATGCGTTCCCTTATCATTTGGTAAGCAGTGCTGCAGGCAAGGATAAAAATAAACGGAAAAAAGTTAAACAGCACCGCGTTTCTAAACCGGTAAGTTTCACTGGTTAAGAGCAGTTTAAAGCAAATGGCATCTATAACAATAATTACAGGTATAAGTGCTATTAACACAAAAACGTAGCGCCAGTATTTTTTGCTGTTAATGAATTTGGGGATAAGCACAAAGGCGTTAAAGTAAAACAGGCATACCCAGGTAACAATGTGCGTAAAATAAAGGTATGTGTGCTGGTCTTCATTTGCCCTTGGCGGTTTACTGTTTTCGTACGAAGGCCTAAGCAGGTACGGCAGCGAAAACAACAGTGCCCAGCACAGTATGTGCAGCATAAGCTGCGCCCATTTTGTATTATACCACTGCTGTTTCATGCTGCCAAAGTAATAACTAAACTTAATACACAGTATATAAACAAAAACACTGCGACATAACAATAAATAGTTGCTACAAAAGCATTGGCAGTTGATTTTTGGGGGTGCCCCTCGTGCCTCGGGTCGGGCTTTCCGCTTATACTCCGGCACAGAGCCCAACACACAAAACCTTCACCGGGGTATCCGCTGCAATCCCTCACCCAGGGTGAAACCTGCTGCTTCTTTTGCAGGCATACAAAAGGTATGGGTACTTTGTTAAACTGAAGTGCGTATTAGAAACTGAGGAGAAGAATTACGCTGTTGCACCGCGTGAGGGATAGAAGCGTAAACCCCGCTGAAGCCTTTGCAGCCCGGCCCGTGGCGGAGTTGTAGCGGATAGCCCGACCCCCTTGCGATAGCTTGGGGGGCACGCCCAAACAAAAATTGCCAACGTTAAACTATAACATTGGCTGTGTATGGAAAATGGGGCAGGCCGCATCCCAAAGTACAAATAATCTTAAATGGCGGTTGCGGCAGGAATTTTTTGTAAAACGTTAATGGCAAAATTCCCTAACTTGCTCAGCCCGCACGTAATATTTTGCAAATGGACAGTAATTATAACCAGCAACGGCGACAGAAGAGTTTAACGAATATGCGCATGCTGTATGATTTGACAATGGGCATACTTATTTTAGGCGTGGGAATTTTGGTATTTTTTGGTGGCAAATGGAATATTGTTGCTATCCAGGAAATGGACCCCCTCATGAAAAACCTGTTTTCGGGTCTTTGTGTGCTGTATGGAGGATTCAGATTGTATAGAAGTTTTAAGCGGGATAACTAATATGGCAGGCAGGAAAGTACATTTTGCTGTTACGGCAATCTTATGGCTGTTGATTGCAGCATGCAGCAGCAATAGGCAAAAGAAACCGGTTTACGATACACCCCAGCAGGGAACCATACATATTAGCGTGGATGAAAGCTTTAAACCTGTTATAAGCGAGCAGATTAAAGTATACGAGTCTTCCAACCCGCAAACGAAGATTGTGGCAGAATATAAATCTGAAGCTGATTGTTTGCGGGATTTGCAACAGGATAGCACCAGGATGGTTATTATAGCCAGGGGGTTAAAAAAGACGGAAGAAGATTTTTATGTTTCCAAACTATCTTATCACCCCAGGTTTGATGTGCTGGCATTCGACGCGGTAACAGTTATAGTGAATTCCAACGGACAGGACAGCGTGTTCACCCTGCAGCAGCTTAAAAATTATCTTAACGGCAAAGATTCTTCTAAAACCATAGTGCTGGATGGCAAAAATGCCACCAGTACCGTAAGGTTTTTACAGGATTCTATACTTAGGGGTGAAAGTTTTGGTAAAACTGTAATGGCAGCCCAGGGCAGCCGGCAAGTGGTTGATTTTGTCGCGAATAACACTAACGCGATAGGTTTTGTGGGGTCGAGCTGGGTGGGCAATGAGCAGGATCCGGAACAGGAAATGTATAAAAATAAAATTCGGATGGCTTTGTTGGAATGTAAATCATGTGAAAAAGATATATTCGCAAAACCTTCACAGGCTACTATAACGTATTCTCAATATCCTTTGGTACGGCCTTTGTATTATGTGCTGAAAGAAAACGCCCTTGGGCTTGGTACCGGATTTATGAATTTTATGAGCCTGGAAAGAGGGCAATTAATTTTTAGAAGAGCCTATCTTGTACCTGCGAAAATGTATTTTGGCGTACGTACAAGCGACATAAAAGAAGAAAACACCGATTAAAAATTCAAGCATTAAAAATCAGAACATGAAGAAAACAGCTTTATCACTTCTGGCCTTTGCATCTGCCGCTGTTACCGCTTCTTCCCAATCCGTAGAAGATGGCGTAAAGCTTCTTTATTATCAAAAGAACACAAGTGCAATAGCCGCCCTTAAAAAGGCAGTTGCTGACAAACCAAAAGATCCGCTTGCTATTTACTGGCTTGGCCAGGCGTACATTGCTAATGATGTAGCAGGTAAAGTTTACCTGGACAGTGCCAAAAGCCTTTACCAGGCTAAGTTAACAGAAGGCGTTAACGATCCCTGGTTATGGATTGGTATGGGCCACGTTGAATTGCTTACGGGTGGAGATTTGAATGCTGCCAAGCAAAAGTTTGAGCAGGCCATTACAACTACCACGCCTACAAAAGGCAAGCATAAAAATGAAGAAAATATTGATGTGCTCAACGCAATAGGCCGCGCCAATGCTGATGGAAGCAGCAAAGAAGGCGATGCACAGTACGGTATTGACAAGCTAAAACGGGCTGTTGAGTTAATGAAGGCCGACGAAAAAACTAAACCAAACCCGGATGTTTACATCAACCTTGGCACATGCTACCTGAAACAGGGCAGCGATAAAGGTGGCGAAGCGGTTGAAGCTTTTCGCGAAGCATTTACTGCAGATCCGGCTAACGCACAGGCAGCCTTTAGAATTGGGCGCATTTACCAGAGCCAGAACAACCTGGAATCTATGAACGAGTGGTACGGCAAAGCCATTGCAGCCGATGCTGCTTTTGCCCCGGTTTACATTGCTTACTTTAACTATTATAAAGAAAGGGATGTAAATGCCGCTAAGGAATACCTTGACAAATATGTTGCCAATGCAGACCAGGATTGCGAAACAGATTTCTTTGTGGCAGATTATCTCTTCCGTGCCGGTAAGTACCAGGAATCCCTGCAACGCGGCCAGGCAATGGAAGCAGGTCCTTGTAAAGATTTTCCTAAGGTGCAGGCATTATACGCTTTCAACTATCTTAGGTTGAACGACTCTGTTAAGGCAAAAGCAGCTATCGAAAAATATTTTACTGTCGCAGATCCCGCCTTGATTGAGCCAGAACAATATGTATTAGGTGGATCCGTTTTGAAAAAATTCCCGGGTTCTGAAGATGCAGCGGCAAGCTACTTCAAAAAGGCGCAAGAGCTTGATACCGCCTTAGTTAACAGGATAAAATACCAGGATTCTATTGTATCTGTTTATAGAAAGACCAAAGATTCTATTAAGATACTTGATGCTGTATATACTGGTTTTAAAATGACCCCTTCTCCTACAAATAGGGACATATTTGATTTGGGCGATGCCGCGTTAAAAGCAAAAAAATTAGACTTGTCAGATAGTGCTTACACTCTGTATATTGAAAAGTATCCTGACCAACCTTATGGTTATATTGGCCGTGTTAAGGTGGCACAGGCCAGGGATACTACTGGCGCTGCTGCAATTGGTCCAATGAATAATTATATAAGTTTTTTGATGAAGGACACTGTTAAAAATGGTTCTACCATTGGATACTACTACGCATTAATGGGCGGATACTATGCTAACTATGCAAGCAATCTGGATAGCTCAATACTTATGTTTGAGAAAGCTGTTCAATATGATCCGGCAAACTCTCAATATCCGGCTTTCCTAAAGCAATTGACTGATGCCAGGGATAAGGCTAACAGACCCAGGACACAGCCTGCTGCCAAGCCTAAAAAGGCCGCTTCAGGTAAAAAATAAATATGCCTAATGCAACAAAAAGCTCCGCCTTATGGCGGAGTTTTTTTGTTTGAAGGCGGTCTGAATTATTACTATTATGCTTTTGTTGTGTCACTCACTTGTACGCCTTGTTCGCTACGCAGCAATGTGCAGCATGCTTATTTTTTCTGTAGCTTGGTTAGGGGAGAGCGGAGCAAGAGGTAAATTTTAAAAGCATTCTTTTCTTTTTAATTGCGCCCCCTTACTTTTGTTGCCATAAATACAACAACATGCAATTGCTAAACATACTGCTCGATATAGCAAAAACAGATTCTGCGGAGGGCTATTTTCCTATAGGCTTGCAGTTATTGTTTGCGGCCGGTTTTGTAGCAACTATGATGGTAGCTACACACCTGTTAGGCCCCAAAAGAAAAACCGCGGATAAGCTGGAAAACTTTGCCAGTGGCATACCCACACATGGAGACGCCAGGACACCCATGGCTATTAAGTATTTTTTGGTTGCTATCCTATTTGTATTGTTTGATGTAGAAGTTATTTTCTTTTACCCCTACGCAGTAAACTTTAGGGAGTTGGGCTGGACGGGTTTTTGGGAAGTGTTGCTTTTTGTAGGGTTTTTCCTGGTTGGTTTTATCTACATAATAAAGAAAGGCGCCCTTAAATGGGAAGATTAAATAATATGATGGAAAAGCAGGATGAGCGTCCTGCTTTTTTGTTACAGGTGAACATAGAATGATACATATTTTTCCGTAAAATATTTTCCTAACTTATGTTTATTGAATGAAATGTTTTCGGTTTAATTGAGTGTGGTGACTTATTTTTGTCACATAATTGTAAATGTTATAATTGCCCCGGCATAAAACATACTGTTATTACAGGTGTTTTATTATAAAACAATTGATTATGTCACGTCCTGTAAGATTCAATATACATCCAAAGCAACCTGATATACACGACAACATAGCCCTGGCAGAAATGCCGGAGGGTGTGCAGGGAGAAGGATATTTTGCCACCGGTCTTGAAAGGGCTCTTACGCTGGCACGGAAAAATTCCTTATGGCCCCTGCCTTTTGCTACGTCCTGTTGCGGTATTGAATTTATGGCTACGATGGGCTCGCATTATGATTTATCAAGGTTTGGTTCTGAGCGTTTAGGTTTTACACCCAGGCAGTGCGATTTGCTGATGGTAATGGGTACAATAGCTAAAAAAATGGCGCCCGTGTTAAGGCAGGTTTACCTGCAGATGGCAGAACCAAGGTGGGTAATGGCAGTTGGCGCCTGCGCTTCTTCAGGCGGTATTTTTGATACTTATTCAGTTTTACAGGGTATTGACCAGGTGATACCGGTGGATGTTTATGTACCAGGTTGCCCTCCACGCCCCGAAGCCATACTGGATGGTTTTATGCGGATACAGGAACTGGTGCACAATGAAAGCCTGCGCCGTAGGAACAGTGAGCATTATAAGGCGCTTCTTGGAAGTTACGGCATACAGTAGCAGGTGCAATCCTGTTATCTTTTCAAACTCACATTTTACATAGCACAATGGCATTAACCAACGAATTCATAAAAGGAAAGCTTACTGAAAAATTTGGTGAAGGCGTCTACAGTTTTGAAGAGCCCTATGAAATGCTCACTTTTGAATCTCACAAAGACGATAACCTTAAAGTGCTGCAGTTCCTGTTTGATGATGAGGATCTGAAATTTCAATTTCTAACCGATATATGTGCAGTTCATTACCCGGATAAAAAAGGGAGCGAACTTGCTGTTGTGTATCATTTGCATAACCTGGTTGATAATGTACGCATAAGATTTAAAGTATTTACCGGTATAGAGCAACCGGACGTTTTTTCAGCAACTGCCCTGTATCAATCTGCCAACTGGATGGAGAGGGAAACCTATGATTTTTATGGGATAAACTTTGTTGGCCACCCCAACCTGAAAAGGATACTGAATGTGGATGAAATGGATTATTTCCCGATGCGCAAAGAATTTCCTTTGGAAGACCAGACCAGGATTGATAAAGACGATGAGATGTTTGGAAGAGGTGGCAGTATTTGGTAATAAGTGAATGATGATAAAATTTGTGGTATTGCCTGTTGAGTAAAGTACAGAACGTACAAGTGAGTGACACAACAGGAGCCGATTAAAGAAAAGAACGCTGGCTACATAAAATAGATGTTCCAAATGTCTGATGTAAAACATATAAAACTGCCGGATGGCTCGATAGAGAAGCAAACTACCACGCTTAACCTTGGGCCAACGCATCCTGCTACACATGGAGTGTTTCAGAATATTGTAGAGATGGATGGGGAACGTATTGTTTCGTCCGAGCAAACTGTCGGTTATATTCACCGCGCTTTTGAAAAGATTGCAGAACGCAGGCCCTTATACCAGATTACACCGCTTACAGACAGGTTGAATTATTGCTCAAGCCCCATCAACAACATGGGTTGGCACCTTACCTGCGAAAAATTGCTGAAAGTAAAAACGCCCAAGCGTGTGGATTATATGCGTGTGATTATTATGGAGCTTGCACGCATTGCCGACCACCTTATTTGTAATTCGGTGGTAGGTGTGGACTCCGGCGCTTTGAGTGTATTCTTGTATGTGATGCAGTATCGTGAGCTGATCTATGAAATTTATGAAGAGATATGCGGCTCACGTTTAACAACCAATATTGGCCGCATCGGCGGTTTTGAGAGAAATTTCACCAATACAGCGTGGACTAAGCTGGATAAGTTTCTTGCTGAATATCCCGGCGTTCTTAAGGAATTTGAAAACCTGTTAACACGCAACAGGATATTTATGGAGCGCACCATCGGCGCAGGCCCAATAAGTGCAGAAAGGGCTTTAAATTATGGCTTTACTGGCCCCAACCTGCGTGCAGCCGGTGTGGATTATGATGTTCGTGTACATTCTCCCTATAGCAGTTACGAAGATTTTGATTTTACAGTTCCGGTGGGAACTACAGGAGATTGCTACGACAGGTTCCTGGTGCGCAACCAGGAAATGTGGCAGTCACTAAGTATTATTGAACAGGCCAAGCAAAAGTTGGAGCAGTTTAAAGGCGCCGAGGCTGAAGTATACCATGCGGATATACCTGAGTACTATCTTCCTGAAAAGAAAGATGTATATACCAAGATGGAAGCCTTGATATGGCACTTTAAAATTATAATGGGCGAAACAGCTATGCCTGCCGGTGAAGTATATCAATCTGTGGAAGGGGGCAACGGGGAGCTTGGGTTTTATTTAATAAGCGATGGTGGGCGTTCACCTTATCGCCTGCATTTCCGCAGACCTTGTTTTATCTATTACCAGGCTTATGCTGAGATTACCAAAGGCGCCATGCTAAGCGATGCGATTATTACATTAAGTAGTTTGAATTTGATAGCCGGAGAGATGGATGCATAATGGAAAGGCAAAGAAAAATACAAGCTGTTGTCACAAGAACTTCTTTTAAGGAAGCAGAAGAAGCGGATGATATTTTTTGGGCAAATGCTACAGAAGAAGAAAGATTAAGAGAACTAATAAGTTTGCGCATGATGGTATTCGGGAGCAAGAATGTAAAGCAACGCATTCAAAAAGTTGTTACGAAACGCAGCTTGTATGAAGAAGAAACTGATTAATCTGGAAGAGGATTTTTTGGATTTTATTAAGCTATGCAATAAGTATGATGTCCGATATCTTTTGATTGGTGGTTATGCAGTTAGTATACATGGTTATCCTCGTACGACGAAAGATATGGATGTTTGTATTGAAATGAGTGATGAGAACGCTGTTAAAATGGTTAAAGTAATTGATGATTTTGGTTTTGCATCACTCAAACTAACAAAAGCTGATTTTTTAAAAGAGCATGGCATAACTCAGTTAGGCTATACTCCCTTAAGAATCGACATAATCAATGATTTGGATGGAGTTAGCTTTGATAAAGCCTGGGAAAATAAAAAGGTGGTGAATATGCTAAATATCGCTGTCAATTTTATCGGTTACCATGAGCTTTTGGTGGTAAAAGAAAAAGCAGGCAGACAGCAGGATATTGCTGATGTAAAAAAATTGAAAAACAGGAATAAGCCCAAATAAAAAATGAGTGTTCAGTTTAACGAAAAACAATTAACAGAGTTCAACAGGCTGGTAGCCCGCTACCCGGAAGGAAAGCAGAAAAGCGCTTTGTTGCCGGTATTGCACCTGGCACAGGAAAGCTTTGGCGGCTGGCTAAGTGCTGAAAGTATGGACTATGTAGCTGAGTTATTAAGGATAGAACCGATTGAAGTTTATGAAGTGGCTACTTTTTACAGTATGTACAACCTGCAGCCTGTAGGCAAATACTTGTTCGAGGTTTGTCAAACTGGCCCCTGCATGTTGCGTGGCAGCGATGACATCATCGCCTACATTGGTGAGAAACTGAATATCAAGCCAGGTCAAACAACAGAAGATGGCATGTTTACTTTAAAAACGGTAGAATGCCTGGGCGCATGTGGCTATGCACCTATGATGCAACTGGGCAAGCATTACCGTGAGCACTTAACCAAAGAAAAAGTGGATGCGATTATTGAAGAGTGCAGGAACAATGCGGCTGTGAATAACTAAGCAAACTGATAAACCTTGCTATATGAAACTGAATCCCTACTTGATTTTTAATGGAAACGCTGAAGAAGTGCTGAATTTTTACAAAACAGCATTGGGTGGAGAAATAGTAATGTTGAGCAGGTACGGTGACAGCCCCATGCCAACGGATGAAGATTATAAAAACAAGATAATGCATTCGAGGCTGGTTTTTGATGGAAACCTGGTAATGATATCAGACGGCATGAAAGGGCAACCGATGCCGATAGGTGGAAATGTGCAGTTAAGTGTAGAGGTGGAAAGTATTGAAAGAATAAATGAAGTTTTTGAAAAAATGAGTGAGGGAGGGACCGTGAGTATGGAATTGCAGGATACTTTCTGGGGTGCAAGGTTCGGCATGCTGATAGACAAATTTGGCGTTAGCTGGATGTTTAATCATGAGTTGAAACCGGCAACTTCCCAGGCATAATAATGAAGAAGCTAAATAAAAGAATCAAACATAAAAATCCCCCTTTAGGGGACAGGGGTTAATATGGCAGTAAAACTATTATTAGAAAACGCACATGTAGAAGGCATTCGTTACTACGAAGCGTACCGCAGAACCGGCGGCTACCGTAGTGTGGAGAAGGCATTGAAGATGACACCCGAAGCCATTGTGGAAGAAGTGAAGAAGAGCGGCCTGCGTGGCCGTGGTGGCGCGGGCTTTCCGGCTGGTATGAAGTGGAGTTTTATCGCCAAGCCGGAAGGTGTTCCCCGTCACCTGGTTTGTAATGCAGATGAAAGCGAGCCCGGTACTTTTAAAGACAGGTACCTTATGGAGTTTTTGCCGCACCTGCTTATCGAGGGTTTAATTGTTTCTTCTTTTGCCTTAGGCAGCAACGCCACTTACATATACATCCGTGGCGAATACGCCTGGATACCGGATATACTTGAACATGCTATTGATGAAGCCAAAGCCAATGGATGGCTGGGCAAAAATATCCTGGGCACCGGCTTTGATTGTGAGATTTATGTACAGCGTGGCGCCGGCGCTTATATCTGTGGTGAAGAAACCGCTTTGATAGAATCCCTGGAAGGCAAGCGCGGTAACCCCCGCATCAAGCCCCCTTTCCCGGCGGTTAAAGGCGTGTGGGACAGGCCTACCGTGGTTAATAACGTAGAAACACTCGCTGCTGTAGTGCCCATTATCAATATGGGCGGCGATGAGTACGCCAAAATTGGCGTTGGCCGCTCAACAGGTACCAAGCTCATTTCGGCCTGTGGTAATATCAACAAGCCCGGTGTTTACGAGATAGACATGACCATTTCTGTGGAAGAATTTATCTACAGCGATGAATATTGTGGCGGTATTCCCAACGGAAAAAAACTAAAAGCATGTATTCCCGGCGGTTCTTCCGTGCCTATTCTTCCCGCTAACCTGTTACTGAAAACGGCCAAAGGCGAAACCCGTTACATGAACTATGAAAGTCTTAGCGATGGTGGTTTTGCAACAGGCAGCATGATGGGTAGCGGTGGCTTTATTGTGCTGGATGAAGACCAGTGTGTGGTGCGCAATACCCTAACGCTGGCAAGGTTTTACCGCCACGAAAGCTGCGGCCAATGTTCACCGTGCCGCGAAGGAACCGGCTGGATGGAAAAAATCCTCAAGAACATCGAATACGGCAAAGGCAAAATGAGCGATATAGATTTGTTGTGGGATATACAGCGCAAGATAGAAGGCAATACCATTTGTCCGTTGGGCGATGCGGCTGCCTGGCCGGTGGCCGCGGCCATCAGGCATTTCAGGGATGAGTTTGAGTGGCATGTGCTAAACCCTGAAGAAAGCCAGAGACGGAATTATGGCCTGGCGCATTACGCAGACGCAAGGGAGATAGTAGCGGCGTAAATAGCTTCGCTATTTATGACGATTTTTTTCCCGGCGATATTGCTACTATAAGGCTTTACTTGCGTCGCACTCTTGTACGGTTATAACATTACTCAGCAAGGTGCAGCAGGTTTATAAAATAATAACAGGTTAAGTTCAACATCATTAAACATACGCGGAGCAATGGCAGAAGGAGCACCATTATTCAAAGTAACCATAGACAACATTACGGTAGAGGTTCCTGCCGGAACCACTATCTTAAATGCTGCCCGTAAAATCGGCGGCGATGTGGCGCCTCCTGCTATGTGCTATTATAGCAAGTTGCAGGGCAGTGGCGGTAAATGCCGTACCTGTTTGGTAGAAGTAAGCAAGGGTTCTGAAAAAGACCCCCGCCCAATGCCCAAGCTGGTGGCAAGCTGCAGAACTACGGTAATGGATGGCATGGAAGTAAAAAACATCACCAGCCCTAAAGTTTTGGACGCAAGGGCCGGTGTGGTGGAATTTTTGTTGCTCAATCATCCCCTGGATTGCCCCATCTGCGACCAGGCCGGCGAATGCCACCTGCAGGATTTAAGCTATGAACACGGCAAAGCCGGTACCCGCTACGAATTCCAGCGCCGCACCTTCCACAAACACGACCTGGGTGAGTACATCCAACTGCACATGACACGGTGTATCCTTTGCTATCGTTGCGTGTTTACGGCAGACCAACTTACTGCTAAAAGAGAACATGGCGTATTAGACCGTGGCGACCATGCGCAGATTGCTACATTTATAGAAAAGAATTTACAGAACGACTTTATTGGCAACGTAATTGACGTTTGTCCGGTTGGCGCTCTAACCGATAAAACCTTCCGCTTTAAAAACCGTGTGTGGTTTACCAAACCGGTAGATGCGCACCGCGATTGCCCAAAATGCAGCGGCGAAGTACAACTGTGGATGCGTGGAGATGAGGTATTTCGCATAACAGCAAGAAAAGATGAATGGGGCGAGATAAAAGATACCACACAAGGTAAGCCCGGCTGGATTTGTAACGAATGCCGCTTTGAAAAAAAACAGGTAAGCGACTGGGTAATTGAAGGGCCAAGTAAAGTAAACAGGCAATCTGTTATTTCTGCCAATCATTATGTAGGTGTTCAAAAACCTGGAGAGACTTTTGAAAATGTAATGGACGGCCGGCAGCCGAGGTTGTTTATGGACATACATAGTGTAAGCGAAGTAAATAAGCCGGAGATACAATTAAGTTTAATTGAAGGCCCGGCGCATTCGGATGATTTTGAAGTAAACAATAAAGATTAATACTTTCTTATAATGACTCTACTTGCTTTTGACTGGCTTTACCTTGTTGAGAAACTGGTTTTGATTGCGGTAATCATATCGGCTTCTTTGCTTATAGCTATGTATGCCACCTATTTTGAACGTAAAGTAGCGGCCTGGATGCAGGACAGGATAGGTCCTGACCGTGCAGGCCCGTTTGGAATACTTCAGCCATTGGCTGATGGTGGAAAATTGTTTTTCAAGGAGGAGATTATTCCTAATGCCGCTAATAAATGGTTGTTTATCCTTGGCCCTTGTATGGCAATGCTTACAGCCATGATGACCAGCGCGGTGATACCCTGGGGCAGCAAAATAGACTTAGGTGGAAGAGAAATTGCGCTGCAGATTGCAGACGTTAACATAGGAATGCTGTACATTTTCGGTGTAGTTAGCTTTGGTGTATACGGGATTATGATTGGTGGCTGGTCATCCAATAACAAATTTTCACTGATGGCCGCGTTGCGTGGCGCATCCCAGGTAATCAGTTATGAACTGGCGATGGGGCTTTCCCTGATTGCATTATTGATGTTAACAGGTTCTTTGAGCCTTAAAACTATTGTAGAGCAGCAAATGTCACACGGTAATTTATGGAATATAGCTTACCAGCCATTGGGCTTTTTTATATTTTTTGTGTGCGCTTTGGCCGAGTGTAACCGTGCTCCTTTCGACTTACCGGAAGCCGAAAGTGAGCTAAACATGGGTTACCACCAGGAATATTCTTCCATGAAGCTGGGCTTTTACCTGTTCGCAGAGTACATCAACATGTTTATCAGCAGCGCTATTATGGCTACGCTGTTCTTTGGCGGTTACGATGTGCCTTTCCTGGATGAAAGCACATTAAACCCCAACATTGCAGCTCTGATAGGTATTGCAGCTCTGCTGGCAAAAACGTTCTTTTTCATATTTGTGTTTATGTGGATACGCTGGACTTTGCCACGTTTTCGCTATGACCAATTGATGGATATAGGCTGGAAGAAACTGATACCGCTGGCGTTGGTGAATATGGTTATAACTGCTGTGGTAGTATTGTTGCGTCAAGGGTAGGAGAGTGAAACACTACGCTTAAACGTCGCCCAAAGAACCGAACGATGAACGGATTGCGACGCAACGAAGATGCCATGGAAAACAATAGCCGGTATCAAAGTTTTTGGGCGATTTTAAAATTGGACGGTATAACCAATAAAAATACTTTTGCGGGATAAGTGAAGAGGGATTTTATTACTGAACTTATAAATATTGCGGGATAACAGTATGCAGTCATTAACAAACAGAGCAAAACCGGTTGACAGAAGGCCCATGAACTTCATGGAGCGTATGTACCTGCCTGCAGTGCTCAAGGGCATGTCTATTACTTTCAGCCACATGTTTAAGAAAGCGCCTACCGTAAGATATCCTGACGAAACAAGGCCCTTTAGCCCGGTATTCCGTGGCCTGCATGTACTTAACAGGGATGAAGAAGGCCGTGAACGCTGCACCGCCTGCGGGCTTTGTGCTGTTGCCTGCCCTGCAGAAGCCATTACCATGGAAGCGGCAGAACGCAAACAAGGCGAAGAGAACCTGTACCGTGAGGAGAAATATGCTGCGAAATACGAGATAAATATGCTGCGCTGTATTTTTTGCGGATTGTGCGAAGAGGCTTGCCCCAAAGATGCCATTTACCTTAGTGAAACATTTGCGCCTTCTAATTTTGCGAGAAAAGGTTTCATCTATGGCAAGAAAGATTTATTAATACCGGATCCAAAAACTGAAGCGGCAGATTTAGCAAAAGCAAAAGGGACTAACTAAGTAATCATTGAGATAATGGGCTGACAAGCCAATGTGCCTGTAAAACTGCGGCACTAATTGGCAACATTGGCAAATCAGCAAACTGGCTAATTAATTATGGGTACTACTCAAATACTATTCTGGTTTCTAACTGCCCTGGCGCTGCTTGGCGCTATCATGGTGCTGGTAAGTAAAAATCCTGTCCACAGCGTACTCTGGCTAATCGTGGTGTTCTTTGCCATTTCCGGACATTATATTTTGCTCAATGCGCAATTTCTCGCCATTGTTAACCTGATTGTTTATGCAGGGGCAATTATGGTACTCTTCCTGTTTGTGATAATGCTCATGAACCTAAATGCCGAAACCGAGCCGCAAAAGAGCATCTGGATGAAGTTTTTTGGAGTGGCTACCGGTGGCCTGCTGCTTTCTTTCTTCATTTCGTTTATCGTTTCATCTATTGATTTAAAAAATAAAACCGCACAACTTAAAGAAGGTGATGTTGGCCTTATTAAAAACCTGGGTAAAGTGCTGTTTAGCGATTATGTGATACCGTTTGAAATTGCCAGCATCTTGTTCTTAAGTGCTATGGTGGGCGCTGTTGTTATCGGTAAAAAAGATTAGGCTCTTTCTTTCATCAGAAGAGCATTGTAATACATTTAAAATATTTTCAGGCTATGCCTATTCAATATTATATAGCACTGGCTTCGGCTTTATTTTGTATTGGCGTGGTGGGGGTGCTCACCCGCAGAAACGCCATCATCGTGTTTATGTGTATAGAGTTAATGCTTAACGCCGTAAACCTGTTGCTGGTTGCTTTTTCAAAAATGCATTATGCAAAAGCCGCTGCAGCCGGTGCTGTTACCACTGCCGGTACGGAAGGGCAGTTGTTTGTATTCTTTATAATGGTGGTGGCAGCGGCGGAAGTAAGTGTGGGCTTGGCAATCATTGTAATGATGTACCGCAATGTTCACTCTGTGGATGTAAACTTTTTAAACAGGCTTAAAAATTAGGATTGCCGCTTAAGCATGTTAACCCATGCTTCCGGCGCTATACCAACTGATATATGAATAAACTGGTTTACCTGGTACCATTGTTTCCGTTAGCTGGTTTTTTGATTAACGGGCTTTTACGAAAATCATTGTCAAAAGGCATTATCGGCTTTATTGGCAGCGCGGCCATCTTAGCATCTTTCGTGGTAAGCCTGGTATTATTTTTCCAGGTAAAAGGCAGCGGCGCGGCCATACCTGTAGAGCCACTTTTCACTTTCATTAATGCGGATACTTTTAAAATAGATTTCGCTTTCCAGGTTGACCAACTTTCTTCCCTCTTTCTGTTGATTATAACCGGTGTAGGTTTCCTGATACATGTTTATTCAGCAGCTTACATGCACGAAGAACCCGAACAACATGTCGGCCGCTATTTCGCTTACCTCAACCTTTTCGTGTTTTCCATGCTGTTGCTTGTTATGGGGGCCAACTATGTAATTATGTTCATCGGTTGGGAGGGCGTGGGCCTCTGTTCTTACCTGCTCATCGGTTACTGGTTTAAAAACAACGATTACAACTACGCTGCCAAGAAGGCCTTCATCATGAACCGCATTGGCGACCTTGGCTTCCTGCTGGCAGTTTTCTGGTTGTTATCAAAACTGGGAACGGTTTCTTTTAACGAAGTTTTTCCGCAAGTATCACGGTTAACGCCCACTGATATTACAGGTATAACAGTTTTACTTTTTGTAGGCGCTATGGGTAAAAGTGCCCAGATACCTTTGTACACCTGGTTGCCCGACGCTATGGCCGGCCCCACGCCGGTATCTGCCTTGATACATGCCGCCACCATGGTTACCGCCGGTATCTATATGGTTGCCCGAAGCAATGCGTTGTACTCGCTCAGCGAAGTGGCGCAGCACCTGGTTGCCATTGTGGGTATCGCCACGGCTTTATTATCTGCTACCATTGCCATCAAGCAAAACGATATTAAAAAAGTGCTGGCCTACTCTACCGTAAGCCAGTTGGGTTACATGTTCCTGGGCCTGGGTGTGGGCGCTTATACCGGCGCTGTGTTTCATGTAATGACGCATGCCTTCTTCAAAGCGCTCTTGTTCCTCGGCGCTGGTTCCGTTATTCATGCCATGCACCACGAGCAGGATATCCGCAACATGGGCGGGCTCAAAAAACACCTGCCTGCTACGCACTGGACTTTCCTCCTGGCCTGTATAGCTATCTCCGGTATCCCTCCGTTCAGCGGTTTCTTTTCCAAAGACGAAATTCTTGCCGCGGCGTATGCACACAGCCCTGTTTACTGGGTGCTGGGTGTAATCGGCGCTGCTATGACGGCTTTCTACATGTTCCGGTTGTATGCTACCACCTTCCTGGGGCAGTTTCGCGGCACGCATGAGCAGGAACACCACCTGCACGAAAGTCCCAAAGCCATGACTATCCCTTTGATAATACTTGCGGTATTAAGTGTTATCGGCGGTATGGTGGGCGTACCTGAAGTGCTGGGTGGCCATCATGAACTGCATGCTTTCCTGGCGCCGGTACTTACTACTGAAACTCATCACGAAATCAGTCATTCTACCGAGTACGCTCTCATGGGTATATCAGTAGCTGTTGCCGCTGTTGCCATATTTATTGCAGTTAGCAAATACAGCAAAAAGCCCGAGCTGGGCGAGCCTGCCGGTTTTGGCAAAGTGCTGGCTGATAAATGGTATATAGATGAATTGTATAACAATATTATAGTTAAGCCGTTGGGCGCACTGGCCGGTGTGTTAAAGAACGTGGTGGAAAAATCAGGCATAGATGGTGCGGTAAATGGCGTTGGCCGTTTTGTAAAGTATTCTGCACGCCAGTTAAGGTTATTGCAGAGTGGCCAGGTGGGCGGTTACATTTTGTTTATGGTGTTGTCTATCGTGGTACTGTTTCTTTTGTTTTGGAATCAGGCCATGATTACCCAGTTCCTGAATAAAATATTTTAGGGCGCCTGCCGAAGGCACCGGGCTTTCCGCTGCTACTCCGGCACAGTAGCTAACGCACAGGACCCTCACCGGGGTATCCGCTGCAATCCCTGGCGCGGGGGTGACGCAACGTAACAGGCACATACAGGGGCTTTGCTGAATAGAGAACAAAACCCTTCGTTTGCTCAGGGCAGGCTACTACAGCAATTGATGAATCGAATTGCCGCAGTACAAGAGTGCGACGCAACGATGCCACATAGTAATTGTGCTGCCGGGCTCATAAAAAAGTTCATTGTAAAAGGAAAATAATCAATCAGTTAACAAAGACCCTTTGTATGGGCGCTGGTTACACTATTGAATAAATATTTTTTCACAGGTTCTTAAACTCCTTGACAGTTTAAGAGCACAACAACACTCCTTAAGGGGACGGGGGCTTATGATACCTCTTTTATTAATAGTTGTTCCATTTGTAGCGGGAATAATCGCTTTTTTTATCAAAGCTGGCAACGCTGTTAAAGGCTGGAGCCTTGTGGCGGCTATTGCTTCGCTGGCTGTTGCACTGGCCGGTGTGTACAGCAAAGGCGCTGTTAATTACAACGCCACCTGGTTACCAACGCTCGGCAGCAGTTTCAGCCTAACCCTGGATGGCATGAGCAAGATGCTGGCTTTGTTAACCGCTATTGCTTTTCCCCTGGTGTTTGCCGCAACCTGGAAGAACGAATATGCTAAACCCAACAGTTTTTACGGTTTAATGCTGCTGATGCAGGCTGGCCTTACCGGCGTATTCCTGGCATCAGATTTATTGTTGTTCTATTTCTTTTGGGAATTGGCCCTGATACCCGCTTATTTTCTTTGCAGCAAGTGGGGAGGTGAGAAACGTATACAGGTTACTTTTAAATTCTTTATCTACACATTCATTGGCTCGTTGCTAATGCTGGTTGGCATACTGTACCTGTATTTTCATACGGCGGGCAGTTCTTTTGCCTTGCAGGATATTTATAACGTAAAACTTGCAGCGGGGCCTCAAAATTTTGTTTTCTGGTTGTTCTTTATAGCGTTCGCCATAAAAATGCCCATTTTTCCTTTTCATACCTGGCAACCGGATACTTACGAGCAGTCACCTACAGCCGTAACGATGATATTGAGCGGTGTAATGGTAAAGATGGGCATATTCGCGGTTATCCGCTGGCTGGTGCCGGTATTTCCGGAAGCGGTGGGCAAGTTTGATAACCTTATTATTATATTGTCCGTTATCGGCATGCTGTACGCATCGCTTATTGCCATCAGGCAGGATGATGTAAAACGCCTGGTTGCTTATTCCTCCATTGCGCATATCGGCCTGATGTGTGCCGCCATTTTCGCTGACCAAAAAGTTGGCCTGCAGGGTGTAATGGTGCAGATGTTCAATCACGGTGTTAATGTAATAGGCTTATGGATTGTGGCGGATGCCATTGAACAGCAATTGGGCACACGAAAATTCAGCGAATTGGGCGGGCTTGCACAAAAGGCCCCAGGGTTAGCTATTCTGCTGGTAATAATGGCGCTGGCCAATGTAGCCCTGCCGCTTACCAACGCGTTTGTGGGAGAGTTCCTGATGTTTAATGGACTGTTCAGGTACAATGCATGGATGGCGGCTATCGCAGGTATCAGCATTATACTGGCGGCGGTTTACACTTTAAACATGGTTCAGCGGATATTTTATGGTAACACCACGCCGCTTACAGAAAATGCCAGGGATGCAGATGGTAATGTAAAACTGGTACTCGCCATTTTAACAGTTGTAATACTTGTTTTTGGTGTGTACCCCGAGCCAATTTTGAAACTGACCAATGATACTGTTGAGATAGTGCTTGCGAAACTGAAGTAAGCGTTTGGTAATTTAAAGAATAGCTTTAGCGAAATATGAATGCGATTATTATTGCCGCCATAAGCGGTGTTATTATGATGTTCAGCAGCGTATTTATTAACAATAAAGGCGCTTACCGGCATATTGCAGCGGTTTTGCTGCTGGTATTGCTGGGTGCTAACATTGCGGATACGTACGGGCATCACTTTTTTCATATTGACGTTAAGGGCATGCTGCGCTTTGACAGGTTTGGCTTTCTGTTTAACAGCATCGCCATTGCTGCCACATTCATTTATGTGGTACTTACCGGCCGCAGTATGGAAAAAATTGGAAAATATACGGCTGAATACTTTGTGCTGATATTTTTTGTGCTGTGTGGTATATGTGTTTTGGGATGCTATAATAACCTGCTAATGCTGTTTTTGGGTATAGAAATCATGTCTATACCATTGTACATACTTACCGGTGCGGATAAACGCAATTTAAAAGGTAACGAAGCTGCATTGAAGTACTTTTTGATGGGCTCTTTTTCTACCGGCCTTATGCTGATGGGTATTACGCTTATTTATGGCGCAACGGGTAGTTTTGCTTTAAACGGCATACAATTGTCCAAAGCAATGGGTGGAACGTCGCCTGCTGCAGGTGGCCCCTTCCTCCTGGAATCTGTCGGCTTGATTTTGATGCTTGTTTCCATAGGGTTTAAGGTTTCCGCGGCGCCTTTTCATTTCTGGACGCCGGACGTTTACGATGGCGCCCCCAGTGTGTTTACATCTTTTATGGCAACCATTGTAAAGGCGGCTGGCTTTATAGCTTTCATTAAACTGTTCGATGCCCGGGCAGGTGGCAGCAGTGTAGATGTGAATGCTTACACTGGTGTTGACTGGAAGATGCTGTTCGCTTTTATCATTGTAGCTACTTTGCTGGTGGGTAATATAACTGCTGTCTTTCAGCAAAGCGTAAAGCGTATGTTGGCTTATTCCAGTATTGCCCAGGCTGGTTTTATGCTGTTTGCCTTGTTTAGTCTAAACGATCTGGCGAAAGAAGGCCTCATTCTTTATGCAGCCGCGTATAGCCTGGCTACCATTGGCATATTTGCCATATTGGTAAAAATGAAAGATTACACGTTTGAAGGCTACAATGGTTTGGGCAAAACCCAGCCTGTTCTGGCTGCTGCCAATACTATATTTCTATTGTCGCTGGCGGGCATACCTTTAACAGCCGGCTTTTTTGCCAAGTATTACATGCTGGCTTCCGTTGTTAAAACCGGCTCTTATTTGTGGCTGGTAATTGTGGGGGTACTATTTGCTGCGGTTAGCGTGTACTATTACTTCCGGGTTATACAGGCCATGTATTTTAAAGATGGTGAATCCGAAACGGAGGAAGTTTCCACCGGATTTAAAACCGGGTTGGTGATACTTGCTGCGATTATTGTATTGTTTGGCGTATTGCCCCAGTCGCTGCTTAACTGGTTTTATTTTTAATATTAAGCCGGTACTTCCTGCTGCTGCCTGCTCAACAGTATTTGTTCAAGTAATCTTGCAGATTCTTTTTCAGGGTTTACCAGGTGAAACAGGGTTACCTGGTTAAGTAACTGGTCAACAGTAAACTGTATCATTTTCCAAAGAGAACGGGTGGAGCAGTCAACTGAATGGTTACAAAGCCTAAGGCTGCCTGCGTGAATTTCACAAAATGCTTTATCATATAAAGCGCCACCCAATGCTTTCAATACTTCGTTAATAACAATTTCGTCTGCCGGGCGGGCCAGTACATAACCACCTTTATTTCCCGGTGTACTCCTGATAAAACCTGCCAGCCGCAGTTGCCGGGTAATTTTGGCCGCATAATGGCTGGTAATGCCTTCTGCCTCGCTAAGCTGTGCAATGGTAAGCCCCTCTGCAGACTTACAGCCTGCAATACGTATCAGCACCCTTAAACCGTATTCTTCCTGTGCGGTAATTTTCATTGCTTCCAGCGTTTAGAGCATTCCTAATTCAAGTTGTGCGGCTTCAGACATCATGCTTTTGTTCCAGGCGGGTGTCCATGTAACGGACACATGCACATCATTTATCCCTTCTATTTCCCGAACCTTCTGATCAACCTCTATAGGTAGGGATTGTGCGGCGGGGCAGCTTGGAGCTGTAAGCGTCATTACAATCTGTACATTATTAATGGGTAATATATCCACTTCGTATATCAATCCCATTTCATAAATGTTTACCGGTATTTCGGGATCGTATATTGTTTGTAAACATTCAATTACTTTCTGTTTCAGTTCTTCAGTTCCTTCCATGATGTTGTTGTTTTGTTGTTCCATGTTTAATGTTCAATGTTTTCTGTGAAAAAGGTCTAAACGAAACATTGAACATTCAACAAGCGAACATTGAACAATGGATGACATTCTCCGCTTTGCTGCATAGTGTACCGGAAGTACAAGAGTGCGACGCAACGGAAGCCTCATAATAGTTCCTGTCGCCGGGCCCATAATAGCTCCCCTTCAGGGGATGGGGGCGTTCCTGCCGCCACGCCCATAAAAAACTACCCATTCTGTTCTTTTACCTTAAATACCATTGCGTAGTTTTTCATTTGCTTAACCATAGACAGTAAACCGTTGCTGCGTGTTTGTGCAAGGTGCGTTGTCATTCCTATTTCCTGTATAAAGCCCAGCTTCGCATTCAGTATTTCATCGGGCGTGTGGCCTGATAAAACGCGTATCAGCATACTGATTAAACCTTTTACGATAACCGCGTCACTGTCAGCCTTGAAAATAACCCGGCCATCTTCATAAAAAGCGGCAAGCCATACGGTTGACTGGCAGCCCCTTACTTTATTGTCATCGGTTTTATATTGCGCATCCAGTGGTTCCAGCTTTTTACCCAGGTCAATAATGTATTCATATTTATCGTCCCAGGAATCAAAAAGCGCAAACTCTTCCACTATTTCCCGCTCTGTTTCTTCAATGCTTATGGTATTGTTCATGTAAGCTTCCGTTTAAGATAGCAGCCTGATGGCTTTATGTAAACCACTAACCAGCGCATCAATTTCCTGACGGGTATTGTACACCGCGAAAGACGCCCTGGTGGTTCCGGAAATTCCAAAGCGATCCATCAATGGCTGCGTACAATGATGGCCAGTTCTAACCGCTATGCCCTGGTTATCTAAAATGATGGCTATATCCTGCGTGTGCAGCTTTTCTATGATGAATGATGCAACGCCAGCCTTTTCTTTTGCACGGCCTATAATGGTAAGGCCCGGAATACTTTGCAACTGTGCCGTAGCGTACCGGAGCAGCTCGTGTTCGTGCTGTGCAATGGCTTCCTTGCCGGTTTCGCTGATGAAATCTAATGCCGCTTTAAAAGCAACAACATCTGCAATATTGGGTGTACCTGCTTCATATTTATAAGGCAGGTCGTTAAAAGTTGTTTTTGCGAATGTTACCTCTTTAATCATTTCACCACCACCCTGGAAGACGGGCATAGTTTCCAGCAGATGTTTTTTGCCAAACAATACACCTGCGCCGGTGGGGCCGTAGAGCTTGTGTGCGGAAAAGGCAAAAAAATCGCAGTCCAGTTGCTGCACATCAATATCCAGGTGAACAGTGGATTGTGCCCCATCAATCATTACAACAGCGCCGGCATTATGTGCGGCATCAGTAATTTGCTTTACCGGGTTAACAGTGCCTAATGCGTTGGACACATGTACAACCGAGACAAGTTTTGTTTTCGGGCTGAGCAATTTGTAAAACTCATCCATCAGTAATTCCCCTTCATCATTAATGGGAATAACTTTTAAAACGGCGTTCTTTTCCTCGCACAATACCTGCCAGGGAACAATATTGGAGTGATGCTCCATAGCAGAGATAATGATTTCATCACCGGCCTTTATGTTTTGACGCCCCCATGTATACGCTACCAGGTTGATGCCTTCTGTAGTGCCACGTGTAAATATGATTTCTTCTCTTGAAGAAGCATGTATAAAATTCTTAACAGCATCCCGCGTAGCTTCAAAAGCAGCGGTTGCCTCTTCGGCCAAACTGTGTATGCCACGGTGAATATTGGCGTTAAACCCGCTGTAATAATCAACCAGCGCATCTATAACCACCTGGGGTTTTTGTGAAGTGGCAGCACTGTCAAGGTACACCAGCGGTTTCCCTTTTACGGTGCGGTTAAGCACCGGGAACTGCCTGCGGATGTTTTCCACGTCAAAAGCGTGCATTATTTCTTCGGTTGCAATCATAATACTTCCTCTGCAAGGCGCTGTGAAATCTGTTCTTCTACATAAGAACGGATAGGCGCCAGTTTTATTTTTTCTAAGATATCTACCGCAAAACCCTGCAGTAAAAGCGCCATCGCCGGCTTATGGGGTATGCCGCGGGATTGCAGGTAAAACAGTGCCTCATCGTCCAGGCTGCCAACTGTACAACCATGAGAGCACTTAACATCATCCGCGAATATCTCCAACTGCGGTTTGGTGTTTATGCCCGCACTGTCTGACAGGAGCACATTTTTATTAGATTGAAAGGCATTGGTTTTCTGGGCATCCTTGCGCACAAATATCTTCCCGTTGAAAACACCGCTGGATTGCCCGTCTAAAATGCCCTTATACAATTCATTGCTTTGGCAGTTAGGTACTGCATTGTCAACAATGGTATGGTTATCTATGTGGCTTTGGCCATGCTGAAAATATAAGCCCCACAAATGGGCTTCAGCATGTTCCGCTTCCATTACGGCATGCAGGTTATTGCGTACGATGCCCCCGTTTAGCGAAACGGTTACTGTATTTACAACGCTTTTGCCGGTTTGCCGGATATGGGTTGTACTAACCTGGCTGGCTTGTGCGGCATCATTCTGAATTTTGTAATAAGCAAGGTTGGCATCTTCCTCCACAGCTATTTCCATTACCTGGTTGGTCATGCTGTCGCTGCTGCCCAGTGTAATATAGGTTTCCACAATGCTTACTTCCGCCTGCCTGCCAACATGTATAAGGCTGCGCGGCTGGGATAATACGGCATCTTTTCTCGCATCCGTAATATTGTAGATATATACAGGATGCTCAACAACTTTCTTTGCAGCAACCTGCACAAAAATGCCGCCTTGTATAAAAGCTGTATTTAATGCATTAATTCCGTCTTTCAGGTAATCGCGGCTGTGGTTAAAATAAGTGGCTACAATTTCTTTATGCTCACCTTTTGCAGCTTCTTCCAGTCCGGCTACCTCCAGCCATTTGGAGCGTACGGTAGAAAGTTCCGCAGAATAAATGCCATTTACGAAAATCAGTTCATTCGCCGTTTCAGAGCCTGGAAGTCTTACCGATTGTACATCATCCGCTGTCACCGAAGTTTCTCCCGCCAACTGGAATGATTTATTAAGCACACTGCCAATACGTGTATATTTCCACTCTTCGTGCTTGGCTGTAGGAATGCCCAGCAGGTTAAAGGTTTTAAAAGCTTCCTGCCTGGCTGCTGCCAGCGGACTTTCCTGCAATTGCAGTTTGTCAAATTCTTCTTTATAATAAGCTATGTTGTTCATTCTTTTATGCTGGATTATCGTATAACCCATTTATTTTTTATGGGACGAGCAGCAATGCTACTATCACCGTCTGTTGTGTCACTCACTTGTACTGCTACAATTCTATTCAACAATTGCAACAGAGTCCTATCCTGACCAATACGAAGGGATTCGAATGCTCCACACCAAGCGTGCCTTCGCACAAACCTCTGTCAGGTTGAGATGGCTGTCAGCTGAGCTTGTCGAAGCCCCTTTTTTGTTACGAAACCGCTTCTTCCTGCGGTACTTCATTCTTAATGAAATCGTAGCCTCTTTCTTCCAGTTCAAAAGCCAGCTCTTTGGTGCCAGACTTAACAATACGACCATTGTACAGCACGTGCACAAAATCCGGTACCAGGTAATCCAGTAAACGTTGGTAGTGCGTAATTACCAGCACTGCATTGTCTTTATTGCGCAGTTTGTTAACGCCGTTAGCCACTACACGAATGGCATCTATATCAAGCCCGGAATCTGTTTCATCCAGTATCGCCAGTTTTGGCTGTAACATCGCCATCTGGAAAATTTCATTACGTTTTTTCTCACCACCGGAAAAACCCTCATTTAAAGAACGGCTCAGCATTGCCTGGTTCATTTCCATCAGTGCCATTTTTTCCTTCATCATTTTCAGGAAAGCAACAGCATCCAGCGGCTCCTGGCCACGGTACTTACGCACTTCATTCAGCGCGGTCTTCATGAAATTGGTAGTGCTTAAACCTGGTATCTCAACCGGGTACTGAAAGCTGAGGAACAAGCCTTCCCCTGCTCTTTCTTCTGGTGATAAATCAAGCAGGTCTTTACCCAGGAACTCTACAGAACCCCCGGTTACGGTGTAATCAGGCCGGCCTGTTAAAACAGAAGCGAGGGTGCTTTTACCGGAGCCGTTGGGCCCCATAATGGCATGCACTTCTCCCGGGTTTATTTCCAGGTTAATGCCTTTCAAAATTTCCTTTTCTTCTATACCTGCCTGCAAATTGTTGATACGCAACATGTTCTATATGTGTTTGTTGTTGTTAGTTAAATTATCCTACGCTGCCTTCAAGACTGATGGCGAGTAATTTTTGTGCTTCTACGGCAAATTCCATGGGTAACTGGTTCATTACTTCTTTGGCAAAGCCGTTTATAATAAGTGCCACCGCTGTTTCTGTATCAATACCACGCTGGTTACAGTAAAATATCTGGTCTTCTCCCACTTTAGAAGTGGTAGCCTCATGTTCAACCACGGAAGATTTATTCTTCACTTCTATGTATGGAAATGTATGGGCGCCACATTTATCCCCCAACAACAATGAGTCGCACTGGGAGTAATTGCGGGAATTGGTAGCCTTTTTACCAACATGTACCAGCCCGCGGTAACTGTTGTTGCTGTAACCGGCAGAAATACCTTTGGAAACAATGCGGCTGCGGGTATTCCTACCCAGGTGCTGCATTTTGGTGCCGGTATCGGCTTGCTGGTGGTTATTGGTAACTGCAACAGAGTAAAATTCTCCTACAGAATTATCGCCTTTTAATATTACGCTGGGGTATTTCCAGGTTATGGCCGAGCCGGTTTCTACCTGTGTCCAGGATATTTTGGCGCTATCGTAGCAGATGCCCCTTTTCGTAACAAAATTGTAAATGCCGCCGTTGCCTTCTTTATCGCCGGGGTACCAGTTTTGCACGGTGGAGTATTTTATTTCAGCGTGGTCAAGCGCTATCAGCTCCACTACCGCCGCATGTAATTGATTTTCATCACGCATAGGGGCGGTACAACCTTCCAGGTAGCTTACATAGCTGCCGGGCTCGGCAACAATAAGTGTACGTTCAAACTGGCCGGTATTTTCGGCATTGATGCGGAAGTAGGTGGAAAGCTCCATCGGGCAATGAACGCCGGATGGTATATAGCAGAAAGAGCCATCACTGAAAACCGCCGCATTAAGGGCGGAGAAATAATTATCCGTAGCCGGAACAACCGAACCCAGGTATTTCTTAACCAGTTCCGGGTGATGCTGCACTGCTTCACTCATGGAGCAGAAGATGATACCCTGTTCGGCAAGCTGCTCTTTAAACGTTGTACCAATGGAAACGCTGTCAATTACCGCATCAACGGCTACGCCGGTAAGGCGTTTTTGTTCGCTGAGAGAGATACCCAGCTTTTCAAAAGTGCGCCGCAGCTCGGGGTCAATTTCGTCCAGGCTTTTGGGCGTAACCTTTTGTTTGGGGGCGGAATAATAAATAATGTCTTGAAAATCAATGGGTGGGTAGCTGATGTTGGCCCATTCAGGCAGTTCCATGTTCTGCCATAGCCTGAAAGCTTTCAGCCGCCATTGCAGCAGCCATTCCGGTTCATTTTTTTTGGAGGAGATAAAACGTACGGTGTCTTCATCCAGTCCTTTAGGTGCTACATCTGATTCAATATCGGTTACGAAGCCATATTTATAATCACTGAGTACCGTTTGTTCCAATTGGTCGCGTTCATTCATATCAAATTCGTTTCGTGCTAATCAACTGCAAAGGTAACAATCAATCTGTACAAAAAAGTATAAACAGGAAAGCTATGTAGATTTTGAGTTTCTATGGGCGCATAAAAAGTATTGATAAGGCTGAATGGGATAGGAATAACAGGCTTTAACCGGGTTACCCCGTTTTGTTTTTGTGCTCTGCGCAACTTGCAGTTCCGCAGTTCTGCTATTTCGTTTGCAGCAACATGTAATGCACAGCAGCCTGCCTGCGGAATACTAAAGCTGTTGCACCACCGGGTGAGGGATTGAAGCGGATACCCCGGTGAGGCCATCGCAGCCTTGCCTTGTGCCGGAGTATGAGCGGAAAGCCCGACCCCTTGCGATAGCTTGGGGGCACCCCCCTGAAAAGTTATCATGTTCTGGGTGCGGCCCTTTTGGGGAGACCACATTTCAGCTTTCTTTCCGCTTTGATAACTGACATGCCGGTTTATATCGTCCGTCATGCAATTTCGTAACCTTCTTCTCTATTTTCAACATCAGCTACCTGGGCCTCCTGGTTACAGGTATGTCTCCGAAACATTAACATTAAAATTATTTGCCATGAAACGATTTTGCCATTTTTCGATGCTGTACGCACTGCTTTTACTGTTATTGAATAGCTCTTGTAAAAAAGCAATTGATTACATAAAAGACCATCCAGAACTAACATCCTGCTGCCGCATAGAACAGCTTGACTACAGGTTTCTTGGGGGTGAAGATGAACCCTACCGGGCAGTTTTTACTTATAACAAGCAGGGTAACCCCGTTAGTATTGAACACCCCGACATAGAAATTGCATTTGACATGAACCATTATTTTAAATACGACAAATATGGCCGGCTGACTGCCTATGCCCAGACTTACCTGAAAGGCAGCAGCGGTTTTATAATCTGCGACAAATACAGTTACCCTGACAGGCATACAATTATTGATTCAACGCTTTTGTATGGCGATGGGTGGCCGGATAACCCTGTAGGCGACCCGGAGACCCCGGTTGAAGTTACTGTTCTTAAACTTGACAACTTTGGCAGGGTAATTACCGGGAATAAGTACGATAAACGGGGAAACCTTATATACCCCGGCGTAGCGGTGGAGTACGATAGTGCTGTTAACTTAAGGCAAACGCACCCGCTGTGGATGTTTCTTGACAAAAACTATAGCAAAAACAATATACGCAGCCAGGTATATGGGGGATACAACAGTTTTGGTTTTCCTTTAGGTTTTAGAGCCATTGAAATAGAGGGGCGTTTTTCCAGTTTCCTAAACCTGCTGATGTTTAACGGAGCTATTGTTACCTACTCCTGTAAAGATGATGGCTATAAAACAAAATACCAGGTGGATAATTAACCCAGGTAGCATTGCCAAAAATTATTGTTTTACAAGGTTATTTCTTAAAGGGGCGGCATTAGTTCTGACTAACTGGATATTGTAAACACCTGCTTTAAGGCCGGTAACAGCAAGTGTACTGTTGTTATTGCCGGCAAACAGGCTTATGGCTTTGCGGATAATGGTTTTGCCTGTTGCATCGGTAACCAACAGGGTTGCGCCGGATGCTTTTAACACATTTATGCGCAACGTTACCATGCTTTTTGCCGGGCTGGGGTAGGCCTGCAGGCTTTCCTGCATGCCAAAACCTTTTACGGCCACTATGCCCGAGTAGGTAAATTGACCGTCGTTATCAATTTGCCTTAAACGGTAGTATGATGTACCTGCGTAATTGTTGGCATCTTTAAAATTGTATTTTTCCTGGTATGTGGCGCCTTGCTGCGATGCTACAAAACCCCGGAACATGAATTTTTGTATATCGCCCAACGATCTTTCCACATCAAACCCCTTGCTGTTTATTTCGTTGGTGGTTTTCCAGTTAAGAAGCGCCTGTTCGCTGTTTTGCCGCCTGCCATCAAACTCCAGCAGGTACACGGGCAGTATGCCGCAATCTCCCGGTTGATCTTTACAATGGGTGGCTGCAAGGCCGGTAAATAGGTCAACCACTTCTATTGTGGTGCCGGCAAATAAAAATGGCTGCGTTATGTAACTGCCCAGGTTAATGAGCGAATCATTTACAGGGGGCAATGTTATGGCCGTGGGCACAACAATTTGTGCGGCCAATGGCAGCCTGCAGCAAATGGTGAGCAGTAACCCGGTTATTGCCGCAAACCGGCGGCGTTTTAGAAGCCGCTCCATTCTGCCATCTTTTTAACGTCCCAGCCAAATTTTACAGGGTCCCCGGTGGTGCCATCGGGCTTTTGCGGAAAATAAGCCCAGCCAATGCGGTTGGCATTAAAGCTAACCTGCTGCTGTGGCAGCGTGGTTAGGTCTGGCTGGCCATCTGTTATCTGGCTAACAAAAACTTCTTCCATGGTAATCTTGTAAAAATCAACGGGTTTGTCGCCGGCTTTTACCGCGGTAATAAAAACAGATTTCATGTGGGTGCCCTTCATCAATATGCCCCTTAAAATGTTGGATGCCTTGCCCAGTTGAATATTTACGATGAATTTGCCGATGGTTAGCTTGCTGGCTACATCCCCACAGCAATTGCTGATATCCTGCCCAAAGGAGTGGGCTTCAATTTCTTTTTCGTGCCCTTTTACTACAGATTCGCCTTCAATTTGCGAGCCATCGGAGGCAATGGCTTTAATGTAGAGGTGGTATTGTGCGGTGCAGGCAATAGTAGCCAGCAGCAGCGCCACGGATAAGGTTAACCGTGTTATGTTTTTCATGAAAGATTATTTTGTAATAAGATACTGCGGTGATTTGGGTAAGTCAAGCACAGATAAAAGTTTCATCGTCTTAAATTATTAAACGGGAGTTTTTTTTAATGCTCTGCGCATTCTTTTTTATTAGTAAAAG
The DNA here is from genome assembly GCF_009650435.1 of Foetidibacter luteolus. Lineage (GTDB taxonomy): Bacteria > Bacteroidota > Bacteroidia > Chitinophagales > Chitinophagaceae > Foetidibacter > Foetidibacter luteolus. The sequence goes on from NZ_VVIP01000094.1 coordinate 111,086, forward strand.
AATTTTGTACTTAGCTGCAGTGCTGCTATTTGGCTTTACTTGTGTCACTCACGTGTACGGTTGGATTCGCTATGCAGCTTTTCCCACCGGGTAGGGTGAAATTCTTATTGTTGCAGGATGCCCAGTTTTGTGAAATGTTGTTTTGTGAAATTTTAAATTTTCACAAAATGAAAATTCACAGGCTGGTGAATTTTTAAGAAATTTAGCTTTGTAATTTCACAACTGGTAATAAAATCCAAACCCCATGACCCTGTTAAAAGAAATCCGTTTGAAAACCGGCCTTACCCAGCAGCAGATGGCTGACTTGCTGCAACTTTCCACCAGCACAATATGCATGATAGAAAAAGGGCAGCGCACCCTGGCAACAGGTAAAACGCTAAAGCTGTATCAACTTGAAGAAAAACTGAAAGCCTCCGCGGAAATAGCAGCGGATACCAACATCTCCGCCAGTGACCGCAAACAAAAACGCAACCGCCAGCTTCTGCGCTATGTAAAGAAACTTTCTTACCAGCAGGCAATACTCACTAAAAAGTACAAACAACTGCAGGAAAAGCACCAAAAGCATGCGCAACAGCTACAGTCATCCCGGCAACTGGCAGCGCAACCAACGGGCGGCGATGAGTTGGAAACTTTATTGTTCAGCCTACTGCAATTGCAAAATAAAGCCGCCGTAAAACAGGCGGACGAAATAGACCTTGCTTTACTGCAACTGAAAATAGATGTATGGGCATTTAAAGAAAAACGGCTGAAGGAGATTGTGGAGAAGTTTGGGGTGGGGAGGTGATTTTTTGTATTTAGCGGCATAGCTACTATTCAGTACTCGTTGTGTCACTTGTCGATGTGATCAGAATCCAAATGATACAAAACGGATTGGAAGGCTATTGGGTACGAACGGTATAAGGCTAAATACTGCCCAAAATTTAAGCAGCAATAATATAAATCATTACAATGCTTCAAGTCGCTCAATTTCTGTTTTAATGTCTTGGATAACTTCTTTATTTTGAATTTCTTTTTTGTCACCAATTTTTGCAGAAAATAAATAAAAAACCTTACCTCCAAAAACTTCAGTGAATTTTTGATGTGTCTTTTCTTGTAAAGCATATTCCTTGAAAATCTCTGGCAGCTGTATCCCGCTGTTTATGGGCTTAATTTGAAGCCCTATATATTTTTCTCCAACCTGAATAAAGAAGTCAACATTAAATAATCTATCCCATTCATCTGGCGCAGCTTGGATTTTAACATGCAATATTCCCTGTAGTTGCCCATAAATGGTCTGTATTTCAGTTATGTAGCCATCAAACGTACGGTTAATAACCAATTGCATCATGTAATCAATACAATCCTCTTCACTTACATCTTCAACTTCTGATTGAATCACTTCAGTAATTTTCACGTACAGCTTTTTCCCCAGCCCTTCAATATGCTCTTTGGACTTGACATTTTCGAAGTAGTAGTCACGCCATTCATTGAGCGTTTTAGGGGAACATTTTCTTATTGATTCGGAAGTAGGCCCAACATTTTTTTTGAAATTCAGTTGGAAGCGATTCATTGCACTGTTTAATATCCATTCTTTTGCCATTCAAATTTGGTTGTCAGGGTAACTTGTATTCCAAACGTCTCTTAATGTATCAGCTCTTTGTTGTAAATCTGGTATTCTTGATAAAAGGTAATTTATGGCTTCTTGTGCTTTCTGAGGATTATTTATTTTAAAGTAACCTTTATTTGTGCTGCCAATAAGATTGTTTTGTTCATTCACTAGTTCCCTTATATATAATCTTATAGTCTCCTGTGTTCGGCCGGGGTCAACGGCTTGTAACAGTTGACTGTAAATATCATCAGATGTAATATATCCAACGGAATTATTGATAATTTCAAGCACACGGGCTTTAATTTGTATCTTGTTCATGGCGAATTTTCATGAATTTTTCTTTGTATTTAAAATCAATATCATTGTCCACTTGTACCAGGCCGTTTTTTACCAGATGGGCATTCAGAAAAGTCTTATTCTCCAAATATAGGTAGCAGAGAAGATTATCTTGCTCATCGTATTTTACGCTGTCATATTTTAAAAAAACCCTTTTCCCTTTTGTTTTTTCAATCAAAAAAGACGTTGCTTTACCATTTATCATTGGATCTTCCTTTACACCGATAAGTTTCACCACTAAGTTATTGTTCAATCTTATCTTTTCAGGGCTAATAACTTCCTTTACAGTATAAAAGTCTTCTCTTTGGGCCGAACTCTCTTTGTCAATCTTAGAGCCAAATTGTAATTTTTTTACATCAATTTTTTTGTCCAATATGTGTGGGTCTTTAAAAATGTATGGTAACTTTTTGATCTCGCTGTCAAAATTAATATCTACAGTCTTTTGCTTGAAAAATCCGTATGTTGTGCCAATAAGATCTCGTTGATTCACCGCAAGTTTCTCTTTAATGATTGGAATGAAATCAGGATTGATTTCAAAGCTGATAGAATTTCTGTCAAGATTTTTAGACGCTAATGCCGTTGTACCACTGCCTGCAAATGGATCAAGAATAGTTTCTCCTACAAAGGAGAACATTTTAATTAACCTCCTTGGCAATTCTTCGGGAAACATGGCTATATGTCCGGTTTGCCTTGCACCCGCAAAATTCCAATGACCTGCGAAGAATGTGTTCCACTCTTCAGCAGACATTTTGGAAAGCTCTTTTTGCTCTTTGCTTGGTTTGGGGCTATCCCCCAGTTTTTTAAAAACTAAAATAAATTCATAATCAAGCTTAAGGATACCATTTCTTGGGTACGGATAAGACCCCATTTGTACACCACCCCCGGTAGTATTTGACGTAGTGACTTTTTGCCATATTATGGCACCCATATAGTCAAAGCCTATATTCTCACAGAACTTAATGATTTCTTCCCTGATTGGAATGACTTTATAACGGCCATAATAAACTGCCCTGGCAAATTGGTCGCCAATGTTTATGCACAGCCTGCAACCATCGTGCAATGTTCGGTAACATTCTTTCCATACCAGGTTAAGGTTGTTTATGTAACTTTCATAGCTGTGATGAAAGCCTATCTGGTTATCGGTTCCATAGTCTTTAAGTTGCCAATAGGGGGGAGAGGTGATAGCTAAATGCACTGAATTATCGGGTAATTCAACCATGTGACGGCTATCTCCATTTATTATTTTATGATGTGTTGCCAATGCTAATTTCTTTAGGGTCAAATGTAGTTAAATCCAAAATTGCATTAATGGAAAGTTATTAAGCCCCTTCTGTGAATTTTAGAAGTCAGCAACCAAATATCTGTCGCCATCAAATGAGGCTTCTCCTGCTGTTCAAGTTTTTCCAATACAAGGCCTGCAAAATGCACACGCTTCCATACTCAGAAATCCTCCTTTTTTAGTATTATCCGCCTTATGCTCGTTCTAACTACCAGGTATTTCCCCTTAAATGCAAGTGTTTTATACGTATGGTCATCTAAAATCAGCAACCCTTCTTTTGTAATGGCTGTAATAGTTGGCCCGCAATATCCCCCGGGTACTTTGGTTACCAGGTACTTGCCATCAATAATTTTGTATTTCTTGCTGACGTTAGGAATTTCCTCGATGTTTTTAAAACTGGTAGTGATGGACTTGTCCGTGAATATGATTGTCCCTTCTGCATCTTGCTGCTCTTTTAAAATGGTTTCCTTCCTGTAAAACAACGGGCCACTAAAATCGGAGCTGTCAGCTATTTCAAAAATGCCGTAATTAATAACCCGCCAGGTACCTGTTAATTTTTCGGGAGAAACATGGTGAAGCGTGGTATCTAATTGAACATGCCCCTTTGAAGTGTTAAAGCATAATCTCCCCCTTGTGGAGTCTGTTTGTTGAAATGTGCAGGTCTGGCACCTGTTAGCTGCCGGTGGGGGATTAGCATCAAGTGCCTCAACATCCTTTTCCCACAAAGCAGTGTCTAACTTGGGTGAAATCAGGTAGCTGGTAAGGCGGGCGGGTTGGGCCGTCAATGCGGTTACATACAAAAGGCTAAAGAAAAGGGAAACTGATAATTTAAATGTGTTCATACCTGGCGGATAGATCATTTGCAATATACTTCAGTTATTGTTGCTACATTTTACTATATTGTAAGGTTAACCTGTTGCACCGGAATTATTTTAAGCAAGTGGAATATTATAATACACGCTGCTTATATGGCAACTACTTTTGTGGTGCCTAAACAATTTTTATCATGAACCTGGTGAAATTTCTAATTATTTTCTTTCTTGTTGCGGTACATCATGATCTCTTCGCCTGCAAGTGCCTCCCTCCCAAAAGTGTAAAAGAAGAAATGAACAATTCCGATGCTGTTCTCGTTGGCAGGGTTTTAAAAAAGGAGGTTGTGAGAATCAATGATTCAGCCAAGCTGATGGGCAATGATTCAACAGGCCATCCGGTATTTGAAGAATACGTTATTATGCGTTATGAGATAGCGGTAGAAAAAATGTACAAGGGAAGGGCAACAAAAAGTACTGTATTCGTTTATACAGGCTCCGGTGGTGGGGATTGCGGCTTTCATTTTGAATTGGGTGGCAGGTATATCATTTATGCTAACACTGCTTTTTATTCTTTGGGGTTCAAATTTCCTTCCGGGGAGAACATATTTTATACATCAACATGTACCCGTACCGCCGCTTATACTGAAAATGAAATGGAAGAGATAAAAACCTGTTTGAAAAACTAAACCTGCCTCAAAAGCAAATGATCATTCCAGCCCCAGCTTCAAAGCCCCTGATTTTTCCGCTTGCATCCCCTCCCTTTAAACTTTTCCAATAAAAATCCCTGTAATATGAACATATTTTAAGAAATTTGCAGTCCTCTTTAAAAAATACAAAATGAGCAACTTGCCCAAAACATTGTTTGATAAGGTGTGGGACGCACATGTGGTTAGAAAGATTCAGGATGGTCCCGATGTGTTGTTTATTGACCGTCACTTCATTCACGAAGTAACGAGTCCGGTGGCTTTCCTGGGCCTGGAGAACAGGGGTTTAAAGGTAATGTTCCCCGAAAAGACCTTTGCAACAGCAGATCATAATACGCCCACTATAAACCAACACCTGCCCGTGCAGGACCCGCTGAGTGCCAACCAGTTAAAAGCGCTGGAAGTAAATTCCGCCAAATACGGCATTTCGCATTGGGGGTTGGGCAATCCTAAAAATGGTATTGTGCATGTGGTGGGGCCAGAGAACGGCATCACACTCCCCGGCATGACCATAGTTTGCGGCGATTCTCATACTTCCACACACGGTGCTTTTGGCGCCATCGCCTTCGGTATCGGCACTTCTGAGGTAGAAATGGTGCTGTCTTCCCAATGTATCATGCAGCCCAAGCCAAAGAAAATGCGCCTGGTGGTAAATGGCAAGCTGGGCAAGGGCATTACGCCAAAAGATGTTGTTCTATATATTATTTCCAAGCTTACGGCTGCTGGCGCCACCGGTTACTTTGTAGAATTCGCCGGCGAAGTGTTTGAAAATATGAGCATGGAAGGCCGCATGACGGTTTGTAACATGAGTATTGAAATGGGGGCACGTGGCGGCATGATCGCTCCTGATGAAACCACTTTCAATTACATCAATGGCCGGGAAAAAGCGCCGAAGGGCGAGGCCTGGGACAAAGCGCTGGCCTACTGGAAAACGTTGAAAACAGAAGAAGGCGCCCGGTTTGACGCTGAGCATATTTACGATGCCGCCGATATTGAGCCAATGATTACCTACGGTACCAACCCAGGTATGGGCATGGGCATCAGCCAACATATTCCGCTGGCCGAACAAACTGGCGGCAGTAAGGCCAGCTATGAAAAATCGCTTAACTACATGGGCTTTCATGAAGATGATGCGATGCTGGGCAAGAAGGTAGATTATGTGTTCATCGGCAGTTGCACCAATGGCCGTATTGAAGACTTCAGGGCTTTCGCTTCTATCGTGAAAGGCCGTAAAAAAGCAGACAATGTAACGGCCTGGATTGTGCCGGGTTCGCACATCGTAGAACAGCAGATTAAAGACGAAGGTATTTTGGATATACTGACTGAAGCCGGCTTCCAGTTAAGGCAGCCCGGTTGTTCGGCTTGCCTGGCGATGAATGATGATAAAATTCCCGCCGGTAAATATGCCGTAAGCACCAGCAACAGAAATTTTGAAGGCAGGCAAGGTCCCGGCGCAAGAACCATGCTGGCAAGTCCGTTGGTGGCTGCTGCCGCTGCTGTAACAGGCGTGGTAACGGATCCGAGGGAGTTGTTGTAGAACCCCCCGGCCCCTGAAGGGGGAGTTTGGGCGATGTGATGTAGAATTGATTGACATCATAAAAAGTTCTTTGTATAAATTAGGGGGTGCCCCCAAGCTATCGCAAGGGGTCGGGCTTTCCGCTGCTACTCCGGCACAAGGCTGGGCTGCGATGGCCTCACCGGGGTATCCGCTTCAATCCCTCACCCGAAAGCCGGTTGCCGGTTACTGGTAGCTGGTTACCGGTCTGTTGGATGTGTAAGATGATGCTCGGATGCCGGATACTGATTGCAGGATACGATTGCCGGGCTCAGTAGCTAACATTTAACATTGACAACCGGGCACGGAACAACAAAGCGCTGTAGGTTCGATATGTTATCTACCCGGGTCTGAAAAGCTCCCCAATGAACCGAACGACGAAGTGATTGCGACGCAAGGGACGATACCATGAAAAATTGTCGCTGGTATTAAACTTAACCCATGCTTTCTCCAAAGGAGAGGTGATTTTTGCGGCTTAGCGGCCTAGCGTGATCTTTTTTAAAACAAAAAACAACTTACATAAACAATGGCTTACGATAAATTCACGGTGTTAAAAAGTTCTGCCGTACCAATGCCGATTGAGAATGTGGATACCGACCAGATCATCCCGGCCCGCTTTTTAAAAGCCACCAAAAGGGAAGGCTTTGGCGATAACCTTTTCCGCGACTGGCGCTATAATGCCGACGATACGCCGAAAGCAGATTTTATCCTGAACAACCCCATTTACTCCGGTAAAATATTGGTAGGTGGTAAAAATTTTGGCAGCGGCAGCAGCCGTGAACATGCCGCCTGGGCCATTTACGACTACGGCTTCCGTTGCGTGGTATCCAGCTTTTTTGCGGATATTTTTAAAAACAACTCGCTTAACATCGGCATTTTACCTGTAACGGTGAGTGCTGGCTTTTTGGATAAAATTTTCTCTGCCATTGAAGCAGACCCCAATACGGAACTGGAAGTAAACCTGCCTGAACAAACCATTACCATTCTTGCAACAGGCGAACAGGAATCATTTGAAATCAACAGCTATAAAAAGCATAACCTGATGAATGGTTATGATGATATTGATTACCTGCAGGCGATGAAGGAAGACATTAAGGGCTTTGCAGAGGAGAGGATTTATTAAGGTGAATGGTGAGTAGTGAATCAAAGATTCTTAACAGGTTCTTCAAAGTTGCTCTCCGAAGGAGAGGGATTTAGGGTGAGGTCTAACCGGGTAGTGGAATAACAGCATTTTTTTACTTTTTCATTTAACAAGTGGCAGAAAGATATATTGAGATAATGGATACCACCCTGCGGGATGGGGAACAGACCAGCGGCGTCTCGTTCTCACCGTCGGAGAAACTAACGATTGCACAGCTATTATTAACCGAATTGAAGGTTGACCGTATCGAAATTGCTTCGGCACGTGTGTCAGACGGAGAGTTTGAAGCGGTGAAAGCTATTACCGGCTGGGCCGCATCTAATCATCTTTTAGACAAAGTGGAAGTGCTCACTTTTGTGGATGGCGAAACCTCCGTTGAATGGATGTTGAAGGCCGGCGCCAAAGTGATGAACCTGCTTACCAAAGGTTCGCTTAATCATCTAACGCACCAGTTAAAGAAAACACCGGAGCAACATTTTAGCGAAGTGGCCGCGGTTATTGCATTGGCCAAGGCCAAAGGCCTTGAATGCAATGTGTACCTGGAAGACTGGAGCAATGGCATGCGGCATTCCAAAGAATATGTTTTTGCTTACCTGGATTTCTTAAGCAAACAGCCGGTTAAACGCATCATGCTGCCCGACACCCTGGGCATCTTAATTCCATCCGAAGTTTTTGAATTCATCACCGAAATAAAACAGCGCTACCCCAACATTCATTTCGATTTTCATGCGCACAACGATTATGACCTTGGTACCGCCAACGTGTTGGAAGGCATTAAGGCTGGTGCATCGGGCATACATCTTACAGTTAATGGCATGGGCGAAAGGGCGGGCAATGCGCCGCTGGCCAGCGCCGTTGCGGTATTGAACGATTTTATGCCGGAAGTAAAAACATCTGTCGTAGAAGAATCTTTATACCGCGTAAGTAAACTGGTAGAAACGTTTTCGGGCTTTCGTGTACCGGATAACAAGCCGGTGGTGGGAGAGAATGTATTTACACAAACAGCAGGCATTCATGCCGACGGCGATAAAAAGAACAAGCTTTATTTCAGCGACCTGATGCCGGAGCGTTTTGGCCGCCAGCGCAAATACGCGTTGGGCAAAACCAGCGGCAAGGCCAATATAGAAAACAACCTGGCGCAACTGGGCATTCAGCTTTCAGAGCCGGATTTAAAAAAGGTCACCCAGCGCATCATCGAACTTGGCGACCGCAAAGAAGTGGTTACCCAGGCCGATCTGCCTTATATTATTTCAGATATTCTCGACAGCAATACCATTACCGAAAAGGTGCGCATCATAGATTATGTGCTCACGCATTCCAAGCACCTCAAGCCATCGGTATCGTTGCAGATATCCATTAACGGAGAACAATTTGAAGAGCATTCACAAGGCGATGGCCAGTACGACGCTTTTATGAATGCGCTGAAAAAAGTATATAAAAAACAGAAGCAGGAACTGCCGGTACTAACGGATTACGCGGTACGTATACCGCCCGGCGGCAAGAGCGATGCACTTTGTGAAACGGTAATCACCTGGGCGCACAACGGCAGGGAATTCAAGACCCGCGGCCTGGACAGCGACCAAACAGTATCGGCAATAAAGGCTACGCAGAAGATGTTGAACCTTTTGTAAGGGGTAAAAGCACAAAGTTGTTGGAGGAAATCTTAGCGGGCTTTGCGCCTCTGCGTGAACTTTAGCAATACTCACGCCAAGGCGCTAAGGCGCAAAGCTTCTCTTCTTTAGATAGGACGGAGGAGGTAGATACCAGCTAACATTTTCATGGCATCTTCGTTGCGTCGCAAGCACTTCATCTTTAGTACTTGTGGCGGCTGCGGGCTGTAGTGTAACAGGTTCATAAAAATCAGAATATTAATTTTAAAAAACTCCCTTTAGGGTGGTGTAACACTTCCCCTGCAGGGGCTGGGTATTATGACAAAACATATCTTAATCGTTCCTGGCGATGGTATAGGACAGGAAGTAACAGCAGTAGGTAAAAAAGTACTGGACAAGATAGCTGCCAAATTTGGCCATACGTTTACGTATGATGAAGCATTGATAGGCCATGTGGCCATAGAAGCAACCGGCGTTCCTTTGCCGGATGAATCATTGGAGAAAATGCGTCAGTCGGATGCGGTATTGTTTGGTGCGGTGGGCCATCCAAAATACGATAACGACCCTTCGGCCAAAGTACGGCCGGAACAGGGTTTGTTGAAGATGCGCAAAGAGCTGGGCCTGTACGCCAACCTTCGCCCCATCAAATTGTTTGATGAGTTGTTGGGTGCGTCCAGCATTAAACCGGAGATATTAAAAGGCGCCGACATTCTTTTCTTCCGTGAGCTGACCGGCGATATTTACTTCGGCGAAAAAGGCCGCAAGAACAACGGCGATACCGCTTTTGATATTGCTGAATACAGCCGCTATGAAGTAGAACGCATTGCACGAAAAGCTTTCGATGCAGCACGTACCAGGAGAAAGAAATTATGTTCCGTTGATAAAGCCAACGTTATTGAAACATCCAGGCTTTGGAGAGAAGTGATACAAAAAGTTGCGACTGAATATCCTGATGTGGAAGTAGAACACCAGTTTGTGGATGCTACAGCCATGTTACTCATTAAAGACCCGCGCCGTTTTGATGTAGTGGTTACCGCCAATCTTTTCGGCGATATATTAACTGATGAAGCATCCCAGATTGCAGGTTCTATGGGTATGCTGGCCTCCGCATCTATTGGTGATGGAACAGGTGTATATGAACCCATCCATGGTTCTGCGCATGACATTACCGGTAAAGGTGTGGCAAACCCATTGGCTTCCATTTTATCTGCCGCTTTATTACTCGATATTTCTTTTGGATTGAAAGAAGAATCAGAAGCTGTTATCAGCGCTGTTGACCAGGTATTGAAAGAAGGCTGGCGCACCCGTGATATTGCAGACCCAGGCACAGCAGCAGACAAGATTTTAGGAACAGAAGCGATAGGGGAACAAGTGCTGAAGTTTTTGTAAGGAGAAGGTTATACAGTTATATTTTTATAAAGGGCCGCAAGGCCCTTTTTGTTTTTGCAAAATTGTTATGAATAAACTATAAATTTATTCATAACCGAACCATTTGAATAAAACCTTCATCCCATGAACCATATACGCTTAATCATTCTTTGTTGGATGTACTTTTTTGTTATTCAACCCTGCTTTTGCCAGCAAAATGAAGACAATTCAGATGAAGCTAAAATAATTGAGAGGTGGAGGCCCCTGGACTTTCAGCGTTCATCAGTGCCTGTTCTAAAACTACCAAAACGCAAGAATGATTCACCGCTTTTTTGCGATGAGATGATACCATATAAGAGCGGCTATATTATCAATTCAATTACCTCATCAAAGGGTGGCGGAAAGTACACTGTTACTACCTCTTATTATTATTACGATTTGAGGGGAAACAAGCTGTCAGATTTATCTTTTACGGGTATTGATACAATTGAATCCATTATTCCGGATGATAGTAAAGGCTTATATGTTTCATATAAAAAATCAGGCAGCAGGATTATTTCTTTTTTATCTGCGGGTGTGGAAAAGCATCTTGAGACGCTGGCGCCTTCTGACATTAGGATGCAAATAGATACAGCAAAATGGCTAAAGCTGGGATATGATAATGGCAATTTGTATGCTTTAACCCCGGGTGCAGTAATTTTTTATTCTTCTGATAAATGGTCAACGATTGTAAACTATTCGCTTGATGAATTTTATGTAAACACACTGAAGTATAAACGTACCGGTTCTATTCTTCCCACCAAAAATCTTGTGATTGCCGGTCGTGACATATGGTTTTTACAGGAGGTTGTTCAGGACAGAACCTGCCTCTTGCTAAAGCTTGACACACAATCAGGTTATTTATCAGATTTTTTTATTTCTGTTGATTACACCGATAATTACTTTAAACAGATTAATGATTTTATGATTTTGGCAGATTCATCATTATTGGTTTTTGCTAGCAGGCTGATGGGCAAATCCCTGGTATTAAAATATCGGGAAAACCCTGAAGTGTGGATTTTTAATAATGTTTTGAAAAATGTATTATTCTACCAGGAAGAAGCGATGGTGGCAACAACAGCTACAGTAAACAATGATACCCTTTTGATGGCAGCAACAAATGGGATATTCGCAAAATATGGGGATATAATAGTTCCACTGGTAAAACTGGAAAATACCCACCAGGATATAAAAGACAAAGAAGATGGCTTAATAGATTTTGAGTTTATACCGAGAAGCATGATCAAGGTAGCAAACAATCAATTTTTAATTGGCGGTATGTTTGGTGGCTTGTATATAGTTGACCTTAATAAATTTTCGATAAAAGCTCTTGATGATGTAAAATCTTCTAAAGTAGAAAGAATGGATATTCTTAGCCTAACTTTAAATTAAACCTACCCGGGTCTGAAAAGCCGCCCAATGAACAGAACGATGAAGTGCTTGATTATTATTTGTTCTTTCACTGAAAGACCAAATAATAACAAAACCATGTTTGCAACAGGCGATACCATGAAAATATGTCGCTGGTATCATGCCGGTTCTCCATTAAACGGGCGTAAGGCCGTTTCAATATATTTCCATTTTATCTGTTGCTTTGTAACTTTTACTTGTTGCTATGAATTTACAACCTGGTACATTTCTGCAAAACGCACCGGGGTTGGATGACCCCAACTTTAATGACGCGATGCTGTTTATTACCGAACATAATGCCAACGGTGCGGTAGGCTTTGTGATAAACAGGTTATTCAACCGTGCCCTAAACGAACTGGAAGAATTCAGCCAAAGCATTGCCTTTCCTTTATACGAGGGCGGCCCCGTTGATAAGGAGCACCTTTATTTTATCCATCGCCGGCCAGACAGGATAGAAGGCGGTTCGCCTGTTGCCGGCAACCTGTATTTTGGCGGTAATTTTCAGCAGGCGGTTAGCAGCATCAATAAAGGCACTGTTAACCAACAGGACATTAAAATATTCATCGGCTATTGCGGCTGGGACGCCGGGGAACTGGAAGCCGAAATTGCGGAGGGCGGCTGGCTGCTGGTTGAAAATGAGCTTTCCCTCGTGTTTGCCCCGCCTGCAACTTCATGATTTTGTGGGCGCTTGGCCTGGGTTTCGACAGGCTCAACCTGACATTCGGCAAGCTCGACCTGAATTCACTTTTAATAAGCGTAGGCATCAATAGCATTCAACGCCTGTTGCAGGCTTTGCTCACGTAACGCAGGCAGGGCCATACCTTCAGCCCTGAACACAGTTACATCCTTCATGCCGAGGAAGCCGAGAAAGGAACGCAGGTAAGGCTCTGTGTTATCAATGGCCTTCATTGGCTCTGCGGAATAGACCCCGCCCAAAGCAATAGCCAGGTATACTTTCTTGCCTTTTACCAGGCCTTCAGGCACGCCGGCCGCATTTTGATAGGTAAAGGTTTTGCCAGGCACGGCAATATGGTCAAGCCAGGATTTAAGGGTAGAGGGGATGTTGAAGTTGTAGAAAGGGACGGCGATGACGATAACATCCGCTTCGGTTACTTCCTTCACCAACATGTCTGCGTAGGCCGCGGCTGTGGATTGCGGCTGTGTACGCTCCTGCTCAGGGGTACGCAACGCTAAAAAGCCTAATGCGCCCAGGTGTGGCACGGGCTCCAGGCTAAGGTCTCTTTCTATAACCACACTGCCCGGGTAGGTATTTTGTAACTGTTCAATAATTTCAGCAGACAACTGCCTGCTTACAGACTGAGCGCCATTGATGCTTGATTGTATACTTAGAATCTTTGCCATAGTCATCATACATTTTAATTGTCCTGCAAAGCTCAACCACTTAACTTTCCAAAGTACAGCAGTTACCTGTTGGTAAGCAGTTAACACCGGTAACCAACAGGTAAGCGTAACTTGCACCCATTATGCAAAAGATAGATCACAAAGACTGCCAGGCATCGTTGCTGCCTATCAGGGATGCGATGGATGTTATTAACGGCAAATGGAAGTTGCTGATCTACATTTCCATAGCCAACGGTAACAGCAGGTTCAGGGAGATTGAAAGGAGCATACCGGATATTTCTTCCAAAGTACTGGCCAAAGAATTAAAAGAACTGGAGGCAAACCAGCTTATTAAGAGAACAGTTTATGATGCCACACCTGCGCTTGTAGAATATACCGCTACGGAATACTCAAAGGGCCTGGGCGATGTATTGACTGCCCTGAAAGATTGGGGTACCCGCCACCGTAACCAGATTATGAGCAAAGCATAAAAAGTAAGCATAGCGGCAACAATTATTTCCTAATAATCCGGAAGCGCTTGCCTTGCGGTCATTCCTGGCGTAAGCCCACTATTCAATATTCAATGTCGTTTAGTTAAGTATGTCAGCCTGAGTTCCGAAACTTCGGAATCGAAGGCAGATTCATAAAAGATGGCTGAACAAAACGGTTTCGACAAGCTCAACCTGACATCGCGTTCTTAACTAAACGAAACTGATTCCACATTCTCCATATAACATTTTTACCAGCGGTAACCGCTTTTTGCGGAATACAATTTCCTTTGTTGAAAATTAACAGCGATGAGAAAGTGTTTGCCCTTCGTTCTTTTCTTTTGTATAACATGCTTATCACAGGCCAGCAGCCAGGCCTTGCGTATTCCTGATGCTACCAACCAGGTACGCCTTGCAGGCGCAAAAATTGGTGTTACAGAAATTCAGGTGCATTACAGTTCACCCGGCGTTAAAGGCAGGGAAGGAAAAATATACGGAACTAATGTAGTTCCTTTTGGTTACCAGGTGCTGGGCTACGGCTCCAATGTAGCCTCGCCGTGGCGGGCTGGTGCTGATGAGTGCACCACCCTGTCATTCTCCACCGATGTGTTGATAAATGGCAAAAAACTGCCTGCCGGTAAATATGCATTCTTTATAGAAGTACATGAGGACAACAGCACACTTATTTTCAATAAGAACACTAAAGAATGGGGCAGCTACTTCTACCGTAAGGAACTGGATGTGCTGCATGTGCCCACTATTCAGCAAAAGAACCTGCCCGTTATGCAGGAGAGGCTACTGTATGAGTTTGCCAACCAAACGGATAATTCCATTGACATTAACCTGCTGTGGGAAAGATGGCGCTTCCCAATTAAAGTAGAAGTAGACCTTAAGAGCACTGTGCTGGAAAACATTCGTGAACAGATGAGCGGGGCTATCGGCTTTGACCCGCCCAGCCTGGAAGCTGCTGCCCGTTGGTGCGTAGAGAATGATACCAACCATACCGAAGCGCTCAACTGGATTAACAGCGCTGTTGACCCTAACCTGGGCGGCAGAAATACGTTCAATGCCTTGTCCACCAAAGCTGCACTGCTGAGAAAGCTGGGCAACCAGCAGGAAGCCACCACGCTGATGAACACCGCTATGGAGCAGGCAAGTGCGATAGAGCTGCATGGGTACGGCCGCCAGTTGCTGGCTGAAAATAAACTAGCCGAAGCATTGGCCGTATTTCAAAAAAATTACGACAAAAACAAAGGCGCCTGGCCCACCAATATGGGTATGATGCGGGTATATTCCGCTATGGGTAACTACAAAAAAGCATTGGAATATGCTAAAGCCGCTTTGCCACAGGCGCCGGAGGCACAAACCAAACAATTTTTGGAAACAGCAATTAAAACACTGGCAGAAGGGAAGGCACTGTGAGGCATTAATGAACAGCAGGTACTAAGCCGGGAAGGCGTTGTTTTATTTCACATCCGCCTATGACGGCGTGCATGATCCTGTTTATTTTTTTGATAACCGGCACTGCACGTAAAGCATCAACAGATGGTTTTGTTTTAAGTTTATTCCTGATGTATGGTTTTTTCTTGCCATATCTCCATGACCGAAACCGTGTTATGTATTTCCTGTGTTCGACTGGGTGCAACCGGCAGCACCTGGGAGCGACATTGAATGATGTGTTTACAAAACACGCCATCCTCCAAACAATTATTCAAACATTTTCTTTATTTTCAAACAAATCTGATAAGTTTTGAAAAAGCCATAGCTCACCTGTAAGGTTTCAGTACCCGGCAACTAATACACACTTAAAACTGGGTTATGAAACGCTTTTTCCTGACTGTTTTTATTGGCATGCTGCCCCTAAGCCTTTACGCTCAATCTCCTGTTATTGATAGTTTAAACCGGCTATTGGCAAAAGCTAAAACTGATACCAGCCGTATTAACCTGTTGGCTGAGAAAGTTTCTGCGCTTAACGAAATCAACCTCGATTCGGCTATCAGCCTTGGTTCCCGCATCATAGCGGAAGCGCAAGTAATCAATTACCGCAAAGGTGAGGCAGCTTTAAAAAGGCTGCTGGTTGCTTCTTATTGTTTTAAGGGAGATTACAGCAAAGCCCGGCAGTACCTGCAGGAAACACAACAAGTATATACATCGCTTAAAGATACCGTTGGTTTAATTAAAACATACTCCAGCTATGGCATGTTTTATGGCATGCAGACTATCTATGATTCTTCCGTTATCTTTTACCAACAGTCAATTAAACTGGCCGAACTGATAAAAGATGAAAAGCTGGCCAACCGTGGTTACCAAAACATCGCCATCCCTTATCAAATGCAATCCAAACATGCCCAGGCTATGTCATATTTTCAAAAGGCGCTGGCTTACTTTGAAAAGAAGAAGGATGATAACAGCCTGGCTTATCTATGGTTAAATATCGGGATTACCTATATGGCCATATTTGATACAGCCAGGGCAGAAAACTCTTTGCTGAAAGCCATAGACTTTTCCCGAAAGGCTGGCATACAGAATGTGGAGTTGTATGCATGTTCCAATCTTTCTAACCTGTATGCGAAAAAAGATTCGCTGGAAAAATCTTATGATTATGCGATGCGTTCAGTAGCCCTGAGCGAATCAATGGGAGACCTTGGCATGAAGGCCGCAGGCCTGTCAAAGGCGGCTTCGGCAAGGCTTAGCCAGAAAAAAATGGAAGAAGCTGAAATGCTGGTACGCAATGCCATAAGGGTGGCAGATTCCGCCGCCCAGCCGTTAAATATATTCCAGGCCAATATAATTATGGGGCGGCTACACCTTACCAGGCAACAGTACGCTGCAGCCATACCTTACTACGAAAAGGCATTTGCAGCCATAGAAAATACGCAGGAAGGAGAAGAAACTACCGGGGTTGCCTATAGCGAATTATCGCTTTGCTATGAAGAAACTGGTAATTATAAAGCCGCGTTGAGTTATCACAAACTTGCAACCAATATTATGGATTCACTCCGCAACAAAGAAAATGTGAGAAGGGCTACGGAGTTGGGCATGAGCTATGAGTTTGAAAAAAAGCAGCAATTGCAGGATGCCGAGAAAAAACGTCATGATGCTGTTACCGCAGCCAGGCAGTCTGCATTGTCTATCGGGCTGGTATTGGCCTTCCTGCTGGCCCTGCTGGCATTTTATGCTTACAAGAACAAACAAAAAGCCAATCTTTTGTTGGAAAAACAAAAACAGGAAATTGAAAATACCCTTAACGAGTTGCGGATAACACAAAGGCAACTGGTACAGGCAGAAAAAATGGCATCATTGGGCGAGCTTACTGCAGGCATTGCGCATGAAATACAGAACCCGCTCAACTTCATCAACAACTTTGCAGAGGTTAATGAAGAACTGGCTGACGAAGTGTTGGTTGCGTTAAAAGCCGGCGATACCGGCGAAGCTCTCGACATTACCGCTGATATAAAGCAAAACTCACAAAAGATAGCGCACCACGGTAAACGTGCGGATGGGATAGTAAAAGGAATGTTGCAGCATTCCCGTACGGGAACGGGGCAGAAAGAGCTTACTGATATCAATAAACTCGTGGATGAATATACAAGATTGAGTTATCATGGCATGCGTGCTAAAGACAAGAACTTCCAGGTTAAACTGCTTACTGAGTTTGAGGATGGCATACCTGCTATCAGCATAGTGCCCCAGGACATTGGCCGCGTATTGCTCAATCTGCTGGGCAACGCCTTTTACGCGGTTGCCGAAAAGAAACGCCTTTCTTCCGCTGAATTTGAGCCAACAGTAGTGGTAACTACCAAAAAAATAACCCATTCTAACGGCACGCCCATGATAGAAATAGCAGTAAAAGATAATGGCAATGGAGTGCCCGCTCATGTGGCGGAGAAAATTTTCCAGCCTTTTTTTACCACAAAACCTACCGGCCAGGGTACTGGCTTAGGGCTTTCGCTAAGCTATGATATAGTAAAGTTGCACAATGGTTTTATTGACCTGCAAACCAAAGAAGGGGAGGGGGCCATCTTTGTTTTACAGCTACCTGTTTAAGAAGGTTGGGCATCATTTTACAGCAAACCGCCGCTTGTAATCAATGGGTTTCTATATTTGTAGATAATACTTTCCTTACCGAGTTAATACAAAATAGCCAATGGCCTTATCCGTTCTTCCTTTTGCAATTACTGTTGTGCTGCTTCGGCGGCTGGTAAAGTCGTTGGAGCTTTCCGGCGAAGCGCCGGAATGGAAATCTCTTTTTAAAAAAGGGATGATAGCGGCCGGGGTGCTGTTTGCGCTTGAAATAGTGCTGAAGGCGGGCAATTTTACCATGTGGCTTTGGCACATCGGCATACTGCTTATCATGTGGCTGGTACTTACAAAGCCAGAGATGAAGAGTGGTAAAATGATTGTAACGGCTGTACTGCCGTATGAGGCGGTAACCCTTTTTTCTGACCTGGCTGAGCACATTTTACCGGGAGTATATAAATCGGTAAGCGCTGTGCTGGAAATAGCGCAACTTTTTGCAGTTGTATGGGCTATTGCTATGTGGATTAATGCCAACAAGCAGCAGAAAAAAGCCGAGCTGGAACGGCAGGAACGTTTAAGGGAAGAACAACTTTACCGTATTACAGAAGCTCAAAAGGCAGAGCTGGAAATTATCGTGGCCGAACGTACCGCCGAGCTTACCCAGCAAAAAGAAGCATTGGAAAAATCCCTGGAAGAATTAAAGGCCGCACAGGCGCAATTGATACATTCCGAAAAAATGGCCTCTTTGGGCGAGCTTACCGCCGGTATTGCGCATGAAATACAGAACCCGCTCAACTTTGTCAATAATTTTTCGCAGGTTAGTGTAGAACTGATGGATGAAATGCAGATGGAATTAGACAACGGCAACAAAGAGGAAGCCTTTGCCATAGCGGAAGACATTAAGCAAAACCTTTCCAAGATTAGCCATCACGGCAACCGCGCTGATGCTATTGTTAAAGGCATGCTGATGCATTCAAGAAAAAACACCGGCCAGAAGGAGCCAACAGATATTAACGCCCTTGCCGATGAATATTTGCGGTTAAGCTACCAGGGCCTGCGGGCAAAAGACAAATCATTTAATGCCAGCCTGTCAATGGATTTTGATAAGACAATCGGTAAAATAAGCGTGGTGCCTCAGGATATTGGCCGTGTGCTGCTTAACCTGTTCAATAATGCTTTTTATGCGGTTAACGAGAAGAAGAAACTGATGGGGGATGATTATAAGCCAACCGTGTCCGTAACAACAAAAAGGCTAAGCTCCCCCCTGGGTGAGGTGGATACGCAAATAGTTATTTATGATAACGGTACCGGCATACCGCAAAAGGTAATGGATAAAATTTTCCAGCCTTTCTTTACTACCAAGCCTTCAGGGCAGGGTACAGGGTTAGGCCTGTCGCTTAGTTACGATATTATTTCAAAGGGGCATAATGGCAAACTGTCTGTAAACACAAAAGAAAACGAGTTTACTGAGTTTACCATTGAGCTGCCCAGCTAAACCATTTAAAACCTGCTGAATGAAAATACTGGTAGTTGATGATGAGCCCGATGTGAAGAGCCTGTTTGAGCAGCGCTTCAGAAAAGAAATCAGGTCCGGGGAAATGATTTTTGCCTTTGCTTCTTCCGGCGAAGAGGCGCTGGAGTACATCAGCATTAACATGCACAATTCTGTATTGATTTTGTCAGACATCAATATGCCCGGCATGAGCGGGTTGGAGTTGCTGAAAAAAATAAAGCAGCAACATCTTAAGCCGCCACCGTTTGTAATGATGCTTACTGCCTACGGCGATGCGGAAAATTATTCTGCCGCCATGCAGCTTGGCGCCGATGACTTTTTAACCAAACCACTGGATTTTATTGTATTAAAAGACAAACTCAAAAAAATAGCGTAATGACGAGGATATTGGTAGTGGATGATGAAACTGACCTTGAGATTTTAATCAAACAAAAATTTCGAAGGCAGATAAGGGAACATGAATATGATTTTCTTTTCGCGGTGAATGGTGTAGACGCATTGGAAAAGCTGAAACAGAACCCCGACGTGGATATTGTTTTAAGCGATATTAACATGCCCGAGATGGATGGCCTTACCTTGCTTGACAAACTAAGCGATGTAAGCCCTGTTTTAAAGGCTGTTATCGTATCAGCTTATGGCGATATGGATAATATACGCACCGCCATGAACAAAGGCGCTTTTGATTTTATCTGCAAGCCCGTTAACTTCCAGGACCTTGATACAACGGTTCGCAAAACCATCAAGCAGGTGGCCCAGGTAAAGGAAACGCTGCGGGCCATACGCGAAAACGACATACTGAAAATGTATGTTGATGCTACGGTGCTAAAGTTCATGAACACCAAGGAATTCAGCCAGAAATTAATGTCCAACGAAACCGTGGAAGCCACTATCGTTTTTATAGACATCTGCGGTTTTACGGCCATTACCGAAACCGAACCTGCCGATACGGTTGTTAACCTGCTCAACCGGTATTTCGATATTATGGTGCATGAGATTATTACACAGAATGGTTATGTTGACAAGTTTATCGGCGATGCCATCATGGCCGTGTTCCGCGGAGATTTTCATTTAGACCGTGCCATTGATGCCTGCCTCAAGATACGTGAGTATATTAAGAATATGCCCGCCGCAGATACCGGCCTGCATTTTACGCCGCAGGTAGCCATCGGCATCAACAGTGGCGAAGTGATAGCCGGCAATATCGGTTCTGCCAGTTTAAAACGGCTTGATTATACCGTTGTAGGCGATACAGTAAATACCGCACAGCGGCTGCAGTCTGCCGCCCGGCCCGGGCAGGTAGTAATACCGCAGTCAGCTTACGAAACAGTAAAAGAATCCTTCAATTGCCAGCCCCTGGGCGAAGTAACTTTAAAAAACAAGGCAGCCAATCTGCTTATTTACGAAGTGCTGGATTAATAGGAGCATTATCATTGTTTGCTTATCACACCTTACGTAGGTATGGTGCCGGGCGACAGTTCTTTGTGGCGACCCGGTTGCGTCGCAATACTTTCATCGTTCTGTTCAATGGGCATCTTTTCAGCCCGGGTAGAGAATATCGAACAAGGAAGTTGAATATTGAACAAGGAACAAGGAATGTTGAATAACGAATCGCCCCACTCACCACTCACGATTCACCACTCACGAAATGAATATCGAACAAGGAACAAAGAATGTTGAATGGCGAACCCCACTCGCTACTCACCATTTCACTACTCACCATTCACCACTCACCGCTCCCCTCCGGTGTCCACACATCAAAGATGCGCCATATTTTAATTGGCGTTGCCCTACCTTTTAGGTAATCTTTGTATTCAGTCAGCACTTCATTGGCATCCATCTTCCCCATCCATTTCTACATAAGGTTAGTAAAAAGTATGAAAAAGGGTGCAAATACATTTCTCACATATCAACCAGCTTATCACTGCCAACGTTGTATACAACTTCAGGCAGGTAAGTGATGTGGTAATTGTAATGCCGGTAAAAAAAATAGCCGGCCTGGAAGAGGGTATTCTTTTTTACATGCAGAGAAAAGGGTTATGGCAGAGCGCCGGCATGCTCTGTAAAGAATACCCTAATACCATTCAACACTTACGGCAAATGTTAACCCCGCTTTTTAAGGAAGCGGAAGCTTTATTTAATCCTTCCCGGTCACTGCTTATAGTTTAGCATTTGTTACCTTGGTAACCCTTACAGGCTAATGCCACCGTTTATCTTTGTTGCCAACCCATATCTTTGCTGCTTTAAAAAAAAGGCATGCAACTTAACACGGTTATTTTTGATATGGATGGTTTGTTGATTGACAGTGAACCGCTATGGCAGGAAGCAGCGGATGAAGTGTTCAGGTTGTATGGCGTAACACTTTCGCAGGAACAATACCAGACTACCACCGGGCTGCGTACAACAGAGTTTGTGCAATGGTGGTTCAGGCATTTTAATATTGGGGAGGAAGAGCTTAGCAGGGCAGAAAGAAAAATAATGCACGCCGTAATGGACAAAGTGTACAAACGCGGTAAAATAATGCCCGGGGTTGAATACATCTTTGATTTTTTTGAAAAAAGAGGTTTTAAAATCGGGCTGGCTTCCTCATCGCCGGATAAGCTGATACAGTTGGTTTTAGACCTTTGCGGCATAAGAAAATACGTTCAGGCCACCTCTTCGGCAGAGTTTTTAACCTTGGGTAAGCCACACCCCCAGGTTTACTTAAACTGTGCGGAAGAGTTGAAGTCAAGCCCCACGGAATGCATTTGCTTTGAAGACTCCTTCAACGGAATGATTGCTGCCAAGGCCGCCCGTATGAAATGTGTTATTGTGCCGCACCACAGTCAGCTAAAAGATGAGCGCTGGGGCGCGGCAGACCTCAAACTTTCCTCACTGCAAAATTTTGGCTCCCTGCACCTTAACCTGCTGCTTTGATATTTTAAGCCCGCCATACCTACCATCTAACGCTTGTAATTAGTATCTTCATTTTTTCGTTTTAATCCTGATGAGTACCCAACTGTTATACCAGATAGCATTAACCCTTGTACCCAATATAGGCTGCGTACAGGCTAAAGTTTTAACGGAAAAATTCGGGAATGCGCAAGACATTTTTAAGGCCCGGCTGCATGAACTTAGCCTGGTTGAAAATATGGGTGAAGTAAGGGCTGCCTGTATTAAAGAGTTTACCGGTTTTAATGAAGTAGAAGAGGAGATAAGATTTATTGAAAAGTATAGGATTGAGCCTTTGTTTGTAACGGATGAGCGTTATCCCCGCCGGTTGCTTAACTGTTACGATGCGCCGGCATTACTGTATTACAGGGGTAATGCAGATTTAAATGCCCGGAATATAGTTAGCATAATAGGTACACGCAATAATACAGATTACGGTAAACTGCTTACAGAAAAACTGGTACATGATTTAAAAGAACAGGAGGTGCTTATTGTTAGCGGCCTTGCCTTTGGTATTGATGCGATAGCGCACAAAGCTGCGTTAAGTAATGGGCTGCATACGGTTGGCGTGCTGGCGCATGGCCTTGATACCATTTACCCGGCACAGCACAAAGGCCTGGCAAAAGAAATGATGCAGCAGGGTGGATTGCTTACAGAATTGCGCAGGCTTACAAGGCCTGATAAACATAATTTTCCACGGCGTAACCGTATTGTTGCCGGCATGGCAGACGCGGTTGTGGTAATTGAAACAGCAGCCAAAGGCGGCAGCATGATAACCGCTGAACTGGCGGGAGGGTACAGGAAAGATGTATTTGCTTTTCCGGGGCGTGTGGGCGATGCCAAAAGTGCCGGTTGCAATATGCTCATAAAAAATAATAAAGCGCATTTGCTGGGCGGCGCACAGGACCTGCTGGAGAAAATGGGCTGGGCTGCTAAAAAGAAAACTTCCGCCCCAAAACAAAAAGAACTTTTTATAGAAATGACAGCCGATGAAAGGGCATTGGTGAACATATTGGGCGAAAAAGAATCGGTGCATATTGATGAACTGTATTTTAAGAGTGGCCTTAGCAGCAGCTCAGTAGCGGCAGCCATATTAAACCTGGAACTGCAGGGCGTAATGGCCGGCCTGCCGGGTAAAATGTACAGGCTGATATGAGTATGCAGCCATATGCACAAGAGAAGTATTGCCGGGTAATGTTGCTATGGCTGACTGGCTGCCGGATTGAAGCGGAAAGCCCGCAGCCACCGGAGCCTTAGCGAAGGTGGCGAGGACTTGCAGCGAAAAGCCGGAACCGCAGCTTAACCAACGCTCAATTGCCGAAAGCCCCAAATAAGAATGCGGCACAGATGATGAATTTTAAAGATTCAGTAACTCCCCCGTTAATTTGTAAAAGCTGCCCGTCAGCAAAACAGTATTTGTTATTATGCAGCTTTCAACCAAAATTAAAAAGGCCATACAGGAACATGACGAAGTTACCCGGGCGCTTAAAAGCAAAAGCCGGGAGCAAAGCTGGGCTCGTTTTACCCGTACTCAGTTTAACCTGGTGGCCAGGGTAATTAATAAATGTATTACCAAAGAGGTACTGGCCAACAGCGATTATGTAGAACTGCACCTGGTAATTGGCAAACACAACCTGGAAAAGTACATGCATACTTACCGTTGCAGCCATGTGTACGAGTTTATAAGGTACCTGGGCAATATGGGGGAGTACCGCGTATTTAACTGGGTTAGCGGCAAAACACTGCAAAGCTACTGGAGCGGCGGCGATGCCAAATACATAAAGGTAAACGCGTTGCTGGCTTTTTTGCAGGTGCCATTTAATGAGTGGGATGTTTGGCTGAAGGACAGTAAAGGCGGCGAAGTAAACAGCTACCTGGCAAAGCTGCCTGCAGGCTCCGCGGGTTTAACCAGGTCTTCGCTCTCAATAGTAAAGAGTTATTACCTGGGCAACTACTTTTTGTATTATCAAAAAACCGATGGCAGCAAAAACATTATTAAAACAGCTTTTATTTTAAAGGAAAGTGATAACGGGCAGATTGTTGTAAAATCAGTATCTGAAGGGCACCGTTACAGCGGCAAGGTAACAGGTATACGCGATGGCTGCCTTTACATAGATTGCCAAAACCTTGATTTTGAAGAGATGGAGCAATACGTTTTTAATATAGGGCTGGAAACAAAACCGCAGGTATTGTTCGGCGTATCTAATACGGTAAGCGTTAAGAACAGGCAGGCGGTGGCTTTAAAGAATGTGCTGGTAAAACAAAAAACCAACGACCCTGCTTTTGAAAACATACAGGAAACGGAGATACCCTTTAGCCGCAAATATGCCTCGCCAACGGAAGAAGCGCTGGTAGTAAACTATCTTAAACGCCAAACCAACAACATTATAACCACCCAGCCTTGCTGCAACCTGGCAGACCTGGCTGGCATGTAACGGTGTTGGCAAAGAAACATACCAGGTACGATTTATAAAGTACTTTTTATGTTAGATGTTTGATGCGAGATATACGATGTAAAAAACAGCCATTTAAGAATTACTTGTAACGGACAGTATATTATTCTGCTTGCCTGATAAAGTTGTGCAACATTTTTTTGGTGACCAACAATACTGCTACTATGAGGCGCCTGTTGTGTCACTCACTTGTACGCCTGGTAATTCTATTCGGCAACGTGCGGCCAGGCTGTTTTTGCACAGTTTTATGCAGTATGGAGTATTAGCGAAAAGCATGTTGCAATACTTTATTCTTCCCTTAAATGTTTGCCGGTAAGGTTAATAAAAACATCTTCCAGGTTAGCCTGTTTTACTTCTTTTGGTCTTTCAAAACCGGTAGCCACCAGCTCGTCAATCAACTGGTCTGGCGTGGCAAGGGCAATAATGTTGCCTGAATCAATAATTGCCACCCGGTCGCAGAGCACTTCAGCTTCATCCATATAGTGCGTTGTAATTATAACGGTAGTGCCTTTGGAGCGTATGTCCCTTATCAGGTCCCACAGGTTGCGCCTGGCCTGCGGGTCAAGCCCGGTGGTAGGTTCATCCAGGAAAATTATTTTGGGGTGATTAATAAGCGTGGTGGCAATGGAAAACCGTTGTTTCTGGCCGCCGCTTAGTTCCTTGAATTTGCTTTTGGCTTTATCTCGCAGGTTAACCGTATCCAGCAGTTGCAACGGGTTTACTTTCTCATTGTACAAGCCCGCAAATAAATGAATAAGCTCCACCAGTGTAAGGCCGGGATAGTAGCCGGATGCCTGTAGCTGTACGCCAATCACTTTTTTTACCTCGTTGGGTGCGGTATCCAGGTTAAAGCCATCTACCCATACTTCGCCGCTTGTTTTGCTGCGCAGCGTTTCAATTATTTCCAGCGTGGTAGATTTTCCTGCGCCGTTAGGGCCCAGCAGACCAAATATTTCGCCTTCCTGCACATCGAAGCTTATGCCTTTAACTGCTTCAAAATCTCCATATTTTTTACGAAGGTTTTTTACGGAAATAATTGTTTGCGCCATAGTATTTGCTTAGGGGCGTAAAGATAGTTCCATTTTAATATCGGCCGTTTCAAAAGGAGAGCCGGTAACAGGCACATACGTAAACCCGTATTTTTCATACAGCTTTAAGGCCGCCTTTAACTGGCTGTTGGAGTACAGGATAATTTTTACCGCGCCAACATTTTTTGCGGCTTCCAGGCATTTTTCCAGCAACAACTTGCTGATGCCTTTGCCATGGTGGGCAGGCCCCACAGCCATTTTAGCCAGTTCGTAAATACCAGCGTGCTCATTAATAAGGGCCGCGGAGCCAACAATTTCGCCATTCAGTTGTGCCAGGTAAATAAAGCCGCCGGTATCAAGAATAGTGGCCACAGGGTTATCAAGCACGGCAAGGTCTGCCGGCTCGGTTAAATTATATTGGTCAAGCCAGTACAGGTTAAGGCTTTTAAATACCGCGGCATGTTGGGGCTGGAAAGGAATGATGGTAACCATTGGGTAAAAATAAAACAACATGCGAGAATGTAAGATGTTGGATGTAGTGGCAGCGTTAGAGCAAGTGGGAGTGGTAAATGGCGGGTGTGAGAGGAGGCCGGTTGATAATTTTGTACTTGAATTCGTGAGTACTTCCTAATATAGCTTCATCCAACCGCGATTATGACGCAGCACAAACAAAACTGCATTACCATTCGCAAAAGGTTTTTCAACTGAACCGTAAGAAGTATTTTGCAGGCGGTTTAAAAATTTAATCATATGGACCAAGATCAATCTATACCGTTAAGCTTTACGCATGAGGGCGTGGAATATACAGGCTGGGCAACAGCATCCAGGAAAGCAGGCGAGGATGGTTTTCCAAAATCTTTTCGGGTTGTGTTGAATAAGGTTTTTTTTGGCAACCTGAGCGCAAATGAATCTTCCTGGACAAATGACGAGCAGCGGCCTGAAGGGCTTACCGAAACAGTGGGAAAGATTCTTAGCAGCAAGAGGAAGAAAATTTAGAAGAAACGCTGATGCCAAACAATTGAGCCCAATTGTTGCAGTATTGCCGCCATGATCACTAAAACATAGTTGCATGTTATCAGCAAGGTTAAAGGAAGAAACAAAAGCAGCACACCAATCTCTTGAAAAAGCGATGGTTGTTTATATTAGAAAGGTGCAAACGGAGGAGCAGTATGTACGTTTACTGCAATTGTTTTATGGCTTTTACCGCCCGCTGGAAGAAAGGATAGCAAGATATGTTGATGACAGTATAATGCCGGAGTTTAACTCAAGGGCAAAAACAGGGCGGCTATTGAATGATATGGACAATGGGGCGGCAGATGATAATATACTTGCTGTTGATTTGCCGGTAATTGAATCCCTGGCTGCTGCGCTTGGCGCCATGTACGTACTGGAAGGCTCAACCCTTGGTGGTGAGTATATTGCCAAAATGCTGGCTTCACAATCGGGTATTAAAGATAGCAGGCTTAGTTTTTTTAACAGCTACGGTAATAAACGAATGGAGATGTGGGCAGGTTTTATTGAAACGATAAATAGTTATGGTAATGACAGCAATATTTCCCGGCAGGTTGTTGATAGCGCCTCACAAACCTTCCTGAAATTTAAAAGCTGGTTAATTGCTTTTTATACACCTGTGGAGGCGGCAGTATTGCCGTTTAGATGAGCGTGAATGTAATCACGTATTTCCTTAATGCCCGACGGCTTACGTATAAAGCCTGCCGCGTTAATGGAGTTGGCAATATGTTCTATCTGCTCATGTGCGGAGTGAATAATAACAGGCACTTGTTTAAAAGGCTCTTTCTGCCGAAAGGCGTTAATAACATCCCGGCTGGTAACATCGCCAATAAAGTGATCCACAAGAATTAAATCGGGCTTGTAACTAATGTTTTCCTCAAGTAACCTTGCAGGGTCCATTTCAGTAATTACTTCGTAATGCTTATTCAACACTCTTGTAAGCAACTCAAGTGTTTCGGGGTCATCATCCAATATCATTATTGTCTTAAGCATAATAATTCGTCTCCAACGGCTGATTGGCATTAATCAGGCAACATTGTGTTTTAGCCAGAAGTTAAATGTATCCTGCAAAACAAGATGCATGTTTTTAAGATTGTCTGGTTTTACCAGGTAGGCATTGGCCCCGTATTCGTAAGATTTTTTTATATCCTGCTCATCTTCTGAAGAAGTGAACATGATTACCGGGATTGTCTTAAATTCTGAGCGGGACCTGATGTACTGTAAAGTTTCAAAGCCATTCATGCCGGGCAGGTTAATATCCAGCAGTATAATTTCGGGCTTTAACTGGTGCTGCTCACTCTCCGCTGTGGTTTGTACCAGCGAGTCGCCGCTTTCAAAAGTATGCAGCGCATAATCCCCCAGTTTGTTAATGATGCGTTTGAAAAAAACTACCGCATCAGGGTTGTCTTCAATATAAAGCACATTTCTGGGCATATCACCTCGTATCTTTTGGTAGAGTTAAATAAAATTTCGTGCCATTATTCAGTATGCTTTCTACCCATATTTTCCCGCCGTGGTTTTCTACAATTCTTTTAACAATGGCCAGTCCCACACCAGTACCGTCAATATTCTTTACATTATCCAACCTGCGGAACAATTCAAATATACGGGGTGCATATTTCATGTCCAACCCTATTCCGTTATCCGATACTGTGTAGAGAATATATCCATCTTCAGTTAACTGTGAGGAAATTTCCACCACAGGCGGCTGGCTGTTAACAGAATATTTAACCGCATTGCTCACCAGGTTCTGAAACAACTGCATTATCATTGTTTCATCACCATATACATCCAGTGTTTTACCAACATTTATTTCAACGCTGCTGTTAGGTATGGATGCTTTTACTTCCTGCACTATCTCGTTTATCATGGCTTCCATATTAATCTTTTTAAAGCTTATGCCGGTGCGGCCAACTTTACTATAGTGCAGAACATCCCGTATCAACTGCGTCATTTTATCCGTTCCCTTAATAACTTTCTGCATCAGTTCGGCCGCTTCTTCCGGCATTTGCGTGCCATAGTCTTCCAGTATAATTTCAGAATAGTTTTTAATGGAAGATAACGGCGTACGCAAATCGTGAGAAATGGTATAAGTAAACGTGTCCAGCTCTTCATACGCCAGGCGCAGCCTGTCGTTTAACTTTCTTATTTCGGTGGATTTTTTATTAAGCACCTGTATGGTATCTTCCCTCAATTTCATGGCTGCACCAATTTCGGCGTTGCTCCATTCTTCGGAAGTGTTCTTTACTTCCGCAGTCCATTTTTCAAAACTTTTGCGGGGCGATAACCGTTCAGTTCCATCTTCCACTTTAATCATCGCCTTTTCAGGGTTGCCGGCCCAATCAACTGTTTTTATCAGTTCAGGTTTAAACCACATGATGTACTCATTCATACCAGCGGAAAGCTCAGCCGCCATCACGCCACTGGCTTCGGCTGCACTGCTGCCGGCAGCGCTGAAACCGGCGGCAATATGGTTGGTTTCATATATGCCGGACGATACCTGCTGAGATTTTAACCAGCCAGCTATATTTTTTACCTGGTCTTCTGCAGGTGTTGTGCCCAGCAGGTACATTTTATTCTCAAAAAACAAGGCTGCCCCCGTTGCTGCATTCATGTTAAGAAGGGTGGTTTTGCGCCCTGTAAGCCCTTCCGCCACATTAAGGTCTTCAGACATTTGTTCGTGCAGTTTTTGGCCTGCTGCCTGGTAACGGTTGTTTTCTTCCCGCAGGTCTTCTTCCTGCCTGAACTCCAGCGCGGCTGAAAACAACTGGCCTATAAACCGGCAGGCAGTGCGGCTGTTAAAATCAATAAACCTCGGGCTGTAGTTGTGGCAGGCAATAAGCCCCCACAGCTCATTTTTATAAATAAGCGAAATGCTGAAGCTGGCATCCACACCCATATTCTTAAGGTATTCAATATGTATGGGGGAAACCGCCCGCAGTATGCTGTGGGTAAGGTCCAGCGGTTTTACTGATTCGTCGTCTAAACCTACCAATGCAGATGGAGCGGCATGTACGTCTGCGATAATTCTAACCAGGTTGATTTTGTAAAGCTCACGGGCCTGCACGGGTATATCGCTGGCAGGGTAGTGCAGGTGTAAAAAAGGTTCAATGTGTTCATTCCGGGCTTCTGCTACAACTTCGCCGTGCTGGTCTTTATGAAACTTGTAGATCATAACCCTGTCGTAACCGGTTATTTCTTTAACAAGCACGGCCACGTTTTGCAACAGTTGTTGCATAGAGCCGGCAGATTGTATTTTGCCCAGCGCGGTGGTCATGATTTTTTGCAGGGTTATGTAGCTGCCGGTGGCTGCCTGCTCTTCAAATTCAATAATTACATGGCCGTTGTGGCTATGAAAAACGGTATCGAAAAAGCGGTTGTGCAGGTGCAGTTTTACCGGGTTTTGCGCTTCAAAATTATTGTTGCGCAAGCCAACGTTCAGTATTTCGTTTATCTGTAATGCCGTATCACCCGTAAAAATCTCTCCGGGTTTTTTGCCCAGCACCTGGGCCGGCTGCAGCCCCAGGTAGGCGGAAATATTTTGACTGACTTTTTCAATAATATAAGATTCCGGATGCAGGGCCATCAAAAAACCATGGGGTTGAATAAGCCCCGGAATATGTATCGGTTCTTTGTCGCAATTGGTAAGGTTAACCTGGAAAGTGTTGTTCATGATTGGCTGCTATTAGTTAAATGGCTACCGCAGATTCTGCAAATAACGGGCTAAAATAAAAAAGGATGCTGATTATAGGCCATGGCCTCATTTGCATCCGGTTTCATTTGCTGAATTAAACACTACCGTTTGCTCAATGCTACCCTGCGGGCAAAGCCCAATAGCAATCCCGCCGCCCAATGGCTGCCGGATTGAAACGGAAACCCCGCTGAGGGTTTGTGCGGATGGTATTGCGGCGGAGTTGCAGTGAAAAGCCGGAACTGCTGTTGCAAAATTTTCCTGCCGGTGAAAGCCCCAAAAACCTCGCCTGGAAACATGCCCATTGAGTGCAGGTATAAGCATCAGCCCAATGTATCCCGTGTACTAACTTTTCATGGATTGTTCAAACAGTTTTCGGCGTTCTTCTATTTCTGTTGCTTTGTTAATGGTTGGCTGTATTATACTGTCTTGCAATGCTGCTAACAAGGTTGCGGTATCCTTATACCTATAAGGCGGTAACACGGAAAAAAAACCGGCAAAGTCTATAAACATGGAATACTCAAACTGTTTATCAAGTATAATGGGCTGTACGGGCAGCGAGGGCAGGGCGGGTACAATCGCTTTCAGCTCCTGGGGAATACTTTTGGCATCTGTAATATCAGCTATCACAAATTTGGCGAGGTGGGCCAGGGTAGAAACAGTTTCGGTAAGATCCCTGCCGGCGGGCTTTTCAAAATCAAACAGCATGGGCAGGTAACCACGATTTCTTAATTCTGTTCTCAGTGCGTCAAGCACTTCTTTTCTTTCTGCGGTAAACCTGCCCAGTATCAACACTCCTTTTTTGGTTATGGTGTCTATTACACTCTTTATTTTGGCATTGTTTAAAAACAGGTAAACCAATTGCGCAATTTCAATACTGTCAACGCTTACCTCAGGTTGGTCGCCTGGGGTTACAATAAGGTCGCGGCTAAGTTTTGCATTCGCAGGCGGCGTAATATCCCATGCAGAAACGCCATATACCCTGCATCCACAAATGTTTGCGCCCTGCAGGTTGGCGTTTACAAGATTGGCATTGGTAAGGTTGCTGCCGCTTAAATCTGCATCGAAAAAATTGGCGCCTTGTAAGTTAGCGTTGCTAAAATCTGCGTTTTGCAGTTTAGCGCCGGAAAAATCGGCGCCACGGCAATCCGTTTCCATCATGCGGGCATTCTGTAACACCGCATTCCTGAAGCTGGCGCCCTGCAGCCTGCAGCCTTTCATTGAAATCCACCCGCGGCCGTCCTCTGCGTCAAACAGGGCATCATCAAAATTGGCGCCCCTAAAGTCTGCATAGCCTATGCATAGGTTACTGTAATAAATGCTCTTAAGGTTTATGGCCCTGGCGGTTAGCGCCCTTATGTAGCCGCCTTTGGTCCATGCGCCTTTTTTTGACCCTGTGGACAGGTTGTATGCCTGTAATTGCCTTTTAAGTTTATACGCTTCCCAGTCATGCAGCGCCGTTTCGCGGTCATTGCTGCGCATGGGCGAGTCTGCGAGCTTTTTAAACTCTTCCAGGTCAGTGGCATTGCCGCTGAATTTCGGTGTCAGCGTTTGCGGTATTGTCATTGTACAAGGTATTGGCCGAAAATTAGCAATTGTAAACCGGCTTTGCAAACGGCGGCTTATCTTAAAAGCATCATGCCATGTTCTTCTGCCCAGATACGATATTAGTTTTTACCGGCAGGCACTGCACCCCAACGGTGGCGAAGTAATTAATGGATAGCGGCCCCTAAAATAATATGCGGAGTGCTAATATTTATTTCAACACAATTTTAAAATGAATACTTTTAATAATATCTTATCCTTTTGTAACCCATTAGTAAAGGAGGTGCATTATGGACCCGATTGTAAATTCTGTAGCCTATTGCGGTGGCCGCCGGGTGGCCAGCCTACGCCTTGATGAAATAAGCCAGGTACTTAAACAGCCCGATAAATTTGTATGGATAGGGCTGCATGAGCCCAGCAAAGAGTTGCTAAGGCAGGTGCAAAACCAGTTTAACCTGCACGACCTGGCCATAGAAGATGCTTTTTCGGCCCACCAGCGCCCCAAACTTGAAGCTTATGGCGATACACTCTTTATAGTACTGCGCACCGCGCAAATGAATAAAACGGAACACCACATAGATTTTGGTGAAACCCATTTTTTTCTCGGGGCTAATTTTATAGTTACGGTACGCCACGGCTCATCGCTGGCGTATACAGAAGTGCGTTCCCACTGCGAAAACACGCCGCATCTTTTAAGCAAAGGCCCTGGCTTTGCGCTATATGCCGTAATGGATTCCATTGTTGACCAATACTTTCCCGTAATAGAAGCGCTTGAGCAGGAATTGATTGCCGTAGAAGAGCTGATATTTGACCACAAGCCCAGCCGCGAAACCACCCAGCAGATTTATATGCTAAAGCGTGAATTGCTGGATGTAAAACGGGCCATCACACCATTGATAGATATCTGTAACCGGCTGATGCGTTTTGATATCGGCCTGATACCCGAAGATACAAGGCCCTATTTCAGGGATGTTTACGATCACTCCCTGCGTATTAACGAAATGCTTGATAATACCCGCGAACTGGTAACCGCCGCACTGGAAGCCAACTTCTCCCTCACTTCCATATCGCAAAGCGAAGTCTCTAAAAAATTTGCAGGCTGGGCGGCTATTATCGGCGTGCCTACCATGGTGGCGGGCATCTACGGCATGAATTTTAAGTTTATGCCCGAGCTTAATTTGCCCTGGGCCTATCCGTTGGTACTCGCCACCACATTCGGGCTTTGCATTATACTGTATATTTTTTTCCGGAGGTCCGGATGGTTGTAACCCCCGGCCGTAACATACGCCTTTGCAGTATAGTATTGTAGCATAGTAATATTATTATGGGGTGCCCCCAAGCTGCGCAAGGGGTCGGGCTTTCCGCTGCTACTCCGGCACAAAAGCCCTGCTGCCATGGCCTCACCGGGGTATCCGCTTCAATCCCTCACCCACAGGTGCAACAGGTTGCTTCTTTTGCAGCCAGGTTTAAGGCGCAGCAAGCCTGCACGCTATAACTATATGCCATCTTTCCTTCTATGGTTTTGTACTGCATTTTTCTTGTTACAGATTTACAACCTGCATCATACATCTATTACAAATTGTAGTAAGAGTTCTACCCCTTCTGTTACAAACCAGTACTTCAAACAGGTTATATACTCTATTTTTTACGGCTTTGCGCTGTAGTTACTTTGTATCATCAAATCAACATGTTGGCTGGTAAATATCCAATAAATGAAAAACCGTAAAAATCCAATTTCGGCCCGTTTTAAGGTCCAATTTCCTGGCAACCCAAACCCTTTTTAAAGCACTAAAATCCAATGTTTCTGTGGGAATAAAAATTGTTTCCCTCAGTCCAATATCCAGATCCATTATCCAAATCCATTATCTAAACAAATCTACTTTTCCAATGAAAAATCTAATGTCTTTCACGGGCAGGGCCTTTCGTGTGCCTGCCCTTGCAAAAGCGCTCTTTTTACTTACAGCAGTAACCCCTTTTTATTTTTCTGCCAAAGCGCAAACATCTGCCAACAAAGCCCCTGTGGCTGTTATTACGGGCGCCAAAACCATTTATCTCCCAGGCAATTCCTTAGTGTTGGATGGCAGTTCTTCTACAGATAGTGATGGCAGCATTAGCTCATACTCCTGGAAGTTTGTATCAGGCTCCGGCGGTTATGCTTTAAGCGGTACTGCCGGCTCAAAACTTACTGTAAGCAACATGTATGCGGGAACGCGTACTTTTCAGCTTACTGTTAAAGACGATAAAGGCGCCAGCAATACCGCACAGGTAACCTTTACTGTAAGCAACGAGCCCCCAAACGCTGCACCAACAGCAGTAATTACAGGTAACAACAATATCGTTCTTCCTGCCAATTCAACCGTACTTAGCGGCGCTTCTTCCACAGATGCAGATGGTTCAGTTAAGTCTTATGCATGGTCAAAAATAAGCGGCCCTTCAGCAGGTAATGCTTCAGGCGTGTCTTCTTCCGCTCTGTCATTGTCTGGCCTGGTTGAAGGAACATATACTTACGCATTAACTGTTACAGACGATAAAGGCGCTACGGGCGCCACTCAATTAAGCGTTAAAGTAAACGCAGCCCCGGCAAATGCAATACCAACAGCAAGCATTACAGGCAACACCAGCCTTATTCTTCCGGCTAATTCCACAGTGCTGGATGGCTCTGCCTCAAAGGATACAGATGGCAGCATTAAATCTTATGCATGGTCAAGGGTTTCCGGGCCGGCATACGGCAGCCACACAGGTACTTCTACCGCTAAGCTCACACTGTCAGGATTGGTGGAAGGTATTTATGTGTATAAACTTGTTGTTACAGATGATAAAGGGGCAACAGCATCTGCTTCTGTAAATGTTACCATTTCAGCGCCTGCCAACAATGCGCCTGTAGCAAGTATAAGCGGTAATACCAACCTTATCCTTCCCACTAACTCCACAATACTTGACGGCTCTGCATCAAAAGATACTGATGGCAGTATTAAATCTTATGCATGGTCAAGGGTTTCCGGCCCTTCTTATGGCAGCCACACCGGTACATCAGCTGCAAAACTTACACTGTCTGGCTTATCAGAAGGCACTTATGTGTATAAGCTTGTTGTTACAGATGATAAAGGTGCTACTGCTACTGCAAGCGCCAGTGTGGTAGTAAGCAAAACATCTAATGCTGTACCTGTTGCCAAAATTTCGGGTAATACAGATATTCAGTTGCCTGCTAACTCAACCATATTAGATGGTTCCGGCTCTACTGACAGTGATGGCAGCATTAAATCCTATGCCTGGTCTTATGTTTCAGGCCCCACTTCTTATTCTTTTACAGTTAATGGTTCAGACAATTCCAAAGTAACTATCAGCAGCCTTACAGCAGGCGACTATGTATTCAAACTTGCTGTTACAGATAACCAGGGCGCTGTAAGTTCGGTTACTGATACTATTAAAGTTGCTGCCGCACCTTCTACCGGAGACTGTGGCTGTAATATTACCCTTAGCGCCAACAGCGATGGAGCCATTTATGCTACAGGTACAGCTCTTGGTGTTAAACCCGGCGATGTAGTATGCATCAAAGCAGGTAACTATAAGGTAATTTCCTTAACCGCTTTCAACGGTACAGCAACCCAGCCTGTTACTATTAAAAATTGTGGCGGACAGGTTGTGCTTAATCACGTTACAGGAACCAGCATTTCCGTTTATAAAAGCAGTTATTTCAGGTTTACCGGTACCGGCAGTGCAGACAAGTATGGCTTTAAAACAACCACACCTGCACCTGGTCAGTACAGCACTCTTGGTTTTAAAGTGGCTTCTAACAGCACCGATTTTGAAATTGACCACGTAGAGCTTAACCGCATGGCCGTTGGTTTTATGGTAAAAACAGATCCTACCTGCGATGCTGCCACCTGGGCTGAGAATTTTACTATGCGTAATATAAAAATTCATGACACTTATGTACATGATGCACAAGGTGAAGGCTTCTACTGCGGCTATACTTTCGCAACATCCACAGTTACCTGCAATGGGGTTTCCAAAACCGTTTATCCGCAGTTTATAGACGGGATTAAAATTTACAACAACATTACAGACAGCACTTATTGGGACGGTATCCAGGTTGGTCATGCAAGAAATGCGGAAATCTACAACAACACTGTTACCAACTACGGCCTTGAAAACGAAGCCGGGCAAACAGCGGGCATCATCTTTAACAATGGCTCTGCGGGCAAAGCTTTCAACAATACCATAATAAATGGTTTGGGCCCCAACTTCCAGGTAATGGGCCAGGGTAAGATATACCTGTACAATAACCTTATGGTTAATGCCGGTAATAACGTGGTAGATCAGAACGCCATCTTTATTGATGACAGGCCGGAGCAGGGCAGCCTGCCGCTTACTGTGTTCATAGCCAACAATTCTATCATCAACCCTTCCAAGAATGGTATTCTGTTTATGAACACCCGCGGCACCGTAGGTACAGATAACCATATCTACAACAACCTGCTGGTACTTAAGAACAGCGCTTACAAGTTGATTGATACAAAGATTGCTTACACAGCCTCCAACAACCTGGTAACAGCTAACAGCGTGGATGCAAAATTTGCTGCCACCGCCACCGCAGATTACAGGCCGGCCGCCGGTGCTCCTACCATTGATGCCGGTAAAGATTTAACCTCTTACAACATTACCAAAGACATAGTGAATGTGGCAAGGCCGCAGAACGGCAAGTTCGACATAGGCGCTTACGAGTATGCCCAATCTGCAGCTTCAAAAGTATCAGCCTCGGCTGCAACAACTTTCGCTCCCGCTGCCGCACAGGCAGCAGCCCCGGCGGATAAAATTGTAGCCTACAAGCAAGGCCTGACAGTTGCGCCCGTACCGGCAAGGGATCATATCAACATAACCATTAACGACAGGTCAACAGGAAAAGTAAGTATTAAGATAATTGATGGTGCAGGCAAAATGGCGCTGGTTGATAATAACAACACAAAAAGCGATGTAAACTTTCAAACAAGGGTGGATGTATCACGTTTTCCCACAGGCATCTACTATTACGATATTCTTTCCGGCGCCAACAGGTACACAGGAAAATTTATTAAGGCAGGTAACTGATAAAGATTGTTTTTTGGCTCATAGGGTTTTCCAACAAGAGAGCGGGCTTCTGCCCGCTTTCTTTTTTCTAACATATGCTGCTGTTAAAATATCGAAGCAGTTTTTGTTCGGATCGCAGGAAGTGAAGGCCTTTCAAAAATTTTATCCCGGCCTTTATAACCGCTCTTCCTAAACGGGAATAATTTTTTTTAATTTAATTCCTATAAATTTTGTAGGAATTAAATAGTCTACTAATTTTACATAGAATTATAACACATGCTTTTCTGTTCTACCATATCGCGATGTTGATTGCAATGGCCGGTTAGTCCACACACTACGCTATTGATTTTTCCAGGTATTATGTTTTAAAAGCTAAAAGCCACCTAACAGGGTACAGATAAATTATTGCATACGAGTTACGTGGCCGAGTGGCTAGGCAAAGGGCAGCAAACCCTTTAACGCTGGTTCGACTCCAGCCGTAACTGCTGTAAATAAATTTTACTGATATGTCTAACACCAACTTGCTTCAACAGGAGAACAGCCAGGTACATGCGGAGGTACTTGATGCTAATAACAGTTATGCATCATCCTTTGGCGATAAAGGAAACCTGCCCCTGCCGCCAGGTAGAAAATTTGCCATACTTACCTGCATGGATGCCCGGCTGGATCCTGCAAAATATGCAGGCCTTGCAGAGGGCGATGCACATGTAATACGCAATGCAGGCGGAAGGGCAAGCGATGATGCCATCAGGTCGCTGATAATCTCTCATAAGCTACTCGGCACCAGGGAGTGGTTCGTAATACATCATACGGATTGTGGCATGCAGTTATTTACAGATGAAGTGATACGCGGCCTGCTCACAACAAGCCTTAAAACGGCAACAATTGATGAAAAAGGCTGGCGTAACCTGGATGAAAGCGGAGGATCACATGAGGCAGACAATATCGCATTCTTAGCTTTCATAAACCTGGCCAATAGCGTAACAGAAGATGTGCAACGGATAAAGAAACATCCGCTTGTAGCAAAAGACATTCCCGTGTATGGCTACATATACGATGTAAAGACCGGCAAACTGGTAGAAGTACCTGAAGCCACAGCTATTGGCAGGGCCCGGTAAAAAAAATAGCACAGCAATTAATAATGGCAAGCAATCGATGAAAAGGCGGTGTATCTACACTGCCTTTATTTTTTGGTAACGGGGCGGCATTTGTTTTTTGGCTAATCATTATTACTTTTAAATAAACGAACAGATTATGGTTCCGTACATGCGCCAGTGGTTTAACAGGCATTTTACCAAAGAAAAGTATGAAACATACCTTAAAGAACTGGATGCGCTGCATCCCGGCGCCATTGAATTCCGCATAGCGGAAACACCCATTTTTGTTGATAAGGCGTTTACTGAAAAAATGCTATCCACATGCGAAAGGATCATTGATACAATTGTGAGCCCGGAATTTAAGTTGCTCACCAACCGCGCAATACCTGCGGATATTAAAGTGCCTGATGAAAACAGTTATTCTGACTTTATTGCTTTTGATTTTGGCATCTGCGAGAATGAGCATGGGCAACTTGAGCCGCAATTGATTGAAATGCAGGGTTTTCCCACCTTGTTTGCTTACCAGGTTGATGATGACGAAATAACAACCAGGGTTTTTAATATACCGGATACCTACACTACTTACCTTAATGGCTACAGCAAAGCTTCTTACATTAAATTGTTGAAGGATATTATTATAGCGGACTGCCAGCCTGAAAATGTAATACTGCTGGAAATTTTGCCGCACCAGCAAAAAACACGCATTGATTTTTATTGTACCGAACAACATTTGGGTATACCCATTGTTTGCCTTACAGAACTGGTAAAAGAAGGCCGCCGGCTTTTTTATTGGAGGGATGGTAAAAAGATTGAAGTGAAACGTATTTATAACCGTATCATATTCGACGACCTGCAGCAGCAGCCTGCCGGTATACAGGAAAAAGGAAAGATTATGTTTGAGGAAATGGATGTGGAGTGGGTACCCCATCCTAACTGGTTTTACCGTATTAGTAAATATACCATGCCGCTTATTAAACATCCCAACATCCCTGAAACGAGGTTTTTAAATACCATTGAAACCATACCGGCAGACCTGGAGAATTATGTGCTGAAACCTTTGTTTTCCTTTGCCGGCCAGGGTGTTGTTATTGATGTTACCGAAGACGATATTAAGCAGGTAAAAGATCCTGAAAACTGGATATTGCAGCGCAAAGTAAAATACGCTGATGTAATAGAAACACCCGATGTGCCCGCAAAGGCAGAAATACGGTTGTTTTATTTTTGGAAGCAAGGCGAGCCAAGACCCGTAGCCGCCCAAAACCTGGCCAGGCTAAGCAAGGGGAAAATGATTGGCGTCAGGTACAATAAAGACAAAGAGTGGGTGGGCGGCAGCCTGGTGTATTTTGAAAAATAGTGAAGTATGAAAGTGTATTTTTTATCTGGCCTGGGTGCTGATGAGCGGGCTTTCAGTTTTTTGCAACTTGATTTTTGTGAACCTGTTTTCCTAAAGTGGATTGAACCGCTGAAAAAAGAGTCGCTGGAGCATTATGCCCAACGAATAGCTGAAAACATTCCCGGGGCAAACCCGGCAATAGTAGGTCTTTCATTCGGTGGTATGCTGGCAACAGAAATTGCCAAGTTAAAACCTCAGGCCAACGTGGTATTGCTGTCGAGTTCTAAAACGTACAAAGAAATACCGGGTTACTTACGCATGTGGCGAAAATTTCCGCTGTACAACTGGGCGCCGGACAGCATCTCCAAAACAGTAAGCAGGCCTTTTACCAAAGCATTTAACAGTGCAAGGGGCGCCGAACAAAAACAGGTGTTCAACAGTATGCTGAATGATACAAATATGCGGTTTGACAAATGGGCTGTTGATGCCATAGTGAACTGGAAGAATACTATTGTTTCCCCCAACATTTATCACATTCATGGCGATAAAGACAGGATGCTGCCTTACAGGTTTATTAAGCCTGATTACACCGTTCCCGGTGGTACGCATCTTATGGTAATGAATAACTGGAAAGAAATTTCTGAGCTTATAAAAAAGCAGGTAAGCTGATGCTATGTAAGAGGTAAGAAAGTACGAAGTATCTGTAATATGTAAGATGTGCGATGTGGGATGTACGATGTAAACAAGTACAAAGTTGGAAGTACGAAGTACCTGTAATATGTAAGATGTACGGTGTAAACACGTACGAAGTTAGAAGTACTATTCACTATTCACAATTCACCACTCACCACTCACCACAACTAATCCTCTTTCCTCAACATGCTTATCCTGTCCTGCGGTGGAATATGGCAGGGTTTGCCCTTTTGCGGGCCGCCGCCTTCTTCTTTACGTTTACAGATGGGGGGAAGCATTTTATAGCTGTCTTCGTTGGCTTTTGCGGTGTCTGCGTCAAAGCCGGCATTGTTAATAGCTGTACGCAGGTAATCGAGGGTAATCCTGTCAGGTACATACTGTATGCGTATGGTGCCTGCGCCCATAGAAATATTCCATTTCAAAATGCCTGCATCGCCCTGGCCGCCTACTTCAGTAAGCAGGTATTTTTCCAGTTTGTCTTTACACTCCCAGCATTTTAGCTGTGGCACGCTAATGGTAGCCCATACCGGCCTTGCCTGCATTACCTGTGCTTTTACTGCTGTTGCTGCAAGGAGCACAATAATCAAACCTGCGATTTTTTTCATATCAAGTACTTTTAAAAATATCAAACCAGTTGAATACAAAACGGTTTTATAACCGGGAACCTGTAAGCCAGTTGCCGAGTAGCGAACAAAGCGTACAAGTGAGTGACACAACAGGCGCTTAATAGTAGCAACGCTGCCGGTCCCAAAAAAAATGGCTGCTTTAGCGGCCCCAGTTGGCAGGGTCTTCCCGCCACTGCAGCAATAATGCTTCATTCTCCCGTGAAACTGTTCCTTTTTCCAAAGCTAAATTTATCAGTGCAGAATAATTTGTTAATGATTTGTATGGAACCCCTGCTGTTTCAAAAGCCTGTACAGCAACATTAAACCCATAATTAAAGATAGACACCATGCCTGCCACTTCTACCTCCGCCGCTTTTAAAACATCTACCACCTGCAGGCTGCTTTTGCCGGTTGAAATAAGGTCTTCTATTACCAGCACTTTCTGGCCTTTTTCGTAGAAGCCTTCAATCTGGTTACCCATGCCGTGCTCTTTGGGTTTTGGGCGCACATATATGTAAGGCAGTTTAAGCTGGTCTGCCGCCATAGCGCCCCATGCTATGCCCGCGGTAGCCACACCTGCAAGCAATTCCGCATCCGGAAATTGTTCAAATATCACATTGCACATTTCACTTTTGATGAAGTCGCGTATAAAAGGAAAAGATAAAACCCGCCTGTTATCACAATAAATGGGGCTTTTCCAGCCGCTGGCCCAGGTAAAAGGCGCATCCGGGCTAAGCTTTACAGCGCCGGCCTGCAACAATTTTTCGGCAACGGCTTTTTCGTTGGAAGAAGGCATACTTAAAATTTAAGAGGCACGAAGATAAGTTTGGCTGCATGATTTAAGATGGCGGATTATAATTGTTTATTAACATTGCGGGCTGAAACAGGCTGGGCTACAACAGCATGGTTTTTATTACGCAATTTTAACTTACACACTATGCAACCAACAATTATAGCTGCCGGCGGCCTTGTGCTGAATGATAAAGAAGAACTGCTGCTGATGTTCAGGCGTGGCAAATGGGACCTGCCAAAAGGCAAACTTGACGAAGGAGAAAGCATTGAAGAATGCGCCATACGTGAAGTAATGGAAGAAACTGGGCTTGTGCGTGTTGAACTGGTGAAACCGGTAGGGATTACCTACCACGATTATTTTGACAAATACAGTAAACAGGACGTTACCAAAGAAAGCCATTGGTTTGAGATGAGGGCGCCGGGGGAGCAGCAGTTCATTCCACAAACTGAGGAAGATATTGAACAGATAATCTGGACCGATAGGAAACAACTTAAAAAATGTTTATCCAACAGCTATAAAAATATTATCGAAATTTTGAGCAGCTACTACCTGAAAAAGCTTATATAAGGATATTAGATAATACATAAGGGACTTTTACATAAATCATGGCACGGGGTTGGCAGCTATTTGTGCACAAAGGAACATGCAGTTATGAAAATCGCCTATATATCCACTCATCCTCCCAGGAAGTGCGGCCTGGCAACGTTTAATGAAAACCTTGTTCAGGCTGTTTGGAGTAACGTTAACCAACACAATAACCTGAATGACTACTACATTGTAGCGATGCAGGACAGTGAGGATGTAGATGAATACGATTATCCTCCTGAGGTAAAATTTATAGTTCGCCAGGAGCAGCAGGAAGATTACATTAAGGCTGCGCAATACATTAACAACAGCGATGCCGATGTTTGCCTCCTGGAGCATGAATTTGGCATTTTTGGCGGACAAAGCGGTATATACGTATTGCCGCTGCTGCACAGGCTTAAAAAGCCATTGGTATGTGTAATGCATACCATATTGCAGCACCCCAACTACATACAAAAAGTAATTACAAAAGAGATAGCTAAAAACTGCTCGAAGATTGTTGTAATGAGTAAGAGAGCTGTTGAGTTCCTGGAAAATATTTACGACGTACCGCGGGAAAAAATTGAAATGATAGAGCATGGCGTGCCAGACTTTGAGCTGCCTGTTGCTAATCCATTCAGTAACATTACAGCATTCAAAAACAAAAAGATATTACTTACGTTTGGCCTTATCAGCAAAAATAAAGGGCTTGAAACTGTTGTAAGGGCATTGCCGGAAATTGTTAAACATTACCCGGATGTAGTGTATGTGGTGCTTGGCTCTACCCACCCCGGTGTATTAAAAAGTTCAGGAGAATCTTACCGTAACAGTATTACGCTGCTGGCAACGCAGCTAAAGGTAGAAAAGCACCTGGCATTTATTAACGACTTTGTGGGCGAAGAAGATTTGATTAATTACCTCTATTCTGCCGACGTTTACATAACGCCCTACCTGAGCGAAGCACAAATTACAAGCGGTACTTTGTCGTATGCCGTAGGTTGTGGGGCGGCGGTAGTTTCTACACCTTATTGGCATGCACAGGAGTTGCTGGCAGAAGAACGTGGGGTGCTATTTAACTTCAAAGATTCAGCAGGGCTTGCCGAAGCAGTGGTAGAACTTTTCAATAACCCGCAAAAGCTTGCAGGCATTAAGCGGACTGCTTTTGAGTATGGCCTGCAGTTACGGTGGTCTAAAACCGGTGGTAAATACCTGCAGCTTTTTGAAGAAATGCTGGCTGCTTATGAGGATGATAGACATGAAGGTGAAAGCCTTATTAACCTGGAACTGATGCCACGGCTAAGCATTACACATGCCTTAAGGCTTACAGACGATACGGGTATTGTGCAACATGCCAAATACGGAATACCCAATCTAAAAGAGGGATATTGCCTGGATGATAATGCCAGGGCCCTGATTATGGCCCTAATGGCCTACCAGCAAAACAAAAACAGCGAAGCTTTTAAAGTGCTGCCCATTTACCTAAGTTACATACATTACATGCAGCGGGATGATGGCAACTTTCACAACTTCATGAGCTTTAAGCGGGAGTACCTGGATGACATCGGCTCCGAAGATTCTTTTGGCCGCACTATATGGGCACTGGGCTTTCTTATTTTTAATGCACCCAACAATTCCTATAAAGAGTTTGGCGAAGAGTTATTTTTTAAATCACTTCCGCACTGTAAATCCCTGCGCTGGCTGCGGGGACAGGCTAATGCCATTATTGGCCTGTGCTATTATCTTAAAACAAACCCTTATAACGAGGAAGTGCTGGGTATTTTAAACAATCTGTGCAAGCCCCTGCTAAGGGCATACGAGCAGCACCGTGATGACGACTGGCATTGGTTTGAAGAAAGCCTTACTTATGACAATGGCATACTTCCACTGGCGCTTTTACACGCCACAGAAATAACAGGCGACGAATATGTAAAACATGTAGCGCTAGAGTCACTGGCCTTCCTGGATGAGCTTACCTTAAGCAATGGTTATTTATGCCCGGTTGGTAACGATGGCTGGTATTACAAGGGAGGGCAGTTACCTGTTTTTGACCAACAGGCGATTGAGATAATGGCAATGGTACTCATGTACCTGCAGGCTTATAATGTAACACATAAGTCTGTTTACATACATAAAATGTTCACCAGCTACCTTTGGTTTTTGGGCGAAAACAGTTTGCGGGTTCCGTTGTACGATCCTGAAACAAAGGGTTGCTGCGATGGCCTGCAGCCAAACGGTATTAACCGTAACCAAGGGGCTGAAAGTACGCTGGCTTACCTGGTATCGCACCTCACCGTGCTGGAAGCTTTTGAAATGGAATACCAGTATAAAAGTTCACTCGAAACAAGAACGGAGACGGTATAAGTTGTACAAACACATCGTACATCTCAATCTTACATTTTTCCATCATGCATATATATCGTACATCCCACATCAAACATCTTACATAAAAAAGTACTTCGTACTTCGTAAATCG
Source organism: Foetidibacter luteolus (assembly GCF_009650435.1). Lineage (GTDB taxonomy): Bacteria > Bacteroidota > Bacteroidia > Chitinophagales > Chitinophagaceae > Foetidibacter > Foetidibacter luteolus. The sequence continues at coordinate 155,571 of NZ_VVIP01000094.1, forward strand.
TACTTG
>NZ_VVIP01000095.1 GCF_009650435.1 Foetidibacter luteolus
TGCAAACCTACGAACACCTGCAGATAACACTGATGCAACTCAGGAGATTGCAGCATCATTACGATGGCCGGCATGTTTTGGCCATTGACCCGCACAGGATACAATCAGCAACCCGGCGTACAATGCCCCACAAAAAGAAAAGACCGGATGAACCGGGGCATAAAATGATGCAGACCTTTTTTTGCGTGGATGCATTCAGCGGCCAGCCCCTGGCTTTTACGCTTGGCTCCTCCGGCAAAAACTGCAGCCCTGCCACCCTGCAACTGGCCGATATAATTGAACAGGGTGGGCCTTTTTATAGCCGATAAGGAGCACTTCACACAGGAGGTGGGTGATTATTTTTGTCAGCACCCAACATTTGACATATTAATGCCGGCACCTGCAATTAAAAAAATTACAGGCCGCCTGGAGCACCTGCAATACAAACCCCTGTGGGCAGGATATGCACTGGCCTGCACAGACTTTGCCTTTGACAACAGTCCCCATACTCTGAAATTATTGGTACAACGCCAGGGAGAGCGGGAGGATGCCTATAATTACAAACCATTCTTAACTACCTCCAGCCAGACAGCCCTCGAATTGGTTACCCAAATATTCCCGCAACGGTGGACAATAGAAGAATTCTTCAACTTTAACGGGGATATAGGATGGAACAGGGCCTCCACCTTTAACCTCAATATAAAATATGGAAAACAAACCCTGGCACTCATAGCACAGGCTGCCACCCACCAACTCAAAAACAAATTGCCCGATAACTACAAAAAATGGACAGCAGCGCATACAGCACAACAGGTACTCACTAACATGGAAGGGGATATCAGGGTGGAAAATGACACCATCATTGTAACCTACTACAGAGACCATGAAGCACTGCAGCTACGAAACCATTATGAAAACATAGCCCAGCGGCTTGAAGCAGAAAATGTCAACCCAAAAATCCCATGGCTCTTTGATTATAAATTAGACTTTAGATTTAAATAACTAAAATCAATTAGTACAATAAAAAAGCTGAGACCTCGGGACTGCTTCGTCACGCAAATTGCTCAACGATGCGTCATAGCATTCCATCTGCCGGGGCCATAAATTTTTTCTTCGCTTAATTAAAAATGATGGTCTTGTTTTTCACCACAAACACCCTGTCTTCCAACACCAGCCGCAGTGCATCGGCCAGTACGGATTTTTCAACTTCATGGCCGGCCTCCACCATGCCACGTACGTCGTACTCATGGTCAACCGGAATTATTTTTTGGGTAATAATCGGGCCTTCATCCAAATCGTTGTTTACAATATGCGCAGTGGCGCCAATTAATTTTACGCCGCGTTCATAAGCCTTACGGTAGGGATTGGCGCCAATAAATGCCGGCAGGAATGAATGGTGGATATTAATAATCCTGTCTTCATATTTTGAAACAAACTGCGGCGACAATACCCGCATAAACTTGGCCAGCACCAGGTAATCGGGCTGGTATTTTTCCAGTAGCTGCGTTATTTCATTTTCAAATAACTCCCGGCTTATATCCTGGTGGCTGATGAAGTGAAACGGCAGGTTGAATTTTTGGGTAAACTCCTTCAGCACATCATAATTGCCAATTACCGCTTTTATGTTGGCCCTCAGTTCGTTAAAATGGTGGCGTACCAGCAAATCAGCCAGGCAGTGGTGCTCTTTGGTAACCATTATAACAATATCCTTATTGCGTTTGGGGTTAATGGTAACGGTGGCTGTGGCCGGCAGCACCGCAGCAAGCTCTTTATGCAGCACTTCCATGTGTAAATCGCCCGAAAGTTCAAACCTGGCAAAGAAGCTGTTGGTTTCCGGCTCAACAAATTCTTTCATTAAGAGAATGTTGTGGTTGTTCCTGAAAAGCACACCTGTAATGGCAGCGATAAGGCCAATGTGGTCGGGACATTTTATTAGCAGTACGTGATTCTTCTCCATGCAATTAGTTTGGCTAAAAGTACAACTTAGGTAAATGACTTAACTTAGCACCCGCAAGATAAGAGTATGAAGCAGTTTAACGTTCCAAATATTTATAAAAGCAATCTTATAAGCGCCGTTAAAAACAAACGCAGGCTGGAAGATAAGCTGAAAAAAGATTTTACCCCTACCCTTCTGGATTTTGGCCCTGTGCAGATATACCTGGCCCGCCATTTTGGTTTTTGTTATGGTGTGGAAAACGCCATAGAAATTGCATTTAAAACCATTGAGGAAAACCAGGGCAAACGCATTTTTTTATTAAGCGAAATGATACATAACCCCCAGGTTAATGCCGATCTGCAAAGCCGGGGGGTGCAATTTTTGCAGGATACTTATGGCAAACAGCTTATTCCGTTCGAAGACCTGCAGCCGGATGACGTGGTGATTATACCCGCTTTTGGCACCACCCTTAACATTGAAGCACTGCTTACCGGAAAAGGCATACACACAGAAAAATACAATACCACCTGCCCCTTTGTAGAAAAGGTATGGAACCGCAGCGAGCAGATTGCCAGGAAAGGTTACAGCATTGTGGTGCATGGCAAGCCCAAACATGAGGAAACAAGGGCCACGTTCAGCCATGCCTCTTCTCACACGCCAACGGTAGTGGTGAATGATATGGAGGAAACCATTGAACTGGCCAAATACATTACGGGCGAAAAACCGGCCGAACAATTCTATACCGAATTTAAGGGCCGTTATAGTGAAGGGTTTAACATTACCCAACACCTGCAGCGTATTGGCGTGGTTAACCAAACCACACAACTGGCTACCGATACCCAGGCCATTGCCGAATACCTTAAACAGGTAATGAAGGCACATTATCAACTGGACGAAACCAATATCGGCGAACGCTTTGCCGATACCCGCGATACCCTTTGCTACGCCACCAACGATAACCAGACCGCCGTTACCGGTATGCTGGATACCGATGCACACCTGGCCATAGTGGTCGGCGGTTACAACAGCAGCAACACATCCCACCTGGTGGAGCTTTGCGAAGAAAAACTGCCCACCTACTTTATCAACGGCCCCGGAAAAATTATTTCAGACACAGACATATTGCATTGTAACTGGCGCACAAAGGAAGAAACACTCACCAGCGGCTACCTGCCTGCGCATAAGCCAGTAAAAATTTTAATTACCAGCGGCGCCAGTTGCCCGGATGCAGTGGTGGAAGATGTAATAGAAAAACTGGTGGGCTTTTTTACCGTGCAAAAAGGTGTGAAAGAAATGACCGAACAGTTCAGCTAACATTTGGTACTTAGCTGCATTACTACTATTGGGCGCCTGTTGTGTCACTCACTTGTACGTCTTGTCCTTTACTCATCATTGTGCGGCACGCTGCCTGTGCGTAACAGCCGCTATCCCAAAAACCGGGCTTTTAAATCTGGTGTGGGCAACCAGCAAGTATCCTGTTTACCAAACCATCTGTAACGGTTACGGGCTATAAAGCTGTAAACAGCATCTCTTATAAATTTAGGGATAACAATAAAGCCGTATAATAACGGCCATCCTCCATCCAGTTGCCTGGCCACCTGCAAAGCCCCTGACGATTTTGTGTACAGCTTACTATTCTGCAGCAATAGGAAGGAATTAAATGTTGTATAAGGCAATTCGTGTTCTTTCAATACCTTTTGCCCATAGTCAGATTGCAGCGAAGCAAATAGGAATTGCTTTTTTTTATCGTGCCTTATTACAAATTGCACAGAACTGTTGCAAAGATTACAAACACCATCAAAAATTATTACCGGTTGCTGCATACATGTTGCTTAATAGCTGTGCCCGCAAATTTGCACATATTAATGCAGTATTGCAAAGGCTGCCGTTACATTTAGCATTTTGCATACCCGACAAAAAGCCGGATAGAAATCCGGCCATGTAATTGTCAAACATCCTTTAAATAGCAGTATGCAATATTAACTGCGGTATGCCCCTGCTTAACTGATTAAAGTCATCCGGCAGGGTGATGATGCAAAGCTTTACGGATTTCCCTTTCATCTTTCGTACAGGTATGCGCTGTCTATAATCACCAGTATTACTGACGGCGCTCATGCACCGGGCCTGGCAACTGCGCTACATTCACGGCATAATTCAACATCATGCTAACAGTAAATACATTGCAACCTGCCATACTGGAGCAAAAAACGCTAAGCTACCCTTCCTTGTGCCTGGTTACCACTTTTAACCCTAAAATGTACGCCGAAGCAGCCATCAAAAAATCATTAAAATACTTGTTTCTTGAGGCAGAAAGGTTGCTCCTGAAAAGTTATGAAGTTGCAGACGCTGTTTTGCTAATGGAAAAATTGAGAAAGCTTTTAAGCAGGCTTAATTATCACACACTAACGCAAAGCATTGCGGTAAGTATTTCTGCCACTGCTGAAAAAATAATGTACATGAACATGCCTGTAAAGCAGCATGTATCCACCGGATGCCCTTCCCCGGCAGAAAGCATTGTACATAACAAGCTGCACCGCAGGCAATTTTTAGTGCTTGCCCTTGCCGAAACACAAGGCCGGTTATATTCTTCTGATAAAGGCGTTTTAACCCGTGTTATGACCAGCACACCAGAAGCCGGCACTGTAAAGGGTGCCGCAAATGGCATAGCTTTCAACAATCTCATCAGCCAGTTGGATCAATCACTGGATATTCTTCTGCCTGCTTACAGGTTGCCCCTGTTTATCTGCGGCCCGGAAAAACTGCTTGGCCCGTTCAGGCTGCTCTCCAGGCATTTCCTGTCGGCAACGGCCTATATCCCGGCTTCGCATCCTGTCCAGTTAGAAACAGACCTGGCGTTGCTCCTGTTGCCGTACATTACAGACTGGAAGAAACTGAGGGAAACAGCCTTGCTTAACGAATTGGCCCAGGCCACCCTGCACGGCAATATCTCCACCGGGCTTGATGCGGTTTGGCAAAACGCTATGCACCGCCGCGGCGGCTTGCTGGTGCTTGAGCGTAACTGCCTGGCGCAGCCACCGGGCAGTGATAAGAAACTTGAAAAGATTATTGAACAGGTAGCGGCCCATGGCGGGGATGTGGAACTGGCTGGTAAAGGTGTGCTCAGCAACTTTCAGCATATCGCATTCATTCATAACTATTAAAATACTAAACAATGAAAACAGTTATTTGCGCCACCGACTTCTCTCCCGCTGCTTCCAATGCGGCCAACTATGCGGCAGACCTTGCGCTGGCGCTTAAGGCGTCGTTGGTTGTGTTGCACATAGTAAGTGCGCCGGTTAGTTACAGCGAACTGCCAGGGGCTTCTTTCGCAGAAGAAATGGAAGCAGAGGCTGAAAAAGAACTGCAAAGCCTAAAAGAAGCATTAAAAACACGCACCGGCGGCAAAGTGCATATAAGCACCTTATGCCGTACCGGGCCTTTCTTTGACGAGCTGGACGAAACCTGCAACGAATACCAGCCATACAGCGTTGTAATGGGCAGCCAGGGCACTACGGCCGCCGAACGGTTTTTCTTTGGCGGGCATACGGTAAATGCTATACGCCACCTGGATTGGCCATTAATAACGGTACCTTCCCAGGCCCGCTTTACAGGATTTAAAAAAATTGGGCTGGCTTGCGATTTTAAGGAAGTGACGGATAGCATACCCGCCAATCAAGTAAAACAACTGGTTGCAGATTTTAACGCGCAACTGCATGTACTGAACACAGGAAAACAAACCGAATACGATGCCGATGCTGTTTTTGAATCAGCCCTGTTGCAGGAGCTTATTGGCAAGCTAACCCCGCAATACCATTTCATTACGGCTGGCGATGTTGCTGAAGGCATTGCGGACTTTGCAGTTAAGAACCAAATTGACCTGCTGATTGTATTCCCCAAAAAGCACAACCTGTTTGAAAAGATTATCCACAAAAGCAGCAGCAAACAACTCGTACTGCACAGTCCCGTTCCTGTAATGTCCATGCATGACTAAACGGGCACATAAAAAGCCAACAAACACAGCTAATTATAAAACTATGGCCACGCTAATCAAACAATTCAAGGATACAGGCATTGGCGACGTAGCTATCGTAGGTGGCAAAAACGCCTCGTTGGGAGAAATGTGTAGCAAGCCTGGCTTAGCTAACATACCTGTTCCCGATGGTTTCGCCATAACAGCTATGGCTTTTGCTGACTTTCTCGCCATCAATGCGTTGCACAACCCTATTAACGAGATATTGCAGCATCTTGACAGAAGTACTTATTCCAACCTGGCTGACATAGGTTCCCGTTTGCGCCTTCTGTTAAGCCATGCGGTATTGCCGCCGGCATTAATTGAAGAAATAATCGCGGCTTATCACGCATTGGGTAATGGGCACGATATTGACGTGGCGGTAAGAAGCAGCGCAACAGCGGAAGATTTGCCGCAGGCAAGTTTTGCGGGGCAACATGAATCTTTTTTAAATGTAAGGGGCAAGGCCCCGTTACTGAAAGCAATAAAGAATTGTTTTGCTTCTCTTTTTACAGATAGGGCAATAAAGTACCGTGAAGACAATGGTTTTGCCCATGAGAAGGTTTTACTTTCAGTTGGAGTTCAAAAAATGATACGAGCAGACAAAGGCTGTTCTGGTGTGGCCTTTACCCTTGAGCCGGAGTCTGGTTTTCGCAATGTAATCCATATCAGCGGTGTTTGGGGCCTAGGTGAAAACATCGTACAGGGTGCCGTAACGCCAGACGAATTTCTTGTCTTCAAGCCGTCCCTTGTCAAAGAAAAATATGCAATTATCCAAAAAAGACTGGGCGAAAAGGCCAAAATGATGATATACAGCTCCGGCGACGGACGCTCTGTGGAGAACATTCAAACACCGGTTAACCTGCAACAGCGGTTTGTGCTTACTGATGAAGAAATTACAAAACTGGCTAAGTGGTGCATGGCTATAGAGCAACACTACCACCGCCCGATGGATATAGAATGGGCGAAAGACGGCATCACCGGCAACTTATTTATATTGCAGGCCCGGCCTGAAACAGTACAGGCAAAAAAGAATGCCCTGCAGGTAAAAAATTATATCCTGCTGGAGAAATCAGCAATACTTACACATGGTGAAGCCATTGGCAATGGCCTTGCAGCCGGCAGGGCCAGGATTTTACAATCGCCTTCTGACGCTTCAAAACTTGAGCCTGGTGATATTTTGGTAACAACCATTACCAGTCCGGATTGGGATCCTGTAATGAAAAAAGTAGCCGCGATAGTTACTGATAAGGGCGGCAGAACCAGCCATGCTGCCATTGTTGCCAGAGAACTTGGCTTGCCCGCCATTGTGGGCTGTGGTAACGCCACCGGTACCATTACAGACGGAGATTTTATAACCGTATGCTGCAACGAAGGAAAAACCGGCACTGTTTACCGCGGAAGCCTGGCTTACAAAGAACAAATAACCGACCTGTCGCGTATTAGCAAACCACGTATTACTGAAGTAAAACTGATTACAGCCGACCCAGACCAGGCTTTTCGCCTGTCGTTTTACCCTAACGACGGAGTTGGTCTGATGCGGCTGGAGTTTATTATTGCCCGTACCATAAAAATTCACCCGATGGCGCTGGTAAAGTTTAACGAGATTACTGACAATGATGCCAGGTTAAAGATAGAAGCACTTACAGCAGGATATGCTGACAAACAGCAATACTTTACCGAAAAACTGGCGGGAGGAATAGCTACTATGGCCGCGGCATTTTACCCGAAAGATGTTATTGTAAGAATGAGCGACTTTAAAACCAACGAGTACGCTAACCTTATAGGAGGCAAAGCATTTGAACCAACAGAAGAAAACCCAATGATAGGCTTCAGGGGCGCATCAAGGTATTACCATCCCTTGTACAGGGAGGGTTTCAGGCTTGAATGTGAGGCCGTACGCAAAGTACGGGACGATATGGGTCTTACAAACGTTAAGCTGATGATTCCATTTTGCAGAACACCTGAAGAAGGCAGTAAAGTGATTGAGGTAATGAAAAATTATGGCCTTGCACAAGGCAGGAACGGCCTGGAAATTTATATGATGGCAGAAATACCATCCAACGTGTTATTGGCAAGCCGGTTTGCTGAAATTTTTGACGGTTTTTCCATCGGCTCTAACGACCTTACACAACTGACTCTTGGCATTGACAGAGATTCATCTGTTATAAGCGGGCTGTTTGATGAGCGGGATGAAGCTGCCACACTGATGATAGAAATGCTGATACGCAAAGCAAAGGATGCCGGAATAAAAACAGGTATATGCGGCCAGGCGCCAAGTGATTATCCGCAATATGCACAGATGCTTGCCGGCCTGGGTATCGACAGCATTTCGTTTAACCCGGATGCACTGTTGAAAGGCATAGAAAATGTTAACTATGCTGAAGAACAAATGATGGCAGACGGCTGACACAATAAAAAACTACTGTTGCCAAAAGGATACCTTTTTAATCTTATATGGTAACATCTTGGGAATTGCATTATATAACCATTTTCGTGAGCTTAATAAATAGCAATTGCCTTTAATCCGACAAATCAAAAAAGAGGGGGCTGTATGAACGGCATATTACCAGCGGAAGAACAGGAAAAACTGATGAGCCGCAACATCTTCGGCCGCCTGGGCTGCTGCGATGGTGACCGGACCTATATCGTACCGGTGAATTATGCATATGACGGCAAAAGCATTTATGCGCATTCAGGCGAGGGCTTGAAGATAGCCATCATGCGCAGTAATCCACGGGTATGTTTTACGGTAGATGAAATAACCAGCTTTACCCATTGGCTGTCGGTAATAGCATGGGGCACTTACCAGGAGCTTATGGATGCAAGGTACCGCATGTATGCCATAAAACTCTTCAATGAAAAAATGATGCACATACCTCTTAGCGCCACGGCAGCAATACCACTTCTATCAACAGATGGCAACTCTTTCCAGTATCCCGGACGTGTAAAGGCAGTTATTTACCGCATAATCATTTCAGAGAAAACAGGCAGGTTTGAAAATGGCTGATGCTTTTTATCTTTCTGTAAATGGCACTGCGTGGGGCATTCCAACAGGCTAAGGTCCGCGGTGCCACAAGATGCAGAATTGGCAGGAAGGTTAAGTATAACGGTATTGTTGCCGGTTGATAAAATTGCTCCTTTTGCTAACCCGGTTGATTTATTGATTGATGTACACAAACATGGAGTAAGTTAACGCTGCATAAGAATGCAGCCGGTTCAGAAAAATTTGGGGGCTTACACCCACTGCCAATATGTGATACCGCCAGTTAATGCTTGCGGAAAATGCCAAACCCGGGCAGGCTTGAATATTCCGCTTATAACAGTAAGCCAGGGCGCCCTTTTTGTCAGGAAAACTGTCTATACCTACAGGTGAGGAATACCGCAGAAAAGAGGGTCCCGCTTCAGCGGTTAGAAACCATTTATTTTCTTTGAGATGATACAGCCGCCCAATTAGTAAAGCTATTTCTTCATGAGAAAAAGCTTTGCCGGTGATGTGGGTGTTGCCTTGCCGTTTGGGATACTGCCGGCTGTGATAATCGGCTACCCATGCACGTGCAGACAAGAACCATTCTTTACGATTCACAAAGTTTATTGAAGCATCTACACCGCTATGGCCGCTAAACTGCCAGCCAGCCTTGCCAAACCAATAAAATCCTCCACAACTATCGCAAAGCGCCTGTGCATAAACCAATTGAATGCAACAACAAAAAAAACCTGATACAAACAGCTTTTTCATACGAATTGTTTACCAATATTAATGTAGACATGGCTGTATGAAAATGACGGGAAACAGCAGACAATATGAATTACGTCAGCCGGCAACGGTGGTTACATTACAAGTACGGCGGCGCCTTCTATACCACCCTGCCTTAAACGGTAAATGGCTTCGTTGGCTTTTTGCAGCGGGTATGTGGTTATGTGGGTATGTATTGGCACCGTAGGCGCAACAGCAAGAAAAGAGCGGCCATCGGCTCTTGTAAGATTGGCAACAGATTTTATCGATCTCTCTTGCCATAAGAGCTTATAGGGGAAAGATGGTATATCGCTCATATATATGCCTCCGCAGATAACCATGCCACCTTTGCCCAGGTGCAGCAACGCTTGTGGAACAAGCTGCCCAACCGGCGCAAAAATAATAGCTGCATCCATTTTTTCGGGTGGACGTTGCGTTGAATCCCCTGCCCATACAGCGCCAAGTTGCAGAGCAAATTTTTGAGAAATATCGTCACCAGGCCTGGTAAATGCAAATACTTGTTTATACTGGTGGCGGGCCAATTGTATAACAATGTGCGCCGCCGCCCCAAAACCATAAATGCCTATATTGACAGCCAGTTCCGGCACCATACAGTAAGAGCGGTAGCCAATAAGGCCCGCACAAAGTAAGGGCGCCCCCTGCGCATTTGCATACAAAGATGGTATAGCAAAACAGAAACGCTCATCGGCAACGGTATATTCAGCAAAACCTCCGTTAAGGGTATAGCCTGTAAAGCGGGCGTTATCGCAAAGATTTTCCTGACCGTTTAGACAATACCTGCAGCGCCCACATGTAAATCCTAACCAGGCCACACCAACTGTGTCACCAATATTAAAAGCAGTTACACCCGCACCGATTGCGGATACGATGCCAACAATTTCATGGCCTGGTATTAAAGGTTGCAGCGGATAAGCAAGTTCTCCGTCTATAATATGAAGGTCTGTCCTGCAAATTCCGCAGGCTGTCACTTTTATCTGTACCTGGCCTTGGCCTGCCACAGGTATAGCAACTTTCTTATATACCAACTCTGTTGCTGGTTTTTCCAGCACCATTGCCCCCATTAAGTTGGTAATTTGCGCCATGGGTTTTTCTTTTACATGTGTGCCTGCACTACCATTGCAGCAGGCTTTGTTTGTTACAACCTGTAACGGATTTTAATATGCCTTAGCCTTATGGCAAGGTAGATAAAGAACAAGCCTGTAACTACCAGGAAAACGGTTATCCACAAAATAGTAGTTACCACACCCAGTACCGGCAAAACTGTTACAAGCACGGGAGAGAGGATGGTAAGCATAGCGCCTGCCACCAGCCACTCGCTTTCTGTTGCTTTCATCATATTAACGTCAGACAATTCCGCGAACAGGGTTACAATGCCGGCCAATATCCAAAACCCCAGCAGGAAGGGCCAGATAAAACTGGAGTAGCCCTGGTAAACGAGCAGGAATGCGCCGGCAACCATATCGGAAACACCTACCGCGAAATGCCATTTCCAGCGCTTTACAAACCCCCTTTTGGCAGCACTGAAGGTTATTTTCCAAATTCCGGCGAGCAATGCAAGGAAACCAAACAGGTGTGCTACCGGCCACTGCCTGGTAAAAGGAAAGAACGCGATATAAACACCTGAGACAATGAATAGCGCACCGGCGCACATAAACAGCGACCAATGCCTGCTGTCGTTTTTTATGAATGAAATATGGTATTTCATATTCAATAATTTAGGTGGTGAAAATGCTGGGAACAATTTACCAACCGGTTGAAGTATATTTACTGACAACCGCCGCATGGTTGCATGACAATCATCATTATACAGCGGAATTGCACGCCATTTTTATATGCTGCTAAACATCGACGACAGGGAAACAATTGCAGAAATGCAGGAAAGGTTCAACAACTCTTTCCCAAAGCTTTGGCTGGAGTTTTTTGATAAAGCCCACGGCTGGAACAAAGCTTCTGTTGAGCGGGATAAACTGGATCCCGGCCTCGTTATTGCACAAATAAGGCATAAGCATACTACGGGCACTTTTCAAATTAAATCAACTGACAAGGCCGGTGAAATTGAACGGATATTCAAAAAAGTGTATGGCCTGTTTGTGCAGGTTTGCTATTACAAAAATGGCCGCTGGGTGGAGACGGAAGGTTTGGATGACTACACTTTGGCTGAATTATCTGCCATGGCTGAATAAAAGAGGCCCGCTGCTGTTGCAGCGGGCCTCTTTTATTCAGTATTAAACGCAATGGTATTTATGCTAATTAGCCCATGTTGTGAAACACTTTACTCACGTCATCATCCTGCTCCAGCTTTTCTATCAGCTTGGAAACATCTTCCGCCTGGGCATCCGTTACCGGAACCGTGGTGGAAGGTATCCATTCCAGCTCTGCACTGATAGGTGTAATCCCTTTATCTTCCAGGGCTTTTTGCAGCTTGCCGAAATCAGTAAAAGCGCAACGCAATACTAAAACCGCATTGCCCTCATCATCCGCACTTTCACCCAGTTCTTCCAGGCCAAAATCAATCAGTTCAAATTCCAGTTCTTCCGTATTCAGTCCTTCCGGTTTCAATTTAAACACACCCATTTTCTTAAACTGGAAGCTTACACTGCCGCTGTTACCCAATGCGCCGCCGCCTTTATTAAAATGGCTTTTTACATTGGCCACGGTACGTACGTGGTTATCTGTCGCGGTTTCTACCAGCAGGGCCACACCATGCGGTGCATAACCTTCGTACAGTATTTCCTCGTAGTTAACCATTTCCTTGCCTTGCGCCCTTTTAATGGCCGCTTCCACACGATCCTTAGGCATACCTACGCTACGTGCATTCTGAAAACAACGCCGCAGTGCAGCATTGGTGCTAACATCCGGGCCACCTGCTTTAACGGCAATTACAATTTCCTTGCCTATGCGGGTAAACTGTTTGGCCATTCTGTCCCACCGCGCAAACATGGTAGCTTTACGAACTTCAAAAATCCTTCCCATGGTATAGATTGTAGTTTATAGTATCCTGTGTATAATGCCCAACCGAAGCCGGTTGCTGCGGTACGCACTGCAGTACAAGAGTGCGACGCAACGGAAGCCAAATTCCTGTTCTGCCGCCGGGCCCATAATCTTCATTATTTTCCCGCACCGCAGGTGCCGGAAAATTTGTTTATACTGCAGGATATATGTCTGGGACCCATAAGGTGGCAGACATACATCCTGCAGCAAGGCCGCAAAATTAGGAGAACGGGGTGAAAATAAAAAAGCCCCCGTTAAGAGGGCTTTTAAATATTTACAGCAGTGCATTACTTTTTGGCCATCCTGCTGCCAAACAGAATTAAGTGGCCGGCGGCAAATACGGCAGATATTATCAGCAGGGTTTTGTCTTCGGCCCAGCCAACAGTTTGCTGGTGCCATAGACCTACAATTGCCAGCAATAAACAGAGTGCAATACCGGTGGTGTTAATTACACCCTTGCCAATACGCTTTTCTGTTTTGCCCCCCAATATGCTGTTTTTAAGGCCGTAATACGCATATATATCAAGACCTATCAGCATCCACACCACCAGCCTTATCCATGTATCCGGTGGCAAAAATACCATCATAAATAAGCAGGTGCCTATGCCCAGCACCGGAACCAGCGGCACCAGCGGTGTTTTAAAGGCACGTGGTGCATCTGGCATGTTTTTACGCATTACCATAACGCCTACGCACACAAGAATAAAAGCGAACAGGGTGCCTATGCTCGTCATTTCGCCCACCACCCTTGCAGGTACAAAGGCTGCAAACAAGCTTACAAACAGCAGGAACAACAGGTTGTTTTTAGACGGCGTTCTGTATTTGGGGTGTACGGCGCTGAACACTTTGGGAACCAGGCCGTCTTTACTCATACTGAAGAATACACGGCTCTGGCCCATAAGCATTACCAATATTACCGAAGCATAACCCGCTAAAATAGCCACTACAATAGCACGGTTAAGCCAGGGATAATCAGGCTGCCATACGCCGGGCGAAGTTTCTTTACCCATGTGCTCAATAGCAACAGCTACGGGTGCAATACCATCCTGTCCGCGGAAGGTGGTGTAGCTGGTAACACCCGTCATAACGTGGGCAAATAATATATACAGCAAAGTACAAATGGCCAATGAACCAAGAATGCCAATCGGCATATCCTTACGCGGATTTTTGGCCTCCTGGGCCGCTGTACTAACCGCGTCGAAACCGATGTAGGCAAAAAACACAATGGCCGCTGCACGAACGATACCGCTGAAGCCAAACTCGCCAAAAGTGCCGGTATTGTCGGGTATATAAGGTGAATAGTTACTGTTGTTAATATATTTCCACCCCAGGAAAATAAACACAATAACTACCGTTACTTTCAAACTAACAATAATAGCGTTAACGGTGGCACTTTCCTGTGTGCCTTTTATTAATAATAAGCTCATTACAATTACAATAAAAACCGCTGGTAAATTGATGATACCCCCATCCCATGGCCCAGTCATGATAGCGGCAGGCAGGTGAATATCAAACCCTTCCAGGAATTTAACCAGGTACCTGCTCCAGCTAATGCTTACGGTGGCGGCGCCAACGGCATATTCAAGTACAAGGTCCCACCCTATTATCCAGGCAATAAACTCACCCATAGTAGCGTACGAATACGTATAGGCGCTACCGGCAACGGGAATCATGGATGCGAACTCAGCATAACAAAGACCCGCAAAGCCGCAACCCAACGCTGCAATAATAAATGAAATAGTGATAGCCGGACCAGCCTGGTTGGCCGCGGCGCCACCGGTAATAGAAAATAAACCGGCGCCAATGATAGCGCCAATACCCAGCGCCACTAAAGAACCGGCGCCCAACGTTTTCTTAAGGCCCTTTTCAGATTCGGAGGCTTCAGACAATAAGATGCCCAAAGGTTTTTTGACGAATAAGCTCATACTAATACTGTGGGGTTAAGTTTAAGTGAAAAATGTTGGCCACAAAATAGTGATTTATTCATTTCCTCCTAATGTTTTATTAACACCCGGCAGGTAACGGTAACATATAAACATTATATTGCGGCAATTATATAACCTGCATGCATGAAGGGCTCTAACAAACTTACCCTGTACATACTGATAGCAATGGTTTTGGGCGCTGTGGTTGGCATTACCATACATACGCAGGCATCGCCGGAATTTATTGCCTCTTTCTCCACCAATATCAAGCTGCTTACCACCATTTTTTTGCGCCTGGTGCAAATGATTATAGCGCCGCTGGTTTTTTCAACACTGGTGGTGGGCATTGCCAAACTGGGCGATTTGAAAACAGTGGGGCGTGTGGGTGGCAAGGCCCTGCTTTGGTTTATATCCGCATCGCTGGCCAGCCTGCTGCTGGGCATGCTGCTGGTAAACCTGTTTAAACCTGGCGAAGGTATTGACCTTAGCCGCGCCGCTTCTTCATCCATTAAAGAGCTTTCCGGCAACACACAATCTTTTACGCTGCAGAATTTTGTGGAGCACGTTTTTCCCAAAAGCCTGTTTCATGCCATGGCCGATAACGAGATTTTGCAGATAGTTATCTTCTCCATCTTTTTCGGTGTGGCTACCGCGGCCCTGGGGGATAAAGCCAAAACGGTGGTAAAAGCGCTGGATGCGGTATCCCACGTAATACTGCTGATGGTAAATTATGTAATGAAGTTTGCGCCCTATGGCGTATTTGGCGCCCTGGCAGCAGTAATTGCGGTTAACGGCTTCGATATTTTTATTTTCTACTTTAAATACTTCCTTTACTTTCTTACCGGTATAGCACTGTTGTGGGTGGTGTTGCTGTTTGCAGGCTTTTTAATACTCAGGCAACGGTTACCCGCTTTGCTAAAGCATATTGTGCAGCCGCTGGTAATAGCTTTCAGTACTACCAGCAGCGAGGCCGTTTTTCCGCGCCTTACCGAAGAACTGGAAAAGTTTGGCTGCAAGGATAAGATTGTATCTTTTGTATTGCCGCTGGGCTATTCTTTTAACCTGGATGGCAGCATGATGTATATGACATTCGCCAGCATAGCCATTGCCCAGGCTTACGGCATACACCTGGATTATGGCACCCAGCTAACCATGTTGCTGGTGCTGATGCTTACCAGCAAAGGCATAGCCGGTGTGCCCCGTGCATCGCTGGTGGTGGTGCTGGCAACCTGCGCAATGTTCGATATTCCGCCGGAAGGCGTTGCGCTCATCCTGCCCATTGACCATTTTTGCGATATGTTCAGAACCGCCACCAATGTATTGGGCAATGCCCTTGCAACCAGTGTGGTGAGCAAATGGGAGGGCGCCCTGGAAGACCATGATGTTGAAGTGATTTAGTACCAATACTTAAACATTCATTATCATTTCCGCAATTACAGCAACCCATTACTATTTCAAATATATTTGACGCATGGAAAAAGGATTGATACAACAGTTTATTGAGTGGATTATTCACAATGGCGGATTATATGTATTACTGCTGGTAATTTATGCTGAAACGGGTTTATTGCTCGGCTTTTTCTTTCCTGGCGACAGCCTGCTGTTCGCCGCCGGTATTTATACAGACGAACTGGCAAAAGAATTTTTCGGCATGCATTACAGTGTTATCATTATACTGGTCATCATCGTTTCCATCCTGGGCAACATGACGGGTTACTGGTTTGGCCGCAAAACGGGGCCTTTATTATACGAGCGTAAAGAAACCTGGCTGTTTAAACGAAAACACCTGATGCGTGCCCACGATTTTTATGATCACTACGGCAAGGGCACTATTTTCCTGGCCAAGTTCCTCCCCATAATCCGCACTTTTGCGCCTATAGTGGCGGGCATCGTAAAAATGGATAAAAAAACTTTTCACTTTTACAACGTACTTGGCAGCATTTGCTGGGTAAGTTCCATGATGCTGGGCGGCCACTTTTTACAAACATGGGTTGAAAAAAAATGGGGCTACAGCCTTAAAGACCATATTGAAGCCATCACACTTATCATCATCTTAATTACCACATTACCTGTTTTGTACAAGTTATTCTTTGGCAAAAAGAAGATTGTACCCGTAGATGAGAATGCAGGAAAGAAATAAGGAGAAGTTTAGGGCGCCTGCTAAAGCACCGGGCTTTCCGCTCATACTCCGCCACATGACCTATGCTGCGAAGGCTTCACCGGAGTAACCGCTGCAATCCCTGGCGCGGGGTGTAACAGGCTGCTATTTTTGCAGGCAGGTTTTTTTAAGTACGAGTTACGAAGTAAGAAGTACTTTATGCAAAGCTTATCTTATTTATCAAGGCAAAGCAAGGTTAACGGGCTACCCCCACTCTCCTATTCACCACTCACCATTCACCATTCACCATTCGCCATTCACCATTCAGATTTACATTTCCCAAACCAGTTTGCCATCTACAAAAGTTTGTTGCACTGTTACAGTAGAAAGCTCCTGCGGAGAAACGGTTAATGGATTCCTGTCAAGCAGAATAAAATCTGCCAGCTTACCAGGCTCAATGCTTCCATATTCATCCGTTGCAGATATAGCCGCGGCGTTGGATGTATAGCAACGCAGTGCCTGCTCTACAGTAATAGCTTCCTGCCGGGCGATGACATCACCATCGCTGGTTGTACGGGTAACTGCCGACTGCACACCCATCAGCGGGTTAAAATCTTTTACTACCGGCGCATCGGAGGAGAGAGCTGCAAGAATACCATGCTGCAGAACAGATTTAACCGGGTAGCAATGATTAAGATAATCTTCATCCAGGTATTTGATAAAGTTGCGGCCAAGCTCATGAAGAAAAATGGTTTGCATGGATGTAGCGATATGGTAAGCCTGCATATCCTGCAAATGCTTTTCCAGCGGCAGGCCAAGGTGTTCTATCCTTTTAATCTGTGCAGGAAAATCAGCATGTAACCGTTTATAAATATCAATCACAAACTCAATGGCCGCATCGCCAATAGCGTGTGTGGCTACGCCAAGGCCTTTTTCCATAGCCTGCCGGCAAAGTTGTACATATTGTTCCTGTTGCAACCTTAGCACTCCCTGGTCGGTGGAGTTTTTGTAATGCCTGTTAAGCGCGGCGGTTTTACCACTAAGGCCACCGTCAGAAAAAAACTTAACCGTGTTTACCTGAAAAAAATCCGAATCAAATAGTTGCGGTATAGAATAAGGCTCTTCGCCCCCATCGGGCAAAATGATGGGCAACGCGTTCAGGCGAAAGCCAAGTTCCTGCGCTTTGTTCATTTCATGGTAAGCCTGCAACAGCAGCGGATCAACAGCAGGGTCTGTAGCGGCCGTGATGCCATAACGATAAAACTCATCCCTTGCGGCCTTCACCATGGTCTTCAATTGCTCTTTGCTGTAGGGCGGTATGTGGCTGGTGATTAAGCCCAAGGCTGTTTCAGAAAAAATACCGTTTGGTTTTCCGTTTTCATCCAGGTGCATTACGCCGCCTGTCGGCACAGTTGTAGAGGCAGTTATATTGGCCAGTTGCATGGCTTTGGTATTGGCCACAGCAATATGTGCACAGGTGCGGATGATATATACCGGTTTATGGCTGATCACCCTGTCAATATCCTGCGCTGTTGGCAGTTTACCACTTTTCCACAAGGCTTCATTAAAACCCCGGGCCGTAATCCATACTGCTTCCGGGTATTTTTCATTGTATTCTCCCAGCATTTCCAACATATCGTCCATACTGGCCACACCGCGTACATCCAGCATATAAGTTTCCAGGTTGCCCACTTTCCAGATATGGATATGTGTATCATTAAAGCCCGGCATCAGGGTTTTCCCTTCCGCATCAATAACCTCTGCGGTGGAAGCTGCCAGTTGCTTCAATTCTTCATAACGGCCAATGGCTTTTATCCTGTTACCTTCCGTTAACAATGCATCGCCCTGGCCTTTTTGAAAACCACTGTGAAAGGATAAAATGTTAGCGTTATAGATGAGGATGGATGACATTGAAAGATTATCTTTTGAACACATTAAAAAATCTACTTCCGTTTCTCATCCGCCCTGGCAATAGCCCCTTCCAGTACACTCAATCCTTCCGCCAGTTGTTCATCTGTTATTACAATTGGTGGCAATAACCTTATACAGTTGCTGAAAAGACCGGCACGTATTAAAATCAATCCCTTGCTGGTAGCATCTTTAATAACTTCAAGGGCTACTTCCATGTCTGGTTCCCGGGTTTCCCTGCTCTTCACAAACTCAACCAGCCGCATTGCACCAACACCCCTTACATCGCCAATGATGCCGTATTTGTCTTTCCAGGTTTCCAGCGTAGCCCTGATGGTTTCACCTACCTGCACCGACCTTGACAAGAACGCTTCTGATTGCAGTATCTTGATTGTTTCAATTGCCGCAACGCATGCCACCGGGCTGCCGCCGTAAGTGCCTCCAACCCCACCCAAATGGGGTGCATCCATTATAGCTGCCTTACCGGTAACGGCGCTGATGGGCATGCCTGCGCCGATTGATTTTGCCGAGCAAATAATATCAGGCACAACTCCTGTATGTTCAATGGCAAAAAACTTACCCGTACGGCCGGCGCCGCATTGTATTTCATCGGCTATCATAACAATGCCATACTTATCACAAACTGTTCTTATTTTTTGAAGGTACCGTGCAGGTATTTGCAGAAAACCTCCTTCGCCCTGTATGGGTTCAATAATAATGGCCGCTAACGCTTCCGGGTCAACCTGGGCAATCATGGCTTCATCAAATTTTTTGATACAGTAGTCTATGTATTGCTCATCCGTCATGCCTTCAATTTTCCGGTACATGCTCGGCGCTGCAATGCGGTACACATCGGTTACAAAAGAACCAAGGCCTTTTTTAAACAGGGAATACTTACTGGTAAGGCTTAACGTTAAGGTAGTCCTGCCGTGGTAGGCGCCTTCAAAGCACAATACCGCGTTACGTTTGGTGTAATACTTGGCTATGTTGACGGCATTCTCCACCGCTTCCGAACCGGAGTTGGCCAGCAATGTTTTTTTAGGAAAATCACCTGGCGTTAAACTGTTCAGCAGTTCCGCAAGTTCTATATACGGTTCTATCGTTGTAACCAGCGAACAGGTGTGGATATATTTATCCACCTGCGTTTTAATAGCATTTACCACCGCGGCATTGCTATGCCCCACATTTATCATACCTATGCCGCCGGCAAAGTCAAGCAGGCTGTTGCCATCCACGTCGTACACAACAGCGCCATCGGCCCTTTCCACTACCACTTCTGTTGACTTAGCCAAGCCTGAAGGCAATGCATTTTTTCTCCTTTCCAATACCTGCAAACTGTTGGGGCCGGGTATCGCGGTTTTTAATTCAATATGAGACATACTATTGTATTTAAGAATTTTTCATTACCAGTTGTTTCATTTTCAACCCAATGAAGGCCTCAGCAATTTCGTGATACGAGCTGCAGCCTTTCATGGGAGCTTCGTTGCGTCGTCCCGAAACTTCGGGATTCATCGTCCTGTTCATTGGGCGACTTTTCAGCCCCCTGTATTAATGTTTCTGGCACCTGCGGTGGCAGAAACGGGCGGCAACATTTTGGCTGGATAGTTCTGTCTAGCGTAGATGACATATCGCACACCCAATCTCTCGTTAATTATTCTCGATTTCTAAATCATTTAAGTCAAATTGTTTTAAATTCTCTATATCTTTTTTCCTGATTTTATATTTTTTATAGTGTCCGCAAGTGTATTTTTTACGGAATGGGATAAACATAAAATAGGACATATCGTATTCGGCGCCTAAAGTTTTTATTTTTTTCCAACCATGAGCAAACACATCAACGGGTATATTTTTTAGTATAATTGTATCCCTATTGGATATAAATGTAAGTCTGTGGAAAAAAGCATTATTATAGTTTTCTGTTATTCTCTTACTATTTATAGGTTTTACCTCTATCAATGAATCAAAATAAGTAGAACTGCTCCTTAAATTATATGAATATGATAAAATTGAAATATCATTTTTCGCATAAAGTGTTATGGGGTGTGTACATCTATTATCTGTTCCACAATTTATAGTCCCGGGGCAATAAACATCAGCTTTATAGTAAATTGAGTCACCAAATTTAGCTTTGCCGAAAGATAACTTAATAGAGCCCTGTTTGCTTTTTCTTTTCTGCGAATACTTAATTCCATTTTTTAGCCCGATAGCTTCGTAATAAGGTATATAAAGTTTTAAGGAATTTTCAAAACAACTATCTGTACATGAAATCACAGAAAATTGATACTGCGGTTCATAACTTATAATTTTCCTGTAATTTTTAAAACCAATATGTTTTTTTAACCAATTTTCTTCAACATAAAACTTATAAAAAAGAAGCTTTTTTACTCTCAAACAGTTTTTATTCTTGTTCCAATCTTGCTTAGATAATATAAGCTTAAATCCATTTTCCAAAGTAACGGATGTATCTTCATTATCTCTTGTGGCAATTAATTCTTTTTGAACTTCAATAAATTTTTCGTCATGTTTTTTTTGAAACACTACTAAAACTTCAACCCGTCTATTCTTAGCCTTTTCTAATGGTGCCGTATTTGCTACAAGTGGTTGTTCTTCACCCATTGCTTGCAGGCTTAATAAAGATTCCTTAATCCCTTTTTCTACAAGGAACTTTTTTACGGAAAGGCTTCTTTTCATTGAAAGTTGTTGATTATAACTACTATCTGCATCACTATCGGTGTGTCCGTTGATGTAAATTAAATAATTATCTTTCCCACTAAGTGTATCACAAATAAGGGATAAGATTTGTTTATTTTTTTGTGTTATCTCAAATTTATTTCTTTCAAAACGTAGTTGATAAATTAAGCTACTATTCTGCCCGAAAATCATAAATGGTTTAAAAAAAAGACAAAGCACAATCAGCTTCTTACTCATAAACATGACACTTTTTCTGTTCTTAAACCAAATTTATAAATCCAGTAATTTTTCTCATAATGAAATTGGAATCTTTATCCAACGGTGACGCATACCTACTAACGTGCCACCCGATGGGGCTTTTGTGACTTATACAAAAGCCAGGAAACAGCACAATCCAGTTTGCGGATTTTCTCCTCTGAACTGCAAGTACCCATTATTTCCCAGGCCTGCTGCACCATGCTGCATATAGTTCCGGACGTACAAGTGAGTGACACAACCGGCGCTTAATAGTAGCAATGCAGCTAAGTACCAAATTATTGCGATTGTTGTGCAAAGCACAACATATACCAGCTTATGGCTCCTTATCTATATCCAGCTTAATCAACACGCCATAGTTACCACAGGTGGGGTCGTTTAAATAATCCGGTATCAGGGCGATTGGCTCAAAGCCCACTTTCATTTGCGCTGATACGGTAGGGTCTTTTCGCTTGCCTGCAAGCAACTCCTGGTAGTATTGTTCCCCGCTCATTTCATTGCTTACTGCACCATACCCGTTCATCATGCCTACGGTAACCTGGCCTTTAAGCCCCAGTTGCCTGGCTACATAGTGCCTTGCCCGGTACAGCTCCCGGGCCAAACCCATGCCACGGTATTTGGGGTGAACACCTACATCAAGACCATACAACCAATCTCCACCAGGCTCGTGACGTGTAAGCCAGCCACCTGCAATGGTCTCCTTAAACGTATGATAGTAATCTGTAAAATCAAAATTACTGCGCATCGTGGTGGTCATGCCAACCACCTTATCGCTGTCTGTTATCACAAACTGCCCTTCCGGAAAAACATCCAGGTGGCGCAGGTAATGCGGCGCTTTTATTAATTCATCTTCCGCCAGGTCAGGGAACACAATGCGCTGCAGCGCTTCAAGCTGCTGTGCGTGATAAGGCTGCATGTGCTGCACCAGCAGCCCGCCCGGCAATACTTTGCGATAAGTAATGATTTCTGTTGTCATATTGCACTTTTAAGCCATGGCAAAACCCAATGCGATATAAATAACACAAGACAGCGTAAAGGATATTAACGCAAATGGCAATTGTGTAATGGCATGTTCGTAATTGTTGCACTCGGTACCCTGCGCTGCCAATATGGTAGCATCGCTGTAAAAACAGGCATGCGCACCAAAAGCGCCTGCACTTATTACAGCGCCTATACATAACCACATATTGCACTGCAACGCCTGCGCCAACGGCACTACCAATGGTATGGCGATAGCGTACAGGCCCCACGAGTTACCGGTAGAAAAAGCAATAGCGCCCAGCGAAATAAAGATGGCCAGGGGTAACCATTGTTTGCTTACGATGGGCTGCACTACCTGTATTACATATTGAGTGAGCCCCATTTCGTCGCCCAGGTTTTTCAGCAGGTAAGAAAGAAGTAACAGCACCAATGCAAACAACATACTCTTCATGCCTTCTATGGCGGATTCGGACAGCATTTTAAAACTGGCCACTTTCTTAAAAACGAAATAAAATATGGTGAATACCAACGCTGTTATAATTCCTTTTAACGCATCCAGATCAAACAACACAGTGCATAACAGCAGCACGGCGGTTGGCAAAATAAGGTACCAGATGCTGCCCTGTTTTAAGGCATCAAAAGGAGCCACATCTACCTTAAATTCTTCTGAGTTGTCGGGTATCAATTGCCGGGTGGTAGCTGCACGGTGATTGGCCCTCTTCATTTTGCCGATGATGGGTATTATACCTACAATTACTAATGGCACCACCAGGAACTGCACCCAGCCGTACGAGATAAACGGAATAATATTCAGGTAGGAATGTATACCCTTGCCTGCAGGCACAACATTGCTTTGCTCCAACAGCTTGCCAATAAATATCACCCAGGTAGAAATAGGCACTATCACACAAACCGGCACCGCGGTTGAGCTAACCACGAAGGCAAGCATTTCCCGGGGTATATTGTAGTGGTCTGTAATTTTTTTCATGGTGTTGCCCGAGGTAAGCGCATTAAGGTAATCGTCCACAAACAGGCAGCTAGCAAACAGCCAGGTAGCCAGCAATGACTTTTTCCTGTTACCTACAAACCGCAACATATAATGACCGAAAGCAGACACGCCGCCACTGCGTATCATCAGTTGTATCAAAGCGCCGTACAGGCTGCAAACGATAATTACCCACACCATCAGATCATTCTGCATCACTTTAGTAAACGAAGCAATAATGGCATCAAAGAACCCCCAACCGGCAACAATAATGTAACCCACTACACATGCGATAATCAACGGCTCTAATGAGAGGCGGGTACGTATTGCAATCAATACAGCGATTAGGGGCGGTACCAATGAAATAATGCCGTAATGATGCATGCAGTTTTATTATTTTAGTAATGTGGGACCTCACCCCAACCCCTCTCCAAAGGAGAGGGGCAAACCCAAAACTCATAAGAATATTATATCATCTCAGCCGGAAAAATTTGACTACAATCGTAGCTACAGACCGCCAATGCTGATTAGTTTTTTCTCCATATACTCATACATGCCTTCACTGCCGCTCTCATGTCCCTGGCCGCTTTGTTTCCAGCCGCCGAATGGAGATTCAGTACCATGTGGCGCCCATTCATTGATGCCGATAATGCCAAACTCCAAACGCTCCGATGCATGAATGGCCGTTTTAAGGTTGTTGGTAAATACATACGCGGCCAGGCCGTACTCTGTATCATTGGCTTTGACTATAGCATCCTCCAAATCTTCAAATGAAAATAATGGCAGCACGGGCCCAAATATTTCCTGTTTTGCCAATACAGAAGATTGCTGCAAATCAGCTACTACAGCAGGTTGCAAAAAATAACCTTTCTGCATATTCTCCGGTGTGTGCCCGCCTGTAAGTATGTTAGCGTTCTCCTGCCTGGTTTCCTCTAAAAGTTTCTCTACCGATTCTTTTTGTTTTTTTGTAATCAGCGGGCCGACATGCACACCTTCCTCAAAACCATTACCTACTTTCAATTGTGATACATGTTTTGTTACCGTGTCGCAGAACTGCTGGTATATGTTTTTATGTATATAAAAACGTTGTGGCGCTATGCATACCTGGCCATTGTTCCTGAACCTTGCTATGGAGGTTACTTTGGCCAGCGCATCTACATCCACATCGTCAAAGATTAATACAGGTGCATTGCCGCCTAATTCCAGTGACAGTTTGGTATATGTTTTTGAAGCGCCATCCATTAAAATTTTACCAACCCTTGTACTGCCGGTAAAGCTTATTTTTTTCAACAAAGGATTTTGCAGCATTGCTTCACCTATGGCTGCCGCATCGCCCACTATTACATTCACTACCCCTTCAGGCAAGCCACTTTTCATTAATGCTTCTGCCAGGTGAAATGCCGATAAGGGCGTGTTCTCCGATGGTTTGGCAACTATGGTGCAACCCGCGGCCAATGCAGCAGCCCAGGCCCGGGCAGGGTTGTACGCCGGAAAATTCCATGCGGTTATTACACCAATTACACCCATCGGCTGCCAAATAACAGAACTGCGTTTATCAGGCCTGTTGGTAGGAATAGTTTTTCCGTAGGAGCGTTTGGCTTCTTCGGCATACCATTCAAACAGGTTCGCGGCTACCGTCCACTCCCCTTTCGCTTCGGCCAAAGGTTTGCCACTTTCCACAACCATATCTTTAGCAAACACGTCCAGGTTGGCACGCATGTAATCGGCGGCCTTTTTTAGTATGGCTGCCCGCTGGTAAGGCGTGGTTTTACCCCATGCTTGAAAGGCGGCATGTGCTGCTTCAACAGCAACATTGCAATCCTCCTGGTTACCATTGCTTATGTTGGCAATCTCCTCTTCCGTAGCAGGGTTAATCAGCGAATAAGTGACCCCATCTTTCGCATCTACCCATTGGTTATTGATGAATAGCTGATTCATATGGTGAATAGTGAATGGTCAATGGTGAATTAATATCTTTTAAACGCTCCGAAGTCATCTTCCTCTGGAGAGTGTGAGGTCAACTTCCGGTCAACTCTTTCAAACCGTTTTCAATAATATCCAGGCCTTTATTTAGCATATCTTCTTCTATTATTAACGGACTCAATACCCTTATACAGTTGCCATTTACGCCTGCGCTTATTACAATCAATCCATGTTCAGCGCAATAAGCAATCAGCTTCTTACACAGTTCCCCATCCGGCTTAAACGGGTCATTGTTTTTCACCAGTTCAAATGCCATCATGGCTCCTAATCCACGCACATCACCAATGCAGGGAAACTGTTGCTTCATAGCATCGAAGCGTTGCCGTACAATAGCGCCTACTTTTTCGCCCAGTGTATTAATGTCAATCTCTTCCATGTATTGTATCGTCGCCAAAGCAGCCGCACAACATACAGGATTGCCGGGGTAAGTACCACCAATAGTGGAGGGCTTGCAGGCATCCATCATCTCAGCCCTGCCTATTACCGCACCTATAGGCATACCGCTGCCCATACTCTTGGCCCAGGTTGAAATATCAGGAATTACATCGTAGTGCTGGTAAGCAGCCCATTTACCCGTTCTGCCAAAACCACTTTGCACTTCGTCCAGTATCAACAGAATACCATGTTTGTCACACAAAGCCCGAAGTCCCTCCAGGTATTTTTTTGGCACTACATTAAAGCCACCCTCACCTTGTACAGGTTCTATGATAATCGCTGCCACTTCCTGCGCCGGCACATGCGTGTTAAAAAAGTTTTCCAACTCCCTTAATTGTTCATCAGAAAAATCGTCAAGTTTAAAACCATTACCATACCTGTAATAGTCAGGAAAAGGTATACGATATACTTCCGGTGCAAAAGGGCCACAGCCCAGTTTGTATCCTACTTTGCTCGTCAATGTCATAGCCATCATAGTGCGGCCATGAAATGCATTACCGTAGCAGATAATGGCCTGCCTGCCCGTAGCCTGGCGTGCAATCTTGATAGCGTTCTCCACACTTTCCGCACCGGAATTGGTTAGCATCACCTTCGTTTGTTCCCCATGCGGAAACAGCGTTGCCAGCTTTTCAGCCAGTTGCATATACAGGTCGTAGCTTGCTACATTAAAGCTGCAGTGTATCATTTTTGCTGCCTGCTCCGCTATGGCTTTCACCACCGGCTCAGGACAATGTCCTGCATTTACCACACCAATGCCGCCGGCAAAATCAATCATTTGTTTTCCTTCCGCATCAATGATAACCGCACCCTTTGCCGATACGGCGGTAGACGGGTTAAATATGCCAATCGCATTGGGCACAAACCGTTTGCGGCGTTCTAATATTTTTTGCGATTCATCCATCTGTACCACGATTTTATACTTGTTTTACTGATTCTCCCGGTTGCCTTCTACAGGCTCAGCCTGCCCACTCACGACTCACCATTCACCACTCACCATTCACGATTCACCATTCACGACTATAATACCAGCGACAGTATTTCATAGCATCTTCGTTGCGTCGCAATCCTTTCATCGGTTGGTTCTTTGGGCGGCTTTTCAGAACCGGGTAGTTTTACCAAAGCGTAGATAACATGCCGCACCTGCGGCGCTCTATAAATCCTATATGTCCCGCTTTTCTACTAACACGCAGCCCCTGCAGGACTTTCAGAATCCAACTGCTTTAAATCTTCCAGCTCCCCTGAATATTGAATACATCCTTTTTAAAAGATTGCCACGATTGAAATCCGGCAGCCTTCCCACACATCAACAGCCCGGCAACCAGCTACCTGTAACCCTGCTTTAGCGGTTCACAGCAATCGTCTTTGCATTTACAAATTCATGAATGCCCAGCTTACCTAATTCCCGGCCATAGCCTGATTTCTTAATACCACCGAATGGCAGCCTGGCATCACTTTTTACCAGCGTATTAATAAATACCGCGCCGGTAGTAATCTTTCTTGCCAGCGCAATGCCTTTGTCAATATCCTTTGTCCATATACTGCCGCCCAGTCCATACCGTGATTCATTGGCAACAGCAACGGCTTCTGCTTCATCTGCAACGCTAATCACTGAAGCCATCGGCCCAAAAGTTTCTTCATCAAACGCCGGCATACCTTCACGCACCTTTAGTAATAAGGTTGGCTGATAATTGCAACCGTTTACTTCACCTCCTATACTTAGCACAGCACCTTTAGTTAATGATGCCTGCATTTGCTTTTGTAATTGCTGCGCCAGGTCAAACCTTGCCATGGGCCCGGTTGTAATGCCCTGCTGCAGCGGGTTACCCTGCCTTAGCTTCTTTATCTGCGCTTCCACTTCGGTAACAAAGTCGCCCAGTGCATCCTTCAGCACAATAAACCGTTTGGCAGCAATACAGCTTTGGCCAGCATTCTGCATCCGGCTCTGCACGGCTGTCGCGGCGGCCTGCTTCATATCCGCATCTGGCAACACAATCAACGCGTCAGAACCACCCAACTCCATCACCTGCTTCTTAATGTGCTTACCCGCCAGCGATGCCACTGCACTTCCGGCCCCTTCACTTCCGGTTAATGTTACTGCCTGTACAATATCCGCAGCTATTATTTTTTCAACCTCCGGCGTATCTATGATGAGTGTTTGAAACACACCTTCTTCAGCACCAGCTTCCAGGAATACCCTTTCAATAGCCAGCGCACAGCCCGTTACATTCGGTGCATGTTTAAGGAAAGTAACATTACCCGCCATCAACGTTGGCGCCGCGTAGCGGAACACCTGCCAGAAAGGAAAATTCCAGGGCATGATAGCCAGTACAGCGCCGATGGGTTGGTATGCAATCAAGCTTTTATAATAACCACCATCTACAATTTCATCCTGCAAAAAAGCTTCCCCATGTTCGGCGAAATACTCGCAGGTAACGGCGCATTTCTCCACTTCCGCTTTGGCTTCGGCTAACACTTTACCCATTTCATGCGTAATAGTGTCTGCGAATTCATCCACATCTTTCCTAAGTATCTGCGCTACTTTTTTCAACACATCAGCCCTTGCAGCAAAGCTTAGGTTAGACCAATGCTTATAGGCTTTCTCCGACTTATTTATCCTGTCATCCAGTTCAGCGTCATCCATGAGTTCAAACTCATCTACCAGCGACTGGTCGTAAGGGAATATTGATTTAAAGACTGACATAATTTTTTTATTCAATGTCTGCAATAGTCAGGCCGTTTAGTGTACCATGCTGTACTAAGCCCCGCTTACCGTAACCTATCAGGAAGCCATTCGTTTTCTCAGCCTGCCAGGCTTTAACTGCAGCACAATTGCTTCAGCCGCCAACCTGCCCGTTTTTGCCGCGCCGTTCATATAGCCCTGAAAGTCTGCGCTTACATGCTCGCCGGCGAAAAATATATTGCCTACAGGCGTTGCCTCCCAACCGGCCAATGTGCTCCACTGCCCTGCCTTTAGCGATGTGTACCCACCCTGGCTGAAGGGGTTTTTCTGCCAGCAATACTTGATATTCCTGCCAGTATATGCCTTTGCTACGCCCGGGTAGATATCGTCCAGCGATTTGATGAAGTCCACAGCCAAATGTTTCTGGTCAACATCAAAAACATGCGTCGCAAAATCTCCCCCGCCGAATACGGTAAAACTTCCCTGCTGTTTGGTTTGCATGTGGCTGCTATCCCAGCCACAACCGAAAGACAAATCATTAAACGTATACCCTTGCTTTTGTTCGTTGCGCCAGGGTTTACTGCTTACCCCCATCACAAATTTGCAACTGTTGCCATAGCCCAACTCATCAATGCATTTTCGTTTTTCCGCAGGCATATCAACATCAAATGATATTTTTCTAAGCACTGAAAATGGTATAGCCAATACAACGTAATCAGCCATTACATTGATGGTTTCGCCGTTGGCGGATGTTTCAAAAGAAAGTCTGTACTGTTCACCGTCTTTTTTAACGGCGGTAAGCTTATGCCTGAACAAGACTTGCTGCTTCACTTTTGCAAACACTGCATCTGCGAGGTTTTGGCTGCCGCCTTTTATCTTCAGCACTTCGTGTTCATCTCCAAAAAGACTATAGTCAGCATTCTCTGCAGAAGGCTCGCTGAACATGACAAGAAAATTAATCAGCGATTGTTCTGATGCTTCCATGCCATACTCTCTTGTCATTACCACGTTTATTAAATCATACATCCACCCGCTGATACCTATTTCCTGCAGGTAGCCTGTAATGGTTTGCTCATCCAGGTGCCTGAAAGAAGCGGCAGTGGTATAATTCAGTACTTCCGGAAGGGATTTAATGTCCTGTTCAATCCGTTTCACAAAAGGTTTAAATGCATTTGTCAGCTCGTCTTTCTCGAGGAATTTGTTACCGAAATAATAGGCATGAGAATCGAGTTTATCCGTTCTCAGATCGTAGAAAGAGACGCCCAATTCGTTGGCCAGGCTTAGCACATCTTCATGCGTAGTATCTACAAATTCTCCGCCTATGTCTGTGGTAACACCCGCACCAAACTCGTTCTTCATCGTAAACATTCGCCCCCCGCTTCTTGGCGCTGCTTCATAAACTGTGGCGCTGATACCTGCTTTTTTTAGCTGGTAAGCCGCATTTAAACCGGCTATACCCGCACCAACGATTACGATATTCTTTTTTTTAGCCTGCGCTGTTAAAAGCCCCGGCGCCAACATTCCACCCGCTGTTACCAGGGCGGCCTGCTTAATAAATTTTCTACGGCTTTCATCATAAGCACCTGTTTGACGCAGAGCATGATGATAAGCATTACGCAGTAAGTTTGATAACGGGTATCGCATAAGTATTGAATCCAGGTAAAACCTGCGATTCATGTATGTTTTTTGTTAGTATAAAGCGCCTCACCCCAACCCCTCTCCGCCCGGAGAGGGACTTAAAACCCCAACTCAGTAGCCCGGGTTTTGCTCCACCACCCCGCTGGTAGCCGCGATTTCCCTTTGCGGTATGGGCATGATGGATTGCACATCCGCGCCGAGAAACTCTTCCACTTTTCCTAAGCGGGCAAGGTCGAATAAACGATGACCTTCAAAGTTTAATTCGGCCCGCCTCTCTTCCAGCACCGCGTTGATGAACAGCGCATCCGTTGTAAGAGAACCGCTGCTCAAAGCAGGCAGGCCCCGGTGTGCACGCAGTGTATTTAAATCTGCCAGGCCTTGTACACGGCCCCTTGCTTCCGCACGTATAAGGTACATTTCCGCAAGCCTGATAACGTAGGCTGAATTATCCTTCGTGGTTTCGCCACGGTATTTTTCCGTACGTCCATCCGGCTGGATGCTTACATCCACATTTTCATAATCCAGCAAAGCGGCACGGGCATCATCTTCCCTGTCTTCAAAAAAAGTATTTAAATCGGCATTGGCGAGGAAGATAACTTCAGAACGCAACGCGTCAGGACGCTGATAGGTGGCGGTGTTATAGGTGCTGGTATTCTGCGGATCGAATTTCAGTTCGAAAACAGATTCCGGCGTTAATTTCTCAGTATAGATTTTGGTGAAATTTTCCGCATCAAAAAGCTCGAAATTGCTGTCATCAATTACTTCGGTTGCCATGGCCGCGGCTTTGGCCTTATCGCCATAATAGAGATACACCCTAGCCAATAAAGCCCTGGCGGCAGATACGGAAACGTATTGATTCCCGTTAAATGTGTTGAGTTGGGAAACAGCCTCTTCCAAATCGCTGATGATTTGCTGGTAGGAGGCATCCACCGTACTTCTTGCTACAGCGTCTTTCGGTTTATCTGAACTTGTAACGATAGAAATACCGTAAGGTGATGATTTATCCCAATGCTCGCCATACATGCGCAACAGATCGAAGTTGCAGAGGGCACGCACAAAAAATGCTTCACCAAGAATATTGTTTTTTTCTTCATCATCTATGCCGGGCACTGCTTCCGCATTGTTGATGATTTTGTTAGCGGTATAAATGCTGTTGTAAATAGCGTTGTATGTATTCTGAACATAGATATTGGCAGTACCTACCGTTCTTGCGGCAATATCGTTGAGGTCAATAACATCGTAGCCACCTGTTGTGCCGTTATCGGTATAGCACTCCGCCAGCAGTGGAAAGTAAGCTCCGTAGTAGTTGCGGTCCTGCAGGGTGTTGTACATGCCTACCCTGGCATTACGCAGACCGGCAGCAGAAGTGAATACATCTTCATCTTCTACTTCATTTGGGGAAACTACATCGAGTATTTTACTGCAGGAAGTAAAGGTTGCTATAATTACAATCAAAGCTGCGTACGCAGCTTTTCTGCTCACGCAAAGACGCAAAGGCGCAAAGATTTTGGTATTAAGTTTCGCCCGGTTGCCGCACATTGCTGCGTATTGTTCGGGACGTACAAGTGAGTGACACAACCACTGTTGATAGTAGCTGTGCAGTTGGTCCCAAAAAAATTTCCCTGTACGTATGATAAGTGAAAAAATTATGTTGATATAATGGTTCATAGCTGGCATTTTAAAAGTTAAAGTTTACTCCGAACGTGATGGTGCGGGCCTGCGGATAAGCAGCATAATCAACACCGGCAACGGTTTCGGCATCGCCACCGTTGGAACTCACTTCGGGATCGAAGCCATAATACTTAGTGCCAACCCACAGGTTTTGCGCCTGCGCATACACCCTTAACGACTTATAAAACGTGGCAGCCTTGGGCCTGAAGGTGTAGCCAAGGTTAACCGTACGTACTCGGAAGAAAGAAGCGTTTTCTATGAACTGCGAAGAGTTTTGCAGGTAGTTGCTAAACACCAGCGAAGCACGTGGAATATCGGTAACATCACCGGGCTTCATCCAGCGTTTGTTAACAACAGCGGCGTTATTGGCATATACCTGGTATAGGTCTCCGTTTTCATCCCAACCGGCATCGCTCCAGCCAACAGTTTGATACGTAGAGCGGATAAGGTTATACACTTTGTTGCCAAGACTGAATTGCGTGGATATGGAAAGGTCCCAGTTTTTGTACCGGAAGTCGTTTGACCAGCCTCCGAACCAATCCGGCGTTGCCTTACCAAGTACTTGTTGATCGGCATCATCTATTGCGCCGTCTTTATTAAGATCTTCAAACGTGGGGTCGCCGGTTTGGGGGTCGACGCCGGTATATTTAACGCCCCAGAAAGAGCCTACAGCCTCTCCCACCTTCAGGATATGCGTGGGGAACAAATCTGTATATGCGCTAACCAGCTCATTATCGCTGTACAGTTCCTTAATCTCGTTTTTAATATAGCTAACGTTAAAGGCGGTATTCCATGTAAAGGCTTTTGATTTAACAACCGCGGCATTCAGAGAAAACTCTACGCCCGTGTTTTGTATGTCGCCTGCATTGATTGTAAGTGAAGAAAAACCTGAAGTAGCAGGCAGGGGCGCCTGCGTTAACAGCTTGGTGCGGTTGGCTTTAAAGAATTCAACAGAACCACTGAACCTGCCATTGTTTATTTCGTAATCAGCACCAATGTTCAGCATTTTGTTGCGCTGCCAGGTTAATTCGCTGTTGCCTATGTTGCGTGGACGTAAGCCAGCTACACCATCGTAGCGGCCGGGCGTCCAGTAATTCTTGTATTGAAAGTCTCCAATTTCCTGGTCGCCGGTAAGCCCGTAGCTGGCACGAAGTTTTAAACTGGTAAGCCATTTTGAACCAGCCAGGAATTCTTCTTTTGTAATTACCCAGCCTGCAGAAAACGCGGGGAATACGCCCCACCTGCCGGATGGATCGAAACGTGAAGAACCATCATAACGGCCACTTACTGAAAACAGGTATTTGCCATCATAATCATAATTGGCCCTGCCCAGCAGCGATACGATTCCCCAGCCGTAGTTTAATGCTGTAGCGCCGGTGATGGTGGATGCACTTGAAATGTTCTGCAACCCGCTGCCCTGAGGAAAGCCCTGTGCACGGATAGACGATTTTTCGTAGCGGGATGACTGTACGGTAAAACCGCCGATAGCGGAAAGATGACTTTTACTGCCGATATCTGTTGAATAGCTCAGGATATTTTCATTGAGCCAGGTAGTATTGCGGAAGAATGCTTTTACCGCTTTACCCCCCACCGTTTCCGCGTCTGTGGTAATGGGGTCGAAGAACTGGTCGTCTGTAAGGTTGGTATAATCAGCGGTAAAAGAGGTTCTGAATTTTAGTTTCTTGGCCAGCATAATATCGGCAAATACAGTTCCTATAAAACGGTAGTTGCTGCTGAAAGCTTTAATTTCCTTTGCCGATTTTACCGGGTTGTCGCTCAGCCAGCTTGCCTGGTATTCGGTAAAATCACTGTAGGTACCATCATCATTATACACGGGTTCCAGCGGCGATGCACCGATGGCGTTGGTAACAACACCGGTATAAGTGTTGTCGTTAAAGCTGCGGCGGTTACGGGTATAGCTGAAAGCGGCATTGGCGCCGATGCTTACCCTGTCACTCACTTTGTTATCTACATTTAACCGGAACGAAGCACGTTTGAAAAAGTTTTCGATGACAATACCCGTTTGGTCAAAGTAGTTACCAGCTATAAAAAATCTTGTCTTATCGTTACCGCCCCTTGCGCTTAACTGTAAGTTGCTGATAGGCGCAGTGCGGAAGATTTCATTCAGCCAGTCGGTATTTACATTACTGTTCCAGCTATCGGGCAAAGGGTTGGTTAATACGGCGGGGTCAAAATCGGAAGGGAACAGAGAGGGGTCTGACTGGTATAAAGCCAGGTCTTGCTTACGGGCATCTTCTGTAAGCGCCACAAATTCCTTACTGCTCAGAAAAGGAATTTTACGGGCCACTTTCTGTATGCCGCTAAAGCTGTTAAAGCTGAACTCTGTTTTGGCGTTGCGGCCACGCTTGGTGGTAATCAGCACTACGCCATTGGCCGCACGGGCGCCATAAATAGAGGCAGATGAAGCGTCTTTGAGTATTTCTATGGACTCGATATCATCCGGATTAATATCGCTGATAGAGCTGAGGTTCTGGCCGCTGCCTACCTCCTCTCCTTCTATATTATAAGAAGTTGACAAAGCTGAATTACTTTCACTGATCATCGGTACGCCATCCACTACATACAACGGATTGTTGGAACCACGTACGCTTACTAATAAACCTGCACCGGGCGTTCCGGATGGTGAGCTTACCAGTATGCCGGCTACCTTACCCTGTATGCTCTGCGCCACATTGCTTACAGGCTGGTCTTTAAAATCTTTGTTGCGGATGGAGGAAATGGCGCCGGTAATATCACTTTTCTTTTGTGTGCCGTAGCCAACTACCACAACTTCGTTTAACTGGCTGCGGCTTTCTTCCAGTACTATATCCAGTGTTGCCTGCCCATTGAGCGGTACTGATTTGGAAGCGAAGCCCACAAAGGAAAACTCGAGTGTAGCGGAGGATGAAGGTACGGTTATAGAAAACGTCCCGTCGTCTGCGGTGGTGGCGCCCTGTGATGTACCTTTTACCAGTACCGAAGCGCCGGAGACGGGTTTTCCGGACGCGTCTTTAACTGTTCCTTTTACCGTAAGTGATTGCGAAAAAACCAGTAGTGGCAACATAAGAACAGCCGCCAGCATCATACATAAGCGAATGGATTGGTTCATAAGCGGTTTGTTTGATTTTCAATGCCAAATGTTCAATACAGCAACCAGTAGCCGAAGACGGGAAACAAATATCAGCAAGTCAGACGAGTCAAAATGCTGGTCAAACTTATTTCTGAAAATAAAAATTTTCTGTTGATTTTCAGAATTTTATTTTGGTCAGATTGCAGTAAAATAAGCGGAGGAATTTTTTGGAGCCCGGCAGGAGGAATATCTATGATGCATCGTTGCGTCGCACTCTTGTACGATTTGTTCGCTATGCAGCATTACCCGCAGGATAAGTTTGCCTGTTCAATGTTCTTTTGTTCAAAGTTCAATGTTGGTGGTTCAGGAATTACAATGTGCAGAGGTATTGTTCAACCCCTTAGGGGTTGGGAATTTTGTTATCAAATGCCAACCCCGGATTTCATCCGGGGCTATTCACATTTAGCCCTGCGGGCTATTGCATAACGTATCGGTACTATAACATGCCGCTTCTGCTAGGCTTAATACTTATATCTGAAGGCAAGCACAGGGTGTTCCGTATGAACATATTTGATTTGGAATTGGCTCAAACCTTCTCCATCATCCAGCTACCGCCCACCGTGTAATGCTTTATCACCGGCCCATCAACATAAGAGTTTGTAATTTGCCAGGTGCCCTGCACGTAATATTTGCCGGTTAAAAACTTCTTCTTCAGGCGGCCGGTATAATATATGTTGGCCGGCGGATTGAAACTATTGGCCTGCAATTCGTTACGCTCGTTAATGATCACTTCGCATGAGTATCTTTTGATGAACTGCAATTCATCATTGTGGTAGCCGCCTTCAAGCGTTGCCGGGGCAAGGGACAATTCTATCGTAATATCATCTTCACAAATGCCTTTCAGCATACCATCTTCCATCCACAGGCTAATTCTGAAGGCTAACTTTTTATTCCTGAATGCAGGTGGATAGCTGTCATCATAATCCAGCCAGCCCATCCATTTTCCTTCAATCCGGTCGTTTAACATACCTGCAAAAGTATAGCCTGGCTGCTTGTAATTGGCTGCGGCAGGCTGCCCGGCCAATTAACCCTTGCTTAAATTTTCCGGGAGGCGGCAGCCGGCGCAGGGTATTTGGCAAAGAATTTTAGCCGGGCAGGCTACTGCTATTCTTTTATGCCTGCGCGTTCACCCTACGCTGCGGGAAAAGCTGCATAGCGAACAGAACGCACAAGAGTGCGACGCAAGTAAAGCCCAATGCCGGTTCTTCTGCCGGGACCATAAAAAAAGTCAATGAGTCAAAAAAGTCATGAAGTCAATGAGACATGAAGTCAATGAGACATGAAGTCAATGAGACATGAAGTCAATGAGTCATGAAGTCAATGAGACGTGAAGTCAAT
The DNA here is from genome assembly GCF_009650435.1 of Foetidibacter luteolus. Taxonomy (GTDB): domain Bacteria; phylum Bacteroidota; class Bacteroidia; order Chitinophagales; family Chitinophagaceae; genus Foetidibacter; species Foetidibacter luteolus. The sequence continues at coordinate 36,391 of NZ_VVIP01000095.1, forward strand.
GAGTCAAAGAGGTCATGAATACAGTAAATACCATTAGTTAATTGAATTACTCTGTTCTTAAACTTTTTACGGGGTTCATCAACGCTGTTTTAACGGCCTGGAAGCTTACTGTTAACAATGTTATCAGCAAGGCGCCGGCACCGGCCAGGACAAACACCCACCACGATATACTTGTGCGGTAACTGTAATTAAGCAGCCACTCGTTCATAAAATACCAGGCAATGGGTACCGAGATAAGAAACGCGATAGACACAAGCCCCACAAATTCTTTAGACAGCAGGCTGCAAACATTTAATACCGATGCCCCCAGTACTTTGCGTATGCCTACTTCTTTTCTGCGCTGCTCTGCCACAAACGAAATAAGACCAAACAAGCCCAGGCAGGAAATAAAGATGGCCAGGGCGGTGAAAATACCAGACAGCGTACCTATGCGCTGCTCGTTGCCGAATTTCTGGTTATACTCATCGTCCACAAACTTGTATTCGAAAGGCTGTTCCGTATTGTATTTTTTAAAAATGGGTTCTATTTTACTGAGTGCACTTTTTGCGCTTACACCCGGCGCTATTTTGATGATAGCAACATTTCCCTGCAAACCATCAGACAAATTATAGAAGACAGGCTTGGGTGCATCGTAAGGAGATTCCATCACCATATCGTTTATAACACCTATTATCATAGAGGGCTTACCCCACCAGGTTACCGTTTGACCTACCGGGTTTTTTAAACCCATAAACCGTACGGCAGACTCATTTAAAATAAAAGCAGATGAATCTGTGGCAAAATCCCTTGAAAAATCACGCCCCTCTTTTATCTGCCACCCAACTGTTTTGCCATAATCAAGAGATGCCTGCACCACACCAAAATCTGTTGACAGGTTAGGATCTTTACCCGGCCAGCTAAAACCGCTTGTGCTGTTCCAAATGCCTGTTGTAGGACTTTCTGATTCTGCAACAGAAGCTACATTGCCTGTTTGCAGAAGCTCTTCTTTTACCGCATTAAAATGTTCGTGAATGGAGGGGTTTGTAAGAGGTATGGCAACCAGGTTGGCGCGGCTGTAACCTACCGGCCTGTCTTTTGCATATTGAATTTGCTTGTAAACAATTACGGTGCTTATCATCAACGCCACAGATACACTAAACTGAACAACTACCAGCGCCTTCCTGGGCAACGCTGCCAACCGGCCAGCCTTGAAGGTGCCTTTCAGCACTTTTACCGGCTTAAACGACGAGAGGTAAAAAGCAGGGTAGCTGCCCGCAACCAGCGCCGTAAATAACACAAAGCCTAAGGCCGCCAGCCAAAACCAGGTATTGCCCCAGGGCATGGTTAAAGTTTTGCCCGCTATTTCATTAAACGCCGCCAGGCTAAACCAGCTAAACAGCAACGCCAGTATAAACGCGAAAACAACAGTAAGCAAAGACTCACTGAAAAACTGCGCAACCAGTTGCCAGCGCAGCGAGCCTACTGTTTTGCGGATGCCCACTTCCCTTGCACGTTTCTCGCTTCTTGCCGTGCTAAGGTTCATAAAGTTGATGCATGCCAGCAGTAAAATAAAAACACCTATTACTGCAAACATTTTTACATACCTGATGGCGCCGCCTGTATTAACGCCGTCCTTATATTCGGAGTAAAGGTGCCAACGGCTCATGGGCAGCAGGAACAAAGCGGGTTTCTTTTTTTGCAGTTGTGCGTTTAATTTTTTCAGCTTAGCATCTTTGATGCGTGCTGATACCTTGTCAAAATCAGCATTATCACTTACCTGCGCAAACAAGCTGATGAAGTTGGGGCGCCAGGGGTCTTCCATATCCTTCAGATCGTTATTGGCATGATACCAATGATCCCAGGATGCAATAAAATCAAGGCCTGCCAGGGTTGAGTTCTTTGCAAAATCCTTGTACACGCCGGCTACCTTCAGCGGCTGGTCTTTTGCTACGTTGATAATTCTATTGATGGCGTCTTCACTGCCAAAATAAGCCTTTGCCGCGGAGGCGGAAATGAGCACTGACGAAGGATCGCCAAGCGCATTTCTTTTACCCTGCAGCATATCCAGCGAAAACATTTCCGGCATTTCTTTTTCAAAGAAACCGCCTTTGGCTTTTAGTTTTTTCTCTCCTATGCTTATAGTATGATCGCCCCAATTAACAGCCATGGCGATGTGCTTGAAATCGCTTCCATAATTCTTACGAAGTTCATCCGCCAAAGGATAGGGAACAGACCACCAGGTTTGGGTTTCTCCGTTGTTATTTAGATTTTGCAGCACACGGGCAATCCTGTCGTGGTTGGCAAACTGTTTGTCAAAAGACAGCTCGTCATACATCCAAAGGCTAATAAGAATGGCAACCGTCATTCCGATAGATAACCCCAGCACGTTAACCAGGGCATGCAGCCTGTCTTTAACCAGGCTGCGCCAGGCAGTTTTAAGAAATGTTCTAAACATGAAAAACGCGTTTTGCCAAACACAACCAAACACAAGCCATTTTTATAAATAGTTATTTGTCAATAAGTTAAGCTAAGCAGTTGCGTATGCGTTTGTCCGCAAATGTTATAAAACTGTACGGTTGCGATACAGGAAGAGGGATAAGAATTTTAATACCAGCGCCTGGTTTTTCATGGCATCGCCTGTTGCGTTGCAAACCGACGCAGGAGGTTCGCCAGCGCCAAATAAAATAAAAAAGCTGGCTGGCAATCACTTCATCGTTCTGTTCTTTGGGCGGCTTTTAAGAACCGGGTAGCTTAGGGCTTAAAGACTTGCAGGAAAAAAATTCTCTGGTTTCCGTACGAGAATTGGCGTGCCTAATTTAGGTGGCGCTTATACGTCTTTAAAACTGGAAAATTTAGGGATAATGCTTCATCAAAAGTTGAAAATTTGAATTAAAACAAAAAAGATAGTATTTTAGGTTTTCACTGATTTTTAGGTGACTATGAAAACAGTTGATTGAATTTATAAACCCGGTAGAAAACAAATTTTCTCTTAACTGTCAATTAGTTGAAGCCAATAAAAGTCTTGCACTTGCAATTGTGAACGTTCTAAAATAACATGCACACCAACCTTTTTTATATCAACCAATAAAACTAAACACGCTACTATGCATTCTGAAGAAACTACCCAACCTGATCTTCTTACGCCTGAATACGAATTGGTTCGGGCTTCTACCGGGCAACGGTTTGCCAATTACATTATTGATGTCATCTTTTTCTACGTGCTTTTTATAGTGCTGGGCGTTGTTATAGCGTTTACATCTCCGTCCATGCTGGAAGAGGTGGACAACAATTCTGTCGGTATCAATTTGATAGACCGTTTGATTTCATTGGTACTTTATGCGCTGTACATGGGTTTGATGGAAGGGCTTACTAAAGGCAGGTCATTAGGAAAACTGATAACAGGAACAAAAGCGGTAAATATGGACGGAAGTAAGATCTCCTTTGCCACAGCTTTTGCAAGAGGTTTTAGCCGGGCTGTACCTTTTTGTGTATTTAGTGCATTTGGCACTCCATGTAATCCATGGCAGGATAAATGGACAAATACGATGGTTATTGACATAAAAAAGTCCGTTGTATTGGCTTGATTTAACTGAATATATAACAATCGTCATCGTTTGCAGCATAGGTTAACCCTTAGGGTCTATTGTGCAATAAAAATCCATATTCCCTATCCTGCGGGCAAGCCGAATAGCGGATCCAACCGTGCAAGAGTGCGACGCAACGATGCCTCATGTCAGTTCCTGCTGCCGGGCCCATAAAAATTCCTGGCCTGTTATGTTACTCTGAGCGGAGCGATTTAACCGGGTTTACCATGGCGGCCTTTATAGCCTGGAAACTTACCGTTGCCAGGGTGATGAGCATGGAGGCAATGACCGCCAATACAAAAACATCGGCCCCGATGCTGATTTTATTTTCATAGTTCCTTAACCATTCGTGCATGCCATAATAAGCGATGGGCATGGCTATGGCACAGGCTATGATAACCAGTACAACAAAGTCCCTGGATAGCAGGTTCCATAAATTGAAGGCACTGGCGCCAAGTACTTTGCGCACACCTATTTCTTTTACCCTTTGTTCAGCAGTAAAAGAGGCCAGCCCGAAAAGGCCAAGGCAGGATATGAATATGGCAAGCACGGCTATAATGGCCGCAAGATTGCCAACAAGTTGTTCGTAATTGAATTTTTTGGCGTACTCCTCATCGGCAAACTGGTACTCGAACGGGTAAGCCGGGTTAAACCTTTCAAAAACGGGCTTTATAAGGCTGATGGCTTTTGATGCAGGCATGCCGGGGTTAAGCCGTACGTTGAGAAAACCTACCCAACCTTTATCGAAAATAATGGTTAAGGGAGAAATAGGGCGATAAGGCGATTCCATTTGTATATCAGGTATTACGCCCACTACTTTCATCTGACGGTCGTTCCATTTCAGCATTTCACCAACCGGGGTTTTAAGCCCCATACGTTTTACAGCAGCTTCGTTTAAGATAACAGAATTTGAATCCGCGAAATCCCGTGAGAAATCCCGCCCCTGCAAAAGTTTAATGCCCAGCGTTTTGGTGTAATCATAGTCTGTTGCGATGGTAGAAAACACCACCGTTTTTTCTATGGGCTGGCTGTTTTTCCACTCCCAGCCGTTGTTGTTGCTGTATATTTCAGATGGCGGGGAATTGCTTTTGCAAATGGACGCAACAGCTCCGGTGCTTAAGAGTTCCTGGCGGAAAGCCTCGTAGTTTTTCTCCATGTCATCAGACCAGTTGGCGGTAATTAAACCTTTATTATTAAACCCGATGGGTTGGTTTTTGCCGTATTGAATTTGCCGGTAAATAATAACTGTACCTATCATTAACACCACAGAACTGGCAAACTGCAGCACCACCAGTATTTTACGGGGCAGCACACTTTTTTTACCCGCCTTAAGGTTGCCTTTCAGTACCCGCACAGGGTTAAAGGAGGAGAGATAAAATGCCGGGTAACTACCAGCCAACAACCCAGTTAACAGCGTGAACAAAATCATTACGCCCCAGAAAACAGGGTTGCCTATCTGAAGGCTCATGTCTTTGTCAGTAAGCTTGTTGAAGAAAGGCAGGGCGAGCAGTACAAGCGCCAGCGCCACAACAAACGATAACACGGCTATGAGCATAGACTCGCTTAAAAACTGCCGGATAAGTTCCCTACGCCCCGAACCTATCGCCTTACGTACACCTACTTCTTTTGCCCTTTTTTCTGACCGGGCCGTGCTAAGGTTCATAAAATTAATGCATGCTATTACCAGCACAATAAGCCCCAGTATACCAAACATGCGCACATACTTGATAAAGCCCCCTGTGTTTTTTCCATTTTCAAAATCGCTGTACAGCCGCCATTTACCCATAGGGTGAACAAACACTTCGGGCCTGACGCTTTTAAGGGTATTCTCGTCACTGAAATGAGACAGCACCACGTTTTTTATTTTCGCATTTACCGATTGTTCCGTGGCATTACTGTTTAATTGTACAAACGCCTGCCAGGAATTGTTTGCCCAGTTTGTTTTATGGTACCGCTCTATGTAGCTGTAATTTTTTTCCAGCAAAATAAACGGCACCAGGTAATCAAATGTAAAAGAACTGTTCCTGGGTTGTTTTTCTGTAATGGCCGTAACCTTTACGCTAATGCTGTTATCCAGCTTTACCATTTTTCCCAGCGGGTCTTGCTTTCCAAATAAGGCAACGGCTGTTTCTTCTGTAAGCACTACGGAATAGGGCTCATGCAAAGGGTTTTTATCTCCCCGCAGAATCTTCAAAGAAAACAAGTCAACAGCCTGCTCCCCGGCAAAATGGCCATACCTGCTCATTTTTTTATCGCCATACATCAGGGAATGTCTCTGCCCCCAATCGCACATAACCACGTTTTTAAAGTCGGGGTATTTTGTTGTAAGCTCCTCGCCTATCGGATAAGGCAGCGCCTGTTGCGACCCCCGCTTTCCATCAAAGGTCTGGTGCATCATTACCTGGTAAATGGAGTTGTAATTTTTAAAATGCTTGTTTACGGAGACTTCATCGTATATCCACAAACCAATTGTCATGGCCACAGCCATGCCTGCCGCCAGCCCGGCAATATTGATAAAAGAATACACTTTATTCTTAATAAGATTACGCCAGGCAATAGTGAGATAACTTTTTATCATAAACAAAGGTTGAGATGGTGAACCGTTGGCTTGTGCCGGTTATACACGGCCAGTACGCTTTAGGTAGCAGCGCACAAAAAAAGTGCTTTCTTTCTTCCAACTGATTATCAATTCATTAAAGAGTAGGCATAACAGAAAACTGTTCGCTAACAGTACAATACTGCACGTTTTTGTTACAATAAAACGGTCTTTGGGTGCGGGATTTTAAGACGCGGCGGCACAAATGTAAGAGGAGGTAATCCGGGTCTTAAATGTTCGTACGCCTTATAATTCAACATAGGTTTTATGCTTCTCCTGCGGTACGCAACGAAAGCTTATGTACCAGGTGCTGTATCTTTTACTTTATCCTGCTATACTTTTTCAACAACTCAATAACCAGTTTATGAGGAAGCCCGTAAGCTTTGTTGCCATTTATTCCTTCCATTGTTACTGCCGCAACCATTGCATTGATGATAGCTTCTTCAACCGCCTGAACAGTTGCATTAAATAAAGGATTGATTAAATCATTTGGCAGTTCCTCAACTTTTGTAAAATTTTCTCTTTGAAAAGCTGATGTATTAGCCGTTGAAAACGCAATGAATATGTCGCCAGAACCATTTTCTCCCCGTCCCCCCACTATACCTACCCCAACCGGAACCCTTGCTGCAATCCTTTTTAACTGATGAGGCAATAAAGGTGCATCTGTTGCAACTACAACTATAATTGAGCCATCGCCTTCCTGCCTGTAAGAAGGTGCTGCCTTAAATTCATAGTTCATGGTGTCCTGCAATTCTTTTCCAATCGGTACTCCGGCAATAGTAAAATTCTTTTTGCTTCCAAAATTTGATTGCACCAGTACACCTACAGTATAAGTTGAATCCTTGATCTTTACAATCCTCGAAGATGTACCAGTACCACCTTTAAATCCTAAACACATCATTCCCGTTCCACCTCCAACATTGCCCTCTTTCAAAAATCCGGTTTTAGCGCTGTCCAGTGCCTCATAGGCATTGCTTTCCGTTACATGAAAACCATAAATATCGTTTAGAAAACCATCATAGGTTTCTGCAACAACAGGGTAAGTGTACCAAAAATCTTCTTTATACCAGCCTGTCTTTACAAACCATTTTAATACTGCATCCCTTACCACACCAACACTGTTGGTGTTTGTTATCATTATTGGTGTTTCCAAAAAGCCTGATTCCGTTATCCAGGTTGTGCCGGTCATTTCTCCGTTGCCATTAAATGAATACCAATTTGCAAAAACAGGATTGTTATTTCTGCCCCTTGGTAAAATAGCTGTAACCCCTGTTCTCACCGGCCCTTTGCCCCTGGTATTTTTCCCCTGCCCTGAAATGATGGTACTGTAACCAACTTCAACACCTTTCACATCTGTTATAGCGTTAAACTTGCCCGTTGTTCCGTTAAAAGGGATTCCAATATCCCTCGCCCTGGGTTGCTGTGCAAAGATGGATGGCTGAATAACAATGAGTAAACAGCTTAGTATCAAATGCTTCATTATTGTTGATTATTGGTTAGTTGTTGATAATATAGCAGCCAAAGTTGAGGCTTTGCTAAAGCGGTGCATTAAAGTTAATGCCGCACTTTAAAAAAGCCAATAGTTGATTTTTGGGGGTGCCCCCAAGCTGCGCAAGGGGTCGGGCTTTTCGCTACAAGTCCTCGCCACTCGTTCCTCGTGGCTGTGGGCTTTCCGCTTCAATCCCTCACCCGAAAGGCGGGTGCAGGTTACAAAGTGCTGGTTAAAAATACAAATGTTCTTAATTAATCAAATGTGCTATTAACGCTATTCAGCCTCAACTGACCGCAATACCATGCTGGTATCCTTCTGCGCAACACATTGGTTTTTATTTGCGTTTTTATTTGATGAGTTTGACATGTATTCTTTAACCACGCAAGAAATTAGTTAGTGACTATAAAAATTGTTTGCAGATACTTTGAAATACATAACGAGTACATTAACTTTGTATTTCAAAGTGCTTTTTAATTATCGAAACTCGGTTATATGAAGATTTCAAGAACAACTTTCGTTATTAGCTTTCTTATTTCGGCATTCGCCTTTCAGTTTATCTCTAACTCAGTTTTGGGACCAGAAATCCGGCTCTTTCCCGGAAACGGCGAATGGTTTCCCGGAGCAGGATCATCCGTTGGATGGAAAAATACCTTAGCCACAATTATATACCCTGTCAAATTTTCCCTGATAAGCCCTTTGTCGTTTTTGGCTAAAGATCCGGATCCGGCGCCTCCTGTATTGGTTGTTGCGTTTGCCATCTACTGGTCTGCCATCGCGTTGGCACTTCATTATATCCTTAGCAAAATAACCATTCGTAAGAAAGCGTGATTATAGAGGGATCAGTATAGACTGCAATAGGTTATTATAATAGTTGGGGCTAAGTCTTTCAAAAAAGTTGGGGTTACTATTAAAACACCGATATGAATAGAATTGAAGAAATATACTATGAAGCAAAGTCTGACAAATGGTTTAAAAGATTTTCCGTTTTTTGCCATATCGCTTTGGCAGCGAGTTTTATTCCGGCAGGTTACGTTAAAATAATGGGCGAACGTTTCGCTGCCGGCCTGCCATCTAATAACCCTTTGGGACATTACTTCGATGCCCTATATCTAACAGGATATTATTATACGTTTATCGGAATTGCTCAAATTGCAATAGCTGTATTGTTGCTTATCCCCAGAACTTCCCCTCTCGGCGCATTGATGTGTTTTCCCATCGTCCTTAATATTTGTGTGCTCACCTATGCTACACGCTTTGCAGGTACCCGGTTAACTACCATGATGCTATTGGCAAGCTTATTCTTATTAGCCTGGCACTACGACCGTTTAAAATATATTTTACCATTTAAGCAGTTCAAAACAAATCATCCTGCCCCCGGGAAACCAATGGGCATTCGCCTCCGGATGATATTTTTTGGAGGTTGCTTCACAGTTCTGGCTTTCATTATAATCGGGACTTTCTATTTATACGAGATCGGGCCGGGCAACTCTGAAGCTGAGTGCAGAAATCAATGCTATTCCAGCAAAAACCCAGCGGCTTGCGAGGCTTTTTGCGACTGCATTTATAACCAGGGACAACCGCTGGACAGTTGCTTGGCACATTTTGATGAAGCAAAAGATATTCGCAAACCTCGTGTAAAGTAGCTGCATCTTGCCCTTACTCCAGTTTAAAATAGCTGCCGACAATTCTACATCAACTTAAACTTCTACGGTGGGCAGTTCTTTTATTAATGGATATTTTACTTTATGCTGAAATACAGCATAGTTTGAACTTAAGCAGGACGATACCGAAACCTCGGGAAATGTATCAAGTCCTGTATCATTTCTCATAAAAAATGCATTTGTGTTTGGACTGTTGGCGCCAATCAAGCGGTAGCCTTTTTCTTTGGCAAGCTTTGTATAAGCCATTAAGCTTGCCCCAAAATAGCCTTTGCCTTCAGGAGAAGTATCTACCCCTACAAAGCTTGACGCATAAGGTACTGATACCGATTGATCTGCCGCCCAACGATTATTGTACTCAAGAATAATTACACGCGGGCTTATCACTTCTATCGCCTTCAAAATCCAAAAGTCAATGCCGTCAATATCAAGGCTCAACAAATCAATTTCTCCGGAAAAGCCATTGGATTCAACCAGGCTATTAACATTTTCTGTTGTTATCCAGGAATGAACAATTTTGGGTGCAAGCCTGGAAAACTTCCACGCATTAGTGCGTTGCTTATAAAATGCCTTTCCCCTTTCCGTATTCTTCTCCCTGCCGTCAATCAGCAGGCCGGCCCAACCGTGATTGATAATAAGATTTGCTGCATTACATTCAATGCCATTACCGGCCCCTATCTCCACAACTTTTTTGTTTTTAGTTCCAATAATTAAAAATATAAACAATAAGATGCCATCCTCACCATTCTGAGAATAAGATGAAAACTCAACTTTATCAAAAGATGGCAGGTACTTAAATGACATGTACATGTTCATGCACTGCATTTCCATGTTTACCTGCAAAAGCCTGTCAAGCTTTGCGTGTGAGGCTTTTATTTCGTGAGTTGGGGAGAATGTAGTTTTGATTCTCTTTACGATTTTGGAAAGTAGCGATTTCATGGGACTTTCTTTGAGTATTGAACTAAATGTGTATGGCTTGATAAGGTATATTTTTTTTTATTATAATGCAAGTAAAAAAAAAGAAATCGGGTTATCAGTACGATAATTGGCCGGCTATTTACAGCAGTTGAATCAGCATCTGCCTGATTTTCAATAGTTACCAAAATCATTGCCACCGCAACGCACAAAATCCAGAAGTTAGTGGGATAATACCTGGTAATGCTGTGGTTTGTAACCAACTTATTCATATTAATTTACCTTAACCGCTGTTAATAGCAGGTGTACACATACAACGATGTATTTGCCAGCCGGATGAGAGAAATACAGCCGTAACCAAACCCATCTTCCAGCAGCAACCGGCCTCTATTCTCTTTTATTGTTTGCCAGGCAATATGTTGAAAATATTTGTAACCCTTAAAATGTGTAATACCGCTTTTATTACCGGCAGGCGATAAGGATTCAGCAAAATTTTTCCCCAGGTTAACCCTGGCAGTGTTTAATAAAAGAATGATGTTTTCACCATTGTATTTTTCGGCAACGATCTCTATTGATTCATTGGGATCAGCACTTTCTATCAGCGGCAACAAAAAGCTGGTAAGCAGCAACTTCATCTTGGGAAGATTGTCCACAACGTTGATGTCGGCCGGTACTGCTGTAATAGAGATATTTTTGTCTGTAACTTTTTTGCCGAGGCCGGATATGATGCTTTTTATGAGGCTTCCGAAGTTAATCCTGGTGAAAGACAACAGATCCGTATCAGCATCAATTTCTTTCTTTAGCAGCACTTTAATGATGCTGAGCATATACTGGCAAAAAACTCCCATTCTTGTTGCCAGGTGTTTTGAAATGAAGGGGTTTTGTTTTTTGCCAATGGAATAAAAAAGCAATTGCATGCCAGAGAGAGGGCTGCGGAGATCGTGAGCCATAATATTAACTATCCGCTTGTTATTGCCGATAATTTCCCGCAATTCTATGCTGGCTTCTTCTAATTCCCGGTTCTTGCCGGCCAGCAGGTTATTCAGGTTTGCAAGGCTGGCGGCCCGCTTACGGTTCCTGGTAACATCCTTCCAGCTAAGAAAGGCGATGGTTAGCACCAGAATTATGGCGAACAGTCCCAAAATAATGATATTGTTTTTGCCTTTATTTTTCTCTTCCAGGGTTTCATTTATGCCCATCTGTTGGTTAATGGCGAATTCACGCTGCAAATCCAGGTGGCGGAAATTTTTAACAGACGCATTAAAACTGTCCACTGCACTTTCATACAGCGCAGCATCCCGCAGGTAACCTTCATAATTTTTGCTGGTTTCATCAAACAACAACTGTAGTTTATGGTAAGTTATCCTTGTTTCCGGCAAAGGGTACCTGTTTAACAGGCTGTCTAACGACTTAAACGTTTGCATGGCTTTCCCGGTTTGCCGTTGCTTTATGTACATTTCTGTAAGCTGGGCAAGTTGTGAAGCATAAAACTCTACGTCTGCTGTACGGGAAATAGCCATGCTGCCCATAAACATCGGTTCAGCCATTGCCGCATCTCCACGTTTGGCAATAACATTTGCCATAAAGCCGGTAATTACCGCCTCGGCAATCAGCGGAAAGTTGGGCTGGCGGCGCATGTCATAATCCTTCTGCCTGGTTCGTACAAACCTTAGTGAGCTATCCAGGTATATGTATGCACTGTCGTACATATCCAGGTTGGTGTAGCAAATACCTACGCTCAGCAATATTTTTTCTATCGCAAAGAAATTCTGGAATTGCCTTCCGTCACAACTTACATGCCGCCGGTAATCATCAAGATAATACCTGATTGCATTTTTGTAGTTCCTGGTTGAGTAGAACAGGTCGCCTATCGCACTTGGCGAACCGAGTGCGGCACATGTATCTGCAATATATCTTTTAAACACTTTGTCGGCAATAAGGTAATACTTAAGGGCCGCTTCGTAATTGTTCTCTTTTCGTAAAAGGAAGCCTTTATCATTAAGCGCCTCCACATACATTTCCACCAGCTTTTTGTCGCCCGTATTTTTTTGCAGTAATTGTATGGCACTGTCAACAAACAGGTAAGCAGTTCTAAAATCCTTATTCGCATCATAGCAATACTTATACTTCCTGGTAAAATAATTAGCTTTATCAAAAGCATTAGTAGCTGCGTTTGCCCGGTAGGCAGAGTCCAGCAAGTAGTTGGCCCTTGCGGGTGTAAATTCTACCAACGTATCATATTGCCTGAAAACATTGCTCAATTCCGTGTCAGGCTTTGGCTTAAAAAACACATGCCACCCCAGCCACACAAGCAGACCGGAAAACGGTATGATAAAGTATGCTATTTTGGTTTTAGTATTTATAAGAAAAAAAAATTTCATTTTGATTAATACGGTGCTCCATAGTTTTGTCAGCCTCCAAAACCTACATGGCTAATTCAATATGAAAAACAGTGCCCCAGCCTTCTTTGCTGTCAAACCAAATTTTCCCATTGTTTTCTTCAATAAATTTTTTGGCAATGGATAAACCCATTCCAAAACTTTCTTCCCCCGCCGTTCCTGCCAGGCCTTCCACTTTTTTATGCTTAAAAATCTGTTCTTTTACAACAGCCGGGATTCCGATGCCATAGTCGCGTATGGAAATGAGGCTGCTTGTTTCTTTCTTTTCAAGGTGTATGCTGATAACCGAGTTTTCGTTACTGAACTTTATGGCGTTGATAACGATATTATTGATCACCCGCCGGAGTTTTTGCCGGTCTATAAAAGCAAAAGCCTGCTTCAGGTTCAGTTCTATCCGCTGTTTTTTCTGAAGGGCGCCTGGCTCCAATAAATTAATGGATTGCTCCAGGAAGGCTTTCAGATCTACCAGTTCCTTCCTGTTTACCTGCTGGTCAATCTTAAAAGGGTGCATTTCTTCTATGATATGCAGAGAGCTGGCAGAAGCTTCCCTTATCAATAACAGTGATTCCTGCAAATCATCATCTCTCAATACTTCAACCGGCAACCGGCCAATAGTTTCATAAATAACAGAGAGGGGTATTTTAAGATCATTGGAGGTAACGTTCATTATCGAAATATGCTCATTGTTTTTCTGGTCAAGTGCATGAAATACACTTTGTAAAGAGTGATTTTTTTCGTCAATTTTTTCATAAAGGGCTTCTGTTTCCTGAAGAAATATACGGGACCGGGCATATCTTCTTTTTACCAGGATTAACAGGTACACAGATAATAGTGCCAGTAGTACTATAACAATGAGGTAAACTGATTTAACCCGGCCATCATCTTTTAGTTTCCGGTATAAGGCGTTTTGAGCTTTGGTATTAAATGAGTTAATGATATCGTTACCCGCCGCCTGTGTGTTAAGGTTTTGTACAGAATCTTTTAACTCAAGGTATTCTTTCATATACATGGCAGCTACGGAAAGCTTACCCCTTCTTTCATAATAGTTTTTCATGCAGGCGAAATAACCAATCAGTGACTGCTCTGAAGGAAAACTGTCTATAGAGGCTTTAAGGTTATCCAATAATGCCACCGCTCTTTCCAGGCGGTTGTTTTCCAGGTAAAGCCGGGTGAGTGCCAACTGTGTAAGCTGCGTATAAAGCCGGTGATAGCCGGATGTGCCAGCAATGCTTTTTTTATACAGCGCTTGTGCCTCGTCCGCCCTCCCCTGTTTTTGAAATATCCTTGCCTGGTTATCATACACCACAGCCTTTGCCATGGCAATATACCTGCCCTCGCGGCTAAAAAAAGTTTCCTGCCTGTTTATATATGCAAGGGTAGCGGAATAATAATGGTTAGCGCTGTCATAATTGCTCAGCGCATTATAACACATGCCAATATTGTCAAGGTATTCCTGTGTGGCTTTAAACTTAAAAAAGCTGTTGGTATCGCACAGCGACTGGTCTAACAGTCCCGCCTGGAAGGATGCGATGGCCCTCTCATAGTTTCCCTGCTTATACAGCAGCCGCCCCATACGGGCATTGTATTCAACCAGGCTACATGGGTCAGTCAGTTTTTCTAACGCTACTTTATGCCCCTGCATGTAGTAAAGCGCACTTTCCTGGTACCTTTTTCCCTGTGCCAATATATCGCCCTTGTTAAAAAGGGCGTTAACATACAGTCTTACAAAGTCCGGGTTCTCCTCTTTACCGGCTAATAAATTGATAATACTGTCAGTAAAAACCAGGCCTCTTTTTTCGTCACCCAGCACTTCAAAGAAGTATAAGAACTTGTACCTGTATTTTCTGTATAAGTCACCTGTACCCATGTTGGGGAAAGCCGAATAAGCAGCATCCAGCAACTCTAAGTCGCCTGGGCGTACAGAAGTATCTCCCGGGCCGGGCAACCTGTTATAAACAGAATCAAAAAAAGAAGGATGGTAAGCCTGGTCACTTCGGTTGCCGCAGGACAAAAAAAAACTTAGGCAACAAACAATGGTTACTAGATGTATTACATATTGGCAGGAGTTATGAAGGTATTTTTTGAAGAGGGTTAGATTACAACACATATAAGCGCATTCTCTCCTGCTAAAATAAAATTTTTATAGCAAGATACAGTACCCGTTTTTTAACTGGCCCGGTTGGGCAAGGTAAAGGTTAGCCAGCGGTGAAGCTGAATACAAATTACTGTACGGGCTGACGGTATTTCATGGCGACTTCGTTGTGTCACTCACTTGTACGGCTGGTTTTTCATGGCGGCATTTAAGCGAAGGGTTGAGCTTTTTGGCTAGTGTAGAATATGTACAGTGAAAACACACGTGGTTCCCCAACCATATCTCCGGTACCAGCTAATATAACGTCCACCTGTTTTAATGTTTCAAAGCCTCAAATAACAATTGCTGTATATGACCTGCTACAGTTTGGCTTTAACTTTGTAACAAAGTTGCCTATGACTATACAGATAAACACCGACAACAATTTAAGTGTAAAAGATGCCTACGAAGAAAACCTAAACCAGGTGCTGAATAAAGAGTTGGGCAGGTTTGAGGAATACCTGACCCGAATTGAAGTGCACTTTTCTGATGAAAATGCAGACAGGAAGACCAGCAATGATAAACGGTGTTCCTTAGAAGCACGTTTAAAAGGAAAACAACCTGTTGTGGTATCGCATGATGCGGATACTTATGATGAAGCTATTGCTGGCGCCGCCCGAAAAATGAAAAGCACTTTAACCAGTATCATTGAAAAGCAAAGAGGTTATTAAGCATAAGGTTATCTATAACAGCTCAAGGGTTTCTTATGTACCGGAGAACAGAAGCTGTTAACATAAGATTATGTCTTAAATATTAAGTTGCTTATGCAAAAGCATACAATCCCCACATGCCAACATGCCAGTAAAACTGGCTGGCGTTAAAATTGATTAGACTGTAGCAAACACAACTTCAATTATATGTTAAGTGAAAAAGCAATTTTAGCCGGCGGTTGTTTCTGGGGTGTGGAAGAACTGGTAAGAGACCTGCCGGGTGTACTATCAACCAGGGTGGGTTATAGCGGCGGAGATGTTAAAAGCGCAACCTACCGTAACCACGGAAACCACGCCGAAGCAATAGCCATAACTTTTGATCCTGAGAAGTTATCTTATCGTAAGCTGCTTGAGTTTTTCTTCCAGATACACAATCCTACTACAAAGAACAGGCAAGGTAATGATGTGGGTACATCTTACCGGTCTGCTGTTTTTTATCTCACAGATGAACAAAAAACAACAGCGCAGAATTTGATTACAGAAATGAACGCATCCGGTAAATGGCCCGGCGCCATAGTAACTGAAGTAACACCTGCCCGTGACTTTTGGGATGCCGAAGAAGAGCACCAGGATTATCTTCAAAAGCATCCCTATGGTTATACCTGCCATTACATAAGGCCAGAGTGGCAGTTATAGTATCGCATGTACCTAACCTGCGGGAAAAGCCGCATAATGAACCCGGACGTACAAGAGTGCGACGCAACGGCAGACCCATCATAGTTCCTGCTGCAGGGCTCATAATTATTTTCTCTCACATTTATGCGTGGATGCGGGGTGCTACTAACATTCGCAAAAGAATTTTAATATATGAATTAGTGTCAACGACTAAATAAAAACTACCAAATACTCAACTTATCTTCTGAAGCGCCTTTATGTCAAATAATTTTGAACCCTACTCTAAAAAACAAAAACTCATGAAATCACCAATTTTACTCTTTATTTTTTCCCTTACAGTTTCACATGCGGTATTTGCACAAAATGTTGGCATAGGTACGGCCACGCCAGCCTATAAACTTGATGTAAACGGTGTTGTTAACACCAACAGTAATTTATATGTGGGCGGCTATGCCGGCATAGGCACAACAACCCCCATTTATAAAATGCAGGTACAGGATGGCTCTTTTGCCATTTATAACAGCACAGATGCTAAATACTGGGTGATGAACTACAACAGCGGCGGCAATTACCTAAACATAAACGAGGATGGATCGCCAAGGCTTGCCATAGCCAATGGCGGTAACGTGGGCATAGGCACAACAGCGCCTTCCGCAAAATTAGACGTTGTAGGTACCACGGAACTGAATGGCGCCGTTACAGTAACCGGCTCTCAAAAAGTTAGCGGCACATTAACGGTTAACAATAACAAAGGCGTGCTGTATAATTTGTCCGGCAGCACGAATATAAAATACTACACACGCTCCGCTGCTTTTACCATCAACAACCTTGCCCCACACGCCCTTTCTCCGGAAGCCAGTATCGGCTTTATTGGAGGCTTCAGCAATGCGCCACAGGTGTTTGTAGGCAACATTGTAAGTAACGGCGGCACGGCAGGGCCATTGTATCAACTTCAGCTAATCATTTACGATGTAACACCCTCTGGCTGCAAATGCCGGCTGCTTAATACGAGCAACTCCACCATCAGCCAAAACATTACATGGAACATTATGTGCATGGGCAATTAACCACTGCATTAATTATCTCATTTCAAAAAATTTGTTCTATGAATTTAGCTGGGCAAATACAAAAAGCAGTTGCGCTGATGGTACTGCTGGTTTTATCAAAATTTTGTTACCCGCAAATTGTTAATAAGGGGGCAGCTATCACCATACAAAATGGTGGGTTGATATTCACTTCGGCATCGTTTTCAAATACTATCGGCAGCACAGTTACCAACGACGGAGAAATTATTACCAATGCTGATTTAATTAACGATAGTGCTGCAACACTTTCAGGCAACGGCCGATACAGTGTACAGCTTAATTTTAACAACAAGGGCCTGTACAACTATGGCACTTCGGTATTGCGCTTTTTTGGCGCTGCCAATTCAAACCTGTCAGATGCAGGGAAAGTGATATACAAACTGTTGGTAGATAAAAGTTCAACATACCTGGTAAACCTTCTTAATAGTGAAAAGGTATTGGATTCGGTTATTTTTTTTAATGATAACACCTGGGTTAAGCTAAACAACACAACCTTTACTCTGGCAGAAAACTCCAAAATTCACAATACAAACGGCACCAGGTTTTTTATTACCAACGGCACCGGAAGCTTAAAGAAATTAGGCGTAAAAAACAGTTCCTTTGTTTTTCCGGTTGGGTTTGATGAGCTTACTTATAACCGTGTAAGAATTACAGAAAACGGAGTGCAGGATGCCTATTCAGTACGTTGCCGTGACGTGGCTTTGTTAAATGGAAGTACAGGTGCACCCATTTCAACCGGTGGCATTAAAGCTGGCTGGGTTATTAACGAGGCAACCGCTGGCGGAGCCAATGCTACGATTGAACTGTTGTGGAGGAACACTGATGAGCTTCCAGGCTTTGATTATACCAGGTGTATGGTATCCCGTTACGGGGCAAGCTGGTCGTATCAGTTGGCCCAGTCAGATACAGCCGTGGGAAGCCCTTACAGGTATATAGCCAGGAGCGGGTTTACCGGTTTTGGAGAGTTTACTGTACTTTCCGGCAGTAACCCATCAATAGCAGGTTTGCAATACATTGAACGCAATGTTGTGAGTAAATATGAACCTGCTGCCAAGGAAATAACAATTTACCCAACCATTGTTCAAAACAACTTTAATGTTCAGGTGCCAGGCAATATAAAGGGTGCGCAAAAGATGAACTTACAGGTTACAGATGCCAATGGCAGAATTGTTTGGCAAAAACAAAATGCAGATTTTTCATCGCAAAAATTCTCATTGCCAAATCTTATAACCGGGTACTACTTTGTTATTGTTACCTACAATGGCAAAAAGGTTACCCAAAAAATTATGGTTTCCTACTAAGATATATCGGGGAATAAAAACCGGGGCTGCTTCAAAAGTAAATGAGGCAGCCCTTGCTATATTTGCACCTGCCAGTTTAAAAACAATGCCATGCGGGGAGATAAGAGAATAAAACGCGACCTACACGCTCTTAATGAAGATGGGATGGTATTGTGCAACCCACGTGATAAGGAAGCTGCACTTCGTGCCCAGACAGAAAACATAGCCACAGCCGATTGGGAGGCGGTAACCTGTCCAAAATGCCTGGCACTGGTTTACAGGCACAGGAAGGCTTTAAAAGAACGCAAACAAAACGGTTAAAGCAGTTTTCTGTATACCAATTTCACATGTTGTATCCCGTTACCATACTTTCTTTTACAGCATGCCTGTTTATAGTTTCCTGTATTTATATTTGAAAGGTACTAACCAGCGTAATACTTATTGCGTGTATTACATAACAAGCAACCACACAGTAGAAACATGCAGGAACAAACCATTCAATTCCCGGGTTCAAAACCGCATTACGAAACGCTTGATGGCCTTAGGGGCATGGCGGCCATAAGTATTGTTGTTTTCCATTTTTTTGAATTTATTTTTCCCGATTATAAAGATAGCCCGCTGGGCCACGGCTACCTGGCGGTTGATTTTTTCTTTCTGCTGTCTGGCTTTGTAATCGGCTATGCTTACGACAGCCGCATGCAAACCATGGGTATGGGCAGCTTCTTTCGCAACAGGCTTATCAGGCTGCACCCAATGGTAATCTTTGGAACTGTGTTGGGGCTTATAGAGTACATCATTACCCCTTTTAATAACAGCGTACAGTCAGCGGGCTGGGGTAATATTTTTTTATCTTTTGTATGCCACCTGTTGCTTGTGCCGCTTGCCATTTTGCCTAACCGTGGTGATGGTGTTTTTCCGCTTAATTCACCGTCTTGGTCCTTGTCTACTGAGTACATCGCCAACATATTTTATGCCCTTGTATTAAGCCGTGTATCCAGGAAAATATTGATATTGTTACTGGCTGCATCAGGCGTGTGGCTTGTGTATGTTGCCAGGCAAAGGGGCTGGCTGATTATGGGCTGGGAAGGCAAATTTTATTTTGATGGCTGGGCACGTACCGCATTTTCCTTTACAGCCGGGCTGGCCATATACAGGTTTAACCTTGTTATAAAAAACAATATCAATATCATCCTGCTTTTGTTATTACTGGTTGGCATTTTTATGTTTCCTCATTTTGACAATGACTGGCTTGCCGAATCCCTGCTGGTAATGGTGGCCTGCCCGCTTATCATCGCGTTAGCGGCGGGCAGCAATATAAGTGGCAGGCTAAAGAATTTTTGCGTGTTTACAGGCAGGCTGTCTTACCCATTATACATGACGCATATCTGCATCGTATGGTCGTTTGGCAATTATTACATGGCGTATAAACCCCAGGGGCTGCAACTCTGGCTGATTGTGCTGGCGCTATTGGCGGTCATCTTTGTAATTGCGTATGTTGTAATGCGCTTTTATGATGAGCCGTTTAGAAAATACCTGGTAAATAAATGGGTTCGTAAACAGCCATAATTTCCAGCGTTAAGAATAATAAGGGGGTGCCCCCAAGCTATCGCAAGGGGTCGGGCTTTCCACTGCAACTCCGGCACAAAAGCCTTGCACAAAGCCTCACCGGGGTTTCCGTTTCAATCCCTCACCCGAAAGCCCGATACGGGTTACAAGTTGCCGGTCTGTTCTCAAATCTACCCTGCGGGAAAAGCTGCGCAGCGAATTCAACAGCACAAGAGTGCGACGCAAGTAAAGCCTCATTCTTGTTCCTGGTGCCGGGCCCATAAAATTTCTTTGGGCTGTATGCAATAATGTATACCAAATTTTTATTGGTTAGCTTGCCACGATGCGTAATGTATTTACCCTTTAATTTTATAACATTGCTTTTTTCGGAATTAAATTAACCACATGAAAAATGCCTGCCTTACTACACTGGCTTGCTGGTTGTTTTGCATTACCCTGTCTGCACAGCAAAACAGTAACAGTGAAATAAAAACCCATGTTCCTTTAGATTCTATTGTTTTAAGCGACCCTTTTGTACTTGCCGACCAGCAAACAAATATGTATTATATGACTGGCACTGGCGGCATGCTATGGAAGAGCAAAGATTTAAAGTTCTGGGATGGCCCTTACAAGGTAACGGCTACAGACCCGGCCTCGTGGATGGGGCCCAAACCAATGATATGGGCTGCCGAAATTCACTTTTTTAACAACAGGTATTACTATTTTGCTACGTTTACCAACCGTGATGTTAAGATTGATACCGTTAAAAATAATGTGATAGAACGCCGTGCCTGCCATGTGCTGGTAAGCGATAAACCGGATGGCCCTTATGTACCCATGAAAGACCCTGTTTACCTGCCTGCTGACAAACCTACACTGGATGGCACTTTGTGGTTTGAAAACAACAAACCTTACATGGTATACTGCTACGAATGGTTGCAAAACCTGGATGGCACCATTGAAAAAATTGAGCTTAAACCAGACTTAAGCGGCGCCATTGGGGAAGGCAAAGTGTTGTTTCGTGCCAGCGATGCGCCATGGAGCCGTGAGAAAGATGAACAAGGCAACGACCGGCCAAATAAGGTAACTGACGGCCCTTACCTTTTTCGTACCGCAACAGGCCGCCTGGGCATGATATGGACAAGCTGGGTGTACGACATTTATACGCAGGGTGTTGCCTACTCCGAAACCGGTACGCTGGACGGCCCATGGGTGCAGGAACAGGAACCTATAACACCTGCCAACTACGGCCATGGCATGCTGTTTAAAACTTTGGATGGCAGGTTGCTCATGTCGCTGCACAGCCATAAAAACGTTAATGGCCGTACATTGCGTAAACCACATTTTTTTGAAGTGGATATATCGGGCAACAAACTGGTAATGGGTAAAGCTTATATACCTTAGAGCAACTTAAATGTTGTATGCATTAAAAACGCATGCCCATAGTTACGTAGGGATACACCCCTTCTTTAGAACCACCCAGCACAAACTGTATTACCGCTACACGTGCAGGGGCAAAATATAAGCCGCCACCGCCGCCTTTGTGCCAGGTGCTGGAGCTTTCATTATCCTCCCACACACGGCCTATATCAAAAAAGCCCATCATGCCGAACTGGCCAGGCAATATGTAGCCGCCAACATCGGCTAGTTTTATACGCAGCTCGAGATTATTATATAGGCTGTATTGCCCGGCAAAACGGAATTGACGGTAACCCAGCAGGTTTTCCTGTCCGCCCAAAAATAATGACTGGTAAAAGGCTGTTTTGCCCACTGTAATGCCGCCGCCAATACGCTCTGCCAATACAATAGTTGACTTTGTATTGAGGCTTTTATACAGCGCCACTTCAGGTATTATCTGCGCAAATGCTTTGGAATAACTGTTCAGACCGCTGTAGCCCTGCACCCGTATGTTTACATAGCTGCCCCAGGCCGGGAACACGGGGTTGTTTCGCTTATCGCTGGTAAAGTTTACAATTATGCCAGCATGCATCCTTGTTTTATCTATGGTACTGCTATCGTAAGATCCTATTTGAGACGTGCTGTTGATAAAGCGCCCATCATTATCGTCCTTATCAAACTGATAAGCCTGGTAACTGGGGCCAACGCTTAAACTAACACCTTTGTTGCCACGCCAGCGTACGGCAGGGTCAAACTGGTAAATACTGAAACGTGTGCGGTAAAACCGTTTAAAGTTGCCGGTTTTGTTGAATACAGATTCGTTACCGCGGCCATAGAAATTAATGGTGTTATTGGGCGCCCTTACTACGGCCTGCATTACAAAATCTGCATTGCCAAAAGCGTCAATCCACTCGCCGCGGTAGGTGGCACGGTAGGCCTTTGTGGAGAAGGAATGCCCTGCTATTACCTGCTGCATGCTGCTGTAGGGCGTTTTTCTAAAACCTTCCTGCCTGGTATGGCGAAAACCAAGTCCAAACAAAAAGCCATCATCTGCATTAATGCCCGCGGTAACCAGCGGCATGGTAACATTGTACAGGTTAACTGCTTCAAAAGCAGTGTGGGAACTGTCGTTAGAAAGATATTTTCTAAACCGGCTTTCATCACCACTGAACACCGCATTGCTTTTTTGTTCGTACAATTTAATCTTTTTGTCTGCCGCTGTTATAGTGTAATGCTTTTTACCATCGCCGCCTATGATGCGCAGTTTTATGCGGGATGACTTGTTGTTAATGATAATACTGTCATCTCCCTTAGATACATACAACCTCACTTCTTTGGTAACAGACGCATCGTATACTTTGTCCATCAGCTTATCCTTTACTTCTCCATCCTTGCTTATCTTATGCATCACAATACGCAACCCATCATCCGGTGTACCGGTAATCTCTACCAGTTCATTTTTATCGCTGGCACGTATATCCACAATCTTATTGATAAAACGGTAGTATTCATCCATCGCCCCAGGAATGTTGTTACGCCTTGCCTTGAGTGTGGCCAGCAGTTCGTTATGCCGCAGGTTATAGGCTGATGCGGGCAGCTTCTTCAGCGCGGCTTCCAGTACTTTATCGTTGAGGGATGCCACAAATTCGTTAGCCAGCTTCATCCACTCGTCGTAACTGAACTGTGAGCCGGGATAAGCATTGATAAACCTTGTTTTAAACAGGGAGTACCTCACATCACTGATGGTACTGTCAAAGCCCTGCAACGTTGGGGATATCCATCTTACCTTGGCCAGTTTAGGAAACCAGCCCTGTGCAACATGCAGCGCCTGGTCCCTGTCGCGGGGTACGGCAACATATTCTTTTTCTTTCTTGCTTTTATCTTTATCCAGCCAGCGCCATTGGTCTTCATGACGGTCCCAGTCGCCCACCAGCAGGTCCAGCATCCTTGCACGCAAAAACTCTTTGGACGCGTAGTTGTTATCGTTGTCTTTACCCAGGTTTTTAAGCATTTTGAAAGTGTTGTCGCTTTCGCCAAGCGGCTCCCTTTCTTCCAGCAGGCATACTTTGTTCACAAAGTCCGGCGCATAGTGGCCCAGGTTTTTATCGTAAGCTATCACGCCGATAACCGGGTTGGAGTGCGGCACTTTCACCGCATCGGCAAGTGGCGGCATTATTAAGGCCGAAAACGGGTGCTGAGAGCTCATGGCATCATCCAGCACATCACGGGCAAAGGTTTCCTGCAACTCTTCCGGCAGCAGGGCGTCAGGGTTTTTCTCTACGCTTCTTATCACCCATTCTTTACCGTTTTTATCCACCAGCCTCAATGACTTTGTCTGCATGCCACCGCCGCGCTGTATGGGTGTAAGGCCGCCATACAGTTCAGAAATGCGGATTACAGGCAGCCTGGTAGTGGCTGCCCACTCCTTCCTGAAATTTTCGCCAAATAAAGTGCGGTGAAAGCTGCTTACGCTGTCATAAACCGGCCGCACCTGCACATCAACACTATCGGTGGTGGCAAGCGCATACCTGGCAGAGTCTTCCATCTCTTTTACTGAAGTGTAGGGTTGCAGGTAGGTAAACGCGTTGCGCATGCCGGTATCCGTGTAAATGTAATAGGTAAACCTCATGTTGTTGCCTTCCAGCAAATCAGCGGTAACATAACCCTGCTGCGCATCAGCGAAGAGGGCATCTTTTTTCCCCCTTACAAAAGTTCGCTTGGCGCCGGCCCCGCTTACTATTTGCGTTTGCTGGTTTTTTATAAACTGTAACCCATGTTCATGGCCTGCCACATGCACCATATTAGGGAAGTCTTTAAACACTCCATCCACCTGCTTTATCATGTATTTGTACAGCGGGTGTTTTAAATCTTCGGGATTGGTAAATGTAGAGCGCAGGAACGGGTATAATGAGCCAATAACCGGCAATGGGATGTAGAGGCTTTTATTTGCTGCTGTTAAAGGAAAAATATGGTCTTTGAACGAGAAATAGCCACCATGCGTTCCATAACTTTGAAACGGGTGGTGAGATGCCAGCAATATTACCTTGTACCTGTTTTTGTACAACAGTTCTTCCAGCCTTGCCGTTACCTCTTCTCTCGTTTTGCAATCACAATCGGCGCCGGGGTTTCTTTTGCTGTAGGTGTAAACCCACCACTCGCTGTCAAATGCAATGATGGTAAGGCTGTCTGACACGTTTATGGCTACGGGGTCGGGACAGCCATTCGCCGGTACCATTTTCAGTAAAGAATCCTGTTGCTCGTCCAGGTACTCCCACTGGCGTTTTATTTTAGCCAGCCCTTTTGGCCCCATCTTATCCCAGTCATGGTTGCCGGGAATAAAATAGACTGGCGCACCCTTGCTGCGCATGGGCTGGTATTGCGATTGTAAAATCTTTTTTGTTGCTTCTTCTTCAGCGCTGCCGGGTAAACCTATACCACGGGGGTAAATGTTATCGCCGAGGTACATTACAGATGTTTTGCCCGCAATAATATGGTTGGCTGCATTTTCAATAACAGCTTTCTGCTGATCATCCATTTCTCCGGCATCGCCAATAAATATCATGCGGTAGCGAATAGAATCCTGTGCATGAACTGAAAAAATAAGGGGTATTAAAAGCAGTAAGCAGATGGTCTTCTTCATAAAATTACTCTAATATAAGTTATTCTGTCGTTCGCTGGTACAACAAACATTAACCAGTGCCGGTCAATTATTATCCTGCAAAACTATAACGCAAATTGCAGGTTGCCAACCTGGTATAATGCCTGCAGCATATCATCCGCTGTTATTAGAATAAGTTTTATAAGCTGCGCTAAGCTACGTAAGGATTAGGGCAGACCGCGGTTGCACATCTTGCCAAAATAAGATGGGGTTGCCTGAATGAGGGTTGCGCCGGCACTATGGCACACAAAGCAGCAAAGTCCCCGCCTTTAAGACAGTGCTGTTACGTTATTAATTTCATTTGGAAAACCTGTCCACGAAAGAAGCAGCCCTGCATCACCACCGCGCCAGGGATTGCAGCGGATACCCCGGTGAGGGTTTTGTGCCAGGGCCTTGTGCCGGAGTAGGAGCACAACCTTCGTAAAAGCAACATTCAGTTGCTTTTACGAAGGTTGCGAACGTAGTTCTGCCCGGCGCCCTTGCGATAGCTTGGGCGGGCGCCCATAACATGCAAAAAAAAATATGACGGCTGTTACCATTTAGGCCCCGGGCCCATTTGCAGGTTGCCTTCTTCATCAAACCATGTACCATCGGGCATTCTTTCCCCCGGCCCAACACCCGGCTCGTCGCCCGGGGCAACAGGCGCAGCTATACGTGAAAAAAATCTTCCGCAGGCATCCATTTGAGCGGCCGGCAACGGAGTACCCTGTGTTATATAATTCTGCAGCCCCATGGCAACAAGATCTACCAGCATATCCATTATGGCAGTACCTATTACCGCTCCCCCCACAGCACCGGCTGCACCACCGCCGGCGCCACCAGCCACCGCACCGGGCGGGCCACCGGCCGCACCACCCGCGCCAACACCACCGGCAGCGCCTGAAGCCAGCCCTGTTAAGGCCCCCAGCCACGTGCCTAATGCAGCGCCTATGGGCAGCGAAGCACAATCAATATAAGCAATGCCCGCCAGCGCAGCCAATGCACCCACATCTCCCAGGGTATAATTGCTCCACTCAAAGCAACCGCCGCCACCCCTGTTATCGGGTGTGCCCCGTTTATACACTTCCTGCAGTGCGGTGTAAATATTACAGGCGCAATCGCTATACTCAACAATGGGATTGGTGCCTACCCCCGGGATAGGGATAAGATCTGCAATGCCGGCGCCGAAGCATAGGCAGGTTTGCGTATCGGCAATAATGTTGGGGTCAATCAACAAAACTGTTCTGAAAAAATCGTCAATGCCGCCGCAGCCCGGCGCCGGGGCTGGAGTATCTGTAACAGGTTCCGGGTTTTCAGGTACAGGCGGATCTTCGGTAACAGGCTGGCCGTGTGTGTAACGAACGATACCGATACACCTGTTAAAGGAAAGCGGCTCGCCGGTTATGGCGCCATGCGCATACAGGATAATATTGACATGGATATTCCTTTCCTGCAATACAGCCTCTATAACCTCTCTTGCTTCTCTTGCCCTTGCGCAGGACAGGTTTACATTGTAAGCCGGATCTCCTTCCTGGCTGGCTATGCCATGAATTTCGATGGTATCACCCTCCGTATAAGTTTGCGCATCTATACGCAGGTCGGTTTCGTTATCGCCGCTGAAAGTATCGCAGTTTTGGTTAAACATGTAACGCGGAGAGAAAGGTGGCTCAAATTCAGGCACGTTACAATCTGTCGGAACGCCTATTTGCTCAGCGCCACAGGCCCGTTGTACCATACCTGCACCTGCCGCAATAATGCCATCCGGCATTTCTTTACGTTGCACCTGCTCTTCCTTTTCGCACTCAGCACATTTGCGCTGTATTTTTTCTTCCTCTTCGCAAGTATGGCACTTACGCTGTATGTTACTTATAACAGGCGATGGCCTGAAGAAACTGCCACCATTAAAATTAGGCATGCGCATAATGGAATCAGCCACAGTATCGGCCTGCTGTTCATATACATCGCCGGGTTGGTTAACCTGCAGCTTTGGCTGAAAAAAAGCTGGCTTATTCGCCCTGGCGGGCAAAGCATTTACAGGCGTATGATGAACCGCGACAGCATTCATTGTTTACTTCTTTTTGTTTTCATCCCTAAACAGCAGTGGGGCAAAATCGAAAGCGCCAAAAACGGTAACGCTGCTGCCGGGCAAATTGGCATCCGGCGCTATGGGCGTAAACACATTGGGCGCAGCCTGACCGGAAACTTTATCGTACTGAAAACCAACTTTTATCATGTCGTAAAACACCAGCTTTGTTTGCAGGCTAAACAATTGCAGGGAGTTTTCGGCAAAGGGGTCCTGCAGGCGGTTGGTAAAGCCAATATCTATACCCGTGCGATAGGTATCTTTTTGGTCGGCCGAATACTGCTTATTATAAAGCGTAAGGTTAGCGCCGTAGTCAAAGCTGCCTTTTGCATCGCCGGAAGGAACTAATCCGCCTACCATGCCGCCAACAGTAAACTGCCATTGTTTATTATCAAGAATCTGTATTTCAGTGGCGGAATTTATGCGGGTTCGCAGGCTATCTGTATCCTTGCGGTAATCCAGTTCCGCATCCAGTTGAAAGAGCTTTAAACTGCCCATATTCTTAAGCACAAGGCCGCCACGGCCATAAGCCTCCATTACGCCCAGCGGGCCGGTAATAGCGCCGCCTTCCACCAGGGTATAAATGCCTTTGTTGCCGACAAACACACCGGCGAAATATTTGTCTTTCTGTTCAGGCTCAGGCTGCCCTTCTTTGGCATAGTTGCGTGAAAAATTAAAGAAGGGGTACAACTCAAAGCCTTTGTATTTTTTCTTCTCTTCCTCGTTCTTTGGGTACAGGCTTAGGATAGATGGAAAGTTAAGCCCCAGGTTAAAATTCAGCGAAGGCGCCTTGGCATCGGGGTTATTGCCCGACCAGTTGAAATCAATACCCGGACTGGGGTTAAGGAACGGTGACTTCCACCTGGGGTCCGGAATATTATCAATGCTAAACGGCCGCTTTAAGCCGCCTGGCATTTCAGTAAACGAGCCTACAAACGGGTTAATGATAGACACAAAATCTGCCTCCTTTCCAACAGCATACTGTATGCCTGCAATACCTGCCTGCAGTGCTATGCCCGTTAATAATATGATGCCCAGGTTTTTTATAACCAGGTCCGGTACTTTATCAGAAATAAACTTCTTTAAATCTTTGTGCAGCGCCAGCGAAGCCAGGTTGATGTAAGTATCAGAAACGCCGGAGAGTGATTCCGCCATTTTTACGCTGTCGCCAAAGCCAAGGTTTTTGTAGGGGCTTGTTTTGCTGTACACAATAGCATAGCTCAGGTTCCACATGGCCATAATCTGGTCTGACGCCAGCTTGCGGCTTTCGGTTAAATCGAAGATAAATGTGGCATGTGTTTTTTTATAATAAGCGTATGCATCCTTGTAGCGGTCTGGCAGTTGCAAAATAAGCTCATCAAATGTTTTTACTATTTCGCCGGTATCTATAAAGCCAACAGAAGCTTCTTCTTTTTTAGGTGGCGTTTCTTCCTGGCGCTGAACGTTGTTATTGCCCGTTTTTTGCACAGGGCTAAAAAAAGCAGGTTGGCCGTTTACTACTTTATCCGCTACCGCATCAGCTTGTTGCTCATGCACATCACCCGGCTGGCTAACAGCAAGCTTTGGCTGAAAAAAAGGCTTGCCCGCCCGGTTGTTTTGCACAACCGGGGAAATTTTTCTGGCCTTGTCTGCTACGGGAAAAGACATGTAATATGTAAGATGTTTTATGTACGATGTTAGATGTACCATTTGCCCACTGGCCATTTCCTACTACCCACTTACCATTTTTTGGATACCAGCGACAGTATTTCATGGCATCATCGTTGCGTCGCAATCCTTTCATCGTCCGGTTCTTTGGGCGGCTGTTTAGCCCTGGTAGATAGCCCCCGCACACAATACGAGCACACTATTCCCCTGCCAGTTGTATGGATTCAATCGTAATAAAACAGGGTATATCCACCGTTACCGGTTGCTCTTCCAGGGATGGCTTTGAAAAGGGTGTATGCTCCATGACAATACCTGTAACTGTTACTTTTTTCCCTTCAAAACGCTGCACCTCTTCCTTTGGCCGAACAGCTTCTTCCTTATAGGGAGGCAGGAGTATTACCTCCAGGGAATCGCTTACCACTATTTTGTAATAGCCGGAGCCATCTTCCTGCCCGCTTTTGGATAGATTACTCCTGGCGTAAGTGCCTGTAAGGGTTACTTTTTCGTTAGTGCTGAAACCGGTATCGTTACTGCTCATACAAACAGGTGTGTTTTTAAGTTATACAGCAGCCGCCCAACCAATATGCGGGCAGTTACTGTCATTTCTTTTCAATTACCATGGTGGTAGGCCTGTCCCCATGCTGTTTTGTGTCATGGTGCTGTTCGTGAAAAGTTTGTCCGGCTTTGGCCGCAGTGCCATACATCGCAAAATCCCACTTGTCATTTTCCACATTGCCGGGCACGGCATAGTTTTCCAGTGTAACTGTATCCTGCTGGTCGTTGCTTTTCATTACTACCCCGGCCCAGTGGAAATTCCAGGTCCTTACCCCCGGATATTTAGTGCCGCCGGATGACATGGTATAACCCTGCCCAACGGCCGGGGTGGCATACTTGTTAATTTCCAGGTATTTGTCTATTTCTTCCCGCTTGGAGGCAGACATTTTATTATAGAATGACATCATGATTTCTCCATACTGATCTACTTTCGCCCAGTAAATAGTGCCTTTTGCCTCCTCATCTGCCCCGGGTGCAGCCGCATTATAATCGGCTTTTGCCGTGTCAATTTCCAATTGCTTGGCTGCAGCCCTGGTAATTACGTCCATAATTTCGGTTCGGCTTGGCGCTGTGGTTGATGGCATAGCAAGCCAATTGACAAGCATGCTGGTCATTATTTCGGCTTTCATTAACGAAGGTGTGGTAGCTGATGTTCTTGCCTTGGCTTTGGTGATGGGATTATGGTACAGTGCCCCTCTTTTGTTGCCCCCTACCACTACTGCGCAACTTGTGCCGCAATCATCCGGCATTTTCATGCCGCCCCCCGATGTGGAATTCTGAGTGTTTTTAGGAGAAATTTTCTTTAACGTGTTTGTTTTACTTCCCTGTGATACATGAAAATCTGAACTTTCTTCCACCAACCGTATGCCCGAACCAACCGCATT
The DNA here is from genome assembly GCF_009650435.1 of Foetidibacter luteolus. Classification (GTDB taxonomy): domain Bacteria; phylum Bacteroidota; class Bacteroidia; order Chitinophagales; family Chitinophagaceae; genus Foetidibacter; species Foetidibacter luteolus. Next base: position 66,584 of record NZ_VVIP01000095.1, read on the forward strand.
TAATAAGATATTGGATAGAAATGCTTTACCGGATTGAGCATAGAAGTCGTGATTGGGATAACCCACCCTGACAGCCATGGTAAGGTCATCTGATATCCTGTAATCATTACCCATGGCGGACCCGGCAGTTCCGCCTGCATTAAAATATCTTTGTATTATGCCATCGCCCTCTTTAGCATGTATAGTGCTGCCCTGCTGTATGGTATGCGTAAGCTCATGCGCCAACAGCTTTTTACCTGCATCTGTTTGCGGTGAATACTGCCCGCTGTTAAAAACAATATTATTGCCGGTAGTATAAGCCAACGCATTTACCGATTGCGCTGATTTTGCGGCAATGGCATCCGTATGTACCCGCACATTGCTGAAATCAAAACCAAAGCGGGGCTCAAAAAAGCTACGGCTTTCATTTGACAGGGGTTGTCCGCCGCCAAGCCCCGACACATAGCTATCGAGCAGCAAACCAGAAGTGTTTTCACTGTCACTTTTTTCTTTGCGTTGCAACTTTTTTTCTACCTCCTCACAATGTGCACATTTACGTTGAACAGCATTTATGGAAGGCTTAAAGAAAGGTTGGGAAATGGCATCGGCACCGGTACGCATTACATGATCCGCCATGGCATCGGCCTGTTGCTCATATACATCTCCAGGCGTGTTAACCTGTAGCTTCGGCTGAAAGAAAGATGAACTTACAGCCTGCTTTGCCATGGATGGTGTAGATTGTTTTTGCGTAAGGTTCATAGCCTGTTTTATTTAGTTGCAGGTTACCTGTTTTGAGAATGTAATGCTTCGCTTAACTGTCGCCACGAAGCGATGCAGCAGACGCTGTGCGACGCAAGTAAAGCCTCATATTTATTCCAAAGCCGGGCCCATAAAAAATATTCAACTGCCGCAAGGCATGTTGTTATGTTGCCATTGCCCTTATGCTGTTGCAAAAGGTATCGGTAACCTGTGTACTGGTTCCGCTATCCATAACATCGGGGCCGCCGGTATGCGCTAATATGCCGGCCACATGTCCAAGTTCATGCGCTATGGCGCGGCGCTTGCCATGGTCTATCGGCATTACTATATATGGATTGCCAGTGTATTCTGAATCAAAATCTGAAGAAACAGTAACGCCGCCACCGGTACGCGGCACGTTATCAACTACCAGCATGGGCACGCCCCTGGCGCCGGAGAAGGTGGTACCTTCGCCCAATGTTTCCGCATCATCAGTATAATCCCAGGCGCCGCTGGCATCTCCCGCAGGCCTTGCCAAACCGGGGTCAAAGTCACGATCGCCACGTAACAGCGACCAGTTAAAATCGAAGTATAAATTAACACAGCAGTTTCTCATAATCTCTTTCGCAGCGTTAATCTTGTCGCGTAGTATGCGCATGGTTTCTTCTGTAGCCCGCCGCCTGAAAAAAGCGGTTACCCATAAAGTTTTGTTACCGCCTGCGCAATCTGCACAGCGCCCATCACTACAGGTACGCTGCACATCCGGAACAGAGGCGCCCTGTTGCACAACATGCGTAAGCTCGTGTGCCAGCAACCTTTTGCCTGTATCTGTTTGCGGGGCATACTGGCCGCTGTTAAAGACAATGTTGTTGCCGGTTGTGTAAGCCAACGCATTTATTGATTGCGCAGATTTTGCCGCCACGGCATCCGTATGAACTCTTACGTTACTGAAGTTTTGCCCGAAACGGGGTTCAAAAAAACTACGGGTTTCATTGGGTAACTGCTGCCCGCCGCCCAGGCCCGATACATAATTATCAAGCGTTGCACCAGAAGAGTTTTCACCGCTGCCTTTTTCTTTGCGCTGCATCTTTTTTTCCTCTTCCTCGCAATGTGCACATTTGCGTTGCACCGCACTTAAGGACGGCTTAAAGAGAGGCTGAGGAGCAGCACCGGCCGGCATGCGCATTACATGGTCAGCCATGGTATCGGCCTCCTGCTCGTAGCTGTCGCCAGGCTTGTTTACAGTAAGCTTTGGCTGTATTAATGGATGAAAAAAGCTGCCCGCTTTGGCGGAAGCTTTATCCTGGTTATTCTTTGAAAGGTTTTCACTTTTAAACATACAGCACATTTTTTTGTTAACGGATTATGTCCACTCCACCCACAGCATGTCTGTCATCAGCTCATTCTTTATAACACCAATACCCCATGGCAACGACGATAAAACCACATCATAGGTTTTTTGTTCTACCTGGAGCAGCCAATTATTTTCTTTATACGAGAGCTTACCAGCCCTTTGCAGAAAAGAAGAACGCAAGCCTGCATTGCTCATATTAACCGGCGTACCATTCATCTTCCACATGACGCATACCTGCTGCAATAATGTTTCAGCTTCTTCAAACACGGCATCATCTGCTTCCAGCCTGCTTTTAACGGGCATACCGGGTGGAAAGCCGCAGAGTATTTTGTTTAACGGCAATTCATACTCGGGAAAGTGTTTTTCGCCGGTAGCAAGGTATTGACTCAGCAACAGAGCCGCCGACGCGGCATCCTCATCTTTAAACATTTTATCCCCGTTCAAATAACCGGCATGCGTAAACAGTGCAAACAAAAAAGGATGCAACAGCACAAGCCCTGCATTTTGTATATACAACTCATTTACAGAGGACTTTTTGACTGCACGCTTATGACTAACATCCGGCGAAGATTGGCTGGACCCTGCCAGGCCGGCAGCACTTTCATTAAAAGTTATATCAAGGCCGGTGAGCATTTGAGTAAGCAGGTCGCTTACATCGCCGGGAAGCGCTTGTTTTTCACCAGGCAGCATTGCCATTACACGCAGGCACAAGGCTTTTCTAAAGGCATCCTCATGATGCCCCGCCCTGGTAATGGTTGCAAAAAAAGCCTGGTGCAAAACTTCTCTCACTTTTGTTTCTCCGGCAGAGAAGGCAATAACAGAGCCGAGTGTTTCATTTAGCTTTTCGTGCCGGCGATGATTAAATGCGTAGTGTTTTAACAGCAACACCGTTATTTTTTCCAATGCCTGTTGCGGCAACTGGTAAACCAGCCGTTTTATTTCAGCATCCTCAGCGCCTGCCAAAAAACGCTGCAAAGCAGCAACGAGTACACCTGGCTGCTCTTCTATTGCCTGCATAACCATTTCTTCAAACCCGGCCGCAGCAACAGGCGCCGCATTCCAGGGCAACACACCCTGTTGCAAAAAATAAATAAACGATTCTATAAAATGCCCCACATTGTGCTGCCCTTGCTGCATATTTTTTTCTTTTCCCAGGCCGGTACCCGTTACCGTATTACCTGCAACAGAAGCTTGCCGGTTAGCGCTGTACATGTAAGATTCCTTGTGCAGCAGCAACTCGTTTTTTAACTGCAAAAGTGTTTTGGCAACCACGTCCGTTTCCCAATTTGTGTAATTTAATTCACCTATGTCAATCACCAGTTTTTCAATAACTATGTAGCTTTCACCAGGGCAAACGGCATTAAAAACGTCTTCCAGCGCAGGGTATATGTGGTAATTGTATAACTCGCCCAGCCTGTTGCGGAAAGCAAAGGCATCCGGCGGGGCCTGCATTTCTACCTCAAGCACCTGTTTCTGAATAATATGTTGCTGAACAGTTGGCATTGCAGATTGTTGAACGATAATACTGCTATTCGATATTTTTTATACAGCTTACGGCTTCATTCCGGCCTTGATGAATGCCGCAATCATTTATGGTACAGGCCGCGGCCTTTCATGGTCCCGAAACTTCGGGATTGCGTCGCAAGCACTTCATCGTCCTGTTCTTTGGGCGGCATTTAAACGGGTATTGTGCCCACGCAGCATAGCCCTGTAAATAGCCGAATGTGCCCCGTAACACCACGGGATGCGTAATCTGTTGCTCCGTAAAGCGGTAACAGTACAAGAGTGCGACGCAACGATGCCTTATGCTTAATCCTGAGCCGGGCCCATAAAATTTTCCATGCCTTATTCCGGCGTAACATTGTCAAATTCACCTTTACCCAAATGATTACGGAAAATAGCGGCTGTAAGCACATAATCTTTCCTGTCAGAACAAGTCTCTACACCAGGCACTTTATGCGCTACAGTTAACTCAATTTTCAACTCCTGCCCCTGCCCGATATCGTTCCTTCGATAAGACAGGCCGAACTTAGGCTTGTCTGAGGTAAACGGCCGGTTGCCGGCAGTAACTACCCAGGAATAATTATCCGCATCAGCCTTCTTTGCTGCCAGTTGCAACACAACATCTGTTACGGCACCGGTGGCGGGATCAATCTGCTGTACCAGGTTCATGGTAAAGGATGCATCAGCCACCACTATTTCCAGGTTTACAGCAACGCCGCCCAACTCAAGACCAAATTGTTTAGAGGCTGTTAACTGTTGCTTCAATGGCACAAAGAACAGATTGCCATTGGCATCTTTTTCAAGTATTAACCCATTGGGATTTTTAATGGCTGTTATGTCCGCCTGCGGGTCTGCCTTGAACAGTTTCTGCCCCCTGTCATTGCCACAGAAAAGCACCGGCTCTATACTAAATACCTGGCGACGCGGCTTTGTGAGCAGGATGGCATGCTCTACCACTGTGGTACAAGGCCCATCAGATACACTTAACCTTACAGTAAAAGTTTTTTCTTCCCCGTCAAACTGGTAAGTATGTGTTGGGTTAGGCGAAGTGGATGTTGCATCATCGCCAAAGTTCCAGCTTATCGTTTTGCCCTCGATACCGGTTGCGGTAAATACTACTGTAAGCGGTTTAGGAATAACTGATGTAAAATCTGCAACAGGGGGAGCGGATATTTTTACATCCACACTTGTGCTGCGGCCATCGGCAAGGGCATAGGTAATCTTATCTATACCCGCGGCCAGGCCCTTAGGAGCAAACACCAGGCTGTTTTGCTTTATGCCACCGGCAGTATCTGACAAGGTACCGCCAGCGGGGTTGACCGTAACCGGGTACGTGTTCTCATCATTATTGCAAAACTCAGTTTTAGAAATAGTGATAGCCAGCTTAGCCACATCTTCCTTAGGGAAAACATAGGTAACCGGCGCACAATCTGAACAGCAGAGATAGGGCAGGTAAAAATCCGCGATTACCGCTTTATCGGGAATGCGGAACTGCTCCCTTAAACCCACCAAAGAATTAAACCTGCTAACCGCTAACGACTTTAGCTTACTGGCCTGCTCCGCCGAAAGCTTCAGCTCTTTGTTTTCAAATAGCTTTAGTATTTCGTTCATGTTGTTGGCAGAAATAAGGGAAGCCTCAGCCAATGCAGGTGTTTTTGAAGTATCGTCAGCAGCCCTTGTGAGGGTAGTTGAAGCCGCCGTATTCAATGCAGCAATATTTGCACTGAGCGTAGTTAAGCCAACAGAAGTTTGCTGTGGCGGAACCTCATAATACACCAATATAAAAGTGCCGCCACGGGGAACACCAGCTTTATGGTCTATACCGGGGTTGGCGACAATGTATTCAGATAGCAGGTTCATTTTTTTAATCCTGTTTACCCGTTCGTTGTATTCATCCACCAGGGCTTTCAGCTTTTTATCAACGCAACTGTAAATAACAGACTCAAGGGTATCGTACAGGAAGGGGCTTAACTTTCTTTCGTTATCAGAATCCAGCAAGGCCTTTGAAAAATCCTTCAAATAGCTGATGGTTTCATCATACTGCGCTTTAAAATCGTCGAATTTAAAATAATACAGGTTTGTGTCTTTTACAGTAAGCATCAGTTCTTCCACCGTATCAATTAAATGCAGCAATGCCGCTTTGGCGCCGGCAGTTGTGCCCAATTCTATTTTGGATGGACGCGGAAAACTTTTTCTTACACTATTGGAATACTCCTCCCCCAGTGTATTTTTTGCAACAGGGCAGTTGGCTTTTAAGAATGCGCCTTTGGTACTGAAATAAGTGTAAACAAACTTGGTATTGAACAGGGATGTACGGTTAATCTGTTCTGTTAGCGCCAGGCTGTAAACACTGGTAAAAGTGTTGAGAAAATTGAAGCCGCCTGTAGAGCCGGGCTGTGTTAAAGACGAAGGAGTTTTAGCCGCCAGGCAAACCGGCTCATGCGCTTTGCATGCAAGTTCGCTCTTGATGATTTCGTACATGGCCTGCAGGTCCTGGAAATTGCAGTCTGCCTGGGCAAAAGTATTAGACGCGTCATCCCCCGCTTTCAGTGCAATTACATCAAAAGGAAGGCGGTTAAAATTTTTGGTATCGGTTATGGATTTTAATACCACATCCCATGATTGGCCAATGTGCCCTTCAATGCGGTAAAAATCGTATTGTTCTATGCCATACTGCAACGGGTTAACTATATGCGCCGGCGGTGCAGGCACATGCGATGCAGCATTGTATGACAGGTTGTGGTTGGCTTTGCCTTTGCGTGTTTTTTGATAATTCCAGCTTTGCGCTACCGGGTTAATGTTATAGTAATAAGGTATGGCCCTGCCAGACAATGGCTCATCCCCCCATTTTGACGGCGTTACCCGTACAGGCGGAAGCGTTCTTCCATCAAAGTAGCGGATGAAGAAGTTATTACGCAGCTCTACCATGCGCTTAAACAGCAGCTTTACTTCACCCAATAAAGCGGATTGGTTATTGAACAACGGCGAATAAATGAAGTACTGCCTGTAAGGCGAACGGATATGTGCTGACGTATTAACTGTTGCTTCTCCCAGCATCAGGTGCATGGGGAACAAGTCTTCATCCGGGCAGCATTCGGTAATAACTTCAAAGCTCCTGTCGCGAAATTCGTTGTAAGCCTTTAGCAGGTCATCAACAAAATCGTAGTAATACTGTATGTAAACCGGTAATGATTGCTGGATGTAAGCAAGCCGCTGTTTGAGAAAATCATAGAAATCCGTAAACGGGTTAACCGGGTAATCATCCAGCACCGGCTTGAACACTGAATAACTTTGGGAATACACTTCACTGATGCTTTTCAGCAAAGCGTCATCCAGGCACTGCGCATACCCGTTGAAAATGTCGTAAGCATCGCTTACAGACGTAGCAGTTACATCAAAGCGGCGCAGTGCAACATCTTTTAAGCCAAGCCTTTCAATGTAGCTGCTGCTGAGGCCATCATCATCACCAGCCTGTTTTTTTTGCGTGGAGATGATGGTATCCATGTCCTTCTTATGCACCAGCAATGGCCGTACTGCGAACTCCATCTTGCGGCCTTTTTCATTACAATCCTGGGTGTCGCAGTTTTTCAGATCTGTTTCCACCGCCTCCAGGAAAAGCACTACCACCATATCATCCAGTACACCGGGGAAAGCTGTAAGCAACTGAACCGGAACCTCGGAAGCCTTGGCCTGCTCATCGTTAAGCAGCAGCCACAGGTTAAATTGCTTGCCTGTACCCGTATTTACAAACGGCTTATACAACGGATTTGCCGGCAGTGTATAATTGCTGAAACGCCGCAGTGGAAGGTTGACAACCTGCTCGAGTATATCATCTTCTTCCTGGCCAACTATCAAATACCCTTTGGATGTTACGCCGCAACCCCTGGAAATGGAAATGGAAGGCTCCGCAGCATCAAAACTTATCTCCAGCCCGCATACGATGCCTATGCCGATAAGCTTGTTGCGGGTTAAACGTTCCTGTGTATCCAGGTAATCAAAAAGCTCATTCAGGTGGTCGTTGGTTAGCACCTGGTCCGGCTCAAATACAATGTAGGAATTAGGATTACTCATTGCGTTTGTTTTTATATGTTCCCAATTTTGTTTGACCCAGCATTACCGGGTTGGTATTTACGCTCTCATCACAGTCGTGCAGGGTGGCGGCGGGGTAAACGGTCCTCAACTGCGGCAGCAGTAATACCAGGGCATTGTTAGCTTCCAGTAAAGCGTTACCATTGCCTTCCGTTTTTTCCAGCGTATAAGCGGCCAGGGCATTTACCCAGGCTATGTATTTTATCTCCAGTTCCCGCATCTGCGTGTTGTTAACCCAGCATACCTTAAGCATGGTGTGTGCAGGGGCTTCGGCACGAATCATCTCTTCAAAATAGCGGCGGAATAAAGTGCTCTGAAACCTGTCTGGCCAGTAAGGCAGCACAACAGACGCCCGGAAACTGTAAGGGTCTTCTTCACCGCAGAAATCGCAGCTTTTGTCAAGACAAACCTGGAAAAGTTCGTACTCGTTGGTACGCGGCCGCAACAATATGTGTTCAATCAGCAACATACCTTCCGCATCGGCACATTCTTCCAGGAATTCCTTTTCAAACTGCGCAATCACAACTTTAGCGGCATCAGCGTTTTCATAAGTGGCTTCGCTTGCCACTACCGCTTTGTTATCAGGGCTTATGAGTTCAATTTTCTTTGAAGCTGCATCATAGAGGTAGTTGGCCTTATCATCCAGCAATGCCGGAAGCGTAACTACCAGTGCATCCAGGTCTTCTTCAGATTCAAATTTTTCGGCAGGCACCAGCCTGTCGCCATGCTTGTTTTGAATGATAAACGTGTAGTAAGTTTTTGCTATTTCTATATCGCCTTCAATTACTTTTTCTTCCACTGCCGATATTTCTATATTCTTTACACAGGATAAAAAACGACGGTAATAATTACTGATGCCCGCCAGTTTAGATACCCGTTTCTCCAGGCCGGAAACATTATCGGTATCCCACAGTTTTGAGACATCAACCGCGTCATCTTCGGTAAGCGGGAAATAGTTAAAAGCCTTACCCCTTTCATAGCTTAAGGCAGGGTAATCCTGCAAAAATCCCCTCTTGTTGGCTATAACAGTTTCAGCGGTTATGGCAGCGGCTGTATTGTCAGCGAAATCTATGGAGTACATCATCAGCACATAGTCGCTGAAGCTCTCCGCAAACCTTGCTAAAAGGTGGTCTAAAAAACGGTTACGCCTGTCTTCATACACTATACTGTCTTCAAACAACTTTTTCCATTCTTTAGCGGTAGAAGATGCAGTAGAATCCTGGCTGGCCAGCAAGTCTTCCAGCAAAATATCGCTGCCGCTTTTTTTGTAGATGAAGGCTTCCGCATCTTTTATACCGTTGAGGTACTGCGTAAAATAGGTTTGTTTAATATCATCCACAGATAACAGTTTACCTGCATTGGATAACTGGGAAAAGAAACCTGCCAGCAACTGGTCGTAAAAAAGCAGGTAAGCCTTTAGCTGCCGGGCCTGTGCCTGCCGCAAGGCGGATGCGGTAGCGGGCAAGCCGGCTTCACCAACGCCATAGGTTTGGGGCAGGTCGTTCTGGATGCTGTAATAGCTGTCCAGTTGATAATGCGTTCCCGTAGGCACCGGCAAATCATCCTGGCTGCCCTTCAATTTGTTCCGTTCTTTTGCGGCCCGCAGCAACTTCAGGGTATCACGTATTTCCGCATAAGATGCCAGGAAGGGAAAATTATTCTTAAAGAAAATAATCTTTGACTTGTTGGTTGACAATACCGGTTTATGGCGGAATGATATATCCATGCTCCACTTAAGGCTGGTATAGCCTTCAACCGCGTCTCCGTTTACATCGTATTTGGTAAGCAGTACATTCTTTACAGCTATCACGCCGGGCACATCCTGTATAAGATTAATGATATCAGATGTGTAGATGGTTTCCCTTAACTGTACAGCTTCCATCTCTTCCGTATCAATAAAGCCATGTGCAAGTTTAGGCCCCTGGAAAATATCTTCCACAGGTATGCCCCTGGCCAGCATTTCTTTCAGCAGGTAAAAATTAACTGACGGGTTAAGGTATGTTTCAATTAGATAAAACACCTCCGCCTGCACTTTTTCCATATCGGCATCGGGCCGTACATCAATGTCACAACAGATAGCCACTTCTTCTTCCCTTACGGTCTTAATCAGCAGAAAATCTTCGCAAAGGTTGCGTGACGCATGCAGGGTTTTACGTGCGGAAAGTATGATGACCTTCACCTTATCCACCTTTAGCTGGTAACGCTGAAAAACCTGCGTTACGTAATTGGCCGAAAAGAAATCCTGCATATCAGCCAACTCTACCTTTTTTCCTTTTGGTTTTTGGTTGATGGTGACCCTGAATTCAAAGTCTTTTTCCCCGGAAGGGGTTTGCACCTTGATGAGGCATAACCAGTTGGCTTTATCCGGCTCTATGGTTGAAGCTGTAATGTTGCTTTCTGCAGTGGCCGCGGCAACCAGCTCATCATCAGATTCATCCCAGTAGGGCAGCTCCATTTTAAAGCTGATATCCCCGGCCCTGAACTTTGGATCGGCGCCTGATGAAACAGGATTGAACATTTCAACATCGCCGCTGTTTAAATCGCCGAATACTTCGTCATTATCCAGGTCGAGCAATACAGAATATAAGCCTGAAAGATACAACGGATGGTTGGTGGGAACATAGGAAAGCTTGTCTTCTGCGCAGTCTGCATAAACAGGCACTTCGTTCACCGGCGCGGTTAGGCTTTTGTTGATAGTAATTTTTTTATCTGCATACAGCCATGCGTTGTGTACGCCGCGTATATCGATCAGCAGCTTACGGTAATCGTTGATGGTAAGGGGGTTACAGGTTAATATATTCCTTGCGGTAAAAAAGCATTGGTTGCCGGGTATATTACCATCCGGGCCTGCCAGCAGGTCTTTCACATCAAAGCCGGTACGATAGCCCAGTTCAGTAATGGCATAGCACAGCGCTTCCATAATGGTAATGCCGGGGTCGTGTACGTTGTAGTCCGTCCACAACTCACGTGCAAAAGATTCAATGTATTTCAAACCTTCGGCCCGCAGGTATTGGTAATCCTGGGATGGCAAAAGGTTCTTTATTTTAGGCAGCATTTCCATAACGTGAATGGTGATTGGTGAATCAATGCCAGGTTGAGCTTGCCGAAATCAATATTTGTAAGACAGGCTTTTGCTAACCCGCCTTCGACAGGCTCAGGCTGACAGCGTTAATGCATTTCTTCTTTTATCTGTTAATCATCCGGGATTTTTTTTATGAGCCCGGCTGAGGCACTGCTATTAAGCCTCCGTTGCGTCGCACTCTTGTGCGTTCTGTTCACTACTGAGCATCCCACGCACAACAACATGGCTACATTACCAAAACCTGCCGCACAATGGCCAGTAGCGTACAAGGCCCTTCGTTTTGCTCAGGGCAGGCTACTGGGGCAATTGTTGAATAGAATTGCCTCAGTACAAGTGAGTGACACAACCAAAGCATCATAGTAGCCACCCAGTTGGTCCCATAACTGTATTTACTGCTTCTACTTCCTTACTTAACTGAACTATTGACTCTCTGACTCTTTGACTTTCCTGACTATTCTTCTATCGCTTCAACCAGGTGCCGTACATCCGTTTCCTGGTTGTAATAAGAAACCATCAACGAAATACCGGTTGTAGCTTTGGCTTCTTCCACATCCCTGTACTCCTCCACTCCCCTTTCTGCTATGTGGTGCATTTTAAAATCAAGCACATAATCTACATAAGGCAACTCCTCAATAAAATCTAGCACTACAGACTTATATATCTTACCGCCAAACTCAATATCGGTACCCGAATCCCAGGCCCAGGGGCACAGGTAGTTTTCTATGTCAATACTTAGCTGGCGGGTATAAAAAACAACATCGAACGGCGGCAGTATCTTAACCTTAAACTCAAACTGCAGCTCCTCAAATTTTGGGTTAATTACATGCAGCTCTACAAACGGGCTGATAAGCTTTTTAAGGTACATGTCAATATTGGTAAGCAACCCAATGCTGGTGTACGGCTTTAGTTTATTGCCGGTAAGGTTATTCTTTAAATCCGGTATAGTTACCACGGTAACATGGCCGGGCAGGGTTTCCATATAATCCAGTTCGCCGGCTTTTTTGCCCGGCACAAGACCAGTATGGTTAACCGCTTTGGCTTTATAGATGGAGGGAAACTGTTCCAGTATTATTTTTTCATAATCCCATACAGCGATGGCCCTTTGCTTATGCCGTAGCCTTTCGCTTACACGGGTATAAAATTTTTCATCTGCTTCTTTGGTGCGGCCACCGAAAGATTCAAAAGGCTGTGTAACTTTTTTAACAGCAGCCTCGGCCACCAGGAATTTGCTGATAGTACCCGCAGGCAATAGCTGTTTGAAATAAATATTTCCGGGTAAATCCTCCTTCAGCACAGCCCTTGCTGCCTGTGCTTTTATATCAATCAATTTGCATACAGCAGTTGTGTTTTGTGCTACGGCGGCTTTTATCCAATAAAGGGTTGCATCCAGCAATGTATTGCCAGCGGCAATATCTGAAGGCAGGATAAAAGTTACAATACCAGATTGCGTAAAGTTGTTGGTAGCATCTGAAACAGATTCTTTTTTAAACTGTACCCAGTTATTGTTAACCATGTAATACCAGTTAACCTGCTGCATTAGCTTTAATGGGTCTGATGTGCCTTCCGCCACCTGGAAAAGAACCTTTAAAGTGGCAGAGGGAACAGCGTTCTCAAGGCCCACCAGCAGTTCGCCGGCGTTGCTGTAAGCAGGCAGCAAAGTAACCTTAGCCCCCGCAGAAAGATTAGCATGCACTTCGCTATACCCGAACGGCGCAAGCTGGTAAAACATGCCCTGCCTTGCAGCAAAACCGGTGGCAGAAACAGGTTGCAGGTTTATTTCCGTTGATGCCGTGTAGTTAATGCTGAACGACTTTGCCAGCGGGGTATAAGGCGCAACGGGTACACTGTTGGGCGCCTGTACGGTAATGGTTGTGGTATCATCATCTGTAACTGCTGTTACTGTTACATTCATAGCGGCTTTACGCAAGGCTTCCGGGTAAGCACTGTGGCCAAAATCAGGCGAGTTTAACTCCAGTTTTACATAGCCATTAACAGAGGTTGCGGCAAGCTGTTCGTTCTTATCAAAACTTTGTTCAACCGGCTGTATATTGGCAGTGGTGGCGCCAATAACGGAATGCTCAATGTCTGAGGCAGTTAACTTACGGGCATATTTTTCTAAAGGCCTTGTCCAGTTGAATATTTCAGTAAAGAGGCTGTCTTCCGTAAATATGCCACGCTTCAAATCAGTTACTGCCCAACCGCCTTTATCCAGCACCGCTATTTTTACCGAATGGAATTTACGCTTCATATTCAGGTAACTCTGCGATACTTCAAACTCATGCAAGGCTTCATCAATTTCGTTGGCAAGGTTATCCGGAACATTGTCCCAATCAAATACAAAATGCAGGCGGGAAAGTTTTTTCTGAAAAATTTCTTTGCTGCCCATAATAAAGGCAGAACCTACCCTGGGAGATGCGCCAAACGGCGTAAAAGGCTTGGATGCATCCAGCGTGCCTTCATCATTTTGCAGGCTTACATCTTTAACACCATCGGCCGACACAGTAAGCCCTATTTTTTGCAGTGCTAAACTCTTAAACAGCAGGTACGGGTTAAACACTGCTTTTACATTCTTCATGTAAAAGCGCACCAACGGCAATGCAGAAGTATAATTTTCTTTATGAACTTTAACATCATACGGAACAATAGCCGGCGCATCGGCAGCAAGGGCAATGGTAAACGCTATGGTTTTAGTTGCTTTGTTAACAGCGGCAGTATAAGAGGGTACATCGTACCAGGCTTTTTTACCGGTAAGCTGTATGGTGAAAGCGTTTTTAAGATCAACAAAATCAAATCCATTTACATTATCAAAGAAAAAATTGACAACAATAGTGCGTGCCCCTTCTTTTAAATAGAGATAATTAGATGCAATAACAAACCCCAGGGATGCTTCTTTCATCTTATCCACATCACCAAAAGCAAACCATGAATTATCAACACTCTGCAACTTAGCCCCCTGCCCATCTTCGGAGTTGGCGGTTGGCGATGCAAACACGGTTTCAAAATTCTTGCCGGCAATGCTTTGTTGTACAAGCTGCATGCCCTGCAGGCTTTTTACAACCGCCCTGTTTACCACAATTTCATCAGCCAGCGCATAGTTAATCTCCTTGCCATCCACATCTTTGCCGCCCTTGAATAAAGTACCTGCGGCAAGCTGTTTTTGTTCAATTCCTTTTTGCAACTCAAACAGCAAATGAACACTGTCAGGCACAGGCGCTTTGTTCTTTAACTGCAGCACCTCCTTGTAATAAAAATCAAGGTGCCTGCCGGTAAAACCATTGACATGTTCCTGTGCTTTTTGAAACAGCTTTAAAAAAGTAAGGTACAGGGCATAGTGCGGCGTGTGGCTGGGAAAATCGCTGAGCGTATCTTTTAAAAAACTTAAAGAGGTTGTTACCAGGTTGGCAACGGCTTCCAGGTAGATATCCACCTGGGCGGTAAAAATATTGTGGGTTATGATATGATAAATAGAATTGCTGATATCCGCCGGGTTGGGCACGCTAAGGCTTACAGGGTCAACAACCGCCACCCAGATACTGCTTAACTGCGCAGGTGCAAAATTCTGCGACAGCACCATTTCTATAGGCGCATCGTTATAGGCAAATGTGGAAGCTGTATCTATGTAACCGGCCGTAATAAAATCATTGCAGTATTGCCACAACCGGTTAAAAGGCTCCTGTAAAGAGGCCTGTACCGTTGCCGACATATACTCTTTAAACGCTGCATCAACAGGCAATGACTTAAAGTGTTCATCCAGCACCAGCGATAAGGAGAACACAAAATCAAACAATACTTTAAAATATTTTCTCCGTTCGTTCTCGTTTGCCGCTTCGTTAATATCCCGGTAAATAATTTTTACAAAATCATCAAAATCAGCAGCCCGCATTTTAGCGATAGTAGCAAGCGTTACAGATACATCCATCTTCATAAACACCTGCCAGTCGCCGTCAACGCTGTTATTTTCCTGGTAGTAATTCAGGTAGGCTGCATATTTCTTAGCAAACAAAATAAGGTCTGCCTCATCCCGCTCATCTACCCTGGCATACGCCGGCAACAAGGCCGCCAGCACACGCCCCCACTGGCTGCTGCCCGACCTGTTCAAAGCATTTTTATCTGTGCATTTCGTTGCCATATTATTTTACCTGTGTGCCTTCATTTTTGTAAAAAGGATAAACAAAATTGAACCGTGAGTTGGTGCTCCTTACTACATATTCCACTATTATCAGCACTACCCCTTCGGTTTCGCGGCTATCATCCAGTTCAACTTTTTTTGCATCAATACGCGGCTCATAATACAGTATGGCTGTTTTAACCATGTCCTGTATATATGTTTTCAGGGTGGTGGTAAGCGGTTCAAACAGCATTTCATCAAGGTTGCAACCATACCTGTGCTGCATTACACGCTCACCACGCCGCGTGGAAAGCAATATTTCCAGGCTGCTCCTTATATCGTCTTCATCGCTCAGCATTTCTACCTGCGCCGTGCTTTTGATGAAGGTTGGCGGAAAGCCCCAACCTGTTCCAAGAAATGATGTAGTTGCTTTCATGTTTTAAAGTCATTAGGTCAGGTTAGTCATTAAGCCATTTGCCGGCAAAGGATTCCTTTGCTACCGACTGCATTGCTACTATGTCAAATAGGTTCGTTGTTTCCAATCTTGCTGCTTCGCCACGCAAGATTGCTCACTTGTACGCTTTGTTCTCTGCTCAGCATTGTGCATCCTGTTGTTGATTTGTGAAACTAATGTCAGGTTTAGCTTGTCGAAACCGGCATGCAAGTCACATTTTCAAGAATACGCCTTCGACAGGCTCAGGCTGACATCCTTAACTAACCGGCTTGACACATTCATCCTCCAATCATCACTGTAGGGCAGCCTATGATAATCTGTCCACCATGTGCTGTACTGTCGCCCATACGGGCTGCGGGTTTACCACCAATCAATACTGTAGAAGACCCCATGATGATACTGTCCGGCGGGCCGGCGCATACGCACATATCACCAAGACAGGCCGCCGGCAGCCCTCCAATCAAAACGGTAACTGTACCTGGTGGCAGTATAGGCCCGCCAACATGCGGCACCGTTCCTGTTACCATCGGGCAAACATGCATATCCGCTATTCTCGCCGCCATTGGCATAGTTGCTTATTTAATCAGTTTATCTTAACAAGCCCCCCTTTAATTTCTGTAATACCGGAACCTTCTACTTTAACACTGGGCGCTTTTATGGCAGTACTGCCACCGCCAACGCTAATTTCTGCGCCCCCAGACCCAACCGCGAAGTTGGCAGAAGGGCTTAGCGTTATGTTTACCGCTTCTATCGTTAAGTCTCCACCCGCTTTCAGTTTCATCACTGCGGAACTTTCTATCTCCACACCCGCAGGCTCCATTTTTATTTTGTTGCCGTTTTCATCTTCCACCTGTATTAAGTTATCTTTTTCACTCAGCGTAATCTTTTTTCCTGCCGGGGTTTCCAGCTTAAATGATTTCTCATCATCGTTAAAAATCATTTTCATGCCGGAGCGTGATACATAGCCCTTTTCATGGTTGTCATCTTTGGCTTCCAGCGGCGCCGGTTTGGCACTGCTGTTAAGCATGCCCAGCACAACCGCATGATTGGGATCGTTATTGATGAACGCGACAATTACCTCGTCGCCAATTTCAGGAAGAAAGAAAGTGCCCCTGTTGTTGCCTGCATCCAGCGTGGCCACACGTGCCCACACACCTTCTTCACTGCTGTTCAAGACAGGTATGCGCACTTTAATGCGGTTTTCTGCATCAGGATCGCTTTGAAGCTGGGTAACAATGCCCACCTGCAGGCCCTGCACCTGTGCAATAAGCCCGAGTTGCCGGCCCTGGTTGTTATTCTCAACAGTTTCCGCAAACCAACCAGGTTCAAGGCCGAAAGTAACTTCCGTGCTCCAGTTGCCACCGCTGGCTTCATGATGCACAGCGGATACTATTACGTTACCATTAAAGCGCTGGCCAACCCCATTAAGGCCGATAAAATCGCCGGGCAGCAAATCCGGGAAACCCTGGAATTTAACAGTCCCCCGAATTTTAGAGAGCCTGTTCTTCAGCAGCTTTGCATCGGCCCACGCCTGCAACTGCTCCTGCGGCAGCTTACCGGAATGTATCAACCTGAATTTTTCCGGCGCTGTTGTTTCGGCAAGGGTAGTATTGCTGATATTTCCAGGCTCCGCGAAGGATGGCTCCTGTGCATCTGTTAACAATACTTCCTGCGTGGTATAATCCCATGAGGCAGCCTCTACAGCCTTGTACTGGTTGCGGGCATCAATCTCGCCCCGGTAATCATATATTGTGGCACCGAACAAAACATCCAGCTTTTTTTCGGCAGCAAGGTCAATAGCCTTTATGGCTAATACGCCATCGCTGGCAACACATATTTTAGCCAGCAAGTCCATACGGGATACAATAAAATCCCAGTCAGTGGTATCGAATTGCACCAGGTTTTTGTGGGTAATGGCCGTTGCTTCCACTTCTGCCGTAACGCCTGCATAGGCGCCAATCAATTCTTCAGCAACGTCGCTGTCCGTAACATCGTTAAAATGCCGGCTGTTGCGGCCAATGGTCATTTTAACCGCCGCATCCCTGCACTCCAGCAACAGATCTGACGAGCGGGTGCTTACCGTGTTGGAATGCTTGATGATAAGGCCTTTAAACACGGTTGTTTCCTGCGTATGATAGCCAAACGCCACCTCGATGGTTTTACCGGGAACAAAGTCTTCTTTATCGCTGATAGCGAAGGTTTCATCAGCGGCGCTGCCATCAATAATCCTGAGCTTGCACCAGGGAATTTTGTTCACTTCCTTATGAACAGAAATACTGCTTACCTGGTATTCCCGGGATATGGCCTGCCCATCCACTTTTACGGTGCAGGTGAACAAATCCGGGTTGGCAACAGTTGGTATTGTACGGGCAACAGCCATATTTTATTTTTCTACTGGTGGAAAGAAAAGTTTGGTACCGGTGGGTATTTTCCTGAAGCTGAGCAACCTGTTCTCACGGGCTACTTCCAGGTAGCGGTCTGGTGTATCGTACATTTTTTCCGTAAGCAGGGCAAACCTGTCATCTGCGGAGAATAAATGCTGGTGGGTAATATCGGGAGACTGTGAATTTTCCAGCGCTACCCTAAGGTCTTCTTCTATATGGCCACGAAAACTGCATTTGGCAACAGCACGTATGGGCGTGCCATCCGGCTTAAAAACCTTAAACTCAATATCCATAGAAGTCATGCGGCCCTTAAACAGCAATGTACCCCAGTTAAGGCTTATGTATTGCGGGCTGTGTATATCGCCGTTATAGTTTAAAACCTTGGCCTTGAAAGCTTCTATCTGGTCTATTACATTCGCCGTTTCCGCAAATGGATTTACGATGCCGATATTTATCAGCGAAGGTTCCACCACCACACCTGAGCTGTCAAACACAAAGTCAAAATAAATATCCTGTGCAGGTATGTTATTAAACTTAACAGAAGGCTGCGAAGTGCCCTGGGCCTGTTCATCATTATAGTCAACCCTGTACTGAATGGTGTATGATTCAGGATTAATCAGCACGCTCAGCGGACTGCCATCCGGTGGCGAAAAATCAGGCCTTGTATAGGCATGAATCTTCATCTTATCCAGCTTACCTAATAACATCAGCGTTCTGTTTTATCTTTTATCTGCTGCATCACTTCACGCACACATTCCTTAATGATTTCTTTCTTTAAACGGGCTATATCTTCCGGCTTTAAACGGGATGCCTCCTGCTTCTCTGCTTTGGATACAACCGCTTTTATATGCAGTTCTTTTATCTCTACCGGCATATAACTGATTTATATTGATACTGACACGCCGCCGCTTAATGATGCCGCGGCACCAACAAGGGATTCTACGCTTACATAAGTGAAGTAGTTGTAACTGAGCACAAGTGATTCTATTACTACAGAATTCTGCTCCGCGTTAAAATTAGACACCGACCATTTCTTTGGTATGGCATTGATAACATACCAGGATTGCAACGGTAAATGGTCTGCATTTAACAGCGATATCAGGATGTTGGTGGGAACAAACACAAAATTCTCTATCGCATTCTTACACCACAAAGTAATACCTGAACCCATAAACATGCCCCGCTTAAGCGTAATATCAGTGTACCTCGTCCTAACGGGCAACTGGTGTGTAAAGCGGTTTTGTCCGCCTTCTTTAACGGGCTCCATTTCCACTTCCACATCAAGACCGGAAACCTCCTGGAAACGAAAATCGTTGGGTGTTTGAGGAAACAACTCGAACACAACAGAAAAGTGAAAGCCAACCGGCGGATAAGGAAACAAATCCATGATCAGTCATTTTGAATGGTGAGCCCTTCATGCGCTATCTCAATGGTTTCTATGGCTGTTTCGTTACCATCAGCCTTTAGGTCTGTTGACTGCACTTTAACCGGCCAGGCATTTTTTACTTTCCATACAACCACGGGTTCATGTGTTTCGTTAAGCAGGGAAATAACCAGGTCCCTTCTTTCGATGGTGTTAAGCGCATGTGTGTTCCACCAGTTGTAAAACTCGTTATCGCTTTTAAAAGTGCCCCGCTTAAGTGTTATGTTGCCAAACTTCTGCATGCCGGGCATTTTAATTTTATGATACTCGGGGCTTGCGCCGTCCCGGTATTCTATGGGGTCGGTACTTACTTCCAGGCCCGACACTTCGGTAAAGCCGATGTTGGTGCCACCCCACTCTACACGAAAATGAAATTTTGGTAATGGATATGTTGCCATGTTTGTTAATTTTTTTGGTGAATGGTCATTAAGACATAGAGTTAAAAAGGCAATGAGTCATAAAGGCAAAAAGTCAATGAGTGATGAAGTCAATGAGTCATAAAGGCAATAGTCATGAAGGCGAAAAGGTTATTAAGTTGCGGCACAATGCTGAGTAAAGAACAAGGCGTACAAGTGAGTGACACAACCAAAGCTCAATAGCAGCAATCCAGTTCGTCCCATAACTGTATTTTGTATCCCCCTTACTGGCTCTTATGACTTACTGGCCTATTATTTATGATTCCTGCATTTTATGGGAGAACCTGAGTATAATGAACTCAGCCGGACGAACAGCAGCCATACCGATCTCCACAATCATGCGGCCCTCCAATATATCCTGAGCACTCATGGTTTGGCCAATGCCCACCCTTACAAAAAAAGCATGCTCTGCCTTGGCGCCGGCCAATGCACCCTGCCTCCACAAAAGCGTTAAATAGTTTTCTATCATGGAGCGGACTTTTGTCCAGGTATTAGCATCGTTAGGCTCGAACACGAAGGCCGCGGTTGCCTTCTTTACAGACTCTTCCACCATAATAAAGAAGCGGCGTACGGAGATATAGCGCCACTCATTACTGTTACCATCCAGTGTACGGGCACCCCATACCAGTATGCCTTTGCCGGAGAACGCCCTTATGGCATTAACCGACTTGCCGGAAGTAGCATCTATGTTCATGCCGTCCTGTTCCGCATCGGTAATAAAATCCGTAACGTCGTAAATAGAGTTGATGGATATATTGGCAGGCGCCTTCCACACACCGCGGCTTGCATCTACCTTGGCATAGATGCCTGCAATAGCGGGCGAAGGCGGCAACGTTGGGCTAAGCTTGCCAACAGCATCTTTGGATGCATAATAAGCAGCACTGTCTGTAGAGAACAAAGTATTAAGCGCAACAGCGGCAGCGGCAACACCATCTGTTGTAATGGTTACATTAACACCGGTATCCTGGTAGCGGAAATCGAACAGTGTACGCAGGTCAGGATAGTAAGCGGCGCCGTAGCTAAGGTTGTCGCTTTTTCCAAAACCAGTGGTATGCGGTGCAACGTTTCTGAAGTCATCCATCACCTGGTCTGTAGTGTTGGTGGGATCGTAATGAACGTCTATCAAAGTAAACCTGTCCTGCAGGCTGGCGCATTGGTCAATAGCCAAACCAACCAGGCCATAATAATCGGCTTCAGCCAGGGCACGGCCTTCGGGAAAAAGGATAATGGTGGGCTCATCGTAAGCACGCAAAGCTGCAAGGCCGCTCTGCAAACCGGTAGTATCATCGCCCACTTCTATAGTGCCGCCTGTAGCGCCCACAGAAACTATATAACAAGGCCCGCCACCGTTTTCAAAATACAAACGCAGCGAGTAGTACATATTGTGCTCTGACGGAGTAGCAATAGCGGCCAGCGCTGTGGAGCTTAGTATGGTACCGCTGCCATTGGTGGTGCGGTTAATATCCACCGTAATGGAAGTTTCGTTTTCCGCATTGCCGAAGTACCGCTCATAATCGAACAGCGACTGAATTTTTGTGGGACGGTTGGTTAACGATTCACCCTCGCTGTCAAGCGCCTGCTGGGTGTAACCGATAAAGGCGGGAACAGCGGTGGATACCTGCGCTACCGATGGCGGAAACGTGGGTATCTCATTCACATACACTCCCGGTGTTTTGATGGCAGACTCGTTAATCTGTGACATATTGTTAGGATTTTATTGTTAGCGTTATTACTATGTATGATGTTAGATGTACGATGTACGATGTTAGGTAGTGTCCCCACTCACCACTCACTACTCACCACTCACTACTCACCACTCACTACTCACTACTCACCACTCACTACTCACTACTCACCACTCACCACTCACTACTCACTACACTTTGCTCTTAAACCTTATACTATACACAGGGCTCATTAACCTTGAACCCGCACCAAAAAGATTGTAGCTGTTATTGGCCATACCACTGTTGTGAATATCTATAACCGCGAAACATTCTTTATCTGGTTTTACTGTTGCCGTATCTGCCAGGTCAGCATTGTTCACCACCTGCTCAAAAGGAATACTTTTCCAGAAAGCCGTATTGGTAACCTGTATATTGGCAGCGGCACTTACAGGCTGCAGCGAAACGTACAACTGTGTTCCTTTCTTTACAATGGTGCCGGCATCGTAATTGTTTACAACTGTATGTGAGGCCAGTGCTTTGTTCAGCATTTTTTCACCGGTTTGTACATTGCTTATTTTATTGGTAAACTGGTACACGGTTTTACTGCCTGTTGCCACGGCATAGGTTTTACCAAAGAAATCGGTAATACCATACAGCATAAACCGCAGTCTTGTATCGCCGGTAAACAAGGTGTAAGGCTTTTTAGGTTCTTTGGCCGGGGGAGATATGAGCTGGCTACGGATGAAACAAACCAGCGTGTTGCCCAGCAGGCGGTAATCTGCCTGGTAGCCGGCCAGCAGTTGTTTGGTTGCCGCGTCTGGCTCTATGGCTATGGCATTGCCAAAAGCGTTATGGCTGGCCTGTCCGTAACCACTATGCAGAAATTTTACCGTGAACAACTCTTTGTAAATTGTTCTGATAATATCTATATCCAAAGCCGGTTATTTTAAATGGTGATAGGTTTCAATTTCCTTAATTACAGAGCCTTTTACATCTGTAACACTGTCTATGGTAACCATGCGCATGCGGTACACTACGGATGGCTGGTACCTGCCGCCTAAAATTGACCATAGCTGGTTCAGTTGTTCAAAGCCCAGGCTCATCATTTCCAGGATGAGCTTTTCTATACCTGCGTCAAGGGCTGGCGTGTTCACATGGTCAAACACATACTTGCGTTGAAAAAAGCGGATAACTTCCTGCACGCTTTGCAGCGAAAGTCCGTAGCCACCTTCATTTCTTACAGAAGTAAAAAGCAAGGTGAGGTTTAAGTGAACAGCGGGATTTTTGAGGGTGAGTTCTGTACCGTTTTTTTGGTAATTCGAAGGGTCCCGGGATATGCGGTTTTCCTCTATGTTAATGAGTGAAATAACGATGTCTGAATCCGTATCCCCATTACCGGTACCCGAAGCAATGATATCGCCAATATTGCCGAGGGATGCGGTAATAATGCCACCAGCATTAAGCTCCTGGCGTATAATATCCAATGCAGGATGTATCATACGTTTACCCTTTGTTAACTATTAAAAAATGAACACAAAAACTTCACCGGAGCTTGTCAGACACTAATTTTCATTGGAGGATGCACGAACAAAGTAGAAACTATATTTTTTTAATGCAAGCTTTTTGAAAAAAATTTTTTGGGTTTACACAAAATTAACAGCTATCAATGAAGTGATGAATATCAAACAACTGAGAAGAAACCATTGAAATAAGGGGACATTATCATCCGTTATAAGTAACAGCATTTTTATGGGCCCGGCAGTGTGAACTACTATTTGGCTTTGCTTGCGTCGCACTCTTGTACGTTCAGTAATTCTATTCACCAATGTGCAGCAGCCTTGTTGTTCAATGTTCTTTTGTTCAACGTTCAATGTTTGCGGCTTTGTCATTGTATGGAACTCGCACCTCATCATACCTAAAGTAACCACAACCTCTTACCCATCGACAGACCGGCAACTTGTATCCGGTAACCGGCAACCGGCTTTCTTGCAGCCTTATGATTAAGTTTTCCGCAATCAACCGCAAAGCTCCGCAGGAGCGATATGTTAGTAGCAAACAGGTAATCGCGGCCTGTTTGTAAAGCCTCGTAGAGGCGGCATGTTAAACAGCCTTTTGCCAAAGAGCCTGGGTATCACCCAACATGCTGTTTCGCATCACGTGTTTAACATATCGCACCTACGGCGCTCCGGAAAACGTTGTTTTCATTGGCTACTAACATGCCGCCTCTACGAGGCTTTGGTTGTTTAATGTTCTTTTGTTCAATGTTGAATATTAGCGGCTATTCTGTTTTATGGAACTCGCATTTCAGCGCCCCACAGAAACGGCAACCACATTATCCATCAACAGACCGGCAACTTGTATCCGGTAACCGGCAACCTTCTTCGGGTGAGGGATTGCAGCGGCTACCCCGCTGAAGCCTTTGCAGCCCGGGCTTGTGGCGGAGTAATAGCGGAAAGCCCGGCCCCTTGCGCAGCTTGGGGACACCCCCTTATTCATTTCACATTTTCCTTTACGATATATCCCCATATTTACATATTGTGAAAGTGAATAATTAATACTACTTTTCCTGCATAAACTGATTGCGTTTATCTCCATATCCAAAATTGTAATTATGAAAAAAACCTTTACATTTTTTGTTTGTGCCCTGCTGTGCCATCAATTACAATCCCAACAGGTTACTATTCCTTTATCGCCGGTTAGTTTTCCCCTGGACGTGTTTCCTGTAGAAGCAGGTAAAGTGGAATTTTGGGCAAAGCTTAGCGGTTATTCCGGCTCAATAGCAGCCAATGGGCTGGCGCCCCATTTTTTTAAAATACAGGACGAAAAAAATGTATTTCACCTGGGCTTTAACCCGGATGACGGAGAGGGCAACGGAGGTCTTTCAAGCGCGGCAGGTTATAATTTTTATGCAGGCAGCGGCGCAGCAGGCAGTTATACTTATGAGCAGATACTGGGCGAAGGCCAGGTGGGTGAATGGCACCATTATGTTTATCAATGGAACAGGAATGGCATACCCGGCGTTGATAACGGCAGGCGTAACCTGGCAGTTTTTATTGATGGGGTTCTAAATACGACAAGCTGGGAAATACTGGGGCCGGCAACATTAAACCCCTTTGCCTCCTGCCCTACTTTTAACCTTATTACCACGGGCGATAACCCCGGCATAATAACCGGCGAAGTTGCCATTGACGAACTTAAAATTTACGATGCAGGCAATAA
The DNA here is from genome assembly GCF_009650435.1 of Foetidibacter luteolus. Taxonomy (GTDB): domain Bacteria; phylum Bacteroidota; class Bacteroidia; order Chitinophagales; family Chitinophagaceae; genus Foetidibacter; species Foetidibacter luteolus. Next base: position 91,000 of record NZ_VVIP01000095.1, read on the forward strand.
CCTGGTGCTGCATAATACGCTGGGCTCTGAAGCTGAAATTGAAAACAGTGCTGTTGGCAGCAACGGGCATTACAACGGCACTGGTGGCGCCCACTTTGTACCCGGCATGTCCGGCAACGCCATAATGGCTACGCCGGTATATTCCATAGGCGAGCCAGACTGCTCTTTACCGGTATTGTTTTCCGGCATTAAAGCCTGGCAAAAAGGCAAAGCTGTGCAGCTTGAATGGGCTGTTGCCACTGAAAGCGATATTGACCGTTACGAGGTGGAAAAGTCAGCCAATGGTAAAGATTTTGTGACCGTGCAACGGCTTGCATCTAAAAACAACAATTACCAGGCAGCCGTTTATAACTGGCTTGATGTAAGCCCGCTGCAGCATAACTTTTACCGCATAAAAGCGGTTGACCGTTCCGGTAAAGCAAAACACTCGGTTATAGTAAGCATGCAGGCAGCTAATGGACAGGCGGCATTGTTGGCATATCCCAACCCGGTTAAAACAAGCGCCACCCTGAACATAAACGCGGCTGCCTCTACCCGCTTAAGCATTCAGGTGTACGACAGCAAAGGCATCCTTGTAAGCGGCAGGCAAACCAATATACCCGCAGGCAACAGCTCTGTGGGCTTAGATATGGCACAGCTTAACAAAGGGCTATACTTTGCCGTAATTAACTGGGGCGGGCAAATGAAAAGGGTGAAGATTGTAAAAGAATAACAAAGTGCTATTGCATACAGCAGTCACAATAAGCGATACGGTAACTGAATACTGTATCGCTTTTTTTATTATTTCCCCTGTGCATCAGCGGCATCATCGCATGAATAAGTTATGTAAGCATTGTTATACTCAAGCTGCAGAAATGCCCAGGGGGTATGTGCATCATACAAATGCTGCGGCAGCCGGGCCTTGTTATAAATTAAGCTGCCCAGCGATTGTTTTACATTGTTTATACTAAAATCCCTCTCAATAAACATCCAGGTCCTGCTGGTGCGCCTTATGTTCACTTTGTTGTCATAAGTATATGTTTCGCCAGGGTATTCCAGGTTGCCTTGTGCATCGTATGTAAAATCAATATCCCACCATTTAACAATCCTGCCTCGGTTATCCAGGATTATCTTAAATACATCTACTGTAAAATAATCAGTAGGGCTATCTCCCGGCCATCCGCCATCGCCATAAGAAAAGAGGGAATCAATAATTACCCGTGGATCGTTGGTATAAGTGTACTTTTCCCAGCTAAGAAATCCCGGGGGCTTGCCATAAGTGTACATGTACCCTGTAAGGCGGTGCAATTTATCATATTTGAAAAAATGGTTTACCACACCTGAAACATCGGAGGAATGCACTGCACTCAGAGGGTCACCGTATTTGTTGTAGGTAAAAACAACCTCCAGCTTATCCGGGCTCCATGAGTCAATAGGTTCGTAAGAAATTTTCTCTATGCGGCAGCAATCTCCGGGCCTGTCAATAAAATCAATAACTTTTTTACAGCCGGATGTTATAAAAAATAAAGTAACCAGGAGGTATGAGAGGAAAGGAATACGTGTTTTCATAATCGCAATTTTAACCGTTAGAAAATTTGGTTTCAGAAACAGAGCGTAGTTTGAGAAAGGCCCAGGTGTATTTTACGGAGAGTTAAACAGCCGTATGCAGACAGTATATGGCCGGTATCTATAAAGTTAATCTTAGTTTCAGACATTGTCAATAGCGTTACAACGCAAGGCGGCAAGTTTATTGCAAAACGCATGTAAGCGTAAGCAGTTATTTTTGCGGGCAGGAATGTATGCCTGACGGCTCATACCGTTAGCATGTTACGATAAAACTTTATTTATGGCCCTTTATTGGCAATGCAAACGCTTTAACGAACTTAGCCCGGAGGAACTCTACCAGCTAATGCGCCTGCGCAGCGAAGTTTTTGTAGTTGAGCAAAACTGTGTTTTTTTAGATGCTGATAACAAAGACCAGGAATGCTATCACCTTTGTGGTTATGCAGGCTCGCAACTGGCAGCCTACGTGCGGTTGGTACCGCCTGGCCTTTCTTATGCCGAAGCTTCTATCGGAAGGGTAGCCACCTCGCCGCTGCACCGCGGCCAGGGCAGCGGAAGGGCATTGATGGAAAAAGCCATAGAGCTATGTACAAGCCTTTATCCTGGGCAAAATATCCGCATCGGGGCCCAGCTTTACCTTAAAAAGTTTTATATGTCCTTAAAATTTGTTCAAAATGGTGAAATTTACCTGGAAGATGGTACAGAGCATATAGAGATGCTATTATCTTTGGCATAATTAATACCTTAAGTAAAACAATATCCGGTAACCAAACTTGTACCTCTTGGAAAAGCATTCATATTTTACCTTTTATAAACTCGCATTTGTATTCCTTATCGTGATAGTTAGCGTTGGCGATGCCAGGTCGCAGATCACAGAATACAGCGAAGACGAATTTAACCCCAAGTATAACCGTGAAATTGGTGTGCAACTTGGGGGCAGTGCTTTCCTTGGCGATTTAGGGGGTAAGCTGGGCATTGGTAAAGATTTTGCCAAAGATTATGTGCGTAAAACGCTGAGGCCGCTGATAGGTATATCATATAATTACTATCCATCCGCCTGGTACAACATAATAGGTGGTATTAATTATACAAAGCTTGTTGGCGCGGATAGCCTGATTGACAACCAGAATGGTGCGGAAAAGTGGCGCTACAACCGTAACCTGAGCTTTAAAACTGATATTTGGGAGGCATACCTGGGTACAGAAATCCTTCCGCTGGCAGCGATAAACCAAAAGAAGTTCGCCGCAGCCCGGTTTCAACCATATTTAGGTCTTGGCATAGGCATGTTTCACTTTAACCCTAAAACAAAGTATAACGATAAATGGGTGGATTTGAAACCATTGCGGCTGGAGGGGCAAGGTTTTGCAGAGTACCCCAACAGTAAGCCGTACAAGCTATGGCAGTTGTATTTGCCGCTTACTTTGGGTCTTAAATACAGTGTGTCGCCGTCTATAGCCTTGCATGGGGGCATTATTTTCAGGTACACCTTTACGGACTATATAGATGATGTGGGGGGCTTTTATGTTGACCCGGCACTTTTTCCAAAATACCTGAGTGCTGAGCAGTCGCAACTTGCTGAAAACCTTTACTCCAGGTCTAAAACACCCTGGAAAGTAAAACCAGGTATTGACAGGGCTGATATAGATGGCAATAAGAACGACTCTTATACCACTGTTTTTTTATCAATAAGGTTTTTGTTGAAACGTGAAACCGGCTATCAATTAGGATACTGGTAACACCAATCCGGTTAACTATGAAGGCGTTGGCCATGAAAAACACTGGAACTTTCATGATTATGAAAGTCCGTTTTAATACTAAACAATGCTTCAAGTTAGTCCAGAGACATCCAATAACCGGAAAAACGCCATTTCCAATATTCATGAATATTTTGCCGGCAGGCATTTATTCCACTTAGCATTCATTGTATTTATAACCATTACCGCAAGCAATGCACGGGGGCAATACTACGACCCCGAAGCCAGTATTTACGACCCCACCGGCAGGTACGATATCGGTTTTTCCATAGGCAGCAATAATTTTTTGGGAGATCTTGGCGGCAATATTGGCAAGGGCAGCGATTTTATAAAAGATTATACCCTTAAAACGGTAAGGCCCTTTGCTGGTATTTCCCTTAACTATTATCCTGCCCGCTGGTACGCCATTACAGCCGGCATTAATTACACCCAGGTTACCGGTGCAGATAGCATTGTACGCAACATTAACGGTGCGGAAAGATGGCGCTATAACCGCAACCTCAGCTTTAAATCGTCTATACTGGAAGGCTATATAGGTGCGGAATTTTATATTTTGCCGGCCATCAGCAATACCGGGCTGGCCCGCAGGATAACACCTTATTTTGGCTTAGGCGTGGGCATGTTTCATTTTAACCCCAAAACCCTGTACAATGGCCGGTGGGTGGAATTAAAACCACTGCGGCTTGAAGGCCAGGGCTTTAGTGAATACCCGGACAGAAAAGAATACAAACTTACCCAGGTTTATTTTCCTGTAACAGCAGGTTTGCTTTACAAGGTAAACCCCAACATGTCTTTATTGGGCGGTTTTATCTTTAGGCATACAGGAACGGATTACATTGACGATGTAGCCACTACTTATATTGACCCTGCCCTCTTCAACAAATACCTGCCGGCATCGCAGGCGGCTTTGGCAAAAGCCCTGTACTCCCGTTCAAAAACGCCGGAGAAGGTTAGGCCGGGCATTGACCGGGCCGACCGTGACGGAAACAAAAAGGACTCCTACGTTACTTTCTTTGTAACCCTGAGGCTGGCACTTTCCCAGGCTTCCACTTATTATAGCTGCTGGAAAAATTAAGGAATTGTTTTTGCTGGTTAAACTTAATAGCCCTTCCATAAGGCTGAGATTCCTTAGTTTTACAACATTCTATGGCAGAAATTTTTATAATCTTCGGATTAATTTTACTCAACGGCATATTTTCCATGGCTGAGATTGCGTTGGTCTCGGCAAGAAAGGCAAGGCTGGAAGCGCAGGCAAATAAGGGAGACAGCAATGCAAGAGATGCACTGGCACTTGCCAATAACCCGGATACATTCCTTTCTACCGTACAAATCGGCATAACCCTCATCGGTATTTTAACAGGTATATTTTCTGGTGAAAACCTTAAGGACGACCTGGTAGTTATCTTCAACAAATATGATTCTTTACGCAAATACAGCAGCGGGCTTTCCACCGCCATCATTGTAATTATCATTACCTATTTCTCGTTGGTTATAGGCGAACTGGTGCCCAAGCGCATTGGCTTGAGTAACCCGGAAAGCATTGCCAAGCGGCTGGCAGGGCCAATGCGGATAGTTACTTACATTACCTATCCCTTTATCTGGCTGTTAAGCAAATCGTCCAACTTTCTTGTTAAGATTTTCAACATAAAAAGCAACGAAAGCCAGGTAACGGAAGAAGAAATTAAAGCCATCATCAGCGAGGGAACCGAGCAGGGTGCTATTGAAGAAGCTGAGCAGGAAATTATTGAGCGGGTGTTTCACCTGGGAGACAGGAACATTACATCGTTAATGACGCACCGCAAGGATATAGTTTGGTTTGACAGCGAAGCTACCGTCGATGATGTAAAAGAATCAGCGGAAACCATCGCTTTTTCGGTGTACCCGGTTTGCGAGGGTAATATTGACAATATTAAAGGCGTGGTTTTGCTTAAAAACCTTTTTACCGCCAGCGGCAATACCATGATGAAAGACCTGTTGCAGCCCGCCGTATATGTACCGGAAAACAATTCCGCCTACCAGTTGCTTGAGCAGTTTAAAATAACCAAAAAACATTTTGCCTTTATTGTTAACGAGTACGGCTCCCTGGAAGGCATTATTACCATTAACGACATTGTGGAAGCCATAGTAGGCGATATACCGCAGCTTAACGACGACGATTACGAAATAGTGGAACGAGAAGATGGCAGCTACCTTGTAGATGCACAGATACCTTTTTACGACTTTCTAACCCGTTTTGAAAAAACGGAATGGATGAACGAAGGCGAACATGATTTTGACACCCTTGCCGGTTTTATACTGCATACGCTGGAACGCATACCCGCCACCGGCGATAAATTTACCTGGCGTGGCTTTACCTTCGAAATTATTGATATGGACAACCACCGTATAGACAAACTACTAATAACGGTAAGCGACGAAATACGGGAAGAGATGGAGGAAAACCAGTAGACGGATAATATCCGCAGAAATTAATTTTTTATTCCCAGCCAGTAAAAACTTTAAAGCCTGGAGAGAATGAATTAAATTCCGCTAAACAGGAAACAAAAACTTTTAACACGACCTATTCTTTATTATTTTCAGCCCAATTAGTAGTCCAATCCCACAAACCAAGTATGCACAAACCCTTTTTTTTACTCTTTTTTGCTTTCTACTGCCATTTATTGGTAGCCCAATCAACCAAGATTGCGCCTTCAGTTTTAAAGGATGCAAACCGGGAAACATATGGATTTATAGCTAATGCCGGCCAGTTTACAAATCTTGAAAGTAAGCCGGTAACCGATATCTTATATGGTACATATATAGGCCATTGTGGCATTTTTGTATCAGAAAAGGGTATATCTTATTTGAATTACCGGTTAAAAAACAAAGGCCTGACTGCATCAGGAATCCATAAAAACAACCTTTATGCGGACACATTAGTATATGATCTGGAAAGGGTTGATGTAGTACTTGTAAATGCTAAAATAGATAAAGACAAAATTGAAACAAGAAAAACAGAGAACAATAATACTGCCTATCATTACTATACCCCCGACAAGAATAAAGAAGCCTTGTTTGCACAGGAAGAATTGATATTTAAAAATGTATATCCTTCCATTGACTGGGTGCTACAAATTACTAACGGTGATACTGGTCTAACGCGACTGAAATACAGTTTCATTGTGCGCAAGGGTGGCGATATCCGTGATATTAACTACGTTACTCTTCTAATGTATCACTTGAAATAGCAAAAGATGGCTCTGTGGCAGGGAAATCAAAAATAGGTACGTTCAGGGAATTGCCGCCAGTTTCCTATGCATCTTCCGACCACCGTAAAGTAGATATTAGTTATAAGCTTTCAGGTAATTTACTTAGCTACGTAGCTGGAAGTACGCTGCCTGAAGCCTATATCATAGATCCGGAGGTTTATTGGGGAACATACCTAAAGTCCCTGCAACCGGATCTTGAGTCGCAATCCATTCTTGGCGCTGATATAGAAACGGATCCTCAATCTAATATTGTAACTCTTCTTTCGGCAGAAGTAAAAGTTCCATTTCCCACAGCAGATCCGGGAAACGGAGCTTGGGTCCAAGATTTTTCTACTGTAACAGGTGGCGCTATGATCTTAACTAAATTCAGTCCATCTGGCCAAATGCTTTGGTCAACATATTTCGCAGGTAATGGGTGGACAGCAGGAAAACAATTGGCGATTGATAATTTTGGTAACATTTCTGTTGCAGGTGATATCCTTTCTGAATTTAGTGTCTTATACTCAGATATACCTTTAAAAGATAGAGGGGGATACTTTAATAACAAGCCTTCAAGTAGCTTTTTAAGCAGGTTTGATAAGGATGGAAAACTAACATGGTCAACCTTTTTTGCAGAAGGCCTCAATGTACAGGATATGGCAGCAGACTCTAAAGGCGGTTTTTATATAACAGGCTACACTGGTTACTTGCAATTGCCCCTTGTTGATGCTGGCAACGGCAGTTACTTTCAAAACAATCCTGGTTCTCCAGTAGTTACATTTTTATCGGCTTTCGATTCTTCCTGCAATCTGACTTGGTCAACCTATATAAAGGGAACTGGCAATTCGTTTCGTAACAGGATTGCTGTTGATAAAAAAGGAACGGTTTATTTAGGCACAGCACAGGCTTCCACAGATATGCCTTTAAAAGATGCAGGTGGTTACTATAATGATGTTGCAAGTGGTGCAGGTGTTATGAAATTTACGTCAGCCCGCCAGTTGATATGGGGCACACTGCTGCCGATACGAAATGGTTTCTCGGATATGGTGACAGATGACAGCGGAAGCATTTATATATCGCATGGCAGGGGCGAGTTGATAAAGTTTAAAGCCAACACAAGTCAGGCATGGACAAGGCAATACAATAATAGCCATGGATACGGCATAGAGGACATGGTATTTGACCCACACAACAATATGATTCACTTGCTTGGAATAATGAATGATTTGTATGACAATTTCCCCACAAAAAACAGCTTTTGTCAAGGCACCTTCTTTTTTAATGGACAATCACCTTTTAAATACTATAGTTCAACTGGGCCTTTATTTATAAGCTATTCCACTGATGGCAACTTAATGTATGGTTCTCTGGCTGACTGGCCAGGCCTTACTTATTGGAACAGCAGCTTTTGTGCCGATAAAAATGGAAATCTCATTTATTTGTTCAAGGAAATTGAGAATCCCGGTCCAGATCCGCAATATCTTATTCCCTCACTTAAAAATCCGGGAAATGACGCTTATTACCAGGAGGGATATAACTGGAGTTATACGCCTTTCCTCATGAAGCTGAAATATGGGGGCATTGCAGCAGATGCAAAACTTTCGCTATCGGAAGGTTGCGAATGCAGCAATAAAGCAGAAATTACAGTAACATGCGGCATCCCCCCTTATACTTACACATGGAGTAATGGAGACAGCACGGCGGCAATCTTAAATCTTTGTGTTGGCGAATATGATGTAACAATTACCGATGCGGCACACCAATCTAAGGTTTTGCATATCAGTATTCCTAAGCCGGCTGGATCTATTACCTCGTTTACAACAAATGTAGCTAATGCACATTGCGACAAAAAAGACGCCTTTATAAAAATAAGTGGAATCACAGGTGGCACCTCACCCTACCTTTACGCTATTAATGATATAGATTTCTTAAACAAGCCGGATTTTACAGGTCTTGATTCCGGTTCTTATGTTGTTACGGTGAAAGATGCTGGTGGGTGTATCGCTAAAGATACTGTACTGATATCACATATTAAAGGCCCTTCAAAAATCATATCTTCTATTGAACCTGCAGGTTGCAACAGCAATGACGGAGCTATACTGATAGATAGTATTATCGGCGGTACATTTCCTGTTACCGCAGCAATCAATAACAGCACTTTTGACCAAAACACGCATTTTACAAACCTTGAACCCGGCCGCTATAAAGTAACTGTTCAGGATTCCGCTGGTTGTACCTATTCTGATAGTTTAGCTGTGGCGGTGTCGCCTGGCCCAGATTCCTTATCTGTAATTCTTTCCCCGGATCACTGCATGTCTTCTTTAGGCAGAATTGAAGTAGAGAATGTATATGGAGGTGTTGCGCCTTATCTTTTTTCAACAGATGGCAACACTTATACTACCCAGTTAAATGCCTCGAATCTTTCGCAAGGTGAATATCCTGTATACGTAAAAGACAGCAAGAACTGTTTTCTTCACCGAATTTTTACTGTAGAAAATATTCCTGGTCCCAATCACATGTTCTTCCAACCGGGTGATGCTGTCTGCGGCAAGCAAAAAGGCTACTTGGAGTTAGATTCAGTAATTGGAGGGACCAAACCATATTTTTATTCTCTGGACAATGGGCCAAAACAATCCGTTACTTCTTTTGATGACATATTACCTGGCGGCCACCAGATAACAGTGGAGGACAATTATGGCTGTATGCTGTATGATTCGTTTTATATTGCTTATATACCATCGCCGCAATTTTCTATCTCGCCAAAAGACACAAGCGTATGTTACGGCGAGAGCATTACCTTCCGCCTTGTTTATAATGATAGCGCAGCGATAAAACATGTTTTGTGGCCCGGCAACCAAAATAACCGGCATTTGTATACAACAAAAGCCACAGGAAATAATTGGGTACCAGTTACAATTACCGATTTTAATAATTGTGTTTTAACCGATTCGGCGTTTTTTAGTTTAAAGGCTTGCAATAGCGGGCAAAATTGCATGGCCATTCCCACCGCGTTTACTCCAAATGGCGATGGGCTCAACGATTATATTGGCCCGGTTGAACATGGATGTCCGGTAACTGATTTTCATTTTTTTGTTTATAACAGATACGGGCAACCCATATTTGAGAGCAAGGATAAAGACAGAAAATGGGACGGAAGGTACCAGGGCAACACACAACCCACAGGTGTGTATATATATACCTGTACTTTTAAAGATGAGAAAGGGCAACAGCAAACACTGAAGGGTACAATAACTTTAATTCATTGAATAAATCTCATCATACATTAACAGCCATACGGGTTCTCCTCTCTTCAATGAATTTGGCCTGCAAATTTTTGCATCATACAAAGCGTTAATATAGTGGCTAATCACCGCTCACTGTCATTCTTTTATCCACCATTGTAAAGAAGCATATACGCCCTTTACATTCGATATACACTACCATGCGGGCAAAGCCGCATAGCGAATCCAGCCGTACAAGAGTGCGACGCAACGATGCCCCATGCTTGTTCCTCCTGCCGGGCCCATAAAAATTCTTAGTTTTTAACAGTGCCGGCTAACCCTGCGCCACAGGCGCTGCCGCTGGCGATTTTGTTTTTTCCACCTGCTCAGAAACACCAGCTACGGCCTTCTTTTTAGGCCTTATGATGAGGCGCAAAGTGGGGTCGTTGGTAATAAAGCTCCAGAACCAGTTGTAAGCCAGTTTGGCCTTGTTGCGGTAACCGGCAATGGGTATAAGGTGTATAAACAGCCATACCAGCCATGCGGCAAACCCTTTAAAAAAGCCTTTGGGCAAATCTACCACCGCCTTAAATTTTGATATGATGGCCATGCTGCCTTTGTTGTTGTAGCTAAAGGCTTTAAGCGGCTTGCCTGCATGCAGGCTTACCAGGTTTTTGGCCACCAGTTTGCCCTGCTGTATGGCCACCTGTGCCAGTTGCGGGTGCCCGCCTGGAAAATTTTTGTCCGTTGTTTGCAGGCATATATCACCAATGGCGAATATGTTGGGTATGCCCTGCACCCTGTTGTATTCATCTACCATAATACGCCGGCCGCGGCCAATAACTTCGGCGGGCAGGCCCGGCGCCTCCCGGGCTATTACGCCGGAAGCCCATATAAGTGTATGGGATGGTATGGTTTCGCCATTGGCCAGGTACACGGTATCGTCTTTATAATCTTTAACAGGGCTGCCCAGTTTTATTTGCACACCCAGGTTGTGCAGTACGCGGTAGGCTTCGTCCTGCGCCTTTTTGCTCATAGGCCCCAGCAGGGCATGGCCGGCATCTACCAGGTACAACGTGCGTATGTTACCGGCCTTAATTTCGGGGTAATCTTTGCTTACAATGTTGCGGGCCATTTCGGCCAGCATGCCCGATATTTCCACACCGGTAGGTCCGCCGCCGGCGATTACAATATTCAGGTGTTTGTATTTTTCAACAGGGTCGTTGGTGCGTATGGCTTTTTCTACGTTTAAAAGAATGTGGTTGCGCAGGTTAAGCGCATCATCAATGGTTTTCATGGGCAGGGCGTTTTTCTTAACATTCTCCATACCAAAATAATTGGTTTCGGTACCCATGCACAGCACAAGGTAATCGTAGGTAAGCTCGCCCGACGCAGTGATTATTTTATTTTCGGCAGGTACAATGCTTTTAAGCCGGCCCATATAAAAACGCAGGTTATGCTTGTGCTGGAACATTCTGCGGAATGGGTAACTGATGTTAGACGGCTCTATAAACGCCGTGGATACCTGGTATATAAGCGGCGGAAAAAAATGATAATTGTTTTTATCCACCAGCACTACCTCTATATCTGTATTGCCTGCCAGGGACTTTGCCAGGTTTATGCCTGCAAAGCCTCCACCCACTACTACTACCTTCATACAATGTTGTTTTACTCTGTAAAATAATTTTTCATTTCATCGCTAATCTGCTTGCGCATATCAGCCAGCCTTACCGCGTATTGCTGCATGGCTTTTTCTTCTTCGGTACGCGGCTGCCATTCCGGCACCGGCACCGTTTTGCCGCTATCGTCTACCGCCGCAAATACAATAATGCAGTGCGTGGCTTTTGTTTCTTTTTTTGTTTTGGGGTTAACCGCTTTAATATCTACCGCAATATGCATGCTGGATCGCCCGGTGTAAATAATTTTAGCCGTTATCTCCACCATATCCCCGATAAGTATGGGGTTTACAAAACGAATGCCACCCACATAAACGGTTACGCAATACTGGCTGCTCCAGTTAACGGCGCAGGTATAGGCGGCCTGGTCAATCCATTTCATAACGGCGCCGCCATGCACTTTGCCGCCAAAGTTTACGTCTGAAGGCTCACTTAAAAAACGGAAGGTTACCTGGCTGTTATCCATAATAATCTATTCTGTTTAATGACAGGCAAATACGTAAGAACGTGACAAAAAATGCAAACAACCCGCGGTTATCAACGGGCAGGATATATGCTTGCGCATAAGGGTTTATGATATGGGCCGCGGTATTTATTTCGCTAACAGTTATTTATTTTGCCTCTATGAAGGCCCCGATAATTTTTAATACCAGCTTCGGCCTTTCATGGGAATCTTCGTTGCGTCGCAATCCGTTCATCTTTCGGTTCAATGGGCGGCTGTAGCCCCGCTGCAACAACAACCTGTATGTTAGCCTACAAGCTTACCTCCAAACCCTTGCCCCGCCTTTTATGCCATCCTTGTTATTAACGATGGTTATATTGGCATCCAACTTAAAATTAATTTCGTTGGCATTGCCGCCGCCAATATACAGGTGGTCATAATTAAAAACGGTTTTCAGCATACTTACCAGTTTGGCCACCCTTTTGTTCCACTTGCGAACGCCGAGTTTCAACAATGCCGCTTCGCCGATATATTTATCCAGGTCATATTCTTTTTCTATGGTAAAATGTGCCAGCTCCATGTGTGGCAAAAGTTTGCCATCCATTAAAATAGCCGTGCCAAAACCTGTGCCCAGTGTTACTACCATTTCAAGCCCCTTTCCTTTGGCAATGCCCAGCCCCTGCATATCGGCATCATTAAGCACATGGCAGGGCTTTTTAAGCAAGCCTGTAATTTTTTTGGCCAGTGCAAACCCTGTCCAGCTTTTGGTACCCAGGTTAGGCGCTGTAATAACCGTGTTGTTCTTTACATAACCGGGAAAACCCACACTTACTTTATGATATTCAGCAAAACCTGCCGCCAGATCTTTTATAACAGCCAATACATTTTCTGGTGTTGATTTAGCCGGGGTGGGCTTTTTTACGTAAGGCTCCAGCATGGCGCCCGAACTGTTTAATACTGTAGCTTTTATGTTAGAACCGCCGATATCAATGCAAAGAATTTTTTCCTGTGCCATTATTGATGATTTTAGCTTTTGAACTTTCCGGTGCTTTCAATAGCCATGCCTTGCCTTGCGGACTGGTAACGCCGCTGATAATTGCAAAATAAGGCGCTAAGGTATAACCAAAATGATAAACAGGCGTTGGCCAGTTTTACTGTTGAATGTTTGTTTAATGTTCAATGTTCGTTTGTTCAATGTTCGTTTGTTAAAAGTTCTTTTGTTCAAAGTTTAATGTTCGAAACAAGCATTGGATTTCTCTTGCGCTTCATTAACGAAGCAAATCATCAGGCACCAGCAACCTGCAAGCCCGCAACCGGTATCTTTCCAAACCCATGAAAAACGTATCGCACCTACGGCGGTCCCTTTACATAGGGTTTTCCTTACCTACTAACATCCCGCCTCTACAGGCTTTGTTGTTCTGTGCGGTTGTTCAATGTTTGATGCTTAGGCAAAGCGCCCGGCAACCCTATTCTGCAATCCTCTAACCGGCATCGGAACTTTTGAACATTTTTCCCCAACATCATCTTCAAAACAATAGCGTCATCTGAGCCATCAACAGACCGGCAACCAGCAACTGGTAACTGGTAACCGGCATCGGGCTGCCGGGTGAGGGATTGAAGCGGTTACCCCGGTGAAGCCATCGCAGCAGGGCTTTTGTGCCGGAGTATGAGCGGAAAGCCCGGCCCCTTGCGTAGCTTGGGGACACCCCCAAATCCTGCTGTTATTCTGCCCCACGTTTACGGTGATTCGCTGGCAAAATTTCATTTGGATACCACGCTTGTTCTGTTTGGCGGAACCGGTGCTAAATAACCGGTTGTAATTAAAATAGAAGGATATATGTGTTTTTAAAAAATTTTATCTATTTTAAAAAAAAATTCCTCTAAAGCTGTAATAGATGATCAAACCTTTGAAAATAATCGCTGCCTTACTGTGTTTGCTATCGTTTGTTTCCTGCGAGACCAAGCAGCCTGATATTAACTGGAACTTCAGTAAAAGCGAGATAACCGGCACCGCCAGCTCTAACACTGAGAAGATAAGCGTAGATGTTTACCTGGATGTTACTACTTCTATGAAAGGGTTTGTATCGGCTTCCCCCACAGCATTCAGCAAACTGCTGGATGATATTGAAGCTACCTGCCAGAACATCTGGAAAAACACAGACATACAGTTCTTTAAGTTCGGCAGGAGCGTTAAAAACATTACCCGCAGTGAATTTGTAATGGGTAAAACTTCCGTTGACATCTACTCCGACCCCACCCTTAGTACACAAACCAATTTCGACGAAGCTGTAAAGAATACAAACCCCAAAAGGGTAAGCATCTTAATAACCGACCTTTTTTACAACAACAACGATGTAAACCTGGTAGTGAACGCTGTTAAAACCCAGTGTTTTCAAAAATCTGTAGAGGCTGGCATTATAGGGCTGGAAAGTAATTTCAACGGTATTGTAGCAGATGTGCAGCCGCCCGTTACGGTAAAGGGCACCAGGCCTGTGTACATGATTGTATTTGGAGACAAGCAAAACATCAAGCTGTTTATCCAGACATTCAGGAACAAGCCTTACATTAAGCCTTCACAAATTTTGCTGGTTACCAATAAGCCTACAGAAAGCTATGAGGTAACGGTAACCAAAAACCCCAAAAGCAAAGGCTTTAACGTACAAAGCCTTAAGAAAGAATGGAAAGATTATGGCAATATTGCCAACTTTACTATGGCCAAAGATGCCAGCGAAGCTTCGTTTAACCTGGCTGTAACCTTAAGTACCAATCCTTACGTTTTTCCTTTTACTGAGAAAAATATCAAGCCAGTTGTTTTTATGAAAACGACTGGCTTGAAAGACTCCATACCGGCTGATGACAAATTAAGCTTTCAAAATGTAAGAATGGAGGGGAATACCTACAAAGCAGATATAAAGCTTACCAACACCGGAGATGCGGGCAATTATTCTTACCTTGTTTACCTGGCTTTTGACAATACAGTAACACCCGTTATGCCCAAATGGATAAAAGAAACCAATGCCGAAGTTTTTGCGCAGGGACAAAATGAAAACAAAACACTTAACCTGGAAAAATTATTAACTGATATCTCCGTTAACCATATTACTTACGGCCAGCCAAAACTTGCCAAGTTTTATATTAACGTGCGGAAGAAGTAACACATTCCGGACAAGTTCTGCAGGCAGAGACATTTAACATCACAACCATAAAAAACAAACCTCAACCAATGAACAAGAGCCCCGTTAATTACCTGCTTACCATCGCCCTGGGAGCTATATTATGGATAGCTTTCGCCATAATGATGGGAACATACCTTACAGAGAACCCCAACCTGGCAGAAAAAGACCCGGCTGACCTGGCTGGTGAGCTTCGGCTGATTTTTGGTGTGGGCGCACTGCTTAGTATTATTAGCTGTTGTTACTGGTATTATTACGGCAATATGAACAAAGTATCCAACAACCTTGGCGCGGCCAAAAAAAAATGGTGGATGCTGTTTGTATTACAGATTATCCTTTGCGTGGTGCTTACAGTGGCAATTGTTCTGATGAATATGTCTCAGGGTATTGAAGCCAAATGGTATGCCATCTATTTTGCCTTGCTTGCGGTACTGACGTTTATACTGTTTTGGATATGCACCTTCTTAATGTCGCCGCGTACGGTGAAGTTTATTCCACTAGGAAAATAATTACAGATGCCAAAAAATGTTTTGATAGGGATAGGAGGAACAGGTTCCCGTGTAATAGAATCGGTGGTGCATTTGTGCGCCGCAGGTTTAGGCCCTGACCAGTTGAATATTTTTATTATTGACCCTGATGAGGGGAACGGTAACCTGACACGCACAAAATCGCTGATAAAACGTTATACGGAACTGCGAAAACTTTACCAGCGGGCAAAAAAGGATAACCCGGCATTCAGGACGGAGATTATTATACCGCCAGGCGATGAACCTTTTGTATGGAATATTTTTGAAGAGAAAGACTATACGCTCGGCAAGTTTATCAACTACGATAACCTTAAAAAGAACGATCCCAGCCTGGCAAACCTGGCGAATATCTTGTTTACAGAAAAAGAGTTGGAGACATCGCTTAATAAAGGGTTCCGGGGCCATCCTTCCATCGGGGCCGTTGTAATGGCAGACCCACCTATGGATGAATATCCGTTCAAGTTGTTGTGGGACAATATCGGATCGCTGCATGCCAATGACCTGCGGGTGTTTTTGGTGGGTTCCATTTTTGGTGGTACCGGCGCTGCCGGGTTTCCCACCCTTGGTTCAAGGCAACTGATCAAGTTTAATGAAAAGATGCAGGCCAAACTTACCGCTGATAAAAGCAAGGTGCTGCTCGGCGGCGCATTGGTGTTGCCTTATTTTAGTTTTTCGGTAGATTCTAACAATACCGAACCCATGTTTGTAACACCCAACGATTTTCCTATTGCAACCAAGGCAGCTTTGCAATACTACAACGATAAGGAACTGGGCTTTGATCAATATTATTTTATCGGCGATTCACTGGCGCAAAAGGTAGGCGAATTCAGCACCGGCAGCTCCACACAGGACAACCTTCCGCATTATGTTGAGTTAGTTTCTGCCCTGGCCTCCTTTGACTTTTTTGGACAGCCTTCCATAGACGATGTGCCGGACAAAAAATTCTTCATTTCCTGCCGCGAAGATGACCGCATAAGTTGGGATATGATACCCATAACGCGTAACAGCAGTAACCTGCAGGAGGAAAGAAAAGCGCTGAAGGAAAAGCTGGCGGACTTTACACTTTTTGCTTATACTTTTTTGTCTTATGGCAAAAGCATACTCGAAAAATCTCACAAAGACGTAAGGGCCGAAGCGTGGTATGGCGACAATTTTAATAAGGAGTTTAAGGAAGACAATAAAATGTACAACCCGCGGCATGAAGAAAACAACACTTTGTACCAGCTTGCGGATGAATACCTGAACGATTTTCTTTTTTGGGCCTGCGCTATGGATGCGAACGAGAAAATACAACTCGTTGACAAAAGTAAAATACTCAATGGCGAGCTTACCCACAAAGGCAAACTTAAATTAACAGACCCGCAGGAATTTGTGGCTAACATCGGCGAAATATTGAAAGACAGGTCTAACAGAAAGGATTTTTACGTGTTCAAAAAGCTGGGGCTGGAAGAATCTGTGGTGGACGAAGAATCCATGACCGCCGGGAGCAGGTTTTTAAACATCTTTTACAGGGCCTCAAGAAAATTCAACGAAGTAAACCTGGTAATTAATTAACCAAGATGCCAAAGAAACATTTATACCTTCCCAAGATATTCTCCGGCGCTAATATTGATGAGCCGGTATCGAATGCCGTTTGGGAAGACAAGCAGAAAAAAGTAGTATTGGCAATAAGCGATGGGATTGAACTTGATGAAACGGCGCATACAAGAGGGGTTTCTTCCATACCGGATATATACGCAAGGCCGCTTACTTTTTTGGGTGCTATACGCTCAGACAAACACCCCCTGCGCAAACGCGTGGTACAAGAATGGCGGGGCCTGTTAAGCCTGCTGGCTTTGCATAAGGTAAAGCCAGACCTTGGCGGCTTAACCATTACACCCGTTGCCCTGAACGATGAAAAATTCAGCAAGGCACTCATCAACCTGGCCCCTAAAAATATCCAGCTTCAAAAGAACGGCGTTGAATATTCCTGGACAGATATACTCATCATCAAGTTTGGCGATATACCGCTGGGCGCTTTCTCGCCTGCCACATTGGTGTATACTTCAGCGGATTATAATAGGGTACTAAAGGATGTTACGTTCTCCCTCAAAGATGAAAACGGTTTTCTTAAACCGCCTGCCCTTACAGAAGGGCTAGACTACGTGGGTGAATGGCTGGAATCTTTTATCAGGCAGTTTAACCAGTTTGCACTTACCAGTATCGATAAATCCGGCGACCATAAGTATGTGGGTGACCTAAACAAGTTGCTGGACGAATGGCTTACTGAGATAAAAAAAGAGATGGGTATTGACGCCTCTACACTGATAGAAATACCCAGGGTTAAGCCATCTGAAGAGCCGGTAGAATTGTTAAAGCCGGCGCCTTTCTTAAGCAAATACGAGATATACAAGTCACTGCTGAAACCGCTGGTTAAAGCAGACAGCGGCGATGGAGGATATAAATCAGAATATGCACTTAAAACGGCCCGCAACCATTCGCCCTATAAAGAAATAGTCATTATAGACGAACGGCAACTTGCGCAGAACAAAGTTTTATGGGATGAAACAAGGCCTGCTGAACTGGGTATCACACATCTTACTTTTGAAAAGTTCTTCAGCAAGCCATCCGGTAATCACATTAACAATATAATCCTTGACCACTACAAAGCCGTTTGGGTAAGGCCGGAACTATATTTCCTAACCCCTACCCTGCTTAAAGCAAGGAGCGGTGATATACTCAACAGCAGCGAAAGCTTCCTGAACCCGGGCGATGGTGATTATATATTGCCATTTAAAAAAGAAATACTGCAGTTCTTTTCACCGGTGGAAATAAAGGAAATACTGAAGCCGAAGTTTTCCAATGAAAAGGAAGGCCTGGTGGTTTTCAGCTTCTCTCTGCCGCTGGTTACCAACCAGCAGGTGGAAGTAAAAAGAACCTATCGCCTTAAGGGCGCTGATGCTACTTTAAACGAGGGTGTTATTAAGGAAACAGAAGTTCCCGTGCTGGAAATTTTCCCCAATTACCTGGGCGATTTCTGGTGCCAGTATTTTATGCTCTGTTCTGATACAGACAACTTTGTGATGCACCCGGTAAATTACGAAGCAACGGTTGCCATTACCCGCAAAGAACAAAAATTTGAAACCAATACATCCAGCAATAAGGCTGAAATTGTAAAGATTGCCGGTTACAATTCATTTCCTGAAGCAATTGAACTAAAGCCCAAAGGCATTGATGGCAGTTACGGCCTGGTTTTGCTGAACAAAGACAGGGATGTGGAAGGCAAGCCCTTTAATGGCAGTTGCTGGGTAGGCATAGACTTCGGCACGTCCAATACCAACATCTTCAGGTACAGCAATGAAAATGCGGAACGCTGGCACTTTTCTTTTTCCAAGTATTTACGCTCTGTTTTTAAAGCACCGGCTGATAAAAGAAATGAAAATACCAGGCTGTTTTTTGTACCGGAAGCAAACCAGCAACTCCCCATTCCCACAGCGCTGCGCATATTCAGGGCCGGTGTTACAGAAGACATTCTGTTAGATCAGTTTATTTACTTTCCATACGAAAGCCGTTACCCCGATAATGTTTATACGGATATTAAATGGGACGACGATGATTTAAAACTGCATTCGTTTCTGCGTTCGCTGATATTCCTGTTGATAGTTGACCTGGTGCAGGAGCGGGTAGCCAAAATTGAATTCAGGTGCTCCTATCCCAAATCGTTTACCGCTGACCGGGTGACGGCATACAAAAACGGGTGGCAACATACCCTGGAAGGTTTTTTCCATAAGGCATCGTCAGACCAGAAAGAATCGCCTATTGCCAACGGGCAGTTTATTTATGTAGATGCACAAAAGTTTGACGAAGTGGGCGACAACTATATCGTCCGCACCCGGAAGAACGGCAAGTTGATGGTAAGCGTGAAACCCAGGTTTACCACAGAAGGTATCTCTGCAGGAGAATATTTTTCGAGCGAACATATTATTAAGGACGGCGTTAGCCTTGCGAATAAAGAGGACGGCTCTGTATGTATTGATGTAGGCGGCGGCACATCCGACTACAGCATTTGGTTTGGCAGCAAAATACGGCTGGATGCATCGGTGCTGTTGGCCGGCAAGCAGATAGCCAAGCTCATAAAGAACAATTCCAGGGTTAGAGATATTCTCCTGTCTGAAGAAGCAGCAGCAGTGCTAAATGAAGTAAGGACAAATGACCTGCTCTTTTCTTCGCGGCTCAATTTTATCCTGCGGCAGGAAGAAAAAAGCATTGCAGGCAGGTTAAGTAACAATGCCAACAATAAGGATATTGCCTGGCTGCGCCGCATACTGGCCATTGAATTTGGGGCACTGTCTTTCTACGCCGCTCACCTTTGCCTGGCTTTGGACGGCTTCCTGGATGGCGAACTTGCGGACCGCATTAAAGAAAATGGCATAATGCTGCACTGGGGTGGCAACGCGGCCAAGTTTATCAACTGGATTGATTATGGCCGGTACGAAAAGGATGGTATCGCTTCGAAGTTACTGAACGGTATTTTCCTGAATACCATTATGGATAAAAGTATCGGGCATAAAGCGTTTAAGCCTAAGCTGCTTGGCCAGATACAATCTCCAGGCCATAAGGATGAAGCTTCCGGCGGCATAGTTGTAATGAACATGGCCGATGATGATGATGAAAAAGACAGCGGCGCCGACATGATGGACCTGTTGCTGATTGATGAAGAAAAATCAGACAGGGAAATGTTGGAAGGCCTCATCATGGGAGAGCGGATAAACGTTAGCAATGAAGTATTTGAGCACTACGATGTGGTAACCAAAGAAACACTGTTCAGCGGAAATACATCCCGTTTTACGGGCACAGAATTAACCCAGCTTGAACGTTTTCTTTACCTCATCAACCAGGTGGGTAAAATCATCGGGCTGTTCCCGGAAGGCTCTCAAATCAACCTGTCGCTGGAAGAAAAACTGGCCATAAAGCAAAGGGTAAAGAATGATATAGCGGCAATGGCAAAGCTAAAACCCGATGCCAGGATTGTAGAGCCCGTTTTTATTATGGAAGTAAAATATTTGCTGGATATCTTAAGCAGTAAAATGAAATGATTCCACACGTAGGCATAGACCTGGGCACCACGTTTTCCTGCATGAGTTATATTGATGAAAACGGTTTGCCCATTGTTATCAATAACAGCGAAGGTCAGCCCACCACCCCATCGGTTGTGTGGTTTGATGGTAAGCTGGCCTATGTTGGCAAAAAAGCCAACGACCGCAAACTGCAGGCTAACTCACCCATTTACGAGTTCGTTAAGCGTGATATCGGCAGGGATATGGCCCACCGCTACCTCATTAACGGTTACAATTACGGGGCCTGTGGCTTGTCCGCCATCATCCTGAAAAAGCTGAAGATGGAGGCCTTCCAGTTCTTTAAAAAAAAGGGGCTTCTTTCCCAGCAGGATTCCCTGCAGTCATTAATCATCCCGGCGGTTATTACCGTACCGGCTTATTTTGGCGATAAACAGCGTCACGAAACCAGGCTGGCAGGGCTTGCAGCGGGCTTTAATATTATCAATATCATCAACGAACCTACTGCCGCGGCGCTTACGTATGGCATTCAGTTGAATAAGCCGCAAAAAATACTGGTGTTCGACCTGGGTGGAGGAACCTTTGATGTTACCATTCTTCAGGTTGGCAATGGCGAAGCAAAAGTGATCGCATCCGACGGGGCCGACCAGTTAGGCGGCAAAGACTGGGACGCGATTATTGAAAGCTATCTCTACAACCAATACGAAGAGCAAACCAAACAGGAAGTACCCGATGATATGGGCTGGGATATTCAAAAGATGGCGCTGGAAGCCAAGTTTGATTTAACAGAACAACCCGAAACCAATGTAACCATCAGCGCAGGCGGCGAAACAGCGAATATAACCCTATACAGAGAGCGGGAAGCCACCGAAGAGAGCGACCTTAACATGCTGCTGGCGGAAGATACCGATGACGGCCTGTTTTATTTTGAAGAACGCTCCCTGGATAAGCTTACCCTTTGCAGGGCCATACTGCACAACACCCTTGAAAAAGCCAGCCTTGGCTGGAACGATGTTGATGAAATTGTACTGGCCGGTGGCTCATCGCGAATGCCTATGATACCAAAGATGCTGGAAAAACTGTCTGGCAGAAGCATACGTCGCAACCTGCCGGGGTTTAATTACGATACCGCCATATCGCAGGGTGCATCGCTGTATGGCCGCAACAAACAGCGTGTTACAGATGTCACCTCCAAATCCATCGGCATAGAACTGATACAGGGTTCCCGCGCCGTTAATGAACACCTGATAAAAAAAGATTCGCCCCTGCCCGTGAGTTTTTCGCAGGATTATATGGCCGAAGAAAATGCCGTTTTAAAAGTATATGAGGGCGAGAGTACCAACCCGGATGAATGCACGTTGCGTGGCAGGCTGGAGCTGGGCAATCCCAGGGGAAAAGTGAAAGTGAGCCTGTTGATTGATGTGGACGGTGTGATCAATGCATCTGTAGAATCAGAAAGCATAAAGGCGCAGTTAAAAATAAAATCTGAAGATGGCGATATAGATGCCGGCGAACTGAAAGCAAAGATTGACGCGGTGGATATCAGGCTGTAGCCGCCATGCCCAGCCCCATGCCCCTGAAGGGGTATTATGGGGATTTTTATGGGCCCGGCAGGAGGTACTACTATTAGGCTTTACTTGCGTCGCACTCTTGTACGTCCTGTTCGCTACGCAGCATTGTGCGGCAGGTTTTGATTGTTTAGTGTTCGTTGGTTCCAAGTTCAATGTTCGTTAGTTCAAAGTTCTGTGTTGGCGTAGTTGCCGCTTTAGGAAATGAATTGACAAATGGAGATGCAGCACCAGGTTTTCTTTGCCCGAAGAGCATAAATTAAAATAGCCACGGGTAAAACCCGTGGTAAAAAATCAATTGCACAAACAACCCTGAAAGGGTTGAATTAAACGAGTAACCAACGGTAATCCAAGAGGCAGCCTATGTGTTCCAGCGGAACACTTTATGGGTAGAAAAAGTAAAG